>NZ_JAJTMX010000003.1:0-1297041 GCF_021297775.1 Legionella sp. 16cNR16C
GCGGCTAAAGCCGCCACCCCTGAGCTTAAAGTCTGTACATCCAGCGGACTGTTGTTTGGATTAGTAGTGCCGCTGTTGGTGGTGGATCCAAGCTGGCCATATGCATTATCCCCCCAGCAATTAACAGCCCCGGTGCCGAGCAGGGCGCAGGTATGATTTAATCCTGCAGCTAAAGCGGCCACGCCAGTGTTTAAAGTCTGCACATCGAGCGGGCTATCATTGGTGTTAAAAGTACCACTGTTGGTGGTGGAACCGAGCTGGCCAGAAATGTTCACCCCCCAGCATTTAACGCCTCCCGTATCGAGCAGGGCACAGGTATGATAGGTTCCTTCGGTCAACGCCACTACTCCTGAACTTAGCGTTTGTACATCCAGCGGACTGTCGTTGGTATTAAAATTACCGCTGTTGATGGTCGAGCCGAGTTGGCCGAAGCGATTTTGCCCCCAGCATTTGGCAGCACCGATGGCCTGGATGCTGACTGGGATATTTATACTGTTATCAGCTCCTGTTGCCAGGATGAACAATGGGTTTAAAACGCCTGTTGCTGATGGCGTAGGGATGGAGTAGGTGAGCGTACAGCTTTGTTGGGGCTGCAACAGGGTTGGGCAGTTATTGGTAAAATAGTTACCCCACCCAAAAGGGAAACGAATATTCAACGCAGAAACCAGGCTTCCGCCGGTATTGGTAAGCACCAGTACCCCGCTATCGCCAGGGCGAAGCGACAAGGCTCCGACTGGCACGCCATACTGGCTTAACAGCAAATGCCCGAGCCCAGATGTCTGATTCACATTTAATTGCTTGTCTAAGGTGGGTTGGTAACATTGGTTGGGGTTAGCTTGTTCGCACAGAACCGGGCCGGTATGGATCCCTTGTGGTGGAATTGCTCCGCCATGGATGGTTAGGGTTAATTGGCAGCTGCTTAGTCTTCCGGCCAGATGACAGGCTGAAGCGCTGACTCCCGGGATAGGTTGTAAGATCAGGTTTTTCCACCTGGCCGACAAATTTGTTACAGTATAGGAAACCGTTGCTGTCTCAAACCCCGAAACCGTCACCACGGCAGGGCTTGGCGCTGAATATGTCCATAACGGGGTTGAGGCATGGAGCTGGCTATAAAGAATTAATCCTGCTGCTCCTAAATACCACAAAGCAATACGTTTCCCTTTATCCTGTATTATTCCCATTTGCAATCCTTATTGCTGTAGCCTACTTGCTGATTCAGCAGCGCAAAATTTCCATTAAATCATGAAAATACCTGAGTGGCTACCATGCCATATTCAGAAAAAGGAATGCCATCAGCTGACCTCATGCCAACCCTGAACGCTCCTCACAAAATTGCTCATGGTGAAAAATAAGAGAGTATCACTTTGTAAAATGAGCCACGATCGGCTTGGTAGATGATCTTTTGCTGATAATCTATCTACCTTTTGGGTGTTACTGCTTTATACTTATGTCTTACGTGAGACGACAGTTTAATATACAACTGAGCTTAACTTAATGGCAGTGAATCAATGGGTCAGACGTTATTTCGGGGATAGAATTCTCACTGAGCGGGTTCTGAAACAGGATTCGGGTCATCAGCTTTTCTATCTTCGTTTCATCGATGGGAGTGAATGGATTTATAAGCGGTTTGCCCAGGAAAACTGGTTGGGAACTACCGATTATCGATCAATTTCGAATAGCGAAGCGCTGAAATACCAGGTGAATTCAAATCTGGCTCAGCATTTCAATAATTATCAGGCCGCTTCCCCCAGTCAGATTTTCGAGGAAGAGCATACTATTCATTTGCTTTATCCCTATCATCAAGGCAAAACCATCCAGAAACCTGCATCTCAGCAGGCATTTATGTCCGGACAGGTGTTGGCAAGGATTCATTCCAGCCAGAAACCCGATTTAGACTTTCAGTATTGGCCCGCACTCTGCTGGCCGTCCGAGTTTAAACTGCAATCCTGGATAATGGATTTAATTCATCTAATCGAGAGCAATCCGGATTACAAAAGACAGGATTGGGTCGCCAGTCATCGTGATTTGCATATGGGGAATCTGCTTTGGTCAGGTAATCAGCTCGTTGCAATCATTGACTGGGAAAGCGCCGGCCTTATTCATCCCTTCGTTGAGTTAATTGGCCTGGCAATCAATTGTGCCGCTGTACCAGAGGCAATTTTCTGTGAAACTAATTTTTCCATGACGCTAAAAGGCTACCAGTCAATTGCCAGGCTTCCTCAGGAGGATGAGCTGTTATGGTATTTGTGCTTCCATAGCTGGTTATTATGGTTGCTGCATATCGGGAAAATGAATGCACCTGAACAGCTCAAACCAAGTCTTGATGCGATGAACGTCATTAAATGCAATCTAAAGCGCATGCAAAAAATTTATCTGGAACTGCAATAGCGAAATCGCATGTGCTATATCTAGCATATAGTTTCTGTAAAAATACAACATGAACATTCACCGATTGCTAGCTGGTTTGTTTATTGCCCTGTGTCTCTCCGATTTGGGTTTTGCAATGCGCTGTAAGCAGTCATTGGTATTTGAAGGTGACAGCAAATATATTGTAGAGCGCAAGTGCGGCCCTCCATTAGCAAAGGATATTTACCAGGACTCCTCCCTTCTGGTGAATAATTTCGATATTCCCTATGGTATTGCTTCTGATGTGTATGAAGTCTGGACCTATCAGCAGTCTCCTAATGAATTTCTTTATGAAGTGCTTTTTCAGAATGGCAGGGTCATTGCCATATCAGCAAACAGGAGCTTTTAGCCGGGCTGGCACGATTTGTAAAGCGCATGCAGGTAATCTGTTCTATCATTAATTTAAGGACTGATTTTTGCAGGAGAACACATGGGGAAGCGGCATGTAGTCAAGGCCAGTGAAGTCAGCGGAGTCAAAGTCAAAAATAATGCCGGAGAATATCTGGGCGATATTAATGAGGTGGTTCTTGATAAGATTTCAGGACGAGTGAACTATCTGGTTTTAGACTTTGGCGGTTTCATGGGATTTGGTAATAAATTTTTTGCTATTCCCTGGCATTTGTTCAACTACAATAAAGAAGATGACTGTTTTGTTTTGCAGATTGAAAAAGAGCGTCTGAAAAACGCTCCAGGATTTGACAAGGATAACTGGCCCAATTTTGCGGACAGCAGTTTTGCCTCGTCTCTGGAAAAATATTACGTATAACCGCTTATATCTACATTTGGTTATTGATCAACAGGTTATGATGTAATAATGTGTTATTTCTGCTTGGAAGGTTCTTCATTTGTAATCTGTACCCGTTCTGGAAGATGTGACTACAAGGAACATTCGCAACTTCAGTTAAATTTACCTTAGTTTATGACAGTGGATTGCATTTAACAGGGAATAACTAAAAAATGGATATTTTAAATCTCAGAGTTTTGCGTGGGCCTAATTACTGGTCAAATACCAGACAGAAACTGATTGCCATGAAGCTTGATCTAAAGGAGTTCGAGGAGTTTCCAAGTAGCGCAATTCCTGGATTCAATGAGAGTTTAAAACAATTACTGCCCTCGTTGTATAATCATTTCTGTTCGGAAAGCAGTGAGGGCGGGTTCTTTAAACGGCTTGATGATGGAACCTGGCTTGGCCATGTCATTGAGCATGTCGCTCTCGAACTTCAGTGGCTGGCGGGAATGGAGTGCGGCTTTGGCAGAACGCGCTCAGCCAACGAAAAAGGCATTTATCATGTCGTATTCTCCTATGAAATTGAGTCTGCAGGGCTTTATGCTGCCAAAGCGGCAGTCGAGCTGATAAGCACTCTGGCGCATCAGCGTCCCTATACCCTGGTAGACCATCATTTAGAGCAGCTAAAACAAATCAAACAGCATGAAGGGTTCGGACCTTCTACCCAATCCCTGGTGGATGAAGCGGCCAAACGAAATATTCCCTATGCGCGTTTGAATGATTCGTCGCTGATTATGTTGGGACATGGCTGTCAGCAAAAACTAATCTGCGCCACAGTCACTGGTCTGACCAGCAATATTGGTGTGGATAATGCGGCGGATAAAGAGCGAACCAAGCAATTATTGATGAACGACTATATTCCAGTTCCGCGCGGTATGATTATTGAAGATCTGAGCTCCCTGGGGCAGGCTCTGGAAAAAGTGGGCTATCCCTGTGTCATCAAACCAGTTGACGGCAATCACGGGCGAGGAATAACCACTAACATCTGCAATCAGGAAAAAGCGCGGGCGGCATTTCAGCTGGCAGCTGAGGTTTCTGACCGGATTATTGTGGAGCAGTTCATCAGCGGTCATGACTACCGATTTCTGGTGATTAATCACAAAGTCATTGCGGTGGCCAAACGTACCCCGGCTATGATTGTAGGAACCGGTACAGCCACTATACAACAGCTCATCGATGCCGTGAATCAGGATCCAAATCGTGGCGAGCATCATGAAAAGTTTCTGACCACTATCAAAATAGATGCCAGCACAATGGCTATTCTTGCGGAAAAAAATCTGAGCCTGGACTCCATTTTGCCAGCCGGAAAAGTATTGTATCTTAAACATACCGCCAATCTGAGCACGGGGGGCACTGCGGTTGATGTGACCAATATAGTCCATCCGCAAACCATATTTATAGCCGAACGGGTGTCGCGGGTTATGCACCTGGATATATGCGGTATTGATGTGGTGGCTGAAAATATTAGTTTACCCCTGAACGGAAGTAATGGGGCTATTATTGAAGTGAATGCAGGCCCTGGCTTTCGCATGCATCTTTCTCCCGAATGCGGAAAGGCACGTAATGTAGCCCGCCCAGTGATTGATATGCTATTCCCGGCAGGAAGCGAATCCCGCATTCCGCTAGTTGCGATAACCGGAACGAATGGCAAGACCACAACAGCAAGACTGGTTGCCTGGTTCGCCAGAAAAGCAGGCCGGCATGTGGGTTTGACTTCCACTGAAGGAATTTATATTAACGAGCAGGAAGTCTATCGAGGCGATTGCAGCGGGCCTTTCAGTGCCAGAGTGGTTCTTCGCGATCCCTTAGTCGACTACGCAGTACTCGAATGTGCAAGAGGCGGTATTTTACGTGAGGGTTTAGGGTTTGATCAGAGCAGCATCAGCATTGTGACCAATGTTTCTGAAGACCATCTTGGCCTTGATGAAATTCATACACTGGAAGAGCTCGCCCGTGTGAAGGAAGTGGTGCCGCGCAGTACCATGAAAACAGGATATGCCATTTTAAATGCTGATGATGATCTGGTGTATCAAATGAAGAACGCAGTGCAGGCTTCGGTGGCACTGTTTAGTATGCAGGCAGCCAATGAGCGGATCAGAACCCACTGTCAGGAGGGTGGTTTGGCAATTTATTTGTCGGACGGCTCAATTGTGCTTAAAGAAGGCAACAAAGAGGTAACAATCACGCATTTGTCCAAAATTCCGCTGACCTTTGGCGGTAAAGCTTCCGGAATGATCCAAAATGTTTTGCCCGCTGTGCTTGCTGGATATCTTTCCGGCTTTAGTCTTGAAAATATCGCTGCATGGCTGCATGAATTTCAGCCCAACGCTGAAAACCTTCCTGGGCGAATGAATTTGTTTGCTTTTGAAAATTACCGTATCCTCATTGATTATGGTCACAATGCAGCTGCTTTTGAGCATCTGGAGGGGTATATCAGTCAACAGCCGGCCACAAGAAAAATTGGTATTATCGCTGCAACCGGCGATCGTAAAATGACGGATATTCGTAAAATTGGAACCTATGCGGCCAGAATGTTTGATGAAATTATAATTCGTCATGACAAAGACGGCAGAGGGCGCAGTAATGAGGAGTTAACGACTTTGCTTCTGGAAGGAATAGAGCAGGCAAAAGACTTTGAATCCAAAGAGATTAAAATAATATCAGATGAAATGGATGCTCTGCAGCATGTCCTGCATAAGGCGGCTCCAGGCTCCTTCATTTTTTATTTTCCTGAGGATGTGATGACTGGAATTGCCCATATTAAAAAATTGCAGGCAAGTGCTCATGCAACGACGCTCGTAGCCAACTAGGAGCCTGTACATGCTTGCTAAAGGTAAAATGCTGATTATTGGCGGCGCGGAAGATGTGGGCGATAAAGAACCGCCATTCCCTTTGAGAGATACCGGAGAGTTACAGCGTTATGAAATTCTCCGGGAGTTATTCAATGCCTCAAAAAATAAAAAAATTGAAATCATTACTTCCGGAAGCCGTTTTCAGGAAGAAGTCAAAGAGCGTTATCAAAAGGCTTTTCATGATATTGGCTATAAGGCCCCCGGCTTTATCCATATTGAAGATAAAATGGAGGCAAGAGACAAGCATTACCTGAGCCGCGTAGAAGCTGCCGATGCGGTCTTTTTCACCGGAGGTGATCAATTCAGATTGGCAACTATCATCGGGGGAACCAGCCTCATTGATTTTATCCGCCAGCGTTATATTGATGACAGGCATTTTATTGTAGCCGGAACCAGTGCCGGGGCTATGGTGATGTCTTCCATCATGATTACAGAAGGTGGACTGGCAGAGGCGCTGATTGAGCAAGATTTAAAAACATCTTCAGGTTTGGGCTTTATCCAAAATTGCATTATTGATACTCATTTCATCAAGCGCGGGCGTTTTGCGCGTCTGGCTCATGCGATTATCATTAATCCCGATCAACTGGGAGTCGGTCTGGGTGAAGATACTGCCTTAATTATAAAAAACGGTTCAGAAGCAGAGTGTCGAGGCTCAGGAATGGTGGTTATTATTGACGGCAAGCACATACGCCAGACCAATATAACCGGAGTTCGTGATAATGAGCCGGTTTATGTTGAAAATCTGAAAGTTCATCTGCTGGTTAAAGGCTGTCGGTTTTCGATTAAAACACGTAAGCTTTACAATCCAACCAAAGTAACGCCTAAAAGAGGAAACAAGGATGAATAGGATTGCAATGGCCATCCACGGAGGAGCCAGTGAGGAAACGACTTTATTAAGAGATCATTTACCTGAATATGAGGAGAGTCTCAAAGTCGCTTTACACAAGGGCTACGAGGTGCTGCAAAAAGGCGGCTCTGCTCTGGATGCCGTCGAAGCGTCCGTCCGGCAATTAGAGGATGATGCGCTCTTCAATGCAGGCAGAGGCTCAGTGCTTAATAATCAGGGGGCCGTGGAAATGGACGCCTCTATTATGGATGGGCATATCCTGGATGCGGGCGCCGTCTCTATGGTTGAGCAGGTTAAAAATCCGGTTTCGCTGGCCAGAAAAATCATGACCCAGACGCATCATGTGTTTCTTTCCGGATATGGCGCGCTGGCTGTTGCCGAATTGAATAATCTTGAGCTAAAACCGAAAGATTATTTTGTCACTGAATATCAATATCAGCAGTATCTGGAAGCCTGTAAACGGGAGAGTACGAAAGATATTCTTGCCAAGAAAATTAAAGGCACTGTCGGGGCGGTGGCCTTGGATGCCCAGGGAAATCTGGCCGCAGCGACCTCTACAGGTGGAACAGGTAATTGTTTGCCGGGACGAGTCGGCGATAGTTGTATGATCGGCGCTGGTTGCTTTGCTGATAATAAATCCTGTGCTGTTTCCGGTACGGGTGAAGGTGAAGCCTTGATTACCCAGGTGGTTGCGCATACTATTGCCATGTTAATAGAGCTAAACCAGTGGTCGCTGGAGCAGGCTTGTGACTATGTGATTCATCAGCGAAATATTGCTCGAAGAGAAATGGGTGTTATTGCAGTAAATACAAAAGGTGAAATCCATTGTGCCTTTAATACAGAAATTATGAAGCGCGCATGGATTGGCAGTAATACGCCGATGCAGATAAAAATTTACTAAGAAGTTTTGTGATGTTGCGAATAGCCGTAATTGGCTGCGGGATTGCAGGTCCTGCCGCCGCACTTTTCTTACAACGATTAAACGCTGAGGTCAGTCTTTTTGACCGCGTTGAAAATTTAGCTCCACTGGGCGCCGGGTTCTTATTACAACCCGCTGGTCTCGATGTGCTGAATCAGCTTGGAATTGCTCAGTCACTAATTCTTAAAGGAGCCCCCATAGCGGGTTTGTCTGGTGTTAATCACCGAAATAAAGTCGTACTGGATTTACGTTACCGCGATTTGGTCAGGCATCATTTTGGATTAGGTATCCATCGAGCAGCCCTGTACCAGGAAATGTTTTCCAAAATAAAAGACACAGGAATTCGCATTATAAATCCCTGTGAGATTGTCTCATTCAGACAGTCAGCCGATGCAGTGGAATTGTATGACCATAAGGGGTGTATGCATGGGCCCTTTGATTGTGTCGTGATTGCCGATGGTTCACGCTCTCTGCTAAGACAACAGTTAGAGGTCAGGATTAAGGTCAAACCTTATGACTGGGGGGCTTTATGGACAATTGCCAGAGATTGCGACAGCCAGTTTAATCAAACCCTGGAGCAAGTGTATCGAAGTACTGAAATCATGGCAGGTGTTTTACCCATAGGCTTTGAAAGCCAGCAAACGATGGTCAGTTTTTTCTGGAGTATAAAAAAGCAGTATTTTCCGCAATGGCTTGCTACGCCTTTTGAACAGTGGAAAGAAGAAGTCACCACCATCTGGCCAGCCTTGCAGCCATTATTTGAGCAGCTGCACAGTCATCAGCAATTTGCGCTGGCTTCTTATGCTGATGTCAGGGTTTATCCCTGGCATGACCGGCGGGTAGTGGTCATTGGGGATGCTGCTCATGGGATGAGCCCGCAATTGGGTCAGGGTGCGAATTTAAGTTTGCTGGATGCCAGGACACTTTATGAGTGTATGAACCAGTTTCCTTTGCCGCAGGCTTTGTCAATGTATACCCATCGAAGAAAGGCGCAATTACGCTATTATCAGAACGCCAGTTGGTTTATCACGCCCTGGTTTCAATCTTCCCATTCGGGCATGGGAGTGTTGAGAGATTTGCTTCATGGCCTTTTCTGCAAAACGCCGTTTATTAAACAGCAAATGCTGCGCACCTTAGCCTGTATGAAAACAGGCTACTTCAGTTCCTTGCCGCTCAACGCTTTTAAGCCTTTATGCAAAGAAGAAATGGATTCCAACAAGGATTAAATAGTCGACTCTTTAGGCGGAATATTAATCTCGGGTTCCTTGGGTGTGGAAGGCAGAGGCAGATCAGGGGTATCGATGCCAGGTCTTTTTTCCATTGCTTTTTTATCAGCGTCCGCTTTTTTCTCAGCGCTAAGCAAAATGTGATCACTACTATTCACTAAATCAATAAACGACATGCGAGTTCTCCTTAACTCTTAACTTCATAGTAATTATAGAATATTTTGAAAGGCTTGGTTGTAGGGCATGAATTTGGCTCTACTTCAAGCATTTCCTGGATGCCTCAAATAAGCCCTGAGGGCTTCCCCTCATTTTTTATATAGCCAGCGAATGGCTTACAGATGGATTTCCGCCTACGCGAAAACGACACTATTTAAAGTCATTTTGACCTGATAGGGTACGTACTTGCCCAGCTTTGTTTCTCTAAGTTCCGGGCAAAATTCCACATCAACCTTCCCAGCGCAACTTCTGGGAGGATTGACCTGTCTTGTTTTGCCCAATAATGCCACGATGCGTTTGCAACTCCTGGGGGCAAACCAGGTGCTGGCAAAGCAGGGAAGTTATACTGATACCTTGACAATTCTGATAGTGACACCCTAAATCGCAAAGAGTGGGTGCCACTTTCTTTGACATCCTATCCCTCATCCTTAGCCGTATAACCGCAGCCTTCTTTCGGGCAGATAATTTGCCTTCCAAAGCGCTTGGTTTCCTTAACTGTCAACAGCGGCCAGGCGCACTGCGGGCAGGGGGTATCGATAGGTTCATTCCATAAGGCATAATCGCATTTTGGATAACCGCCGCAAGAGTAAAAGATCTTCCCTTTACGCGATTTGCGTTTCAGAATTTTGTGATTATGACACTTGGGGCATTCCACTCCGGTGTCCGCTGGTTTTTCTATGGGCTCCATGTGTTTGCAGTCAGGATAATTGCTGCAGCCGATGAAGCGGCCATAGCGGCCTGTTTTAATATGCAGCGCACCTTTACAATCAGGACATTGCCGGCCTTCAATGACTTCAGGCTCTGCTTTCTCTCCTTCCGGATTATTCAAATCCTGCGTGTAGTCGCATTCCGGATAGCCGGTGCAGCCGATAAATCGCCCGCGTTTGCCAAGACGTATTGATAGGGGTTTGCTGCATTTAGGGCATTGTTCATCCAGTATTTCCGAAGTGACATCCTTTCTCTGAACCTGGGTATCCGTAGTATGAATCTGACTTATGAATGGCTGCCAGAACTCTTCCAGTACGGGGATCCATTCTTTTTCACCGCGCGATACTTCATCGAGAGTATCTTCGAGTTTGGCGGTGAACTTATAATCCACATAACGAGTAAAATGACTCAGCAGAAAGCGATTTACAATTCGACCAACATCAGTAGGTACAAAGCGTTTCTTGTCCACTATCACGTATTCACGCTGTTGCAGGGTATGAATAATGGTCGCATAAGTCGAGGGACGGCCAATGTCATATTCTTCCAGCGCCTTAACCAGCGATGCCTCGCTATAGCGCGGCGGGGGTTCTGTGAAATGCTGATTGGCTGCAATATCAATAAGTTTTACTTTTTCTCCCACGGACATAGCGGGCAGCAAGCCTGAGTTTTCGTCATCGGTAGAATCGTCAATTCCTTCTTCATACACAGTAAGAAAGCCGGGAAAGGTGATTGTTGAGCCATTGGCGCGGAAAAGATTACCCGCACCGCAGCTTAAATCTACGGCAACGGTGTCAATTAATGCCTCTGACATCTGGCAGGCAACGGTCCGTTTCCAGATGAGATTGTAGAGTTTATATTGATCACTGGTCAGATATTGCTGGATAGACTCCGGGGTTTGCCTGATAGTCGTTGGGCGAATTGCTTCATGAGCTTCCTGAGCATTTTTCGATTTGGTTTTGAACATCCGTGGGCTTTTGGGGCAGTTTTTCTCGCCATAGCGCTGTTGAATGAAATCCCGAATCTCAAAAATCGCCTCATTGGCTAAACTGACCGAGTCAGTACGCATATAAGTGATCAAGCCGGCGGTGCCGGTGCCAATATCAATCCCTTCATAGAGCTGCTGGGCAACCATCATTGTTTTACGTGCTGTAAAGCCAAGCTTGCGAGCCGCCTCCTGCTGCAGAGTAGAAGTGATAAAAGGGGCTGCTGGATTACGTTTGCGCTGTTTCTTTTCAATATTATCGACAATAAGCTCGCCATTGGCAGCCTGTAATAACCGCTCTCTGACCTCATGTGCCTGCTCAGTGCCAGTAATACTGAACTGCTGCAGTTTATCTTTCTGATAATGAGTCAATCGGGCAGAAAAGGGGCTGGCATCATGCTGGCAGGAGGCAATAATCCGCCAATATTCCTGGGCCACAAAACGTTCAATTTCTTCTTCCCGTTCTACGATTAAACGGAGCGCTGGGCTTTGAACACGGCCCGCGGAAAGACCACGGCGTATTTTTTTCCATAAAAGCGGCGACAGATTGAAACCTACAAGATAGTCCAGCGCTCGTCTGGCTTGTTGTGCATTGACTAAATCCATTGAAATCTGACGCGGATTTTTAATTGCTTCCTGTATGGCTGATTTGGTAATCTCGTTAAAAAATATACGATGAACCGCTTTATTAGTGAGCAAATTACGCTCTTGCATCAATTCAAACACATGCCAGGAAATGGCCTCTCCTTCGCGATCGGGGTCGGTTGCGAGAAGCAGGGAATCCGATTTTTTTAAGGCTTTGGCGATTGACTCAATATGCCTTACATTTTTTTCAATGGGGCTATAAGTCATTTTAAAATGATTGTCGGGATTTACAGAGCCTTTTCGTGGGGGCAGATCTCTGACATGGCCATAAGAGGCAAGTACATCATAGTCATTACCCAAATATTTCTGGATGGTTTTGGCTTTAGCAGGTGATTCTACGATAACCAGGTGTTTACTCATAAAAGACCTTTATCCTTTAGAAGTTTCTTAACAGTATTGTTAGTATTATTGACTCGTCTCTTGCTATCAATGAAGCAATTATTCAGGTCTTGCCTGAAGGAGATTAGCTTATTTTTTTAATTAAGGATCATTAATGCAGAGGTAATTCATCTTCCTTTTGATATAGCACAAGATCAAGAAAAGCGAGTTGCACTGTATTTAAGCTTTCAGCCAGACAATTGCGAATAGTCCACTTTGTTTCCTGAAGCGTTACGAAACGAGACTCCGAAAAAAGAAGCTGATTAATGATCTGCTCCATCGTCTCGGAAGCAATGATTCCCAATAGCATTAACTTCATTAAAAACTGATAACTTGCCTTGGTGAATTTCATCTGCTCATCATAGGTAAACACTCTGATAGAGGAATCACGCGCTGCTCTGACAAAGAAAGAGTTTTTATCCTGAACGCTTTCTTCGCCATCTGCCTCGAGTCCTATATCAGATGAGCTTCCATCTTTTAATTGGGAAAGACTTTTCTCAAATAAATTCATTAGCATTTCAAACAAGCTGTCTTTCATTAATAACACCTCATGTAGCCGCCGGGTACTGCTTTGACAATGCCCTGTAATTCAAGTTCAGCCAAGCCACAGGCCACTTCATCGATTTGAATACCGCTGCGATTACAGATCTGATCAACGGTAGTGATTTCAAAACCAATGCACTTTACTAGGTTTTTATTATGTGTTGCAAGGGATTGTGCGGAACCACCTGCATTGTTAGACCAATTATCACATCCAAGCGCATCCAGAATATCGGCAGCTGAGGTCACCAGTCTGGCTCCCTGTTGTAAAAGATAGTGGCAGCCCCGCGCTTGTGGGTTATGTATAGAACCGGGTATGGCAAGTACATCACGGTTTTGCTCAAGTGCTAACCTGGCTGTAATCAGTGAGCCACTCTTAATTGCTGCCTCAACAACCAATGTGGCAATAGATAAACCACTTATTATACGATTTCTGCGAGGGAAATGTCCAGCGCTCGGTGGTTTCCCCAGAGGGAATTCACTTAAAATCAAGCCATTGCCGATAATTTTTTTTACAAGCAGGCGATGACGGGCAGGATAAACCACATCAATGCCGGTTCCCATGACCGCTATTGTTTGCCCCTTGGCATCAATACTGCCCTGATGGGCCTTCGCGTCAACGCCCAATGCACCTCCGCTGACGATGGTAATTTCTCTTCCGGCCAGTTCAAATGCAAAGCGATAGGCGATCTCATCTCCATTAACGGAAGGCTTACGGGTTCCCACCATCGCCAAAGTCTTATTTTTTATACAAGCCCAGTTTCCAATACCGTAAAGTACCAGCGGCGGGTCGTGAATTTCTTTTAACAAGGCAGGATAGTGTTCATCCTCCCAGGTCACCAGATGATGAATTGAGCTTTGCTGTTCCCATTTTAAATCCGCATCAATCATCGTTCTGTCAGCAGAGCTCAGGGCGGTGGCAAGCAGGGGAGTTAAGCCAGAAGCAATCATTTCCTCTTTAGACAAGGAGAAAAGTACTTCCAGACTTGGCCAGCGATTCAACAGGCGCTGTACAGTGCGTGGACCAATACCTTCAATGCGGTTTAGCAAAAGAAAAAAGCGTTTGTTACTCATGGATTAGTCACCTTATCGCCAAGATGAATTGCTCGAATTGAGCGCACAACCAACCCAAAACTGGTCTTTGAAAACGTTCTGAAAATCATTACTTCCCCGACCCGCTCGCGTGGAAGCAGAATTGGATTGGCGGTATCCAGAGGGTCGGCCACCAGTTTCCGTTCAGAATATATGCCAAGTACATCACCTGGCTCAAGACCTGCATCCTGACCGCGATCAATGACAGCAACTAATCCTACCGCGCCCTGGGTGTAATCGCCGGGCAAATCGATAATAGAGCCACAGACTGGGCTATTGGGGGTCTTAGGTTCGAAATATAAATTAAATTCGGGAAAATCATTGAGCATCACCCGATCTTTTAACCGAACTCCCTCGGTAATTTCAGTCAGCAGGATGGTGGCTGGCTCCCCGCCCCGCACTAATTCCGCATAGCCTACAAGTGTAGCCTTGTAGCCCAGTAAACGATTGGTTTCGGGTTCCATATAGGGGCAATTGGGACGATAAACGGCATAGGAAATAGTCGCTCCGCGCGGCATTTTACAATCCGGATGAAGATTTTTGACATAGACCTCATCTCCCTGTCCGCCCAGCATATGCTCGCCCATAAAAGCCACGATGTAGGGCGCTTTTCTCAGGCGATCTTCATCCATGACCAGCGAGGAGTTCAGGAAAGGTTTGATAACCATCAGTGGAATAGGAGGAATTGCCTCTTCAAGGGGACGCGGGCGGATATTTGGAGATAATTTAATGGTGCCATTCGATAGCACCTTAAGATAGGGCTGGTTATGTGCATAGCGCAGCTCAATGATAGCGCCCGGGTATAAACGATTAGGATTTTTTATTCGAGGGTTGGCGTGCCAGAGGGTCTTCCATTCCCATGGATTAGCAAGATATTTACAGGCGATACTCCAAAGGGTGTCACCGGGTTGCACAACATAACGGCGGGGTGAATCCTCCAGAATGGAGACTGCCTGCGTGGCGAATGAGATGAGCAAACCTATTATGACAAATAAATGCCGCATTTTTCTGTCCCTGAAACCTGTATATTAATCACATTTATAAGCAGAGCTTAGTTGGAGTATCTTGCAGTCGAACATTGTATTCGCGATAATATTATCCATCAACTATTTTTTTCACGAGTTTTCATGGCCATACGTAAAATTATTTATCTACCGGATCCTCGTCTGCGGCTGGTGGCGGAGCCGGTTCAGGAAATAACCGAAGAATTGCAGCAGCTGATTGATGATATGTTTGAAACCATGTACAGCGTTAACGGCGTTGGGCTTGCCGCTCCCCAGATTGGCATCAGCTTAAGGCTTTCTGTAATTGATATAGAAGGGGATAAGGCGAAGCAACTGGTGTTAATCAATCCGGAAATCATTGCTTCTGAAGGAAAAGTGGAGTACCAGGAAGGCTGCCTCTCGGTTCCCAGTGTATATGATACGGTGGTTCGAGCGGAGAAGGTAACTATTCGAGCTCTGGACCGCTACGGCAAGCCCTATGAAATGAGCGGTGAAGGGGTGTTGGGAGAGTGTTTTCAGCATGAGATTGACCATTTGAATGGTAAATTATTTGTTGACTTGCTGTCGCCTTTAAAACGCACTATGGCCAGAAGGAAACTGGATAAATTTAAACGTATGCAAGCCCGAAAATCATGACGTCTTCCTTATCGATTGTTTTCGCAGGCACCCCTGAATTTGGGGTTCCCTGTCTGGATGCTCTGGCTCGCTCAGGGCACCGCTTGCTGGCTGTTTATTCGCAGCCTGATCGCCCTGCCGGTCGTGGGCGTAAATTACAGGCTTCTGCGGTTAAAACCTGGGCATTGGAGAATCAGTATCCAGTTTATCAGCCGCTTAATTTTAAATCAGAATCGACAGTCGCTGAGCTTGCTGCATTAAAGCCTGATGTAATGGTGGTGATTGCCTATGGTTTAATTTTGCCAGCTCAGGTTTTGGCAATTCCTCGTCTTGGCTGTATCAATGTGCATGCATCGCTCTTGCCGCGCTGGCGTGGAGCCTCGCCAATTCAGCAAGCCATACTCCATGGCGATCCCAGAACGGGAGTAACCATTATGCAGATGGATGCCGGCATGGATACGGGTGCAAAACTGATGTCAGTGGACTGTGCCATCGAAGCTCAGGATACGGCAGGGAATTTGCACGACAAACTTTCATTGCTTTCGATAGCCCCTTTGCTGGAAACATTGAATTTATTGGCACAGGACAAGATAAATCCTGAAGCACAGAGCGCTGAAGGCGTGACCTATGCAGGAAAGATACAAAAAGAGCATGCCCTTATCGATTGGCAGCTGGGTGCTGATGTTATTGAGAGACAGATTAGAGCGTTTAATCCCTGGCCAATTAGTTATACCAGCACCGCAAGCGGCGAGATGATCAAAATTTATCAGGCCAAAGTAGAAACAGAAGTGAGTAATGCAGAACCCGGTACGGTTTTATCTGTAAGCAAGGAAGGGCTCTGTATAGCCACAGGCAGCGGTATTTTATCGATACAGCAGTTACAATTTGCGGGAGGAAAACCGCTTTCGATAACGGAATGGATGAATGCCGGCAAATACCACAGTCTGATTGGTCAGGTATTAAATGAAACCAAATGAACGTGCGCAGGCACTGAAGATTCTGATTGATCTGTTTGAAAACAAAGTTTCATTAAATCAGTCGTTGCAATCCCCCGAGATAAGCCCCTTAACCAAGGCGATTTGTTTTGGTGTTTGCCGTTATCATTATCGATTGCAGCTGATTGCCAGGCAACTACTGAATAAAAAGCCCGAGGCACCAGAGATCTGGCTATTGATCCTCATGGGATTATTCCAGTTACAGTATCTGAACAAGCCGGAGTATGCGACTGTTCAGGAAACAGTTGCCTTGCTCGACCGGCTCAAAAAGAGTTGGGCAAAAGGCTTGATTAATGCAGTATTGCGGCGTTTCTGCCGCGAAAAAGAGGTAATTCTGGCATCGCTGGAAAATAACCCGGCCTATTCCAGTAACCATCCGCAATGGTTAATCAAGGCTTTGAAAAAAGATTGGCCCAATAATTATCAGTACATTTTAACTGCCAATGACCAGCATCCTCCCCTCTACTTACGCACGAATCAGCTGAAAACATCCCGCGATGCTTATTTGGCGCAACTTGAGCAGGCAGGTATTGAAGTGGCAGCACCGCCTTATTTACCGCATGGCATCCAAATTGATACCGCAGTGGATATTCGCGAATTACCTGGTTATGCCGAGGGGTATTTTTCAGTGCAGGACGGCTCCGCGCAAGCGGCTGTTAAGTTATTGGCGCTTGAACCGGGTCTTCGAGTGCTGGACGCCTGCTGCGCTCCTGGCGGAAAAACCAGTTATATTCTTGAGTCCCAGGCCGATTTACAGGAATGTGTCGCTGTGGATGTCGAGCAGAGGCGTTTGCAGCGGGTGCAGGAAAATCTGGCACGATTACAACTTAAAGCGACGGTGTTGCAGGGAAATGTTCTAATGCCTTCGGATTGGTGGGATGGTCAATTGTTTGACCGCATTCTGCTCGATGCCCCTTGTTCGGCTACGGGCGTTATTCGCCGGCATCCTGATATCAAAATTATCAGGCAGGAGCAGGATATTGACCCTGTTGTTAGCTTGCAAAAGCAGTTGCTGCATGCAGTCTGGCCCTTGCTGAAAAAAGGAGGATTACTAGTCTATGCAACCTGTTCCATACTAAAGCGCGAAAATGAAGATCAAATCAAAGCGTTTCTAAAAGAGCAGTCTGAATGCCGGGTTTTGCCGATTAATCCTCCCTGGGGAAGCGCCAATGAATACGGCTGGCAGATTTTACCGGGCCAGGAAAATTGTGATGGATTTTTTTATAGCGTTCTGCGTAAGGATTAAAAGACAATGTATTGGCCGATGATTCTTTTTTTATTTATTCTGGCTCTCCCCGGGATTTTTATTACCTTACCTCGTTTAATCGTGATGCTGTTACCGAATAACAGTCCAACGGTGCAGAAAAAAATGAGTCGTCTCGTTGTGATTCAAACCCTGATTATGGTGCTGTTAATGGCAGTGGCAGGTACCGTTTTATCCACCAAAACAGGATTAGGCGATCCGCTTTTGTCAGCCTTATTAAGCGGCAAAGAAATCTGGCGGCATATTCAGGATGCTTTATTGGCAACTGGCCTTTTGACTCTGGTTGGCCTGGTAGGGTTTCTTCTGCTGTATTACGGGCTGGCTGCCAGAGTACTTGAGCCGCCTACGCTGCTTGCTTTAAAAACATTTCGGCAGAAAATTGGTCTTGATGGCTGTGTTCTTTATGGTGGTGTGGTTGATGAGATACTTGCCCGCTGGGGATTATTGAATGTCATTCTTTATTTCGCCATGTTATTTTCTGGCCAGAAGAGCGATGCGATGGTGTGGGCTTCCATTGTCATCAGCGGCTTATTTTTTTCAATAAGCCAGCTTCCCGCTTATCTGGCCGCCGGATGCCGTGCCAGCCGCCAGTTTGTTTATATCATGTTATTGTTATCCCTGTGGCAAGCGCTGATTTTTGGCTACATTTTCTGGCAGTATGGTCTGCTGATTACGATATTTGCCCATATGATTTTTTATCTGGGATGGTATCTGTATGATAAAAACTAGTGCAGTGCTGTCTCAGGACACTGTCTATCGGCTTTTACCTGTTGATTGTCTGCAAAGAGGACGCTATCAACCGCGCCTTGATTTTGATGAGCACTTATTGGCCGAGCTTGCGCAATCGATTGCAGCCCAGGGATTGATTGAACCGCTGGTGGTCCGGGAAATAGCCAGCAACTGCTATGAAATTATTGCCGGAGAACGACGCTGGCGTGCAGCCAGAATGGCTGGTTTAACCCAAATACCCTGTATGATTGGCCAATATTCCGATCAACAGGCTGCTGCCCTGACGCTGATCGAAAATATCCAGCGCCAGGAACTTAATCTGATTGAAGAGGCCAGCGGCTATCGTCGTTTATGCGATGAGTTCCATTTCCGCCAGGATGAAATCGCCATTTTGGTTGGAAAGTCTCGTAGTCATGTCACCAATATTATGCGGCTGCTTGGTTTAAGTTCAGAAGTGCAATTGTTGCTTCGAGAGGGGAAGTTGAGCTTTGGCCATGCTCGTTTACTGGTGGGCCTGCCGCCTGCTCAGCAGTTGCTTTTAGCCAGACAAATGATAGAGCAGGACTGGTCGGTCAGACAGAGCGAGCAGGAAATAAAAAAATTTAAAACGCAGCAGGAAGAAGTTTCCGCCTCATTTAAAGACCGTGATGTCTTACAGCTTGAGATGAAACTATCGGAACAGGTGGGGGCGCCTGTCGAAATAATCAGCGAGAAAGGAACGGGCGGCTGGTTAAAGGTAAAATTTTTCAATAATGATACGCTTGCAGGTCTTCTTGACCGCATGGGCTTGCGGTATGATTAGCAACATTTTTCTGATTTTATAATCACATCACTAAGGAACCTCATCGATGAAAAGGATCTTGTCGTGCGCATTGCTTAGCCTGATAATTACGGATCTCTGCCATGCCACCATCAAAGGCGGGGCTGACCGGCTGATTAATCAGGTCGATCCGGCAACTAATATCGGCATAGAAGTTATTGATTTAAACACAGGAACAACCCTTTACCGCCGAAACCAGGATCAGCCGTTTGTGCCTGCCAGTAACATGAAGCTATTTTCCGATGCGGCGGCTCTAATGGTGCTCGGCCCTGATTACCGCTTCATCAATACCTTAAGTACAAATGCTTCCCAGTTACAGAACGGGGTTCTCAAAGGTTCTCTGTATCTGAAGTTGTCTGGTGATCCTTCGTTTAGCCGCGAGCGCCTGGCCAATTTGCTTGCAGTATTAAAAAACTGGCATATTAACCATATTCAGGGCAATGTGATTATCGATAGCAGCCATGCGGTAGTTAATCCTTACGCTCCTGGCTGGATGACCAGCGATTTAGCCTATAGCTATGGCGCTCCCTTAGGGCCGACCATGATTGATGCCAATCGCATGGTAGCAACCGTCAATCCTGGCGGGAGACCAGGAGAGCCGGCTGTTGTGGAAGTGGATGATGATAGCGGAAGTATTATAGTTAACAATGAAGTGAAAACCAAAGAAAAATCAGCGCGTTGCGGTGTTTCTTTTGTGATGGATCAGGAAAATCATTTAAATGTGAGAGGTTGTATTGGTGTCGGTCAGTGGGCAATCCAGCAAAAAATGGCGATCCGCAATCCTTTAGCCTATGCGAAAGGTCTGGTTCGTCAGCAATTATCTAAAGAGAATATCATTCTGGATGGCAATGTCCTTCTTGGTGGTACACCAAGCGGCGCGATGTTGCTGGCTACAGACTCTTCCAAGCCCATTGCGCAACTTATGGCTGATACATTGAAACCTTCGGATAATCTGTATGCGGACAGTCTGTTTTTGCATGCGGCGCATAAATTACATGGTTCTCCGCAAAATTGGCCTGAAGCACAGCAGACTGTAAAAAAATTCTTACAGGATCAAACCGGTATTCCCTTGCAGCAAGCAATTCTGACCGATGGTTCGGGCTTATCGCGTAATGATTTGTTAACTGCAGGTCAAACAGTAAATCTGCTTCGTTTTCTATATGAACGATTCCCTCTGGCCTATGAATATATTGCTGCGTTGCCAGTGTCCGGGCGCGACGGTACATTGCAACGGCGATTTAAACGGCCTGAGCAGCAGGATATGGTGCGGGCAAAAACGGGTACCATGACCGGTATTGTGAGTTTGTCGGGTTATCTGTACACCGCGAATGGCCATACGCTGGCTTTTGCGATGTATATTAATAACCGCCCGGGCACCAGTCCTTCCATTTCTGGAAAATACCGCTATCTGATTGACGCTTTGTGTACCTATTTTTTACAGCAAAAGCCTGGAAACAATTCCTGGTCACGGATGTTTGCTTCAAAAAATAGAATCAAGTATCAGATGAACCCGACTCAGGCGGAACAGCAACGCGGCAAGCAAGCTCGCTGGCGCCGTCTGGAGACAGTGGTTAAACAGGCTGTGAATGGGCAGGCGGTGACTGTAATTTATCGCGGTAATGAACTATTGCTGAAAGACACCCAGTCTGATCCCGGCAGAGTACTGAATGCCTTACTGGCTTTGAAGAAAAAATATCCCTTTGCAATTGCCGTGTCTTCAAAGACATCCATAGGAGGAAACCTGTTATGGATGGACACGGCCAGCCTGCCTGGTGATTCACAACGAGTATGGATGATCCGAGAAGCGGTTAGCTAGTATGTGAGGGGCTGATCTTTAACTGTTCAGCCCCTACGCAAAAAACTGTCTTTGCGAGCGTTAGCGAAGCAATTGTAAGCTTCTTGCTTTGTTCAAACTCTGATCTTGCTTCACTTTGTTCGCAAAGACAACAGGTTAGTTGCTCGATTCTTTTATGCAACAATGACACGCGGAAATGACCACTCGAATATTTCATTTAACAGAAAAATTGAAATAAGTCTTCGGAAAGGGTTCATCTTTTAATGTAAAATGCCACCATTCTTTGGCATAGGGTTTAAACCCGCCCTTGATCATCAGTGTTCTAAGCAATAAACGATTTTTCTTCTGCTCAGCGCTAAGCTCTTTATAAAAAACATGAGCACTGGGATCCAGACAATCAAAACGTGTCCCGGTATTAATACTGTTATCATCCTGATAATTGCGTGACTTTCCGAAACAAGCGGTGCCTGGTCGAGAGGTCCCTTTGTTAAGTGATGACAGTGACACCAGGGTTAAATCAACGGTACTGCCTCGACTGTGGCCTGAAGAAAGCGCGATATAACCTTTCTCGAAAAGCTCGGATTTTTCCACTCTGGGATAGTAATAAGGCTTCTCGCGATTCTCTTTTATATTTTGGCTCCAGTTATAAAAAGCTTTAACCGCTTTCGTAGGCCGATAGCAATCATATACTTTTAGCGTATAACCCAAACGTTTCGCCTGTGCTTCTATCTTTGCCAGGTGATTCGCTGCTTGCCGAGTAAGAATACAGCGCCCGCTCAAATAACCTGGCACCACTTTTCCCGTAAAGTTATTGGAGTTGGCATAACGGAGCTCCTCGATAATATCCGGAGCTGCATCCTGCAAATACACAAAATCTGAGGCCAGAGCGAAACAGGGGAAATTGACCAGAAAGAGAAGTAATCCTTTAAAACGACGCATAAGTATTCCTATGGGGGTTAGTTCTTAGTTAAAAACAGCCAAAATAAATGTAACAAAAGTGTAAATTAAATGCATGCTGTCTAAATAATAATATTTCCTTAAGTGAAATTCTATAATTTGAGTAGAACCAGATTTTTTGGAGTAGCTAATGTCTTTAGCTGAGAATATTAGAAAATACATCGATAGCAAAGATGATGTTGTAGCGTATAACAAAATTAAGAAAGAATTTTTTTCCGATGTTCTTGAGCAACTTGAGAACGGCAAGTTGTCCGCAGAATATCTGAGTAGAAAAATTTCTGAATTGTCTAAAGAGGAGCGGGATGCGCTTTTTTATAAACGTTCGCGCGGAAAGCCCTCCATTTCCAGTAAAGCCGCTCAGTTAATCTCGGATATTTATGTTTATTATCTGGGTATTCCAATTCGCGACATCTCCCTCGCCGTGCTTGTCGCAGAAGGTCTTAATGATACTAATTTTAACAGGATTTGCCAGCACCCTTATGACGCATGGTTAAAATCACCATCTCGACTTTCCCGCCAGGTCTGGTTGCAGCGCCAGCTTTTAAGCGATTTGAAGCTTACAATTCCTGAGGTGGTCAATACAGAGATACTGGAAACTGGATTAAAAAATGGCCTGGATGATGGCACTGTCCGCTTAGGCGATAGTTTCCTGACTGTGATAAAGCGTGCCCCCCGATTTCTGACTGTTTTAATCAATAAGCTATATAAACAGTATCAAGGCGAAGAAAGAGAACAGGAGTTCACTGAATCTTTAAAAAGCGAAATACTCCCTTTGCTTGATGAGCAGGACGAAGAGTATGCAGAGCGTAATCAGCAATTACTTATTTCGTTGGTTCAGACCGATGTTCCTATACTGACTGCTCTGACTAAAGCACGGCCAAGATTCTTCCTCTCACTGAATCAGTCTGCGCAAAAAGATGTACTCAATGCACTAAGTTTTGAAGAAACCACCGCCTTAGAAGCCAGTTTAACTGATTATTTGAAAAAGGTTGACCCGGTAATGGCTGCTCACGGGCTGGAAGAAATTTCCAACTTTTTGGCTGGAGAAAAAGGCTCACAGGAACAAAGCGGCTCGGATTCTATTTTAATCAGTTTGCGAGATCGCATTAAAATTCGTCAGGGAGAGAAAGCGGCTTCATTTGTCCACTCTGCTCAGGCACGAAAGGCCTTGTTAGCCATTCGAACCTATTTGCAACAAAACCCGGATGATTATAAAAGCCATGTTTTTTCCGAATTGGCCTCCCGAATCAGGAATGAAAGGGACATCAGTGTGGAAATGCTTAAGGATATCCTGGCATCAGCTGATTTACCCAGGTTATTTGCCAAATGGTCAGGTCCCACCCGCTCCCGGGCTGCGGGCTTAATGACGCAATTATTTAACATCGCCAGCCTGGGAGAGAACCTGACTCCTGCTGAGCAACAACGAATGGTAACCGATGGCGAGCTGCCGTTAGTGTTAGATAAAGAGGACAAACTGGACAGGGTAATCAACAATCATATTGAACAATCCCTGATGGACCCGATAAAAGCCCGCGGCTCTTTGCTAGGCCGCACTGTTGAAAGTGAATTGAGTGTTTACAAAACACTGGCTAATCTCGGTCAGTATAATCTTGGAAAAAACAGCCAGCGTGCCGAGATAATTTATCAGCAGTTTTTAATCAATAAGGGAATAGCAATTGCTGAGAGACAAGAGCCGCCTGTTTTTGATACGCAAGGACATGTGTTACTGGAAGTCCATCTCACTCAGGAAGATATGGATGAGATAATCGGCCAAATCACTGAAGGCAATGATACCCATGGCAGTCTCGAAAAACTGGCGGCAGCGATGGGGGTTGAACGCATTACGGAAACTACCTTCTGTAATCTCGATGTCAGTTTTCATCCACGTCTGCGCAGACAGTTTCTAGCCTATGTTGAAGCATCCGCAGGTCAAGCCGTGAATCCCTCCGTGATTATCCATGAATCCTATAAGCCCTTACCTGAGGAAAAAAGCATCACTTCACATCTTGAAGAGTTATTTGACAAGGGAGAGCAGGGAAGCATTATTCCGCTTCAGGAAGAAATGACCATGCATGCTTCTCTTGCGTTAAGGGCAATTGAGCGCCTGCTTATTCAGAAAGATTTATTAAACGCCAATGAGTCCATATTCTCAACTGAAGAAAAGCAACAACTGTTTGAGCAAATCAATAAGAGAGTAATGCTTCGCTATCATGCAGCTCTAAGGGATAGTATTGCCAGAAAGGGTTCATTGGTGGTGACTGAGTTAAATAAAGAGCTTGATGGCACAAGAAAGAAATTGTCCTCTGAAGTTCGAGAGTTACTGCGTGACGCTATGAGGGAGAAGTTAAGTCATGCTGATAATCTGGAGGACTATCAGGCGGCTATAAAAGAATTAAAGAAAGACCATTTTACCAGTACCACAGGTTCTGCTATGGACTATTTACATACAGATGCCAGCAATCAACTGGTGATGCGAGTTAGCGCAACGGAAGAGACTGCGCACAATAAACAGAAAGGGGCTAACCGCCAGGCATTCCGAGCGATTGCACGTAACCGCTATAATCCACAGGAAGAAACTGTTGCAGCTTTCAAACATCAGGCAGTAGACGCACGTGTGCCCTCGATAGCAGTGCTGGGTGCGACCGATGCAATTCGAGATGTGGCTGATAAACTGGCCGTTGATGTGACTCGATTACACAATAAAAACCCAGGTTACCGCTCACCGGTTGTTTATAATCTGCTGACTTCTTTGTATACGCGCATTGGTGATAATGGGCCGGGAGCCAATCAGCAGCGGGAAAGTGCCAGATTAATTCTGCAGGGAGCGCATTTATATAATAAAGAACAATTGAGCGCATCCAGACTTGATTCTCTCGTCTATGTGCAGAATATTCCGGTTAATCAGCATACTCTCAAACTGGATCCATCGGCGTTTGACGATGTGACCAGAGAAGCTACCCTAATGACTCAAATGGCGATGATCTCAAGTTTGCTGCATTATCGTGCCCATTTACCGCCCTCATTGAGTGAGAGTCTGGCCAAGGCTCATGAACGCTTACAAAGCAATTACTTCAATTATCTAAATACAGAAATGACAGAGTGCCCGTTTTATAAGGATTCCTCATCTGGAAAAGAGAGTCTCGGTTATTTTGAAATGATGCGAGGTGAATGGAAAAATGCAGTCATCCAGCCCGCCGGTAATGATCTCCATGCCCTGGTAGCGCAGGTTCTGCTTAAAGCGCTGGCTAATGGCGATTATCGTAATGAGCAGTTCGGTATGCTGATGCAATCACTGTCTATCTTTATTGAGCCGACCTCAATGGCGGGCTGTAAAAGTGCGAATGAGCGATACCAGGCGGTTGCAGGGCGAGTGGCATTATTATGGAGTATGGCGGAGCCTGTTGAGCATTCCAGTAAACCAAAGGAAGAATTGCTTGCCAGTCTAAAAGCTTATGTTAATGAAGCGGTCCCGATGAAAGAAGTGCAGAAACAGCTGGATATTGCCTACAATTGCTCCATACCCTATGGCGGCGCCTGTTATCATAGCCATGCTGATCAGGGAGGCCCTTCCAAATTGGAAAAAACAGATCATCAGGGTGGAAAACTAGGCTTTTTTGATTTCAATACCAATATTGCCGAAAGCGGCTATGTCGATCGCCTGGTGCAAAAAAATGCCTCGTCAATGCAAGCCCACAAAGTGGCCAAAGTCATGGTGGAAGAGTTTAGCAATGATTTTGCCAGTTACACTGCAGCCAGAGATCAGGAGCTTCATTTACTATAATAAGCGACTCAACAGCTTAGATCGGGCGCTTCGCTCATAGCCGCCAGGCTAAGAAGTATTGTTATCCCCTCTCCCCCGCTGCGCGCGGTGGAGAGGGGATCAGAAATTCTAAGCCTGGCGGCTATGAGCGAAGCGCCCGACATTTCCTTGATTCGGGCAAAGATCCAACCTGTCTGAGAATGTCGAAACGCTGCTTCATCGGTTAAAACGTTTTTCTTTGGGTAACTTATCGGGCTTTGTTCCCTGCAAATTGGAAGGCGGTTCTTTATTGACCGCTTTGTCTTTCCTCTCTACCGCCTGCGGTTGTGGGCTGGATGTGTGACGAGTCATAAAAACCTCCCTAAAAATATTGCACCGTTGTTGTAGTGACATCCACTGGCTCCTCATCCACAAATGCGGAGGTATAGCAAGGCGGCGTGGCAAGGACCTGACGGTATTCAATGACTTCTCGATTCGTGTTACAGCAGGCTGCCAGAAGAAGAATTGTAGGAAGCAGGGCTATCCATCGCATGATTGACCTCTTGTCTTTGTTATTGATTTAATTGTAGTTTACTTGTTTAATCTTTGCCAATTAATGACAAATTACACACATAAGCTTATCCGCACAAAACTATGGAAAGGATTTGTTTTGTACTAATATAATAATATTTATACAAAAAATGTAACAAATCATGCCTATTGATGATTTTCCTTTTTCTGAAGCTCCTAATGCCGCGCTTATCCGGCTAACCGATAAATTTGGCTACAAGAGCGAGGAAGAGTTTGAAAAAGAAGACATCGGCTTTGATGAAAAAATAAGAAGACTAAGGGCGGCATTAGTATATGAAGAAATGAGTCATTTAAAACAGCAAATAGAGGCTCAGGGCATTGAAGTATTTGCAGTTGATGAAGACACTTATATTGAGAATAATAAAACGTATTATTATCCTTATCAGGTCTTCCTGACCGATACAGGCCACTATTACACCAGCAAGGAAGAGCTGTTTTTTATCCCGGGTTATTTCAGAAAAGATTCAAGACAGGGTGAGGAAAAGACGCCTATAAAACAAGCCGAGAAGCTGGGGGCAAGGATTCAGCCGCTCTCACCGTCAGATGAGCAGGGGATTTATTTCGAGGGCGGGGATTTTCTTAAAGCGCCCGATCGTGCTTTGTATTTTTTAGGCTATGGCCAAAGGACTGAAAAAAAAGCATATGCCGTAATCAGCCAAATCATAGAAGAACAGGTCATTCCCATCCAATTATTACGCAAAGAATTTTTTCATTTGGACTGCTGCCTGACCCCTTTACCCAATGATGTGCTTTTACTTTACGAAGGTGAATATATCAGAGACCGACAAGCACGTTTACTGAGAAATAAACAGGGTTTGCCATTATTGATAAAACATACACAAACCATCAGTGATTACCATCGTGCTTATCTGCGCAAGCTCTACGATCCTGAGAAAATTATTCTGTTAAGCACTCCTGAGGCGATTGCCTATGGAGCCAATGGGCTTATTCTAAAAAGTAATGGCGATTCTCGTTATAAAATGTTCGTGAATGGTAGCTCTGGTGCAACAGAAAGAGAGAGTGAGTTTGCTGTTTATGATCACTTTTTTTCCCTCAGTGAAAAGACCAGGGATGCTATTTTAAGTTTGACTGAAAACAGAATGGACATTATTGAAGTTCCGTACAGCAGTTTGCATTATGCCTTTGGATCGGTGCATTGCACGATTGAAGAATTCTATCAGACTAAATCCTGAAAAGAGGGCTTCGTCTTCATCAGGGATGATAGTCTTTAGGTGTTTTGCCATTCAAAAAATACAGAAATGCCAATAGTTGTGCGACAGCGACATAAAGCTTCGGCGGTATTTCACTATCCAGTTGCACCTGTGCAAGCAAGGCAGTCAATTCCTTATTTTCCTGGAGAGGAATGCCATGCTGTTTTGCCACTTGAATAATTCGCTCGGCAATTTCTCCTTCGCCCTTGGCGGTTACCCGTGGTGCTTTTTTCCCGTCATAATGAAGAGCAACTGCCTGCCGATTTTTTTTAATCATACTTTAATATCCAATAATTTGAGATTGGCCGTATCCAGCTGATTTTCTTCAAGCCCTTGGCGCAAATGCCAACTGCGTAAGTTTAATCCGGCTTCTTTCAATAATTCACTAAAGTCCGCTGCATTTTCCTGCAGTATCTCCAGTGTAGAGGCGGTTTCACTGTTTAACTGGATATCCAGAGCATCTCCCTGCAAAGTTAATTTAGCTTGTATGGCACCTAAATGTTCCAAATTGACTGCAAAGCGAATAGACCAGTTACTCTCCTGGGCATTTTTCTCGGGTTCTTCTTTAATTAAAAGCGGGATAATATCGGCTTGTTCACTAGTATTAACGGGCAAATCAACCATTACACTGTAAGGGATGTTCTTGGTGTGGAGTAAGTGAGTGAGTTGGCCCGCCGTAATCCGTGCCAGTACATGCTCCAGGTGATCGCGCACCAGCGGCAGCAATTCATCAATGGCTAAATCGGCAATCGGAGCAGGTCTGGGATAGGGCTGCGGCAAAACACCAGGCAGAGGCAGATTTTCTTTTTGAACCGAGTGATCGCTGGCTATTGTGATAACGCTGCTGTTATCAGGATAATTTTTCTGAATGGCCGCCAGCAATTGCAGGCATTGGCCTTTAAAATCATTTCCCAGATTAGATTGCTTATTAAAATTAAGCAGAGACGCTTCCAGAAAATAACCGCTTTGTACCAAGGCCTGCTGAAATTTCTGCGGCAGTTCGTTTAAGGGAACTATACTTTGCAGCAATTGCTGTGCTTGTGTTCTAAGAGGTTCAGGAAGATTTTCCTGATTCTGCATAACGCTCAGCAGGGGCATTAACTGGGTGGCAGGCAGTTGCCGCGGTAAATAATGCAATAAGGCTTGATTTAAGGTGTTTAAGGGAACAGGGTCTTTAATGACTTGCAAAACGGTGGATTCACCTGTTTTAGCGACTTTGATCTCCAGTAATTCGCCCGGTGTAAAATGGTGAGAGGTTTTGGCATTGATGTTCTGACCATTGATATTGATGCTGACTTCATTGGCATTTTGAAAATTAACGACTGCTCTTAAAAGCTGCCCGATATAAAGCTCCTGACTTCTGCCAAGACGAGGTTCGCTGGAAACAGGATTTAAACGCAGGTTTTGGGCAATAACCAATTCCGTGGTCATCTTGTTCTTCCTTAGGGCCGCAGGCGCTCACTCTATTGACTGAGCTTTACACCTAGGGCGATTCTTATAAAGTATACACTTTTTATAACGCAAGATCTGGCTATTACCGCTTTTTTAACGTAGCTTATACGCAGATTTTCATTGAGCATACTTGATGGTTCATGAAAGGATTGGAACTAATTGACAGGGTGTGATGATGCTGGATAGAGCAAGTGTAGTGGATGAGCAGTTTCTTAAAAAAATAAAGGCTGCTGATTTTCCGGCTGCGTTAAGTAATACGCAACCTGGGCAGGCTGGACTCGATAAAAAACTGGCCATTGAGTTATTTGATTCTCAGATTAAATCGCGCCTGCTTGATTTAATCGCCCGCCAACTTAAAGAAAAAGGGTTATCTTTTTATACGATTGGCAGTAGCGGCCATGAAGGTAATGCCGTTTTCGGACAAGTTTTTCGTCCTGCTGATATGGCATTTCTTCATTACAGAAGCGGAGGATTTTATCTTCAGCGTGCTAAACAGGTCGCAGGCTGTGACGGGGTTCGCGATATCCTGCTCTCTCTGGTGGCGGCTGCAGAAGAGCCGATTGCCGGAGGCCGGCATAAGGTGTTTGGCAGCGTGCCGTTATCTATTCCCCCGCAAACCTCAACAATCGCCTCACATTTGCCCAAAGCGCTGGGCGCGGCAATTTCCATTACCCGTGCCAGAGAACTGAGTATTGAATCGAAGCTCCCAGCTGACTCCATTGTCCTTTGCTCATTTGGAGACGCATCTACCAATCACGCGTCTTCACAAACCACCTTAAACGCCTGCTCCTGGATTGCCAGTCAGGGTTATCCGCTGCCCTTGGTTTTCATTTGTGAAGATAATGGGATTGGGATTTCCGTGCCTACGCCCAATCATTGGATTGAATCTTCTATAAAAAACCGGCCGGCAATCCATTACCTGAGTTGTGATGGGCTGAATATAGCGGATACCTTTCTGAAGGCGCAAGAGGCACAGCAAATAGCAAGGCAGAAAAAGCAGCCGGTTTTTCTGCATATGAAATGCATACGCCTATTAGGTCATGCGGGTTCCGATATTGAATCGCAATATCACAGCCAGGCTGAAATTGAACGGATTGAAGCCAATGATCCCTTGCTTCATACTGCAAGAATATTACATGAACAGGACTGGATGAGCCTGGAATCAATGGCTGAGTTATACCTGGATAACAAGTCGCTGATTGAAGCGAAGGCAATGGAAGCTGTTCGTTTGCCGCGCATGAGCAGCGCTGCGGAAGTCATGTCCTCGATTATCCCTAAGCCCACATCAGCCACTTCTTATTCTTTGCCAGACGAAGCTGCCCGGATCAAAGCTTTTGGCAGTGCTTATAATCAGTTAAGTCTAAAACGAAATCTTTGCCAGAATATCAATTTCGCTTTAACTGATCTCATGGCTCAATACCCTAATATGCTGATTTTTGGCGAAGACGTGGGTAAAAAGGGCGGTGTATACCGGGTGACTGCCGATTTGCAGGCAAGATTTGGTCAGCGCCGTGTGTTTGACTCCATTCTGGATGAAACGACAATTCTTGGAACAGCGATTGGTTTATCACATAATGGCTTTATTCCGGTTCCGGAAATTCAGTTTTTAGCTTATTTGCATAACGCGGAAGATCAGTTGCGCGGAGAAGCATCGACCTTGTCCTTCTTTTCCAATGGTCAATATTGTAATCCGATGGTCATACGTATTGCCGGTTTAGCCTATCAGAAAGGCTTTGGCGGTCATTTTCATAATGACAATTCGATTGCTGTACTTCGGGATTTACCCGGTGTGATTGTGGCTTGCCCTTCAAATGGCCCTGATGCTGCTAAAATGCTAAGAACCTGCATAAAGCTGGCCCATGAAGAAGGCCGTGTTGTGGTCTTCCTTGAGCCTATCGCTCTGTACATGACTAAAGATCTGCATGAAAACGGTGACAATGGCTGGCTGTTTGAGTATCCGCCTGCTCATGAAACCATTGAGGCGGGAGAGGTTGGCGTATTCGGTGAAGGGGATACAGTGATTCTTAGCTATGCCAATGGCTACTACTTATCACGCCAAGCCGCCAAAATTTTACGCGACCAATACCAAATCAAGGTGAAGATCGTCGATTTACGTTGGTTAAGCCCTCTGCCTGCACAAGCTATTTTACGCGAAGTAGCAAAGGCAAAGCGTGTGCTGATTGTGGATGAGGGACGGCGTAGCGCCTCCATTAGCGAAGGATTAACCACCTTGCTTGCGGAAGAAGCCTCATCTCGTTTGAAAATAAAACGCATTACGGGTGAAGATTGCTTCATCCCATTGGGAACTGCATGGCAATACCTATTGCCCAGCAAAGAATCCATTGTTGAGGCGGTTCTTGATTTGAATTCAGTGAAAAGGGAGAAAGAAAGTGGACGACTTGCTGTTTCTTGAAGAACAATTACAAGATGATGAACGAATGATTCGGGACAGTGTTGCCCGTTTTGTAAACCACGATGTAATACCCTTGATGGCGGAGGCCTTTGAGCACGGTGAATTTCCGCGTCAACTCATTAAGCAATCAGCGGAATTGGGCTTACTCGGTTTAACTTTGCCTGCAGAATACGGCGGGGCAGAGGCCTCCTATGTTTCCTATGGTTTGGTATGTCAGGAGCTTGAAAAAGGGGATAGTGGTTTAAGAAGCTTTGTTTCTGTCCAAAGTTCTTTATGTATGTATCCTATTTTTCGCTATGGTTCAGAAGAACAGAGGCTGCGTTATTTACCCGGTATGGCCAGAGGCGAAATCATTGGCTGCTTTGGGCTGACCGAGCCAGACTCAGGTTCTGACCCGGCCAGTATGCGTACCTATGCTAAGAAAGTAGAGGGCGGCTGGCGTTTAAATGGGTCTAAAATGTGGATTACCAATGCGCCTATTGCCGACATTGCCATTGTCTGGGCTAAAACCGAAGAAGGGATCCGCGGCTTTATTGTTGACTCAAAATCCAAGGGTTTTTCAGCACCGGAAGTAAAACATAAAATGTCGTTGCGCGCTTCTCTGACAGGCGAGCTGGTATTTGAAGACGTCTTTGTGCCGGATGAAAATTATCTGCCGGGCAGCAATAAAGGTTTAGGCGCTCCACTAAGTTGTTTAAGCCAGGCGCGGTACGGCATCGCATGGGGAGCAATGGGTGCTGCTATGGCCTGCTTCGATGCGACCAGGGATTATCTGCTCGAACGTAAACAATTTGCCAAACCATTGGCTTCATTTCAATTGGTTCAGAAAGACCTGGCGGATATGTATACCGAGATTATTAAAGCCCAATGCCTCAATTTACAAATTGGCCGCTTGAAAGATCAGCATCGCGAAACACCGGTGATGATTTCTCTCGCCAAAGGCAATGCCTGCCGGGAAGCGATAAAAATCGCTCGTTCCTGCCGTAATCTCTTGGGAGCCAATGGTATCAGTCTTGAATATCCAGTGATTCGTCATATGCTCAATCTTGAGTCTGTCTTTACCTACGAAGGCACAGATAACGTGCATACTCTGGTTTTGGGACGCCATATTACTGGCATTAATGCTTTTGGCTGACATCGCTGCTTGCCGCGGCTTTGCCCGCGGCATCTTTAACAGAGTTTCCTGCTTTAATAAAAATTTTCAGAGTAAATTGTATTCTTGTAGACCAAATCAGGTCTTATATTGTATAATTAAATAAATAATTGTACAGGCGAAGACCAATGGGCATTCTAAAAACGCGTCCTATTCTTACTCGTGAATATACCAGCAAGTCAAAAGACGATAAGGATGATGAGAAGTCTCTTGCCAGGAAAAAGGCAAAAGACATAAAACTGGGTGAAAAGCCTGATACTTGCCTGAATCCTCTGCAACTTTTAACTCCTGAGTCCGTGAAAGAATCCCTGAAAATTGGTACCAATGAACTCATGCAACAGTCCTGTGTGGGCGATGGGATGGTCAACATGCTAGGCAACGGGGTTCCCGGTTATTACACCACCGGTGTCGATGCGGGTATTGATGAAACCGCAGAGCAGTTTGATGAGACCAATAATCTGAATAACAAGATGTAATCATATGGCCAAATAATGGACTATCCTTTAGCTAGGGATAATAAAAGGTTCAATAATGATTAATAAATTAACAAGATTCTTATTAATCAGTGCATTTTTCCAAACAAGCGTTTTAGCGCATCCTCTGGAAGCTACGGCAAAACCGCCGTTTAGCCCCTATGCCGATATGACTATCAATACCTATTGGGATCCTTCTTATCAGTCTATAGAACCAATGGACTTAAGCAAGATTGCAAAGGAGCAGAATTTAAAAGCATTTCGTTTAGCATTCATCACCGATTCAGGACACTGCCAGCCTGCCTGGGGCGGCCATGCCGCCTATCTTGTTTCCGATAAGTGGGGCCAGCATTTAACTGACAAATTGATGAAGAATAACGTGGAAGTGACAGTTTCATTTGGCGGGGCCTCCGGCACTGATTTATCCATGAACTGTAATGTTGAGCAGCTGAAATTAATTTTAAGCAAAGTCAGGGAGATTTATAATGCAAAAGCTCTGGATTTTGATGTGGAAAACAATACAGCGGATGTGCCCACCCTGATTCAGGCTTTACAGATTTTTCAGCAGCAAAATCCCGAAGTCACCATCAGTTTTACCCTGCCCATCTTGCCAGAAGGGCTAACCAGTCAGGGCAAAGAACTGATTGAAATGGCCAAAGCGACGGAGCTGGTGTTTAACGTCAATATCATGGCAATGGATTATGGCCCAGCCTACACAGGCGATATGGGCGATTACGCAATCGAATCCGCAAACTCTCTCCGAGATGAATTGCGAATTCTCTATCCCAAAAAAACAGAATCCGAGCTCTGGTCCATGATTGAAATAACCCCGATGATTGGCGTGAACGATATCAATTCAGAGCAATTCACCCTCGAAAATGCAAGAAAACTCCGAGAATTTGCAATAAGCAAAAACATAGGAAGCCTATCCATGTGGTCCATCGCCAGAGACCAACCCTGCCCGGACAAATGGGCAAGTCCCATCTGCAGCGGCAACAACCTGCAAAAACAAGCCTACGAATTTACCCAGCAACTCCAAAAGTGATCTTGTCATTTCCAAGAGATCAGAGTATTATTCGCTATCTCGGGGCGTAGCGCAGCCTGGTAGCGTACTAGCATGGGGTGCTAGTGGTCGAAGGTTCAAATCCTTCCGTCCCGACCAATAAAATCTCTTAAAAATCATAAAGTTACAACATCTAAATTAATCCTATCGACTAATCAATTATTATTTACTGGGTACTTCAGTGGGTACTTTTTTCAAAACAACTATAAAGCGGTCCTTTACAATTTGTTAGGCATGCCGCTGAACCACTTCATGTTTACAGCTATCATTAACGCAGATTTTTATATCTGATATCTATAATTTAATTATTAACTGTTTTAATGAGAGTCTAGATGGATCTTTTATCTCTATTATTAAAAATCAAAGAACCTTTTTTAAAGCTACACGCATTTATACTAAAAAAATTTGGCTATAAGATAGTTAAAGCAGAGGATTACAAGGATGAAGAAGTAGAAGTTGATTATAATTATCCAGAACTTTGTCCAAAGTGTATTGAAGAAAAAAATCACGGAGCAAAATTCATTTGGTCTAAAAAGATGCGTTTGGGGTATGAGAAATATTTTGAGATAGAAGGTAATACCCGAAGATATTTCATATGTGGTAGGCAGTGTTTATGGATTAAAAGAAATTATTAAAAAAGTTATTAATCTTTTACAAATAACAGAGGGCACATGAAATGGATAACGATGAAAGAAAGTCTCTGTTGAAACTGATTGAGCAAATAGAAGACGGACAGCTGTGTGATGTTATTGTTCAGGTTCATGAGCTGCATAAAACTGAAACGGACCCATTTTTATCAAATTGGCAAAAAGTGCATTTAGCATATGCAATAAGTTCTTATAACATTGGTTGGTACAATCTTTGTAAGGCAGTTTTAAGCAAGGCCTTAGAAAGAAACGAAAATATTAGTCAGGAACCATTTACTAGAAACTCTACAAATACTCAAGCAACAGAAATTGATGAGAATGACTTAGAGGAAGGGATTAAAAGTATTTGCGGTAAATAAGAGTAGCAATTGTCTTGTAATCACCAATTTTTTAACTGAAGCTAAGAGTATTAGGCAACTAGTGATAATTTTTAACAAGCTTTAACAGCTAACAGAAGACGCCTAATACAAATTATAATTTTAAGCTCCACTATAAATCAGTATGTATAAAAACGGGTCAAAAGCTGAATTGCCTCGGAAGCGCAATGAATTTATAATCGGCACTCTGATAAAAAATGATCTTTAATAGGGAGATGTTATGAAAGAAAATTATTTTGCTGCAATTGATACAGAAGAAGATAAAGATGAATACATGCCTTGGTAATCCAGGGCTGCCAAAGCACTCCTCTTAGTAGTTCCACCGTTGATATGAAATTAATTCTAAACAATGATGTGTTTGCAGTAATCGATGATTTCTTAGAACCATCCGTTTTTGAAAAGATCTGGAATTATATTCAAACTGAAGAATTTAAGTTTGTTCATTCTTCCAGATGGGTAAATGCTTTTAGTATCGAAGATGGTGCCCCTTTGTGGGGCAATGTTACAATTTCGCACCCTAGACCAGAACCTTGCACTACAGAGCAAGTTTATCCTACCGCTACAACGATTGATTTATTTATCCAGGAGCTCATTGTAGGCTCTGCCGAGTTCCCTCATTTGATAGGTCTTAAAGATAGAGATTGGGATTTTTTCTATGCTAGGCCTTATCTTTATCCAAGAGGTTCGGGGCTCTCTTGGCATACCGATGGAAAATACAAAATCTCAGGCGCCTATGTCTATTATTGCCATCCTAACTGGGATATGAATTGGGGAGCCGAATTACTAATTAACCCTGTACCCCAACAAGATTTTGAATATCCTGAAGTAACTTTGATTAATAACCAGAGGAAAAGGGTCGGGTTTCACCTTAACAGTAAAGCGTTAAATACTTATATTGGTGATGGAATAGGCTATTACATTGTGCCGAAACCTAATCGCTTAGTTATTTTTAGGAATGATATTTTGCATTGCATAAAAAAGGTAGAAAACGCCGCAGGAAACCAGTTGAGGGCATCAATAACTGGCTTCTTTATGAGCAATGACAGAATACACGAAGCAAAAGAAGCTGAAAATTAAGAAATGAATTTATTGCGCGATGTACCACCTACACAGGCCCAAGAAAAAGTAAATTTTGTAATTTTGATGCCCCAAACTGATGAAGTTGCTTTATATAATTTTATTCTTAGGCAAGAAGATATCCCTTATAATGAACAACCCAGTCATTATCAATTTAAAAAATGGTCTGCCTGGTGTTCTGCTCATTTTTCCTCTTACTCCTTCTTTGTTAAATATAAAAATGCTCTTTTACGATGCAAGCAATTTTTGTATGACTTTGGGCCGCTATCCACATTAGATCATGCTGCTTTATATGACCATTGGGTTTGGGAAATGAAGCCACATGTATTGGATCAAGAGAATATTTGCTGGATTGGTTATGATTATTCAAAATCAAAAACCTTAAGTTTTTTCTCCTATGGAACGAACATCGAACTTCGTTTAGTTGAAGGAAATTTAAATGATGAAGAGTTTTTAGAGCTATGTAGACTATTTTCTCCGATTCCGACGTCTGAGGAAATCTTAAAAAAGAATTTTTTTGAGCTATCTTATTGGTCGCGTTATAACAACTGCATAGAAAATGCTTGTATTAATAGAAATGAATATAAACCGCCTTCAAGTTTATGGAACTTAAGATGGCCAATCCATAATATCCTCAGGGGAGGCAAACCCGATTGTTACATGGAAAATATAAATTTTCTAAATTTAGATTTTATTCTAGATAGCCAAATCATTTATGGCAATGAAAATCAGATTGAAGAGATTCAATTTGTCATGTTTCCGAATAATGGTAAGAAAAACCAAATTGCATGGTTTCGGATGTTCAATAAGTCCTCCTTTCCAATAAAGAAACCAGCACTCTCCAGATTACCTAATATGAATTCATTCAGTGGATATGGCAATTTTCATTTAACGGTCTTGTGCACGAAGAATGAAATGATTTCGAGCAATATATACATTGCCAGTGTGAATGATTGTTATGGGCCACATGATGCTCTTTGGTGGGACAATGAAAAAGCTTATCTATTGCAGTTAAGCGCTGGTGTAAATAATTCTATAGATTATTTTAAAACAATTTTTCAACAATTGGGGGATTATAAATGATGAAACAAGTTAAGTGCCTAAATACATAGTAAGCTGTTAATTAACAGCTTACTATGAGCTCACACCTAGGTAGGTTGATTGTGCAGGAAGGGGATATCGGCCGGATTACCTATACACTTCTGTTTATATACATCTTGAAAAGTTTTGAATTCCCCTTGTGCGGTTTTGGCAGCCAATATTGAGGCAGAAAAGGTTAATCGAATGGTGTTCCCCATCTGTGCAATATTTGCTTTTATAAGATTTCCTTCTACTTGAGCATAATTAATCCCAAATAGTTCCGTTAAGATTTCTTCCTTAAATTCTGCCATGGCTTTTTTACCCTCTGGAGAATGCTCAGAAAAAAACGAACTATTACTTTTAGGACGCTGAATTGTATTTTCTAAAGATCTGGAAGGAGATTCTATAATGATTGATGTTGAAGGCGGCGTGGGTGGTGTACTAATCACCTTAACTGCAGAGATAGGAGATTGATCTTGTGCAGAAGATGGCAAAACTGGAGGCTGAGAAACACTCTCGGGTTCTAACAAGCTTCTAATTTCTGAAACTCCTTTACCCGCAGCCTTAGCTTCCTGAAGAAGGCTCCATATGCTATTGCGTCTTGTCTCTGGCATGAGTTCAATGCATTTATTCATCATTTTTTCGAGAAAAGAATGTACTTGAGCGTTGGTAGGATTTAACCATTTTTCAAGAAACAGAAAAAAGTTTGGAGGTATTGGCTCATTTACCATGCCTGGTAGTAAACTAATTTTCAATTGCAGTTGAGCTTTAACTGCTTGTATATCTTGGTTATTTGCTGCTTTAGCCTCGCAGGCAGTCTCCCATAAAACTTTACGTGTTGCTGCTGGCAATTCAGCAATTGTATTTTTGATTTGGCTTTCATGATAAGCATTTAATCTGGCATCTGAAGTTTTAAGCCAGGAATCTAAATACATATAATAATTAGGAAGAATGTTTTGCAGCATGACAAGGCCTTAAATGAACTAATAAGGTCATATTTTATTCTATTTGTAGATAATAAGGAAGGAGAGCGAAGTTTGATGTATATGAGGTTCCGGTAGATACTTCATCAATATCATTTTTTTGCCGTTAGGTTATGCAAGAGAGAACTGCCGTTATCTTTTTATTCATAGTATGTTTTTTTTAAAACTGGCGGACAGCGCGTACATGGCCTAAGGTATTTGCTTTATCACTGGCAATTACTTCCCCGGTACTAAAGTTTTGCAGCCATGCTTTAGACACACTTGACTCAGTTGAGCTCCAATAATAATCGGGTGCAAAGTTTGTTAAGCCCTGCGGTTGTAAATTGGCTTTTAAAAGGCTCAATTCGTAAATTGAAGGGAGATACCAACCACCATAACAAACGTTTTGCGAATTAGCTGGTGTGATACAAGGCGTTTCTCCATCTTCTGCAACACTGTATTGATGAGCGAGAAGCGCTGCAAATTCTCCCGTTTGGTTATCAATCGTTTGCTGGGCGATAATTAATCGGGTATTGGATTCACCGGCGCCGATACCATCGGCTCGTGCATTGGTGACCTTGCTCCCGCTTTCACCATTTCGCCACTGAATGCCTTGCGCCTTCACATCATTCACACTGGCAATTAAACCATGTTGGCCTGTATCATCGACCCAAAAGACAATTCCACCCTGATAACGTTCGCCAATCTGATGGCTGATAGTATTGGCACTAATGACATCCCCTTCTATACGGATGCCGCTACCGGCCTGATAATGGCCTTCTGGCCCTCGTTCGCCCTTTGGCCCTGGCATACCCTGCGGGCCTTGAGGACCTGCGGGAATGGAAGAAATTTGCTTGGCTAAGGCTGCAATTTGGTTGGAGACTACGACCATTTGGTCTTGCAGCATACCAATGTGCTGCCAGATATCGGTATCGCCTGCTTGTGCACTGTTAAAACACAAACAAGAAAAGGCGGTTATAACTAACTTTTTCATGACTTATCTCATTAACGGTTCCGCGGTTGCTCCTTTGAAATAAATCCATGAGATGCCGCTGGAGGAGATTGTAATTTGGGAATGTGTCTCAGGTTGTATTGAGTTAGCCATTCCTACCACTCATTGCAGTAGATTTTTCCATTGGTTTTTAGTTTAAGTAGCCCCAAAAAGGGGCTTAGTAGTTTTGAAAAACATAGGTCTGACCATCAAACTCTACCGAGCTATAATCATTAATAAAAAGATCACGAGCAAAAGCCTCATAATCAAAATAGCAGATTAAGTTATCCGGCAATTGATGTTCATAACACTCATCAAACAACTCTTTGGCAAAATCAAGCTCTGAATCATAACCACCTTGGTAATGCTCCTCCAAAATCAATCGTGCATCATCTATCGAATAGTCACTAAGAAGAGCTAAGCCTAGCTTTCCGTGTTCTTTAATAAAGGATACATACTCCACAATATTGCTTATTGCTTCGTACTCATGGATCTTGATGTTGCCAAATCCTTCATAATCATGGATGGCGTAATCCTCAGCATTGGGCTCAGTACTATTAGCTAGCATGTCCCCAATGTTCTCCATGATTTCGTCTTCGCTTTGTGTGGCATCAACCCAAACACCATGCAGGATTGCATTGTTGTAAGATGCTAAACAGGCGACATAAATTGAAGGGCTATCCATTGGAATTATCTCCTTGTGTTAAGGGAGCAATCCCACACGGGAGCTTGCTCCCGTGGTAGGGTTAAAATTAAAACGAAATTTCTTCTGAATCAGTTCGCAGCATTTCACGCATTTGCGCTAGATGTTGTTCTGCGGTTTTATTGCCTGATTCATCAGCCGATTTAAGGTAGTTGAGTAGCTGAATATGATTGACGACAATGTTTACGGTTTGGTGAACGTTACCATCATTGTCTGTCCATTGATTAGAACGAAGTTTACCTTCCAGATATACTTGCGAACCTTTCTTTAAATACTCAGCCATTTTAGTCAGTCTTCCAAAAAGTATCAGCTGATGCCATTCCACTCTGGTTTGCCATTCGTCATTTTGTTTGAATGACTCATTGGTTGCTAAAGTGGCGGTGACAAAAGATTGTCCGTCTTTTCCGGTGATGCTCTTAGGATCAGCACCGAGATTGCCAATTAATTGAACGCGGTTTAAAGATGTAGTCATTGTATCTCCTGTTATTAAATGAAAGCCGCATAACAGAAAAACATCCGCATAGGCAGGTGGTTTTCTGTTATGCGGATAGACTTATTTGTTTCAACTGATAAGCAATCGTTGAGTATCGAACAGTTTGACAAAGGAAATTAAGATTTCCAGTTTGCGCAAACTTAATTCGGCTCGCTGGATGTCATGGGAATTGATTTGAAGTCGTTGGCGGCTTAAATCATTAACACAACAATCCAGTTCAAACAGCAAATGTTCAATCTCAAGTTGTACTGGTTCCTGTCGTTGCATAGTAAGCTCCTTGAAATAGGGAGGATTAGCCCCAAAGGGACTAGAAAAATCCCGTGGGTCATGCAAAAAAGATCACCGAAACATCGGTTGATTTGCCTGATTATTAATGATGATGTGCTTAAAGCACTCCTTGGGCATAAAGCCGTAAATAACTCCTGATGGGTTTCCCTGCTAACGCTCTGCCATGGAATTAGGGGAACAAGATGGCATATCACAAGACCTATAGGTTTCGTCAGAGTTACACTGACTCTTCAGTTGTGTTGCTGTTAGATTATCAAGTTATTATTGGGAATCAAGGACTTTTTCCCGTTGATATTAAATGAACATAATTGAACCACGACAGACTTAATGAATGAGATATAGAGGGTTTTTCAGAAGAAAATAATGGAAGCAACTTTGGATCATCAGGCAGCGGGCCATTTTCTAATACCAGTTGTATAGATGCAATAATTTGTTGATGAGCAAGGTAAAAGCCCCATTTGCAGGGGCTTGATAATAGAAATAACATGACTATTTCCATCAATCTCAACTGAACAAAAGGCATTGATATTTGAATCACGGGCAAATGCCTCATAATTGAAATAACATAATCAATTGTCCGGTATTAGATTACTGAGGTATTCCTCCAAAACATATCCGGCATAATCAACCATGACTGTTCCACGATTTAGGTATTTTCTCTAAAAAAGAAATACCTTCACAGGAAAGAATTGCCCAGGGTTTAACTACAAATTAATGAATCACTTTAATTAAGGTTGTCAGATAAGCTGCCAGTGATAACCCAATGGTAACCACAGTTCCTATCATCCATCTTCTTGAGGCCAGAATCTCATCTCTGAGTTCTTTACGAGATTCAAGCATTTCTTGCTTAAGCTCTTTACGAGATTCGTCAAACTCGCGCTTCTGCTCAATAAAACGCTTGTCCCTGTCTTCAAAGATTTTGTTTATAGTCTCAGATAGCATGCTGTTAACCTCGTTATCACTATAGATATTAAAGATTTCCATTTCAGTCAGAAGCTCAACAAAAGCTCTTGCATAATGTTTGGAAGCACCTTTCTTTTCTAGTAGTGTAACACATTTAAGCGAGTCGCATTGAAGTTTCATTAGACACTTGCTCCTTGAAAACCGGATTAAAGTGTCCTGCCGGACATTTCAATCCGGCCACCCTTAGGGCTTTGGTTAAAAAATTGTATTTAAGTGATCAATAGGCTCATTTTTACTAAATTAAAGCACTCAAACAACCATTACAAAGTGGTTCTCCTTACAGCTGCCAGACTTAAAGGGATCAGAGAACGTAAGCTTTTTAACAAAAGACCGCCATTCATCCAGGTTTAAGTAAAGCCACTGGCCATAAGAATCATCTGAGCCATATCCTGATCAATGTTTGCTCTTTGCTCATAGTTTCTCCTTAAAAAAGGAACCATGATCCCAAAGGGGTGGTTACCTTTGGATTAGAAATATTCACCAAACCCAGATTTGGTTGATTTGCCTGATTGTTAAAGAATAAAATTCAACAGCTATCCCTGACCAATGTCATGGAAACTGTCCATTAGCGTGAAAAATTATTGTATCTGTAGAATATACAATGAGTCCTTGAGATTTCCCGGCTAAGCGCTCCACCATAAAATTAGGGAATATATGGTGTATCACAAGACCTTGTGGTTTCGCTTGAGTTTCACAAGCTCGTCAGTTGTGTTTTGTGTATTAAACAGGAAAAAAATGCAGAGTTCAAGAGTGAAGAATACTCTGAAATTAGATGAAATTATTTGATGTTGTTTGATATAAATAGATGTATATATTATGTTTATTTACTAACAAAATTATGAGCCACTTTTATAGTTTCGTTTGTATAAAAATCATGAAAAAATTAAACCCCGATCGGGGTTTAATAAGTTTACTGGTTATTACGTTTTTGCATTTTTTTATAATACTGCTTACATGTTCTTAGGGCTTTTGACCAAGATTTAGTTAAACAAAGGGTAGTTTCATATTCCCAGTCAAGAGCAGGATATATTTCTGCTGATAAAAACTCAGTCTTTATCACTTCAAAGCTGGATGCATTTACAAACCTTATCCATAGAAACTCATAAATTCTTCCCTTATCATAACCAAGATACTCCTCTTTTATAAAACATACCGGTAGCTTTATGTATGGTTCACAAACAGTGGGATCATAATAACCCTTTGAATTTTCAACACGCCAAAACGCAGCTGCTTTTTTAGCAAGACATTTTAGTTGTTTCTTTACATCTTTTTCTGCAAAAAGAACGGTCATTTTTTTCCTTAAATAAATGAGCCGTTCACCCAAACAGGTAAACTAACCCATCTGGTTAAATAAACATATCATAAACAATATGTCATAAATCTCCCGACTAAACGTTCCACCATCAAATTAGGGAATAAATGGTGTATCACAAGACCTCTTGGTTTCGTCTGGCTCACACAGACTCATCAGTTGTGTTGATTTCAGGTTATCAAGGCTTGGCTTGGAATCAAGCACTTTTCGCATTTGATATCAAATGAACTTATTAAATAATTTAGAACAATGTCAGCCTAAATAAGTTTTAGTAATGGCCATGCGAGAATGGCCTAACTCGCGGCTTATTATTTCTCTTGCTCTGCGATCCCATTCGCGCTCCATACCCCGGAGCTTTCTTGAAGGTAACCCACTTTCTATTGGACAAATCAGTCCTTTATTGTGAGGATCAAATTGTCGTGTTAATTCACCGTATCTTCTTTGAGCATAGGCATGGCGTAAACCATGACATTTACTTAATCCCATTATTTTTATCTGATTTTGATAATGACCAAGATGTTGTTTATAGCTTTTATCTGTAGGAATTAATGATTGACCAGCAGGTATTTGTTGAAATGCTTTTGACAGCCATTGACGTTGATCTTCATTCGTAATATTCAATATTCTTCCAATACCTCCTTTGGTCCAACTCGGCTTGATTTTTAAGCTATTACCTTGCCATGCTTCGCTGATTATTAATTTAATGGATTCTTCACGGCGCAAACCAAATAATGATTGCGCTTCAAGTGATAGTCGAATAAATGGATCAGTGCATTTGCTAAAATCGGTTTGATGGATAGCTTTGTTATAAGTTGGCACATAACTACGCCGGTTTATTTGATAGGCATCGTTTCCAGGTTTAACAAGATGAGGTTTATCTAGCAACACACCAACTTTGCGTAATTTTGCCATGTAGTTTTTGATAGTGGCGGTGCTTTTACCCTGGGTTTTCCAAAGATCAACCAGAACATAAATATGTTTTGGCTTAAGGCCATTAAGATGTCCCAATTTATACCCCTGATCATGCAAATCCTTGATACAACGGTTCAGCATATGGCGCATGTCCGCTTTGCTAGCAAAAGAATAGCCTTTAATATTTTTAACACATTCATTGATGGAGTACTGGGCGCTTTTCAATTTAGATTTACTCATCGAGGTATACCCATAAGGTATTACGTGATTTAATCCCCATCTCATCCCTGATAAGCCAATCAGTTTGGTAGTTACCAAGGATAGGTAAAAGTTCTTTTTTTAACTGTCTGGCATAGAGATAGCGGTAGGTTTTGTTTGTTGGTAAGTTAAAAGCGCTTAATGCCATACGCCATTGTGAGCGAATGTCGTCATAATCATGCAATTGAAGCAAGCATTTGTCGCTTTGAGTGTAATTATATAATTCAGCAAGAATGAGGGTTTGATTTTTATTACGAAAGGGGATTGTCCTGTCTTCTGAATTAAAAGAAATTTCGCGAGTAATCCAAAGCATTTCCTCTCTAATATGAACGCTGGGAATTAATTGAATTGCTTCGCTAAAAGTTAAACCAAACTGCGTCTGAAGGCCCATTATAATTCTTGAAATTGGCTGGGTGATTTCAGTCCAGATATCAGGCAGTATTTTCTTTGTTTTTCGAGTATTTCGTTGTCGACATAGCCCAAGGCTTTTATTATCGATATCAGATAAAAGGCAATTAACGCTTTTTAAAAACCTTCTGACTGTTGTCATATAATCCATTATTGTTGCTGGCGTAACTTTATTTTTCTTCCAGAATTCAATCAGGTTTTCTATGTGATGTTTTTTTAGAACATGCCATGAGTGAGGGACATCGCCTATTAAAAACAAATCATCGATCATTTTATGAATGACGAATGCACAATGTTTTTTATCCTTGAAGCTGCCTCGATTGTCCGTATGTAAGTATCGGTTGGCAGTCTGTCTCAAAGACTGTTTACGCATTTTCTCTACTCTAAAAAGTACTTGCCCTGATTTTGGTTTAGTGTTGATCGAGCGGCTCACTCAAAAGCGATACCAGGCTTGCGCCACGAGGCTCTGTTTGGGGGCAAATCAATCGTTATAAGGCAAACGATATTGCCGGGTTACAGCTGTTTTTTGTTGGTGGTTTTCTCCTTTTTGTTTTAATAGATTAATGAAGTGACAAAGCAAGGCTTTGCCCTGATTCCTGGTCATTACAGAAGTGTTGATGACAGTAAGTTTAAGAAACTTACCCTGCCGAAAAGCAGATTATCCATGAGGGTTTCCCGACTTGAACGTCCAGCCACTGGGTTAGGGAACAGGGTGGCTTAGCGTAAGACCATTAAAGTTTCGCCTGAACTTCCCAGGCTCATCAGTTACGCTTGATTAAAAGGTATCAAGAGGGTGCTTGCTAGGCAAGCGGTTTAGTAAGAATATTTTGTCCTGTCGGATATCGCCCGACAGGACAAAATTGCTTAATGAGTTGATTTTACCATGTAAAATCAATAGTTCATTTCTGCGTCACTGCTGAAAGTCGCAGTGACGCAGAAATGAAATAGTCCTGTATTGGAATTGAAAGACAGAGGTATTTTTTATTTATCAATACGTAGATCATTCATATATTTAAAGAACGGAAAACAATTAATTATAAGTGGTGATAATATTAATCAATAAGCTGTGCAAGGCTCATCTTTATATCGTTAATACGGAAGTGATTTAACTTAATTCTATTTCATTCCATTTAGGCCATTTTTGATTATCAATTATTGTCTTTATTGCTTTACACAAATACATGATAATGAAGTCAATAATATCTTTATTTTCCACTAAGGTCTTTTCCGATATATTTCCGGTATGTACAGCTTTGGAGCGGCGATCATAAAACAATTTAATATTTTTTTTAATTTTTTCGCGGCTTTCAATTTCTGCTTCTAAAAACCTCGCTGCTCTTAAGAATAGTCTGTAGCTCAACTCCTTGCTTAGGTTATCGTCTAAAAATACAGCTTCCATTCCTATTCCTAATTCTATGAATTTATCAATCAAATCATTCCTGCGAATAGATCTATTTAGTCGCTCTAAAGGGATTTTTAATTTAGATTTTATATCTGTAGATAATTTCATATAATTGTTACAAATTTTTATGAGTTCGGCTTCTTCATTTAATTCTAATTGATAGCTCGTGTGATTAATTACATCAGAAATATAGCCCCCAGCCCCTCCACCGAAAATCCTTGAATAAGGGACGTTTTCATCGGGTTCCCACCATGTGGCAACTGGAGATGGCGCACATGGCCCAATTAATGTTAGGATTTGACACAAATTCAAAAGATCTTCCTGTTTAGAATTAAAATATTTTAAATGGTTACTATTCCTATTAGTGAATTTAGGGCTAGATTTACTCGGTATTAATAAAGCTGCAGAGGGAGGTTTAAAAGGTGTATTAGCTTGATCTAACACGGGAGGTACCCCCAAATTATTCAAAAAACGACAGTGTTGTATGAAAACAGGATCTTTGATGGATTGAGGGTTATACATTGCTTTAGTAGTGGAATCAGGTAATAAATCAAAAGGGATAAGTTTAATACCATTATTAAGCTCTATTGGAGAATTGATAATTAAACCTACTATGGCAACTATTTCAAAACCATCGATGTCATCTTGGCTTAAAAAGCATTTGAATTTAGAAACTACATTCTGAGGGCTAGTTTGCTGGGATTTATAAATGAACCAATCTGTTAGCATGTTAAGGTTAACGTCTGTGTGGTAGTTTCCCAAAACTAATATTTGATTTGTGAAAGGATGGAATTCTTTATTATTTTTTATAAAGTCTAATATTGCTTGTTTATCTTTTGTTCTTATTAATAGCTCAAATTTATTAGTGTCCATAAAAAGCATCCTTCTAATTAAGTTTGTTGCATGCATTTATATAACTTCTCATCCGAATTATATTAAGAGTTAAAAGTGCAGCAAATAAATAGTATTTATGTGATGGTAGAGTCATATATTAACAATTCCCTGTTATCTATGACCCGATTGTAAAATTAGCTATAGAGATAAATATCTTTCCTCTTCAATTTTTGTTCCATCAGGGTTTTTCCATCGTAACAGTGTTTTATAGGAAGATGGGCTTCCTAAATGCAATGCAGCAATCAAAGAGAATGTTTGCCCTGGTGACAATTTCTTCCATGGGAGTTTTTCTCTATATTCTGATAATGGGATAGGGTTATTATCTGGGTTATCAATAAGTAACTCTATTTCAATATCTAAAGCATCTACAGAGCTGATATTCATTATTCGGAATTTATAACAACTATTGTTTTCTATTAAATCCAACGTTAAGAAAGCTCTTTGAGCGTTAATTTCTTCCCTCGCTAACATTTCTAATTGCTTTTTCGACAATTCAGAGGTACTTTTTTGCAATTCATTTGATTCACGTTGTAGTTTACGTTGGCTAATCCATACCCCAACGCTTATAATAATTGCAACTGAGGCTATGACCACACTTAACATTTCATAAATGGTCATTGTCATTCCTGTGCTCCTTTCATGGTCAATATACATCCTAATTTAATCAGAACTTCAATTTATTACTTATATTCATTCATATTTACGCATAATGAAAGACTCAAATTATATTTTATTGGCGCCTCAGGATTTCTCTCAGATTTTTGTATTTCGCGAAGAATGTATGGGGTACCTTTTTTTAATGAAACCATTACAAGATGAATAAAAAATGTTTCACACAGGTGGAATAAAAAATTGACAATCCCATTCATGTCCTCTGTTATTGAACGAGGCTGTTCTCCAGTGACATACCATTGAGGCACTACAATAATATGCTTGCTATGTAGTTTAAAATTTTCGATATGTGTTTTTTTATCTTCTGGGTGTTCAAAAAAATTTCTTAGACTCATTATTTTAACAACAATTTCATTATTCATTTGGGTGAATTTAGTTAAAAGATGTTCTTTTCCCAATGTGGTTTTGAATTCATTAGCCAGTATTTTAAAATTACTATGCAATCTACACCCTTCGATGAAATAATGAGGTAGAGCACTGATATTCTTAATGACTTTTTTAGCGTGCATAAGAAAGTTGCCACAATTGGATTCAAGGTCGACTACATGTGGGAAAGGATTGTAACCTCGGCCGTTTTTTTCTAATTGCAAACCACTTATTTCAATATCATTGACGATGCTATTAACTTGCGCCTGAATTTTCATGGCTATTTTTTCACAATTGAGTAATTCTTCTTTGCAAGTATGCAGGGCGATTGTAACCGCTTCCTTATTAATTTTTTTTTCAAACCAGGCAGCTTTAAGAATTTCATGATTTTGTAAAAGAGTTCTTGCAACAATACGATTACCGGTACCCACATCACTAGTTGGTGTTGTAATCCATAAGTCGTCATCTTGTGGTTCTATATTTTGATTTGATTGTATGCGAAAAGTTTTGTCTATTTTGTACATTTCCAGAAAAGCTCCGCAAGGACACATTCCTGTAATTCCACCAGTGCCTTCATTCAGCTGAAAACTAATCGCTTTTGAATTGCTTTGAGTTAATTGTGAGTCCATATCTGTGTAATCCATTAAATACTATATATGGTATATGAGTATAGGCAGAATAACAACATCTAGTGCCTTGGTTAATAATTGTTGGTTTCAACAATTAAAGAGTGTATATCTCCTAGATTGTTTTTGGCTTTAACATTTCTTAATGGCAATGGAATTCTAATTTTATAGAGCTCACCGCCATTGACCAAAACAAACGCCTGCCCCTTAGGCAAGGAAATAACATCATTGACATCAATCATAGGAACAGAAGATGTCTGGACTCGATCTTCATTGGTCGTGTTAAAATAAACACCATCCTCGCCATGTGGAGTATCATTAACCATAGAAACCTGCGTGTGATCAACAACACCTACTTGAGGCAGCATTTTAACCAACAGATTAGCTGTTTCCTCATTTTTAACTCGAAGCATAATCAGGGTATTAAAATTGCCTTCTGTTACCTCCGCTTTGGCTTTGGAGCCGAGGGCAACTTCCATGTCCTGTATGGTTTGGGCATAGGCTGTAACCTGAAAACCCGCACCACCGGCTTTATTGAGAATTTTTACAAACGAATCCTGAATAATCTCTGATAGCTCGTCACAGTGCAGGTTCAAACGGTGATGGGCATTGCTTTCCTTATAGATTTTCCCTGCGGTAGAGACTAAATCCGATAAAAAAGCCTTCCCGACTGCTTGTGCTATATTGGGGTTGGTTAAGCTATCAAGACCAATGTAAATGACTTTCTTCTCTTTAATGGCTGTCATTAGTTCAATCTCATTCTGGCTCTGAGTAAATGAGAAAATGCCGGTTGCATTACTTTTGTTTATTTCCGAGAGGACAGGACCAACACTGGCTGTGATTTTGTCATAGTAATGTTTGTCCATAATGGCTGCATCATAGAGATCAATCAGGATCTGATCATGCAGGCTTTCAACATTGCCAGCGGTGATAGTCTTGCTGATATGCTCTTTTATATACTCAGTGACTGCTTTGGTTCTATCCATTGGTGCTGTATTTTTATTTTTGCGGCTCTGACGTTCTTCATGATGCGTTAGTATTGAATCTATATGCTCGTGATAATCCTGGTAATGAGCTGGCATGATGGTGTCTGCATAGGCCATGAGGAGTTGATCAAGACGACTGATATAAAACGCTATGGATTTATAAGTAATGGGTTGTTTCATTTCTTCCAGGCAAATTGCAACGATATTCACGTATTTCCATGCGAAGGCCGCAAATTGTTTTCCTTCTCCCTCCGCAGCAATAGCATCTGTTATACGCGTGGCAACTTCACTGACTTGATCATAGTTTTTTAGTGGATTGTAGTGGGCTGACAGTTCTGGAAAACCCAGATGGACTATACGAAAGTCATTTAAACGACCAGAGGCTTCACTGGCGGCATACATATCGCGAACCAAATCCAAATCGCCTTTGGGATCAACTACAATGACTGCATCGCCATTTCGGATGTCCTGGTTGATGAGAATACTGGCTAGTCTTGTCTTACCTACGCGAGTAGTACCTACCACAAAGGTATGGCCGACTCGCACATCCTGCGGAATATACACTGGGTCATCTTTCTCACCTAAGCCATGCAAATAAGGACTACCCCCAACGGGTGGATCAGGACGAAAGGGATTAATTTTTGATGAACTGTTGAGTAGTTCTGCCAAGTACGATTTTTCATGATTTTGACAAAATTGCCTGACGACCTGGTACCATTTGCCACGTTGCATAAAGGCTTCATTTTTTATTTGCTTGATTTGGTGCAATCGCTGCGTATGGTGGGGCAACCATCGAAAACCTTTGCCAAGAAAGAGCCATTTTTGAGAAACAGGCACTTGAGTCGTGGATAACGCGTAGTAAGGCATGGCAATTAAACGCCGGTGGTAGCGTTTAATTTTAAATGCTTGATATCCCCGAAGTAGACTCAAAGTCATCAAACTTACCGCCGCATAATAGCCCATACCTTGTGTTAATAAAAAAGAGTGAGGCTGAGTTGCAGCAAGCAAGGCGAGTGCTGAGCATGTCATGCAGGTATAAATTTCTGTTGGTTCGCGAAGCAGATTCTCAATTGGGTAATTACTCATGATTATCTCCACCAAACCAAGGCTTCAAAAAAGATCAGAGCTGCCAGTAAATACCATTTTGCATTTAAGGCGGAATTGATTTGCTCTTGTGTTATTTCATGAGAGCTGCGATTTAACAATGCATGGATAACTCGAGGCCAGAACCAGTAGAGGGCAAGAAAAAAGAGGCTATGCAGTAAAAGAAAGCTAAATTGATGTAAATGAAAGAATTGGTTAGCTTGAATTAACTGCGGACTAAACTGGATAAGTTGGGGAGCTAACATCAAAAGCAGGACCACTGGTAGAATATATTTTATTATGGCTATAATGGCTGTACGAATAGATTTATTTAACATGGACAATTCCTCATGATTGGGAAGAACAGTAATCGTAAATCCATGGCCTTTACGGCATTGAGAGTCCTTGGGAAAGTGGCTATTGCTGCTTTACAGGTGATAGCCTCCTTTGCTTCGGACTCGAGAGCAAAGCCTCGTTACACTGCTGGAAAAGCTCAGCAACTTTACGAAGAGGGGGCTATAAGCGGTACTGAATTCGCCCGTCATATTCACGGCGAATAAGATTAACTGGTTCATGTTTTTCCTGCACTGGCAATTTTGGCACCCTGTCTGATAGTGTCGGATGCAGAATTCGCAACCTTATCGCTCTGTTGTCCTGCTTCATTTACTAAAGCGCCTAAGACTGCCCCAGCCTCACCGCCAAAATGGCTGGAAAGTTTTAACAGTAGCATTGGACCGATAAAATAAAACAAGACCGCCATATTTCTCATGGCTGAAACGGCATCATTTTGTCCAAGCGGATCCAGTACGCTGCGTTCAACAAAACCTACCAGATGCCAGAGGTATTGCAGAAAAATTGCTGTAATAAATAATCCACAAATACTGCCCAGTGCCTTGGGATTGTAGCCGCTTAAAGCCAGAACAACTGGTGTCATTATAATGATAAAAAAGTACAAAAAGGCTTGCATTACCGGCAGCGTTTGCATGATTGCTTCACGTTTTAAAGGCGTGGAAGTCCATGATTTTGTCCATTGACCAATGTTAATCAGCCCATGGGAAATTGCACCACCAAAAGCTCCGTTTGTGTTATCCATCATGTTTTTAACACTGTTAGCTTGCATGTCACGGCTGTCATTTAAAAGCATTTTGGCAATATAATCCTCTGAACTTAATTGGCATCCCCATGCTTTTGGATGATCATTTTTAAACGTGCGCACTCTATCTAATACGGCATAATAATTGAGATGGCTATCAAAGACGCTCGCATTGTTGGCCACTTGAACCAAATCGTTTCTCAATTTTGACCACCACTGGTTACAGCTGGGATAGCCTTGCTCTGGAAGATGCTTGGCGTCAATATCACCGCGTTCAGCAGCCTTCTCCAGATTTTTATTAGGCGCTTCATTGAAACTAAATCCAGGAACGGGTTGGCGAGCATATATTGTGTTGTAATACAGGGTTTGGAATACTTTTGAGCCGATCCATTTCAAATCTTCTTCGCCACCGTATTTCTTTAAAATCTCATCCACCTTCGCTTTGTCATGTTTCTCATTGTAATAGCTGCTGCGTGCTTCAAGGAAACACTGGCGATGGAAGTTTAGCGCCTGTTCCCTTACATCGGCTGGTAGATAAGTAGAAATCAAATCGCCTTCAATGGACTGCAAGCTATCAGTACAGCCTGTCACTTTCATCAAGCCATAGGTTAAGCCAGACATATAGTTTTGCAAGATGGCAAATCCTATGGGCATTTTGACGTTAGGGGTTAGCACATCAGCAAAGGCTTCATCATAAGTTGTTCCAGTATCTTTCAATGTAGATGATTTGACATCAGAGTCCTTTTTGATACCGCACATGGGCTTGAAGCTCATGGCCTTTTCTTCAAGTGGAACACAAGGGTAGACAAAGAGTCCACAAATTAAAAAGGTTATTGCCAGTTCATAAAGGAATGTATTCAAGGCTCGTTCAGCAGCATACGTTGTGGAACCAGGCAGGGCTAGCGCCGATTCCAAGAAGCGAAAAGCCACCATAAGAAAGCCAAGAAACAATAGACCTGTTTGCCAGAGCGCATTAAAAATAATTTCATACTGTTGCCAGCCTAGATAGGTGGTATAAAGCGATAATGGGCTAAAAACTATCATATCAGGCTCCATTGAAATTTGGTTTGACATAAACGGCACCATTTTTCACTTGCGATTGCTCATGATCATCACCTGGCAAGCCTTTAGCGATTTCATTACTGCGCATGTCCATTAGAAGCCCTAAGGTTTCAGTCATCATCTTTTTACGCACGTCATTTTCAAATGCGAGAGAATGGATATCATCATCCAGTTTCTTCAAAGCAAATTTCACCATATCCAAAGCAGGTTTCAGGTTTTGCACTTCTTGTACCTGTAAACCGGATTGCAATATTCGGCGCATCATCATGGCCTTATCCAGCATATTTTGTACGGCAATTTCTTCGGCCAGCTTGGATACTGTTAGAATTTGTTCCTCGCGTGGCATCCTTTGAATAGTAATGATGATTTCATCAGTAATCATTAAATTGGAGGCGCTGACCAGTTTGAGTTTTTCTTCAGTGAGTGGCCATTGTTTGTCGACCAGTTGCCACAATGCTTTTGATACGTTGGAGGTGCAAGTATTTGAGCTGTCACAGCTTTGGAGCAACGCCGATAAACCAATCCCTGCCTTGGTATCATGCTTAGTTTTATCCGCCGTATCTTCAGAGCTGCTCACATGGATGTCGCCTAACACCTTTACAGCCCAATTAGCTGCCTCAACCGGCGTTTTCCAGTTTTGAGTCATAGGAGTAACGGTAGTTGGTTGTTGCTCATTATTGAGTGGTTTGCGGTTTAGCAGAATATTGTATCCAGCAATGACTACATCATTAATGACCTTAATAGGGCGTTGATATTTACCACCAGCATTACCACTTTCTTTACCTATCCAGGGCAATCCGTATTCATCTCTTTTTTTAGCTATGTTTTTGGCTGTTGCAGTCACATCAACATTTTCAGTTTTGGCGCGCTTGGCTGCATCCAACCAACCTTGGCTATCAGAAACAGACAACATACTTTCCATTGGTGATTGACCTTCTTCGAGCGTTTTTTTGACATCCTGACAATCTTTTACTTTGACAGAAAATTCATTCATGGCATTTGCTGCGGTATTCTGTAATACATTATACAAGGCAGGCATCGATTGCTGGAGTTTATACATGGGGAAACCAGCTACAGAGCCTTTTAAGTTATCAATAACACCTCCTGGAATATTCATGGCCGAGGATTTCATGTCCTGAAAGGTATTCGTAATGGAAACTACTGGGTTAAATCCGTTGCAGGTAAACCCCAAACGAGTATCGACATTTCCGCCAATCGTGATGGTTTGATCATTATTCACCGGTGGCACATAAAGATTTGATGAGCCACCTAGTTTGTAGTAATAATCCGATTGATTAGGTAACAGTGAGCTGGCAAGTACAGCTTGTGGGATTATCAAGGCGAATAAAGTCACAGGTAATTTAGTCATAATAGTTCCTATCGTTTTTGAGGTTGACCCACTTTGGGATATGACAAGGCATGTACCAGCTTTCCTTTATGCTGAATGCAGCCGCGATATTTGCGCCAGACGACAAAGATATAATTGCCGTTTCCTGATTTTTCATCTTTAATGCCCATATCAGAGTCATTGAATTTAATGTTGCGATTGTTAGGATACACCTCCTGCCAAATGACATTTTTCTGATGGGCATCGAATATCACATTAGCTACCACACAGTTTGGGCCACAAGAGTTGCTCGTGCTTTGACTCACATGAAGGCTGTTTTTATTGGTTACAATGTCTGCTGCATGAAGTGCTGCAACAACGGATGCTCTGAAGCGTGAGGGTTGCGTAACTCGCATAAGTCTTGGAATTTCATGACCCCAGGACTGCGTTGAAGAACCTATATCATGGTTGAATAACAAATCAGGATGCGTTGCCATGTAGGCAATTTCAGCAAGCTCTGTGCGGTCTGAAACCGCATCTGCTTCACTGATATAGTAAGGATAACCAAAGCGTGTTTCAGGCTTATGTGATAAATATGGGAAACGATACACGCCAGCAGGACTGCCAATTACATCGACAACCCGAGTGCGCTCTTCATTGATATGCAGGTCAGAAGTTTGTCCTGCGTCATCGCCAAAGCCAAGTGCTGAACCTGTCGCCAGTTGATAGGCTTTTTGGTACAAAGCCTGGCTTGCCGGATTCTCATAAAGTGCGCGCGCTTCAATCCACGGATTAGTTTCTGGGCGATTAGACACCGTGATAATGAGATCAGGTAAAAACTGTTCGACTGCAGGAACCACTTCCATCTTAGGTGGTAATTTACCTACCGCCCAAGTACAAGAACCAATCACCTTGTAGTGTGTATTGGTAAATAGCTTACTTAATACTTTAGCGGCAATACCAAAACTGGTTTCAGGATGAGGGGGTTCTATGCTTTCATTTGCATGAAGCATTGGGCTAATCAGCATAGAAATAAGCATCATGACTTTGGCTTTGTTTTTTATTTTCAAGTTGTTCGGCGAGCAACTCGGCAGCTTTAAGGACATCATGTTGTTTCTCCAGGGTATGTCGCTGTGCTTTTTCTGATTTTTCAGTCATTAAAAGAGCAAGCAGGTAGCGAGGGGGAATGACACGGAATAATCCCTGGTAACGTGAGCCTAATAAAACTGCTTCAGCATACAAACCTTTTTGCGAATCAATATCCCTGATTAAGGCTTCCTGTTGTGGGGTTAATGATTTATAACGTTTAACATCGGTAATTTCCTTTTCATCAAGTCCTAATAAAATCCAGGTTTCAATTAACGATAAAATTTTAGTGGCCTTTTCCGAATTCATGTCAGTAACGTTTTGGGTAATGGCGACTAGCCAAAGGCCTAGCTTTCTAGCTACTTTAGCAACCAGTAAACACACTGTTACTACGGAGGCGATTTGAAATTGCAAATGGGACTCATCAATAAAAAGAAAAGTAGGGCGGTTGTCGTTTTGAGTGGCTTCTGCCATGGCCAGTATTCTTGGTAATAAAGACACCATGACTAAAGCCAGCTTACCGGTATCATCTTTAATCGCTGAGATATCAATATGGAAGATATCAAAATCGCCTAAAGGTTCAGTGGGGACATTAAAAAAGCGTGATTTGGCGCTGTTAATGACATAACTATTTAATCGGTCGTGCATATCCAAAATACGGTCTTTTTTGCGCGGAACTGTTTCCTTTTCCAATCGCCGTTTAAAGCTACTTACGATATGTTCAGTCAACATTTGTGGGATGCCATGACTAAAGGAAGTTAAGATGGCATCACTTAATACTTCGATTAGCAGCGTTTCATCAGCCAAAGTGAATTGCTCTTCTTCCAAGGCATTGGCTTCAGTAATCATAGTCCGCAATGCCAAGGCCAGTTCTGCTAGATAGGAACGAGAGCCATCATCACAAGTTAGCTCCTCGGAATGAGCAGGCTGTTTAAGATTTTCTTTGAGCGCCATGATTTTTTGCGCAATAAGAGCTGCTTGCTCAGCATTTAGGTTATCCGTAATTTCAGGAATGGCTTTATAGGCTTCACAAAAGGGATTTAATGGAACGGCTTCATTTTTTTTATTACTCAGTAGTAACTGTTTGGTCTTTTTACCGTGGGCTTTGGCATGAATAAGCATCCGGTCAAAGGAATTACCCATTTCAAAAAGGATGATACGAGCATTTTTAGTGGCCATAAGTGAGTTAATCATCCAGCCAGTAGCGACTGATTTACCGCCACCGGAATTGGCGAATAATGCCATGTGGGAGTTTTGGCTGATAAAATCATGATGCAACACGTCAAAGAGAACGGGTTCGCCTAGACGGTTAAAAAAAGTAAAACATGGAAGATGTCTCGCCCCTTGATTGCGTCCGTACACAGGCAATAAGGAAGCTAATTCGGACGCATACATCAGTCGATCAAAACGCAAGTACTGGCGGGCATATTGCGGAATAAAATTAAAAGGTAAGGCATTGAGATAACTGTTAATAGGATGAACATCAAAACAAGAAGAAATCAAAGGCATTTTGGCCTCAATAAATAATTCTTTCAGTTCTTTTTCAATGCGTACTACCTCATCTTTCGTGCTGGCACGATAAAAGATCGATTGATTAACCCAAAATAGACGATTCCCCATAGACAATTCATCGCGTGCGGTTTTGATGTCTGCTTTGACTTGTGAAGGCTTGAGGCTTGTCCCTACAATGCCTTTTTCAAGACGCATAAGATGCGCATCTAAGGCTTCATCATTTTGAAAAATGACCTGAATGGTGTATGTAGAACCTTCGGGCAATTTGTCTAAAAGTGCGTATCGGTGTTTGGGATTAGCTTGTGGCCTTTCCCGTGACAAAAGACCAATTTCAGGAGATTCTTTCAAACCATCGATATAAAGAATACGGTGATGAAGCTCATCAAATATAAACCCATGCTCATCACTTTGTGGTTCATGAAATAAGACATTTTGGCTAAAGGAGAAGCCTGCTGGTTTTTTGTCTTTTGGATAAGGAAAACGAATCAGTAATTCTTCAGCGTTTGCTGCAAACCAGCGTACCAGCCATTGATAGTAATCTTTGCCAGTTAGTTGTTTTAGTTGCAGGCCAGGTGATTGTAGTTTGCTTTCGATTTGAGCCATGACCTCTTGATGCTCTACAAGTGCCTGTTCTCTGGTAGTTTGCCCTTTTTGGTATAGGCGATAAAACAAAACTCTGATTCGTCTTCGTTTACCACGATAAGGAGCGTCAGTTTTTGGATCAATAAATAATCCTTCGGGTCTTGTCATCTTACAAAACAGATCATCCAATCGTGCCAAATAGTCACGGGTAAAAGATGTCTCAGCAATCTCAGGTGAGATGCTTTGCTGAATATGCGTTAGAACCGGTTTCAAACTGTATTCGTCATTGACATACATTTGCATTACCCAGGGATCTTCTTTGTGCAAAGGAACGACAGTGGCAAAGGTATCTCGAATTTTGTTAAAAACAGAGTGTAAGTGTTCGGTTGATGCTGCCTCTGCCGGAATGGAAGCTAACTCAAAGCCTGAGCCAATGCTAATGCCATCATTTAGTAAAAAAAGATTATGCTCATCGTTGAAGTCCACCATAGACAATTGATTGGCGAAAGAGGGGCTATGATTCTCAAATCGTTTTTTTATACGTTGTTGGGTGATTGCTGTTTCATTTTGTTGTCCGAGCAGCCAATCACTGACTTGATTAAATAATTTCATTCTCACTCCACTCCTTAATAACGCTCTGAAGCCAGGGCAAACTGGTTTTGTTTGTAGAGAAAAAAAGCTGTGGTATAGCCTGGTTTTAGCAATTGTTCATCACCGATGAGGGCCACATGGGGAAACACATAAATCGGTATTTGTGGGTTATCCAAAGGCTTGAACAAGTGTTGAATCTCGTTGGAAGCATCTCGTGTATACCCTGAATAATTAACCGTGGTGGTCTGCCTTTTAGGAACAGACCAGCTGGGCATCGCCTCACCTAAGCTTTGCTGATAAAGCTGACTAACAGTCAGACCGCCTTCGGGAATGGCTGCAGAGCTGACTGAGGTAGAAGCACAGGCACTTAATACCAAGATACTACCTAAGGCTAAAATCGTGTGCAGTTTGCTGTAAATGACCATAATCTAATACTCTCCCATTGGTTTCTTTATCAAGGTTGATGGTTTGGGTTATGTGAAACGAAAGCTGTGTCGGTCTGTATCCAATCGATGCAGGAACAAAAACCATGTCGAAACTGCCCTGAATGCGTTTCTCAAGCCAATCAGCTCCCTTCGTTGTTCCCTGGGAAAGAGCGCCACCCAAGGCGTAACTGCTCATAGAGCCAGTAGGTATACTGGTTGTTCCATTAGCATTGGCGGTAGAGGTCATCTGCCATTGAGAAAGCGCATCACCAAATCCTTTGATGCCATCTGAAGCCATGAGTGCTGTCAGTACTCTAGGCGCATTGGTGAAATATTGGCCTTTAATGCAAGGATTGCCAAAAGCAGTGGTGAGATAGCCTAAACTTTCGTTATTGACCATTTCAGCGGTTCCGCTCATCTGCTCTTTGCCAACGGTAACAAAATGGCCATCATCAAAAACAAATAAGGCGGATGTCACATACGCTCGAACACAACTGATATTATCTAAAAAAGAGCCAACGCCTATGGCATAACCATTCACTTTCATACCGGAGATATCAGGGGGCAAAGGGATCCCATTGGCTGCCATTAGATCCCCACGATTAATAATGGCGGAGAAGGGAAAAAGCGGTTGCATTAATTTCCCCTCAACTGGTACTTCCCCAATCAGAGCAGACAACAAGGTAGTGCGGCCCAGATCAGAGCCTGCTGGAATGGTGTAGAAGGGAATGGATTTTTTGCTTTCACTCTTGGCTGAATCTGATTTAGTTTGTTGGGTGAGTGCCTTGCTTTTTTCTTTCAACCGCTCCCAATAAGCCAGTTCGGTTTGATTGTTTTCTTGTTTCATTAATAAGAGATCAATATCTTTAATATTCTTCTCTTCAGGAACTGACGTTGCTGAACTTTGAACTACATAAGGCTTGTCTTGTGATGTTTCATTCGCTATTTTTAATGAGGCAATCTCCGCTTTAAGCTTTTCCAGCTCTTTAATAAGTTCAGGATTATTGTTTTCTGTTCCCTCTGAAGTGCTTAATTTAAGGCGATTATTTTCAGATTCAAGGCTGGCCAGTTTCTTCTCGGTTTCTTGTAACCTCGCGGCAACATCACGTATGTTGTCGTTAAACTGGCTGGCAATGGCTTCATTCAGATTATTGGGGTCGCTTTGTTGTTTGATAGGCTCATTGGAATGATGGTTGCTATTCATTAAAATGAGTACAGCCACACCAACTACAACCCCGGTTAATACCTTTAATCCAGCATTTTTTTTCATCGTACATACTCCCGGCTACCTGCTAACGCAGTACTAAAAGGCCTATCAGAAACCAGAAAGGCAGTGGTTGTATCCTCTTTGCCTCGAGGCGCTAAAGTATTGCGGGGGTAAAAGGTGGCTGTTTGCCAATTGCCTATCATCTGTCGAGGATCGACAATGAGCTCTTTGTTTAACAGATTTCTTAGTTCTACTGCGGTGATAAAAAAAGGTCCTCCATGCCAGGAAATTAATGGGCGTGCTTCAATACTAGCGCCATAAAACAAATTGATTTGGCGTCTGGTTTGCATAGGCGTTCTGCCTATTCCCTCAGGAATGACTAATAATCTTTGTGGTGCATACAATGACTGAATGGCAAAACGGGTCAGTGTGATAGCATTCCAGTCAAAAGCATTGGCGGATTCTTGAGTGGTGTTGCTCGACTCTTCCTTATTCTCAAGCAATATTTCAATGGGTTTATTAGCAACGATTTTTTCTTTGGTGGTGAGGTTAAGGATAATTACTTCACCCTGAGGCATGAGCTGTACTAGAAGACGTTTGTTTTCAAAAGATTCTTTTCCTTTGAGATATAAAGTATCCTGAACTTTGAGCACTGCAATTTTATTACCTGCTTCATTATCCACAATGCTGACTGCCTGAGGGAAATGAACCAGCCGCTCTTCATTCAGAGATAAGTCCAGGGGAATGGGAGTTTTATCCCATAATATGTGCTCAGCATCGAGAGCAAATGTTTGAATACTGCAAGTCATGATCATCAAAGCCAATAACCATTTAAATTTTCTCATGTGGTTTCTCCTCCGCGTGCGTAGCTAACAAATCTTTAACGAGGGTTTCTGGTTGGGTGTACCCATCAAGGGCTAACTGAAAGGGATTTTGCAGACGAGACAAATTTACTTTAACGACCCGGATATGGTAATCAACCACCTTATCGGCAATGACCATAGGGCTGTCATCTTTCAATCTTTGGGTAATCCGCAAGATTAAATGGACTTCCCATGTATTATCATCCAGAAGCCTTACATCACCGTCTTCCATGAAACGATAAAGGCTTGCCACTTGGGCACGGTTGAAGAGTTGGGCATCCTTGTAAGCGGCTAATGTTTTTTCCATTAATTGCTGATAGCGAGGAGTAAAGTAATAATGGAAGCCCGCGAGATTATTAGTGAACTCTGTTTTTCCGGTGTTTGACCAGGTATTTAATGCAGGTATCAATGTGGCAGCAAAGCTTTGTACATATTCTTTTGGAACCTGATTTTCTTTAATTAAGCCCCCGTTGATTGTCATGGCTGGCGTGAGCCAAAATTCAAAGCGATTAGGCAACTTAGCAAGCGTAATAAGCAACCCCACTACAATTAAAATGAGTACAGTAAGAAATGCCAGTAGCAAGCGATTGATATGATTTAAACTGTCAACTTTTTTCCAGTAATTAAACATGGGATTGCCTCACGATTTTGGATTTTTGCCAGGTACCGATATGGTGAAGATAGGGGGAGCGCCTTAATCCCAGACGAGTCAGAATTAAAATGGTTTTCTTCATTAAATAACCATGCGGTTTTCCTGCTTTCAAACGGGCGGCACGTTTAGGGCAAACGGTAATAGAGGCAATAAAACCCACTAGAAAACCGACACAGCCACAAGCGAGAGGATATCCCGTGAAGAAACCGCATAGGCTAAACAGAAGACTTATGATGGGCGTTGTGACAACTACTATCCAGAATAGCTCTCTTAGACTTAAGCCCTTATAGGCCTCATAATCATGAGACAAATGACGAGATGACGGTTGGTTCATTGGGCAATACCTTAAATCTTGAATTTGGTTATCATGCTGTATCCCACATAACCTGCGACAATACTGATGGCCAGATAGGTTATTCCCATGACAGCAAAGGTACCGAAGGCCACCATAGAGCCGTCATTCTTCTTGGACTCTTCAATACCATGTTGTACCGTTGTGATGAATTTGATAAAACTCATAACCGCTGCAATAAACAACAATAGCCCCAAGCCTTGTCTGACATAGTTTCCAGTAACCGTCATCATGCTTTTATTGCCGTCACTGATATCATCTGCGTTAGAAATCTTTGGAAACCAGTTGTCAGCAAATAAAGCTGGGGCATAATTTAAGGTTATAAGACCCAAACTTAGCCGTTTTACCCATTGCTTTGCGGTGATGATAGTTTTGTTCATAGTTAACTCCCCTTGACGATTAAAATAAGAATGAATAAACAAAATCCTAAAACGATGCGGATTAAGCGTGAGCCGAGAAGTATCAGAAAACCTTCCTGCTCTTTTTCTGTATGACCCATGAAATGGTTGATGCACCACATCACAGCTATGATGACCAGCATGATGGCGATAAAACGGATGCAACCAGAGTAACTACTTGCTGCGGTATCTCCGGCGGCCTGTTTGAAACTTGCTGCGAATGTTTTAGCGATATCAATTTTGTTCATAGCTATTTACCGATAAAATCAAGCGGCAGCGGCTTAATGGTTTTAGGTTCGATAGCGGGCTTATTGATGTAGTCAATCAAGGCATTTCGGATAGCTAGTAAATCATTACGAAGACCTGCGTGAGTTTTGCCATCAGCTCCTTCAAAAGACTCAATATGCAATCGAATTCGAGTGTTAGGTTCAATTTCACCCTGTGCCTCATCTAGTAAAGGCATAAGCGCATTAATCTGGTTAATAACTCTGACTAATGTTTGATTTAAGGCTTCTTCACTGGCATGAGACGCAAAAGACAGGCTTAACATCATCACTAATAACAGTCGTTTCATTTTTCCTCCTTACAAATATTTCTTGAAGCGGCTTGCGGTGACAGAAACGATGACACTTAACAAGATGCTGACTGGTACGAATACAAAAGCAGGTGTAATGCTTATGGGGATTGCTAGCCATACAGCCAGCAACATTAATAAACCTCGTTTGAAATAATGATTTAAGCGATGGAAGACATAAGAAGACTCTCGTCCTAAAGAGGCTGTGCGAATGGCGCGCTGATTAAGCCCGTCAATAAGACCCGCAGTCATGGCCAGTATAAATAAGGGGATAGCCGCCAAAAGGATAAGCAGTTTTATCAACATAATTTTTACCGTAAGACTGATTAGCAACCAGAGCTGATTACTGATGCGGATGAAGTCATCAGCAATCTCACTAAGCTCTGAGCTTGTTTCAGGAAGTACGTTGTCCAGCTCATTCTCAATTAACAGACGCGCCTGCGTTATTTTCTGAGTGACTTCACGGGTAGGGAGGAGTCCGAACCATGTGTTAACTTTTTCTGCTATTGTCGTATCATTAAAATCAGCAACAGCTGATGTCTGTTTTTTGGATAATGTAGTCGCCGAATTAAAGGCGGTATCAAAATCTGAAAAGCACCAAAGACTTAAAACCCAACCCAATAAAATCAACCAGCCCAATAGAATGAGTAATAAAAGGCTCATAATGATTCTTTTGGATTGTTTAGCGGGCTGAGTTTTTATTGCCATAATTCACCTTCAATAAATGCCAGTGGGTAATGGTCTTCTTGAAAGAGGGCCATCAAGTCATCTACATTGGCGGGTAGCAAGGAGGCTTTGGTCAGTTGTTGAAGTGTTTGTAATTGCTCGCTTTCTGTTACATTGGTAACAAATCCTAACGCATGGGCTGCTTCTAATTCTTCCGTATGTTCTTGAAGCCATTGCCGTGAAACCTCATCATCGCCAATAATAAAAACAGGCTGGGTGAAGTTTGTCAGTTTGAGCGGTTTTCTATTTACTTTTCCCACAGTTGCTTCGCTAGATACAGGTAAGCGTGCATCAAGTTTTTCCTGAAGCTTTAGAGATTCTTCGGTTAATTGAGATTGCATCTCTTTGATATATTGTTCTGTATTGATGATTTGCCATGCATAGCAAGAAATACTCATCAATAAACCAGCAATAACAGAAAGCTTCTTCATTAAAACCTCCCCAAATCAACGATGCTTGATTGACCATTTTTTGACAGTAGCAGCAAGGGGGATGTCTTCTTTGTTACATTGAGTGCCTGGTAATTGAGGTCACCATGATTCAAACTAATTTGACCGCTATTCACTAGATGTTGTGGTATTTGATGTTTATTAGCCCATATCTGGACAGACGCATCATCGAAGCCCAGCAACATTAAATGCAAACGTGTATTCGGTGTTTGTTCTATTGCCTCGGTAAGCATCAGTACAATGGTTTTGGCCGTATCCGTTTCTTTAACAAAAAAATAGAGAGTATCGCCTTGGGCTAACTGAACTGGCTTATGGGCATAGGGTGAATAGGGGGATGGATCAAAATCACCAATCACCGGGACATTTGCAAACAACTTGTTATACGCTTTATAAAAGGCATTATTCCATGCAATATTTTTGCTGACCTTCTGCGCTTCTTGTTTTGCTGCCAGCTCTGCAAAATGATTGCGTTCTATTTCATTTCTGGCATTAAGACCCAGAATATCAATCGGCGTTTGTCTTAACCCTTTGTAATAGAATTTGCTTTTATTTTGCATGAGCAAGAGATATCTTTTTTCTTCCTCTGGCGTTAATCCCCATACTTTTGCTTCATGAAGCTGGTTCTCATCTAGTTTGATTTGATTGATGTCTTGTTCAGAGGTCGTATCATCTTCATTAAGGGTTAATCCTGTTTTCGCCAATGTCTGATCTTCAATGGCCAGAGTATTTAGCGGCTGTTGATCTAAACCCGGAATGTTTAGCTCTGCATGTGCAACTTCACCCGTGAACAAGGCAAGCATTAATACTGGATATTTAAGCATTTTGATCACCGGGAATGTCAGCTTCCATAGCTACAACAACACGCTCTTTTTTGCTGTTTTCAAGTTCAATACGTTGTTGGCCAAAATCAATCTGCAAGACCTTCCAACCGGCTAGTTTGTCGTTTTTTTCCAATGAAATGGTTTTGAAATCATATGCAACAGTAGCGACACTAACTTGCTGAATGCTGTCAATGCTGATGAGCTTAAAAGGTAAAGCAGTTATAGGCAGGTATTTAACGGGATGTTCCTTTTTATCGAGCGAATTAATTACCTCATGCAGTGCGTCCAGCTTGTGGGATAAGTCTGCACGATTCTCGTTGATAAGCTGGTGCATAGTGTTGTCATCTTTGGATTTGAGTTCCTCAATCAATGTGGTTAATTTATTGAAGTCCTGATTGATGGTACTAAAATCCATCTTCTCCTCAGGTTTTCTTGCTGCCTGTTGCAAGTTACCGATCTGGGTCTGAATATCATTTAAACGAGTAGTTATAATCTCGACATCTTTTGTTTTTCCCAGAAAATGGCATTTGATTAGAATAAACCCGCTGATGAGCGCTATCCCCAAACTTGCGATACTTATATATTTTGTGATTAAGGGACAAGTAATCATTATTTACTCCTCGGCTTAACAGTTGGTTTTAATTGAAAATTCACCTGGCGCAGCAAGAAGTCTTCAATCAGGGTAAAGGCTTGTTGGCCAACAAGGACCTCTAGGCCGTCTTTGACAGTTAATGGCCCTAAGTTTCTGTCAATCTGAGGTAAGGATTGAGACATAACCGCCTGCAGGCTTTCAGACTGCCTTTCTTTAGCGACCAATGTGAAACCTGAATACCGAAGCCACCATTCAATGGCCTGACCTATGGTTTTAACTTCTTGAGGAAAATGAATTTGCTGTACCGCTAATAATGGGTTTACCTGGGCAGCCAGTGGCTTATTAACAACGGTGGCATAGCGGTTAATTTGTGTAACATTTGCTGCCTGAGTTGTTAGGGCAACCAAGGCTAAAGAAGTAACAAATGATAATTTCAACATGGCAAAACTCCAGCCAAGCTTTATGCCCGGCTTTTCTGGTTAATTAGACTCAACGGGAATGTTTTCGTGGTTATCTTGTTTACGGTAATAAATTTCTTCACGGTCCACGTCTATCTGTGAAGGTGCTTGAATCCCAAGGGCAATATTTCCATTACGAATAAAGAGAACTTTAATTTTGATCTGGCCTTTATCGATGAAGATTTGCTCTCCGATACGGCGTGTAAGTACTAGCATGGTTTAGCTCCAGTTATTATTAATTTTTCAGCATCTGCTTCATGGCAGCGAGGTGTAGTTTTGCAGTTTCGAGACTTGATGGGCGTCGTTCCTCTTTCACTCTTTCAGGTATAGGTACTCTGCGTGCCTGTGTGGCTCTACAACTTTCAGCAAACTGAGGTAGTGAAGGGGGGTAGTTTTTTTGTTCGCGATATACCACCAATACATCTTTAAAAATTTGATTATCAAATCGCTTTAAGCCCTCGGACCATTCCTGTTTTGCTAGTAATAGCAACTCTTCAGTTCTATAGTTGTTCCACCAAAGCTGCCCATAAATAGCGCCCAGGCGAGTAAATAAAATATCTATTCGCAAATCGTAGGTTGATGATGTTTGTGATCTAGTGTTCATGCTATCCCTCTTACTGAATTGCTTTGATGTCATCGAAGTCGAGGTGGGCTCCTTGACCGCAGGATGCCCAGAAGACATCGAAAGTATTTTTTGGTGTATGACTTCGTTGGCTCTTTTCATTACTTACTGACTCCTTTGTTGTTTGTACTGTTAGAACCTGATTCCAGCTTTCCTGAGCTAACCAATTGGCAGGGTATTTCCAATTAGGAACCCATTCTCCTTGCTTCTGCAGTTGCTGATGGGCCGTGATTTGTTGTTTTAGGGCGCTCATCATTTTGACGAATAAAGCCTTGTCAGGATTAACTTTAAGAAATGCATTCCAGGTTTTATGTTTGTCTGCGGGTTGTGGATAACTTTGCCAAAATGTTTCAAATTGTTCGCCTAAACAAACAAGATCAAGATCTGAGTTATGAGGTGTGTCGGGTTTTACAGTTTCACCTGTGTTGGGTTTTGCTAATTTTTGAGTGTAATAACCTGAAATATCGTTATTTTTTCTCTGATTTACTGTGCCTGATTGCTGTGTCGGCTTTGTGTCGGGTTTATTTTGGTCAGGAATATCTGAATTGGCTAAAAGACACTTTAAAATGAGGTGCATATCAGCAGACTGAATCTGGATTAATCCTGCCTTTTCAAGACCTTTAATAATCCTGCGTAATTGTTGTCGGCTTGGACTGCCAGAGTTGGTAATACCTTGATGTGGCTCAACATAAAGTGCTTCAGATAGCGACTGATAACTTATTCGCCGTTTAACCCCACCAACAATGAAGGTTTTACGATCCATGTAAGGTCTTATACCTATTAAATAAGCGACTTGTTGAACATAAGGAAGGCCAGCTAATGCCGATAATTCCTGAGAGTTTATAAATAAAAAATCCATATTAAATCCATCTTTCTTGTTGTTACATTTGATATCAACCAGCATCAATCGGTATAAAATAATTAAACATATTGTTTAATTTATGATTTATATTTGCGTGTTTGATTGATAGAGTCAATGGATTTTTGGGGGTGTTATTAAATGAACTTAATTGAACCTGAAATTTATCCTGTGCTCGCTAAAGTGAGAAGAAAAATCCTGAGGCACTAAAGTGGAATTCCATAAATTCGTCGTTATTAGAGCAAATAGATTATCTTATAAAACATCGGGATGAGATGAAAAAAGTGGGATGTCTATGGATGGAGAAGTACAGTAAATGCCCATCCTGAGTGCAGGAGTATTAGCAAATTAGGCAGTCCCGTGGCATTCGCGTGTGGTTAAGCAAAATTTTACTTTGCCATATGAAGATATTAATCCAGTAGAAAGCTATGCCCTATAATAAATATATCTTTAGAGCTATTTACATATTATGCCTACACCATCCAAAGATAAATTAAAAAATATAGCTGAGCCTGCTCATATTCCAGGCGTAAGTTATGCATATGTCGAACCCAAAGAAGGAAGCGGGCATGAATTTTCAAGCACTTCACTCGCTGTTGGAAAAACTACAAATGCTGGTCAGGATGAAGTAGATAATGATACTCAATTTCCAGCATCTTCACTTAGTAAAATTGTATTTACATATTTAGTGTTACAGTTGGTCAAGGATAAGCAAATCGATTTAGATGAACCATTACTTCCTATAATGCAACAGAAAGAACGGGAATATGAAAGATTAAAGGTAAACGGTGCCTATCCTGAGAAAGCTATGCAATTAACAGCCAGACATGTATTGACACACACTACTGGATTACCCAATTTTGGGGCAGGGTCAGATTTATCTTCTCCACTATCCTTTGATGATAAATCAGTTCTAGGCAAGGGATATTCTTACTCAGGCGAAGCTTTTCTTTACTTACAAAAAGTCATTGAAACAAAAACAGGTAAAGATTTAGAAACCTTAGCTCATGAGCATGTCTTTAAGCCTTTAAAAATGAAACACTCTACGTTTTTACCGCAACCAGATAGCAGAACCAATATTGTATCAGTTCATACTGAGCTAGGGGAGCCGACATCAATCTATGAGAGCATCCCAAATCTTAGGTATGATCTTAAATTGATGTCATCATTGTCTGATCTCAACCAGTCTGAAAATGGTACAATTTATTTATCTGAAAATCCCTGTAAATACTACGTAAAAGGAATGAGTGAGCCAGTGTCCTTTCCTCCAGAAATTGATTTAACAAACCTGGCAACTAAACTGAATAATCCCTCATTCAAACGCGATATCTTAGAGATAACATCAAAAGCAGGTCATACCCCTCATCTTAATGCCGCCGGTACACTACTTACAACAGCCGAAGATTTTTCAAAATTCATGACCGCTTGGTTAAAAAATATGGACGATCCTACTTTCCAACAAGCATTTGAGTTTGAAACGAGTTTCGCACTTTCCGATTTGACACCTGAAGAGTTCAAGCGCCTAAGCAAAGCTGATAACACTTTAAAATACCTCAAGAATGCAACAGATGATAATTATAAGCGTGTTTCTTTCAGCAAAACGGAATTTAATGACTTAAAACGTGTAATAGACGAATCTACCCAAACAGAAATCAGGGCGTTTAGTGAGAAACTTGTGCCAACAAGGGTTTACAGCATTACGGAAACCTGCGGCCTAGGCTGGCATATATATAAAAATACAGATAATAAGGTAATCGCTTATCAATATGGTGAAAACCTTAATACACGAGCTTTTATGGCTATCAATGTCACAGATAAGAAAGGTGCGGCATTCTTTACAAATTCTGAACAGGGGATGAGTATTGCAACTCAAATATTGAGTTCTCCTGATTTAGCGCCTATTGGTGAGACACAAGCATTATTTGAAAAAATGCCTCAATATCCCCAAAGTGATAAGCCAGGATGGAAAGAAACCCTGGAAGGAATGATCGCGGAAAAGCAGGGTGATAGTAGCTCAGCAAATACGGCTTGAATTTTAAATGACACGTCTGCCTTTACATTCTCGGACAGCCCCAGCTGATTAAGAATGGCCAGTGCATGCTGCTTTTTGTCATCAGGGAGGCTTGCTGTATTTATTTTAAGTTGCCCAATAGCTGCACTGATCATAGCATCATAAACATTCAAGTTAATATGTTCTTCAAGGCAAAGCTTACCCAACTCGTCAATAGCGTCAATAAAGCTGCCCGGCAACCTGATTCTAAAATCTTTTTGTTCAGACAGTGCCTTTGTAGAGAAGTAATGCTCAATCGCCTCCAGATTATTCATGTAATGTTTTAACTCAATGGCTTCCTCCTGGCTTAATTTATCCCAGCTGTCAAATTCATTGCAGTGATTTGCTTGAAATGAACCATAGGTTGTCTTTTTATCAGCTGATTGCACATGAACTCTAGGCGGTTTGTTCATGTTTGCCTTCACGGCAAACGATAATTTTTTCATGAGGCGGCCTCCTGTTAATACATCCCCTTAAAGGGGGATGATATCAGTATTTATAATTCGGTATTTTTTCAATTCTATTATCTATGAATTCAACGAGTTGATCGCAATAAACCCCCTTCATCGGCATATAGGGAATTTGTGGCCATATGATCATGTCTTGAAAATCTTTATTCAAATAAAAAGAAATATTGTATAAGTCTCGGGCTTCATCCAGTTCTATACACACAAAACCATCTAAGTAACGCGCGTGAACTCTCATTGCGAGAGCGTTATCTGAAAGCTCATACCATTTAGATACTCCCCACGACCAGACGATCGCTTTGTTGGTATGGAGCAGTTGTTGTTGAATATGTTCTGGAATAGTCATTGTGTTCTCCTATGTTTTTACTATTGGTCATGAAGACAAGAACAGTATAACAAACCCCAAAACATTATCAACTTATTTGATAAACTTTGTTTGTCAATTAAGTTGATAACATATCTTGACATGCATTCGTTTTTTTGCGATACTGTATCTGTTCCTTGAGAACAATAGTAAAAACATAGGAGAACAACATGTTACCCGTATTATCAAAAGAAAAATTATTCCAATTAGCGCCATCCATTTTCACACAAGCAAAATCTCATCAAACGAGTGCCAAGTACTCACCCATCTCAACCGAGCAAGTTATTGACAAACTGATGTCAGAAGGGTTCTTCCCCACTTGGGCAACTCAAACCAAAAGCCAGAACCAAGAATCAAAAGTATTTGCAAAACACATGCTTCGTTTTCAGCGCCATGATGTCATGCAAAATAATCTGGGACTTTACCCAGAACTGGTTCTTATTAATTCTCATGACGGTTTGTCATCCTATCGCTTAATCGCGGGTCTTTTTCGTGTTGTCTGTGGTAATGGACTGATTGCAGGACAATCGTATGACGAAATCAGAATTAAACATCAGGGTGATGTGATCGGAAATGTTATTGAAGGCACCTATAAGGTGATAGAAACGGCGAATAACATGCTTGATGCATCGGACGACATGGCTTCAATTCATTTGAACGATGAGGAAAAAATGATTTTTGCCGAAGCAGCTCATTCACTAAAATTCTCGGATACAGAGGGAGGCATGAGCGTTAATCCTCAGAGTTTATTGCAACCAAGGCGTTATAGGGATCAAACAGATAATGATCTATTTACCGTGTTCAATATCCTTCAAGAAAATTTAATTAAAGGCGGGATCCGTGGCCATCGTTTCAATAAATACGGTTATACCACTCGTACAAAAACCAGAGAAGTAAAAGCCATTGATCAAAATGTCAAATTAAATCGTGCCTTGTGGACTCTTACTGAAAAAATGATGGAAATAAAAAGATAGTTTTTGATTGGTGAACAAAGGGCTCCCCTTTGTTCACCTCATAAGCTCGAAAACAAGAAATCCAATTTAAGGACATTCATGAAAATAAGATTATATCATGGTCGCAAAAATCCTGATCAAGAAATGGATGATTGGGGGTTTGAAGGCGCAACACTTAATGGTGTTGAGGGGATTATATGGACTTATGGAGTGCCTAGAGTTTTTTTTGTTAATGAAAATGCCTTGCAGATAGCCAAAGATTTGACGGGTTGGGATGAATTGGGAGATGGTTTAGAAATGCATGTTTATGAGGATTTAATTAAAACGAAAGAGGGGTACTTTGGGGATTGGGAATTAATTTAGATTGCAGTGACATTTGTTGAACTTTGGTTATAAACGCTAGTGTATAGTTTATTACTTTGATTACTGATAGCCTCTACAAAAGCCTCAATTGATAAGATCATAATAAAAATTGAGATCTTATCAAATTTTTACGCCATTTATTCGTTATATTAATGAATTAATACAGTCCTAAATCTAACTTAAGCAATTGTACTTTTCCTAAGATTCGATTTTTGCACTAATTCCACAACTTTCCGTTAATTGATATACAGAGCAGATCGCTAATAGCGATTGCTAAATGGATCATAGCTGCTGCTCTCAAACGTTGAATGACGATGGTAATCATTATTCCAATAATTATCCCTGTCGGATGCACTAGAACCGATTGAATTGCCCATGCTATCCAATGCTCCTATCATGGGTAAACCCGTTGCAGGATTATACTCCGTTTGTTCCATTTGGTTCGTTCCCATTTCCCGATGCAAACGACCTGCTTTGTGATCCTTATAATTTAAATAAGTGATCCCTACAAAACAAAAGAAGAAAAAGATTGGCAGCAAGATCATATTAAATTCCATTTAATCATTATTAATTTATAGTAAAGAAAATCATATAGCGAGTCAATCACAAGCGCGCAATTGATATGCGCTCAAAAAGTAAATAATTCTCAACAAAAAAACGGCCCCCCAAACAACAAGAAAGACAACAACTATAAAAACAAGCACACCTTTCGCATTAGAATGCTAATTTGTAACCTATTGAATTTTATCTTAAAAAACACCTTTATTCATTTGTCTTGGGAAAATAGTTTTTGCTGTTCTGTGAATAGTCAACATGTATTACACGATGGCTGGAAAGTGACACCATTTTAATCAGCCCGGTGCATCACAAATACATCATCACGAATCCCTAGTGCAGCATTTCATTTTAGAATACAATGTTGGCTTAGGCTATTATGCAGCACCCATGCATCAGCCAGTTCATCGCATGTGCATCACGGAATAATATTGTAAAAGGAGATTTCCATGCCTCGAGTCACCATCACTTTACCCAATGCGCTTTATGCAAAACTCATAAAATATGCAGGCGATAATGATGATTCGCTTTCATATACTATCACCAAAATGACCGAAATTGGATTGATGGTGACTGAAAAAAGCCAGGAGCCCAACAGCGCAGAAGACCAATTTTCTGAAATCGAAAAGCACTGCTTTAAGCTCATGATCCAAATGAATGCGCTGTTAAAAAATATAGCGTCTAAACAAATGGACTATGGCCAGGAGGAGTTTAAAAAATTGATGGATTTATCCATTAATAAATACCAGGAACTCATGGGAATTGCACCAGAAGAACTCTAGCGATGGCAATTTAAATCTCCATATCCATGCTTTTCTGCTTGCTATCAAAGTGTTCCATTTGCTTGGATTCTGATACTTTTTGAGGCGTGTTATTCGCTTTATCAATTGTCGAGTAAATGGATTTCAAATGGTCTCTATTGTACGCTTCTGGCCTGACCATTTTAGGGAGCAGATTTGAGCCCTCGGCGAAATGCTTCACGTACTGTTCTAATTGATTCGATTTTTCATTGTGGTGCCGTATCACTGTTTTATGCAGGGGTTTTTCTTCCATTAAGCCGAGCTGCTGTTTCACCTGGTTTAAGCCTTGGAGTTGATGAACATCATTCCAGTCGGTTTTTTCTCTTCCCGCAATAGTGTTCGGGATAATAAGCTTCGATATTATTCCCTTCGTTGCTAAAAACTCTCTTGCATCCTCTGTTATTTTTAACGTGTCATTCTTAGCTGCGGAATCATTATCACCTGCAATAATCACTTCACCGGGATAGAGTGTTTTAATAAGCTCGTTTAAGTTTTTCAAGTTGGATAAGCCAAAGGAAACCAGCACACTGGCCTTAGGATTTGCCATGGCCAGTGTGGCTCCCGTCTCAGGTCCCTCTGCTAAATACAGCGTTCCAAATTTTTCACCTTTTTGCAGTAATCCGGCACTCCCTTCTATTTTTCCTTTGGATAGTTTAGCAGTCTCCATAAAGGTATTTTTTCTACCCGTTTTCTCGTCCAAATAGATTCGTTGAACACCTGTGATTTCCCCTTTGGCATTCTTGGCTGCTATTAACAGCGCGGGTATTTTATTCGTTTTATCATAAAGATTTCCATTATCATCCGTGGCTTTCCAGGAAGCACCTTTGGGCCAAAATAACACATTGAGTTGTTCTGGATTTTCAATGCCACGATGCGCTTTTAAATAGGTTTCTGCCAAAGTACCTGAAATAGGAATACCCCCTTTCAGAATACTTTTTGCGGAGATAATTCTATTTTTTTCTTCTTTTACGTCGATTAGATCCAGTGGCTTTTCTTTCCGCATGGGTGGACAACTGGCTACTCCTGAAATCCCGGCAATTGCAGCGCCTTCTCTTAAAGCCTCCTGAAAGGACAAGCCTCGCTCTTTCATAATGGCCGAAAGCGGATTTCCCCCATGTCCTTCTGAAAAATCATACCAAAACCCTGCCTTTTTTCCTTTCAATGAGACAATAAGCCCCCCTGAGAAGCGCATTTCTTTTGAGTTGATTTTCTTTGGCTCCCCAAAGATAGCGCGATACGTCTCGATAGGATTTTCGGTTAATGCGTCAATAATCCTTGTGGCATCGAAGAAAGCCCTCGTTTCTCCTGGCAGAGTCTTGCTCGTTGTTTTGTCAGCGGTCCAATTCTTATTGGAGTGACCATTTAGTTCATACCGACTCAACAAACGCTTCTGCGATTCGGTAAAATCTAATGGTGCCTTCAGCTCGTCAATGGCAGAGTGATAAAGGGCCTCCTTTTGAGCGATGCGATGTAAATTCGTTTTTAATGCTGTCCAGGCGTTATGCCAGCGGGCCGATTCGGGCTTACTCATACCCTCTATACGAATTTCTAGTTGTTTAAAAAGTTTATCTTTGGTTTTGTTTAATTGAATAAGGGTCTGTTTACGGGCGGCATGCTGTTTTGCATGCTGTTCAATTTTACGCGGATCTAGCCTTTCCCGCTCACAGAAACCTTGCATTGACGCATTGCGATGTATTTTATAGGCCAGGTTGTCTCGTTTGGCAGTTAATTGCTGGGCTTGAATCATACGGTGTTCATGGGCTTTCTGGCCTTGTGCCTGCAATGAAAAGATATTTTTCCAAGCGTTACTGGCTTTTTGACTGATCTGTTTGTAGTGGAGGACGCTGCGAAAATCACTCTTTTGCGCTTCACTGAGTTCATTGATAAAGACGCTTCGCGCTTCAATTCGGATGAAGGTATGTAATGTGTTTGTATTGACGCCCAATGCCTTTATAAAGGGATAGTGGCCTTTGATATCCGATGCGATGATCAAAGCGGCCTCTTTTTTCTCCTTAAAATTTGAAACGAGTTGTTGAAATCGGAGCACCGTTTCCCGTTTATCATGGTTAGCTGCTTGTTTCAGCAATTTGTTCTGATCTATTTTTAGGAAGCTCACTACTGTATTAGCGGAGGGATTGCCGAGAAGATTAGACGCAATCTGATTTCTTAGTGTGGCAGCCCTTTGCTGGGCTTTCTCAGCGGTCTCTGGGAGTTCCTTTCCTGTCTCTAAGGCATAAAGAGAACTGGCATAATGAACAGCTAGTTCTTTATTCAGTGACTGATAGGTTTTAACGGTATCAAAAAGCGCTTGCTCCTCAAGATTAAGTCCCTCTCTAAAGAGATCTTCTTCCCGCTTTCTAGCCTGTTGGTTGATTTCACGCCATAAGCCATCGAGCGGTTTGTTAGTCTTTTCAGCGAAACGAATTAAATGCGGATGAATCGCCTTGGACTGGTTTTTAAGCATTAACGCAAGTGACCCTTTTGCTTTACCTTCCTCTTCATTGAAAAAAGAAGCGACAGTGAGGCCCTGTTGGTGTTTTTCAGCGTGGACACTTAAATTCTGAAGCCTCGCATAGGCTCTCTCCTCTCCTTTTTCAATACGGTATTGCGAAATGCCTAAGCGGTTGAGTTTGCCAATTGAAAAATGGTGCAAAGAAGTGATGTACTCTTCAATTCGTTCGGTGATGCGATAAGCGAGTGCGTTTCTGGTTTCAGACCACGCCGTCGCTTTTGATTTTTGCAAGGGGCTGCGATTTCCATCATGCACTGATTTCCAGGCTTTCTGGGTATTTAAACAGGCATTAAGGTATGCTTTAACCGTTAACGCTTTTTCTCGCTCCTCAGGACTTAATCCTTTTAGCCACTTCATTGTGGCAAATTTCAATGCGTCTTCTCGTATGACGCTTTCAGAAATCCCCAATTGGTGCCTTGCCATTCGCCTAAGCGGCTCATCGGTGGCGATTTGCCAGGCCATTTTGTAAGCCGGTGCAGTTTTTTGTTTTTCTTTCGCCTCACTGTAGTCATTAATAAGTGTCTGGCTTTGTTCCATCCCCTCATCATTTTGCGCTTTCTTCTGGGTAATGGCGTTCACATCAATGGCCTTTTGATGAGTAGCAAAGTGCTCTGTATGGCGTTTCAGTAAGTCACTATTTACATAGTCCAGAGCCGATTTTTTAGTGTCGTGATTATATTCAAGGGCTTTGAGCAACTGATTCTTGTCATCCGTAATGAGCGTCATGCGAGAAATGGCTCGAGAAATTTGCACGTAATAATTTCTCAATGTCGCTGAAAATTGGTTATAAGACTCGATTAATCCCAAAGCATAGTGCTTATCCTTCCCCTGAACTTTCATATTGGTTAGCACATACCCATGATCCAAATGCTGTAATTCGCTTGCATCAAGGGGAAATATTTTTTCCTCATTGTTTTTTTCAAAACAAAGCGTCATGGTTTTTTCATCCATTGCCTTGATAGAGGCTAACGAGGAATTCACAAGCCCTGCCTGGTTGTTATTTCGAGTCACCAACACCTTATCTTGAACACAAAGTCCAAGAGAGCTTGCTTCATAAAACTCAATGGGTCGGTTTAATCCCGCACGTGTGGGCTTATACTGGGGTAATTCTTTTAAATAAAGGGTGACCGAGCGCCCTTCACTATTGATGAGAGGTATCGTTTTATTCTTTTGATGCATTGCCGTCATTATTCCAACCGTTAAATAGTCCCCTGGTTGAATACGGGACTTCGGCAGCTTTAAATTAAAGCGCAGTACATCGCCCTGCTGATAATATTGCGTATGATGATATTGTACTTCTTCAATTGGCTTCGGTTTTAAGGTATTGATAACCTGCTCTGGACCCGTTAAGGTTCCTTCTTTCTTTAAGTGGTGTCGGATTATGTGTGTAATATCATGGCGGTTTTTGTGGGTTGGCGCAAAAACAAGCGTTCTTTCGCGAACCGAATGCGATAGATTTAACCAATGATGAGCAATCGCCTCAATTCGTTCATCATGCGTTTTAAATTCCCGTACTTCATCGAGTTTTTGAATCGACTCATAGCACTCCCTGTTTATAGCATCTCTCACAGCCCCTCGGGTTTTTTCATTGGTTTGTCGAATAATATCGGTCATTTTCACGGTGGCCATTCCATAGGCTTGCGCTTGGCCAAAAATGCGGCCGCACTTCACGCTGGAAAGCTGATCATCATCGCCAATTAACAATAGTCGTGCCCCTTTTTGCTCGATTAACTTGATCAGTTCGTGACCCTGAATGGTCGACAGCATGGACGCTTCGTCTAGAACATAGAGCGTATTTTTTAATGAATTATTGCCCGCTTTCAAAAGCTCCTGGTGAACGATTGGAAAGACATCAGAGCGAATTCCCGCTTTATCACGAAGCTCGTTTACTGCACTGCTGGTAACCGCTAGCCCTCTTAAAGACCATCCTTTATCGCAGGCTAATGTTTTGGTTAATTGCAGCATGGTCGTTTTTCCCGTACCGGCATACCCTTGAACGGCATTGAAGCGGTCGGTTGACGTAAACACATGCATCAACGCGCTTTTCTGGGATGCGGTTAAAGGAAATGGGGAATTGGTTTCATGGTTTTTTTGCGCCTGCAAGACCGCATGTGGATTGGCTATCGGTTTTAATAGCCCCTGATTGGAGTCAATACGGGCTAGGGTTTCTGTTTCTATTGTTAGCCCCCAGGGGGTAGTCAGCATAGAGCGCTTAGTAATGGGATCTATTGCCTGATAAAGCAACCCATTTTTAATATGCGTCTCAATCATTCTATCAATTACGGCAATGGGAACCACTGTGGCACCTGTTAGGCTATGTTTAAGGGCCGCTTCCTTTAATTGCCTCACTTCAAACACACTGGTTTGTTGGGAAAGTGTCTCTATGGCAACAAAGACAGCTTCCTTTGCTCTCAATTCAGTTAAATCCTGTTTTCCATAAAAACGCTCAAGCAATTTTTCTTTGATCATTGTGAGAAAACCAGCGGCCTTGTGGGGTTCAGCTAAATCCTTGTGTGAAGTAATAAAGGCTGACGCATCGAAGCCCAACTGTTCAGCGCGCTGTTTCCAATCCGCTTGTAAAACGGCCATATCATACTCTTCCTTGGCATTTCGGGTTAAAAGCGTCGCCTTGCTAGCCAGGCGTGCCCCTTCCCAGCCTTCTTCCTGCATTTTTTCTTCAATGGCTTGGCGGCGCGTGGAAAACGCTTTTAATACCTCCTGGGGAATCCCTTCAATTTCAAACATTCCTTTTCCAACGTCTCGAAGTCGATACCCTTGCTCTTTTAATAAATTGGCGAGTTCTGTGCGGTATAAAATACCGGCATAGGTCACATGCTGTTGTAATTGCTCAACAACCCCAAAATGAGCGTTGATGTCGGAAGCCAGCGAACGGGCCTTTCCATCTTCGAGGGTAAATGTCAGATTCATTGTGACGCAATGCGTATGCAAAGCGGGATCATTGGCGCGTGAAGAAGGCTGCCTGAACGCTGCAACCACAAGATTTCCCGTATCGACATAATGCACTTTGCCCTGAATGACCACACGGGCCTGCGCAAATTCTTTTTCAATGAGACGAAATGCCTTTTCAACCGCCTTGTCGTGAAGAATGGATAGATTGGGGTCGGCGCCTAATCCAGATAAAATGGATACACTTTTAGGGGCTGAAAAGGTCATGTCAAACCCAGGGCGGTGTTCCCCTTTTTTATTTTTTAATGTTTGACCATTGGGTAGTTTCCCTTCCAGAAGCGCTAGCATTTGTTCTTTTTGCACAGTCCCGGACAGCCCCAATTGCACACTGCCCTGCCCAAGCCACCGTAACGCCTGGGCATCACCGGCATAATAATTAAATGCAGCCGCATAATAGTCTGCAGCACCCTGTGCTGATTTAAGTGGTTGTATGCTTAACATGGCTTCTTCCTTGCCTTAGACTTCAAACTCGACATCCATGGGTTGTTTGTAGCGTTGCTTTTTGACACCAGACTCATTGTCGTTCCCGGCGTTCTTGCTCTCTTCAATAACCTGCTGCATCGCTTGAGCCATGGTGAATTCGCGTTCTACAAACCCTTTGAAATACTTGGGCCTCTCCTGATGTTTTAAGGTGAGTTGAGTGATGGGATAACTTCCTGGCAAGCGCACAAAGCAATTTAAATCGTTAAGCTCCAAAATCTGGGGATAGGAAACAATCGGGCGTGTCACTCGTTGGCTACCAAGGGAAATACCATCCCGAATACTATTGGCGCCATAGGAATAGTTTTCCCGCGACTCTTCAATTTCTTCCTCACCAAGTTCGCTGGCCACAAGACGCGCCATATCAGCGCTTGGGCTTCTAAAGAAAAACCGCGTGTTTAATAAATCAAATAACTCTTTAGCTCCTCCCGATTGGCCATAGACTTTGGTAAGCTGTGAAAAGCTTTGCATGCCTAATAAAAAACAACCCCCGAATTTTCGGACTTCCGCAATGGTTTCACCGAGCAGAGGCAGCTTGTGCAACGAAGGCAACTCATCGCAGATAAACCATATACGCCGCTCGGGATTTGGAGTGAGGCTTAACAGTGTTAAAGAAGCCATGGCCAGCCACATAGACATTAACGGTTTTAACGACTTGTGTTGCTCGCCATTGGAGGAGATGAAAAGCCACCCTTTGTTATCCTCCTCCAAAATATAATCCCGTATGGAAAATGACGGATTCGATGAGGTATTAAGACCGGATAAGGTGGTGAGTGATTTTAAATAGGTGGTAATCACCGAGCGAATGGAAATGGCTGTTTTCTCTATTTTACCGCTGACCAACGTTGCTGCTGCCGTTCCCTTGAGATAGTCTTCTAATTGCGTAAACTCACCGGTGAGTAATAATTTAAGCAATTTTTCAATCGAGCGATCGTTATCTTTGCGCATTTTGGCAGCCACTGAAGAAAATACAGTGCGTGCTGCATTCACCCAAAAGGGATCGGATTCCCCGTGCATTGGAATGAGGCTTTCTGCCATGTTTTCAAAATCGGAATCACGAGGCGCTTCTAGCCACATGTCCCAATTGGGGCATCTGGCATCAAAGGGATTTAAAATGACATCGTGATTCGCGTCAAAATAATGGGGAATCAAGGCACAGCCCTTGTCATAGACAATCACTCGATCCCCCCTTTTGCGTAAGGCATCCAGAATTTTCATGATCAGTTGGCTTTTTCCAGTACCCACGGTTCCATGCACTAACAGGTGTTGGACTTCGCTATGTGCTTTGAGCGGGAACCCATCGATGGTGATATCCGAGTTCTCTTTTTTCTCGATGATTTGCTGGCTTAGATGGTCGGCCGTATCGATACGGCTGCCTCTAATGAATTGATTGGCACGCTGCGCCTTGCCTCGTCGAACGAAATAAAAAGCGAGTAATAACCCTAGAACTAATGAGAGGAAGAAAGCGGCTAATGACGACTGTCCCAGTAAATCCAGCATGTGTTGGGCATTTGCTTTGTAATAGGGATAGTGCAACATTGACTCCACAGTCTGCCGGTAGAGTTTTCCATGAAAAGTGAGCGTGAATGTGTATTTTTTTCCTACCAGATTAAGAAAGCACGCATAATAATAGGCTAGTGCCTGGGTCAGATTCTCAGTGGTTGTCACCAGCCAAGTGATAATCCCCGTTAAAACTACCCATAAGAAAAGGCAGACCCAGACTAATGTCTTTGTAATTTGATCCCACATCCGAAGATTGTGAAAACTGATCTGACCACCACGGGTATAATGTTTGAAATTAGGCTCATCACGCATGACTCTTCTCCTCGCGTTTAGACAAAGCAGTGGCTACCCTTGCCACTGGAAAGGTTAAAATTGAAACGTTATGGTTTTAGTAATTACATTAAAGGGACGATGGATTGTCCTTGCCAAACCACCTTCGAATACAGGTCAATAAAATGCTTAGCCCTGCGCGATTGAATTCCATGTTCATCACAAAGTAGGTGACCATCCCACTGCTAAAGAAGGCAACACCTAACATAAAATAAAGTGCCGCCAATTCCGCGTAGCTGGCAAATATACTGGCCAAGAAAATAAAAACCCCTAAAAACAGCCAGGCACAACATTGAAGTTTTTTAACCAGTAAAGCACCTGTTTTAAGCTGGTTTTGCAAGTGATATTGAATGAGAAAATAGTGGATTAGAGACGGAATCAATAGAAATAACGCAGCTAGCGCCATCATTGAAGAAGCCAGCAGTGCGTCTCGAGTTTGCTCCCAATACAAACCAGGCGTTAAAGCATTTGGATGTGACTCAGTCAATGACACATAGTAAATGGCAAAAAAGAGCACTGTTCCTATTTTCCAAAACGCATTCCACGCCAGTTTCAATAAACCAGTGTAATAAGTCCTTGCTGGAATAATGTCTAATTCAAGCTGCATTAGTTGATTGATATCCTCGGCAATAAGCTGCTGGAGTTCGCTATGTTTCATGATCATTTATCCTTATGTAATCCACTGTCTCGAAGCATTTTCTCCGGCGCTATCAGGTTCTTTTGCGCCTCGGTTTTACCGCTTGCTAATCGTCTATTCATATCCTGCCCCAGCGCCTCCTGTTGATAATGAAGCACGTCTTTGCCCTCTCCGCTTTGTGTATGATTGTTATTAAGTTGATTAGAGACTTTTTGTTGTAACTGATTGGCTTGATGGCTAGCAAAGCCTACATCCAATTGCTCTGCATCACTGGCTAATTGATTGCTGTTTTTATGGAAATCCTTTGCCAGGTGCTGTTCTTTGCCAACCAGATGATGGCTCTCTTTGCGATACGATGAGTTAATACCTGCCTCCTGCCCTTGATTGCCAAAGGCCGAAATGAGCTCTTCGCGTTTATGGCTGAGAAACTGCTGTCCTAGCACTTGGAGTTGATCAAGCGAGTGCAAATCGCCTGGATGGCTGTACAGTGTATCGCGGGCTGACTCACCAATTTGACTGGCCACATAAGCGGGAAATACCTGATCCATGTTCTTGTTGATTTGAGCACCATGTGATTCAACATAGCTTCTCGCATGACTAATTCGTTGTGCACGGTTTAAGCTCGCATCCACATTCTGGCTTGACGTTTCGGCATCCCGTAAATCAACACCCAATTGATTGCTAAGACTGGCCGCTTTGGAATGACTTTCATCAAAATGATGATGCTTGGCAAAATGATTCACGTAGTTGAGTGCCTCATTAAAATCATGGGCTTCGCGTGCAGAAAGTGAATGGTCAACACCGGTGTGATACCGGTCGCTACTGGTGGATGAGCGCTCAAATTTGGCATGCACATCAGCGCCTCCATGAAGCCCTGTTCCCCACTGGGCGAATTTTCCAAAAATGCTTCGTTCACTTTTCACCCCAATTTGTGCACCGAATCCACCACTGGTTAAATGGGCTAATGCATCCTCTTTGCTCATACCTGTTTTACTAGCCACATCCTCTGCAATATGACTAATAGTCGACAATGCCTTGCTGTATTGCCCCGTCTCGCTTTCGGATACCCCATCCCCCAAACGCATATCATGCCCGGCTAATTGCGATAACTGCAGGGCACGATGGGCGAAATTGGACAACGACTTTTGATAATGGGCGGATTCATTTCGAGCCATTTGGGTGGATTGCTCATAGGCCTGATTCAGCGAAGCGCTTAATCCTTCTTGCGCATTGATGGATAGAGCACTTTTCGTCATGCCAGGACTGACATCAAAGACTCGATCCCCACTGCCCGTAATGGTCTTTAAAACACCACTTCCCAATTGTTCCGTATGCATCCCATGCAACTGCGTCCAGTTGGAATCGTGTTTGTTGGCTGAGAAATTGTTGGCCGTGGTATTATAAAAGCTGGTCTGTCCAAGGCCAAAGGAGCCGCTTGCGGCTTCGCCTGCGACCGACATGCTAGATCCTTGCATATGGCTCATCATGCTGGTGGCCAAGTTGCTAAAGGCGCCACCTAAATTAGACATCAAGCCATGCGACAAGAAAGGAATAAGCATCATCATATAACCACAGGCCCCAGAAATATCCGCATGCAGTTCATCAATCTTATCCAGATTAACCATCGTAAACTGGCCATATTCAGCGGAGGAGGAGGCCCCATAAATGGTCATACCTGCATTTAAGATTGCGAAAAGGACTGGCCATAATTGCAATGACATAAAAAACTGCATATACCCATACAGAATTTTTGCTCCACCGGGTAAGGTGGCTAGGGCAACAATCAAAGGAAATACACCAAACAATAAAAGGGTTAGACAAGTGTGAGTAATCGGTAGGATCCATAAGGCTTTTTGGCCAAGCACTTCCCAGCTCCATCGGTGTTGCACCTGGGACTTGGTAAATTGTTGATTCACAATACCTGCGGTTGCATCGGTAAACGCCTGATAATGCGAGACCCCATCCCCCATAGCGTTAATCATCATGCTTTGTAAAAAGATGTTGCTGGAGGAGTCGGTTAGTCCCTGGTAATAATTAAAGGCAGATTTAAGATGGGTGCTAAATAACGCTTCATAGGTGGTATCCTTTGGTTTTCCAAATAAATTAACCCCAAAAAAGCGGTAAGCGTTTTTAATTTCAGCATCGAGTTTTTTGCGTAAACTGTATTGACCATCCGGTTTGGAAGCTTCTTCACAAGTCACTAATTTCCCATTGACTGAAATCATGCGAAGCGGTGAGGCTTTTGCTGAAATGAGATTCCAGATGTCCGTGGAATGCGCTAAATCACCAACACTGTACTTTCGGTTTAACCGAATATCCCCTACCACACACACACGAAAATACTCATTCATTTCTTCCTTAAGGACGGGATCTTTAATACGAAAAGAGGTTGACGCTGTAACCAGGCGCGAACCGAAAAGTGCCCCTGTTCGGGTGTATTGCAAATCATCTGGCATGGACAACAGCGCATCATAGGACTGCGCCAAGCCATAGCCAATCACTGTGAATAAATTGGCACTGATCGCAAAAACCACAGGCACATTATCTACTTGCGTTGGGATCTGCGAGGAGAGATCGTCAATTTGCACGGTAGTTTTAGGCAGTAAGACACAATTCACAAACAGGACACAACCTACAAACCACCGGGCAAAGGCTAGTGGATCCCGTGTTTTAAGATAACCGATAGTCGCCATCACGATGCCAATCAGTGCTGTAATTCGCAAAAGTCCTAAAAAACTGTCCTGTTTCATAAAGGTGCTAATGGCATTCAACACGTGTTGGAATAATTCACCCCAAGCCAAAACATGAATGGTTATCATCGAGGACTCTCCTTATCCGGCAGTGCTGTTCATTTGCGAGGCGACTTGCTTTTCAATCTGCGCCATGCGCTCAATCAAGGTTAGTTTTTCTTGCAGCTTGCGCCCCACCTTCGGATCAATCGAGGCCACGCGCGTGGTAGCTTCATTAATGCGCTTTTGAATTTCTTTGACCAGATCGGAATTTAATTCGGAGCCCGCAGTAGCCACACTCACCTCACGCAGTAACTCAGTGAGGTAATTGGTTAACAAATCCTGAGCAATAAGCATCGAATACTCTTCAATGTCTATTGCACTACTGCCGTAGTGCATGCTATTTAATACCGACAAAAATTTCATGACAGGCAGTGAGGTCATGCTTAAAAAATTTAGTTCACGATTGCCTGGTTTTTCGTCATTAATTAATTTGGTATTAATGGTGCGAATGATTTCTCGAACCTTGTAGGTGAGGGTAGATCCTTCCTGGATGGTGATATCCTGCAGACTCACCTGCAAGCATGGGCTGTTAGTGCCTACCTCTTTACAGCGCCATATTTTGGCCGTTCTCACGCCACTTCCAGTACCAAGGAGTGCGTTCACTAAATCAGCGTTTCCTGACAGTGAAGGGACATTAGTCACCTTCCCTTCTTTATCAATAATGAGTGTACCGGTTAAACTCATCACCATTTCAGCCAACTCCCTATCACTATTTAAGAAGGATTTCGCTTGCAACAGTGACCAGACCATATTTTTGTTTAACACCACCTGCTTTTGACGCTCGGGATCTTTGGATGCTTTATCCATGACGCTATCAAAACCATTACCAGAGCAAGCCATTCGTGCTTTCACGTAGTCACTGAATAACCCCTCTTTCCCCATCGCGGCTTGATCTTTACAGATTTTTTGCTGACTTTCTGCGGTTTTTGGCCAAATGCCGCCAACCATGTTTTGTGAAAGCTGGCAGGAATTAATGCTGGCCTGATTAGCCATCTGCTCTAACTGCTGCAAATAATCCCTGACCTGTTTAAGTTCAGGCACCGTAGAAGCCAGCATGACATCTACGGCATAGGCACCGGCATTGGTCATCACTGATTTGCCTAAATCCACTAATTTTTGTTCACTTAAAAAACTCATACTCCCCGTAAATAAATCAATACCGCCGCATCCAGCACGGTAACTCGGCAAATCTAATTGCACCAGCTGGTACTGGCGTACCTGATTGCGCGCATACAGTGAGCCGCCACCAAAAAATCCTGCGGCCTGGGATTCATAAGCAGCCGGCGAGGTCACATTGGACGCATAACCCATTCCGTTAAAAAAACTATCCAAATCTTGACCAACATTCGCTTGAGCAGTGGAAAAACAACCCAAAAAACCAAGGGCAATCACTAATTTTTTCATTACACGCCCCCTTTGAGCTCATAGGCTTTGATTTTCAAGATGAGCGCTTCCATGCGCTCGTTTAATTCAGTTTCTGTCATTGAGCCAAACCCCACCGGATACAAGGCGTTTGTTTTTGGATTAACCACAAAAAGCGCCGGATAATTAATGGCATTACCCCCGAAGGCCGCATTGATCCATTCGGTGGTTGCCGGTAAAAATTGTGGGAATTCAGGCAGGGGTTGATTGTCCAGGGCCAAGGGCAAGACGGCTGCTTTGTGGCGAGCGGCCCAGCTTTTTAATACCGGAGCAAACAGCCTGCAATGTGGGCATTCGCTTCCATAGAACAAAACGAATCCATGCGTATCAAAAAAATGTAGCCCTTGTGGATTAAGTGGCTTTTCCAATTGCTGTGCACCGCCTCCTTCGTGTTGGGCAATCAATTGAGTCAGCCATTGACTCCCTTGAGCTGAAACGTTTAAACAAACAAAAGCCAATACCACACTTAGAACTAGGCGTGCGCTCATCATTCCTCTCCTTTAAATTGGTGGGCCACCTGTTTGATGCGCTCCATCATTACATCCTGAGTGGTGAGACCGTAAGCAATAGGGGAAACCCGTTGGTTTACAGGATTTACCAACAGTAAGGCCGGGAAATAACGTACCCCCAGGCGGTTGGCTTGACCCTTATCTACTTTGGAGTTCAACAGTTCCGCAGAGGTCACGCCATCGACACTAACGGGCATCATCGAAAGCCCAAAACGCTTGCAAAAATCAACCACAATAGGGATTTGTTTTAAGTCATATAAGCTTTTTCCCCGATAGAAAAACAACAACCCATGGGATTTAGACAAGCGGTTGATTAGCTCTACTGTTTGGGATCCGCGCACTTCATCGGTGATTTTTGCACCCAGATTAGACGTAGGATGGGTCACCGCATAGTCATATTCGGGATAGGCCAACATCGTTTGCTGAAACAGTGATTTAAACCGTGACGATTCTTTAAGCCAGTAGTTCTGCAGGCTTAAGAATATGCGCATATCCTCCACTTTTTTGGTGTACCGTGCTTTATGTAGCGCTTCCATAGTGTAGAAGCGCAACACCGCATCGCGCTCAGTGAAACTCAGTTGATTAAAAGGGATGCCCCGAGGTGTCGGGCGCGGCACTTCAGCCCTGTTCTCTTTCAGGTTATACCATAAGAATCCTGGGGGCTTGGCAGCAAAGCCATCCCAGGTTAAAACGAATAAACAAAGTAGGACACAACGCCTAATGAGTGTAGCCATGCGCCTGCCCCTCCTGGTTTAATCGGTCAATGGCTGACTCGGTTTGCACGCGAAGTGCTTCCTCATTGGGTAGTTGACGACGGGATTGAAAATCCGCTTCAATGGCGGATAAGTCCAGGAGTGAAAAATCAATCCGTTCTAATTCTTCAGGCGTCATTCCTCGGCAATCCGGGGCATTGGTTTTATCATGGGCTTCACCAAAACCGATATGCAACTGGCCAAACCGGCCCTGAATTTGGAGTATTCCCGACAACTTTGACGGGAATACACACCAGGATTCTTTTTCCTCCAGGCATTCCACGGCTTTGTGCGCGCAATACGTGCCCACCTGGGCCGCACGCCCCTCCTCAATGGCTTGTGATAACCGCTTTTCTTCCTCGCGGCAGTTTAACAACCGTGCTTTACCGCCACAGCAATTGCCTACGCCAGCCACTGCAATGCGGCAACGGGCATTCTTGCCGGAAAAAATCTGAGGCATTCCACTGTCCACCTGCAACTGGGCCACTTCACTGGCCACACCGGCTAAGGCACCCAATCTTGCTATCCCTTCTGCCGCATCCTCACTCGCTTCCTCTTGTGACGCATCGCATTCCCCATCCGCACATCCCAAATGGTGAAGACAGATAGTTTGCGAAGGGAAGCAGTGCTCACTTTGGCAGGCAAACGTTTGCTCATAACGGACACAAAATCCCGCCACGGCGTCCTGACAGCGCGAACCGGTTTGGGAACAGCCTGTGTTGAGTAAATCCTGGCAGTGACTTTCAATGCCTTGCTCACAAGCGTAATCACTGGCTATCCGCCAACAGGAACGGGTCACTGGCATGCCGTTAATCACCCGAGTTTCATTCGGATTGATGCAAGACGGCACGTTAGCGACGAAACAGTTTCCCGCCTTGCTTGCACTATCCAAGGCGCCACAGTCCTCTTTAACCCAGTGCTCAAGCAACTGCTTCTCAGTAATGGTGAATTGGATGGTCATTAGGGTGTCATTGCTAAGCGCGCGGGTATCTATCCGAACCACGGGGTTTTGACAGGTGGGCTGCGAGACCACGGGCAACAATATTCCATTGCTGCTCGCCGTTACCAGCAACTGGTGGCAAGAGGCTGTGGGAAAATATAAACTGGCCACATTACAATCCCATTCTAAGGGAAGACAAGTCATTAAGGGGACCGTAAGCGGCTCATCCCAATGCACTAAAGAACGTTGTTTCGATTGGCTAATGGAATTCACATCAATTTGTAAAGCTTCGCCACAGGCCTGATGCGAAAACTGGCGGATATCCTCACAAGTCCTTACCGTCTTTTCCACCTGGCATTCGCCTTCCTTGACATAGCATTGGCCGTCTAGCGCCTTATCGGCATGGTCAAGCAGTGTTTCAGCATATTGGCCCTCCTGCGATTTGGGATTTGCATGCACCCGAGGCCTCAGTCTTGCCTCCCTCATCACCATAGAGGCGGTTGCATCCTTAGACCATTGCAATGCCCCCTGCCCCTTTAATCCATCACTGCCCTCAGCTGGTGCCAGAGCCGTTTCTTTTGGGTTATCCGTATACTGCGGCAGGAGTAATCCCGGATTGAATTGCTTTAATTGAGCCAAGGCTTCATCTCTGGCATGCAGTGCATCATCCTGACCTTGTGCGTAAGCATTGGAAGCGAGCAGGAAAAGAAGTAAAATCCATCTCAATTGAATCATGGCCCAGTCCTTCTAATATCCTTCAGGCTAAAATCAACTTCCCCACGCCCGGCCATCCGTGCTAATCCTTCCTCAATGCTCAGATGACCATAAATCACATCAAAAGCGTTACCCTCCTCTACCACTAAAGCGGGTACTTGCTGAATGCCAAAACGCTCAAACAGCGTTGGATCAATATTTAAATTTAAATGAGGAATACGCTGGCTTAATGCCATCACCTTCAATGCCGTTTCTCGCATCGAATCCTGATAAAGGCCATTGAGATAGGCGGGGATGTGTAATTTAGCACTTTCCTTCAAGGTCTCTTGCAAAAGCGTTTCCGGCATGGAAAAACTCACCAATATAGAGACTTGTACTGCAAATGAGGTGGCGGTTATGAACAAGCAAGCCAATCCCAAAATTCCTTTTCTTAGCATGAAATTCTCCAGTTAAAGAAACGTGCAGTGACGTTTTCGCCACACTAAAAACCCGTATTGGTCAGGGGTATGCGGTTTAATTTTTCCGGCCTCCCAGGTCAAGGTGCTGTGACCCGATGGGTAACAATGCCTGCCATCGGCCACCTGATTCACCAGTTCATAGCGATAACGTGATTTAGGGGAAATGGGGTAATAATGCTCTGTGCAAATAGCACCGGCTTTTTCACTTGAGTCAGACACTAAAAACTCACGGTGCATTTTGTAATTCATCCGCTCCGTCAGTAACAGCGCGGTTTGCACAGGGGAGAACGAGGCGTTGACATGTCCGGTCAGTGGATAATGCGTTCCCTGACTGCCTGCACACCAAAAAAGGCTGTCCAATGGTTTATTGGTCATCGTGGAGGAAAGCGCATCCGCGGCACACGCACTGGCTGCCACTGGATTGCCGAATAACACTGATTCAGGACTTAATACAAAACTCATCTCGGAGTCCTTCCAGGTCGGATCGAGTTCGGTTAAGTAAGCAATGTCAAAATCACTCTTTTGCAGGCAGCCCACCGAGGTAATCAGGTTTAACCAGTTAATTAATGGGTACTTGTACCAGTGCACATGAAAAAAGGCCCTTTGCTGCCCATTGCCCACCACATGACGGCCTCCCCTCCCCTGCTTTAAGCCCAATTTCAATTTAGTGCCGCCAAGATTGACCAGGCAATACGGTGTATCGGTTATATCGGTAAGTGCCATCGGCTCCCAAAATCCAATATTCAAGCCTATCCGTACCCCGATACCTGCCGGGCAAACGCCTATGGGGCTAGAAGCATTTTCGGTGTCTGGAAGTGAAGAACTTACCACCTTTGCATTGCCGATAGACAAAGGAAACAAACACCGCCAACAGACATCCTTAATCGGGTTTACAAAATGCCCTGTACACTGTTTGGCGTTAAGCGGTGCAACACTTAGAAAAAGGATTGCTAGAAACAGAAGCCTAAAGCACATCGCCATTCTCCTTGATTGCTTGTTCATCAATCACCAGATGATTTTGGTGGCGTGTCACTTTTGCAGGAACGTGGGCAATACGGAGTTTTCGGGTGATTTTTCCGGCTTGGTCGAAATAAATCACTGCATTCAAATGCTTCTCGGCTGTATTAACCGCACCGCCTGTCAGAATCAATTTAGGGTTTGCGCAGCGCGTTTTTTGATGAAGAGCCCAATTCAACTGGGCTTCATCATCGGCATTAAAGAATAACCAGCACGGTGCATAGGAAGGGAGCTGTTGCAAGGCATTGACCTGCGTTCCTTTTGTAAAAAGAACGCGGCCTTTTTCATCCGTGATGTCCTGGCTTAAGGTTATTTCTGGACTGTAATCATGACGCAGTGAACGGTTCGTGCGCGAAAGCTCCAATGCAGTGGGCCGATTCGCATGCTCGGCTGCCGTCTTAAGCCAACGCTGATTGACGGCCTCAAGTTCGCCATTTGCTTGCAAAGCAGCTAAGCGCTCTTCAATAAGCGTTAGAAAACTCTTTTCCGTAACAGGAAACACGTCGCCTACGACACCAAACGATTTCGCATGAGCCTGCATTGAGATCATGAAAAAAAGCAAATAAGAGACCTTATTCATGATGGGTTCCTCATCGCCTGGCTTAACTTTATTCGCACCTCATCGGTGATATCCATACCACCGGCAAGCACGCCGTTTTTCCTTAAGATGATGATCTTCTTTTGCAGTGCAAGTTCAGCCAGCAGTTGATTAAGGACTGTATTAAATCGTTTCGTGGACTGCTCGACCTGTGATTCGCTCGCTTTCACTTCGGCTAACTGGCGAATGAATTGCCCTTGGACTGCCTCGACATCAAAAAAAGCAATCTCGGTTTTTAGCATCATCCCATAGGAAATCCCTGCTATACCGAGCGCTGTCGCCATTGAGGTTAAGAAAACAGGACTTAATCGCATAACAGGGCTCCATAATACTTAAGCGCGACCTGTTTGACGGCTTCACTTAGAGACACGCCAGACTGCACCAAGGCTTCAATGTCCCCAAATTCATCCCCACTCGTTGAAAATAAAACCCTCGAATAGGGATCGGAAAAATAACGATGAAAGGTATACACACTGCCGCACTGGAGCATGAAATCAGAAAAGCCCTGTAATTTGGCCTCGCCAAACGACTCAATGACCCGTTGTTGCAATGGGCTAAACAGGGTAGGATGTTCTGCAACATATGCTTTGAATGCCCCTTGCTTCATAATGAATTTTGTATCGGAGCACGCTGCAATAGCGCGCCCTTGCGCCGTGTTTTCCGTATCAGATAATTGTTGCGTCACCCCTGAAAATCCGGCGAGGTATTTCCTCGCGGTGCGCCACCCTTGTTCAATAAAGTTCGCCATCAGCGGGTTGGAGCTATTCATCAAGCCACGCCAGATTTCATCAAAATTACATTGTTTTTTTAATCGTCTATCCGAGTGATAAAACTGGCCTTGAATAATGACAATCATGATAAACATCACAATAATCAATAATTGCGGATTGGATTCAAAGCCTCCTAACTCAAACACCGTGAACATGGAGTGGTTGAATGATGGGGTTTTGCCATTGCAGAGTGTTCCGTACAAGCCGTCTTTCCCGTATTTGCCTAACAACACCAGCAAGTCTTTGAGTCGTCTATCCCCTTCACCTTCCGGCGTATGTAAAATGTCCTTTAACGCATCCAGCACATCATCGATGCAACACTGATTTTTTTGTTTTTTCCATGCGGTGAGCAAGGCATTGAGCAACCAATCTTTTTGAACCTCATCCAATCCTTGTTCCGGGCTTGCCATGATCGCCAACAAATCCCTCATTTGAATGTAGTTGTTGACCTGTGTGCCTTCTATCTCCGTCGTTCCTTCAAAATCAAACAGAGTAAAAGGGTTTAAGCTAATGGTTGTGGCATCTACATACGTGCCTCCAACCATTTGGCATAAATGTTTGTAAGACTCTCCTAAATCAATCACAAAGATTTGATGGCCGCGTGAAAGTCCATCTAAAAGTAGGGCTTGCTGTAAATAGGATTTACCCGCACCAGGGGCTGCCACCGTCAATCGGTTGTAATTGGAAATGGATAAATTGCGATCATCGAAAGGATCGTAAAAGAATAATTGATGCCTGTAAGTGGGCATTAACAACCCCTCTTTACACCCTTTGAAATCAGCCACCAAGGGCAGGAGATTCGCGACATTATAATTACTGAGCTGCTTCGTCAGCCCCATAAGTTCCAAGCGGGAAAATAATCCTTCCGTTAATATAAATGGCAATGAGCCTATAAAACGAAGCCATTGGGTTCCATGACTTTGGGTTAGCGTAAAGCCGTATTGACGATAACTACTGACCACCTTGGCGATATGTTCCCGCTCGTGTTCACTGTCTGTAAACAGCATCAGGTTATAAAATGTCGGTAATAAATCCATGTTATCTCGCGACACTTCCTGATGAACAAGACTCCACTGCGCCGCTTGCTCCGCAGTTCCTGGTGCTAAAAAGTTTTGCACCGCGTTATTATTTTTGTTCGCATCTCCTGCACGGCGCTTAGCGGTTTTTTTTGTTCGTTCACGATTAACACCGCGAATCGTAAAACTGATTAAAAAGGGGCATTGAATGCCATGTTCGGGGCGTAACAGATTAGCGAATAAATCCGGTGTTTGCCATAAGCCGAATTGGGATTGACTATCCTTTGGATCAGGCCATTTACTGATTTGGCAATTAACAATCCTTACCTTTTGTTCTTCATGGTCTGCATTATGGCTTGAGATATCAATGCATTTATCATGAATTTCATACACGCTTGAAAGATTGGGAATATCATCCCGAATCAATCCTCCTCCATTCTCAACCACTGGCCAGCCCATTTCATCTAAAGAGGGCGATACCAGCGTTCGCATCAAGGATTTAAACTCAAGGTGTTCCATTTGATAAAAGCCAAAGCCTGCGGCTTTTAACTCAGACTCCCAGTCCTCACGCAAACGAATTAAACTCTGACGACTTGCCGCATGGCGCCTTGCTGAGATAAAAAGGTAGGCGGAGTAGTCGACTAGCTGAGCAGGCACATTGCGACCGTTTTTATACCCCTTTTTTATCGCCTTAAGATGAAAATCTACACTCATTCTGGCCAGTTCGGCATAAATTCCTCCCCGCTTTAAAATAGGAGAAAAGCTCTCTGAGAGCCTATGCGATACATAATGGTGCTTGTAGAGCATCACCGTACAATCAACGCCTGCGGGCAGCTTGTTTTTAAACAGTGAAGCCAGCGATAGCATCAGCGATTCGTCAGCGCCGCAACTCGGCAATACAGAAAGACCAAAACCAATGGAGTTCTGATTGATAAATAAACGATCGTCATCACTCGTTTCATAGGGCAGTAAACTGCGAAACGAAGGCAAATCGACCTGCAAGGATGCGTTGCCCTTTTGGTGATCAAGCAGTGACTGCGGTTCACTGCTTAAGGTTTCCCCCAACTGGTGGCTCCACCGGTGCAACACTTTCCTGGCTTTATCACGCCAAACGCTCGTATTTAAGCCCATGATTGCCCCCCACTGTGTGTTGCAACCCATACGGACTGCCCTTTGTGTTGTTGGATGATTGTCCCCTCTATAGCTTTAATCTCATTGCCTGCTTTCATCATCCCCCGTTTGGGTGGGTCTGTTTTGACATCATCGGCGAAGCGGGTCATGGCATCGACCTGTTCAATCGTCAGACAACTATCGCCTGCTGTGACATTGCAACTGAAATTGGAATTCATCGTCCCGCAACCGGTTAAAAGGACTGAAAGGATAGACATGAAAACAACCATCGAAAGCTTCATCGCAACCCTCCTGCATAGTTGCTGCTCGCCTGGTCAATTCGTCCCAAGACCTCTGGGGGAACAGTAAAATTCATCTCATTATTCTGATTATCCTCAGGAGCAGCGATGAGCTCCTCTGAGGCTTGCTGTGCTTTGACCTGGTTACTCGCATGCTGACGTTTGTCGTCATCAGGCTCTAAATAAAAGCCGTCTTTAAAGACAATGGTCACCACATTGCCAGAGCCTACTTGAATGACCGGGTGGTATTGTTCAGCACGTTTGACATAATATTGAGACAGGGTATCCGCCGCTTTAGACGCCCCGCCATAAGCGGCAAAGGGTGCAATTTGACTACTGGGCACCACAGAGCTTGCGCCATAAGGGCCAATGGCTTGCACACTTTGGGCGTATTGCGCAGCCGACGCTACACCGGATAACACACCGCTCACTCCTGCCCAGGTCATGACCTTGCCATCGCGCATCAGCGGCTTTCCTTTGATTCCCACTTTGCCATTAAAAAACACCCAGCCAGTGACTTCCTTATCAATAATCGGCTCACCCGGATGAGCACAGGAGAGACGGTAAAGCGTTCCATAGGCGCGTTCACTGGAAATATCCCCATAGGAATTGGCACTGACCCGGCATCCTTTTAAGCGTGAGCGCTGGCCATTAGGCAATGTCCCATCTTCCAGGAACTTAAAGAGCATGACGCCATTGTTTTTGGATTGGCCATTAACGGATGCATCCGCATCGGCCCCACCTAAAATAACGGCGCGAACTGAGGTGTTGGAAGGAACGTAACGGGCAGGATTCAGATAGAAGTTAGGATGCGTTTTGGTCGTGCGCCGTTTAGGTCGAAACGACACGGTGTTTATTTGAAGACTTGCATCCGATAAAACCGGGCTGCCACTTAAGTTATTCATGGCATAGGTGTTGGGGTTATGCCACAGCTGTGGGTTTTGTACGTCTTTTAATTCGTCAGGGGTGTTTTGCGGCTCTGAATTAATTCGTTTGTCCTGATTGATTAAAGCCAACGCTTGTACAGCGGTCAATTCTTCTTTTTGGGCCTTCAACTCTTTTTGGTGCGCCTCATCCATGGCTTTAATGTTGTGGGTTAATTCATTAATTTGCTTTTTTAAGGATTCAAGCTCGGTTTGTTGGGCGGTAAGCGCATTTTCTGCCACGGCATCGGTAAATGATTCTTCGACAATGCCTGTTAAATCCAGGGATTGTTTAACTACTGAATGCTTTTTGGGGCGCCCATCGGCTAATAGCACAATAACCATGACGACTATGAAAAATAGACCACCACCAGCCACCATCAAGGTGCGAAGCTGACGCCCCTTCACCCGCTTGTTCCATTGCCAGTTAGCCATGCTTCACTCCCAGAATGCGGTAGAGCATCGCCTTTTCCCCCGGAGCAATGGCGGGTTTAGACAATTTAATGGCAAGTGTGTCTTCTTTGGCAAACCACCCTTCTGCCAACTCCAAAGACTCTTTTCCCCCGTTGTATAATTCGATGGCCTCGCCCTTTAATAGCTTGCCCTCCCAGGACTCTTTGGGTAAGAGCGTTAATCCTTTTGACCAGCGCTCTACTTTCGCAAAGGGTCGTTTGACAGTCACGTCAGCAAATGGCTTTTGTTGCTCCATGTGCGTGAGCAGGGCAAGAATGGCCTCGGGAACCGCCTCTTGTGGAATGGCTTTTGAGTTTGCTTTTGACCCAACCGTCTTCGGTGAAGGAAGTACTGGCGTCACGGGAACTAATTCAACGGTTTTGCCCAAAGATTCTTCCCCATTTAAGGTGATTGAAAAATGACGGCCTGCTTCGGTGGTTAAAAATAAAGTAAATGGATTGTTCGCTGCCAACATCACATAGACAGAGCCATCTTGGGTGTCCTTTTTAATGGCCATTGCATTGCGAGGAAAGACTGCCTCCATGACTTTATCGTTTTTGATTACCAGACGGTTGTAATTTCCCTGACTTAGGGTTAACGCAATATCGCCGTTGTCTTTCACCGGAATGCTGTTTGCACCCAGTGCGACTGTGGAGGATAAAGCGAGCGCGATGCTAAGTGGTTTATGCATCTTGTTTCTCCTTTAAAAGCGAAAATTGAACGATGGACAGACGACTGTCTTTATATTGGAACCGCAAAATGTAGGTCTTACGCTCATCATTTAATGCTTGAAGCCCTACGAACCGCCTTAAAGTGCCAGATACAACCACTTTCAGCGCATTGGGATTGGCCTTATTTTTATCGATATAAAAAATGGACGACATTTTTTTAGCTTTGATAACCTTGGCCTCATTCGTTAACAGACGCAGCATTGGGGCGTAGTGCTGATGGTGGACGTATGAAAGCAGACGTTGATGATTGGCATCCACGGTTTCTGGTGTGACGTTTAACCGTTCATTAACAAAATTCTCTGCCATAAGACTTAAGTAATGACCATCCACACTGGCGGCTGATTTCAAATAGGAAGGCTCGCCACTGAAGGGCGTTACCTCGATAGTATGGTGATTCCAGGCTGTAAACAAAAAGCTAGACAACAAGACGTTAGACACCAATAGGCCAAACACTAGCATCACCATTAGATTTAAGCGCGCGGACAATTGGCTTAGGCGGCTTTGATAACTGTTAAATTCCATGTTCTTTCCTTAAGCCACGTACACACGGTGGTGTGATAAAGGAAGCTTGGGCAAGAAAAATTGCGTGATGGCACTGGGTAGGTACCAGTACGCCAATACTAATAGTGCTTTTGGCCCCTCCCCTTTCTTCAAATACCGCAACCCACTTAATAAACTAAATCCAAACAGGGAGACCAACACCTTTTGATTGGAAATGATAAGCAGCATGAAACCAATCCCTGCCACCACCAGCTCATCCATGGTTAAGGTTAAAATCCTTTTGGGCGCATCAATGTGACTTAGGAATTGATAGTTCATGGGGCTCATCACCTACCTCCTTCAAAAAACAAACGTCTTTAGTAGGAAGGCTGGAATAAAAGCAACCGCCGTCACACCAACAAACACCATAGGGTTTTTGCTTTTCACAGCCATTGCGGTGGCGAGAATGATGTCCACCAGGATAAAAACTTTCCAAAACATGGAGCCGCTTCCTAATGAATCTTTCACATCCCCTTCTAAAGCGTTCGCTAATAAGTCGTTAGCAAACACGCTTCTTGATAGGAGCGTAAACACCAGCGCTGACCCTGCCTTTTTCATCGAACGGATTATCGCTTTACCTATTTTCATTGCCTATTCCTCTTGTGATTTTCTTGGGCTAACCGACTGCACTGAATCAGTTGGGCGTGGTTTTGAGCTCGGTGATTAAACGATTAACCTCATTTAAAGAGGGAACCACTTTCGCAGAGAAATACGCACAATCCTGGGTTCTGGAATGAATCTCTTTAAGATTGCCTTCCACGATTCTTAGGTTTTTCAATGCCTGTGGATATCGTTCGGTCCGAACTAAATTTGCGGCACCCTTCATCACCCAACCCGCATACTGAACATCAAAGGCACAGGGCGTGCTTACATTCTCCTCAAACAGCTTGTCCAGCGTGTTGTAGACCATTTCACATCGCATCGAAATAGCCTCTTTATCAATGGGAGCAGAGAAACCAATTCCCGTTAGAAGCAATGAAGAGACCAGGGTAGCGGCTTTCATTGCTGTTATTTTTTTACTCAATTTCATCTATTTTCTCCGTTTTTAGGTTGCAACAATCCCTTAAGCACTTCACTGCTTAATTTTTAATCATTTCAAGCGGTTGTTTTAAGGAATTGAATCGTCTGCTTAAATCAAGGCCTTATTAGAATATCCCTGCGATGACTTTGACCAATCCCTGTTCGAGCGCCGGACGCGCCTCTTGGAACTTTAAATTCACTTTATCGGCATTGGATACCACTCGCGTTCTATAGCGTTGATATTGGCTTTCACGCGATGAGGTTTGGGATGTCACGGCAGCACTTCCATTTTTCAAATGGGATTGGAATAGTTCATTGACTTTAATGCCCTTGCCAACACGCTCTGAGATTTGAATATCGGTAATCATGGTGTAATTGACCTCTTTGACTAAGGCATCCGCCGCTAAACCAATGACCCCTCCAGCAAGCCCTCCTGCAATCATGCCGCTGCTTGAATTGGTAAAACTGCCCGCCGCTGTTCCTACTGCCGCACCTGCAATAGCTGAACCATACCCCCCACCTAATGCAGATTGGCTTGCAGCGATACTCATCTTCCCTACCTTAAGCACGTTCGCTTGTAAGAGATAATGAGCAGCCCCTGGATTGTTCATCACCTTATAACCATGAGATATTAAGGCTGTTTTTAATTGGGGAGTAATATCCACGTCTTCATCAGCAGTAGATTTCACGGAAACATACACCGTTTTCTCAGCATTCGTGACGGGCTCTAGGAAAACCGTCTCGCTTTGTTTTGTACTGACTTGTAACGACCCATGTTCAAGCGCGGTTTGGGTCGCAGCACAGCCTGCTAGCGCCAACACAGTACTTGCTAAAAGAGCATTTGATATTACTTTATTTTTTGCATTCATGCTTAAATCCTTGTATTCCGAACTTTCAATTTTTTAATTAATCGATAAGAGCAATCCATACAACAGACGGTATGGTTTATTTACGGTTTATATTGTCTAAACTCGCTAATCGTTGGGGATCACAGTATGCCTCCTGAATTTCCACAGCCATATGATTGGGTATATCAATGCCAATTCGTATCTGTTTTGCTGTCATTCCCAATACAGTGATTAAAATATCTTGTGCGATAACAATACTCTCGCCGATACGTCTCGTTAAAATCAGCATGCAATAATCCCTATATCCATTGGTTAGTCTCTTATTGTCAGGTATTATTCCTGATAAAATTCATCCTGTATGTCCCCTCACGAGAGGACTTTTTTTTTAGGGAAAAATATGGTAATAGAGCATCCATTCCCTCACGAGTTTCGCTGGACGGGTGAGGTTCGAGCACATGAACTTGATGCACAAGGCATCGTAAATAACGCTCATTATTTTTGTTATTTTGACCATGTGAGAACTCTGCAAATGAAGGCCTTGGGCTTTGATTGGGTTCAATTAAGTCAGACAGGATTCAACTTAGTTCTTGCAAGCGCCACCATTGATTTTCTTAAATCACTGACCGCTTTTGATTCGTTCTCAATCATCTCCCGTCTTGAGCCAGAAGGTCGTATTAAACTGATTTTTAATCAAACTATTTTTAATAGCCGACAAGAAATGGTTTGTCGAGGAATCAACACAGTGGTGTGTGTGGATAAGGTAAGAGGAAAGCCCATCTCTATTGACAGGCTACTCTGTGAACTAAGACACTTTAAGTGCCCTAGCCTTCTCGAGGTTGAGTAAGGAAACAGGTCTTATTATCCTTTGTTCAAAACTATTCATTCGACCAATGAGGCCTCGGTGGATGCATTCAAGCAGGATGTCCGATAATTTCAACCCATCAAATTGTTCCCGTATTCGCTGTATGTAAACTTTGACCGTAGCAGGGCTAATTGCCAATAATTTTCCTATCTCTTTAAACGAGCGTCCTTGAGTGGCATACCATAAACACTCTTGCTCGCGCTCGGACAAACAAATTTCTTTTTCATACCCTTTACTGATGACCGCATGACGGAGTAATCGGTTTGTGAATATGAAAGAAAATTTGTATTTGGGATTTGCCTCCACAATTAAATCCAAGAAGTGATCGACAAATACTTTGCAAAACGCTTCAAATGGCTTTTCGGTACGCTTAAAAAATAAAGCCGCGTCTTCTGGCTGTTTTTTGGTAATGGCACTGAAGACAAATGTGCATTCGGAATGAGCTCGGACTAGATTGTACACGGGATGAAGAGAGTATTTATGCGCAAATAAATCCAATAATCGAGTCGATAAAGAACCTTCTTTTTCACAAAAATAATGGCCTGAATCATTGTGTAGTAAGAGCTTTGGGGTAAACGTAAAGTCTTCAGTATATAAGCACTCCTGATAATAGGTTTTTAGAATTGGGAAGACATTGGATAAAATAAATACACCACCATCATTGAAAATCAAATACATAACAAAACCATCAATTTGAATGGATTCAAGCTGCTTACATACTGCTTCGATTTGTGGCTTATAGGCAAGGCTAGTAATGTAGGGGATATCTTTCATGGAACTTCCTTTTCTCAAATCAAACTAAAACGCCGCCTGGTTATTCAATTTAGCCTGAAGTAATAACTGTCCTAATTTCAGGATCCTTTCTTCTGCTCCTTTAACCAACTGGGTTAAGCTAGGACGTTGATTCGGGGCAGCTGAAGACAGCAATTTCTTAAAGTGATTCATTTCGGCATGCGCCTCACATAAATTCTGCTCAAGCGCAAGAGTAGAGGAGTTTTGTGTTTCCTTTTTCTCTGAAATCATTTCGACTGGTGTTTGCCAATGCCCTTTTGCAATAACAGTCTGGATTGCATTCAGCTTTCTGGAAAAGTCGAGGCCGCAGGCAGAGAAGTGTTTCTTGCTTAATAGGCAGTAGCTTATTTCTTCAAAAAGCCCTTCTTTGTCATCCATGTGGATTTCAGATATCAACTGCTTTACGCGAAAAATCTGATTTGGGGTAAGCTCAACTCCAATTATGGCGTCTTTTGAGCTTAACCTTGACGTCTCTTTAGGGCGATTAACCGCTCTTAAATCGAAAAATTCAACAGCAGCAGCCTGTGACCTTCTGCTTGTCCCGTAGGAACCAGTTGATAAGTTGTTCTCTGCTGCTGTTTTTTTAATTAATCCTTGGTTATCTGGATCCTTAGTATACTTATTATTTATTAGCGTCGCCTTTTCCTGCCCCGGATTTTCCAGAGACGGATTTTCAGGCGCCGGATACTCAGAGTCTGGATTTTTTGAAGGCTTTTTCTCACGTAAGGGCAATGCATCATTATTCGTGTGGACTGGAATCTCTAACACCAAATACTCTATACCACCAAAGCGACCATTTTTTTCATCTCGGCAGAAAGACTTCTGAATATACCCAGTTTCCTCTAGCTCTTTGAGTAAACTTCGCACAGCGTCTCTGCCATTCGTAGCCCTCTCTTTTAGGTCGGTAACTCGCACTCTCCAATCATCTGGCAAGGACATCAAGTAAGAATGTAGGCCTTTTGCCCCCCATGATAAGGACATATCGTTGAGACAAGTTTTATCGAGAATGAGAAAATTTTGTTGTTTTTTATGAATGCGTAATACAGCCATGTTCATTATCCATAACTTGGTAGTGGGGAATTGCTATTAAATTCTAATAACAATGCATATTGTTAAGTTTTAAACTTAGAGAGAAATATTGAGCAAGGCATTCATTCGTAATTTCCTTATTTTTGAATGAATTAGCTTGCTTTAAATGGTATCATTAAGGCTAAGACATTCTTTAGTGTAATGTTGATAAAACACCAAGAGTTCTGTTTGGCGACTGCTCTCTTGGTGTTCTAAATCAGGAATGATATTAACTTTAGCAAAAGCAAATTTCAACTTTTTACTCGATTTTTTTTCGACTAAAATGTATGATGATTGAAAAACTATAAAAGAATTACATGGCCGACCACGTACAGTACAATTGCTCCTGGGATGATATAAAACAACAGGTACTCCAAGTTAACCCTACACTCTACAACATTATTGAGAGTGAGAAGAGCTTGATACCGAATACTGTTACAATTCTTAAATATGCTTACGGTCAACAAGTTGGTGACGAGTCATTCTTCTACTTCCCAAACTATCAAAAATCTCACACCATGCCGTTTTGCATGGTTCTTGAGAACAATTTTGAGATGTATATGGAATTTAACGATAATATATCCCCATGGAAGATATACAAACCTGGTCAGGTTTTTCCTTACACTAAATTTTTAAAAAATAACTCCCTCTATGAACCTTCAGATATATTAAAGATGACGGCGGGTATAAAAAACTCATTTATTTTGTTAAATAAATTTAGCGATAAGAAAAAACACGGTAATCTAAAAAAAAGGTTTAACCTTACTTGCGAGCCACCAAAATGCTTCACAGAACAATTTCATATCTTCAAAGAAATTTGTGATAATGCAAAACCAGACTGGTCAGCCACTCTTTTAGCCTTTCCTACATCTTGGGAGGAAAAAGCCTCCCGATCACCCGAGTTTGCCAATTATCTTAATCGCATTGCAAATGAAGACCATATATTTAAACGAAACTCTTTACTTTATGACTACATTTTAACAACTATTATTTTAAAGAATCGAATTACGTCTAATAGTTTCATAAAAGAAATAATCAAATATCTTTTGTACGTGGCATGCGGTGATCAACCTGCCTATATACCATCATTATGTGAAGCGAATGCTCCAATCAGTTTTTTAAGAGATACTTATATAGAGGTATATCGATCTGAATCTACCCCAATATTTATGGTACCGCATAAGCTGGTTCCCTTTGAGTCTACAGAAACAGTTTACTACTCTTTAAATAAAGATGATTTTCTATTTAAACCAAATCAAATTTCTAACTTAAATAAATTATCTCAAGAAATCAAAATTGCATTTACAAAAACACTTCATGAGCTTAGATCTTGTGAAACTGCAACAAACACCTTACTTTACAAGAGCACTTCTGTTACCGAATTAGATATTAATCATCGTTGGAACAGTAGTCCTGAGGATAACAACCAAGGTTCACTATCATTTTTTGAAGACCCAAACATACAATTGCAAAGGACTAGCGACTTACAATTACCAACAAACTCTCATTTCCTATCGGGATGTTTCTCAATGAAATATACCAATCAATTTAACGTACATAAAAAATAGTCAAATAGCTTTGTTAAATTTTCTAGAAGAACTGTTACCTTCAAAATGGGTATTTCATTTTTGTCAAAATAATCATGAATAGCTTGCGTAGAGTGTAAGTTCAATTCTGTCTTTAACTTCGTAGTAAATGATTTAATCTTGTCTTTGTTTAAGCTAACTCCTGAAAATTTCTGTAAAATAAAAGCTATCCTTCCAACATAATCTGGGGAAAGTGCTAAGAGTTTACAGATATTCAAATAATCATCTTTGCAAGATAGGGTGACTGGGTATTCGACAGTATTACTTTGTTCTATTCTGTCTCGAATAAATTCTAGAACTGATATATAAGAGTGCATCTGCTGTGCTGAATTGAAATATATATTAGGAATAAACTTGGTAATCGATGGAAATCTTTGTTCAGCTACATATCGAAAATAATTTACCACGTCCTCTTTTTTAATATCTATATAGAGTTTGCGAAATTTTGCTAAAATATCACTTGTCAGATATGTGGATAAAGTTTCCCAGGTTCTTTCTTTGAAGTGGATATTTTTTATGACAGATAAATAGTTTTGAAGCTCATTATTTTCTTGAGCTGTTTTCCTAAAATTTATCATAGCAAGAGTTCTTGAATTAAACGGCTCCAGAGGGTCATACGACACAGCTACTTCGTCGTCTCCATCAACATAATTATTTAAGAATTGTTCGTATACCCAACCAAAACCCAACATCCCTTCTTTTCTAAGCTCAAATGCTCTTAATGCTCCCACCGAACTAATACCTACCACTTTAATCCCACGAGATAACAACCACAAAATTTCTTTGTGAGTAATGCTGGGCTGTTGTTCAAATACGCCATCAACAATAACAACTTCTTTTATTGAGGGATAGGAGGAATACAAACTCAATAAATGTCCTCTTCTTATACTTGGTAAAATAAGGTCAGAGTCAGTCAAATATTTTTTTATTTCTATATCTGATAATGTGGATTCGATAAAAATAGCCCTATCAATTATCATATATCAACCAGAAATGACTTCAAAACAGTGATTTCACTTTGGGTATAACAATAGTAGGCTAAATCTTTATTATAATGACTTAGCATGTTTCTAATGTTTTTGAATTCCTCAGATATTGGTATGTCATAAAGAGGACGGTCTATAAGCATCCGTTCTATTCTATGAGATTCTTTAAGCTCCTTTTTGTTACTGGTTCTTGTGTATAATTCACCAGTAATATCGTCACGTACCCCTGAGATAACTCCTACTTTTGATTGGATTGCCTCAAACAATGCTCTTTCCATAGCAGAAACAATATTAGAATGACTGGCATAACCTGCAAATATTTTACCAATATCTAAAGGGCTCTTATTTCTAATCTTACAACCTACTACTGGAATACAAAAAGGACTTTCATACAGATTAAAGGTAAATTCGATATCATCATCAATACAGAAAGAAAACTTTTTATCTACCAACAAATCACACTTCTTGTTATTTTTGATTGAAATCCGTTCATTTAATTCCCAAAAACTATAAATGAATGCCTCTTCAAAAGAATTCCCAGATGCTAAACCATCAGAGTTCTGGCCTACTAGCCTATTGATCACATTGTTACTGTCAAGACTTAGGAAGCAGTGTGGAATTAAGACATCTTTTTGTAAATTAAGGAGGGTTCCCCAACACCAATCCATGGGGAACTCTTCACTGATTGAAACCAATGAAGAAATCTGGCTAGGCTTTAGAATATAATTAGCGGTCGAAATCATGTTTTTTAGGGAAATGTTTGAAACATCTGGTAGAACCTCCTCTGCATAAAAGGTTTCAATCGACTCCATGAGAGCAGAGCATTTGGCGTCTTCAATAGTGATACCTTTTCCCAGACTACTGGTAAGCGACTTTGCAGAGGGTCTTATTGCAGAATAAACAAAAAGCTTAAATGAGCCATCTAAATATGTTAAATCCGAAATTCGGGAAATACCAAATTTATTTAAATTTTTTAGTAAGTAGTGAAGGGTTTGAGATGATGGCTTAACTCGTACCATAAACTATCCGCCAGAGGCTGCACAAATAATCAATAAGCTATCTTTATCGTGACATTCTATCCCTATTAAATTCAAAATTTTATTTTTATTCAGATAGATAGCTATGAACGGTTTAGGTTTTCCATTATTAAAAAGGATATTGTAGTCGCTTCCTATGACACCCTTAAGGAGTTCAGTCCAACACACATTAGAGCTGACTTCATAGTTCCCATTATATTTATCTAAACTACCTGGCAAACTTAACTGAACAAACATTATATAAAGTCTATAGAATTTAAAGATACTGGCTCATCAGTATTACTTTTCTGATTGTCGAAATCGAACAATTCAGATAATTCTTCATATGCAATATTTATTTCTTCCTTATCCACAGTATACCTACCTAACATTTTGATATTCAATCATACTATTATTTTCTAACCAACGGAAATCATCTAGTAGGTTTTCAAGCTTATCACTTTCCCCTAGGAATGATATTGAAGCATTACTAGCGGAAGTAGGTTGTTCACAAATGTCCCCCACTTTCACTCGCACATCGAATTTGTACTCTCCCTTCAGCTTAGGTAATGTGATACTCATCACTTTACCCTCTTGCATTGGGATATATCCACTTATTTGAAATCCTTTAAAGTTTTCTTTTAAAAGTAATGGCTTATTCAATTCTAAAAGAATCATCGCTGTTTCCATGCTAACACCGGATCGCTTTTTGTGAATTAGATTAATTGCGCCGCCAGCCTGACGAATATTAGTTTCCAAAAAAATAAGCCTTTCATCATGCCCCACGAAAAACTCAGTGTGCATGACTCCATTATTAAAATTCAGAACACTGGCAACTAATTTACTCGCTGATTCTATTTTCTTTTCGAGTAAATGATTTTGGATTGGAAAACTTGAAATTATCTTACCCTTTAAAAACAGGTGGTTAGGATAAGAATAGTGTCTGGCTTGAATATACTTTATTTGCCCTTGTTGTATATATAATTCACAATGAACTAATGGAAGATCGTAATATTTTTGAATGATAAATTGTCTTTCATCAGAAAATTTTAATTTTTCCCAACAACTTACAATTTCTTCAGATTTAATCTGTAATGTGCCTTCTGCACCAGCTAAATCATCAGGTTTTAAAAAGTAATCGCCCTCTCCTAATCTTTCTCTAAGTAGCGTTGGAGTTACAGAAGAATCAAATACGACTGTTTTTGGAGTAGGTAATACGGTACAAAGAAGATTATACATTTGGGATTTTATTTTAAATTTTTTGACTTCTCTAACTCCCATACCGGGAATAGAGAAATAATCCCTTAACTGTGCAACCTGCATCAAAAAATTATCGTTGTAGCAAACGATAGCATCTGGCCTTTTTTCAGATATAATTTTTATAAAATGTTGTATAGTTAAATCTTCATAATAAACTGCTTCATATTCATCTGAAATGTTTTTTTGGTTTATTCCTTTCTTGAAGGAATAAATTGGAGAAATGTTATTCTCTTTTAGAATTTCAAAGTCTATCTGGTCATACAAAAACGATGGACCTATAAGTAACACACTTTTGTTTTTCATATCTTGTTGAAATATTTATGCATTAAGCTGCGTAATGTTGAGAACATAGTTAAAATAACAATTGCTATTATTAAAATTTGTTTTAACTCTAGTAAGGTAAATTTTGAAAGACAAAATATGAGCAAATAAAGTAACGCTGGACTTAACCCATTTAAAACTAGCGAATGAAAGTTGGTTAATTTCGCACCCTGCAATTCACTGTACTGCTCTAATTGTGCAATCTGTCGAATATAAAACAAGCTTAGGTACTCCAAAAAAGCATAAGCAGCAAAAATAAACACTAATAGGTTAAATGCGACTCCACGCCCATCTATTGACCAGAAAAATATTCCGAAGATAACAGGCACAAACAGATTTAAAAGAAAAATAGAACTCATTAGCCGCTTCCTTGAAAAGGTAATATTCCATTTTAAAAGGAATAAAGTAAATATAAGGCCAATAAGTATGGAGAAAAACGGCTCGCTAGAATAAGCATAATTAAATACATCTAGGGTTCTAAACTCATTTTCAACAAAGTAGGTTAAAATTGAACCCGTTAATACAGCTAATACAAGACCATAACCTAGACCAATGCTAACAATTAACTGCAAATCAATTTTATCGATTTCAATTTGATGAGTTTTGTAGAAATAAGCAATGAAAATAAGTATCAATAAAGCACCAATTGAACCTGAAAGCATGTATGCAGTCGATACAATAGATGCTATAACCAATGTTAAAATAATCAGTAAAAAGCCAACTAAAATCTTTATGACTGAATATTGAGTGGTTACTACCCGGAAAGATAAATAATATTTACGGACTAACAGTAGATAGCAAACAAATGCTATCTCCAAAACAATACAATATACCCTATATTGTTCGGCATAACCCTTTGAGAAAAACCAGCTAAAAATACCAAGTGCTACTACTCCGGAAATATTTAAAACAATTCCGAAATAATTATTAACCTGAGCGGTGGACAAATTGGTTTTTCTGGCGTTGCTAATTTCTGCTCTGACTAATAACTGGAAATAACAGATAACAAAATAGTGTGCCCCGCTCCAAGCATACAGTGAAAGTAAATTAGGCGGGTTCATAATAAAATAGCTGGTTATAACAAAAAAGCTACTAAAAACTACAGCTACCGATCTATATAAATGTAAGATCGGATTTTTACCACCCGTGTTTGATAATTTTTTACTGAGAAACTGATAGAAAAATGACAAGAGCATACTATTGCATGCCAATAACATGGTGATTTGAAGAAAATATAAAATTAACTCTAAGGGGCTTCTCGCAACTTTATCGTAAAAATGCGTCTCAATACCTAGAGCTCTTATTGGAATGTACACAGGTAAAATAAAAAAGTAAATGAAACCAATGCTTGAGAATAGTCCACTGACAAACATATTCCTTGAACTATTCATGATAGTTAACTTCCTAACCTTTTAATTTGAAATAGGTTATTATACCTTGAGCTTAAATCCGTTCAAATATCTCAAAGAATTGTATATGAATGATAGATATTGTAGACAAATCCCACTTTTAGGAAAAAAAGCCCAATCTAATTTAGAAAATAATTCTATCTTAATAATTGGGGCGGGAGGTGTAGGATCGCCGCTTAGTTTATACCTTGCGGGCTCTGGTATTGGTACTTTAGGAATTATTGACTTCGATAATGTTGACCTGACAAATCTACATCGTCAGATCCTATTTTCAGAAGAAGATATAGGCAAGAACAAAGCTCGCCAAGGTGCTCAGAAACTTAAAACTCTAAATTCTGAAATTAATATTAAGCCCTACGCAGAAAAATTAACGATTAAGAATGCTAAACAGATCTTTCAAGAATATGAGCTTATTATTGATGGTTCGGATAACTTTCAAACCAGATATTTAGCCAATGATATTTGCTGTCAATTAAATTTGCCACTTATTAGTGCTAGTATTTACAAATCGCAAATTCAAATCGCAACTATCAATCCCAAGGTGGCATGCTATCGCTGTATTTTTCCTGAACCCCCACCTCCCAACATTATCCAAACCTGTTCATTATCAGGAATTATTGGCTCTACTTCTGGTATTGCTGGTAGTGTTGCAGCGTCAATTGCTATTCAGATCATCTCTAATAGTACTGCCTTAGATAGCAAAATACTTAGAATTAACTGCGATAATTATTCTTCTGAACAACTTGAGTTTCGTAAGAATCCGACCTGTAGATCATGTAAGGATAAGTTAGTTACGTGGCCAGCAGTTAACTATAGAATCAGACTAGATGATATAGAGTTGAATGATTATATGGTTATCGATATTAGAGAGTTGTATGAGGATCGATCTGAAATTCTTGTATTAAACCAGCTTCACTCACCATTCTCTGAGCTTATAAACAATCTTCCCCAATTACCTAATAAGAAGATACTTATATATTGTTCGCAGGGGGTACGAAGTGAATATGCGGCACATCTCCTGCGTAGCAGGGGGTTTGAAGCATTCTCTCTAGGTCTTTCAGTAGACGGAAAATTCAACTAAAATTTTCGATAATACTACTGACCATAGTAAATGACAGTTTTTATCTGTTGGCGAGACTGCTAATGATAAATCTTTTTTGCTTTACTTCTATACAAGATATAATAGATAAATGTAGTGTTTGGACTGAATCTAAGAAGGTTATCAGAGCCCCTGATTAAAAAAAAGAGGTTCAGATGGCTCTGAAGATAAAATTGAGGTTAAACCAGGCTTATTCATTTTCTGACATAATTTTGTCAAAGAAAGCTTTGTCCCCTAAGCTAAGCCTAATTGACACAGATTTTCTAATCAATCCGATCCTTACGTCCTTCATCAAAGGCCTTGTTAGTTTAATTTTCTTTTCAAGCTCAATTATCTTTTCTTGAGTTTCTTGAGTGAAAAATACTTGAGTTGGCCCCTCTAATGGTGATTGGTTCAATCCTTCGTGAATGTCATCAATCAATTCAATATAATCTGGATCTCTCTCATAATCCGCCCAATTTATTTTTGATATTGTATACAAATAGTAATTCACAGCATCTTCAATTAAGCTAGACTGTTTGCTTCTACCTGAGTAATCTCTTTCTGACTGAATCTTTAGTTTTTTCTTAATGTCGGTAGGAAAACGCACACAGACTAACCATTTCTCTTTTTTTTGGGGTGTGCGAAAAATCATTTTTTTCTTCTTTAAACCCTTGGTCATAATCATTCCCATAATAATCAAAAAAATCTATATTTATAAAATTATGTCTTAAATTCAATAAGTTATAAAAGACTGACCCAGGTCATAATTTTTCTTTCAGGGCTATTTCTTTAACTTTATATAGTAGGTCTTCTAAGCTTTTGAATGAAATCTCTTTGTGTTCATCGTCAATCTCAGGAAATCTGGAAAGAAGAACTTTATAAAGAACCGATGTTTCTCTTTCATCACTTATTTTGAAAGTTGCATATTTCTTCTTGGCCCCTCCCTGACGTCCTCTAGGTTGAGGTTTCTTTTCCGGCTTAGACTTAATAGGCTCACCACTCTTCAAAATATCTTCAATCTCAGCATAGGTTTTTGGAACAAGCATACGTATTGTTTTAAACGAAAGTTGATTGGCTTTTAGTTTGGAAAAGAAAATGGGAGGAAACTTCTCTGGCTTAAGACAAATAATTTTCAATGCACTAGCTATAGCTTCATTTAAACCTATTATTGTGGACAACTCTTTATTTGATAAATTAATCGTTTCATCATCTAACAAAAGGTTTTGAACTATCAAATAATTTTGAGCAATCGTCAAACCTTTTCTTAGGTTATTTTCAGACAGCTGTCTTCTTAACTTCCGATGTTTTACTTTAAGTTTGGCCAGCAAGCTTTCATCAGTAATTTCAATACAGGTAACACTAGGAACACCTGCCATAATTGCTGCCAATCTCCTTTGATGTCCCTCTAGTATGACATACCCATAATGCTTATCGGAATTGAGGAAATAATCAGGATCATTTTCTTTATCCGCTAAAAAAATCTCAATTGGTTCTATTAAGCCATCATTTCTAATTGAATAGGCTAGATCTCTTAGAAAATTATAACTGTCTTCTAATTCATCATTATCTAAAGTACAAACCTCAGAAAAGCTCGGAATTATATACTCCCCAGTTAAGGGGTCTATTCGACAAAGACTTTCATTTGTGTCTAATTTCAGATTGAACTTCAACCATGATTCATCGATTTTATCACCTGGCCTAGGATTATAAGGATCTGGAATTAAGTGTAAGGGATCGTGCTCCACTAATTGTTTGCCTCTTGTATACTTTGTATTAGCAGTTATACCTGCTCGAATTACCGTATCTGGCTTGCTATTTTTAAGCTTGAGCGAGGTTGCAATGATTTTCTTCTTCATTTCTCTTATCCTTATCATTTAATACTTTTCGATACACAAACTCACCAAGCTCTATTGCTTCAATGGCGAACCTATCATTTTCTTTTAGCTCAGTGTAAGGAGCAGTTATTGGAGCTTGATCTTCATCAATATCTACAGCTCTAGGAGAATCATGTATCTCAACATTATCTAAAAGTAATTTACAAAGCATTTCATTTGATTTTATTGTTTCGACGATACGATTTTGTGGAGTCCTTTTATTGTAATCCACTTTATTTTTAAGCAGTCCAATAATTTTTGCTTGAGCATTGGCTGGTCGATAGATATTTTGTCGATTTACTAAATCAACCATACCAGCCAAACCTTGCAAAGATTTATTGCTTAGTTCTATTGGGATAAGAACATGGGTAGCGGCACGAATAGCACTTTGAGTCAAAGGGCCTTTTGCTGGGGGAGTGTCAATTATTACCAAGTCATAACCGCATTCAATGAAATCATCCATTGCAAAAAAATCGTATGCTCTTTGAACTATACTTTCTAAAGTTTCGCTATATTCAAACGCTTCAATATCCTTAATTAAGCTTGCATTACTTGGTAGGATATCTAAATTTTCGAGATCAGTAGGATATGGAACTACTGGGTTACCTGTCCACATATCTAGCGCAGAGGATCTTCCATCCCATCCTTCATCATCTTTGCTATTAGGATCATAATCAGGATGCAATGGTGGTTTGTAGTTAGACATTTCCCTAATGCGAGTATCTCGCAAAAACCTATATGACATATTTCCCTGAGGATCAAAATCAAGTACTAGAACTTTTTTATTTTTTTTAAAAGCGATATATGTTGAAATTAACTGGCTTATGAGGCTCTTCCCGACTCCTCCTTTATTATTGGCCACAACTAAAACACGTGGGATTTTAGATTTCATCGATAACTCCAATTTGTATATTCTAGCACGTAACAATACATAATTATCCAATAATACTCAATACTGTATTGAGTATTTTACATGGAATATTTTGCCAAGGCGATTTATGAGCCTAAACAATGTAAAATCAGCATGTTATAGCATTCACAAAACCATATTGAATTTAGTGTATTGAGTATTGACACGAAGACTTGAGATCACGTATAAATCCAGATAATAATAATTTTTAGGTTCTCATAGTAGGACTCAAAAATAATAGATAACAGCTAAGGGAAAAAAATGTAGACGATAAAAGAAGACTACAGTTGTGAAGAGCGGCAACTCCTCACAACTGTGATAACAAGCCAAGAATGAAGCTAAACACATCCTCGAATGAACTCGGTCGAGCTATGTTGCTTGTTTATAAACACACCCATATATTAGCTTCGTTCCCTAAAAAAAACAATAAGATAAGGAATTATCTATGGGGAACTTTTGTTCCATTTTTCACGCGAGATTTAAACATCTTGTCGAGATTATACCCTCAGTAACAAAAGCGCATTTTATGGACTACCTTCTATTAGGGTGGGAGAAAAGCACCTATCAATTAAGAGGATCTAATAATAAATGGTTCATGAAACCGTATGAAGAAATCGCTGCTGATACAGGTATTCCCAAGGGAACATTTCAACGTTATTTAAAAGAGTTTTCTGATAAGGGTTTTATTGAGCGTCGGCAGGCTTTATTTACGCGTACGGCGAATGGGGCGTTTCAAGTTAAGAAGGGCGCTTATATCAATATCACCGAGAAATTTCTCTCCCTTCTCAAACAACCTGGCAGCAAGTCGAAAAAAGTAACAGTAAAAAGTAATTCTATACAAAGCAACCAGTTTCAATCAAACCGACACGCCATTGCAGATGAAAATGTGTCAAGATGTTCAAATAAAAGCACTATTGAGATGATCGAACCTCTCAATTTGCGCGGTCTATATATAAGTGATCTTTATAATTCTTTTCTTAAAAATAATATTATTGGTAAGAATTTATTCTCATCTGTGGATAAGACCACACACCTGAGGACTATTAAACAATTTGAGGCAGTACAAGACTTTTTATTTTCTGACGTTAAAGAAGAAATTCCAGAACCGGTAAAGGAATTGGTCTCTGGCACTTTTTACAATTTACTCGTTAAACAAAGCGTGCGGATTTCGGCACCGAAGCAGCTGGCTGCAGAGTACTTATTTGCCCTGTTGAACTCTCAGTACTATTTACCAAAAGTGACTTGTTTCAAACACCGAAACAATATTCTCTCCAAGCTGTTACGTACTAAACAATGGCAAACCCCTAAGGGATTCTATAACCATTTTTATTTAGGGGACCAGTTTAAGGACAAGCAAATTCTGCGTGAAACGCGTTGGCAAACCATTAAAGAAGCGGAGATGAATCCTCACTATGAGTTAGCGAAGGACGTACGGGAAGACTCTCGTTTGACGGCAATTGAGGCGGCCATTTGCGCAAAGGCGGCCTTGTTGGATGCATTGAACAAAGCCATTATCCAGCAGTCAGAGGAAGAAAGTATTTTGGCTATGCGAAAGAAAATACAAGACACTCGTAAAGAGCTTGAAGCATTATGGGATAAGCAAAGAGCCATTGAATTAGAGCTCGAGCAACAAACCTTTGAGAGTGAGTCATTGCGTTATGCCTAAGGGGTGGGTTTGGCTGAAATAAAGAAAAAGAGGAATTCGCATCCTTTTTGAAACTCAAAGGACCCTCTTGAAATGCGGTTTTGGAAGCGCGATTGCCTCAAGGCATGAAAGGACTTAACTCGTTTGTTCTTTGAGCCAGTCCTCAATGGCTTGGGTAGTCGCAACAGCAACAGTTACTGCTTGTTGAAACAGGGATTCCAATTGTTCGGTTTCGCCTGATTTCCAGTATTGATCGAAGTACTGGCAGGCCATCTTTAATTGAATGGTACCGACATAGACCGCGCCGCCTTTTATCTTGTGAATGAGCTGCTCGGTTTTTTCCCAATCATTCGCCTGGTGGGCCAGTGTTAGTTTCTGCAAGTCTTCGGGCAAGGATTCTTTAATCATAAAGCGAAGCATCTCGGCCACACTGGCCTCATCCCCCAGTGTTTTCATGCCTTCTGCGATATCGAGCAAGGGAAATTCGGTTAAAGAGGGGGGTAGTCCTTCCTCTGATGTACAGGCCGATTGGGGAGGGAGGTCTTTCTGGCGTCCTGGAATAAAGGCATTCACCATGTCCGCACAATTTTTAGCCGTGAGGGGTTTGGTCAGCACCGCATTCATTCCGGCATCGATGCATCGTTTTTTATTTTCATCGCCGGCATGCGCGGTTAAAGCAATGATAGGCACATGGGCCTTCTGCGCTAATTCTTGTACCCGAATGGCATGAGTGACTTCATAACCGTCCAAATCGGGTAAACCAATGTCCATAAAAATTAAATCATAGGGATTGGCTTTCCAGAGCGCCAGGGCGTTTCGTCCGGTGTCTGCGATATCCACGAGGCAATGTAAGGCTGAAAGCATTGATTTGGCAACGGTTTGGGCAATGACGTTATCTTCAACCACTAATACACGGTGTTCCCCTGAAAAATGCGTCCCTTGAAGCGGCTTAATTTCCTGTGCATATGTTTTGCTATATAACTCATCCAAGGTCTCTTCCATGGAGCCTTCAATGCCAGAGTCATCAGCCATTAATGATTCTTTAAGCGGGATAAGGCAGGTAAATCGAGACCCTTTTCGTGGCTCGCTTTTCACATAAATTTCCCCCTCCAACTCGTCAATAAATTGTTTAACCACCGAAAGCCCTAAGCCAGCCCCTTTATAAATGCCCTGGTATGAAGGGGTTAATCGTTTGAATTGCAGATAAATTTCCTGCTGTTTTTCTTTAGGAATACCCATTCCTGAGTCGTCTACCACGATTTGCGCGATAAGGTCTCGGCCTGTTTGTTTGGCAAGGGTGACAGTGACGTTGACAAAGCCTGTGTCGGTGAAATTAAGCGCATTCGCGACTAACTCTAGTACGATGCGATGAATACGAATTTTATCGCCAATAAAATACAGGGGCATCCTGGCATCGTAATCCAGTTGAAGCGATAGTCGCTTATGGGCCGCTTTGGAGCGGTTTAATTCAATAATATGCTGCAAGCTGTCTTTTAAGTTGAATTTTTTGCGAAGCATAGGAATTTCGCCTGAACTGACGCGAATGGCTTCTAAAATTTCATCTAACAATTCGAGAAGGGCATGACTGGAAGCGACCAGGTTATCCGCATACTCTTTCAAATGCGGAGTTTGCGATTCCATTTTCAAAATATCTGCGAATCCCACAATCCCGGTTAGTGGGGTCCGAATGTCATGACGCATGTTTTCAAGAAATTCTGTTTTCGCAAGACTTGCGGCTTCCGCCTTTTCTTTGGCGTCTTGTAATGAATGCTGCAGTTGCTTTTGTTCTGTAATGTCGGTGTAAATGGCCAATACCCCATCCACCTTGCCGTTGACATCAAAGAGCGGCACTTTGGAGGTCAGTAATACCCGAGTGCCTTGACCCGGCAGCGTTTGTACTTCTTCAATGTTCAGTTTGGCCTTCCCTGACTGAATGATGTCTTGATCGTCCCGGCGATAGGCTTCACTTTGGATTTTGGGCGTCGGCAGGTCAAAATCGGTTTTGCCAATAATGGCGTTACTCGAAGGCAGTCCCATGGCATGGGCCATGGTCTGATTGCAGCCCAGATACACCAAGTCCTTATTTTTCCAGAAAATCGTAAAATTAGGCAGTAAATCGATAATCGACATTTGCAGTAATTTGCCTTTTTCGATGGCTTCAATGAGCGTGTTCACCGGTTGCGATTGGGCAATCCACACTGCTTGATAGGGATAAACAACCCACTGCAAATGCATATCCCCATGAATGGTTAAGGGCATGGGCTCTCGTGTCGCTCGTTCATTCAATAGCGGCGTACTCAAGGGGCTTAATCCCGAAATCGTCTGCAAAAACTGATGGGTATAGGGGCCAATGGCCTGAATAAATGCAGGATTGCAGTATTCGATGAGTCCTTCCCTGGTGCTGATTAGCGCCGGAAAGGGATAGTCTTCCAAATCCTTTGGGTTGCTCATAATGAATGATGAATGCTTTTTCTTAAGCATAGCTGTTTTTTATGAGAAAGAGGGGGGATTACTAACAGGGGCCGGCATGGGCTTAATCTCCTGAAAGGTATGCAGATTGGTGGTGGCCCGTCTATCGCTCGGTTTGGTTAATATCTCACTTAGGCCGTGCGCAAGCACACCGTCAGCTGGGTAGCGAAAGCCGTTGTGCGTTTGAATATTGGCATTGTTAAGAAGCGCTAAGGTGTCGTGCTCGACATCAAAAATATTGCTTACCTTGCCTGGAACAATGGATATGACATGGTCTTTCTCAAACGTGACGGCACTACGAAATTCGGTTTTGGTTTTAAATTTGGCGAGTACATTGCCTTGCCAGGATTTAAACTGAAAGCGCTCAGCAAAGTCTGGCCAAAACCGATTCATTTCGGCCTCGCATCGGGGCTTAATCTGCGTTTGGATATAGTCATTATCAATCTGATTTAAAATACGGTAGGCTTCATCGGTGGTAGAACAAGACTCCATAATCGTATACTGCCCATGGGTGACTAAATAGCGGTGGTTAAAGGGTTTGGAATCCACCAGTGGCATTAAGCAAGGAAATAGGCCATCCATCATAATCACCGAGATGGGTTTTTGTCCTGGGTCGCTGTCTTCATAAATGAGCCCTAAGCAGGGTTGGTAGGCAATTTCAAACGGAAAGGGCAGCTCGTCTTGGGGTTGAAACGATTGAAAGCTCGATGCATTAATCACTTTATCAAAGGAGCGCATCTCGCCATTCATGTGGAGAGCGGCACCACGGTCTCCAGGTTGGATGGCTTTTATCTCGGTGTCTAATTGCAGCGTGACGCCGGCCTCCTTTAAGGCGTTTTGAAAATACTCCCGGAGGGGCTCGCCAATTAAAAGACTAGGTTCTTTGATGTTATGGGCGCTTAAGATATTTGCAAAATCCAGCTCGTCGGGTGAAATCGCGGTGTCTTTCTGAAATTCATCACACACGGACTTAAATTCAGACGCGCTGACGTGAGAGGCTTTGCCCATCGAATCGGTAGTGCCGACCGCATAGATGGAGTATTCATGGTCAACCACTAAGTCCGGATAGGTGGCCATAAAGGCCTCAAATCCTCGTCGGCAACTTTCCCGGGTTTCGGGGGAGCGCGGATAATGCGAACCGCAATGCAAGCGAATACCAAATTGGCCGGAAATCCCCTGAAAAATAGCTTTGTTTTTATCAATCAATGTCACTTTATGTCCTGCCTTGGCCAGGGCCAATGCAAGATGGCAACCATACCAGCCTGCTCCGATAATGGCAATTTCCATAATGCCTCGCAAAAGACTTGCTGTTTAAAGTATGGATGATTTTTTAGTTCTTGGATGCGCATCCGTCTTTTTATTGTCTGCCAATAGGTTTCGCTCTCTGAAAGAAAGGCAAAATCGTTTCAAAACCAATTTATCATTAATTATTAGTGAGATAGCGAAGGGTTTGTTCTCAAAGGGAACAGCGGAAAAAAGTCAAGACTGGTTCTTCTAAAAAAAAGAAGATACAATGCATTTCTGAAATTTCTATCCCAAGTCTTGCTTTTGTGGATAAGTTTTTTCAAACATCTCTCTATTAGCGCCTTGTTTCCTTCGTTCCTTCTTCAAGCCCTATGATTACAAAGGCTTATCACCTTTCAAATGCGAGAAATCACCTTGTCACTTATCCACAAAATCTGTGGATAACGATGTGTATAGAATGTTAGAGCGCTGATAAGTAAAGGAAAAACCCTACTGCCCAGACATTTTTCAATCTACGCCGATGCGAAGAGCACTACGCTGCTCATCTGCTTGCCAGATATTGGCGATATTGGCTTCTTGAAGGAGTTTATTGACATGCAAATGCTCCCAGGCCGCATGGCGGCAGGCAATTTGGGATTCTACCGGCAAGGACTCAAAGTCAATTCGCTCATCAGAGGTCATCACCTCAGTGATATCGATACTCCCAAATCGCTTGTGCTGCCAAAGAACGAAAGCATTCGGCCAGTAATAACGGAAGTGGACGGTCACTCGTTTCCGTACAAAAGGCAGTCGGTTTGATGCTGGGACATGTTATTCACTCCTTAAAATTACACGGCATGGTAGGGCAGTGTTTAAAAAAGACAAGACTGGAAAAACCGGCGCATTATCATTAAGCTTCGTACATGAAAACAAAAACAATATTGCCCTTCATTGTTCTTTTAACTTTGAGCCAGGTGTGCGATGCCACACCGCCTGCTAATTTCGCGCAAGCCAAAAAAATAGCAGCAGTCGTATTTAAGCCGCATCCTATCACGTTGTATTGCCAGTGCCATTACCAAAACAAGCAAATTGATTTGGCGAGCTGTCAGATGGATGCCGCCGCCGATAAAAAAACGAGCGTTGCGCCTGGAATGGGAGCATATGATGCGTGCGACACGAGGTCGCATAACAAACTGCTTTCATAATCAGGAAGAATATAGAAAGCCTGTTGTTTCGCCAGCAGTTCCCTATCTGGACATGCATCTGTGGCAACGCAGGGGTATGAAGCTCTAGAGACATTGTAACCGCGGATAACCGTAAGAGAAGCCGTAAGGTGACTCCGAAACTGCTAGCATCAAGCGGTGAGGTGCTTGGGATAAATGGTATGGCTAGCTTATGCAAACTTCTTATAAACACCGTCATGTTCAGAAAGCCAAAGATGCTGATAGGCTTTAACCAAAAGGTAAGTGGTCAAGATGCAGGTTTACATCATGCCGCATCGCGAATGTAGTGCCGCCGGTGAAGTGGAAGAGCCTAACCCATTTTGTTTGTTATGCGAAACGTGGAAACCCTGCAGTAGTCCTGAGAATAGGAAGGTACTCTGTAAAGATTGCTGATACTGCTGCAGGAATAGGAGGTTGGAAAAAGCGAAGGCATTGTTGTAATCGCAATGATACGGATTTAAATATTATCCGGCACGAAAGTGAGCCCACGTCCAACTGGTCTTAATCGCAAGATAGCTTGCAGAACCAATAGTATGAGGAAAAGCAAATGACGGCTAGAATTAAACACTCTACTGGTGCATCTTCAACAAGCGAACTCGATTGGAATGCCATCCCTTGGCATCAAGCTCAGAAGTTTGTACATCGGCTACAAGTGCGTATTGCGAAGGCTTATAAAGAGGGTAAACACGGCAAAGTTAAATCCTTGCAATGGCTGCTCACTCACTCCTTTTACGCTAAAGCATTGGCTGTAAAACGAGTTACCCAAAATAAAGGAGGAAAAACAGCCGGGATTGATAAAATAGTATGGAGCACACCAAAGCAAAAGATGAGAGCCATAAAATCGCTAAAGCGGCGAGGGTATAAACCATTACCTCTTCGGCGAATTATGATTCCCAAAAAACAAAAAGGAACATTTCGTCCTCTTAGCATTCCGGTGATGAAATGCCGTGCCCAGCAGGCTTTATATGTTTTAGCACTTATTCCCATCTCCGAAGCAATAGCGGATAAAAGTTCTTTTGGATTCAGGCCTTTAAGATCAACAGCGGATGCTATCGAGAGATGCTTCAAAATTCTCTCTCATAGGCATTCTGCAAAATTTATCTTAGAGGGGGATATCAAATCATGCTTCGACAGTATTTCGCACCAATGGCTTATTAACAACGTGCCCATGGATAAAGACATACTGAAGAAATGGCTAACGGCAGGATACATGGCGGAAGGAACCTTATACCCGACCTCCGAAGGTACGCCACAAGGCGGATTAATCTCACCAATATTACTGAACATTACATTAAGCGGACTGGAAAAGATCATCAAGGATGGCAAAGGCAGTCAGGCAAGTAAAGTTCATACGGCTATCTATGCAGACGATTTCATTGTCTCAGGGGCAAGCAGAGAAATATTGGAATATACGGTAAAACCCAAAATTGAAGCATTCCTTGTTGAGCGGGGCCTAACATTATCTCCAGAGAAAACTAAAATTACGCATATAGACAACGGATTTGATTTTCTCGGCGCTAACATAAGAAAATTCAATAACAAACTTATTATAGTGCCCGCTAAGGACAGCATTAAAAGTTTCCTAAAAGACATTAGGACAACGATAAAATCGAATCCAACCTTATCTGCTGAAAAACTTATCTACTTGTTAAATCCTAAAATTCGCGGGTGGACAAATTATCACAGAACAATATGCGCAAAAGAAACTTTTTCTAAAGTTAGCCATCTTATCTTTTTTGCAATCTGGAAATGGGCCAGAAGACGTCATCCAAATAAAGGAACTGGGTGGATACTTAAGAAGTACTTCCGTTCCGATTCCAAACGAAATTGGATATTCTCTACTACCGTCAAGGACAAGGATGGAAAGACGACCTATCTCGACATTGTCGAGCCAACGAGAATACTTATCAGACGTCATATCAAAATCAGAGCTGAAGCATATCCATTTGACCCAAAATTCAAAGAATATTTTGAAAAGAGGAAGCAACTTAAAAACAAACGGATCGCTGCTGAACCCCTTAATAAAAAGGGTTAAGCTGGGTCATTTATATGGCCTTATAAAGGCTTGAGCGGAGTGCGGTGAAAGTCGCACGCTCCGTTCTTAGGGGACGGAGTCGCAGCAATGCGACTCTGTTACCCGACCTGCCGAAAATTTTGGTCGGCAGTTCGCCTGTTGGCGGGTACCGCTTTGCCATCATGCCAACGGCACACCTTATAAAGGGCGGGCTTGTTGTGAAAAAATAGAGCCACGATTTCGCCTGGCGGAAGCTGAGCTTTATAACTTATGGCCAGAAGTGGGATTGTTAAATCAAATGCGTTCTAATTATCGCTACGCCGAACTCCCAGGCAAAACAAAAACCTACGGCTGTGAGTTTTACGTGGATAAAGCCACACATCGCATTGAACCAGCCGATACGGTGAAAGGACTAGTAGCCCGTGCGAACCTTTTTATGGCTGACCGGTATGGCATTGCATTAAGTCCCGCACAACAACAATTATTTATTGCCTGGCATCGGCAATTTCCGCCAAGCGCCTGGGAAAAAGAGTGGGCTGCTCAAGTGGCCGGCATTGAGGGGTATTCCAATCCCTGGATTGATTGATGCGAATGCTTAAGAATGGGTGGGGTTATTCTAACCCAACCCAATGAGTCCTTTGGCTATGAGTAATCACATTTAAGCAAAGTGGCTTGGCCAAATTGCAATGAAGCTCATTAAACGTCTTACGGACGCGTAGATGTAGGTTAACCTTGAATTGGAAACTCAGAGCAGAGGATAGCACATGTACTTTCACGAAAATTGACAGCCCGTATGGCTTTACTATACTTAAAGTGTAGGCAGTTGAAACGCGAAAGCGTTCTCAGATGCTGGTTTTGTCGCAAATTTTTTTTCAGATACAGTGTTGAGAAACGCTGGGCGAGTCTATGCCGCAAGTCCATAAAACTGTTCAAAGATGGATTGTTTTCCTGTTTTCAGATGCTGTCCTTTACGAAGCATGTGGTGGAGTTCAATTCCTGCCAGTGTAGCCTTGGCTGAGTGAAAGGCTTTAAATCCTTTCATGGGTTTAGTGACATTCTTGATGAACCTGTGATCCTGCTCTACGATGTTGTTGAGGTACTTGACTTGCCTTACTGTGATCTGGAGGAAAAGTCCGCCCATAATGAATAGCATTGCCAGATGCAGGTTGATAGTATCAATGCCAGCTTTGTTGGCGCCACTTTTATCCATGGTCACGGTGTGTGGAACTCCATTTGAACCAATGACTTTCGCGAAAAATGCCCTTGCTGCCGGTTCATCCCTTTTTTCTGATAGCATGAAATCAACGGTATTGCCTTCTTTATCCACTGCACGATACAAATACATCCACTGTCCTTTAACCTTAATATACGTTTCATCCATTCTTAAGGAACCTCCCGTCGGACGCTTATGACGTTTGCGAAAAGCTTCTTCTAGCTGAGGGGAGTACTCAACTACCCAGCGATGAATAGTGGAATGGTCTACTTTCAGGCCACGCTCAAGAGCAAGCTCCTCAACATCTCGATAACTCAGAGAATAGGCCAGATATCATCTGACCAGCATCAATATAATATCCCGCTTGAAATGTTTCCATTTGAAAGAGAGCATCGTCAAACTCCAAAAAATGTGGAAACTCTACCAAAGTCTGAAATTTTCTGCGACAAAACCCAATCAAAAGGTGGTGATTACCCCTTTTAAAACCCATGAACCTGGAAATTTCAAACTGGGAATTGATGCGCCTAAACAGGTGTCTGTGAACAGGCAGGAAATTTATTTAAGAAAACAGGAACAGTTAAAGAAAGAGAATACATCAACTGACTCCTAATGGTTTTTGTCATAGCGAGATGAGTGGATTTTTATTAGCATTTATTCTAGAAATAATAAGGCTTGATGGTTTCATAAAGCAGATCGTTAAGGTGATGTATCACTCGATGCATTAAAATATCATGGGTATCGGTGAATTGATGGGCGATTACATCACTGACTGCATCAGTCGTTTGTTCTTCTTTGGCCAGGATTAACAGTAGATGCTCTGGTTGTGTGGAAAGAAATTCATTAATTAGCGGGCGAAGCAGTTCTTGCGTCACCTCTTTTCTGGATAAATAAATTAAACACTCGCGCTCGAGCGCATGAAACAATTTTTTATTCATGGAGTATTCCTTTGCAACCAGCCCTCAATATAGGTGATGGTTTCTTCTATAGTACTTACTGCCTGATGATGTCGAAAACCAACAAGTTTAATCAGCACCAGTACCGCTTAACCAATATGCTGATTAGCACCCAGGATTTGCGTTATAAAACCAGTGTCGTCGTAACCAAAATGCTACGTTCACGAGTGAAATTAGCACAGGCACCTCAACAAGGGGGCCTATAACTGTTGTGAATGCGATAGCAGAGTTAAGTCCAAAGGCAGAAATGGCTACAGCAATAGCCAATTCAAAATTATTACTTGCTGCCGTAAATGAAGTTGCCGTTGTTTTCTCATAGCTTGCGCCGATGATTTTTCCCATTGCAAAACTGACAAAAAACATCACAACAAAATAAATAGCCAAGGGAATGGCAATACGAATCACATCAAATGGAAGTTGTAACACCATCCCGCCTTTCAAAGAAAACATCGCCAAAATCGTAAAAAGCAGAGCAACAAGGGTAATGGGAGAAATTTTTCGTAAAAAATTGGTTTCATACCAAGCCAGACCTTTTCGCTTTATCAATACAAAGCGAGTCAGAAATCCAGCAAAAAAAGGAATACCCAGATAAATAAAAACACTTTCTGCAATTGTCATAAAATTAATGTGAACTATTTGCCCTGTCATGCCAACCAGGGGTGGTAAAACTGTTAGAAAAAACCAGGCATAGACACTAAAAAACAACAGTTGAAAAATACTGTTAAATGCCACTAATGCCGCAGCATACTGATTATCTCCTTCGGCTAGTTGATTCCAGACAATCACCATAGCAATACACCGTGCCAAGCCAATGAGAATCAGTCCGGTCATGTATTCGGGATAACCATGTAAGAACAAAACAGCAAGGCCAAACATGAGAAATGGTCCAACAAGCCAATTTTGAATCAATGATAATAGAAGAATACGCCAATCTTTGAACACCAATGGTAATTCTTCATATTTAACCCTGGCCAAAGGAGGGTACATCATTAAGATTAGGCCAATCGCTATAGGAATATTGGTGGAACCAATAGATAAGGAATTTAAAAATTTTGGCGTGCCTGTAAAGATAGAGCCGATAACAACGCCTACAGCCATTGTCATGAAAATCCATAATGTTAGATATCTATCTAAAAAAGAAAGACGATGATTATTGCAAGTGGTCATGACAACAACTCCTTTTCTATTCGTTGTTGCAGTTGATTAAATACCGCTTCAAATGCTGTATTAATTTTCGCTTCAGATCCTTCCACTTTAGCAGGATCAGGAATACTCCAATGGAGTTTCTTTGGTTGACCAGGGAAAATGGGACAGCTTTCACTAGCCGCCTGGTCACAGACAGTAATGACTAAATCAATAGATTCTGATTTAAATTCATGCCAGGATTTACTGCGAGGTGTATTTGGTTTGATACCATGGCGAGCAAGAGTTTCTATCGCTTTCGGATGTACGCTTCCGGTCGGGGCGCTACCTGCGCTAAAAGCCAGATAGCGATCATTCGAGTAATAATTAGTTATTGCCTCGGCCATAATGGACCGACAAGAGTTACCTGTACAAAGAAATAATAATTTAACTGGATCAGTATTCATTAATCACAACATCCCTTTGTTTTTAACGGTGTATCATAGCAAGAGGTTGATGTCTTTTTGGTAGGCATTGAGCACGAACTTTCTGTTGTATTATCTCCAGAAAAAAATTGAGCATCCTCCATAGTATGATAGGCTTCCCATGCGATTCCAGTAGGGTCACTCACCCATGATTTTTCTGATTTCGCATAACAACACGTTGTTTCACCGTCACTATGGGTTGAAATATTAGCTTGAGAAAATTGGTTTCTCAGTGCGTCTAATTCGGCGGCATCATCCACTTGAATGCCTAAGTGTTCCACACCATGTTTTCCAGCACGGGTTGAAATGGCAAAATTAATACACGGGTCTTCTAGCATCCACTTGGCATAATCGGATTTAACTTTTATTGGTTCAGCTCCAAATAGGGCATTGTAGAAACAGATGCTATCAGCAAGGTTGTCAACACCAATATGAATATGAAAACGTTTCATGACTTACCCCTTTTTAGAATTACAGTAATCAGTTAATTCAATAACCAGACAATCTTTTTTCCCAGGTTGTTGAATTTGAACTTGTTGTTTGCTGCAACAATCCTGAACCATGAAGGTGATAAAATCGCGCATTAACTCAAAATTTGCTGAATAAAATACATAACGCCCTTGACGATAGGACGTGACAATTTGGGCATTAGACAAATGGCTTAAGTGAAATGATAGGGTATTGTGTAAAATACCCAGCTCATCGCCAATTGCTCCTGCGGATAACCCTTCTGGTCCCGCTTGAACAAGCAATAGAAACACTTGCAAGCGAGTTTCCTGAGAAAGGGTATCGAATATTTTTAGTGAATTTTTTATGTCCATATTTCTAGAATAGTAGAAACATTTAATTTAGTCAATCTGCCATTTAAAATATGTATTTTCCTGCCAAATAAATATAAAACTTACAAAATTCTAAGGATAACCCTGTTTAGTGCACGTGAAAAATAAGATGGTGAAGATTCGCTGGGGAAGTTTTGTTAAATAGTCTGGCCAATAGAAAACCATGGGCAAGTATATTTTTATTAGCTTTTTAGTAGCATTTTGTATCCTTGACATATACCCCATCCAGGTATATACCTATAGGGGTATATAGGAGAAAAAATTATGCCCAAACATTCGGAGCATCATCAGGAATTGTCCCGACTAAATCGAGTGACAGGACAGCTTGAAGGTATTAAGCGGATGATTGAAGAGCAGCGTTATTGTGTGGATATTTTGTCGCAATTGCGTGCCGTTCGAAATGCTGTAAAAACTATTGAGCTTGGCGTGCTTGAGCGCCATGTTTTAAATTGTCTTAATGAGGTTGCTTGCCATGGCAGTCAGGAATCGCGTCAAGAAAAAATGGATGAAATAATGGGCTTGCTTAAAAAATACGATTGAGGTGAATGATGAGTACGCATAACCACAAAACCGAGCACACCAAAGAGGAGCACAGTTGTTGTGCTCATCAACATAAAAACCCTCCTGTGTCTCGTGTTGATAAAGAGACAGGAAATACAATGTATACCTGCCCAATGCATCCGCAAATACGTCAAGACAAACCAGGTACTTGTCCCATTTGCGGTATGGCTCTTGAGCCTGAGCAAGTGAGTTTAACAGAGCAAAAAAATCCTGAATATCAGGACATGTTTTGGCGCTTCATTGTGGCCTTTATCGCCAGTATTCCCATTGTAATCTTAGCGATGGGTGAACACTGGTTGAGCGCATCGATTCCAGTGTCCTTATCCTTATGGCTTCAAGTAATGCTGGCCACTGTGGTGGTTTGGGGTTGTGGCTGGCCATTCTTCGTTCGAGGTTGGCAATCGCTTCGATCACAACGATTGAATATGTTTACTCTAATTGCTTTAGGTACGGGAGTTGCCTGGGGGTATAGTTTAGTAGTATTTATTTTCCCTCAATGGTTTCCCCTTCATTTGCAAGAAAATGGGACGATTCCGGTATATTTCGAAGCGGCAGCAGTCATTACGACTCTGGTGCTTTTAGGTCAAGTATTGGAGTTGAAGGCGCGAGAACGCACAGGAGATGCTATTCGCGCGTTGCTTCATTTAAGTCCTGCAGTCGCTCATCGATTAAATGATCATGATAAAGATGAGGATATTACGCTTGATGAGGTGCGCGTAGGGGATAGATTACTAGTGCGTCCGGGTGAAAAAATCCCGGTTGATGGGGAAGTGATTCAGGGGCAAAGCGATGTCGATGAGTCCATGCTAACCGGTGAGCCTATGCCTGTTGCAAAAGAAATAGGCAATCACGTCATTGGCGGGACACTCAATCAACAAGGAAGCTTCATTATAAAAGCTGCCCAAGTGAGCAAAGATACGTTACTTGCTCGTATTATTACCCAAGTCAGCGAAGCGCAACGCAGTCAAGCTCCTATTCAACGGTTGGCCGATGCTGTGTCAGCCTGGTTTGTGCCATTGGTTTTAGGGATTGCAGGGCTTTCGTTTCTCGTCTGGTTTTTCATAGGGCCTGAGCCTTCTTTAAGTTATGGGCTAATTGCTGCTATTTCCGTACTGATTATTGCCTGCCCTTGTGCTTTGGGGCTTGCAACGCCTATGTCAATCATGGTGGGGATTGGTGAAGGCGCACGACGTGGTATCTTGATTAAAAACGCAGCTTCTTTAGAGCAATTACGAAAAGTCGACACACTTGTTGTGGATAAAACAGGAACATTGACTCAAGGCCATCCGGCGTTAACCCAAATAATCCCATGTAAGTATTGGCAAGAAAATGAACTGTTGCGTCTTGCGGCATCTCTTGAACGTCATAGCGAGCATCCATTGGCTAAAGCTTTACGTGATGAAGCGCTAAAACGCCAAATTACTCTGGAAGAGGCTACAGATTTTATTGCAGTCAGAGGTAAAGGCGCTCAAGCCAAAATCAATGATGCGATTATTGCCATTGGCAATGCCCATTGGTTGTCTGTTCCTGATGATGAGATTCCTGATGCGGCATTAACAGCACAAAGAGAGGGAGCTACTGTGATTTATATGACGGTCAATAAACAGTTAGCCGGTGTCTTTACGGTAGCCGACCCTATTAAAGAGTCGAGCCAACATGCGGTCGCCTCCTTAATTAAAAAGGGCATTCAAGTCATCATGCTCACCGGTGATAATTCCATGACAGCTAAAGCGGTAGCGGAACACGTAGGCGTTCAGAACGTCATTGCCGAAGTATTGCCGGATGAAAAAAGCAATGTGATTCGCGAACTACAACGAAAAGGGCATGTGGTCGCAATGGTTGGTGATGGCGTTAATGATGCGATTGCTTTGGCAACAGCAGATATTGGTATTGCGATGGGAACGGGTAGTGATGTAGCGATTGAAAGTGCTGGTATGACGTTATTATCGGGTGATTTAAATAAGCTTTTGGAAGCCTATGAGCTCTCCGTACATACGGTAAAAAACATCCATCAAAATCTATTTTTTGCCTTTATTTATAATGCACTGGGTGTGCCTGTCGCGGCAGGCGTTCTTTATCCCCTTACAGGGTTATTGCTTAACCCGATGATAGCTGGTGCTGCTATGGCGCTAAGTTCCGTGTCAGTGATTGTCAATGCGTTGCGTTTACGCCATAAACTGGCATGATAGAACAAGAATAACTATATAAAAAAACCAATGTATTTTAGGGACAGAGTATACATCATGATGAAACAAAACTGGGGCTTGAAGTATTGGGTGGTGAGTATTATGGTGCTAATGCCAGGACTTGTGTATGCCACGTCTTCTTTAGGTCTTAAAGAGCTCACCCAGTTGGCTATTCAACATAACAAAGATTTAAAAGCAGCACGTTTCGCCATTGCCATTGCCGAGGCTCGTCTGATTCAAGCAGGGTTATGGTCTAATCCGACTTTAAATTTAAATAACAATGATGATAGGGTATTTAATAACGAGGGAGAATATTCTCGCAGCATCAATTTCAACCAAGCTTTTCCCATCTCCGGCCGTATAGCGAAGCAAAAAACCATCGCGCGTATTGATATTGTTCGCGCACACGCTGAGGTTTTTGAGGCTACACGCCTACTCAGTGCAAAAGTCGCGAATGCCTATTATGCAGTGGTAGTTGCCGAAAATCGCATGCAACAACTTAATTATCTACAAAGCATTAATCAGGAGCTAGTGCGTGTCATTCATAACCGTTATCATGCAGCTGAGATTTCTAAATTGGATGATAACTCTGCCCGCATCGAATACGCACGCATTAAACAAGAAAAACAACTGTTAAAAAGTCAGTTGATAAGCCAATACGCACTCTTAAATCAACTGATAGGACAAGCCCCTAATACACCGTTGTTAGTTCAAAAATCCATTATGATAGCAAAAAATTTTCCTCCTTTAGGAGTACTTACCCAGTTCGCCTTGAATCATCGTCCTGACAGACGAGGGTTATTACTAGCAGGCCTGCGTGCCGGGGCTGATAGACGCCTTGCACAAGCTGAACGCTTTGCCGATTGGAATGTGGGTGTTGGGGTACAGCAAGATAAAATTGTGGTGGAAGGAGCGCCTCCTCAACAAGCAGACCGCACCTTAGGTATTTCGTTATCGATCCCACTGCCGCTATTGAATCGTAACCAGGGAAGAATTTTAGAAACAAGTGCAACAGGCACTCAGGCAATGATGTCCATTGATGCCTTAAATCTTACTATTGAAACAGAAGTCGCCAGCAATTACGGCCAACTTAATGCACTTAAAACAAGTGTGGTACAAACGCAAGGAACCTCTCTTCGTTTAGGACTTGAGAATGTGACACTTGCTCGTGAAGCGTATCAAAATGGGCAGGTCTCTTTTCTTAACGTCTTACAAGTACAGCGGCAACAAAACGAGGTGCAAATGGCCTACTTAACCACTGTGGGGCAGTATTTTCAATCCTATGTCGCCTTATGTACTGCTATTGGAGCACCGCATTCAAGCGGATTCTGTTCTTATTTATCCCAAACCAAGGAAGTGACCAAATGATTCATCCACCTCATCGTATCTGTCAAAGGTTAGGGTTGCTTTTTTTGCTGGGCGCTCTCTTTCATTCCTCATGCCTGATAGCTCATGGAGACGAAATTGAAGTGAATGAATCGGGTCCTGCGCAGACTGTTACACTGACGCCCGAACAAACAAAGATGCTGGACATTAAGGTGTCTGAAGCGACTTCTCGTCCTATGGGTGAGTATTTGACATTAAATGGTCAAATCCAATTGTTACCCAACGCACAAGCCGATGTCAGTGTACGCATTAGTGGTGCCGTGACTGAACTGGTTGCCAATCTAGGCGATACAGTGACCAAAGGACAGGTCTTGGCCACGGTACAATCTCGTCTAATTGGCGATCCTCCACCCAGTGTGGCGGTAAAAGCGCCCATTTCAGGTGTTATTGATTCACGCAATGTCAATTTAGGACAAGCAGTAGAACCCAATACCGTTTTGTTTCACATCAGTAACCGCGCGCAATTGTTGGCCATTGCCCAAGTGTATGAAGAAGATTTAGGTAAAATTAAAGTAAGCCAAGACGTCAATGTACATGTTTTAAGTTATCCAAAACGTGTTTTTCCAGGAAAAATAACACTTATCGAACCCAATTTAGATCCTTTAACGCGCAGTGTGAACGTACAAATCGGGCTGGATAATAAAGAAGGACTACTAAAGCCTGGTATGTTTGTGCGTGCTAATGTGGTATTACGGTTTACCCAAGCGGCACTCACTATACCTAATAACGCCGTACTTGAAATCGACAATGCTACTTTTGTTTTTGTAAAGAATGGCAAAGCTTATGACCGAACGGTAATCAGTATTGGCGCTCGTGATGAGAAGTACACCGAAATTAAAGAAGGTTTGGTACCGGGTGATGAGGTTGTGACTCAAGGAAATCGCCAATTATATACTTTATCCTTAAGCGGTGGCGGCACCCAAAAAAAGGGTGAGAAGGAGTCCCACTAATGTTTACTCGATTAATTGCTTGGTCGCTCCATAACCGTCTTTTGATTTTAGCCTTAACGCTAGTTCTTTGTCTTTTAGGTGGTTACACCTTAAAACAAATGCCAGTGGATGTATTTCCGGAGTTTGCTCCACCTCAAGTTGTAGTGCAAACCGAAGCACCTGGCATGGCAACCCAAGATGTTGAAACGCTTATTACCTATCCTTTGGAAAGTGCCATTAATGGCACGCCAGGGGTTGCTAGTGTACGTTCTAAAACATCAGTTGGTTTATCCACGATTACGGTGGTTTTTAATGATAGAACTGATATTTATCGAAATCGGCAACTCGTTAATGAGCGTATTCAACAAGTGAGCAACAAACTTCCGCCAGGCGTAAATCCACCGGTGATGCTCCCCGTTACCTCAGCTGTTGGCTGGCTTGTAAAATATGCCTTAATCAGTGATACAGAAAGTCCTGAAACATTACGTACGATTGCGGATTGGACAATTAGACCGAGGATTTTGGCGTTAGGTGGGGTCGCTTCTGTAGTGTCAATTGGTGGAGAGGTGAAACAATACCAGGTGCGTTTAATTCCTGAACGGATGCTTGCGTATGCTATTACCATTGAAGAGGTACGGCAAGCATTAACAACAGCCAACCAAAATGTGCCAGGTGCCTTTGTTCACCAAGCAGGTAGCGAGCTTGTAGTAGGGACGATGGGACGAATCCAATCCTTGGAGGATATTAAAAAAACCGCCATTACCGTACGAAAAGGGGTTCCTATCACTATCAATAACGTGGCAATAGTCGCCTTTGGCGGGGAAATTAAGCGCGGAGATGGCGCGTATAATGGGAAGCCTGCGGTGATTGGCACTATTTCTAAAGCGTATGGTGCTGATACGGTGACAACTACCGCTAAAGTGGAGGAGGCTTTAGAAAACATCAAACAAACACTTCCAGCAGGTGTTGAACTAAAAACTGAGGTCTTTCGTCAAGCCAATTTTATTGAATCTGCAATTCATAATTTAACTCGCGCCCTTTTAGAGGGCGCCATTATTGTTATTGCCATATTATTTGTGTTTTTAATGAATTGGAGAGCTTCATTCATTACGTTTCTTTCCATGCCTGTATCCTTTGTCATTGGTTTATTAGTATTGCACTATTTTGGCATTGGTATTAACTCGATGACACTAGGTGGGATGGCCATTGCCATTGGGGAGGTGGTTGATGATGGCATCATCACCGTAGAAAATGTGGTGCACCGATTAAGAGTTAACCGCCAAGAAATCCATCCTCTACCTGCTATTGAAGTGGTTTTTGATGCCGTGCTTGAGATACGAAGCTCAGTCGTTTATGCCACCATCATTATTAGTCTCGTCTTTTTGCCCATTTTCTTTCTATCAGGAATTGCTGAGCGTATTTTTAGTCCATTAGCCATTGCATATATTGCTTCTGTCTTGGGCTCACTAGTGGTGTCCATTACCATGGTGCCTGCTCTTTGTTATCTCTTATTGGTTCGAGGTCAGGAAAAAACACGCGATACTGATGTGAGTTTGCATGCATTGTCTCAGCGCGAGCGTCACTACGGATTAGAGCAAAAGGTTGGGCAGGTGGTTGAGTCTGAAACACGTTTTGTAGTGGGGCTTAAGCGTTATTTTTTAATTGCATTACACTGGTCTTTAGCACACCTTAAAACGGTGGTGGCCATCGCACTGGCCGCTTTTTTGTTTGCGTTAGCCTTACTTCCCTTTTTTGGTACTTCTTTTTTACCCGAGTTTCATGAAGGGAATTTCATTGTGGCCATGAGTACCTTGCCAGGCACCTCCTTAGAAGAATCAATGCGCTTAGGGCAACAGGTGCAAAAAACCTTAATGACCTACCCCCAAGTTATCTCTATTTCCCAACGTGCTGGACGAAGCGAGCTTGATGAAGATGCATTGCCCCCCAATGTCAGTGAATTTGATGTGCGTCTTGATTTTGATAAAGATAAATCCATGCCTCCAGATGAATTATTACGACGTATTCGCGCTGATTTAGCCAATATTCCGGGGACTGTGTTTAATGTCGGGCAATTTATTGCTCATCGCATGGATGAAGTGCTCTCTGGGGTTCGTGCGCAGGTGGCGGTGAAGTTATTTGGTGATAATTTATCCACGTTAAATGATTTAGGGCGCTCTTTAGAAGCAGTCTTAAAATCCGTTCCAGGTGTTGTCGATGTCAACAAAGAGCAGCAAATTAATGTACCACAAGTCATTATAAAAATTGATCGTGAAAAAGCGACACGTTATGGCGTGAATGTGGGGCAGATTTCTGAAGACGTCCAGGTGCTTTTAAATGGGGTGAGTGTTTCGAGTGTTCTAGAAGGCCAGCGTACTTTTGATTTATACCTTCGTATGGATAAGACCGGTCGCGACAGCATTAAAGCGATTGAAAACATGCTCATTGATGCGCATGGGCAGGCTCAAGGAAATTCAAGTCAAATACCTTTGCGTGCGGTGGCTGAAATTAAAGTCGAACCACAACCTTTTGCCATTAATCGGGAAAATGTCCAGCGGTTATTGGTGATAGGCTTTAACGTCCAGGGACGTGATTTAGGCAGTGTGATAGCTGAAGTTACGCAAGAAGTGCAAGAAAAAATTAAACTTCCTGCCGGGTACTTTATTCAATACGGTGGCCAATTTGAAAGCCAGCAACAGGCTTCCAAAGTGATTCTGACCTTTGGTGGTTTGGTTATTTTTATTATGCTTATTTTGCTGCACAAAGCCTTTGGTACCTTTAGAGAAGCTCTGTTGGTCATGTTTAATTTACCTTTAGCGTTAATTGGTGGGGTCATTTCGCTCTATATCGCCAGTGGTGAGATGAGTGTCGCGGCAATGATTGGTTTTATTACCTTGTTTGGGATTGCCGCACGAAATGGGATTATTTTAGTCAGTCACTACAATCAATTGCGTTTGCAAGGAAAAACCCGTGAGCAAGTGGTTATTGATGGTACGCTCGATAGATTAGTGCCTGTGTTAATGACAGCAGCTACCGCAGCGCTCGGCCTTTTTCCACTCCTTTGGGGATCACCTGCGGGTAAAGAATTAGAACGGCCTTTAGCCCAGGTACTATTAGGCGGGTTATTGACCTCAACGGTGCTTAATATGTTTGTGGTACCGACAGTTTATAATGCTATAGAACAATGGCGCGAAAAACGAAGTGCTTTAAAGGATAAACAACCAGGAGAAACACTATGAAGCAAATACAGCGTAACGGTAAATCGGTATGGCTTAGTTTGATTATGAGCCTTTTTATTTGGACAATGCCCTTAGAACTTTTTGCCAATACAAATGAACCTCCCAAAATAACTATCCCTTCCACTGTTCCTGCCATTTGGAAGGCTATAGAGGAACATAGTGCATCGATAAATCAGGCATTAAAAGAAAACCAATTAGCTTCCATTCATGAGCATGCGTTTGCTATTCGCGATTTAGTCAATGCACTTCCTGCTAAAAGCCTGGATTTATCGGATGAACAGAAAAAGACTTTGCAGAATAACTTAAGCTTTGTTGCGCAATTGGCTACACGTCTTGATAAAACAGGTGATGCAAACGATAAAGAGGGGACACAAGTGAATTGGGATAAATTGGAAAAGATATTAACTCAATTACGCAATCTTTATCAAACCTCACAGTCTAATTAAGGATTACATTGATGAAATTGTTTTATTGTATTCAAGGAGTACTATTAAGTACGTTGGTTTTAGGACAGGCTCTTGCAAATCAAGAGCCTGTCCCTCTTAAAACGAGTGCCCCTACAGTATTGTTGATTAAAAAATTCCAAACCGAAGTGGATGGTAAACCAGCTGAGTTGTTCCGCATTGAACAGCCCGATGGCACATGGGGATATAAGGGGGTCAAAGGTCAAGTATTTGATGCGATTGTAAAAAATCAAACGGATAAGCCCACCGTCTTACATTGGCATGGTCTTATTGTTCCTAATGATCAAGATGGGGTACCTTATGTGACGCAAGCACCTATTCCCCCAGGTGGCGAGTATCATTATCATTTCTTACTTAAACAGTCTGGGACTTATTGGATGCATTCGCATCATGATTTACAAGTACAGCAATTTTTATCAGCCCCTTTGATTATTGCTGATCCAAACGATAAGATTAGTGATAAAGAGGTTACTTTATTTATCGGAGATTTTAGTTTTAAAAAACCAGAAGTGATTCTAAGTGAGTTAAAAAAAGGGCAAATGACCCACATGCATCATGGCAATGGGATGTCTTCTATGCCTATGGATAATGCGGCAGCTGATTTAAATGATGTTAATTATGATGCTTTTCTAACCAATTATAAAACTTTAAAAAATCCTCAAATCGTTCCCGTTCATCCAGGAGACACTGTTCGATTACGTTTCATTGCGGGTTCTGCAATGTCCAATTTCTTTTTAAATACAGGTATTTTGAAAGGAGAGGCAATCGCACTCGATGGCCAATCGATTCAACCTGTACAATCTGAGCAATTTCAACTTGCTGTGGGACAACGACTTGATGTCCTGGTGACTATTCCCCAGGGTGAAGCAGCATATCCAATTCTTGCTCAAGGCGAGGGGACGCAGATGCAAACGGGTTTAATACTCGCAACGCCTAAAGCGATTATTCCTAAACTTAATGAAAAAAGTTCAAGTAAAGCCGGGGCTTTAAATTATGATCAGGAGTTTCAATTTAAAGCATTACACCCACTGCCTGATAAAACACCAGGCCAAATCTTAACCGTTAATCTAGAAGGCGATATGATGCGCTATGTATGGACTATTAATAACCAAAAATGGCCAGACATTAAACCTTTAATCGTTGATGGTAATAAACGCGTCGAAATGATCTTTAACAATAAAACGACCATGGCTCATCCTATGCATTTGCATGGTCATGTATTTGAAGTAACTGAGATTGATGGTAAAAAAATAAGAAATGGTCTATTGCACGATACGGTCATCGTGTTGCCGAAATCCACAGTGAACATTCAATTCGATACTGATAATCCTGGTAATTGGATGATGCATTGCCATATGCTGTATCATCAAGAAACGGGCATGATGACCCTAGTGAGTTATCGCGATTTTAAATTGCCCAAATTAATGATGCACCATTCGTTGTAAGCTCCATTGCAGATACTGCAATGGAGCTTGAACATTAAGCCATTTTTTCGCATTCTTCAGCACATTGATAACATGCATCGGCACAGCGCTTGCAGTGTTCCATGTGCTGATGTTTACTGCATTCATCGCCACAATCACGGCAAATTTTAGCACATAATCCGCAAATTTCTTTAATAAAGGATGAACCCCTGGCCATCATTTCTGCCGCAAGGGCGCAGATTGCTGCACAATCACGATCCAATGTAATACAACAGGCTAGGTCTTTACGGTTGTCTTCTTCGCTGCAAGCCGTTGCGCAATGCTCACATTCAGCCACACATTTTTGGCAGGCTTTAATACAGGCCTCATACTGTTGGTGGGACATGCTATTCTCCTTTTGATGGTTCATTTGCATACCATTGATTACGCCATGTTTTTAATTGCTCAATTTCTTTTTGTTGGGTGTCAATGATTTTCTGAGCCATTTCTTTGATTTCAGGATGTGTTGCATTTTTTAAAGCATCTTCTGCCATCATAATGGCAGCTTCGTGATGAGGTATCATCAAATCAATAAAGCGTTTATCGTATTGATTGTCTTTTTTACCTAACTTGTCCATCATCATTTGATCCATGGTACTTTGGCATTTTGTCATTGAGCCCATCATACAAGCACAATTCTCTTTTGCCCAAAGTGTATTAGGGATTGTAATAGTAAGCGCAAGACTGCTGATAATTAATAATTTTTTAAACATTGGGCTTCTCCTTGTCCAGTTTTAAGAAATGATCTAATGGTTCCTCTTCGAACTATTTAGGAACTCAATAATTTTCATTACGTCTTTTTTAGTGAAGGGCTTACGAAAGACTCGCTCCTTCTTCTCTTCTGATAACCCATAATCTTCGTATGAAGATAAACCCATAATAGGTGCTTCTTTGCTAATATGCCAATTTTTCTTAATTTGATGAATCAAAGTGTTTCGATGATTAAGGTTGATATCAATTAAAATAAGATCGTATAGCTTAACGGTTATGTACTCCATTGCAGATTCAAAATCCCAAGCCAAATCTATGTGATGCTCTAGATCCAAGAATTGTGAGCGAATAACAATTCGTGCTGCCAATGAAGGTTCTACTATTAAAAAAGTATAAGACTTTGGCATGGAATTTCTTTCATAATAAAATGAGGCGCATATACAGTATATTTGCTCCCGACAATAATTCTAGAGTAATTATCATTTATGGTCATTCCAGTGATTGATTATAAAGCAAGGCAGCGAGGGACTGAACCTTAGCATTACCCAGGCTTTTTAATTGGAATTTCTAAAAATGTCACAAACCGCATCAGCGCCGGCGCAGGATACAGCATACAATAATCGCGCAACCAGTACGGGGGATACCTGTCCCACAAGTTGTTTAGCAAAAGGCGTACTGGCTTCAAAATACATTGCAGCACCAAGTGCTGCGATAGTTGGGGTAATTAGTTGAAAGCGCCTCATCTATAATCTCTCCTGATAAAACAAGCTATAAATACAGTTGGATTGTAATAACATAAATTGAAATAAGATCTGCAAAATTACATGACGGTGTTATAAAATATTTTTTTAGTTTAAATCAAATAGCTATTCCATAGCCATCTTCCGACTATTCCCAGAATGAATAGCCACAATAGAACAATAATCACGGCAAATCCCCAGTTTTTTGGCAATGATTCGCCCTTATTGATAGCTATTGCAGCGCGACTAATACACTCATCCCAAATGTCTTTAGGTATTAATTTAATCGTAAGGTAGATACCTAGCGGTATAATTAATAGATCATCCAGAAAACCTAAAATTGGGATGAAATCTGGAATAAGATCTATGGGGCTTAATGCGTAAGCTAAGGTTATAAACGCCACTAATTTTGCTTTCCAACTTACTCTGGGATCATGTTTAACAAAATACAACACCCTGTAATGCCCCCCAAATAAACCGGTCCACCTAGTTTTAAATTAACGACTAGGAATAGGACTAGTAATATGACTATAACAACAATAGAATGTAACGAAATAATTCACTCCAGTCGTAAGCGAAAACGTTGGACAGCTTACGAAAAACAACAAATAGTTCATGAAACCTACCAAACAGGCGTAACAGTATCCTTTATTGCACGCAAACACGGTATTCCTCCCAGTCAACTATTTTACTGGCGAAAAATAATGGAGAACGGTGCATTGACCAGCGTTAAAACAGAAGAAGAAGTCATCCCTGAAAGCGAAGCCAGGGCGTTGAAAAAACGCATTAAGCAACTTGAGCAAGTTCTTGGACAAAAGACATTGGAAAATGAGATCTTGCGTGAAGCAGTTAAGTTGGGTCGAGAAAAAAAACTGATCTCGCGACAACCCTTGTACGGGATAAGCGATTTCGAATAAGAGCAGTTGCCAGGGCACTGCAGGTTTCGCGCTCCCACTTAATGCAGAGGTTGAAAAATATGGAACACCCCAGAAAACAAACGGTTAAAATACGTGATCAGGAACTACTGCCTTACATTCGTGAAATAACGGATAAACGCAGTAGCTATGGCTATCGCAGGGTTACAACGCTTCTTAATCATGAGTTAAAAAAGAGAGGTCTTACCTGCGTAAATCATAAACGTGTATATCGTATTATGAAGCAAAATCAATTATTACTGCCGGCGTATGGAAAAAAACAAACGCGAGTACATGATGGGAAAGTAATTACATTGCATAGCAATACTCGCTGGTGTTCAGACTGTTTTACCATACAGTGTGCTAATGGTGATAGAGTTCATGTCGCCTTTGCAATGGATACTTGTGACAGAGAAATATTAGGCTATATCGCCTCGACAGTAGGCATTGACGGACAGGCAATCAGGGATTTATTGCTAGAAAGTGTAGAATACCGATTTGGTGCAGCAGAACACATGCCCAAACAGATACAGTGGTTAACTGACAATGGCCCTTGTTATGTGGCCAGGGACACTGTTTCTTTTGCAAGAAACCTGGGCTTTGATGTGAGGACAACACCAGCATATAGTCCTGAAAGCAATGGTATGGCAGAAGCGTTTGTTAAAACGTTTAAACGAGATTATGTCACTTTTTTTGATCTTGATGATGCGCAAACGGTTATGAAAAAGCTTCCTGAATGGTTTGACGATTACAACGAAGTTGCGCCTCATAAAGGCTTAAAAATGATGGCTCCCAGAGAATATATCAGGAGCTTATTAGCGGTGAGTTAGGTGGTTCGGTTTTATAGGGGCAACTCCACACCCAAATATATTTCTTCATGGATAAGGAAATTTTTTTTAATGTGTTCATAATCAGTGGCCTTGAAATAGCTCTTAAAGGATTAGGGGGTAATCCCCCCGAAAAATAACTGGTGCTAAAAGTAGAATTTTCTCGTAACCGATATACAGGATATTCTTATGGAAAAATCAAAATTTACAGACACTCAAATCCAATCAATTCTAAACAAGCTGAAGCTGGCGCGCCTGTTCGGAGCAACGCGAAGATTCATGAAGACTTTAGGATTTGAAAGAAATTCAGTGACCATGCGTTAGAGCTAATTATTAAAAACAACTGCAATAATAAGGACTAACACACCAAGTGCTTGGCGAAAATAGTTAACCCCACTTGTTATCTCTAGCCATGCCCAGGTAAAGATAAAGCCAAAACTGAGCAAGTTAAAAAAATCATGGATTTTTGGTTGATTATTGCTCCAAAGCAAATTCAATATTGTAAGTATCATCCAGCAAATGAGTGGCAAATTAGGTGCTTGGAATATAACAATCTGGCCTCTGCTGTCTTTAAAAAAATCTACAAATTTAAACATGTCTTAATTTCCTGATATCAAATTTGTTTACCGATTTACTTGAACCCCTATCTTGGGTGATGCCCATTGAATAAGCAATATCTTTCGTAAATCGATAAATGTGGCTTGTGCATTATTTAAATTCTTAAAAGTAAGGACATAAAGGTGTCCTTTTATTTCTAAGCTACCATTTTCAACTAAATCGGATAAATCGACGATAATTATTCCTTGATGTTTATTAGGCTATTAATAAAATAGTAGAGGTAGTTACACGAGGATTAGAATTTTTATCATTAAGATTACACATTTTACATACCAATATAAATAGGTTCATTGTTGTACAGGATGGTGAAGTATATAAGGTAATAATTTTGTAGGAATTTAACAGTCTTATCATCTCGTCACCAAGATTGATTATTTCTTAATTGTAGTTTCATTTACAATATACGGTTTGGGGTAGATAACGTACCTTATCTATCCCAAACAGGGTATAATGAAAAAAGTACTCAGTAGACGGTCTTGAATTTATTGATTGATAAAATGACAAAAATCAAAAGTTTGGGGGTAGATAAGGTTTTTCATCCTCTGGATGTGCATTTTGATACCAACTCCCTGTCAGCCTGGTTGTCATTTTATTACCAGGTTCATGTCAAAGGCTCGCCCGAAAAAACGGAGCAAGCCAAACAAAACGATTTAAATAAATTCCTAAATTTCTTTCAAATGGAAGTAGGGCATGACCAGGTAGATAATTGGACACCGGCGGTCAGCAAACAATTTCAACGTTCTTTAAGTAGTACCATTTCTGAAAAAACTGGAAAACCCTACAAAGCCACTTCAATTAACCGAACGATGGCAACTGTTCGTCATGCCGGTCGATGGCTTCATCATCAGAGGCCATTAATTGCAGGTGATCCTTTATCAGGGGTTAAAGATTTACAAACCGATATGCCAGAGTGGAATGGGTTGACTTCCAAACAGCTCATGCGCTTAAAAGCCGCCTGTGAGCAACGAGCCAAAATATGTACCCGAAAAAATCAGGACGCATTGCTGGAAACGGCGGTTTTTTATGTGCTGCTGGGAACAGGCTTGCGGGAATCTGAGCTGGTATCATTGAACGTATGCCAATATCATTCAAAGGGTCTTCATTCTGTAGTCCGGCATAAAAGCAAACGGGTTAGTACCAAAATTCCTTTGCCAGGTGAAGCCAGAGAGTATTTGGACAACTATTTAAAAAGTCGGAATTTGGAACCAGATCAGCCGTTGTTTATCAATAGGGTGGGGAATCGTATCAATACGCGTAACATCTATCGAATCTGTCAGCGGGTATTAAAGCAAGTCTTGGCTCTTTTGCCAGAGCATGAACGATTTGAGTTTACTCCGCATAAACTGCGACATACTTTTCTCAAGAAGGTAACGGACAAGCATGGGGTACATTTCGCGCAGGAACTCAGTGGGAATGTTTCAATAAAAGAAATTTTTCGTTATGCAAAGCCTAGCCAGGATGAAATGCAACAAACTATAGAAGAATTATTTTGATAAACGACCACCGAATAAATAGAACCCGTAAAATGTTCGATAATAAATCATGAGCATGGTTAGCTTGCGAACTAATGTTTAGAGGAACCTGATAAATGAATAACTGTAATGATCCTAAAACCCGCTTTGATAAGGCATGGAAAAAAGGGGTTGCGAAGGTTGGTGTGGAATTTTTTAACCTGAAGGCTTCGTCTTTTGAAGCAGCCGAGAAAAGGTGGCAATTAGAACCCAATTATCAATTTATTAAAGAGGCCATCGGCGGATATAGCCAGGGTAAGCAAGCATTATTAGCTCTGATGTATTCTTTTTTTGATCCTGAATGCGGCCAAGAACTGCTTAATAAGGTTGGATTACCAAACTATGTGGATGCCAGATCACATTTGGATCTGGCCTCTATTGAAATTATTTCTGAACTTTGGCTGAACCACTATGGTTGGTAACGCATAGACCATTTGGATCATCATGGATCTGAATTGAGAAAAGCCGTTTTCAGGCTGAAATCAGTAATTCACTCAATGCAGTTTTCTGCTACCACAGAATTGCAAATATATCATCTTGTGATATAATTAAGAAATGAAAGCAATTGATCAATCATTGGAAAACTTATTAGACCTTAATGGGGAGAGAATTGTAATTGATGAGTCTCTCGGATTATGGGTTAAGTTTGAAGTTATTAAAACATCTAATCGACATCAAGGCATTAAATACTCGTTGACATTACATGATAAATCAAAAAAAAGAATCATGGGTTTTGATAATAGCCATGAAATAGAGTATGGCGCAAAGAGGGGAGTTCGTCCTGAAAGAACATTTGACCATTGGCACTATGATGAGAATGATAAAGGAAGACCCTATCATTATATAAATCCCGGACAATTGTTGGAAGATTTTTGGAAAGAGGTTGACAAGCGCGTTGAAGCGCTTAAGGAGAGTAAATAATGAATAAGGCAAAAATAGGCATTATGTCCCTTGAGCAGTATAAGCAACGCACAATTGCTATTGCAAAGGGACTATATAAACCTAAAAAAGATGAACCAAAAATTTGGTTTACATCTATGAAATCGTTGGCAAATGTACTATCTGAAGAGAATCAGCATTTGCTAAAGTTAATTATTGAAAATGAACCAAAATCGGTTTCTGACTTAGAGGCATTAACTGGATATAAGCGGAAGGCTAATAATATTTTAAGAACCTTAAGAACCATGGAGCAATATGGTTTGGTTAAGCTGGAAGAGAGCCCAAATAGAGTTCGTAAAGGAAGGGCGCCTTTAATGCCTAAAGCATTGTACGATGAATTTGATGTCGAATTTTCGCTTCAACAGGTTTGCTAATCTGAAGTAGTTCAGGCTGCTCTGACGGTTTGTCGGTTTTGTCGAAATGCCTCTCAGTGCGGGTTGGGCTACTACACTTGAAGACACTAAGGCGAATATGAACAACCCAATATATTAAAAAATACTATAAAGTTCCTGCAAAAGTATGGCTGCGTGTTAGTAGAGAGGAGTTTTGTTAAGTTATTTAGATTTACTTGACCATTACATACACTGTTTTTTTTGTCTTGGTGTTTATAAAAAAATGGGTTAATATTGCACGAATGATCATAATTTAATCATTTTGTCTTTATTAAAAGGTCAAATGAATCTAAAAATTTATAGGGTAAACATAATGTTTGGAAGTATTAAGGTTTTTTTAAGGAATAAAATAATTAAAAGTCAAGAACAAGCACTAAAGCAATATATCCAATCTCTTCAGGGTTTAGATGAGGCCGAGTTGGCTCATTTAGTAGTAATGGCAACGATTATCAGAAATGTAAGTTTCCAAAATACTGGTATTGATTATTTGGATCCTATAAATGAATTAGAGAAAAACCCTTATGTAGTCCTTGAAATTGGCAATCAGATAAAGGAGTTTCAGAGGGGCAATAAATATGATCGTGCTGGTTACTTAACTGTTTGGTTGTACACTTTTAGGTCCATTTCGGAGCCGGAACTTAGAATTTATGGTAAGCAGCTTTGGAAAGAATTAAGTCGAGGTATAATGTTTATAATGGGCAACCTGGGAATGCTAGTGGCTTATTCTCAAGGATCCGATACAACAGGATATGACCAAATACCTTTAGGTCTTCAATCAAATCAGTGATACTAAATTAAAGAGCCTTAAATTAAATATTGACAAGTAAGACAACCTAGATAATTTGAATTAGTGTCATTGCCGAGGGAATCTGTCGGACTAATTACCAAGCGACTTTGTCGTTATAACATGTTTGTTGAAGGACATTCAATCCGGCAGATAATTGTGCTTGTCCTAGATGTGGGTTTATTAATGAAATTGATGATCACTTCTTCACTTTAGTGGTTCTACTGTTATTTCAAATAAGGGTAGTTGACTTCAATCGAATTGGAGGATTCTATCTGTCTCACTATTATTTGCGATGACCTGGTTGATACTACTTTAAGTATTTTAATATTATCTCTCGCATCTACTGTAATAGCTCCGACATTAGGTTGCTCAGACTGAATCCCAATATTGATTGTACATTTCTGATAGCCACCACAAGCTGATAGTACGAGATTATTACCAATTTTTGCCATTTTTCTTGAAGTTAACGTAAGATTAATTTTTCCGTTAATAGTGATCAATAAATCGCTGTTTATTTGATTATTAATACCGATAAAGGGTTCTTTCTCCGAAGTCCTCTGTATTTTTATCGAGTTAAAGGGTAAATTTTGAGTGATGGCAGCTATGGGGGTTTCTGGATAAATAATTTGTTTAATACGCATAGCATTATCTATATCTACTATCACACTACCGATAACTCCGTCAGATGGTGTAGAAAAATCAAGTTTACACAAATTTCCTGCATAACAGTTAGAAACGATATCCTCATATCTAACTGTATAATATCCCCGGTCACCTTTATCAAAATAAATTGGAATGCTTGAATCATTAACAGAAATGCGCATTGAAAAATCAAAATTGTTAAAAATTGCCAAAGAATCAGCTTCTTTCATTGGACAATCTTCAGGATATTCTGAGAAACAACGTGCACGTTCAGAATTAATACCCCATTTAGTTAAATTAGCCTTATATGCTTCAAAATTTGGCTCAGGAATCGCAATAATACCTAGAGGCTCTCTATAATTCTCATTCATATATTGGCAGACTATCATATTGTTTTGCGTTGCCTCAGAAACATCAATAAATGAAGCATGATATGGTGCATCGACAAGATAAAACTTATATTCTCCAACAAAAATCCTGTTAGGTTGACTTGTATACGTTATATGATCCCATAAAGAAGAATTTTTCGAGTTATGTGAGCAGGAGGATAAATCATCGTTTTTCAAGCATATTATTTTGGATGGGCAATAAATTTTTTTTATATTATCTGTAGTTTCAGAATAAACGCACTGAATAAAGCAAACAAAAAGTGTTATTATACGCATGAACTTAAATATCAAATGACGCTTTTTGAATTGAGGTTTAAAGGCTTCTAGCATGAAAAACTTACTCACTATGCCAAGATTCATAATATAGGTATGCCTTTATAAGGCAAGGTCTTTAGTGTACATCATTGGTCAAAAATATTCCATGAAATAGACTATTGGATATTCTGTATTTAAAAGTAACTATCAAACGATTCTGATTCCTAATTCGCTTTTGCCAAGTTTCTGTAATTTAACTGATTTATTGATTGTGGATGCGAACTTATCGCCTTTGCATAGAAAAATTGTCATCGCGCTATCGATGGGTAGTTAACGCCCAAACGGTTATCTCGTATCCATGGCGAAGTACTGCTCTTACCTGAAAACCTTTCCTTTCCTCCCATCGCTATTACCGACAGTCAGGGGTTGGTGATTTGGGTTGTTGTAACGCATGTGATTCACCAGGCAATCTAAGTGGTTACAGTAGCGAACATAACCAGAAAGAACCCATGATGGGAAGAGAAATGCTCTCTCCCAATTAAAAATTTTGCTATAAAGGAGTTGCCCTGCAATTTAGGTAACCTTTTCTAAACGGAGATTAAATGAAAAACGGAGTCTTATTTTATGTTGAGCATTATTGCAGGTTCATCGGCTCCCAAATTGATTATTCGTTCAGTGGCTCTTTATATCACATTGATAGAGAGGAATTTGGGCCCTATAAAACAATGGGGAATAAACAAAATTTGATTTACAACACAATTAATGACCTGGCAGCTGAGCATGACCACTACGCTTACATTCGTTTAATGCTTCAATATCGCATTGGCGACTGTGGGGATCAATCCGCCTATTTATCGGACCTGCTATCCAATACCACTTACTTATCTAAACGCTATAGAGTGTTCTATGCAGCCTATGAAAGCGAACGGGTCAATCACGGCTTTGTACTCATGGTTCCACGTTCTAATCAATCACTTCAAAGCGATCCGTTTCAAAACAAGACTGGCCCAATGATTGTCGATGCTGAATTATTTTTAGATAATGAAGCCATTATTGTTGCTGATCCCTGGCAGAATAAAATTTTTCCCAATGGGATAAACCAATCGAATAATCCTTTTAACTTTACATCTGACATTAGTCTTTCAACGCAACAATGGGTTTTGCAGGAGTTTAAAGTCTCTAACCGTTTTCGGCACCTTCAATTGCATTGCCTTGACTCTCTGATAGAAGGTTTTGACTGTCTTGATAGAACAGTGAGGCTAGAAATTAGAGATACTGTCAATTATCAAAAGGTCTTAATCGATTCAGCAGCACGACCCGATCAAATTGAATTGACAAGAATATTGCTATGTAATATTCCATTTATACCCCTCTCCACAACTCCCGACGATGTGTTAAAGCAAGCAAAATCCACCGCGATACTGGCTGATAATTGCACCGGACTGGAGCTGATAAACGCCTTCATCGCTCAAAAAGAATTGGAAAAAACAAGCAAACACAATAAAGCGCGAATGGGATTCTTTGATGAAGCCATTGTGGATGAAAATCTGCTCTGTAGCAACACGTCAGGCGAAACGATATCGCTAATAAAAAATTGAGATAAAGGGGGATATCAATTGAATTAACAACGAATAGCATTTTCTCTTTCGTCAGTCTTAACGCCAATCCCGACTACACGGGGCAGTTATTCTTTAGGCGGGCAGGATAGTAATACCAGGAGCCGATAAAGAAATCGTTTTGTATGGGAAGAATGTAAAGTTTTCGGCAGGCGTAACGGCCCGTAAGGTGATTTTTCCTAAAGCGGGCGTTAAGCCATCCGCCTCCGGCCTTGGCTTTTGCAATCTCCTCTTGAACGACTAAAACGCCCAAATCATCTTTATACAACCATTGATTAGTTCCTATCATTTCGGGATGAATAGGGGAGGCGAGCACTGTACCATCCAGTTCAATGGCAAAAATCTGACTTGAATTTTTTTGAAACGCATTCAACGCCGCCTTTTTCCCCTTTGTCTCGATTAATATCCTGGCTTTTGTCACACGGTTGATGACCTTTTTCTCTTCAATGGTTAAAGATTCCATCGCGAACGCATTCATAGCTGGGAGAGTCGCGAGTAAGAAATAAAAAGTATAAGGCCACTTGCTAAAACTCATTCGATTGCTCGCTCATTAGAATGCGGTTTGTTAACACCACCGGATAAGGTTGTAAGCCAGTTCCACCGCCCGGCCAGTGGTTGGAGTCACTGGAGACCATTGACCAATAGTCTACGCTATCCGACCGGGTCTTGGACATGGAAACTAGTTCCTTACTTTCTTTAGACTCTACCATTCCAGGAATCACCAAACCGTTTGCTTAAATGGGTCTGGTGCTCAACATCCGTTTTCTTCGTTATAGCCAGGCGCATATACTCAAGTCTTCCCACGCAAAACTGAACGCGATTTAAACTTAAAGCCCCGTCGGTGAATTGTTCGATTGCAGGGACTAATTCGTCTATATAAAGCACATTGGGAGGTTTGGCGCTTTTAAATACGGCTTTCCCGCTAAAAACGACGATATTATGGACATGATGAGGCTCTATAAAATCAAGCGCTTTCTGGATAGCCTTAACGTGTTTATAATTCTGACGGAGGGGATTTTGAAATCTGAATTTATCGTAATAAAGGGAGTGAGACCAGCTTCTGGCGTTTTCGTTCGCGAATATCCACCCCTTGTAATGCTTGGTTTCTACAACGAAAATACCTTTTGGGGTGATTAGAATATGATCGATTTGAGTGGTGGAACCATCCTCCAAGCGTAGGGTAATATTAGACAGAACATGAGCCTCCTTGTGTTGACAATACTGTGTTAGCCTGTGCCTGACTCGGGCCTCACCACAATTTTCAGCGTTGCGTTTACGATTTCGTCCAGCAGCATAACCCACTACCAGACCTATAAAAAATACTGACAAGAAAATAAAAATATCCACATCAACCACACATCCTACCTCCAATAAGCCCATTATTTTAACAGTGCCCTCTGGCTTCTCCAAAGAGTTGTTAAAAACAGTGATTGCATTGGGTAAGAACCAATTCAAATTGAATAGATTAGCCCTACCGTTATTTCCGGGATTTAAGTCAATTAGCAGGACACATCAAGAAGTCGATTAGCCCTTGGGGGGGTTTACAAAGTTATTTTCAAAGTGTGACAAATTGTCACGGTTTAATTTAATCAAAATCAGACAAAGTCTTACCATTTATTTAAATTTGGTAAGGTTATGTCTGATTTTGAGATGGAAGTTAAATTGTAAATATAGTTATACGTATACTCGCTCGTTCTAGAGCGTCTATTTTGCAATGAAAGATGAATTTATTCCTAAATTTTATTTCTTTTAATTTAATTAAGATATTGATTTATATGAGTTAAATTTAATTTTATTCGTGATTTTATTCTTGATTTATCCCGCATTTTCCAGACACATGACTTAATGAAGCCAGTATTTTCTATAATCCCTTTATCTTTTATCCTATATGAAGATAATTTTTAACTGGTTACATTTTGTAACCGATTCAAATAACTGCACTAAATCTAACTTTAGTCTTTTCAATCAAAAGGGAGGTGGCAATTTGCTCCCATCCGTGAATAGACTATTTTAGTCGGTTACAAAATGTAGCCGACTGGTTCTAGCAAACAATTTATGCGCAGAGGTTTAATCGAAGTGGCTTGGGTTTTTTACCTTTGGCATTTACAAAAGCTAGAGTTTGAATAGAAATTCTTTTGTTCAGCTTGGGCCTTGGTCTGTGTCTGTTCGATAATATAAATTCGTAACACTTGTTCAGTATTTTCATTCATGTTAGTTATCTCATCCCCGCATTTTTCCCATTTACTGACAGCGGTGTGCGATTCATGAACCACTGTTCTGCCAAATTCTCGAAGGGTCATGGAAAAATAAGAGCGAATGAATTTAACTTGATTGCCAGTTAATCTCTCTTCTTGAATGGCCAATTTTTTAATAATTTCATTGGCAATGTATTGGACATCAATTTTTGGAAGCCATTCATCATTGAACCGAACCATTTCACTGTGTATGAAAAGTTATTAGTATGTTTTATTTTGAACTATTTCCAAAATGGAAACAGTTGCTCATTTTTCAGTTATTTCCATTTTGGAAACATCTGCTCAGGATGTTATAAGCAATATTTGCCATCCCTTTTTCTAACTACCTTATTAAAATGGAGGTGGCAATATACCTCTACCCTTAATCTAACATTGATCATAACTGCTAAATTCAGTTGGTGACAAAATGTCACCAACTGAATAAATATTTAATGTTGGGATTCATTTATTAAATCTAATCCTTTTGTAGTTAAGCGATATTTTTGCAATCGGCTGTTGGGTATGTCTGGAATAGTCATTTCTATCATCCCAAGTGTTATAAGTTGTTTAATTTGCTTATTTAGTTCACCAGAAACGGTTTCATGACCTAAGGCACGAGCAATTTGTAATTTGCCATTTTCTTCATTTTGTAATATCAAAATGACTCTAGCCGCAAGTTTTGACTCTAGCCGTGACTCTAGCCGTGACTCTAGCCGTGACTCTAATTGTTCATCCCTTTTATCGAAAATAGTGTCAATTGGTATAGCTTGTGCAAGGTATATTATAAAGCGTATTCGCATCCCAATTTCTATAATTTCGGGTTCTTGTAATTTTTTTTCTATAGCTTCGGAGTAGATACGACTTACGCCACTTCCCCATTGTTCAATTAAATTAAGTTCACGAAAAACTCTGGCAATGACATGATTTCTAATTTTTGATATACCCTGTCGCATATCTTCAATTGTTAGTCCTGGCAAAAGAATTCCAGGATTTTCTATTTCTATACGGTCGTCAAAAAAGGAAATTCGAATTGGCGCACCACGTTGAGAGTAGTCAGTATGAACAAGTGCATTGATAACAGCTTCGCGCAACATAAGAAGAGGGATACTCCAAATATCTTTTCTTTGTACTGCTGAAAAATCAGCGCCACGTAAAGCGTGCTTTTTCAAAAACATCATGATGCTCTCAACTGCATTGGGAAGATAGTCATAGATATCAACATGATCGAAAATACGGGATTTGTCTTTACCAATGAAACGTCCACATTGTACCCAGGCATCAGGAAAATATGTATTGCGTTCTTTTCCAAATAACAATATCGCGCCTTTTGTTGGAACTAATTTTCCTTGATGAGAAGTGATGAGCTTTAAAGTCAGGAGGTTTTTTTCATTCAGCGATTTAATATCTGAAAATAGTTCTTGAGCTTTCGTTATATCAACATCATCGACAGAAAGCTCGGGCATGGGCATTTCATCAAAATTTACTCCTTCTGAGCGACGGTGTAATTCTGTGATAAGCTCTTGATCTGCTTGACGATTTGTGGAACCTAGTCGGACATAAATACCTTGTGTTGATCCCTCTGAATTGATCCAATGAGGTCCTGTATTGCTGACAAATACTTCAATTACCAGCAGTGTTTTATTATTTAGTGTTACCAATTCAATACTAGGTATAAGGCGTGGTGAGATAGAATCAGCAATCAGATTACATAGACGTTCCTCTTCGTCTAATGGATGCTCAACACCTGTTATTTGTCTATCATCATTGACTCCAATAATCAGGTGACCGCCAGCTGTATTTGCAAAAGCAACGATAGATTTAAGTAGTGATTTTGGTGATGATAAATCTCTTTTAAACTCGAGTGTTTTTCCTTCTTGTTGTGTAATTAGATTTTTTATCATAAATTTTTATCCAATCGTAATTTCTGCTTTGTTTAATGCATCTTTGCAATATACAGCTAATTTGGGGGAGTCTGATTCTATAAGTTGCTTAATACGTTCTTCCCACCGAATAAGGGCTTCCTTTCTTTGAGGCAGCATTTCATTCTTATTATAAGTAGCCATGATCTTCGGCATCTTATGCCCTAAACATTTCTCAATCACCACGGGATCAATATGCAAAGCCTCACCAAGCTGGGTTGCGAAGGTTCGTCTTAAGTCGTGCGCTGTCCAATGCGGAATGCCGACTCGTGATTGTATTCTGATTACGGCTCTTGGCATAGCTCGGTTGGATAAAATACTTTGATCGTCTGCGCCTGTAATGACGTATTCTGAATTGCTGTGGGCTTTGAGTTCTCTCAATACCTTTTTAGTCATTTCTGTGAGGTGGATTCTCATGACTATGTTGGTTTTGGTATTTTCGGCAGGGATAGTCCATAAAGAGTTTTCAAAGTCGAATTCAGACCATTTGGCTACTCGGATTTCTCCTGTTCTAACACCTGTTAACAGGATGATTTTTAGGGCTGCTCTGATCTGGAAGGAGGTTCCTTGTTCTTCGCTGTCGAGGAATTGCCATAAGGTTTTTACTTCTTCGAGGGTTAAATAACGTTCTCTTGGCTTTTCTATACCGCCTATGTCTCTGGCTCGTATAGTCATTGCTGGGTTTAGTAGCATTTCGCCTCGGCTTACAGCATAGTTGAAGGCTTGCTTTAGTGTGCTTGTAAACCTCCCCTTATTAGGTATTGACCCCTCCGCAAACAATTACCAGAATGGATTGGGCTTTGTGAAGAACAGGATGATCATTATAAATCAGGGATAATGAGGCGCCGCTGGATAACTCCACCAGGATCCGTTGTTCATGGGCAAAACTGAAACAGGCTTGTTCGGCTTCTTCATCACTGACAACGACGTTTTCTATTTTATGAATTTTGGTCCAATCCATTAGTTTTTGAGCCACCCGTTTTGCGCCTAGACTGGTTGCCTTGCTGGTGATGGTGTCTAAAGTGACTAATTTATTGGCCTTTACCGATTGGAAAAACGCATCAGCCCCTTTGGTTTCAACAGCAATTAAAGGCACTTTTTCCCATTTATGCTGGTGCATTCCTTCCAAAACCCCACAGGCAAGACCGCCTCCACCCACAGAGAGGACTACCGCGTCAGGAATAGAAAGCCCTTGTTGAATAGCCTCGGTAATCATAGACGCATGCCCTTTCCATAAAGTCGGATGATCAAAAGGCGGGATATAAGCGGCTTGATGTTGTCTGGCAAAATTTAATGCGGCTTGATGTGCTTCATCCCATACTTTTCCCGCTACAATGACTTTTGCACCATAGGATTTAATCGCCTTAATATAAATGGGATTGCTGGTTTCAGGAATAAACACAGTGGCAGGAACATTCAATTTCATTGCGCAATACGCTACCGCAATCCCGGCGTTGCCTCCTGACGAAGCAACGAACGTTTTTGCACCTCGCTGAAGCTCTTCCTGGCATAATGCGCCTATTCCCCGCAGTTTGAAAGAGCCTGGAGGGTGCAGGCATTCCAGTTTAAAGTAAACCTGTTTATTGAATTTATTTTTTAAATATTGAGACTCGATAAGCGGTGTTTGCGTATGAAGATACTGCATGGACTATCCTTATTAATTAAGCTTGAACGCAGAACCTAAATTCATTTTTAAGGCATTTTGATATACGACCTCTGCCACCGCCAAATCCTGAATCGCCAGACCGACTGATTTAAAGACAGTAAGTTTTTCCTGAGCCAGAGGCGCTTTTTCCATTAACCAGGATCCAAACTCAACAATGGATTCTCTTTTAATTTGTTGCCGCTCTACCGCATTAATTATTTCACCAGCCTCTTTCATTGCAGCGTCTATCTGATCCACTACTAGCACTGCATTCTGGAGCACATCCCCGCTGATTTCCTGCATGGAAGGATGATGTGAGCCAATGGCGTTAATGTGTGCATGAGGTTTAAGATCCCTAAAATGCACTAAAGCTTCTGTACTTGCTGTTGCAGTGCAAATGATATCTGCGTTTTTCAAGGCGAAAGATAACTGCTCACAAGCCTGAATATTGTAGAAAGCGCCCATTTCTCTGGCAAACTTTTCTGCACTTTCCAAATGCCGTGACCACACAAATACCTGTTCAATCTGGCGCACGGCAGCCACTGCTTCAAGCTGTGTCATTGCCTGCACTCCTGCTCCCAGAATGCAGACTGTCGAAGGTAAATCACGGGAAAAATATTTGCTTGCCAGACCTGAAACAGCACCAGTACGAAGCGCTGTTAAATAAGCCGCGTCCATGAGCACGAGCGGCTCACCGGTGCTTGCATCGATTAGCAGAATCGTTCCATTAATCGATGGTTTATTGTGTTGACTATTGTCAGGAAAGACAGAAACTACTTTTAATCCCAGAATCTTCTCATCAGATAAATAAGCAGGCATGGTTAGTGTTAATCCGTTATGGCCTACAGGAATAGCCGTTCGTAAAGGCAAGGCCGCTTTTTGTTGGGCTAATTGAATAAATGCCCTTTCCATAGCATCGATAGCCTCTGGCATGCTGATGCATTGTTTCACTTCGGATAGGGATAATAACTTAAGCGCCATGAGCAGCCTCCTGAAAATCGATTTGTTTAGTCATTGGGAATCTTGGTTTTAAAGAAACTGGATTAATATTACATAGTTTGGTAATATATAGCAAGCTATACAAATAGAGAAAAAAATGTATCCCTCAACCTTAATCAAAAAAGCAAGCCGCTTATTAATTAAAAGGGCCAATGAATTATTGAAGCCATACGGTCTTACTGACGCTTATACCTATTTTCTGATGGCTCTTTACCAGCAAGATGGCTTGACTCAATCGGAAATGCATAAGCAAATAGGTATTGAGCAACCCACGGCAGTCAGAACGCTGGATCGTATGGAGCGTGACGGCTTAATAATACGAACTCGAAGTGCCAGAGACAGACGAGCAATTGAAATCAGATTGACCGAAAAGGGGCGAAATTGTCAAAGCATTATCGAACAATGTGCCTGTGAACTGAATCAGTTTGTTTTAAGCGGCTTTAAAGAAGAGGAAAAAGATCAAATTAAATCCCTTTTAGAACGATTAAATAATAATTTTCAAATTAGATTGTGTTTATAATTCAGAATAACTGAAAAGCGTTTGGCAGGATAAAAACATGAATAGTAAACATCAGTCATTAACGCAATTTATTTTTAATATTGTAAAGCCCTATAAAGCCTATCTCATTATTATTGCGTTTACAGCGCTTTTCTGGGCATTCACTAATACTCTCCAGCCTTATGTTCTTAAGCTCATTATCGACAAAATAGCGGGGTTTGAAGGCGACAGGGTTTCTGCTTTTATTGCAATTCAGCCTTATATTTTTCTATACATCGGACTATGGATAATTTTATGTCTGGATATGCGGCTATTGGATTGGGCAAAGCTCAGATTATTTCCCAGCTTAAGACAGGATGCGATGTTAAAGATGTTTGCCTATTTAAATCAGCACTCTCATCATTACTTTCAAAACAATTTTGCAGGAAGTCTGATTAATAAAATTGTCGACATGCAGGGCGGGATTGTAGATATTTTCAATATCATCGACGATATTTATGCGCAGGTGTTGGGCTTAACTATTGCAATCGTTGCCTTATTATTAATTCATCCTGTTTTTGCCTTTATTTTAGTCGCCTGGGTCGCCGTATTTCTTACTATCAGTTTTTTATTTTTAAAGCCCGTTCAACACCTTTCCCATCTGTTTGCTGAAGCACGAAGCTCTCTGGTAGGCAAGATGGTTGATAGCATCAGCAATATCGTCAATATCCGCTTATTTGCCAAACACCGCTACGAGAACAGTTATGTCGGCGACTCAATTGCCTATACAGTACAGCAGGACAGGAACATGCTAGGCAAAATTATCCATATGCGTATATGGTGGGATGTGAGTATTATAGCTCTGCTAGGCATTAATCTTTGGATGCTTGGAAGAATGTACAGTCAGAACCTGGTTACGGTGGGCGATTTTAGTTTTATTATTACTCTTTCAATCGGCATCCTTTGGAACCTGTGGTTTATTGCCAGTCAGTTCGTTTCATTTTCTGAGCAGGTCGGAAAATGCCGGCAAGCGCTTTCCATTATTAATGCGGCTCACGACATTGTTGATAAGCCGGATGCCAAGCCCTTAGTAGTCACCCGAGGAGAAATTCAGTTTAAAGACGTCAGCTTTCACTATGGTGATGGTGCGAAATTATTTCAAAATAAGAATGTAGTTATTCATGCGGGTGAAAAAGTAGGGCTTGTCGGTTTTTCAGGCAGCGGCAAAAGTACCTTCGTCAATCTCATTTTAAGACTATTTGAAGTGGAGTCTGGCTCAATAACCATTGACCATCAAAATATTAATGATGTGATGCAGGAATCCTTGCGCGAAAACATTGCTTTAATTCCCCAGGATATTTCCTTATTTCATCGTACATTAATGGAGAATATTCGCTATAGTTGCGCCAATGCGAGTGATGAAGAGGTTATTGAAGCCTCTAAAAAAGCCCATTGCCATGAGTTTATCAGTCAACTGAACGAGGGGTATCAATCCATGGTGGGGGAGCGAGGGATAAAATTATCCGGTGGCCAGCGTCAGCGAATTGCTATTGCAAGAGCAATATTAAAAAAAGCCCCTATCCTCATTTTGGATGAAGCCACTTCAGCACTGGATTCGGTAACTGAGAAATACATTCAGGAAGCTTTACATAATTTAATGCATGAAAAGACTACAATCGTCATTGCCCATCGCCTGTCCACACTTTCAGAAATGGACAGGATCCTGGTATTTGATAACGGGCACATAATTGAAGATGGAACCCATGAGGAACTACTCGCGCTCCAGGGACATTATGCCAGGATGTGGCATATGCAGGCGGGTGGGTTTCTTCCCGAATATTTAGAAGATATGGATACGAGGCAGGAAATCTGATTATTCAGATTGCATATCCAGCCAACTGTTACAGCAGCGACTCACAGTTGATTTGATAGTTTCTATAATACTTCGGCTCACCGGATTTTTATGTTTCTCCGGACGATAGATCAAGCAGATTTCATCTTTGAATACAGGCGCATCCGTTAATTTTCTTAGATGAGGATATTGTGAAGCAAGTCTTGCTGGCAAAAGCCCATAACCAAGACCCAGAGAGGTGAGTTTGGCGACTACTTCAAGGTTCGCTGAATTAAGTGTTCCTTCAAAACAATCACTTTTGCCAATTTTTTTCAGGATGTATTGAGACTGTGCAAGATTCTGATCATAAATGAGTTTATTGGCGGCATTCTCTGCAAAAAAGATAGTAACTTCATCATTGCATAAATGGTTTATTACCAGATCAGGATGTTTTATAGGATTGACGACCACTCCTAAATCAGCTTCCCAGCTAATCACCTTCTCGGTCATCTCTCTCGACAGGCCATGAATAAAATTAAAATTAAGCTTTGGAAATTCGGTCTGAATTGCGGGCATAAAAAAACCGATGGTATAAAGCGCGACAGAAGGGTGCATGGCAATAGTATAGTGTCCCTGAATAAGGCCAGATTCAGATTTAGCCAGGTTTTGCGCCTGCTCCCACTCATAGAGAAGACGGCGCGAACGTAATACGAATTCCTCGCCCAGTTTGGTGAGCTGAATGCCATTTTTAAGGCGAATAATTAACTCTCCACCCAGTTCATTTTCCAGGCGCTTAATTGCATAACTTAATGCCGGTTGAGATATGCCAATGATTTCCGATGCTCTGGTAATGTTGAGTGTTTCACACACCGTTATGAAATACTTGATATCATCCATACCTAATGACATAAGAAATCCTTATCACAAGCATATTAAATAGTTATTTTATTTATTCTTTGAAAGCCTGTATTTTTTAACTCAGGAGAAAAAAATGAAAAATACAGCAATGCTTCCCATATTAACTCATAAACCTGCCATTAGAAATTTTGCGTCCAGCCATTCGGCAGCGAAAGAAACCGCGATAAAGATTCTGACAGAGCTCATGGCGTTTCGGCGTGTATCTAAATCAGGTCAATCATGCAGGGGCGTGGGCTGTTCGTGCTGTGTTTCAATCCATTTACCTAAAATTCTGTCTGCCGTTAAACGAAACGAGCCCGTATTTTTTGTATTACCGGCTTTTCCTGGAAAATCACCCAATCTCGAAAAAGTATTAAGCCCTCTGCCAGATCATGCGGAACGGCTTTCCCTGGCTTTTCTGGGGACTCTTTGTCAGCAAGTAAAAAAATATTATTTTCCGGGCATTCGCATTCTGCTCTGTTCTGATGGAAGAGTATTCAGTGATGTGGTGGGCATGAAAGAAACGCATGTTAGCGCTTACCAGCATGAACTGGATAAGTTAATAGCTGATATGTCGCTTTGCGATCTGTCAACGTTTAATCTCGACCATTGTTATGAGTCGCTGAGTTTTCAGGAAATGCGTGATCGATTAATGAGTCGTTATGGAAATTCCCTGAGCAATATAAAACAAAAAATACGCAATGGCTCAAAGCCATTCGCCGACGCCGATGACCAGGAGGCTAACCGAATGTATTGCGGCATTACTCGTTTTTTATTTGAAGACTCTCTCTATACTGGGCAAATGAAAAGCCGCTCGGCAATACAAAAAGCAGCACGCGATAAAGCTTACGAGGTTATCAGAAGAAGCAATGCCTGGAGTGAGTTGATTGCAGAGCGTTTTCCAGAGGCAATAAGGCTATCAATCCATCCGCAAGTCTGCGGTTCAAAAAAACTGGGGATCCGTTTAATTGCAAACGAACGCTGGATGACTCCCTGGCATGGTGTAGCGGTTGGAACCGGCAAGGGATATATTCTGCTTAAGCGCTCGCAAGCCGAAGGTTTGGGGGCCACATTAATTCATTCCGATGATGGACGTCCAAGCCATTATCTACTGAACGAGAGTACGGAGATAATCCATGAATTTTAAGATCACCAGGCTTAAGCCTTTTGGACTTTGTCTCACACCAGATTACCCAAATACCAGCGTAAACGATCTCGACATTGGGGAGCTGCGTCAATTGTGCGGCGAGGAGCAGCTGGTTTTGTTAAGAGGCTTTGATACGTTTAAGAGTTCAGCAGACTTTTCAGCCTATTGTGAAAGCTGGGGGGAAATCAGCGTCTGGCCTTTTGGAAAAGTGCTCGAATTAATCGAGCAGGAGAAGCCTGAAGATCATATATTTGATCACAGTTATGTGCCTCTGCACTGGGATGGAATGTATCGACCGCAAGTGCCCGAGTTTCAAATTTTTCATTGCGTTAAAGCGCCTCTGGCTGGCCAGGGAGGCCGAACCACTTTTTCAAACACCGTGTTAGCTTTAAAAAACGCATCAACTGAGTGCAGAAATTTATGGAATAAAGTGACAGGAGTTTATGAAAGAACAATGGAGTTTTATAACAGTAAAACCGTATCTCCGATTATCAATAAACATCCTTATAAGGATTATTCTGTTATTCGCTACAACGAGCCATGCTCAGAAGACCAAGGGCGCTTTGTGAACCCTCCTGATCTTGATTTTATCGGGCTTGATTCTGAAGAGTCAGAGCTATTTCATCGCAGCTTAAAAGCCGCCCTGTATGCGCCGGATACTTTTTATGCCCATGATTGGCAGAGCAATGATATAGTGATTGCCGATAACTTTTCACTTTTACACGGGCGCGAGGGATTTGTTTCCAGATCGCCAAGGCATTTGCAGCGGGTACATGTTCTAAGTGATCCGCCTTTTGATAATCCTCATTTGGAATCCCATCAATGAGTAAAACCGCCACGGATGTTTTAATTGTGGGGGCAGGTCCTGTAGGGCTGATGTGCGCCTATCTGGGCCAGATTTCCGGTCTTAAAACGATAATTGCGGATATGTCCAGTGGCCCTCTGGATCGCGGCCGGGCGGACGCGCTCAATGCACGCAGCCTTCAGCTCCTTGAAGTGGCGGGTTTATTCAAGGAATTGTATCCGCTTGGAAAAACCTGCAATACCAGTTCAGTCTGGGCGAATGGCGAATTCATTTCTCGCCAGTCCTCATGGTGGGAGTCTCTGGAGGGCTGCTTTCATAAACATTTTCTGATGCTTGGACAGTCGTATCTGGAAAATCTTTTAGATCATAAATTAAAAGCCTTAGGCGCTCCGGTTAAACGAAACTTGGCAATTGAGCATATTGAACTCAATAATGATGCCTGTCTGACTACACTCTCAAATGGTGAACAGGTCCATTCACGTTATGTAATCGGTGCCGATGGTTCGCGCTCCTTTGTCCGTAATCATTTTGACATAGCCTTTGATATTATTCGTCCGCAACTGATCTGGGCGGTAATCGATGGGATTATTGAAACCGACTTCCCCAAAGTTCCGGAGATTATTGTATTCCAGGCAGAAACTTCCGATGTCGCCTGGATCCCCAGGGAAGAACCTGTCGACCGATTTTACGTCAGAATGGACTCCAAAGAGTTTTGTGTTGAGGATGCAATCGACAAAATTAGTCGGGCCATTAAACCTCATAGCCTGAAGTTTAAAGAAATTGTCTGGTTCTCGCAATTTTCAGTTAAAGAATCGGTTGCCGAAAAATTCTTTGTACAGCAGCGTATTTTTCTTGCGGGCGATTCATGCCATATCCATTCGGTGAATGGCGGGCAAGGTCTTAACACTGGTCTTGGGGATGCCTTCAATCTGATGTGGAAACTGAATAGGGTAATCAAGGGAAGCGCACCTGCCAGCCTATTGCAAACCTATGAGGAAGAGCGCAAACCCGTGGCGCACTCAGTGATTGAAACCTCCGCCGAGCTGGTCCGTTCTACCAAATATTCGAAAGAGGGGAGCCACGCTCAGGATTACGTAAAAATAATAGAAAAGCGGGCTGGGAACATAACCGGCATGGGAATTCGTTATGGCGAATCTGAGCTGTGTGGTACCCGTCTTTTTGATTTCGAGGTCTTTAAGCGAGAAACCAGAACTAGAATCTATTCGCTTCTGGATTATCGAAAATTCACCCTGCTTGTTTTTGGTAATCAGGTCATCAGCCCGGATTTACAGGAAGAGGTTAATTGCATTCAGATTTATTCAACTAATCAAGATGACGGCTATTGGACAAGCAGTTCCCCTTACAATAATCAGGTCATCCTGGTAAGACCCGATGCATATATCGAATCCTCTGTCACTGTTTGCCTCTAAACGGGTTTAAGCTAAACTCCTGAAAGGCTGAATAGAAGGTACGAACAATGTCTATCGATAAAATTGTGTGTGTGGGAAAGAATTATCTCGAGCATGCTCTGGAGCTTGGCGATGCAGTACCGGAGAAGCCGGTGTTATTTTTGAAGCCTGCCAGCGTGCTTAGGCAGCTCAATGATTGGGATAAGGAAGCTGATTTGTATTTTCCCGAGGATTCAGCGGTTCAGCCTGAATGTGAAATTGCCTTGCGCATTGCCCGTGATGGGTATCAGATGAGTGTTGAAGAGGCTTCAAATGCGATTTCAGATGTGACGCTTGGGCTGGATATGACCTTAAGAGCACGTCAGAGCCTACTCAAAAAACAGGGACATCCCTGGACTACTGCCAAAGTGTTTAAAGATGCGGCAGTTCTTGGCCCGTGGATTCCCCGTCACCAATTCCCGGATTATCTGGAGGCGGAATTTCAACTGCTTATCGACGGAGTTGTCAGACAATCGGCCAGAGGAATCCAAATGATGATGAAACCTGCCGATGTAGTCGCTTACATCAGTCAATTTTTCCCGCTCAAAGCGGGAGACGTAATTTATACCGGCACGCCTGCCGGGGTTACTTCAATATCAGCCGGATGCGAGGCGGAATTACGCTGGCTCGATCATCATTATCGGGTAAGATGGAAAAAAACCTGATGGCTCATGAGAGTAATTCTTTCAGGCGATTATAGTCTACCCCGGGAAGAAAAATATCCTTCACCGGGGCCGCGTTTTTATTTATCGCGTATTGAAGTGGATCAATACCGGCTTCGATAAGAATGCTCTCATCAATACAGTAATTACCAGTGAATGTTCCCGCAGGTTTCAAGGACATCAGATAAGCTGCTTCGGCGTATATTTCCGGATAATTACTCCCCTCGACCACTTGATTAGCGAAGTTATCAAGCAAGGTTTTGGTGGCCACAGGACGCTCCTGCCATAAGGAGTTGACCGCAATACCTAATGGTTTGAATTCTTCAGCCATTCCCATTGTGGTAAAGCTCATCCCGTATTTGGAAATTGAAAATAATAAATGATGCTGGCAAGCCAGTTTGGCGGAATCCATGTGGAATGGCGGGGAAATATTAATAATATGCGGGTTTGCCGAATGCTTTAAATGGACTGCAGAGGCTTTGGAGAAGAAAAACGTCGCAAATACGTTTTTCATCACATCGTTAAACATCCCTGCTGTTGAGTTTGCGACAGTTTTAAAATTGAACACACTAAAATTATTAATAAGCACATCGATTGTTTTAAAGCGGGTAATAATGTGCTCTACTGCCTCATTAATCTGTGCCTCATCGTCAAAATCAATACTGAGCAACTCAGAGGGGCTATCCAGTTCAACAGGTGTTTGCTCAGGAGAATCCACTTTTTCAGCAATCATGGCAATCCTGGCTCCCCTGGCTGCAAATAAGCGGGAAAGCGCTAGCCCGCCGCCGCGGTTACCCGCAGTAATTACCACGGTTCTATTGTCTGACATAAGAGTAACCTGTTTTTATGATGAGGATGCTATTCAATAGCAAGTGGACCGGCATGTAAATACCCTTTAAATAATAAGGAAAAGATTATTTTCAGAGACAGTCCGAATATAAAAAAACTATCGGAAAATTCTAGAAATTCTCTATACTTAGCAGATATACCTCTAAAACTGTTCTGGAGAAAAGAATGAGTAAGAAACTGTTGTTCGGAATACTTCTGGCAACAACCCCCCTGCTGACAGGATGCTGGACGGTTCAATCAGGCCAGAAATCGGGCATTATTGTCAAGGTGGCGAAAGAAGGCCGTTATTGGGGAACCTGGGAGGGTGAACTGATTCGCGGAGGGCTGGACAACGCCAGTGGTGCGACAGGCAGAGAGTTTCACTTCACTTTGGGGCAATTCAAATCTGATCTGGTTAATCAGGCCATTTCCGCTATGGAGAATAATCGGCATGTCGTATTGAAATATCACTGTGATCAATTTGTACTCCCCTGGAGCGGTGAAACCAAGTGTTTTGTCGATAATATTAAGATACTTGAAACGGTTAAAACGCCAGTGAAAGCCCAATAGGCGACCATGCCTTCCGTAGAGACGATCATTGCCACGGCGATCATGAAGAAATGCCATCTGCTTTTTTCCTATGATGGGCATGCTCGCCGGGTTGAACCCCATCATTACGGGATTTTAAATGGCAGCAGGCAACTGCATGCCTATCAGGTAAGTAATGGCAGTAAATCAGGGCATTTGCCGGAATGGCGAAATTTTAAATTGGCCCTGATGAAGGACATAAGAATTGATAGGGATAGTCTTTTTGAAGAGCGTGAAAGTTATAATCCAGTAAATGCCAAATACAGTAAAATTATAAAATCGATTTGTTAATCGCTATAATTAAATTAAGCCGATGTTCCTGATGCCTGAATATGAAAACAAGAATGGGTATTATCTGCCTGCTTTTGCTGGGGCTCTTGCAAATTGCTGCTGTGAATCAGAATAATTCAGTCCTGGGTCCTTTACCCCAGCAACAAGATGGGGCGGTGCTGGCTAACTTGCTGGTGATCAATGAAAATCAGTCGGCGCTGGCACGCTATGTTTATAAAAGATCACACAATGCTGTTATACAGCAATTTGCCTTAAAACTTGATCAGCAAGCCCGGCATCATTTAAAGGAAATCTATCATTTAAGCAAAACGACAGGCATTTCAACTATTGATGCAGCCACGGCATTGAAATTACGCGGTGTAAAAAATCAGGAGTTGAAAGAACTTTCCGAAGCGGAAAACAGCCAATTGGATAACTTATATATCGAATTTGAGATTCGTAATTCCAGCAAGGCCTTAACGCTTTTTGAGCAGGATTTTAAACCGATTGCAACTCATCCCGCCATCAAAAATTATCTTGAATCTTCCAAGCAGGATTTTGTCGAAAATTTAAAGCAGGCGCAATTAATTCAAAAGGCGCTAGGTGCGCATTAGACAATCAATTTCGCTGTGGAATATTAAGATCCCCAATTTCTGTTTCACTGGTGGTGTCGGTTTGATTCTGGGAGATAAATTTATCTCTGAAACTGCTAAGGTTTTTTTCAACTGCTGTTGCAAAAATACTGTCTGAACGTTTGGAATAAAATGGCCGGATAATCCATTGGTCAATCCATCGCAGAAAGATATTCTGCTTAACTGAAGACAACTTTTCTAGCTCCTGATCACTTAACTGTGTGGAGACCTGATTGGGAATTGTGGCGACAATCTGATTGGTTTCCTTAACATATTGTAATAATTCCGTTTTGGTGTTTTCCAATGTCTCTTGTGACAAATTAGTAGTTGATTGCTGAATTCTTTCATTGAGATCTTTCAGTTTATTTTGAAAGGGAGCAAAAACCTGTTGACCAATATTTCGTAATAAGTTGATTCTAGGATCTGCCGGATCTTTTTGACTAATGCGTTGCTCCTCTTTTGTCAGTTTGTAAAGAATCTCTTCTACCTGTTGAGTGAGTAGCAGATTTTTGTTTAACTGAACTTTCAATTGTGCGCTCAAGATATCCACTGTGTTATTAATAGCTGCCTCCGTTTGCAATTTCTGTAATTGCTGCTCCTGCTCGGCTTTCTCAGCGGCGGCAACTTCCTCAAGGGCTTTTTGTTCACGCTGCTTAATGATACGTTCATGATCGGCGGCTTGCCCGGCCAGCACGAGTACGCTGTCCAACACAGGTCTGTTCTCATTCAGCTGCATTAAGGCTTGAGAATAATTGGTCTGCTCATTCGCTCCCTCGGCAAATGCCGTTGATAACTTTGTATAGGCAATCAGATAATCATGCAGCTGTTTTTCTAGATAATGTAATAGCTCTGTTTCATTTCCTTTATTAATAAGGCTCTTCAAATCGTCATTGGCAGTTTTGAATGAAGGCAGGTTATTCAGGAAACTGCGGTTTGCTATCAGAAGTGAAATGATAGTGGCCGGCTCATAGTTTTTGCCATTGAATTGGAATGAATTAGGTCCGATATTTAAATCAGGGCAATTGCTGTTAAATTTTTGTTTTGCTGCTGCAGTTTCCGAGTTAATTTGATTAATGAATTTTTCTACTTTAAATTCCGGATCTTCCCAACGAAAGAGGCTTAGCAGGTTATGCATCGTATTGCCAAAGCTATCCGCCGGCAGAGTCCTGACATCGCTGTTTAATAGCAGATTAAAACTGCGGAATAAATTTTTACGCTCTTGGGTGATCCCTAGCTGAACAAGAAGAGCCTGCTTCCTGGAGGCTAAAACCAACTGCTCCTGAAGGGGCTGCAGTCGTTGTTTCTCAGCTTCCAATGTTTGACTGAGGTTGTTTAATAGTTCGTCGAGACGCTGGTTTTGCTCCTTCAGAGCCTTAAGACGCGTGTCGCGCTGTTCAAGTAAAACAGGCGCCAGTTCGCTTCGATTGTCCCATTGCAGTTCAGCCTTGCCAAGAGGAGCAAGAGTGGCTGTTTTTTCATTTTCTTCCAAAGCACTTCGTATCTGATGCTCCAGTTCCTTAAATTGTGGAAGTGAAATCTGGTTGAGCTGGATAGCAGCCAGGGTTTGCCTTAATCGATTTATTTTTTCAGGAATTTGCTGTTGCTTATCATTAATTTCGGCATCTTTTTTATTGATCTCAAGTTCATCAGCCATTAATTTAACGCCCTGACGAATTTCAAAATGCTTAAGCTGCAGCTGCCACTTGAGATTGAACAGCTTGATCAGATTATTCTGAGGGTTTTCTGCAGTGGGCATTGCGTCGCGGGTACGTAAAAACTCCTGCATTAATTTTTCTATCTCAGCCGCCCAGGAGTCGATTTTGCGAGCATTCTGATTGGCAGGACCAGTTTGCGGCGCGGTAAGGTTACTGCGCTGATTATTCAGTTCCGCTTTGGCATTCGCATACAACTCACTGGCTGCAGTAATTATCGATGTCAGAGGAGTCTTTTCCAGAGACTGTAAATGGGTAAAGGATGGCTGAACGTTCTCTAAGGTTTTTTGTAATTGATTAATTTGCTCTGGAAGTATCAGGATTGAGAGTTGCGTTCGCTGTAGTGCGGTGGTGTGGTTTTTTTTAACAGAAACAATAACGGTTTGCAGAAATCTGATTTTTTCTGCGATATCGTTGATTGTATTCCTGGTTGATACCTTGAGAGCATCATCCGATATCTCCTGTAATTGCTGCTCCATACCGGATTTTTCATTCAGCAATTTTTTTTGCTCAGCTTCAATCAAGCGAATCAGACTTTCCTGATCTTCCGCGGTCAACTGATTGGACTCGATCCTTGCCATGCGTTGCTCAAACCTGGGTATTATCTCCAGAAATTTATCAAGCTCATTTAAGAGCTCGACTCCCTCCATAAGCTGAGGCGCGATTTCAAATTTTTTACTGCTGAATTGAGATAATTGTTCCACCAATGCTTGCTGGTGATCACTCAATTGGCGAAGTCTGGTTAACTCAGCCTCGGATAGCTGATCTGCTGGCGCAATAACGACCTCTCGCGGAGACTTTCCTTTAGGGGCTTTTTTTTGTGGCATAGTAAACAGCGGTTGGTTTGTGCTCTATAAGTATAATATATTATCATGTGATTAAGTTTTGCTCACTTAAATGAAGAGGTAAATCCCACATTATCCGAGCACAGGCATGGTCTGATTAATGAGTTGAATCCCGGCGGGATGATTTATATCGATCGATATGACAAAGACTGTGCGACTGCGGGGAGATCCCTCGCTGCGCGCGGGATAACGCAGAAGAGATAATTTCTATTGTTAGCTGTGTTGCTGAACAGAGAAAGGCTTGTAATCAAGCAGGACAAATTCGATATGTTTGTGTTTTTTTAAGACCATTGATATAATTTGGCAGCATTTTTGTCATTTCTTGACTAGGAGTTAAGTGTGAAATTAAAACTGTCCATTCTCGCTTTGTCACTGGCGTTGTTCAATGTTCCTGCTTTTGCCAGGGAAATTTCCCTGCGCGAAAAAATAGGGCAAATGCTGATTGTCGGCTTTGAGGGTAAAAATGTTGATTCCAATGCCGCGATTATAAAAGACATAGAGCAATACAATCTGGGTGGTGTAATTTTGTTTGACTATAATTATAAAACCCTGTCATTTGATAAAAATATCGAAAGTCCCGCTCAGGTTAAGAAACTCAACGAAGACCTCCAGGAGTTGACCCGTTTAGCCAATAAGAAAGCCCAACGCCCTCAATTACCCCTGATTATTTCTGTGGATTACGAGGGGGGATCTGTGGATCGCCTGAAGCAGGATTATGGTTTTCCTAAAACCTGGTCTGCAGTGGATGTCGGTAAAATGAGTCAGGCTGAGGCAGGGCAAGCGGCCCAGACAATGGCAACTACCCTTAAAAAAGTAGGCTTTAATCTTGATTTTGCGCCTATTCTCGATGTCAATGTGAATCCTCAAAATCCGATTATCGGCTTACTGAATCGAAGTTTCTCTGCGGATCCGGAACAGGTGAGTTATTATGCGGATATTATGGCCAGTCGTTTTTTAAAAGAAAACGTTCAATGTGCCTACAAGCATTTTCCCGGGCATGGCAGTTCAACAGCGGATTCGCATCTGGGTTTTGTTGATGTGACCCAAACCTGGCAGGCCTATGAACTGAACCCCTATCGCGATCTAATCAACAGCAAATCCGCCTGCGGTATGATTATGACCGCCCATATTGTCAACAGGCAACTGGATGAGTCGGGTTTGCCGGCGACTTTGTCGTATAAAATATTAACAGGTCTTCTAAGACAAAATCTGCATTTTAATGGGGTAATCATTACTGATGACATGCAAATGAAAGCGGTCAGTGAGCATTACCGATTGGAAGATTCCCTGCCCCTGGCTATCAATGCCGGTGTTGATATGCTCATTTTCGGTAATCAGATTACCGACAAGGCACAGGATCCCAGGCAGGTTATCGATATTATTGAAGCCAAGGTCAAATCGGGAGAAATTAAGGAATCACGCATTGACGAAGCCTATGAACATATAGTCAAATTTAAACAAAGCATGCTGCCCAAGGAATAAATTGACTGCCTTCATTCCCGCTAATAAGACTCCTCCCCGACTGTTGTCCCTTGATGTATTTCGCGGAATAACTGTGGCGTTAATGATTCTCGTCAATAGCCCAGGAAATCCGCAAAGTTATGAATTTCTGGCTCATTCTCATTGGAATGGCTGCAGTCTGGCAGATCTGGTCTTTCCTTTTTTCATTTTTATGGTGGGTGTTTCAGCTGTCTTCTCAGTTCAATCCAGTCGAACACGATTGCAGACCAGGCAGCTGGTTTCAAAGATTTTAAAACGCAGTATCATGCTGTTTCTATGTGGACTATTGCTCAACGCAATCCCTCATTTTTCCTGGGAAACGCTAAGAATTCCAGGCGTATTACAGCGCATCGCCATCTGTTATTTCTTCGCGGCAGTATTAGAACTTTCAACCAGTATACGCTTTCAAGTGGCTCTTACCGTGATGATTTTAATAGCTTATTGGCTCTTCATGGCCTATTTTCCGGTGCCGGGAGCAGTAGTTGGCAGTTTGACTCAGGAATCCAATCTGGCGGCCTATGTGGACAGGCTGCTTATTCCGACGGCGCATTTATATCAACCACTTTATGATCCCGAAGGAATTTTATCGACATTCCCTGCCATCAGCACGGCCTTGCTTGGTAATTTAAGCGCTCATATTCTTATTAGCTCCCGGCAAAAAAATAGGATTGGTATACTGATAATATTGGGATTGTCGCTTTGTGTTTCTGGCTGGTGCTGGGGGCATTGGTTTCCTGTAAACAAAAGCCTGTGGTCAAGCTCTTTTGTCTTGTGGTCTGGCGGCCTGGCTATTTTAGCGTTTAGCTTTTGCTATTGGCTGATTGATCTGAAGAAAAAACAGAAGGCATGCGGCCTCTTTAAATTTTGGGGAGCGAATGCTTTAAGTTTGTACGTATTTCACATCATCTTCCTCAAACTGCAATTTCTGATTCATATTGAAAGAGAAGGTCAGATGCTTAATTTTAAGAATTATCTGACGCAACTGGCTTTTGGCTGGGCCTCTCCAGCAATGGCCTCATTGCTCTATGCAGTCAGCTATCTTGCCTTTTGTAGCCTTTCCATCGCTCTCTACAATGACTGGAAAAGCAAGAGAGCTTCCCGAGTATCCATTGCCACCTGAAGATTAGCAGGGGGCTGTTCGGATTCTCTGCAATAGGTTATAATTCTGGACAATTTTGTTTCAGTGAGTAATTCATGATTGCCATTCTTGAAGCGTATCGTGCCGGATTATTAAACCGTAAATTCTGGTTATCCAATATTATTTCAGGCTCTATTGTTGGGGTTGTGGCCTTGCCTTTAGCAATGGCATTTGCTATCGCATCCGGGGCGAAGCCAGAGCAGGGTATTTACACGGCGATTGTTGCCGGGTTTCTCGTTTCTGTATTTGGCGGCAGCCGTTTACAAATCGCCGGACCAACTGGTGCTTTTATCGTTATTCTTTCTGGTATCACCGCTAAATACGGCATTGATGGCCTGCAGATTGCCACCATTATGGCGGGCTTTATGCTGTTCTTTCTAGGACTTGCCCGTTTGGGGGGCATCATCAAATTTATCCCTGATCCTGTGATCGTCGGATTTACAGCGGGGATAGCTGTCATTATCTGGGTTGGACAATGGAAGGACTTTTTTGGTTTACCGGCAATTTCGGGTGAACATTTTCATCAAAAGCTTTGGCAATTAATTCAAGCCTTGCCGCAATTCCATCTGACAACTACCTTGCTTGCCCTTTTTTCTCTGGCAGTGCTTATCATCGCACCACGTATATCCTTTTTAAAGCGCATCCCTGCTCCATTAATCGCATTGGTTATTGCCACTGCTTTGCAAGCCATCTTTCAGTTTGATGGCGTTAACACGATTGGTAAGGCGTTTGGCGGGATTCCGCAAGGCTTGCCTTCACTTAATTTTCCTCCGGTCACAACAGCAAGAATTATTGAACTGATTGGTCCGGCGTTTACTATAGCCATGCTAGGTGCTATTGAGTCACTTTTGTCTGCTGTGGTAGCAGACGGAATGGCAGGTACAAAACATAATTCCAATCAGGAGCTGATAGGGCAAGGTGTGGCCAATATTGTCGCGCCGTTTCTGGGCGGTTTTGCTGCCACCGGAGCTATCGCCAGAACAGCGACCAACATTCGTAATGGTGGAAATAGTCCTTTATCCGGAATAGTTCACGCGCTGATGCTGGTACTGATTATTCTGGTGCTGGCTCCGCTTGCGGTTAATGTGCCTCTGGCGGTACTGGCGGCCATTCTATTTGTCGTTTCCTGGAACATGAGTGAAGCGCGCCATTTCATTAAAATGCTTAAGCAGGCTCCGCGCGCGGATATTGTCATCCTCCTGGTGACGTTTGCACTGACCATTTTTGCTGATTTAGTGATTGCGGTAAATATTGGGGTGATTCTGGCGGTGCTGCATTTTGTTCGACGTATGGCCTCCAGTGTCGAAGTACGTGAGGCGGATGAAAAAGATATCCAGCAGGAATTAAAAGAAAATGGCATTGAAAAACTGCCAGCGGGTACTCAGGTTTATACCGTTGAGGGCCCCTTCTTTTTTGCAGCGGTTGAGAATTTCGAACATGCGCTGGCTGCTACACATACCGACCCCAAAGTGCTGATCATTCATTTGCGCTGGGTGCCATTTATTGATATCACTGGTTTGCAAACCTTAAAAGAAGCGATTGGTAATCTCAAACGCCGCGGCGTGAAAGTCATTCTCTCCGGAGCGAATACCCGGGTAACATATAAACTGGAAAAAGCGGGAGTGAATGATTTGATAGGCTCTGAGAACATAATGCCAGATATCAGCAAGGCAATTGCCGCCTCGCTTTAGGTCAAAAAGCGCCCCCTTTTTTCTGATAGAAAACAACGTAGGTCGGGCGCTTCGCCCGACGTTCTATTGTTTAGAAAAATCATCCTCGCCATCATCAGTTGACTGCGGAGAAACTGAAGCACCGGGGATTCTGCGGGTTTCAAACGCCCATTCGCCCAAGTCAATTAATTTGCAGCGCTCCGAGCAAAAGGGGCGAAAGCTGTTTTCCGGCTTCCAGGTATTCGTTTTGCCGCAGATAGGGCAGTTAATTTTTTTTGATTTTTGCATAATGAATAATTCCAAAAACTACAGCCAATTATCCCAGGCCATGTCCTGTGTTAAAACCGAGAGCCTGGCCGCATGTAGCAGATGATTCAGGCTTGTTCGATGTATTATGAATCAAGGGAGGATAATGATCAGCATCTTTTGTATTAATCTCAGAATTGAATTGTTCTGCAGAAAAAAGCGGCTCTTTTTGCAGTGTCTTCAAATGCTGCCTGGATGTTTTAAGGCTTTTATAGAGCCATTTCTTTTTGGCTTGCTGGTCGCTCATCTCAACGGCCTGACTGGCAGCAAACAGCGCGAGCCCAATGGCCAAAGCCAATATCCCAAGACCCAGAACAGGAAAACTGCCAAATCCGGCAAATAAACCCATACTGCTCAACAAGCCCGAGAATCCTGAACTAAATCCTGCTACCGAACCAAAGGTACCCGCAAATACGATAAATGCGATTTCCCTTTTCTGATCAGCAGTTGACCCTTTTGCATATTCTGAATGAAAGCTAAGCAGCAAAAACTCATATAAAGGCTCCCTTAAAGCGGATTTACGCTCATCGCCCTGCAAGGTGAGGACATGCAGCCATTGCTGTTTATTTCGTTTAAGGCTAGCAAGAAATTGCAAATTCAGGGAGAAATCCTGAGCGGAATTTAATTCTATCTCATTAAGCCAGTTTCTGAGGAATTGATAGAAGTCCTGATTGAAGCCCCTATTCGCTTCGCATTGCTTCTGATAGGCCAGTTGAGCCTGGTTAATCAGCAGGTAAAATTGATTGAGATACTCTTCTGAGTAGCGCTTGAATTTATCGGATAATTTGTTCTCTTTTTTCTGAAAATATTGATAGGTCCAGTAAAGGACCGGTATCGATACCAGAGCAAAAAGGCCGCCGCTTAAAACTCCGAGGCTAACAGCGGCACTGCTGCCTGCAGCCAGTCCAAAGATGGCTACGGAAAGCCCTAAAAAAGGCCAGGCAACTCCGGATGCGGTTCCTAAACCAGCAAATGCAGATCTCAGTAGAGACATATTCTCTCCTGCTTATTAAAACGGATGGCCAGGCATTAAAATCCCTGAATAGCCTGTGTGACCATAAAAAACCAGTTTACCCCACCGTAAAATCTTCTCCAATGCCTGGAACTACTTTCCAATCGCAATTTGCGCCATGATACGCCAGTGCATTAATGTCTGGTTGTGCTGGTCCATTGGCAGTGACTACAAAAACGCAGGTCTGGGATTCAAATCCCGCTGTTTCCTTTATGGCGGTAATCGTGTAGGCAATATCGAAACTGGCATTATCAGAAAAACCGAATCCATATCGCAATCCCTGCGTGGGTGAAATCTGAAATTCATTAACGGGCTGACAGGATTCGTCAACCAGTAAACCTGTCTGGCTGATTATTCTCATCGTTATTTTCCAATTGCCTTCGGTACTACGGATGTCATGCCAGGTGTGAACATCACAGCGCGGTGAAAAAGCAAATGCAGAGCTGCATAGGGCCAGGAGACAAAAACCGGCTAATTTCATCTTAAATCCATTTAAGCTAAAGGCGATATCATACACGAATGATAATCATTTTCAATTGAATATTTATAAATTCAGCAGGTGCTTTTTTCTCGAGAAAAGTATAAAATTTGCCCATTGGAAAATTAATGGACCCAACATGATTTATTTCAGCTATCTCTATTTTCTGTTTACAGGAATTTTTCATACTGAAATTCACCCTTTCAATTTAGGCGATGCTAAAATCCAGATCATTCGCCAGGCCGGCCAGGGAAAAACGCTGGTGCATTTGCATGAAAATGAGAGTACCGCTCTACAGGCTGCCAAGCTTTATGTGGATTCTAACGGCGGCACATTAATTACCTTACATCATTCTGGAAAACGGAACATTGTTTTCTACCTCAAAAAGCAGCGCTATGAATTTGATCCTAACAGGATATTTACTGATGCGGGCATCAAAAAAACCTTAACGCAGTATGGTAACTATTCACCGTCTGCGCATCGCGAAGTCAGACGATTTGCCAAAGCCATTCTTGAGTTGATTCCTCCCGGAAAAGTCATTGCGGTGCACAACAACCAGGGCTATTCCATCCAGGAGTATTTTCCGAAGCACCCTCTGGCATCGGATGCCAAGGCGCTGAATTATTTACGCAATTCCAATTTCCGTAATTTTTTCTTTGTGACCCGACAAGAAGAATTTTATAGGTTGAAACGTCTGGCATTCAATGTCGCATTACAATCAGACACGGCCCAGGATGATGGTTCTCTGTCTTACTTTCTAGGAAAGGACAATTATATTAATATCGAAGCAGGATATGGACAGTTAACGGCTCAATTGCAAATGTTATTTAATGCCTGAATAAAAAAGACACCCGAAGGTGTCTTTTTTACCATTGTAAGGATTAAACTGGAGGTGGCGTTCCGCCGCCAAACAAGTTCAAAATAAGTAAAACAACGAACACAACCAGGAACAGGAAAAACAGAATTTTAGCGATACTGGTTGCTGTGGATGCAATTCCCCCAAAGCCAAAGGCGCCTGCGATAATTGCAATCACCAGAAAAATAAGTGCCCATCCTAACATAGAGATCTCCCTATCTTAAGTTAACGGCATCTTTCAATGCCCTTCACTTTAATAATAGTCAAATTAGATTCACTAGTAAAATCGACTAGCTTTCATTTGGATCAAAGCTTTCAAACTCATCCTCGTTAAAAGGATCATATTTTTCGCGTTGCTTCTCTTTTTTAGCAAGCTCCTTATCCTGCAGGTCATTGGTTTGCCTGAATAGCGCATCAATGTCCTCATCGGAGTAATTTCCCTTTCTATCGTTCAGCTTCTTAAACGCATCGTTATTCATCGCTCTATTCTATTTAAAATGGTTTTATATAGTTTAGTGCAGAATAATCCCCCTCGCTTTTGCTCATCCTGGCCCACTGATTTCCTGGACTCGTATTCAAACGATAAACAGGCTAACATAATAATAATTGAACTGTTTAACTGGATGAGATAATGCGGGAATTTAACTTGCTTGATCAATGTCTTGCTCAAATTGATACGGCAATTCGCAGCCTTTTGCCACCGGAAAAACGGGAAACGGCGAGGGTATCCCCGGCACAGGGACTTAAGGAGCCGCATTTAAGCATGCAGGAAAGGAAGCATGTTGCCGGCCTGATGCGCGTGAATCATGCCGGGGAAGTATGTGCGCAGGCCTTATATCAGGGGCAGGCGCTCACCGCTAACCTGGATCACGTCCGGGAAAAAATGACCCAGGCTGCCAGTGAAGAGGTGGATCACCTTGCCTGGTGTGAGCAGCGTTTGAGAGAACTGGGCAGTGAACCCAGTATTTTAAACCCTGTCTGGTATGCCGGCTCACTCATTCTGGGAGCGGTGGCTGGTCTGGCTGGCGATAAGGTGAGTCTGGGATTTTTGGCCGAAACAGAAAACCAGGTCTCCACACATCTTAAAAATCATTTAAAAAATCTTCCTGCTGAGGATCACAAATCACGTGCAATTATCGAGGAAATGGAACAGGACGAAAGTAATCATGCCCATGAGGCGATTGAAGCGGGAGCAATGGATCTGCCCTTGCCGATAAAAAAGATGATGTCTGTAGTCTCTAAAATAATGACTAAAACCGCTTATTATATCTAACCATGACTATTTTATTAATTGCCGCAGCTTTTCTCCTGGTTCTGCTCAATGCGTTTTTTGTGGCGGCAGAATTTGGCATGGTCCGTTTGCGCACGACTCGTGCGGCAATTATCGCAGAGGAATATCCCTGGCGCGGCCGGATCCTCGCCAGAGTGCATAGTCAGCTTGACGCCTACCTCTCCGCCTGCCAGCTGGGTATTACCTTGGCCTCTCTTGGTCTTGGATGGATTGGAGAACCAGCCTTTTCCGAGCTGATTTCGCCGCTGCTGCATCAAATGGGTATTCAAAGCCAGGGCCTCGTTGAATTTATCAGCTTTGTCTTTGCCTTTTCGCTGCTCTCTTTTTTACACATTGTTGTCGGAGAACTGATGCCCAAATCCTTAGCGATTCGGCAAAGCGAGCAAATCTCACTATGGACCGCTGCTCCCCTCTATTATTTTTACTGGCTGATGTTTCCTATTATCTGGATGCTCAATTACTCATCCAATTTTTTTCTGAAATTGCTAGGGCTTGATGTCATACATCCCGGGGAACAATCCCATTCGAGCGAGGAAATCAAGCTAATTCTGCAATCCAGTCAGCAGCATGGTGAGCTGAGCTCTCAGGAAAGCAATATTCTGGCGCAAACCTTAGAGCTTGCTGATCTTCGTGCGGATGACGTCATGCAGTCCTCCAATGACATGATTAAATTGCCCAATCCTGTTGAAAAGGATAGCCTGATAGAAATTCTGAATCGTTATCGCTACAGCCGCTATCCTGTCTTTGATCAAAAAACAAAGAAAATCATCGGCCTTTTGCATGTGAAAGACATACAACCCTTGCTGCATAGAACAGAGAAAGCTGGGCTTTTGAATCTACAGGAATTGGTAAGGCCGATTCCTAAAGTGTCTTATCGCATGCCGGCCCTGGTTTTGCTAAGACGCTTCCAGGAAGGAATGCCGCATTTTGCTCTGATTGTCAGTCGTCAGGGAGGAATAATTGGCTTTATCACCCTGGATAATCTCCTGCATTTGGTTTTGGGAGTAATCAAAGACGAGTTTCATAAAACGCAGGATGCCTGGATTGAACACAAAGACGGGTCGTTTACCGTAAAAGGCGATTGTCCTCTTTATACCATTGAGCGCGCCTTGCACAGGGAGCTTAGTTTGTCTGAAGAGCAGGAAGAAGAGGCGGCAACCATTGCCGGTTTGATTTTACATCAGTTAGGATCGGTGCCGACCCAAGGTGAAACCATTGAATTTAATGATTTTGTTGTCCGTATTGAACAGATGCAGGGTGCGAGGATTGCCAAAGTGCGAATTAAACCCCTTGTCAAAGCAAATGATTAATCCAGAGACCCGGATTTTAAATCGATCTCGAAATATTGTATTAGTTTAGCCGTAGAAAGCCTGGCCAAAAGGTCAGATTAACGCATAACTGGAAATAACAATTATGGATTCTGCCTGGTTCATCATTCTGGTTATCATGATTGCCTTTGTTTTTGATTTTATTAATGGTTTTCATGATGCCGCCAATTCCATCGCCACCATTGTGACCACTGGTGTATTAACCCCTCGCCAAGCCGTATTATGGGCCGCTTTTTTCAATTTTATCGCTTTTCTGGTTTTTAATTTAATGGTTGCCAAAACCATTGGCAGCGGCTTAATTGACACCTCAATTGTCAGCGCGCCATTAATCTTTGCTGCCTTGATCGGTGCTATCTCATGGAATTTGCTGACCTGGTATTATGGTTTACCTTCCAGTTCCTCTCATGCTCTGGTCGGAGGATTAGCGGGAGCCGCGGTCGTCAAAGCCGGATTTACAGCGCTTATCCCAATGGGCTTTCTTAAAGTGATCGCCGGTATTTTCATTTCTCCCGTTCTTGGAATGTTGCTTGGTTTTCTATTTACAGGTGTTTATAAAATTGCCGCCGGTAACTCTCATCCAAGACAGATACGGCGGACTTTTAAACTGTTGCAGCTAGCATCTTCGGCATTTCTCAGTCTGACCCATGGCGGCAATGACGCGCAAAAAACCATGGGCATAATTGCAGTCCTGCTTTTCTCAGCGTCCTGGTTGGGTGATAAGTTCTATATACCATTCTGGGTAGTTATCTCCTGCCATTTGGTGATAAGCCTGGGAACTCTCGCCGGTGGATGGCGAATTGTGCATACAATGGGGAATAAAATAACCAAATTGAATACGCTCAAAGGCAGCGCCGCTGAAACAGGAGCAGCCATAACCATTTTCGTAGCTACAGAATATGGAATTCCGGTGTCAACCACGCATACAGTCACAGGGGCAATTGCGGGAGTTGGACTCGTTGAAGCCCAGGGAGCGTCAGGAACACGCTGGTCAATCATACGTCGAATCTTTCTTGCCTGGCTGCTGACCATTCCGGCAGCAGGCCTCGTTGCGGGAGCAGTGATGTATATAATATACTGTTTTTATTGACTTTTTAATAATTAACAGAATATAGTGCCGTCAGGGGATTTTAACCTGTTTTTTTTATCAAATAATCAAAAAACGAACAAATTGATTAGTTTAATAGGTTGTAAAAAAAAAATAATGTGATAAAATTGTCGACTGTCCTGCCTTTTTGTATCTTTTGAAATCAATGTGAAAATTTTCTTGCCATATGTCCTGTAATTCGGTAGAATGCGCAGCATCTTAGCCGTTGCCTGACGAGCATGAAGTCGAAGTCTGAAAGCTTTAAAAAAGTTGAAGAAGAGTTAAAACCCGATGCAGAAGAAATGTATAAAAAAGGGTTGTCGCAAGCACTCGCCTTCATGCTGGCAATACCCGGCAGGTTAGACGCGCAAGCAAGGCTGCTTGCCAAAAAGCTCCATGATGACGGCGATATTTACATTGCCTATTCCGTTACCGATGCCTTCAATCTCTCCATTAGTAATCTGAAACTGTTTTGGGATTTACTTCTTACAAACTCTTCTCGAAACTCTTCCGATGCCCTGCACGACTGGCTGCTAACACCAGTTGGAATCTCCATTGCAATTACCGAATCCATCAGTCTTATTGCCCTGTCGGTTATGGGTAATTATTTCGATGAGAAAGATAAAAACTGGTTTAAGAGTGCTGTAGCCACCTATTGGCCCTACCTGCGCGATGTGATGAAAGCATTAAAAAATGCGTATAAGGGCATACGAAGTCTTTTGCAAATTGCAAATGTTCTTGACAATAGCAAGGCATTTAACTTTCTGATTTTGCCAATGGGACTTAGTTTTGGAATATTGGCAGCGCTCAACCGCATCTGGTATCGGCACATGCTCAGCATACGCAAAGAGTCAATGCGCCTGAATGCCAAATATCTGGATATGATTCAGGATAGAAAAGACCTGGCTGCCAATGAGATTGAAGAGTTTCGTGCGGCGGTCAGAAGGCAGACTACTCGTGTGCGAGTGATGGCCCTCATGGCAGCTACCTATGGCGGAATCATCGATAGCCTTTACCTTTATCTGGGGGTAATGAGTTTATGCCCGTTGTCTATACCTGCTTTTGCTATCATGACGGCGTTCAGCCTTATTTACTGTGTGACCTGCGTCGCCACTCGCCTTTATGAAGAGTATGATTATCAGCGTAAGCTGGTAATTACACAGGCTAAAATTGAACTAGCGCTTTACACCCAGGAATATCGCGATATTCTGACCCAGAAGTTTGCTGAGTTAGAGCCCTTGACGCTGGAAATTTCTAAAAGAAGTTCAGCTTATCTGGGCTCTCTGGCCAAGCGGGCTCTTGGAGATACCGAGCTTGATGCTTTATCGGCTGATGAAAAACAACATCTCGAGGAATACACGCAGCCTCGGGAAAAGCACAATTACAAAGAGTTTAAAGAGCAACACGAGGCTTTAACCTCTGAAATCTACGAAATATTGAAAGGATTTGCCGAGCGGCGTCAGCGCCTGCAGGATTTGGTTTTACTTTCAGATTCTTCAGCTTTTCTGGCGGGTTTAAAAAATGGTTTGGCAGCCTACGGTGCGGTGGCGAGTATGGTATTCTCGGCTGCCACGTTTCTGACCTTAGCCTCTGTTCCATTTCCACCCCTGTTAGTAATTGCCTTTGTGTCTTCTGGTCTGGCTCTGTTGATTGGGTTTGTGGCTTATACAATGTATGCCAATTACAAGCACCGTATTCAACAAACACCGGAAAAGAGAGATCCATACTCCCGCCTCTCCGATTTTCTGAAAAATTGTACTGATTTACAGGATCCTGAAAAAATGAGTGCTCAGGAAGAAGTGGAAGCGGTTCTGGCAGAAGGGCTTCTACTCGATCCTTCGCCGCAACAGCCTTTCCAGGAGTGGTTTGAAGTAGTGCGCGCAGCCAACCCTAACAAAGGGCTCAAAGCGACCGATTTTATCCTTAATCCATTACAGGATGTCGATAAAAATGGACATTATCATGATACGCCGCTGATGGTGGGGTTGGGGGTAGTGAGTTCTGTCGTGCATTCGCTGATTTTGGGCGGCAGGGCTTTGGCGCGTGGATTTGGACGTGATGCCATTGATGCTGTGTCCAAAAAGGACGGCCAGGATATTGAAATGCAGAATATGGCTGGTAAAGGCCAGGATTATCCGCCATTCGATGACTATGAAGAAGACAAAACCTATGATGAAGCTGAGGTGAAAGATCTTAAGGAGCAGCCCAGTCCCACATCGAAACAGGGATCAGGACGGCCTGTTGAACGACATCCTGACTCCCGTAATAATTTTCACCGTCGTTCAACGTCCATGTTTTCCCTCTCAAGTCACCCAGAATCTGATATATCCATAGGCAGACCTTCGCAAGATGATGCCGTTTCTATAAAAGCGCTGAATTCACCCAGATCTCGTGGAATATTTAGCCGATCTGATAACTCCAAACCCACTGATAGCTCACGACTCACTTACGCTGCGGGTACATCGATCATTTCTTCTGATACAAGCATGGGTTTAATGTAGGATCATTATACATTTTAAACTGATGATATACCCGGAATGTCCGGCTTCCTGCTCTGATTTCCTCAATGAATTCTCGTAAACATTGCTGCAACTGTTGCTGTTGAAGGTGAAGAGTATCCAGTTTTCGCTGGCATAATTGACGATGAACGTCACTGGCATCCTCGCGCCTTGTTTGTAAATCCATGTGATAGGTTTTAAGAGCCAGAATGGATAAACGATCAATAATCATACCGGGTGTTTCAGAATGAACAGGGCAGCTGGCTGAAGTGCTGGGCGATAACTTGTTATACAACCACTCATCCATTGCTTCCATACGGTTATTTCTCTGCTGATTAAAACCGTCGATTTCTCGTTTTGCCTCATATACATACTGAAAGCCCTGATCGTCTCGTCGAGCACGATCTTCAGCATTCCATAACTGAAAGTTAAAGGCATGGTTTTCTTCGACCAGAGCAAAAAAGTCCTGTTGAGTGAAGCGAAGCGCTTCCTCTTTCCAGCGGATGATGGATTGCTCATGCAGGTCAAAAAGGGCATCAAGATCAATACGCATATGTAAAACCCGGGATGTAAAAAGGCACTAGTGTAGCATGTATCTCTATCAGCTGTGAAACTTACTGGGTCTGGTCAAAATACTGGGAATAAATTTTGACATAAGTGCCATCATTTTCCATGCTCAGCAGGGCTTTATTGATACGGTCAACAAGAGCCTGTTCGCTTTTATTGGCCATAATACCGTAACCGATACCAATTTTCATTTCAGGACCAATTAATTTGAAGTCGCCATTAGCGCTCCAGTATTTGGAGGAACCTTCATCGAGAATAAGCGCGTCAATCTCGTTATTGCTCAATGCCTGAAAAATTTCGGGCTGCGTCGAGTATTCAATAATCTGAATGTTGCTGTTAAATTTTTCAAGCAGCATTTCTTTGAAAATTGTGCCTTTTTCCGAGCCCACTTTTTTTCCGGCCAGATCATTGAAGGCGTTTATCGGTGATTTGGTGCTGGTCAGAAGCTGACCGCTGCTGGGAAGATAAGGCAGACTAAATAGATAGCTTTCCTTGCGATCATCAGTTATTGTAATAGCTGCGATAGACAGATTAATTTCTCCGCTATAGGTTTTTACCATTAATTGTTCAAAAGTCATGGGAATAAACTGACAATCAGCCTGAATGCGGCGACAAACCTCCTCCATGATATCAATATCAAATCCAAAGAAATGATTGGATTTGTCAGCGGCCATTTCAAAAGGAGGAGCGTAGGGAAGTGTCCCGACAGTGAGGGTTTCGGCGTGCAAAACGCTGCTAAACAGGAGTAAAACCCCCCATGCCAACTTTTTCATTGTATAACCTTATTGAATCGAGCTCGAGAATGGATAAAAAATAGTGATTACAGTCACTATAGCCTAGCTAAAGCAAGAGGTACAGTCTACAAAATTGTGATACTATCAGTAGACAGTTGCCAGCCTTTCGCAGAAACGCGAGGTTTATCAAAATCAGGAGGTTATTAATGAGATTAATTATAGCTGCTTTGCTTCTATTGCCCTCTTTAATAAGTCGAGCAGACAATTTTCCCACTACCTGCCAGCCTGTAACAGTTCAGGGTGAAACCGTGATGTTGAAGACAAAACAGCCGGTCGTTATTTTGATCCATAATCTATCCGAATCTGATTTATGGATTACTCACCCGGTTTCCGAGCCCGATGCGAGTGCCGGGTGGAGCAGTCGTTTGACCGCTGGTAATTGGTCTGCGCTGAGTCTCGATAAAAAGAAATTTGAGCTAAGTTGTATCGAATCCAGACCGGGCCATGAGCAACAGATTCCCTGTGAGGGAACGATTGCTGTGTGTGCCTGGACCGGTGTAAAAATTCCGGAAAAGAATGCCGGCACCTTCTGGGCTGCAGAAAATATGCCCCTTGCTTCCCTGTCAGCAAACCTGGGTGGACGAGGATTTAAATTACCTGATCAGTCTCAATAAATGGTAGACTGAACAATATAATTATTAGATTGAGAATTGTGAGCAAAAAATCAAAGGATCCCTACTATAAAAGGGAGAAAGAAAAATACGAGGTTCCTATCCCCAGCCGTGAGTTTATTATGCAGGTTCTGGAGGAATACGGACGCCCTATGACGCGTCAGCAGCTATTAACCCGGCTGGCTGTAGAGGATGAAAATGAACAGGAAGTTCTTGGCTATCGCTTAAAAGCGATGCTGCGTGATGGTCAGATTATGCAAGACCGCCGCAATCGTTTTTGCCTTCTGAAACGCATTAATCTCCAGCGTGGAACTGTCCAGGGACATCCGGATGGTTTTGGGTTTTTTATCCCCGATGATGGCAGCGATGATTTTGTATTATCCGCCACGGAAATGCGCGCAGTGATGCATGGCGACGTAGTGTTAGCCTTCCAGTCCGGTTTTGATCGGCGTGGTCGTCCGGAGGGGCAAATCCATGAAGTGATTGAACATGGGAATCTTAGCGTAGTTGGTAAATTTTTTACCGAACATGGCGTAGGCTTTGTCATACCTGATAACAAGCGTCTTACTCAGGATATCGCTATTCCGCTGGGCTTTTCCGCTGAGGCCAAAAATGGTCAGATGGTTCTGGCTGAAATCATCGCTTTTCCTTCCAAACGAAATCAGGCAATTGGTAAAATAGTTCATATCCTTGGGGATCATATGGCCCCGGGAATGGAAATAGAAGTGGCTATCCATGCGCACGCTATCCCTGCCGAATGGCCCTCCGAAGTACAGTCAGAGATGACTCGTGTTCCGCAAAGCGTCACCGAGGATCAGATAAAAGGACGAACCGATTTAAGGGATCTGCCCTTTGTCACTATTGACGGTGAAGATGCCCGGGATTTTGATGACGCAGTGTATTGCTATAAGAAGCCCAAAGGGGGATTCCAGCTCTATGTGGCTATTGCCGACGTGAGTCATTATGTAAAAGTAGGTTCAGCACTGGATCAGGAGGCATCCAGACGGGGTAATTCAGTCTATTTTCCCGGTAAAGTGGTGCCGATGCTCCCGGAAGCCTTATCGAATGGAATCTGTTCATTAAATCCCCATCAGGATCGCCTGTGCATGGTGGCGGAGATGGCCATCAGTTCTGAAGGAAGAATTACTCGCTCCCGCTTTTATCGGGCAGTTTTTCATTCTCACGCAAGACTCACCTATAATCAGGTGGGTGACTGGCTTGAGCAGGGAAATGCGGATGAGACTCACCAGCCGCTGTGGCCGATGCTGGAAAATCTGTATGATCTGTATCGGGTGCTGCTTAAAGCCCGAAAATTACGGGGTGCGATGGATTTTGAAACCACCGAAACCAAAATTGAGTTTGATGACAAGCGCAAAATAAAGAAAATAGTACCGGTGGTCCGCAATGATGCTCATCGATTAATTGAGGAGTGCATGCTGGCAGCCAACGTGGCAACTGCCCGTTTTCTCGAAAAAGCAGAAATACCCGCTCTCTATCGTGTGCATGAGGTGCCTGAAGAAGACAAAATAACTGCTTTGAGGCAATTTCTGGGAGAGCTCGGTCTGCGTTTGGAGGGTGGAAAAAAGCCAAGCCCCAAAGATTTTCAGAAAACCCTGTCAATGATCCATGACAAGCATGAGCGGCACCTTATTGAAACTGTAATGCTGCGCTCCTTAAAACAGGCGCAGTATCGTGAGGATAATGAAGGGCATTTTGGATTGGCTTATCCTGCCTATACGCATTTCACTTCTCCCATCCGCCGGTATCCGGATTTGTTGATTCACCGCGCAATAGGGCATTTACTGGATAAAAAGGATTCTGATTCATTCGGCTATTCCCACGATGAGATGAATAAATTAGGCAAGCATTGCTCGATGACGGAAAGAAGAGCTGATGAAGCCACCCGAGAAGTGGTTTCCTGGTTAAAATGTGAGTATATGCAGGACAAACTGGGTCAGACTTTCCATGGAACCATTTCTGCGGTTACCGGTTTTGGAATTTTTGTGGAACTGGATGAAATCTACGTCGAAGGCCTGGTGCATGTAACGTCTCTTCGTAATGATTATTATTCTTTTGACGCAGTAAAACATCGGCTGGTAGGCGAGCGGACGAATCAGACCTATCGCCTGGGTGATAAAATGACGGTTCTGGTTGCCCGTGTTGATCTGGATGAACGCAAGATTGACTTTGAACCTGTCGATGAGGAAAAGAAGAATGGCTGATCAAATGGTTTATGGTCTCCATGCGGTGACCGCTTTACTAAAAAAACCTCATCGCCCTGTACATAAATTGCTGCTAAGCCAGGAACGTCAGGATCAGCGCATGCAGCAGCTGGTCAAATTGGCCGAAGAGGCAGGAATTCCAATGGAATTCCTTTCAGTGCAAAAGATGAAGCAACAATATCCTGACCTGGCGCACCAGGGTGTGCTGGCGATTACAGGCAGGTTGCCTGAATATGTTGAGAGTGATTTGGCGCATATGGTAGCGGTTTGCAAAAAGCCGCCTTTAATCCTCATTCTCGATAGCGTTACTGATCCTCATAATCTGGGGGCCTGTTTGCGTACGGCTGATGCGGCTGGTGTGGATTTTGTTATTATTCCTAAAGACAAGAGCGCGGGGATTACTCCTGTGGTCAGTAAGGTAGCCTGCGGCGCCGCTGAATCCATTCCTGTAGTCAAAGTGACCAACCTGGTGCGTGCGATGGAAATCATCAAACAGGAAGGCGTATGGCTCTATGGAGCCGCCGGCGAGGCTCAGGAAAGCATCTATCAACTTGAGTTAACCTCTTCTGTTGCGCTGGTGATGGGTGCTGAAGGCAGTGGTTTACGGCGATTGACCCGCGAGCATTGTGATGGTCTTTTTTCGCTGCCAATGCTTGGTAGTGTTGAAAGTCTGAATGTTTCCGTGGCTGCCGCGGTTTCATTATATGAAGCGGTACGCCAAAGGCTCGCTTAATCTCTTCCTTAATATCCTCTCTCCTCTCAGGGGAGAGAGTTAGAGAGAGGGGTTTAAAATCAACCCTCACCCTGGCCCTCTCCCAACTTGGGAGAGGGGATTTGCTCTTCTTCTTTGCTCAAGCGCGCAATGAGCATGCTGCTGACCGTATTTCCCGTAACGTTTAATAATGTCGCTGGCGGATCAATGATGATACTAATTGCCGCAATCGCAATGAGCACCGAAGGAGGAAAGCCATAAACATTCAGGATAAGCAGCTCCCCCAGCATGCCGCCGCTGGGGATGGCCCCCATCACTGTTCCTACCAGTAAAGAGACGCCTAGCGCGGTTAGTAGGACGCTGCCCGTGTCAAAGTTCAATTGAAAAATAGTCAGCAGAAAGGCAATTTTAAACATGCCGCCAATGACGGAGCCGTCCTTATGAACGAGAGAACCCAGAGGGATCGTAGTTTCTGAAATATCAGCAGGGATCCCCATTCGACGAGTGGCCGCCAGATTGGCAGGAATACTGGCAGCGCTGCTGCAGGTAGCGAGGCTGGTGATTGCGGGTAGAAAAATATGTCTCCAATAGGTTGAAACGCCTGTCTTTCCCCCCGCCAGAAAGGCATAAAAGCTATAAAAGAGAGTGAAATAGGTAAGGGCGGCAATGTAGTAAGTGACGGCAATATGAAAGTAAGTTTCGATAATCTCATGACCAAGCTCACTTACCAGGGTGGCAGAATAGGCAAAGAAACCCAGCGGTGCCAAATACATGATGAATGAAAAAATCCGCATGAACAGCGTCTCGCCAATCTGTAGCAGCGTGATAAAAGGCTCATATTTTTCTTTAGCCTCAGCGCAGGCAATGCCCACTAACAAGGAAAAGAGGATAAGAGAAAGCAGGTGTTGATGGGAAAGCAATTGAAAAAACTCAGGAACAGTAAAAATGCTCACCACCTGCTGCCCCAATTTAATTGATTCCATTTGGGCTGGGTTATTCATCAGTAAGTTTGATAAGCCTTCCAGAGGAAACAGCTTCACAACCGCTAAGGCATACAGGGCTGCAATAAAGCTGGTACATAAAAAAACTAAAGCCATATAACTCATTATTTTTTTCAGACGTGTCAGGGATCCCAGGCGAGATATTGCCGATGTGATGCTGAAAAAAACCAGCGGAACAATGGCGGTAAATAATAAATTAAGAAAAATATCACCTACAGGTTTGAGATACTTCACTTCTTGCTTAAAAAAATAAGCAAAAACGCCCCCCAGAATAAATGCCAGAATTAATATTAAAGAAAACAGATAGGAGTTCAGAAATCGCTTCACTATAAACCTCTTTTTAGCAGTGCTGGCAACATCTTACACCGACAAACGAATTGCATGAAACAAAGAAGTATTTACCAGGGTAAGCTCTCTGCCAAAATCGTATTGATTTTAAACAGGTTATCTGGGCTGGTCTATACTTGCTCATAAGGCCCCCTATTTCACGATCATGAATAAAAATAATTTTGAAACATTAACCAGGATGGTGTTTTTCGAGCAGCTTACTCGAGAAGAACTGGTGTTTCTTGCTGACTACATCAAGGAGCAAGTGTTTTCTCAGGGTAAAACCATCCTGCGTCAGGGACGCATGGGGGGGGATTTGTATCTGATTGGAGATGGACTGGTATCCGTATGGATTGCTTTACCAGGGGATTACACTAAAGAAGCCACCACTTTGCAGCCAGGTCAATGTTTTGGTGAGGTGTCCTTTCTGGCTCACGCCCCATTTACGGCCAATATTATTGCCGAGGTAGATACCTTCTGCTTTATTTTATCCCAGGATGTACTTTTAATGCTGAGAGTAGCGGCTCCGCAAATTGCGTATAAAATTGAAAAAGCGATTGCTTACCAAACCGCTGAGAAGATTGTCGCCAATTTTTATCACATGCGTGAATTGTTCCGTCAGCTGCCAGAAGAATACTGGGCTAGTGCCCATGCCAGACGATTAGCAGATCCAAAGGCCAGTAGTGAAGAGCTGACTTTAAAGGATTTGGATTTAGAGCATGTTCGGCACATGAATTTTTTTCAGGATATGAACAAAGAGCAGTTTGGATTTCTGATAAAACAGATGGCCATTCGCAGTTATGATCGAGGTTATCGCTTTATCACTGACGATTCAGACAATCGCCGTCTGGCTTTGATTTATTCGGGAGCTGTGATGCTTTTCTTCAAAGAAGAGGACAAATTGCAGAAATCACTTGCGGTATTTGGAGTTGGCGAGATATTCATGGAAAATTTCTTTCTTGCCGAATTCAGAAAGCACGCCAATTACGTCATCTGTGAAAAAAGTATTGTTCTGGAACTCGATGATACCGACTATCTTAACTTGCAAAAAACGCATCCCGAAATTTTTTATAAAATAAGCCAGTATATTCATCGGGGTATCGCCCGTTCGGTTTATATAGTCAATAGACAATTTATCCGAATCGATACCGAATATCATCATTTGTTGAAGTGAGGGCATTATGTGCAGGGTACTCATTTACCTGGGACAACAGGAAACCCCGATTTATGATTTGCTTTATGGGCCGGATAATTCACTGGCGCATCAAAGCTATGCCCCTCAGTTAATGCATCATATTCAGAATTTGGCAGGCTTGGGCTTTTGTGCCTGGTCTTCGAACTCGTATAATGATAGGGAGCCTTTTTATTACAAAACCACGCAATTGCCTTTTTTTGACAAAAACCTGCATCGATTATCAAAAAAGATATCGGCCAGTTGCTTTCTCGGGCATGTAAGAGGCGTTGCATACAGCACTGATGAGACCGTATCCGAGCAGAATGTTCACCCGTTTAAGTTGGACAATACTCAACTTGCTCTGGCTCATAATGGTACTTTGGAACATATATCGGTAATGAAGCAGGTGCTCACCCAACGAATCAGACCGGATGTATTTTCGCAGATCAGAGGAACTACTGATAGTGAATGGATCTATGCCTTATTTCTATCTCAACTTAAAGATTACACGGCGGATGTTTCGCTCGATGAAGCCTGGGAATCACTGATTGAGACATTAAGAATTCTTCGTGAAGTGCGACAGCTTTGCAAAATTGAGCTGGCGTCACCGGTTAATCTGTTTGTGACTAATGGAAAATATCTGATTGTAACCCGTTTTGTTTATGATTTTGGCCGTAACACCAGACAGGTACAAAAAGCCTTTCTTGAATATCACAGTTTATGGGTCACCTTTGGTGAGCAGTACGGTGTGTATGATGGGGTATATAAAATGCATGGTTTCAATAAGCGAAATAATATTTTATTCGCTTCAGAGCCCTTAACCAATGATAGAACAACCTGGATAGAACTTCCGGAATACTCAATTACCAAGGCATGGATTGAAAATGGCGAAGTCATTTTCAGAACGCATGATTTACTGGTTTAGAGTTCTTGCAGGTTTTTAAGGAGGAACAGAATGTTGGTTTTCTTACTGAGAACAGTATCCCTGGTGTTGCTTTTAGTTCGAGTGGCATTATTCGCCGCTATTCTGTTATTTTTGATTCCCTATCTGAAACAATGGAAGCCTGAGTGGGCGAACAATCAATATGTTGCCGCGCTTGAAAAAATTGAGCAGCCGATTTCAAAACCAGTTGATTCAGTGATTACCAAGGTAGTTCCTCCTAACAAGGAACATGACTTGACTGGTTTAATTAAAATCATCGTATTTTTGATTTTGTTATCCAATATAAAATACCTGCACAAACGCATTAAACGCTACTCTTATTATCTCAAGCAGAAAAAAGATTTGCTTGCCTGGCGAAGCCAGAACAAAATTGCTCGAAATAGTAGTTTATATCTTGCATTGGAAGAAAAACTCGAGCAGATTAATAGTACTAAAAACAAGAGAGTTTCCAGGAAACTGTATCAGGAGTTCATGGCTCTTAAAAAGAAACTGGAGGCAATGTCGAGATATTTCGCGTTTTTGTCCATCGATGTGGTGAATTCTACCGGCATGAAAACGAAAGAAGATCGCTCCCTTATTCAGCTCGATTTTTTACGATTTAAAAAAATGGTGCAGAAAAATCTCGATGAAAATGGCTGTGTGAAATCTGCCTGGACTCCGGATGGCGTTATGGCTTGTTTTAACACGGTGGATAATGCAGTGAATGCTGCGCAGGCTTCTATAATTCAATTAGAGCACTTTAATGAAAAGGTTAAGCAGATTTCCAGAGATTTCGCGGTACGTTGCGGGATTCACGCCGGGGTGATTTATTATGATGAGCGTTTGCCCCTGGAGGAGATAACTGATCAGGTTATTGACATAGCAGGGCATATGCAAAAACATGCTGAGCCAGGCACCATTGCTATCTCAAAGACCTCAATAAAACCATCCGAGGACACCAGCGGTTTTGTGAGCAATGGGAAAACGGTCGATGATTATGAAGTGTATCAATGGAGTGCGAAAAAGGGGCAATCGACAAGCGCCTTCGCTGCAAATGGAGCTGACTTCCCTCCATAAAGTAACAGTTGGAATAACAGGTAGGCAAATATGTCACTAAAGATGACTTTTCTGGGAACAGGCTCTGCATTTACGGTGGGAAGTAATAATTTTCAATCCAATGTATTGCTTCAATTAAATGGAGAAAGTCTTCTAATTGACGCCGGTTCTGATGTCAGATTTGCCTTGTATGATTTAAAGATCGATTACCATGATATCCGCAGCGTTTATATCAGTCATTTGCATAGTGATCACATTGGTGGACTGGAGTGGTTTGCTTTAAGTACTTTTTTCGATGCGCGATATCAGGGCAAGCCCAACCTGTTTGTTTCTGATAGCGTTGTGGGCGATCTGTGGTCAAAATCCCTGGCAGGGGGCTTAAGCACTTTACCCAATCAGCGAGCCAGTTTACAGACTTATTTCAATGTTCACTCGATCAACAAATATGGAACGTTTGTCTGGGAGGGAATCACGTTCAAATTAATACAAATGATCCACGTATTTAATGATTATTCTCTAATGCCTTGTTTTGGATTGATGTTTGAATACAATTCGACAAAAATTTTCTTTACTGCTGATACCCAGTATGTGCCTGATCAGATGATGCTTTTTTATAAAGAAGCGGATGTTATTTTTCATGATTGCGAAACACAGAATTTTCCCAGTGGTGTGCATGCTCATTATAGGGAGCTGGTAACTATTCCTCCGGAACTTAAAAAGAAAATCTGGTTGTATCATTACAATCCCGGCCAATTACCGGATGCCAAAAAAGATGGATTTTTGGGGTTCGTGGCCAGAGGCCAATCCTTTATTTTCTGACGTTAATTAATTGTAACTCCCCAGGTTGTGGATCGTCTCAACGTCATCCTGAACGCAGTGAAGGATCTCCTGAATCTGGCTCAGTTCTAAGCAGTTTGAGATCCTTCGCTACGCTCAGGATGACGAACCTGGAGAGTTACAATTAATTTATTATCAGTTGCTAATAATTTCTTAAGTTTTTTTTTCTATAATTAGGATAATGTTTCAAAGGTTTGTCCTTATTATGCCTCCTATATTGCCCGTTTTTGATGGTTATGACAAAGAGCCTTCGAGCTCTTCATATCTATTGCAAAACTGGCATTTTCTCAGTGGAAAAAGCGGCGGCGCAAATGACGGCGGGAAGCATGGCGGCTTGTACCAGGTTAAATCAGAAGAGCAGCAAGACGTCTTGGTGTATCTAAAAAAAGACCCGCAGGAAGACAAGAATATCTGTGAAGTGTTTGCCAGTCAGCTAATGCGCTTTATTGCAGAGGAAACCGGCGAAAATCCAGACATTATTGCCAATGTGGATTATGTACCGACCCAGAATGAAGGTGTGTACATCGCTTCCAACGTATTCACCGGGTACCGTGATTTATTTTTAGATGCTCATCTTGCCTATAATTTGCCCACAGATAAGCCGCTAAGGGCTCAGGTGCCCAATTGGGAGACCTTACCCAATCAGCGTCCTTCCTATTTTCAGCACGATGAAGCCATCGATGTCATGATTCAATCGGGTCGTTATCGTGATTTAACCGTAGGCCTGGCTCTACGAGCTATTCCAGACGATCCTGATCTGCACTATGAAAATATTGGCGCTGTTCCCATAAAGCGTTCAGGTTCAGAAAATTATCTCCCAATTATTACGAATGGCCGTTATGAAGGTTTCGTACTTTGGACTAAGGTTCCCGACAACTCTAAAGACTATGAAGCAGTAAAAATTGGCTCTCAGATTTATTATAAGCAACAGGTTCATCAATATAATGCTGAGGCCCAGGAGCTACAGCCGGTTGAAGGCATGCCTAATCTCGAAACTCTTTCAGATAAAGTTATTGAATACTGTGTCGAGGCGCAGGGCAAGCTATTCATTATTCCTGCAAAAAATAATACGCGTGCCGCGCATATTGATTTTGGCGGGGCTTTGGGTGATTTCCGTTTGCTCAACCGCCATTTGGATGGAAAAATTCATGTCAATAAGCTCCTGGATTTAATCCGTTACCGTCCTTCGCGTCATGGGCCGCCGGCTTATCATAAAAAATTGCCCGTCGCCTTGACGGAAGGCAATGAATTTTTCCATGTTTTAGCTCGATTCTCAACGGTCGACACAAACAAGTTGAATGATAAAATCACAGCCGAAATCGACAGAGCAATCGATGTCTATAAAGATAAACCCGACATCCTGATTTCATTTGCCAAACGGGTTGGGGCGCCTGTACCAGGAGATGCCAGGAATAATCTTGCCGCATTAGGTGATTCACTAAAGACATTTATTCTGGAGAATATGATTTCAAAACAGGAGCATGCAAAAACTCTGTTTTTAAATCATTTTTGCCGGCTACAGCGCTCCGATCAGGTTAATCTGCTTAATATTCTGCAAGCAGATGTCAGTCGCCTGCCTTTACAGCGTGATCAGATTTTATATTCTTTCTACCAGAATATATGGCAGGAAAATGAAGAGCTGTTTGTCGCTCTGCAACAGATTGATGAACTGATGCTACCCAGTGAAATCTGGACGCAGAAGAATGCCCAGACCCAGGAGCAATTACTGGTCATCGGCACCCGATTGGATGAATTTAAATCTGTTCTTCATAGTCGTTTATGTAATGCTTATTTTAAAGACAATCTTGAAAGTGAATCAAAACGAATTGGTGAAATCGTTGCAGAGACTGCAAAGTTAATGTCGGCTTTCAGGGTACAGTATGACAAAGTCAACGATCCTCGCCTGGCCCCCGAAGTGCGCCTGGCAGCTATTGACGAATTCATTGACTCAGTGAAGAAGTTTGAGAAAGAAACTATCAAACCCAGTGGAAAACAGCAATTTGCCATCGCTGCCAGTGTATTGGTGGGAGCTTTATTGGGAGCTCTTATCGGTGCGGCCGTCGGTTTGGTGACCGGAGCGCTGGTGGGTACTCTGGTAGGGCATGTGGCTGGAGGGCTCGCTGGAGCCAGTGTTGGCGGTGTGGTCGGTGCTGTCAAAGGCGCAGGCCTGGGAACAGCAATTGCGATGGGAGTAGCCGCATTGTTTTTTGGCAGTGCCGCCGCATTTGGCGGAGGGGCCGCAGGACGTACTCTTTTCTTTAGTAAAACGCAGCAAGCTGCTGTCGATTTATCACAAACCACGCAAGCGCTCTTATTTCAGCAAAAGAAAGCAATTCTTGAAAATCTCAAAGAAAAGGAATTCCCGGAAGATCCGATAGTAACGCCTGGTGCCTGAAGGCATTTAATTCGCACTAGGAACGCAGCTCTTCTGCACCTGACTTGACTAGGTATTATGATTGCGTACTCTATATTACTAGTTACAGAGTAATCAAAAAGGGCAGAAATGAAAAATACTCCAATTAGAAAAGCGGTTTTGTATCGAATGGTGATGGAACATCATGTTTGTCCTTACGGCCTTAAAGCGAAAGATTTGTTAAAACGTCAAGGCTATGAAGTTGAAGACAATTATTTAACAACGCGTGAGCAAGTCGATGCCTTTAAGCGCGAACATAATGTAAGCACCACGCCTCAAACGTTCATTAATGGTAAGCGAATAGGTGGTTATGACGATTTGCGAGCATACTTTGGAAAGAAAATAAGAGATCCAAAGGAAAAAAGCTATCGCCCTGTTATTGCACTTTTTGCAGTAACGGCACTCATGGCAATGGCAATGAGTTACGCTAGCTTTACTAATCCGTTTACGCCACATGCCCTGGGCTGGTTTATCGCTTTTAGCATGTCAATCCTTGCTTTGTTGAAACTACAGAATATCGAAAGCTTCTCCACCATGTTTTTAAACTATGATTTATTGGCTAAACGCTGGGTTCCCTACAGTTATATCTATCCATTTGCAGAGGGCCTTGCAGGGATATTAATGATTGCAGGCGCGTTAAACTGGCTTTCTGTTCCAATTGCTTTATTTATTGGAACTGTAGGGGCTGTTTCAGTATTTAAGGCGGTATATATCGACAAACGTGAACTTAAATGCGCCTGTGTGGGTGGTGACAGTAAGGTACCTTTGGGGTTTATTTCGCTCACTGAAAACTTAATGATGATTGGTATGGCTTTATTTATGCTAATTATGTAATTCACCATAAGAAAATCCCCTCTCCCAAGTTTGGGAGAGGCTAGGGTGAGGGTTGATTTTAAACCCTCTCTCTAACTCTCTCCCCTGAGGGGAGAGAGGATTTATAGGAAAAATCCCTTAATGAGTAATCTCCTTCTGGCCCCTGTTTTGCAAAGACTCCCCCAGACAAAGCGCCATAAAGGCGATAAAAAAGTATCCCGACCCTGAGTAAAAAAGCAGGGAGTCAGAGATATTGCCTACCGCAAAAACAAGCAATAACGCAAAAGCTGTGAAGCGATATTCTCTCAAACGATTGGCGGCACTGAGCAGTCCCAGATAAAAGGCAGCAAACAGCAGAATACCTGCCAAACCAAATTCAACAGCAATCAGCCAGTATTGGCTATGGGGTTCCAGTAACCGCCGATCCCAGGAAGGCACTGGCTTGTGAATTTTAAATTCATAAGTAAAGCTTGCGGTTCCATTACCAAATAATGGGTGTTGTTTGAATAATTGTTTGGCGAAGTTATGAAACTGTAAGCGATAGCCTACCGACGTATCTTTATAGGCGTGATAATAATCAAGTTCCGCTTTCACCTGGTGTATACCGAAATTCATTGCCGGGCTTAATTTATAACATACAGCAAATAATGCCAGAATCAGAGTAATCGCTATCAGGGCCTGTTTTCTGCTAAAAAGCTGGCAGGCAAGAGTCGTCATCAAAAGAAAATAAATCACATAGCCGGTGCGGCCTGTGCTTATAAAAAGGACCTGATAAGTACAGAGCAGGTAAACCAGGGCATAGGCATAGCGGGCTGTTGTTTTGCCTTGAAAAAAATAATAAGCGGATAGATAGGCCGCAAAAGACATCATAATGCCGGTCATGATGTGGTTGCGGAAAATCGCATCCGCATTCCCCTGGCCGCCCGGAATGATATTTCTGGATTGTAAAATGGATAAAATGCAGGTTAAAAGCATTCCTGCAAGAAAGGCATGTACCGCTTTTCGGCGGGTGTCCGCTTCCACAAATCCCAGAGTTAATAAAGGCAAATAGACGAATTTACTGTATTTTTCAATAACCAGCCATTTTTCTCCCCAGCTTGCAGGGCTCCAGAAACTGGCCGTCAGTGCCAGAAAAAACAGGGATAGGGCAAGCAGGCTCCAGGGTTTACGAAATATGGCAGCCAGATTATCACGGTAACAGGGAGTAAAAATAATTGAAAGAACAGCCAGTCCCAGGAAGATACTCTTTGCTGTTGAACTTAAGGGTTCAACAAAGAATAAGCCAATCAAAAAAAACGGCGCCAGATTATAGGTCGACAGTCTCTGCCAGGTAGCTTGCAAGGTTTGCATGGATAGTCATTTCCATTGGAAAAGGCTGTATTGTACTCATTTTGAACCGGGAAATCGATAGAGATATTACAAGCCCTCTCTCTCGCTTGATTGACGCTTGCTTGAGAGAGGGCAAAAACTTACTGCAGTGATTGCTGAATCGTCTGAGCTTGTTGCAGGTGCTGACTGACGTGAGCGCGTGTTCTTTCCAAATGAGCGCGCAGCATCGGATTAACAACCTGTTGCATTAATTTATTATCAATCAGCTTTAAAGCGTCTGCATGGCCTTTCACCATTGCAGCTATATAGGCTTTGTCAAAAGCTGGACCATTCAGGCGTTTTAGCCTGGCAAGTTCGACTCGTCCCTTGTATTTTAAAGTCTGAGCGACGGGGCCATTGATTGGAGTAATTCCTGTGCGTTGTGCAACTGTTTCAGTGGTTGACAGGTTAGCACCATGTTCTCTTACCATCATTTGTCCGAAATTCCTGACTGAGGGATTAACCGCTTTTGCTTCTGCGAGCTGTCCTGCTGCTATTTCATTTTGATTTAATGCAATAAGTCCGGCGATTATTTTTCCATCGGTTGTTTTCTGTGCGGCTGTCATTGGAACAGGTGTGCTGTTTTCCAGATAATCTGTTGAATTCATACTACAGGCTGAACTAAAAATAATTGCACTACTGAGTAACGAGAATTTAATAAAGTTTTGCATGATTTGTCCTTGATGATTAATGCAAATATTAAAGCTACCTGATTCTCTGGCAAAAGAATACTAGGGCAATGCACTATTGCCCCAAAGAATCCGGCTAAGGGCTTTCCAAAAGATTTAAATGCTGATCACCTGCTTCTGGTCCAGCAGCTGATTGTGGTTTGCTCAGGCCAGGATGAATGAACTGATTCAGCTTTCCTGCCAAAAGCCACATAATTGCCCCAATAAAGAGGGTCACCACGCCAATTCCAGCAAACACATTGGTGTAAATGTCCAGGGAGGCTATCCCGGGTTTGACATGTTCTGGCAAAGCGGTCAGCGAGGCGACTGATGCGCCGATAAAGCCTGCTACCGAAGAAGTAAGAAACCACATACCCATCACGAAGCCGGCGATTCCGGCAGGCACAAGCTCGGCCACCATTGCCACGCCCAAGGCGGAAACCAGTAGTTCGCCAGTACTCTGGAAGAAATAACTGACAATCAGCCACCAGGATGAAACGATGCCATTACCATCATGAGCGAAGCGGGCAAAGTACAGAAGCCCGAAGCTCACCCCACAGCAGAGCATGCCCAGGGCGAATTTATAGGGTATGGAAAACGATATGCCCTTGTGATGCAATTTGCCATAACCTATTGCCAGCACCGGGCTCATTATAATAATCCAGATAGGATTCAATGCCTGGAAGCTCTGAGGGTCGATACTTAGGCCCAGGAGGCTGGGAACGACATTATTCACGGCAAACAAGTTTAAAGAGGTGGGCATTTGCTGATAGAGGGTAAAAAAGACGATAGCTTCCAGCATAAGAATAAATGCCACCAGCATGCGCATAAACCCGGCTTTTTGTTCGCGGCGCATATAAATAAAATAGATTGCCACGACCAGGGCAGTAACGAGCCACACCAAATCCTTGGCAATATTGACATGCTGCAAGAGGTAGGCGGAGGCTAAGGTGGCAGCAACAATGCTGGCTCCTATAGTGAGCCACTGCCAGAGCGGAATACGTTTAAGCTCCGCTGGTGTATTGATATGCGCCACATGTTTTCTCTGGAAGAAATAATTAGCCAATCCCAATATCAGGCCTATGAAGCTTGCGAAGTAAGCATAGGAATATCCGTAGCGATTGGCAAATACAGGTCCAATAAATAAGGCAACCGTTGAGCCTAAATTGATTGCCATGTAATAAAGTGTGAAGGCTCCATGAAGGCGCGGATCATTTTCCGTATAGCATTTCGCAAGCAGGCTGGAAGGATTGGCTTTGAATAGACCATTTCCCACACAAACCAGGCCCAAAGCCAGAAAAACAGTCTCGCTATCGGCAAGCGCTAATGACAAATAGCCCAGGGAAAGAATAATCAGGCCGAGAATAATAGTGCGCTTCGTGCCTAGCACCTTATCCCCAAGGAAGCCGCCAAAAGCGACCATGCCATAAACCAGGGCAGAAAAGGCACCGAAAGTATAATAAGAATCGGTCTCGTTAAAGCCTAAAAAGCGAATAAAATAAAGTGTTAAAATTCCCTGTACAGTGTAATAACCAAAACGCTCCCAAATCTCCAGCATGAAAATCATATGAAAAGCCCGGGGTTGCTTCCGAAACAGTTTCAGCATGTTGATCAGTCCTTTGCCTAGATTAATTATGTGAGTGGGTTCGGTATTTCATAACGCTATTTGAACGCACATCTATCTAAGCTATACGAGTTTATCTGAGTTTGCAATACGCACGCAAAGTCAGAAACAAAGTAGGTTTCAATGCTGACTGCCGTTTTAATGATAGCCGTTTTTCGCTTCTTCCTTGATTCCTTTCTGCTCGGTATCCTGATCTCCCTCGCTGCCTCCGGAGCTTTGCCGCTCAAGCGCCTCGGAAAGTGGCTGGAAGTCGAAGTTGCGATCTTCAAGAGCGGTTTTTAAAGGAGCAAATCCCATGAAATCTTTGATTTCATGGGAAGTTATATCCAGCTTGTTTTCGATTACGGACTGCTTTGCCTGCTTGAGCAAATTAAGAGCAGAATCCATGCACTCAAAATCCTCAAGTAAGTCGTTAACCTGGTCTTTATTCATTTTTTCAGGGCTTTCATTGAGGTGAACTGCGATCTGATTAAAGATTTTTAATATATCCCTTTGATTGGAGTGCTCGATTGCATTGTCCAACTCCTGCTCTATCTCTCCAACCCAATGAAGGTGCTCCAGTTTGCGCTTTAACACAGCAGGCGAGTTGGGGGCTTCAAGACTCAACTCAGTTTGTAAGGTGGAGCTTAAGATGAGTGGCGATTCTTTATCAGGCAAATCAGGTGTCTGTGTTAATTGTGATGCAGACTCAAGCTGATCCTGTTTACTATCCTGCAGGAGTTCTTGTTTTTCATTTTCTGTATCGTCATCATCTGGTGTTTCTGCCTTGGCTTCGGCTGCCTTATCTTTACCGGTTAACTTTTGCCACCCCTGTTTAAGCAGTGGAATGCCTACTCGCCCTAACACATAAAGGCCGCCCGCCAGCGCGCTTCCTGCAACAATGCCAAGACCTGCCGGTGGAAAAAACAGACTTAGTACCATTCCTGCGATAACCAGAGAGGATAAACCTATTCCGACGACCTTATCGACAATCCCCATTCCTCCGAGCCGTTTGAGTTTCTCTTCTCGCGAAAATCGGCGATCGTGCAGGGCCTGCAGCGATTTTTTAACTGCTTCATAATCCTGGTCCAGCTTATCAATATGCCGGGATAACTGCTTAGCGGTCTCCTCATCCCCAGAATCGATAGCTGCAGTGAGTTTGCGCTCAAATAGTTCAGCCTGCTCCTGAAGATTCTTAAGATTTTGTTCTTCAAGTTCAATGGCTGTATTAATTGATGCAATCTCTTTTTTTGCTGCATAGATTGAATGAAGATGCTTTCCCAAGGTCACAACACTAAGGCCTAGCGCCATCACGGCTGCGGTCATTGCAATGATTGGAGCAATGGGTGGTATTGCCAGTGCGGTGATAGCCAGGCCAAGCAGAGCGGCCGAATAAAGGAGGCGGGCATTTTTGGACAGGCTTATCGGAGGTTTTTCACCTAGCATATAGGCTGCCAGATAAATCAGCGGGATTCTTATAAAATCGATTCCGGATAAAACCGCATTACCAATCTGAAATCCTCGGCTGGCACTCTGCACAGGGCCTGAAATATTACCTGAAACCATCGCCAGTTTGCTAAACGCATTTCCAGCGCCGTCCACACTATGAAGAAATCCGGAAAATAAAGGAATTCGCTTAAGGGCTTCCAATACCAGAGCCTTTTTCTTGGGCGGTACCGGGGTTATGCTAAGCGGTTCTCTAATCTGCTGCAGTTTGTTCAGTTTCTGCTGCCAGGGATTAGTCGATGCCTGGATTTCGGTTTCTTTCTCTTTCATAATTAATTACCCGTTATTGTCTTTAATATAGCAAGTAATCATTAACAAAAAATGATGCTAATTAATTTGAGGGTAGAAATTTCAAGTTCTTACTTGCCATGATTGCATGCTCTCCTCTATATTCCTAGCAGGATACCAATAAATAATAAGAACATGGCAAAAGTAGCCCTTTATCTGGCCGGTGGTGGTGCGCGTGGCGCTTATCAGGCTGGAGTGATTAAAGCGATTGCAGAAATCCTTAATGTAAGAGAATTGCCTTTCGCGATAGTGAGCGGCGTTAGCGTTGGCAGCATCAATGCAGCAGTGCTGGCAGAGAATGCGCAAAATTTTCTCGAAGCAGCCGAGAAGCTGGAAGATCTGTGGAGTAACATTTATTGTCAGCAGATTTTTAATGCCAGTAATTATGCGCTGAGCAAATCCGTTTTTCGCAATGTCAGTAACCTGGTAATCAAACAAAGACAATCTGGTCATCTGTTGGATACCAGCCCTTTGCGGGAGTTTATCAGCAGTAATATTAATTTTACGACTCTCAAAGAAAACATCCTTAATAATCATTTGGGTACGATGGAGGTAATTACTTATTGTTACGATGCCCAGCAAACGATTTCCTTTTACCAGACTCATGCCGATGGATTTGAGGACTGGCATTATCCGCGTCATATCAGTGAGCCCGCAACGCTTGAGATGGAGCATATTTTGGCCTCGAGCGCGTTGCCTCTGTTTTTTCCAACCACTCGTATCGATAATTACCATTATGGCGATGGCAGTATGGGGCTGGTTTCGCCCTTACGCGGTGCGATTCGTTTCAAGGCAGAGAAAATATTGATATTGGGAACTCGCCAATTGCCTGTTTTCCATCATGAAAAATTACACAATGGCGAAATTGGTTTCGCCAGGATTCTGGGTAGTATGCTCAATGGATTATTTTTGGATAACCTGGACCGTGATATAGAGATGGTTAATCGAATGAATGAGATTTCCAAACTGCTGTCTCTGTGGAAAAAAAGAAACGCACCTTGGCGGGGGGTGCAAACCCTGCATTTGCGACCGAGTACTGATATTGGTGCCATTGCACAGGCTCAATATAATACAATGCCTTCTTTACTGCGCTTAATGTTAAATATGTTAGGGGCTAAAAGCCATTCAGGAGACTTGCTAAGCTTCCTGTTATTTGAAAGCCCCTTTACTCGCGAACTGTGGAAAATGGGCTATGAGGATACCTTTGCTTCAAGGGAAATTGTGCTGGAGTTTTTTGAGGATTGAACACTCCGGTCATTGGATTTTCTTAGCCGCCGCGCAGCATCTGCAGTACCGGTTGCGTATCAGGCCTGACTCCATGCCAAATGGAAAAGGCTTCCGCGGCTTGCTCAACCAGCATACCCAAACCATCGATTGCCCGACAGTCGTTGGACTTAGCCAAAGAAACAAAGGAAGTATCCGCTTGTTTTTGGTATGACAAATCATAGCAAAAGGGCTTTGCTGACCATAAAGTATCGGGAAGGGGTATCGCTTTTTGCAATGTACTGCTTGAGGTGGCGTTGATAACGAGATCAAAAGAAGTCTGCAAAGCCCCCCATTGAACAGGATTAATATCCGGAAAGTCACTGGCTAATATTTTAAGCCGCTCGGGACTGCGGTTATAAACTGCCAACTGCCTTACTCCTTGCTCAAGCAAGGGATAAATAATGCCGCGTGCTGCCCCGCCAGCCCCCAGAATAAGAACGTTCAGTTTGTCTAAAACAAGATGGCGTTTTAAATCATTGATTAAACCGATGCCATCGGTATTATCGGCATGCAGCTGATTTTGTTCTTTCCATAAGGTATTGGCAGATCGCGCTTTTTGGCAGCGTAGGGTGCTTATCTCAGCCAGTTGAAAAGCATGCTCTTTAAATGGCAGGGTGACATTCAGGCCAGTCCCATTTTGCCTGAAAAAATCAGAGATTTGCTGTGCAAAATGCTGCTCATCGCCCAGTAGCCGATGATATTCCAGATTTATTCCGAATTGTGCTGCAAATGATTGGTGAATATCCGGTGAGAGGCTATGGGTGATGGGGTTACCAATGACGGCGAACTGCAAGGGAGTCACTGCTTTTCCTTTTAAACAGCAGCCTGGGATTTAATACTCAGGCTGCTACACATTAAACTCAGGCTGTTTTTCCTGCCTTGGTTTGGGCTACCAGATAATCCAGGATCTTGAACAAACGCTCTTCGCTTTTTGCCATTTGCAAATCGATTTTATATTGGCCATTCACGATTAATGCCGGTACTGCGTTAACCCGGTATTTAGCCATTAAGCCATTGCTTTCGCCTACTTTCATATCGATCGTGGTTGAATGCGTGAATGCGCTTTCGGCAATATCCTTATCGACTCCCTGAGAAATAAAGAAGTTTATCATTGCCTCGTTAGAATTTAATGGGGTTTTATCAATTTGAATTGTCTTGAATAAAACCGGATTGAGCTTGTCGCCTAAACCCAGCAGATGGCTTGCGTAGTAGGCTTTGGCGTAAAATCCCCAATCGGGTTTGAAGACTACGGGAACCCGGTTAAATTTGATCGTGTTACCTTGCTGTGCCACCCATTTTTCAAGATTAGGTTCCAGACGATAGCACCAGGGGCAGCCGTAGCTAAAAAATTCAGTAACTTTGACCTGGTTGCTGCTTTTCGGGGAGGCGGATTCAAGTACTTCAAAGTCTTTTCCAGCGGTAAAATCTTCTGCAAAGCCCATGACGGGGAATAACAGAATTGATAATAAAAGCGCTTTTAACATATTAAGTTCTCGCATTTAATCAAAGTAAAGGGCAATGGCTGCTATTGTACTCTGAAATAGAGCAATGCACCAATTGCAAATAAAAACAGGCTCTAGTGCAGTCCTTGAATATAATAAGCCACCGCCTCCATATCCTCATCGCTCATACGCTTGCTGATATCCTGCATGATATGGTTAATATCATTGCTGCGTTTCTTATTTTTAAAGGCTTGCAGCTGCGCTATGGTATAGGGAGCATGCTGCCCCGATAATAGAGGAAAGCCGGCCTGTCCATTACCTGTTCCGCGTGGACCATGGCAGGCGATGCAGGCGGTGATATGCTTATCGAAATCTCCGCCTCGATAAAGTTCTTCTCCGCGTTTTACAAAGCGTTTAGGCACTTTGCCATGCGCTACCGGTTGTTTTGCATAATAAGTGGATAGAAGCTCCATATCCTGTGGGCTCAAAGTAGCGGCGATGCCGGTCATACTGGCATCGGCGCGGGTTTTGCCAGCCTTGTAATCTTGCAGCTGCTTCAATAAATAATCGACATGTTGTCCCCCAAGATTGGGCCAGAGCGGATTGTTGCTGCTGCCATTTTCCCCATGACAGGCAGAGCATAAACTGATTTTTTCTGGCCGATTCTGCACAGCTTCGGATTCCGGAGCCGCAAAACCAGTGGAGAAAGCCAACAGCATCGCAGCAAGGATTATTTTTTTCATATCGCACCAAAGACTAGTATTCTGATTTTTAAAAGTTCACTGTATCTATTTATCGAGCAATGAACTTAAATTCCCTATCGCATAGGATAATGTTACACTGCCTCGGCAAAAATCCCAAAATGAAATTCACAAGATGATAAAGAATCCCTATCAGCAGGCCGTTTTTTTGAAAAGCGCCGCAAAAGTCAATCAGTTGCCCGAAGATGAAGGTTACGAGGTAGCGTTCGCTGGCCGCTCCAATGCAGGCAAATCCAGTGCCCTCAATTGTTTAACCGGCATCAGGCAACTGGCGAGAACCAGTAAAACCCCGGGACGAACCCAGCTGATTAATTTGTTCAGTCTGGATGAAGAGCGCCGCCTGGTCGATCTGCCGGGCTATGGTTTTGCCAAAGTGGACTTAAAGACTAAACAGGACTGGCAGAAAAATCTGGCGCATTATCTCGAAGTTCGTCAATGCCTGAAAGGTTTGATATTGTTGATGGATTGCCGGCATCCCCTGAAAGAACTCGATCAGATGATGATTAACTGGTCACTGGATCGCGAACTCCCTGTGCATATCTTGCTGACCAAATCGGATAAAATCAGTAAAAGCGAAGCCAGAAACACCTTGCTGAAAGTAAAAAAACAATACGATTTAATGCCTGATCTGATTACGGTCCAGACTTTTTCAAGCCTTAAGAAAGAAGGGGTAGAGGAGTTGATTAAGCAATTAAATCAATGGTATGGCTTGACCGATCCTCAGAACGAGTCCTCTTAAAACCCCTCTCTCTAACTCTCACTGCCATTAAGCGAAGGAATTTTGTCATTCCCGCGAAAGGCGGGAATCTATTTCTCAGTTGGCATTATAGCTAGCTCAGAGGTGGATCCCCGCCTTTCGCGGGGATGACAGTTCAATATACAATTGAGCTTAACTTGAGGGCAGGATAAGTATTCCTTTAACTGCATCTAAAACCAATATCCTCTTCACAGTCTTCCAGGGAAGGAGGAACGTCCAGATCACTGGCGGCAAACGAATGATTATAAAACAAAAAGGATGCAGGATCCTTTAAGAAGAAACAACTATTCCCCTGCTTGCAATTGCTAATCAATGCACTCAATGAAGAACCGTTTTTGGGAAGATTATCTTTATCAAGGGAATGCGCTTCCAATACGCATCGCAAATTTTGCAGGAAACCCGGAAGTTTGTCAGCGTCAGCGTGATGACTGGCCGGGAGCCTGGTCAGGAACTCAAGGCAGTTTATTGCCCAGGCTACTGATTTGCTCGTATCAGAGAAGCGTCCTTGCAGAGCATAATCGGCAACCTGGCATAGAGCTAGTGGGTATCCAAGCCGTGCAGCATTTTGAATATGCAAGCCAGTCTCATTGCCTAAGTATTTATACTGCGCCTGCAAATGAGCAAGCCTGAAATGTTCTTCTGCGCTTTGTGCTTTAGTGGCCAGTTGATCAAAAAGACTGATGAGTTCTGCCTGGGCTTCAGCTGATGCGCCATCCAGTTTAAACTGCTGCTCAACACGCTTAACAAGCTGTGCGAATGCTTCAGGAGTTTTATCAGAATTAAAAATATCCATGCTGAGTTGCTTTCTCACTTCCTGGGGAGCGGGCGTTCGAGTAGGCGATGGCCGCACGCGAGTTGAGGCTCTGGGTATAATTACAGGACGAGGAGGCTCTGCGATTTTTTGCGAGGGAGGGTAGACCGGATTGTAAAGGGTGAGGAACTCCCCGGTAACCTCCTTCGGCCAGAGTGACTCCGGTTTTGTTCTGTCATGAGTATTGCGGGGAGTTCGTGTACCGTATTTGACCATTGGTGTCAGGGACATGATATTAATTTTAGAAAATTGGGTATCTTTGGCAATGAAATGAAAGTCCTCTTTGCCAATATAGGCTGATTCTTTTTCTTTAGACAAATAGCGTTCATTCAAGGTGGCCTCGACTATCATGTAGTACATGGTGATACCATTTTGATTGACAATTTTATCTGCTTCACTCGGGTCCAGACCCACCTGGCGCCTGGCCAATGCGAAATATCGTGATAATACACCGGCAACGTCTTCCAGGCTTACTGCGGCTGCCAGTTGTTCTTTCGAGTAACTCACATAGTCTGTTTTAAGCCCGATGGACACATCCGATTGGTTTTCAGAGAGGTTGTGTAGTGGCACAGGGATATAGACTTTACGGGAGCCTGTTGTTTGAGAAGGGAAAAAAGAAGATAACATATTCTGCTTCTATGAATTCAAATTGGTCGCATTTTATACTATCCCCCCGTTCTGTGCAAATACAAATAATCTGTGCCTATATCATTACTAATTGAATAAATTTACACCATAATTGATCGCACTTGTCTACTATTAAACATATGGGCCAGGCATTGTGAAAGCGCATGAATAATTTTCTCAGGAACAAAATGCATACTATTCGTATCCCCAGTGGCAATGCCTGTCTGGATGGCCTTCTATTCATACCGGAATCGGCAAAAAGTATTGTACTTTTTGCCCACGGGAGCGGAAGCAGCCGCTTAAGCAGCCGCAACCATTTTGTTGCCCGTTCTCTGAACAATATGGGACATGCTACGTTACTTTTTGATCTCCTGACCCCAAAAGAAGAAGCGATCGATAGTTTTACCCGCGAAATCCGCTTCAATATTTCCCTGCTTGCTTCGCGTTTGATTGATGCCAAGCATTGGTGTCAGCAGACTTTGGATCCCATGCCTTCTGGGATTGGTTATTTCGGTGCCAGCACTGGTGCGGGCGCTGCAATAGAAGCGGCAGTTCGCGATCCCGATCAGGTCAAAGCCATTGTTTCCAGAGGAGGACGGCCTGATTTGGCTTTAGCTTATTTACAGGATTTAAAAGCGCCCACTCTTTTAATCGTGGGCGGTTATGATAGTACGGTGATTAAGTTTAACCAGGATGCCAAAATGAAAATGAATTCCCATGCTGAGCTGCAAATTATTGCAGGTGCGAATCATTTATTCGAGGAATCAGGCAAGCTTGAAGAAGTATCGCATTTGGCTAATAGCTGGTTCAATGATTATCTGCTGTAAATTGATACTGATAGTATTGAAAAATTATGGTCACTAAGGATAAAATGTATGCAATTTTTAAATTCCTGAGTGAAGAATGATTTCAAGTTTTTTTAGGCCCATCCCTGTAAAGCCTCTCCCTGCTGAAGAGGAGAGACTGCTGCTGGAGAAGGCAATCGACGAGCTTCCTGAGAATGATGCGCTATCTTTTTACAATCTGGTCAGACGCCTGGAGGAGCTCTGCAAACAAGAGCAACAGGAGGCTATGCGCAATAAACTGGCGTCTCTTCTTGCCAAACTAGGTGAAAAAGCCAGAACGGCTGATCTCTATTATATACTTGCTGATCTGCAGAAAGGCTACCCGTTTTTGGGTAAAGGTGATGGGCAGTATTTACAGATAGCCGCCGAACTCGGGCATCCCCTGGCTTTACGTCAGGTGGCGGGTTACGCATTACTGGGATATTATGCTAATCCATCTCAAGCGGTATCCTGGGCAATCCACTGTTTAAAATTCATGGTGATGCTGCCAGTCCATGAACTTAAGACCCCGTTCGTTGCAACCTGTCTTATTGAAGATGTGACACGTACGCTCGAGCGTCATAATTGGGATCCGGATCGTCTGCGAGCACTCAACAAGCTACAATTGAATGAGCTGATTGTGCAATTTTCTGAGCATTTGATCGGAAAGCCCGCAAATGAGAAAAGCCAGTTCACTTTGACCCAGCCTGCAGCTGCGCTATTTTATAGTGGCCCCTTTGTAAAATATGAGCACGTGCCCCCACCGCTGGAAGTAATTGGTAATGCTGAAGAGCATGAGTCTGACATGGATATAGAAGACGAATCAGATATGCACAAAACAAAACTAGGCATGTAAAGATTGGCTAATGGCCAAGGGCCGCTTGTATATTAGGCTGTCATCCCCGCGAAGGCGTTGGCGCGCTTGAATGACCAAAATAAGAGAGTGTTCATCAAACTGTGTCACGTCATCTCGAACGCAGTGAGAGATCTCCGGATGGGGCACAAACCAGGATTTGGGAGATCTCTCACTGCGTTCGAGATGACGGCGTGCCTGTGAGTAATGGCATAATTTAATGAACACTCTCTAATTTAATGGGCAGGCCCAGGGTTGTCTCTATTCAATCTTTATTTTTAATAATTCCTCAACCACCAGCGGGTTAGAAAGAGTCGAAATATCCCCCAAATCGCTAATGGATGTCGCTTTTCCAGCGGCAATCAGTCGAAGGATGCGCCGCATGATTTTTCCGGATCGCGTTTTAGGTAAATCAGTAACCCATTGAATATTTTCTGGTTTGGCAATGGCGCCAATTTCGTCAATCACTAAATTCATTAAAGCCTGTTTTAATGGGCTATTCGCTTGATAACCTGTCTTCAAACTGACAAAGGCTAGTACGCCCTCTCCTTTAATAGGATGGGGAATGCCCACAACAGCGGCTTCGGCAACTGCAGGATGTAACACCAGCGCACTTTCAATTTCAGCAGTTCCAAGGCGATGGCCAGAAACATTCAATACATCGTCAATTCTTCCCAAAAGCCAGAAGTTGCCTTCTTCGTCTCGTCTGGCGCCGTCTCCAGTAATATAGTAATCGCCTCTGAAATAGGTCTTGCGGTAGCGCTCATGATCGCCCTGAATAGTTCTCGCCATTGCCGGCCAGGGAAATTTAATAGCCAGTGCGCCCTGTGCGGGTCCATCCAGTTCTTCGTCTTCATCACTGAGCAGAATGGGGTAAATGCCTGGCAAAGGCTGGGAGGCAGAACCCGCTTTCTGGTGCTGATAGGGCGGTTGTTCGCTTATCATGATAGCGCCTGTTTCAGTTTGCCACCAGGTGTCTACTATCGGACAGCGTTCGGCGCCGACCTGCTGATAGTACCACTCCCATACTTCCGGGTTAATAGGTTCACCCACTGTACCTAACAGGCGCAACGATGTTCTTGAGCTGTCATTTAGCCATTCATCGCCAGCCCGTTTAAGAGCTCTTAAGGCGGTAGGCGCGGTATAGAATACATTAACCTTGTATTTATCGATAATCTTCCAGCAGCGTGATGGATTGGGCCAATTGGGGATGCCGGCATACATCAGTGTGGTGGTGCCATTTCCCAAAGGGCCATAAACGACGTAGCTGTGGCCGGTAATCCAGCCGACATCAGCAGTACACCAGAAGACATCCTCTTCCCTGCATCCAAAAACCAGTTGGTGACTATAAGTAGTCTGGACAATATAGCCGCCACAGGTATGCACGAGCCCTTTGGGTTGTCCGGTGCTTCCGGATGTATAAAGAATAAACAGCGGATCCTCAGCATCCATCCATTCCGTCGGACAATCATTACTAACCTGCTCACGCAACTCATCCCAGTAAAAGTTAACAGCGGGGTTAAAATCAATCGCGCGATGGGTGGAGCGGATAATCAGGGTTTTCAATGCAAGGTTTGCACTGGCTTCATCTGCCTGCTCTTTTAACGCATAAAATTTACCGCCACGCTGATAGCCATTAGCGGTAATCAGTAATTTACAAGACGCAGCCTGAATTCTTTGCCGCAGAGCATGGGCGGAAAATCCTGCGAAGACGACAGTATGGATTGCTCCAATGCGCGCACAGGCAAGCATAGCAATGGCCGCTTCCGGTATCATCGGTAAATAAATAGCGACCGTATCCCCTTTATGAATGCCCAGCTTCTTCAAGGCATTTGCCATACGGGAGACTTCCTCATGCAAGGCGGAAAAGCTTAAAGTCCGTTGCTCATGTTCTTCATCACCCTCCCAGATAATTGCGGGTTTTTCAGCACGGTGAGGCAAATGCCGGTCCACGCAATTGAAACATACATTTAATTTGCCATCGACAAACCATTGGGTAAATCCCTGCCTGAAGCCCCCCTGCATCACTGCTTTCCAGGGGGCATACCAGCTGATTTGTTTATTAGCGACAGAAGCCCAAAAATTGAGAGCGCCTGAATGACTGTTCATAGAAAAAACCTTATACGTTCAATGCCTTAATAATGGCAGAAAAATCAAGCTCACTAAATCCGGCTTCGCTAAACTGCTGGTAGAGCAAGGTGGCTCTTCCGGTAACTGGAGTATGAACTCCAGCCATAGTGGCAGCTTTTTGACTCAGCATTAAATCTTTCAACATCATGGCCACTGTAAACCCGGGATGGTAATCACTATTGGCGGGGACATCTGGTATCACATCCGGCACCGGCATATATTTTGAAGTGACCCAGCATTGGCCGGACGAGGAATTAACCACTTCATGGAGTTTTTCAGCCGACAAGCCCAATGCCTGAGCGAGAGTGAAGGCTTCTGAAACCGCAATCATGGTGGCGCCAAGAATCATATTGTTGCAGATTTTTGCTGCCTGACCGCTTCCCGCCCTTCCAGCATAAATAATCCGTTTTCCCATGCTGTTCAGCACGGTTTTGGCTTTATCCAGAGCATATTCCCTGCCGCCCACCATGAATGTCAGCGTACCCGCTTTAGCGCCTGCAACGCCGCCAGAGACTGGCGCGTCCAGAGACAGAAGTTGTTTATCAGCAGCCAGCTGATGGAGCTTCCTGCTGGTTTGTACATCAATCGATGAGCAGTCGATATGAATGGCATGTCTGGCTGTCGCATACAGACCATCTTCACCCTGGCAAACCTGTTCGACCTGCGAGCCGGATTGCAGCATAGTAATAATCACTTCATTATCTCTGGCGGTGTCATGAAGTTTTTTGGCCGCATAACCGCCCGCTTCAACCAGGGCGTCAAGAGCGCTTGTCTGTAAATCAAAGCCAGTCACCTCATGACCTGCTTTTACCAGATTAATAGCCATTGGCAATCCCATATGGCCTAATCCAACAAATCCAATTTTTGCCATGTGGCCTCTCCTTATTCTCTTTGCTATTAATCGTGAGTCGGCATTACAAACGCATTCTGCTTCAAATTGGTTAAAGGCCATTTGCTGGTCACCGTTTTGCGGTGAGTATAAAAATGAATGCTTTCCAGAGCATGCATATTGGTATTGCCAAAAGAAGAATGCTTCCAGCCGCCAAAAGGATGATTAACAATGGGAACAGGAATCGGAATATTAACCCCGACCATGCCCACCTGAACTTCCTGACTGTATCTTCGGGCGGTATAGCCATCACGGGTAAATATGGCGGTACCATTACCATATTGATTACGGTTAACCAGGGCCAGGGCTTCATCAAAGCTTTTCACGCGAAGTACAATGAGCACCGGGCCAAAAATTTCTTTCTGATAAATACTCATGGATTCAGTGACATGATCAAATAAGGTCGGCCCGACGAAAAATCCCTGAGGATGCTGTGGATGACTAAATGAGCGTCCGTCTATCAAGAGTCTGGCGCCTTCTTCAATACCATTGGAAATAGCCTCAACAACACGTTCTTTATGGGCTTTACTAATCAGAGGTCCCATATCGCAGCCTGCCACATCTCCGGCGTCCACTTTAATTGCTTTAATCAGTGGATTTATTTCATTAATAAAGCGATCAGCGGTCTCATCACCTACAGCAACTACCGCGGAAATAGCCATACAGCGTTCTCCCGCTGAACCATAGGCTGCTCCTGTGACTGCCTGGGCTGCCTGGGCGAAGTCCGCGTCTGGCATAATGACGCAGTGATTCTTGGCACCGCCGAAGGTATGCGCGCGCTTGCCATGTGCACAGGCTTCTGTATAGATGTATTCGGCGACTGGAGTAGAAGCGACTGCAGTGAATGCTTTGATTTTGGGATGGCGAAGCAGATAGTCCACGGTATCCTTATTACCCTGAATGCAATTGGCCACTCCCGGAGGCAGACCGGCATCGTCAAGTAATTCCAGAAGGCGAAGTGGTGCGGAGGGATCTTGCTCTGAGGGTTTTAATAAAAAAGTATTTCCGCAGGCAATCGCCGGTATCATCATCCATACGGGAACCATAACCGGAAAATTAAAAGGTGAAACACCGGCGCAGATTCCCAGCGGCTGATAGAGAGTATGGCTATCAATTCCTGTGCTAACCTCAGCGGAAAACTGACCTTGCAAATGGCTGACAAGCCCGCAGTGAAACTCAACTACTTCAATGGCCCGGGCTATAGAACCCTTCGCGTCATCGATAGTTTTGCCATGCTCGCGATTAACGATCGCAGCTAATTCATTCTGATTTTTTTCCAGCAGCTCGCGGAATTTGAAAAAAACGCGGGCTCGTTTGAGCGGCGGTGTTTCAGCCCAGGCGCTGCCTGCTTTCTCAGCAGCGGAAATGGCCTGTTCACAGATCTGTTCGTCCGCAAAATGGACTTCAGCAATGATTTCGCCGAGAGCTGGATTATAAACCTGATGCGTGTTTTTACTGTCATTAATGGTTATTTTGCCATTAATAAAATGACCAATGGAAGTTTCCATCTTTTCACTCCTGTTGAAGAAAGGGCCGGCTTTCTTATCAATATTCGCTAAATGTAGACAAAGTTGCCTGATAATAGCGCTTGTTGTCCTGAGGCTGAGCGCTTCGGGTTTCAATGATTTTGACCTGATCATGATCCTTGCCTGACTTGGCGAGCGCCTGGGCAATGGCTTCTTCCAAACTACTTTCTGAGTAGCCGGTGTAATCTCTTGTATTGAGGAGGGTCATCCTTTAACCTTTCTTTGATGAAAACAAGCATCTTAACATGAAAGAAATGACTTGAAAAATCGTCCTTTTTTTTGGAAAAATGAAGGGCAAACAATTTTCTATTTGAAAATACTAACAAAAAATTGTTAAGTTTGGCTTTTTAATCAATAATAAAATGACCTAAGCATGCAAGGATCGATGCAAAATGCCAAAAACAATCTTGAGGGTTGAAAAAGGACTCGTTCTGACTTCAGAAATGAAGCAAAATCTGAAATCTCAGCTTAAATTGGATAGTCTTGACGATTTAGTGATTAAGGAACACGAAAAGACACCTGATTTAAAAGAAATTTATCAACGCCGGATGGATATTCTGGCAGAGGCTTTTGAGTTTATTTACCAATCAATTACCCCTTCAAGTTGCATGCCTGAAGAACTTAGAAAATATCTGGAATTTTGTAAACAGAGTAATCAGCTGCCCGAGCTGGGCGATCAGGATAAATATCAGGAAGTATTAGCCAGTTTTACAGGCATGCTGGTGAATTCACTGATTGACAATTGGAATTGGCCCTATCGTGTCAGGGATGCAGTGAGTTTACTCAATCGGGCTGAGCAATATGTCATTATGCAGAAAGGGCGTAACAACCTGGCCTCGCTCAGTAAAATATCTCAATTCAGGGAAGGTTTTATTCTGAACTGGGAGAATACATTACCCGCCTGCTCCAAAGAAACCATCGATGATCTTGCAAAGATTAAGAAGACCTATCTTTCTGACTTACCCAAGTGGCTGGATACACTTCCCTATTATCAGCAGGTGTTTTTTCTCACCTCTCCTGAGGAATGCCAGACTGCCACCCAGCTTAACAGTGAAAATAATGCGATAATCGCCTGGTGGCGCAAGATAACTGACGCCAAGGCGCTCAGCAATGCCGATTATCTGGCAATTATTGATGGCTCTGTCAAAAACCAGCCGAAGTGGTTTCAGGCAATATCAGAGAATCGCCGGCAGTTAATTCGGGTATTATTGATTTCCGAAGGAAACAGTTTTGAACGGGTTGAGGGCAAGCTTCATGAGCTTGGCAAAAGCCTTCGTGAGAATTTTACCAAGACTACGGATGAATACATTAAAACCATTCGTGACTTGCCAAGCTGGTTCGTGTATCTCCCCCTTGCCGAACAGAAACTGTTAAAAGCGGCCCTTGATAAAAGTGAACGAATTGAAGATGTGGTGCATTTTTTGCCGAGCCGATTAAGAAGCATTCCGGGATTGGCGAATTTGGCCGAACACAATTGTGCTATGCTGTATGCTGACTGCAGCGAAAAAAAGAAGTTTACTCCCAGGCTGCGTAGCAGCCATCTGGCCTCTCGTGATGTGAAGACGCAACCCAAGCCTATCGGTGAATTGCATGCGCTGCGTAATTTTAAACGAATTCTTGAAATTATTGAGCAGCGTTACAAGAAGAGTGTCGCTTTTGTTCAAACCTTGATCAGTCCTGTTATTGGCGCCTCATGGGTTGGAGTACCTGATCAGTATCTCGATGTAATGCGTAAATGGGTTATTGCCAATGCACCCAAAGACAAGTTTAGAGTACTTACTAAAAACCATGCGCTGAATATGGCAAAACGGCTGCTTTATACGGCAGCAGATGATCCAAACTGTCTTGAGTTACTCAATGCGGCGAAGTCAGTATTTCCCAAAACCTCGGCTTTGGAGAAATTAATTGAGGCTTACCAGAAAACCCTGGAGTCTGGTCCATTCACAACTAATTTTCGGGACTATACCGGTAGAGAACTGACCTTAAGTTCCTATGAACATTTATTGGCTGATTTTATCAACGCAGCCAGTTATGGATCATGTGTCAGCGGTAAGGACAGGAAAGCATTGGAAATCATTCATACCGATGCAATGCAAATTTACTATGAACTGTATGGTGAATGGCCTCAATTTAATGAGTTCGGAGTAAAGCGAGACAACTTTGTGGATATAGTTTCTGATCTTTATGTTGATCGGCATGCTCATGAATTTGCTGATGAAAACGCGCCGGGAACCGAAGGCATTAAAACACCCGCAAATTATTTTCCCAGAGATATTGCACTGGCAATTGAAGAGAAGATGAAACCTTTTGAAAATTCTCTGCTTTGCGATGATAAAAATGCCACGAATAATGAAGTTAAAAAAATAGCGGCCTTTAAGCAGGCACATCCTTCTCAGGTATCAGAAGGGCATAAAAAAGGCTTGATATTTAATGGCTTGTCCAAGTGTATCATGGCCGCGCAACGACTGGACAACCAGCAAACCGTTGAGTTACTGGAATCAATAAAGATATTAACAGGTGAAACGGCTTTCTGGAAAGACAAGCGCTATGTGTTTGGTAAGAGTATTCCTTTCTGGAATAAAACGTCCTACGTCGATGCTATGCCTGGCGGTATTGATTTTATGAAGAAGGCAACTAGCCGACAGGATGATTCCACTAGGATTTTAGCGGAGATTTATTACATTTTGGGAAGCCGCTCATCTGACTATCGCGATAAAGATACTAAGGAAGTTTATGAGGCCATTCTTAAACTGAGAGACGCAGCTCCTCCAGGTGAGAAATACAGTGCTGCCATGAAAACGCTTAAGGAAAAGAGAGACCTGGCCTTTGCGAAGAATGCAGCAATCCCCTTGATGGATGAAGCTGTGGGCGGTGCGGATATTGCGGCCCAAATGAACTGAGGAAGAGCAAGGGGATTGAATAAAAACGCCTAGAAGTCTAACAGGTTTTCCAGTCCGTAGATCATCTGGTCCAACTGAATAACCTTTCGACATGACAGCAGCAAGCCTGGCATAAAAGAGCTGCGATCAAGGCTGTCATGAACTATAGACAGGGTTTCTCCCTGACTGCCAAACAGGACTTGCTGGCGGGCCAGAATTCCGGGCAGGCGGATAGAATGAATGGGGATCCCTTCATGCTGACCGCCGCGAGCTCCGAGAATGGATTCCTGGGCGAGCGTTTCTTCTGGCGGAATTTGACGGCTTTGGGCAATCATTTCAGCGGTCTTAATGGCAGTGCCGGATGGCGCATCAAATTTCTGCGGATGATGCGCTTCAATAATTTCCACATTTTGGAAAAATTTAGCAGCTAGTGCTGCGAAATGCATCATCATTACTGCGGCGATTGAGAAATTAGGGGCGATGATGCCGCCGAGTTTTAAGTTGGCGCAAGTTGCTTTTAATTCTTCCACTTGGGCAGGTAATAAACCGGAGGTGCCGATCACTGGGTGAGCACCCCCATTAATAATGGTCATGGCGTTTTTAAAGGCAGAGTCCGCACGGGTTAGGTCAACTACAACAGATGCTTGTGTTTCAGCAATCGTTCTTTCCAGATTATCCTCACGGCCAAGACCTCCAACCAATTGGAATTCCTCCTGGGACTGGAGTGTCTCGCAGGCGAGACGTCCCATTTTGCCCGAGGCACCATTTACAATCACCCGTATGGTCATTTACTCTCCTTCAACTTTGTCATTTCCGCGCCGGCGGAAATCTATTTTGATTTGGCATAGTGCCCTGTTTGAAATGGATTTCCGCCGGCGCGGATTTGACTGGTTTGAGATATCCCTGACCTAGTCTTCCGCCTCCATCTCTGTCTTTTTAGCTTTGCGTGCCTTCTTAACCCGTTTTTTCTCTTTATAATTTTCCCGCACGACTCTTAATGCCCACATACTAGCGGGGAGCCAGCCAAAGAGAGTCGCCTGCATCACCAATGCGACAATAGCGCCCCCCGGGTTATCATAAATTAATAATACCAGCCAGGGAAAAAATAGCGCTAAAAGAGACATTAACCATTTCATGGATGATAATCCTAACTTTGGTGCCAAGGTTTCATGAAAATCCAATAACAAAATGCCTGGTCCGCTGCATACCGCGAATTAACTTTCCCTATGTGCCGCGGCTTGTCGGGGGATTCAGTTCAAACCGCAGTAAGCAGCAAAATCATTCAACATCTAAAAAGCTGTTATTTAAGAGTATTATATACCGGTGGATTGTATTTGGCGATGCGGCCTATACTTCAAAGGAACAGTCAAGCACCTCCAGGTCAAAATATAATTGAAGAATAAGAAATATTATTGTTCATGAAGTACATATTTTGTTTAGTTAAAATTTACTTTTATTTTTTTGTTTTGTAGAATGGCTGCCTTTCCTCGCGATTACATCAACGACTGTTGATTGGCCGAGGTTTATTTTCAATTCTCTAATCATTATCCACTCAAGGTATCAGAATGAGAAGACAAGAGCTTCATCCACGAACAGCGGTGATTAATAAATCACAGAAAAATCAGTCAAAAAAATCACGCAATCAGGCTCTGATATGGCTTTGCGAACAGTTTCCCCAGGCATTTGATAACACGCAGCGTATCCGCCCGTTAAAGAACGGGATTATGGAGGATATACTCGTTTATGCAGACAAAGCGGCAGAAGATGGAATCTCACGCAGCAAATTACGTGAAGCGGTAGTCATTTTTACCCGGCGTCTTGATTATCTGGCCTGTCTCAAGGCACGTGAAATGCGGGTTGATTTACAAGGCAATGCCACAAGTCAGGTAAGCGAAGACGAAGCGGAGAGAGCCGCGGCAAAGATCAAGAAACGGGTTGAAAAAAGCGTTCGCAATGCAAGAAAATTACAAACGATAAAACCAGTGATTACATCAGCAGCCCGCATTGAGCCCTCAAAATCCACGAATAATCATTACACGCATTATTCTTCCAGCTATGATTATAACCAGCCTGGTGAGCGTAACTATCCCTCTCCAGCACAGCAGTCAGGCAAATCCGCTGCCGATATTATTGTCAAACATAAAACTGCCAAGCAATATGATCCTGATGCAGTCGCCAGATTAAAGGAAAAGTTGGGTATTTCAAGGAAGGAAGAACAGAAAGAGGCGATTGACTAAGGCATCTGATTTTCACAAGAAGAGGTCGTCACCATGAAGTTATCGGTTTCAGGAAACACAGGAGAGTCTGCGGGGAAGATTAAAATTACGCTCACAGAAGATTCTGCTTCTCATGTGAGATATCAGGGAACTGTGGAGACTTCTTCTTCCGGGCAACAGCGTATCAACGGGCTTATCTCTAAAAAAGACAGTCTTGAAGTATCGGCGCGGGGTGGTAATGGCGTTGATGGAAAGATAGGAGCTGACGGTAAAAAAGGAGCTGACGGTGCCTGGGGAAGTGATGCGACCTGTTACCTGCCCGCTGAAAGAGGCCAGGATGGTAAGAGAGGGGAGGATGGTGAAAAGGGAACAAATGGCGGTCCTGCTGGAAATGGAGGAGAGGTTGAGATTTGCGTGAATGATCCTGCTGATCTGTCATTATTCTCCCTGGTCGGCGATACAGATGTTCGCGCTGGAATGCCTGGTCGAGCGGGAAGGCATGGTCGGGGCGGCAAAGGGGGCAAGGGCGGTAAGGGTGGAAGATACCTTGATGACCCTGGAAACTATCACTACCACCGTCACCACCACAATCACCCTCATCAGGATTTTGAGCCCTATAATCCCCTGCCCTTTATTGATAGCCATGCTCCAGACGGTAAAGACGGCCCCGATGGTTACACCCCAACAGAAATTTTATACCCAGGTGCTCCGGGTATTGACGGCAGCGTCAGGTATCACATTCTCTCTCAGGGAATAATTCAATCAACACATACAGCCCCCTATCAACTGAAAATAACTAATCCGCGATACTGGACAGGTCAGCAGCATGGTCTGTTTGAGCCGGGTGATACAGTGCAAGTGGTTTACGATATTCACAATCAGTCAATTAGTATGTCTTCCCCTGTAGAGTTGATGCCTGTTAATGTTGATCTGTCTGTGCGAAGCATTTTCCAGCAAACTGGAGCAGGGCAAGTGCGGGGAGATATTCCTGCCGGTGGTCGTGCTGACAATCAGTCAGCTCCCCTGACTTTGAAAATCAGGGAACCGCTTATCATAAAAGGCGAATGCAGTGAGCCCTATGCTGAAACGACCCATCTTCGTGTTCAACTGATGAATACCAGGCTTGCTCGTCCTTACGCTGAGTCGGACATATCACCGATTAGGGTCTGTTATCCGGTTCAATTGTTGCCCAGAAAGAAATTTTATACCGTTGCTATTGGTGAGCCTTTGGATTTGGAGCTGGAGGTTAAGAATATCTCAACAAAAGCCTTGGGCCGTAAGGAAGGACGAGATGTTTTTCTGCAGATTGTAGATGAAGATGAAAGCAATTCTGTCGTTCTCACCGGAAAGGCAGTTGAAACCTTAGGGCCTGATCAAACAGAGAAACTGCAGGCCAGGGTTGTACTTGATGAGCGCTTCGCTTTTGGCTCAAGGCGTGAATATAAAGCCAATTTACAGCTAAAGCCTATCGATAGAAATAAATCCATGTCACTGATTCAGCAACAGGTTTTTACTGTGCAGGTCACCCCCAGATACCAGCATTCAGAGAGTGGTTTTACGCTGGTAATTAATGCTGAAACCTCTCCTGAAGCAGTGCAGTTCTGGATGAAGCAATTGACAAGCATTGCCCAAAAGCCAGTCGCTGTATGGAATACTTCCTATTACGGGCAATTTCCGCTGGAGTCAGAAGCCGGCTCGCTTCTGGCAGACAATGCACATGGAACCCTGATTGTCCTGGATAATGAATTTACAGGCCCTGACAGTAAGCTTATTAGAAGCAGTGAGTTCATCCGAAAAGATAACCTGCTGCACGCGGCACAGGTTTATGATACTTCAATAGTTATTGTCGGCGACAACAAAAAACTTCCAGAATCTTTTAAAACAAAAGAAACAGGTTTATTGTGGGCAGAACCTGAAGAAAATTATTATTCGCTGGATTCACTGGTTGATGCTCTATTACGAGAGACGCCTAAAACCATTAGTCATGCCCGACTAACTCTTCCTACTGAGACGTTCTTTTCAAAAAGCAGTCCGCAGCAAGTACTCGATCGAGTAGCTGAAAAATTAAAACAATGCTTTCCGCATCGTAATTATCATTTCAGTGTAGAACGAGTTGCTAACAGCTCGAAGGTTGTGATTGAGATCAGACGTCTGGCTGATGAATTAAATGCCGGGGTTAGATCAATAAAGCTTAGCCCTAATGAGATGCAAGACCCTGCCAGAGCAGGGGCTGTAAATCCACAGGGAATTATCAATGTCTTGTCTTTCACCCAGAAGCTTGATTTATTTATGAGAAGCACCAATCCTTATCACCAACAGTTAACTCAGGCAATTATTTCAGATCTTCTGGCAGAACAGAGACTGGTACGGCAAACGCAAAACTATGGTTCCTGGTGGAGTGTTTTAACTGGCCGCTATCGGCATAATTTTCAGATGGAACTAAAACAATTGCGTCAGTTAGTGTCGACTCTCAATACAATGGTGCAGCAAGGGTCATTATATAATACCGAAGTCTGGGCACCAAAAGTCATTCAGGTGCTGGCTCAAATGCAGTATCATGCTCGGCAGCAGACTTCGTTCTGGAGTCGTCTTGCTGATTTTTTTGTAACACAGACCAATGAGGAAATAAATCGCAGTACCAGAGCGCTTTGCAGTGAAGCATTGGCTTCTTATGGACAGCTCACCCAAAAGTCAGTTACCGAGTTAGCCCCAACACTCGACAATCAGATCGCTCGTTTAGGATTTGAAGACAAACTCAGGGAAGAAATAGGCAGCTTACAACATGCCATTCGCCGAGGCGGCTGTTTTTTTAATGAAACGCATAGCCGAAAAGAATTGTTTGCTGTTCAGAAATTATTGTCAGTTTGTCTGCAGGAGAGTAAGACCTCTGAGCTTCAGGAACATCTGGTGATATTGCAAAAAGGGCGCTTCAAAGACTGTTATACGGAATTCAAAAAATTATATCCCGAATATCAGGAAACAGAAGTTAAGCACCATGGGTCTTATGCTTTTGTATAGACCAAAAGAAAAACCTTGAATGCTTTCCTGCTCGAGCCTGCGGTAATAAGCCACGAGCAGCAAAGCGATTTCAAAGTTTTAAATAGTTACAGGAACAGCTTCGGATTTCTGAGGTTTACAGACTTATTTATTTTTAGAGCTGCCGCTTTTACCGCCTTTAGACTTCAAAGAGCCCTGCCCTTTGCCTTGACCGCCGTGGGAGTGTTCACCGCCTTTTTTACGATCTGCCTGAGTCAGGTTAGAACCTCGTCCACCGCCATGATTTTGAGTAGCCATAATTAACTCTCCTTGTTATATTTTGTTAGAAATAAATACTACTGAGCATAAAAAAAGCTCACTACTTAAAAGTAGACCATCTCCCCGAGATGTCAAATTCAATACAGTTTGTTACACAGATGCTTTTTAAATCTGAACAGCTAAGAGAACTGTATTGTTTAACCTAAATCTGCAACAATGAGGTTTTAAAAAGTTCAATGAGTGTATGAATTTAATTAGACTGTTCTTATGCCTGTTTGCAGCCAAACTGCAGGCATTTTCCTGCCACCAACCGCAAATCATCAGGCAAAAATCAATTCAATTTGATCACAAGCGAGTGGAGCTTACCCGGCTATATCAATTCACTCATTACGGAATCGATTCCTCCTCTATTGACATCGAGCCCAAAATGATTGTTCTACATTGGACCTGTTTACCCAGTCTTGAGCTCGCTATGCGCGTATTTAATCCCCCTGCTTTACCTGCAAACTCACCTCGCAGGAGTGAAATTCCGGATGACTTGAATGTATCCAGCCATTATCTGGTGGATCGTGATGGCAGTATTTATCAGCTCATGCCTGATAATTTAATGGCCAGACATGTAATCGGGCTGAATCATTACGCTATTGGCATTGAAAATGTCGGCGGAATTGATGGCAAGGATGATTTAACAGAGCAACAAGCAGAGGCGAATGCATTTCTGGTTTGCTATTTAAAAAACAAGTATCCGCAAATCGAGCATGTGATTGGGCATCATGAATATCTTGAGTATAAACATAGCCCGCTCTGGCTGGAGAAAGATCCAGAATATGAGCGCTCAAAAACCGATCCTGGTCCGAACTTTGTGAATAGGGTGAAGGCTTTGACTCAGTTTTTATAACGATGGAGCGACATTGAATTAGTAAATTCGATTAAATTGTTTCATTACTGTGTAAAATTTACCTATTTTGTGTATAATGCCTTCTTTTATAGATTTGAGAAGGAGAGACGCATGCCAATCGTTATGCGCAAGATATCCAAAACCTGGTTGGCTGAGAATGCTGTGTTATTAAGTTTCGACAATCTTTCTTTTAATGATATTAAAAAATATGTAAAAGATAATAAAAATCAGTCAATAGCCTGTGGAGAGCATGCAGGGGAATTAGGTGTGGAAGCTCCAGAGCCATTGCCCTTTATCATTTCAAAACATTCTGATAATCAGGACTCCTTATCTTTGACCCCTTTAGAATCTAGGAGAGTCTACTATAGTAACTGTTCACTAGAGGATAGTTCCGGACCGATCCATTTCTGGCAATTCATACCCGATGCAGAGAAAACTGACAGCCCTGCTCATCCATCTAAACCGGTGGAGAGTTTGCTGTTTTTTTCAAGGGAGGACTGCTTAGTGTTTCAAGGAATGTATTCAAAAAAACAATCCTCATCATTCTTCGGAAGTTTGGTTAAGTCAAAAAAACCAGAGGAGCCCGTTGAGCCGGTCAAAAAGTTTTTAGAGTCTAAATTTTTTACAAAACCGAAATTTTATTTGCCTATATCTACTGAACAATTACCTCTCTTTAAAGATGAAGTAAAAAAGAGTAAGTTCAGGTTTACTTACGAGCTGGTTTACCTTAACGGTATTTATGCAGATGGAAAGCAACCCGCACAACGTTCCAATGGTTCCCATTGGCTGATGATAGTGATTAGTGCCAGGCTCACCTTTAATCAGTTGTCTGAGATGCTGCCCAAGACAGTCAGGAGCAGTTGTGATCTCCTGGAGAAAACCAGCCTGCCAGAATCTCATATCTGGTATATCTCTATCCGTCATCTGGATCGTTTCAGGCGCGAATGCATAAAAAATGAGTGGAATCAGGATGAGCAGTATACGCTGAAGTCAGGGTTTGGTAAGAAATGCAGATTGATAGAAATAACATTTGCTAATAATCTGTCGGAGGCTGAGCTTAAGTCTGTGCTTCCGGATACTTATCAAAAAAGGATTAAAGATGTGACTGATTTTCACATCGGGGAATCTCATGATGATAAAGAGATGTCCTGCAGTTCATCCAGCAGTTCGTCAATGAGTAATAAATGATGTACCTAGGTGGGACCCTTGGCCCATAGCGGTCAGGCTAAGAAGTAATGTTATCCCCTCTCCACCGCGCGCAGCGTGGGGGAGAGGGTAGGGAGAGGGGGTTAAAAAATTTATCACGTTAGTGATTCCATTTTGTTGTGGCAATAAACCATCGCCACAGAAATATGATTAATGAATCGCTACGCGACCTTGTTTATAGCCCCCTCACCCTAACCCCCCCCCCGCTGCGCGCGGTGGAGAGGGGATCAGATATCCTTAGCCTGACGGCTATAGGGCCTTGGCCCAACAATAAAAAGCAGAAATTGTTTCCTTTTTACACCCTCTCTATTGTTTATATATGCGCAAATGGGATAAAATAAGCGCACTTTTGTTGTAGAGTTGTCGAATATGTCCAATATCAATAAAGCAGTCCATTACGCAAATTTCCATTATTATTCCAAGCCTTTAAGCGTTGTGAACTTACGGAAACTACAAATTCCTTACCCTGTATCTTTAAAAAAGATACAGCATAAACGAGAAGATGTTGCCATTCAAAAGGAAGCTGGCACTTTTGAAACCTATATTCGACTATCGCATGGTATGCCCCACGCTTCGGCCGCCATGGAGTCGATTACTCAAATTGATCAAATCTACACAAAATATGATGCCGACTATGATCGCTGCATGCTGGAAATTTGTGAGAAACTTGGCTTGGGTAATAATATTGCCCTGCTTCTCGAAATGGTTCAGATTGCGACTTTATTCCATGATACCGGCCGTCTCGGTGATGGTATGGACCTCTGGGATGAAGATAGCGGAAACCATTGCGAAGAATATTTCAGGGAAATTTATCTGAAAAGTTCGGAATTTAAAAAACTTTCCAGTGAACAAAAAGTCAAACTAGCCAAACTCTTTGGGGATGCTGTTCGCTTTAAAGATAATCAAGCCACCTTTATGGACCTGCATGCGGCAATACATCCAGAAGTGGATTACATTCGCCAGCTGATTAATATGGCGGACACGCTTGAAGTTATCCGGACCCGTGATGACTTCAATCCTTCTCGTCTGCCGATTGCCAAGCGGGTTTCTTCAGAGGTAATGATCAAAAATATCATTCCTGAGTTAGTCATCCCGCATCGTGACAAGATCATAGAAGAAGGCCGTTTATCACGAAAGGGACGTATCGTATACCCAGGCTTTGATGATAGCCAGTATATGCCGAAACCTGGTTATAATGATGAGAAGATCGCTGCATCTTATTTTAAAAAAATGCAGCAATACGATGCGATAGTTTTAAAAATTAATGAAACCAACATTGATGAGGTAATCAGCCGAACATTGCAGGGTATCAAGGATTATATTAAGGATTATCAAAATCATAGTGGTTTTCAGTTTGCACATGATGGCTTTTTCAGCGCCCGGTACCATGGAAAACTGGGTGTAAATAGGGCATTGTTTTATCAACGCTTATTTGAAAGCGGTGCCGTGAGTATGGGTACCAAAGTCCTGGCCTTGCATACGCTGTTGATAAGCAGAGACGGTGGTCGTACGTTAAAGGATTATGTTTATCGGGGGATGAACCAGCGAAACAGTTATACGGTGATCGAGCAGCTTTGCACTCATCTCAGCAGCTATGGGGCCTATGACAGTGTTCAGGCCGCCAGTATTGCCGATTTTGCAAATGGAAAGTCAAAAATGGATCCATTACCGCGATTAGAAGGCAGAAGAACTGGTCCGGAGCTTGGCTGAAAATGTCTTTTTAAAAGACAGTAGCTCTTGTAAACGATCAATAATTGCGCTAATCTAATTGAAAGAATTAGTTGGGCTTACACCGCTCAAACTATTACCCAGGAGGTCAGCTCTTGCAGGCCGTGAGCATGCTTCATCATTTGAAGACGCCTAAAGCCTGTAACCAGACTTCCACCTGTACATAACAGGCCGGTGGTAAGCCCACTAATTCTCCCTTCTGAATACTCTGATTTACTTCAACAATAAAGAATTTGCCCATCAACGAGTGATGAGCAAAGAGTTATCAACGATAGCAGCGAAAAGCCCCGTGATCATTTACCCAGCAATCAGGTCTGCCAGGAACAGGTTTAGCCCAGGGACCAGGCTCATTAGGCACGCATCGACCCCAGTAATTCATATGATTACCGAAGCCGCAGCCTTGAGCTGCATTGGCACTGGAGGTATAACCTATACCGAGTGTCAAAAGCGCACCCAGTGCAAGGGGAGTTAAAACTTTAGAAATACTTAGAGATTGTATCTTCATAATGGATCCTTTTTTATAAAGTTTTTTCCACACAAGCTAAGTATAGTTTCAATTTTAAAAATTGTGAGTTATGAATGAGCAAAGAGATGTGGGAATGCCAGGGTGTGTTTAAAAACACACCCTGTAGCTCAAGCCATGTGTTTATAAAAATAATTAGGAAGAAACACATAAAAGGGAAGAAGTCTTACAAATAGATAAGCCATCGAGGGAAAGGCAAGCAAGGCAGTCAAAAAGCGAAGGCCGACTGGGGTGTGCTGAAACAAGGCAAATAGTATTAATGGGCTAATAAAAACCAGTAAAACCAGCAGACGTGCCAAGCCCAGGCCTATTATTTTGCCATAGTGATTTTTGTACAAATGCAGATTGGTTTGTAAAATTGATTTAAATGATGTTGTCGGTGAAGAGGATGCGCTTGTTGCTGCTAATAAAAAAACCAGCCAGGCTAAAATTCCCAGGAAAGGAGACAGCGCAAAGCCAAGACAGGTGATTAGAGAGGCGCCAGTGAAGATCAGCACCGTTTTCCAGGTCGTTTTTATACTCACAAAACCCGTATTTTCATTAATTGCTTCCCCATTAATATGCTTCATACATACCAGATTACAAGCATGAATAAACAGGCCGGCTACTGAATAAAACAGCAATAGCAAAAAGCCCTGATATAGCTTGCTATCCATAAAATGATCGGAAAATAATCCTGCTTTTGCCATTAAAGCCGGAGCAACAAATGCCAGAACCAGCGCTGCAAGCGGGGTGAGTAATAAAAAGCTGTATGGCCACCAGAGCGTTTTGCGACAATTCTCATAGGACTTCCAGGAATTGTTTAAAAAGGCCCGAAATGTTTTGAGTTGAGACACGATATACACCGAATTTATAAAAAGGCTTATTATACGAGGAAATCAGTTAAAACAAACCAGCTTTGGTTTATGTTTCTTTCAAACAGTCAATTATCTTAAGTTGCGTCTCAAGCAGATGTACATCGTTCCGGTATCGCTGCCTTGGCCAGAAAAAACCCTTTAAGCCATCGCCTTTATTTCTGGGGACAATATGAATATGAAGATGAGGGATACTTTGACTCACTTTATTATTTGTAGCAATGAAGCTGCCACTGGCTTGCATGGCCTTGATTATTGCTTTGCTAAGCCTCTGAGTCAGTATAAATAATGGCTCAACCAGCGTGATTGGCAGTTCATCGAAATTGGCGATATGGGTTTTGGGTGAAAGCAGAACGTGTCCTGGAAAAAGAGGGCGGTGATCGAGAAAGGCGATAAATTGCTCATCTTCAAAGACCACATAGGCCTTCTCTTTTCCAGCGACAATTAGATCGATAATACAATCAGCTGCTTTCATGGTATGGTTTTCCCAGGTTGCCGGGGACAAAACCCAGGTAGCCGCCCAGGCAACTGGCCAAGGCACCTGTTAAAAACAGAAAGAAAGTCTGAAAGCCGTTGATTCGCAGAATCTTTTTAGCTTTCTCTGTATCGGGGATGGCCGAAACTCCCTTTTGTTCTGACTGTGTTTCGGTCACCATCGGCGAGTTGGCGCTTATTTTTATACCGACTAAGTTCGAGGTGAAATTAGCATGAAAGGCGGTATATTGGATAAGGTTGGTAATCAGCATTACAGTCAATACTAGCAGCAGACACCAGGCCAGAAAACCATGCACTATGCCCCATGCTTTTCTCAACAACAGCCCGGAGGATAATTTACCAGCCAGCCAGCCGGTAAAAAACATAGCGATAAAAGCGGAAAAACAAAATAGAGAATAGCCGGCAAATGAGAAGCGGGTACTCCCATCCTGAGCGATTGAAAAACTACTTAATCCAATGGCCAGGGCCAGAAGATTAAGTAAAAAATTCAAGCCGACTCCGCCAATTGCCCCTGCAAACAAAGCCGACCAGTTTAACTTGTTTTCCTTGCGATTATTTTTTGACATAGGTCATTGTTTCACTATCCACAGGATGAGAATTAACACGCCGCATAATGCCAATAGTCCATGCCCGAGTACCATTAGTTTTGAAGGTGGAACGCCCTTAATATCCTTCAGGAAAATATAAATACCGCCCATTGCTGCAAGAATAAAGATAGCAAGTGCTGCTAAAGGTAAAGAATAGAAAAAGGCCAGTACGACAAAAAACAGAATACTGATAGCCCCCAGACTCCCATGCGCAATAGCCACACCCTTAGGCGTTTCCCTATTGCTAAACACATAACTGGCGAGATATATGCCACCCAAAGCCGTTAAACAAAACAAAATGACTAATACTAATTGCATGCTGCTTCCTTATTCTTCTTTAAAATTGGAGTTTACCGGGAGATTTTGCATTGCCGGGCCTTCCAGTACCTGCCCGTCAGGGCTGAAACGGCTACCGTGGCAAGGACAATCCCAGGTTTGTTCGCTATGATTCCAGTCCACAATACATTTCATATGCGGGCACACGGCCGATACCACATGAAGTTGGTTATTAGCGTCACGTGACACAGCAAACTTGGCCCGATCCATCTCAATAATTTTTCCTTCACCCATTCGGATTTCTTTTACGAGCGGTTGTTTAATTTGCGGTAAGTCGCTTAAATATTGACTTAAAACATTCATATTTTCCTTAAAAAAGCTTGGCAAACTGGCAAAACTTGCTTTACGGTCAGCCTTAAATAAATGGTTGAGCTCATTATCTTTGCCAATAATCAAATTAGCAAGAATCAATCCCGCCAAACTACCATAAATCAAACCATCAGCGAAATAACCAGTAGCCATTAACACAGTTTGTGTTTTCTTATTACTAAAGCCGATATAGGGTATGGCGTCAGCTGATTGATAATGCTGTGCAGACCAGCGGTATGCCAGTTTGGCTTCTGGTTGGCTGGTGAGGAAATCCGACTCCAGTTCAATATAGTGTTTTTCGGGATTTTTTTCCTGCCCGGTCTTATGATGAGCACCAGAAATCAAAACAATCTGCGGCCTGTTGCTTGTATCACCGGCATGGGTAGATAATACACGATGGCTGTCAAAATTCCATAAATGCCCTTCTGGACATAAGGATTCTGGCATTTTAAAACCGCAGACATAACTTCGATAAGGGGCGGTAAAGGTTTGTATTGCATGCACTCCAATTGGTGTATGGGTGGCCAGAATAATTTTCTCCGCGCGGACTTGATTATGCGGTGTATAAAGTACAGGATCCGGATCTTCCTTAATGGAAAGTACGCGGGTATTTTCAAAGATCATACATCCTGCCTTTTGTAACTTATCCGCAAGTGCTTTGACATAGCGTAAAGGATTGAAGCGTGCCTGGTTTGGCATCACAATGGCCCTTTGAAAAGGGAAATGGAAGGGCAGCTCAGAAACTTCCTCAAATCCAAGGCCCATTCTGCGGAACACATCGACTTCATTATCAAAGACAGATTTCTTCGGCCCATTGCTATAAGCATACCAGGGGCGGCGAGAAAAATTGCAATTAAGTTGCTCATTATTGACGTTCGTTTCAATTAACTGAATAGCAGCTTGCCGAGCCTGAGCGACTGCTTTAGCGGTTTCGAGGTCAAAGTTTTTTTCTATTTGCTGATAAAGTGGCTGTACTGCGGTGTAAAGATTTCCTGTCGAGCGGCTAGTCGTATAACCTCCTATTTGATCTGCTTCCAGAATAACTACTTTTTTCCCAGCATTAATCAGATATAGGGCTGTTGTGATCCCGGTAATGCCGGCACCGACAATTGCAATTTCAACATCGAGATCCTGATCTAAAGAGCTTGCAGGCTGCGAACTCAATTCCAGCGCATTCCACATTGAGATTCCGTCCATGATAGATCCTCCCTGACTGAATATTTCACAGTCCTTTATTTCACTATAGCATTGTGCGCTTAAAAATGAGTTAATAGCCGATTGCCTGAATACTATGCAAGGGAGAACTCGTATGCTAGTTAAATTTGTCAGTGATGCCTATGAAAATATTGTGATGTTTGAAAAAGTAGCTAAGGAATTGATAAGCATGATGGGTCATTCCGGCGAAATACCCGGCGCCCTTACGGAAGAGCAAATTCCAGAAGCTTTGGCCATGTTACAATCCGCGCTCGAAAAACAGCGGAAAGCCCCGTCAAAACAGGGTTTTGATGATGAGGAAGAAGAAAAGCCGGTTAGCTTGTCAAATCGGGCATTTCCTTTGGTTAATATGTTGAAATCGGCTGCCCGGGAAAAAGCGGATGTGCTTTGGGACTATCAATAGTCAACTAAATGCTTAAGCATTCAGCACAGCTCCGCAAAAGGCGCGGGTGCGGGTTTCCAATTAGCCATTGATTTAATTCAGCTAGTCATCGCGGGCGTGGGTTAGACATTGCCATGAAGTTAAGACTTCTGTCATTCCCGCGAAAGGCGGGAATCTATTCCTCAGTCGACATTGTGGCTAGCTCAGAGATGGATCCCCGCCTTTCGCGGGGATGACAGTTTAATATACAATTAAGCTTAACTTAATGGCAAGGAGGGTCGGGAGAGGGAAGAACACGAATGATTGTTTAGAAAGGCTGCAAGCCTAACCTTTTCAAACAATCCGTTCTAAATCGTCTACTATTAACAATGGATAGTCACGACGAGAATAATAATGAAACTCATTCCAATCTGTCTTTGTTTATCCTTAAATTGCCTGGTGATGGCTGCTTATGCCGCTGATGACGATTTTGATATGGATATTTGTATTCAGGAAACGGTGCGAGACTGTCAGGAGTCGGTGTGCATCCAGGGCAGCAATTCCGACTGTCTCAAGCAATGTCAAAAAGATGCGGAAGAAAAATGTGCAGAGCTGTCTAAGCAATCGCTTTAATAAAAAAAGCCCCTGAAGCGGGGCTTTTGAGAACTTGCGGCTATTAACTGGTATATCCGGGGGCAGTTCTTGGGCCACCTGCTTCGATTGCTGGTCTGGAACTAGGTCTTCTGTCAGATGGTTGTGAATGAACTGAACTATATGAAGACTGGCCATCGTAGCCGTAACGCTGCTGACTGCTCTGCGTATGACCAGTTTCGTTCTTTGGGCCAAAACCAGGCATTTTGCTGTGCGAGTGCCCGAAGCCTTTTTCCACATCCGGTTCTTCTTTGCTTGAGCATCCAGAAGTCAAAGCACGTCCAATTGCTGCAATCCCATCAACTACCAGCACTGGGAGGCTAATCATGATGTTAAAGGCTGTATAAGCGAGTGCTCCCGCAGTAATCACTCCCAAGAGCATGGCAACATTTGCATATCGTAGTGTTTCTGCAAAAGCTGCGGCAGCGACAGCGAAGGGTGACAGCGCTAACTGTAAGGGTCTGGTGACAAAAATAGAAAGGAGTTTGTTACCGAAACCTTCAGGAAGGGGCCCAAAAACTGCCCTGCCGAAAGCTTGCGCGGTATGTTTAACTCGGGTGAATCCTGTGGAGGATAGATATTCATTACGAATGTCTTCATCAATAAGGCGGTTAATCTCTTCTTCTGTGATTTCGGGGGCTGGTCTTCCGTAGGCCTGAGCCATCATGGTTTCGAATGCCCTTTCCTCCATAGCTTTCCTCATTTTTTCACCAAATACTTGTTGGCGAAGCTGTTCTCTCGTCATCGCACGTACTTGTTCAACGGTAATATCAGGAAGTGCGGTGCGCTCCACTCGAATGCCTCGTGCTTCCATTTCATCCCATTCGGCTTTTTGCATAGCGATAAGTTCGACTGTCAGGAGCATTGTGCTGCGCACTTTTTCCAAGTATTGAGTTTCAGCAGCTACGAAGTTCACCGGATCATTTCGATAATCCTTAGCGACTTTGTCCAATTTGCTGGAAGTAACAAGGTTGGCAAATCCAGCAGCTGCTGAGCGCATCAGAGAAGTCAACCCATGAATCATACCGAACGGGATTAGATACAAAAGGCTAGTGAGCAGAGCGACCACTGCAATTGCTCCATCCACGGCAATGGCGAAGCCCTTTAAGGGTTGCGGATAGCGATATTTAGCATTGAATATGTACTTGAATGCGTTAAGAAAATATTTTATAGACGATGCAAATCCGCTGATCGGATCTTTGGCAATTTCATCAATCAGATTGCTTTTATTTTCAAAAGCTGACAGGAGCTGAAAGGGAACTCGAATTTCCAGGCCAGTATAGTCAAAATAAGGGCGTAAGGCCTGATCATGTTGAAGTCTGTCTTGATGAAGAACTAGCGCTAATTTCTTGTATAAGTCTTTTCGTGCTTTCGTTTTTGCATCATTGAATTCTTTTTCCAATGCTTTTTTACGCAGAAAGTTATTGCCATGAATTTCCGCAAATTCCTTTCTGGTTTCGTCTTCAATCGCTTGAAAAGCACCTTCCAAAATCTTGTTGATGTTCTCAAGAATCGCCTTTTGAACACGGTCGGCTCTATGAGCAGGTATCTTTACACCTTCTTGATAATCTCTGGGAAGCGTTACTGTTTCTTGCAGCATCTGCAAAAGATCTGCTTTGACTTGCCTGGCTACTTGTTCAACTGACATACCAACTCCTAAGGTAAAAAATCTGAAAAAATTATAAACTGTCTTGCTTAAGGTTTTATTAATAAGCGCATATGGGTGGATAAAATTTTATCACAATGAGGTTCAAATTAACAAGATATTTGATCAATATGAACTGCCAGGTCTACTCACCAAAAAATCAGCATCGTAGAAAATGATTTTTTGGTACAATCATTCGGAATTAACTAACTAAAGAAAAATGCTATGCCTTCTTTTGATATTGTCTCCGAGATCAACCTGGTGGAGCTTCGTCACGCAGTCGACAATGCCATCAGAGAAATGGGAACACGCTTTGATTTTCGCGGCGTTGAATCCAGCATCGAACTGAAAGAGCTAACCGTTACCCTAAAATCAGAATCTGATTTTCAGGTTAGACAACTTGAAGATTTATTCCGTAATCACTGTACTAAACGTAATGTGAGTTTAGTCGGTGTGGAAATCGAAGATAAGCCCATTCATACCGGTAAAACCTATTCTCTGAATATGAAATTCAAGCAGGGAATTGATCAACCCGCAGCCAAGGAACTCATTAGCCTTATCAAGGACGCCAAGCTCAAAGTCCAGACCTCCATTCAGGGTGATAAAGTACGGGTGAATGGCAAAAAACGCGATGACTTGCAGGAAGTCATTGCCTTATTGAAAAAGGAAAAAGTGCCTGTCGAATTACAGTTTGAGAACTTTCGCGATTAAGTCCCGAAGGTCTGCTTTCCCGCGCTATAACCCTCACTGCCATTAGGTTAAGCTTAGATGTATATAAACTGTCCTCCCCGCGAAGGCGGGGATCCATCTCTGCGCTAGCTATAATGCCAATTGAGAAATGGATTCCCGCCTTCACGGGAAGGACAAAAATTCTTAACTTAATGGCAGTGTCCCCAACCCTCTCCCGCGAAAAACATAAGTATTTTGCTCAAATTTCTTCCGCGGGAGAGGGGCTTCTTCCTTCACAATTGATCTGCTGGAGTCAAGAAAGCTTAAGTGAACTAAAGCTTTATGTGCGGTAGGTAGGCGAATGGGGGAAGAAGGGCACCGTATATAGCCACAATAAGCCATTATCTTAGCTTTTATCATTATTATCGCGAACTGATTAATATTGGTCTATTATAAAACATATAGGTAATGACTTATCCTGGCTGAACCAAAATCAAGTGTAGGATAGGGAGATTGCAGTTGAAATGTGGTGTGCTCCTGGGGCAGCAGGTTGCCTAAAGCATTTCATAGATCGCCATAATAATGTTTTAGTTGCGGCTCAGAGACTCAGGAGAGCCATTGCCTGTATCACTAATTGGCTAGTGTATTGTAAGCAAAGCTCAAGCTTCTGAAGATCTCAATTATTTTCGTTTATAAAGATAAAAACTCATTGAATAGGCATTTTTCTCATCTTGCTCATGCTCCTCAATTTTCTCACAACTCCATTCATCCTGATTAATCGCTGGAAAAAACACATCCGCATCAAAGCGATGATGAATCTGCGTCAGATAAATCTGCTGTGCCTGCGGCAGGATTTGCTGATAAATACTGGCGCCACCGATGATCATTACTTCCGGTGCCCCTTGAGAGAGTTCCAGAGCCTCTTCCAGAGAGTGTGCCACCTCAATCTCGGCTGCGCTAACAGACGAGCGGCTAACCACAATGTTTTGACGGCCCGGAAGCGCTTTACCGATGGAGGCGAAGGTTTTTCGACCCATGATAATCGGTTTACCTAAAGTTATTTGCTTGAAAAATTTCAGATCAGCCGGTAGATGACAGAGCAACTGATTGTTCTTACCCAGTCCCTGAGCTTCGTCAACGGCTGCAATTAAGCTAATTAGTGTCATATTTTGCTCTTTGTTGGGCCATAGCCAATGCGGTTTTTACGGCGGCAAGCAGACTACCGCAAGCTGCTTTGCCTGTACCCGCCAATTCCAGCGCCGTTCCATGATCTACCGAGGTGCGAATAATCGGCAAACCCAGGCTAATATTCACAGCATCACCAAAGCCTGCGTATTTCAGCACCGGTAAGCCCTGATCATGGTACATAGCGACAAAGGCATCGGCCTTGTGATGAGGAGTGAACATTGTGTCTGCAGGAAAGGGGCCGTGAACCTCAATACCTTCGGCCTGCAATTGCCGCAGTGTGGGGATGATTACATCGATTTCTTCGCGGCCCAGATAGCCGCTTTCACCGGCATGGGGATTTAAACCTGCCACTGCAATCTGCGGATTTTTAATCCCGAAATCAATCTGCAGCGATCGATGCAATTGGCGAATCACGGATTGTAAAAGCGGTCCATCAATCGCGTCAGCCACTGCGCGCAGTGGCAAATGCGTAGTAACCAAGGCAACACGCATCGCTTCACAGGCCAACATCATAACCACGGTATCCGCTTTGCAGCGCTCGGCTAAAAACTCGGTATGCCCTGTAAATGGAATACCGGCCTGATTAATAATGGCTTTATGCACTGGGGCGGTCACTAAGGCTGCGAACTTACCGGCGAGACAGGCATCAATTCCTTCCGAGAGCATCTGGATAACCATTGGCGCGTTTTGCGGGTTAAGCTCTCCAGGCTTTACTTTTTTTGCACAAGAAAACGGCAACACCTGGAGACTGCCTCGGCGAGGCGTGAATGAAGCACTGCCTTGAAAAACTTCCAATTCCACCGCAAGATTTAACTGGCTGGCGCGCTCGGCTAAAACATCGGGATCGCCCGCTATTACCACCGGATATTCTTCCTCTGCTAAAGCGAGGCAAATATCCGGGCCGATTCCGGCTGGTTCACCACTGCTGAGCAGCAGAGGCCTCATGCCAATTCCTTATCCATAATTTTGATGTAGGCATCGGTACGTAAATGCTGCTGCCAGTTCTGCACGGCTTCAGTAAATTTCTTCTGTTGCAGGAATTGACGAACCTGTTGCCTTTGATAAGAGGCGGAATCATCCACTTTTTTCCGCTCCAGCACCTCGATTAAATGCCAGCCAAAGACTGATTTTACCGGTTTGCTGACCTTATGCAGCGGCAAGCCGTCCATTGCCTTTTCAAATTCAGGAACTAACTCTCCTGGGGTAACCCAGCCCAAATCACCGCCTTTAACCGCACTGGCGGCATCCAGTGAATATTGTTTGGCCAGCAGGGCAAAGTCTTTCCCGGATTTGATTTGCTGATAGAGGTTATTGGCTTGTCGGCTTGCTTCAGCAGGAGTCAGACTGGAGTCGGATTTAAGCAGAATATGACGTACGTGGGTTTTTACCACTTCATGCTTACCATTATCCCCGCCAATGGCAGTGAGCTTGATTAACTGATAACCATTTCCGGTGCGAATCGGGCCGGCAATCTGGCCTGCTTTCATTTTGGTTACTTCGCTGACAAATACATCCGGTAATTCCGCTAAATGACGCTCACCCAGATCACCGCCCTCCAATGCAAATTCCCCACTGGATTCGGCGATGGCAATCTGGCTGAAGTCAGCGCCCTGGCGAAGTTTTTTCAGAAGATCGCTGGCTTTTTTCTCAGCACTTTTTAATTGATCGGTGGTGGGTTCCTCAGGTAAGGGAATAACAATATTTTGCAGATGATATGTCAGTTGGCTTTTATCCTGCTGATAAGAGGTTTTCAGGAAATCCTCTACCTGCTGATTGGTGATGTTGAGATCCCGGCCAACCGCTTTTTGCTGCAGTCTGCCCAAAAGAATTTCCTTACGAATATTTTCGCGATAGTTATTCCAACTCAAGCCCTGATTTTCTACGGCCTCACGCAAGTCGGTCAGTGAAATATGATTGGTTTCGGCAATCTTGGAAATCGCCTCATTCAACTCGGAATTATCAATGCTGATATCATTTTGCTTTGCTAATTGCAGCTGTAAATCCACATCAATCAGATGCTGCAAAACCTGTTTACGCAATACCTTGTCGGAAGGAACCTGCATATTTTTGGCTTCGTACTGCTTCTTTAGAATACTGACCTGCTGATTCAATTCACTGGAAGTAATGACACCATCGTTAACAACGGCGACCACTCTATCCAATGGCTCAGCAAACAGTGTGGGTGCATAAAAGGATATCAGCAGACTCAATACTGCGAAACGTTTAAACATGCCTGGTTTCCTCATTTTATTTTTTCTGCGATTTTGGGTTATTTTTAAACAAAATACAAGTCGTAATCAATATTATACAAATGAATTAGTAACGATGAAAACTGTCTCGATAACCCGGAATATAAGTATGAATAATGGTCGCAGGATCACTATTCCCCACTGAACCCAAGCCTTTTAGCAAGAGTTGCAGATACACATTATCATTATACTGCGGGCGCGCAGCCTGGCTTAAGCTCTTGAACGCGCGTCCTCCGACTAGCCGGACTGCCCAGCAGCAATTGTCATATTGAATGCCCATAAAAGTCATCATGTCATAGCGTTTGCTGATATTATAACTGAAAGCTCCTAATGTACTCCATGCGTCATTAATTGGCCAGGCAAACGAGGCTGAGGCCTGGTGCAGCGCATTTTTCTGCAGAGGTATTTCAGAAAGCTCCACTATATCGCCATTAACCAGATAGGTATATCCCAGGGTTATAATTTTATTGACTTCGGGCTGGTAATGAAAATTAATATTGCCGTTATCAGTTGAGCGAGTATGCGGATCCCAGACATAGTCACCGGTGACTACCCAGGAGGGATTCAGGCGATACAAGGCTCGGGAGGCAATAGGTGAATAATCTGTTGTGGGCGAGAGATAACCCAAAGTATAAGGTACATCTTTGCAATAGCCGGTGGGCGACTGACAAAGCTGGACGCGGCGATTGGCAAAATAATGGCTTTGCCCAATAGTAAAGCTGGCTTTTTCAGCACCTGTTTCATCCGAAAGAAAACGGGAGGTCACCGCATAGGATAATTGATTGGTATCGCCGATACGATCATAACCGGAAAAGCGATTAGTCCTGAACAATTGATCCGCATTGAAAATGGTATAAGCCGAATCATAGACGGGTATTTCAGTCTGATTATGAAAAGGGACATACAGATAAAACAGACGCGGCTCCAGCGTCTGATTAAAGGCCTGGCCGAACAGACTGCTTGAGCGATCAAAATAAAGACCACTGTCCAGATAATAACGGGGGGTTGTATTGTTAAAATCGCGATTGATGTCGCTGTAATAACGCCGTACATCATAGTAATTTTCCACCAGTTCGATATTCGGAGTGATATAACCCCAAGGGCGTAGCTGCGGGAAAGATAATATAGGATTGAAGTGATAACGCGGCCCTTCCGGCTGGTAATACAAACTGTTCGGCCAGTCAAAATTGTCGAACTGGCCATGCAGACTTAAATTGCCGTTAAAGGGTAAATCTTCATAAACGCCATGAGCCATCAACTGAGGTAAACGCTGATAAATATCAGCAATTCGGGATTCATTGATCGGCTGCAGAGTCTGATAGCTTTGCAGCAAACCACGAAACAGCCAGTGTTCCGTTGTATAATCCAGTTCGCCTTCGCGTAACAGCTGCCGCTCGGTCAGCACAGCAAGATTGCTGCTGAAATCCTGTAGATAGTAATCATCCGAGACTTGCTGATAATTAATGCGCAGGTTGAGATTCGGATTGATTCGGGTCAAATCAAAGAATTGCATCGACCAGCGATCTTTTGACAACCCGCGCAGCTCAGGAAAATCCAGTTGATTGTCATGTAAAAAATCAGCATAGGCGCGGTCGTGCGGTAAAAAACGGCCATTGATGTTTCCACTGGAGTTTTCAGTAAGATAACGGAATTGCCCGCCCATCATTAATCCGCGCCGGGTATACAGATGAGGAATGATAGTGGCGTCATAATTGGGGGCCATATTCCAGTAATAAGGCAGTGAGAAATCAAAGCCGCCCACATTGGAGTAGCCCTTGGTAGGGATTAAAAAACCTGATTTTCTGTCTTTAGAAGTGGGAAAACTTAAATAAGGGGTATACAGAACAGGAACACGCCGGATTAAAAGCTGGGCATTGCGGGCGACCCCCATTTTTTCAGAGTCATCCAGGGTGATTTTTTCCGCGCGAATTTCCCAGGCTCTATCCTGTGGCGCACAGGTGCTGTAAGTCGCTTTATTCAGAAAATAATCCTTGTTGGCAAAGCGCTCAATAAGGCTGGCTCGTCCCCAGGCCGGCAGAATAGAACCTTGTTTTCGCGTATTAAAACGGTAAATAACATCTTCTGCCTTACCTGACTTGTCCTGCATATTAATGGTAACTTTGCGGGCGACCATCAATCGGCCTGGCTCGAGATAGCGGACATTGCCTAATAATTCAACATGGGTAATTTCATTGGTTTTGTCATCTCGATACACATAAGCCGTTTGGGCGTTAACAATGCGCTCATTCTGCTGAACGGTTACATCTCCCGATAAGGTAGAACGACCCTCGCGGTAAAAGGATACATTATCTGCCTGCAGGCGAATTTCATCCTCGTCCAATGGCGGAATGCTTATCTCAGTATAGTTGCCGCGACAAACCGGAACTGCGGCATTGGGTTGCCAATTAAGGCAGCGCGCAAATAAGGCGCGATTATAGTCGTTATCTTCCATATCGGGTTTGATAACACAGGCTTGCACAGGCTCAATGATGGCAGTTTCCGCATTGACGCTTCGGAAATAAAACAGGCCGGCAGAAACCGCAGCCAATAGACTACCTGCGCAAAACGCGCGGGAAATCGTTTTGCTGTTCATTGATAGGATCTTCTGATAAAACCTGATTTTCACCGTCACCAAAATACCTTATGATCCACGAGCACAAAGTGCACAACATTTTAATGATTGCTGATGCTTCAGCAGTCTATGAACAAGGTTTTGGAGTATAGCATGCAAGAACGGGAAAACGCACTGCACAATTGGTTAAAACCCTGGGTAGGCGGAGAGTATCAAATCAAACCTTTGACTGGCGATGCCAGTTTCAGGCGTTATTTCCGAATTGAATATGCCAATTTCAAAGGGATCATTATGGATGCTCCCCCAGAAAGGGAAAAAATCAATTCCTTTCTGGCTATTGCCGAGTTATTGAACCGTCATGGTTTGCGCTCTCCCAGGATATTCAGGGCCGATGAGACGCTAGGCTTTATTGTACTTGAAGATTTTGGCGACCAGTTGCTTCTGGCACATTTGCAGGCAGACACTGTGGATGAATGGTATGCGGTGGCGATTGATAATGTATTGCGCTTACAGCAATGTGCCGTAGGCAACTTACCGGTATTTAATACTGGCTTCATGCTTCAGGAGTTGTCTCTTTTTAATGAATGGTTTGTTGATGCCTATTTGAAACTGAAGCTTGACGAGTCGGAACAGCATTTGTTGGCGAATACCTTTGACTGGCTGGTTGAGCAGTTGTCAGCTCAGCCGCAGACCATGATTCATCGTGATTTTCATTCACGCAACCTGATGATTCTGAGTGACAGGCCAAAAGAGTTGGGCCTGATCGATTTTCAGGATGCCATGAAAGGCCCTTGCACCTATGATTTGGTTTCCTTATTGAAAGATTGTTATATTCAATGGCCCAGGGAGCGGGTTCATGAATGGGTCAAATGTTTTTATGAGCAGTCCACGCTTACGGAAGAGATGAGTCTCAAAGAGTTTCAGCGTGCATTTGATTTATGTGGCCTGCAAAGGCATTTGAAAGTGCTTGGTGTTTTCTCCAGGCTTTATTTGCGCGATAATAAACCGGGTTACTTAAAAGATTTGCCATTAACTCTCCATTATGTACTTGATTGTCTTGAGAGTTATGAGGAATTGAAACCATTCTACCAATTTATTCAACGAAGGATCCATTTGCCATGAAAACTGCGATGATTTTGGCGGCAGGAAGAGGAGAGCGATTAAAACCCCTTACCAAAACCTGCCCCAAAGCAATGTGCCGTGTTCAGGGCATGCCTTTAATCGAGTATCATGTCAGTAATCTGGCTTCTGCTGGTTTTGAGAAAATTATTGTCAATCACGCCTATCTTGGGAGTCAGATCCGGCATCACCTGCAGGATGGCAGCCGTTGGGGGGTGGATATCCATTATTCACCTGAGCCACCCGGAGGGCTGGAGACCGGCGGAGGTATTATCAATGCATTGCCTTTATTGGGTAATACGCCATTTCTTACTGTAAACGCCGATATATTTACCGATTTTGATTTTTCAAATATCCAGTTGCCTAAAGGATCCCTTGCGCATCTGGTTCTGGTCGATAATCCCGCTCATAACAGCAGGGGTGATTTCGGCTTGAATGAATATCAGAAAGTTAGTAATGAGGATAAAAAATACACCTATTCGGGAATTGCCTGTTACCATCCACAGTTTTTCGACCGCTATGAGCCTGGGCGTTTTTCAGTAACCCCTCTTTGGCGAGAGAATGCTGTGAAAGGCTTAATCAGCGGTGAGCATTATGCCGGCAGCTGGATAGATATAGGCTCTCTCGAACGATGGCATTTAGCTAATCAGAAACAAGGAATTGTAGGTTGGGCCCTTGGCCCAACAATGGGTTGAACCACTCCATAGCAATGTTGGGCCAAGGGCCCAACCTACTTGTAATTGCAGACTTCCCTTAACTTAATGGCAGTGAGGGTGAGGGTTGATTTACCCCAAGCTGACGCTACCCTCCCATGCCCGAACCTGAAGTAGGTGCTTCCGGTTCCGGTTCTTGTCTTTGTTGAGCTTGTGCGGCCTGCTGGGCTTCGGCGCGTTTTTCCGGGTATCGATGCTGCGATACATTGATGTCAACGCCTTTTGAAGAAAGGGTCTTCTGAAAGCCCTGTTCCCTATCATTGATCATTTGTCCCAGTTTAACTGGATCCGCTTTGACTGGATTTCCTGCGGAGTCCTTTTTAATTTGTCCACTCTGATCACATTCATAAATCATACTTCCCTTACTCACCATATTCCTTTCAGCAAGCCAGGCATTAAGGGCTTTGTCCAGGGCATCCAGTAAAGGCTCTCCTTTTTGGATAATATCCCCGTTCACTGAAAAACCACGCAATATTTTAGTTTGATCATTAAGCGCATAATCCAGTTTGATGCTGCCCTTGGCTAAGCCCTTTATCGCTTCAATTGCTGCTTCAGCGAGATTATGCTGCAGATTTTGAAAGTCTGAGCGGACTGGCTCATCGTCGGATTGCGGCGACGGTCTTTTTCTTTGCATTTCCACATTTTGGCGATATTCTTCAAGCGACTTAAGCATGGTTTGTGCATCAGCCAGTTTACCCACGGCAATCATTTTTTTAGTGGCTTGATCTACCAGATATCTTGCCGCTTCTGGCGTAGACGCTACCTCGCCGGCTTGCTTGATTGCGTTAAAATAGGGCATATTTTCGGCAACTGTACTGCCTCGTTTGGTAGTTTTCAGCATGTCATTTAACTCACAGATAGAATGAATTCGTAACTGCTTGCCAGCCTTTTCTTTTTGGCTGGCAAGCAGTTAGATTTGTCAAAAAATATAACAAAGTATAGCAAAAGAGTAACAGAGTAGATTGAATAAAATAAGCTCCACGATCGTTAAAGAATAGTAAATCAATCGAATGGTGTCGCTATTTTATCAGTCACTGACGAGTAAGTTTTGTTTTTCATGGAATCAAAAGTAAACTCATCCACCTGAATGGCGTCCCAACGTGCTTTTTCTACTTTCATTAAAGTATCCATTTCTTCCTGGGTAAGTTCTCCTTTTGCAACCCGGGTCTCGAGAATGTCATGCAGTTTGTCAAACTCATACCGCTTTAAGCCGCCCACTTTCTGATACAAGCCGGCATTCTGGATCAGCAGTTGCAGGGTCTCTTCCATACGATCAACGGGCTGACTGCTATCGCCACTCAAAAATATCCAGTGCTTTATAGTGTCGCGGTATTGGTTATTGCCCATCATTGAGCGCGCCAGCTTCTTGTCGAGCCGATCACAGGGATAACGCATGCTCTGCCCAAGAGGAAAGAGTAAAAATTGCACTAAACCGCCTATAATACGTGAAGGAAAATTCTGGCAGAAGTTAATCATTGCCTGTTGCGCATGATAAAAACAGTAAGAGGTTGCCCAAAGCGCATGCAGTTGCTGATCCGCATTGCCCTTGTCATTTTGATAAAGCCTTAGCGCTGCCATTGCCAGATACAAATACGACATAGCATCTGCCAAACGTGCCGACAGACGCTCTTTACGCTTCAACTCACCACCCAGATAAATCAGGGAGAGATCAGCGAGCCAGGCAAAGGCATGGCTTAACCGGGCTAATTTTCGATATTGTTTTTTCAGCGCATTATCTGGAGCGGCGATGAAAATACCACCGGTCCAGCCCGAACAAATACTTTTCGCAAAATTCTGCAGAAAATAATGAATATGCTGCCAAAGCAAATTACCGAATTCTTTTTTGTCTTCTTTGGCAATTGCATAAAACTCGTTTCGTACGAAGGGGTGGCAAGCCATCGAACCCTGGCCAAAGATCAGCAGGTTTCTGGACATAATGTTAGCCCCTTCGACAGTCAGTGAAATGGGAAGACTGACATAGAAGCTGGTTAAGTAGTTTCGTGGTCCAACGACTACCGCACGGCCAGCATGCACATCCATTGCATTGTTTATTACTTTACGTGCCAGCTCGGTATTAAAATACTTGGTTAAGGCCGAGGCAACAGAAGGTTTCATATGCTGATTCACGGCTGCAACTGTTAACAAACGCGTGGCGTTAACCAGATAACTCAAGCCGGCAATTTCAGCCAGTTTCTCTTCAATCCCTTCAAATTGACCAATCTCCACACTGAATTGCCGACGGATACGCGCAAAAGCCCCGCTAACCAGATAACAAACGGAGGAGGAAGCTGCAGCCAGCGCCGGCAGGGAAATTGAACGTCCAATTGATAGACATTCCACCAGCATCTGCCAGCCATGACCAGCATTTTTCTGGCCGCCAATAATGGTATCAATAGGCACAAAGATATCTTTTCCACGAATGGTGCCGTTCATAAAGGGTTGATCTGCCGGTAAGTGGCGATTGCCAATTTCCAGATTTTCGGTATTTCTGGGGATTAATACGCAGGTAATCCCTTCTTCTCCGACCCCGTTTAACAGGCCTTGCGGGTCTTTAAGGTTAACTGCCAAACCGATTAAAGTGGCAACCGGAGACAGGGTAATCCAGCGTTTGTTCAGATTGATGGTTAATCCAAGAACATTCTGGCCATTGATTTGTTTCTGAGTGACAATTGCTTCTGATTGAATGGAGGTCGCGTCACTTCCCGCACCAGGTTCAGTCAGCGCAAAGCAGGGGATATCAATGCCTTTTGCCAGATTTGGGAGATATTTTGCTTTTTGCTCATCCGTGCCGTAATAATGCAAGAGCTCGCCTGGGCCAAGAGAATTGGGAACCATCACTGTAACCGCCGCTACTCCAGAGCGGCTGGCAATTTTCATAACGATATCGGAATGAGCCCGTGCAGAAAATCCTTTACCACCGTACTCTTTGGCAATAACGAGGCCCAGAAAGCCTTTTTCCTTGATAAAATTCCATACGGTTTCTGGTAAATCCCTTTCCTGTCCAATGCTCCACTCATCCAGCATATTGCAGAGCGCTTGTGTTTCGTTGTCCAGAAACGATTGTTCTTCAGGAGTCAGCTCTGAAGAAATAGCGGATAATTTTTCCCAGTCCGGTGAGCCTGTAAATATATCCTGTTCAATCCAGGTATCGCCGGTATTGAGTGCTTCTTCTTCAGTTTTCGACAGCTTTGGAATTGATTTGACCGAGCGCTTATAGATAAAGTCAACAAAGGCGGCTCTCACCGGCTCAACGTGTAATAGAATGACCGTCACAAGAATAGCCAGCCAGATTAAAATTCCTGGCAGCCAGTGCATGCCGATAAAAAAAGTAGCCAGAATCAGATAAACTGCCGAGCCAATCTCCCATACAATTGCGGGCAAACCGCGATACAAGATGATCAGAGTAAACACGAGATAGATGAGAAACAGAATTGTAGCCATGTTTATTCCTTTAATATTATTATGAGTTGCAAATGAGCAATTAAGCATTTGATTTTGTAGTATATACTCGTTACAGTTAATTTTGCGAGAGTCGCTTGCTAAAGATTTATTAGGTGAAGGAAAACGAAGGTATGCTAAAAACCCGCCTGGTCTGGAATTTTGAGATTGACCCTGAAGATTTAATCGATTTCACTGCTTTTCCTCAGGAGGAGTCCGATTCGCTGCGCTGGGAAATTCGCTATTTCTGGCCCGCCGACAGCCATATCATCTTACATGGATTAGGGGAGGAGTTTCTCGATCTGTCCCGTTATCAAATCAAGCAGCGAGTCGATGTGTACCATCTTATCGGTGAAGGATACTACAATATTAAAGATCGGCGCGATCAACTGTTATACAAACCCCTGCTTGAAGAAAAAGGGGGATGCCAGGGCTTCGGGCATAAAACCAACCTCCTGGAGCAGGCGCCAGAAGACCTGTTGTCTGGAGAACCAGCACTGACTGTAGGGGAAATGCTCGCTAAAGTTCAGCAGGAAAGCCGTATGATTCGAGTTGACAAGGTCGCTCTGAAGTATAAATTCCCCCTCAATCCGACAATAAAGCTTGAGCTGGCAAGGTTGAGTATTGCGAATCAGCGATTTTTTAGTGTCTGTATTGAGGGACGTTCTCAGCTTTTGGTTTCTCGCCTGAGTCAGTTATTGATGAGGCAGAATATTTCCTGCGATTATGTGCGATTTTTAAAGCAGACTCATTTTCATGAATAATACTTTGCTTAACTTGGTCGCAAGCTTTGGAAAAATCGGCATAGTTTCTCTGGGCGGCGGCAATTCCATGCTTAAACTGATTGAAGTTGAGGTGGTTAATCATCGTCATTGGGTTGGCCAGGAAGAGTTTATCGCGATGGTGGGCTCGAGTTTTCTATTCCCCGGTTTAACGGCAGTAAAACTTTCCGCATTAATAGGATACAAGCTTGCCGGATACATCGGCTTGCTTCTGGCGGTCCTTTCCCTGAATTTACCAGGCTTGGTTCTTGCTGTAGTGGGTTATCAGTTCCTGAACAATCACAACTCTCCCTTCGCTCAGAAAATAATGATCGCCGTGCAGTATGGGGCTCTGGCTTTATTAGCTGCCGCGTCGTATTCAGTGGCGCAAGGGGTTGTTCAAAGCTATTATTCGCTGCCTGTTGTAATCGCCTGTATCTTATTTTTCTTAGCTTTGGTATATCTACAACTATCCCCATTCTGGGGCTTTATTGCCTATATTGGCATCTGCTTCTTTTTGGTCCATACCTGATAATGAATAATTTAAATATCCAGCAGGAGCGATCTTGAGTAAGAATTTAGATAATCCGGAATTTTATATTAATCGCGAATTTACTGCCCTTGCTTTTAATGAACGGGTATTGCAATTGGCTAAGGATGAGCGAATCCCCTTGTTGGAGCGGATGCGTTTTCTCTGTATTTGCTGTGGTAACCTGGATGAGTTTTTTGAGATTCGAGTCGCGGGTCTTAAAGAAAAAATAGCCATAGCATCTCCAAAATTAAATATTGACGGCTTGCGCGCCGAGGAAGTGTTTAGCCAGATCAGTAAGAAGGCACATATTCTAAGCGATGAGCTTTATAATATTTTCAACAGGCAATTACTGCCCGAGATGCGTAAAGAGCATATCCATTTTTTAAATGTCGAAGAATGGACGGATGACATTCATTTATGGGCCAAACACTATTTTAAAAATGAAATATTGCCTATCGTAAGCCCAATTGCCCTGGATTTGGCACACCCGTTTCCAAGATTATTTAATAAAAGTCTTAATTTTATCATCTCCCTTCGTGGAAAGGACGCTTTTGATCGAAACATTGACTATGCGGTCGTCCATGCCCCGCGCTCGCTGCCGAGAATGATCCATCTGCCTTCCGAGTTATGTACTGATGGCGGCAGTTACTTTGTTTATCTTTCATCAATTATTCAAACGCATATCAGCAGCTTGTTTCCGGGCATGGAAATCAATGGCTGTTACCCGTTCCGCCTGACCAGAAACAGCGATCTGTTTTTGCGCGAGGAGGAAATTGAAGATTTGGCTGTGGCCGTACAAAGGGAACTATTTTCAAGACATTATGGGCATGTTGTGCGTTTGGAAGTGGATAAAAAATGCCCTGAACATATTGTCGATTTTCTATTGCAGAAACATCACCTTCATCATGAGGATACGTATTACTGCGATGGGCCTGTCAATTTACAGCGCTTTTACAGTGCTATTAATCGTATAGACCGGCCTGACTTGAACTATCCGCCTCTAAATGTGCAATATCCTGATTTTATCCATCAACGCCGAAATTTGTTCAATGTGTTAGACGAGCAAGATGTGTTCCTGCATCATCCCTACCAAAGTTATGAGGTGATCATTGACTTTGTCCGACAGGCTGCTGCTGATCCTAATGTTCTGGCTATCAAGCAGACCTTATACCGAACGCATTCTGAGTCAGTAATGGTTCGCGCTCTTGTTGAAGCCGCCCGTTCTGGAAAAGAGGTGACGGCGGTAGTGGAGTTGCGCGCCCGTTTTGACGAAGAGTCTAACCTGCGATTGGCTAATCGCTTGCATGAAGCGGGTGTGCTGGTCTTGTATGGCGTAATGGGCTATAAAACCCATGCCAAGATGACTCTGGTGGTGCGAAGAACTCACGGTAAACTCAAACGCTATGTCCATTTGGGAACAGGCAATTATCACGAACAAACTGCCAGGCGATATACCGATTTTGGTTTATTAACCGCCGATGCAGCGATTACTGCGGACACACAAATTATTTTTCAGCAATTAACCGGTCTTGGCAAAACGGTTAAGTTAAAGGCATTATGCCATTCTCCGTTTACTCTGCAGAAAAATCTCATGGCACATATTGATGCCTGTGCGGAAGCGGCGAAAGAAGGAAAAAATGCCGAAATTAACATTAAAATTAACGGATTGACCGATAAGGCCATGATTCAGGCTCTGTATGCTGCATCAAAGGCGGGCGTAAAAATCAACTTGATTGTTCGCAGCATGTGTTGTTTAAAACCGGGTATACCTGAAATTTCAGAAAATATTCGAGTTATCTCAGTTTTGGGACGTTTTCTTGAACATCATCGAATCTATTGCTTCCGCATTGAAGATAGTGAATATTATTACTGTTCAAGCGCCGATTTAATGGAGCGAAATCTGTACAATCGTATTGAGATTTTGTTCCCTATTCAGGATGAATCCATTCGTAAGCGAATCAAGCAGGAAATTTTCAAAAACTACCTGAAAGATAATATGTATGCCTGGGAAATGCAGGCTGACGGCACTTATAAGCCTATGCGTAATGGTTCTCACTCCGCCCAGGAAAAATTACTGCAGCTTTACTCAAAAACCGCCAATGCGGATTTTTAGCGAGAGCGTTCAGGCAGCCGTCATCTCGAACGCAGTGAGAGATCTCCCAAATGACATGGCATGACAGTTTGATGAACACTCTCTTTTAGTTGCTAATAAAGCAGGGTCTTGCTGGCTTTGCCGGCGTCCTCCCTTGCAAGACGAGGTACCAGATATCCGGGAAGCAAGGTTTGCAGATCTTGAAAAATCTGCAATGCCTTTTCCTGCGGCAGATCGAAATGTGCGGCTCCTGCTACTTTATCGAGTATGTGCAGATAATAAGGCAATATGCCGCAACTAAATAAGCGCTGACTCAACTCGGCTAAAGTTTTTGCATCGGCATTAACCTTATTTAATAAAACCGACTGATTGAGCAGATGACAACCCGATGTCTGCAGCAGCCGGCAGGCTGATTCAACCGCTTCATCCAGCTCCTGTGCATGGTTGCAATGAACCACTATCACCTTTTGCAACCGCAATGAGCTTAAGATGGATAAAAATTCCTCATCAATCCTTTCCGGCAATACAATAGGAATTCGGGTATGAAAGCGTACAGTGGTGACGTGTTTGATTTGATCCAGCTGCTTAAGCACTGAGCTCAAAACGGTATTGGAGGCCAGCAAGGGATCGCCGCCACTTAGAATAACTTCAGAAACGCTGGAGTTCCCTTTTATATAATCAATGACCTGCTGCCAGCCTTCGCGGCCAGGATTATTTTTCTGGTAGGGAAAATGCCTTCTAAAGCAGTAACGGCAATTGACCGCACAAGTGCCGGTTAAGGTTAGCAAAACTCTCCCGGTATATTTATGCAATAATCCGGTGAGCGGATTGCTGCTGTTTTCCTGCAAAGGGTCGTTCTGATAGCCATCGACCTCAAGCAGTTCTTCTTCACTGGCCAGAACTTGCAGTAAAAGAGGATCCTCAGGGTCATGCTTTTTCATGCGCTCCGCAAAACCGCGTGGTACTCGGGTTTTGAAGAGCTTTTCCGCTGCCGTACTGCCTTGAACAGCTGATAAGCCCAGAAACTGCAACAACTCACTGGATGAGGCAAATCCCTGCGCTAAAATTTTTTGCCAACTCACAAAGGCATCTCGCATTAATGATTCAAAATTGATAAACTGCGCGAACTCTAACGAAAATGCAACAAAATCTCAACTGTGGAGTCCGAATGGCTATTTATAGCACCAATGAATTTAAAAATGGATTGAAAGTGATGGTTGATAGTGCGCCTTGCAGCATTGTTGACTGTGAATTTGTTAAACCCGGAAAAGGCCAGGCGTTTACCCGAGTAAAAATTCGGAATTTAAAAACAGGTCGAGTGGTTGAACGCACTTACAAATCGGGTGAAACCCTGCCATCTGCCGATGTGACAGATGTTGAAATGCAATATTTATATAACGATGGTGAACTGTGGCATTTTATGGTTCCTGATACGTTCGAGCAATATGCAATCGGAGAAGAGCCGCTGGAAGAAGCCAAACAATGGCTTAAAGAGCAGGATATTTGCATTGTCACCTTATGGAATAACGAGCCCATTCAGGTGACGCCTCCCAATTTTGTCGTCCTGACCATCACTGAAACCGATCCGGGTGTCCGTGGCGATACCTCTGGCGGCGGCGGCAAACCGGCCATTCTCGAAACGGGAGCTGTGGTACGTGTTCCCTTATTTATACAAACGGGTGAGCTGATTAAAGTGGATACCCGCAAAGGCGAATACGTTTCCCGCGCTAAAGAATAATATTCCTGCATTTTACAGCTCGAGAGAAAAGAGTCTTCTCGGGCTATTTCTCCTTAAAATCCTCTCTCCTTCAGGGAGAGGGTTAGAGAGAGGGCTTAAAAATCAACCTCGCCCTCTCCCAGCTTGGGATAGAGGATTCCTCTTAAGTTTACGCCTATGCGCGCCGGCTGGAAATCCATTCATAGTTCACAGATTTCGCCAGGATGGCACCGTTCTATTCCCGAATTGTATTAATCATCCCGCAAAGAACATTAATGAAAAAGCAATTTCTGCAGAAAACCATCATTTTGACTTAATATGTGCCATGCGGTAAAATATTTGCTCTATTTAGCAAGTAAGTGAAAAATATGAAGTATATAAAGTCCGCAGACTGGGATAATGCAGTTAAGCTATATAAGCCGAGAACCTATCAGCAAGCAGCAGATAAATTTAAAGTCATGCTTGAGCAGCTCAACTCTATAAAGAATAAACAGTCGGGACTTAATAAAAGAGTGCCGGATGGCTGGTATGAAGACTATTTAGCGGTAAGTGAATATTTACTGACTTCTTATTTTAATCTATACGAAAAAGCAAGTTTTGTTAGTGAAGAATATGATCTCATTTTGAGTTTAATACAGCCCATTTCCAACATCCTTCTAAAGGCGGCCAAACGATTTGGTGAAAAAACGCAAAAGCAGGCAGATATCGCCAGAATTATCACGCTTAGCGCTGCTTTTTGTGAAAGAACCAGTGGTAAAGCCTCTGAGAGTTGTGTAGAAGCGGAAGATGCAGCGGACAAGACCATTCTCCTGGATAGCGCGCTGAAGTGGGTGGATTCTTCCATAGCTCTACTGGATGAGCATGGGTTAAAGATAGGTTTTAATGCCTTTCTGTTGAAGCTTGAAATTCTAGGGGATCGCTATGAGCTTTCAAAAGAAAGGCAAAATCTTTTGGGCATGCTTGAACTGATTGGAGTACATAAGCTTCTTACCAAATCTAGCCTTACTCCCGAACAACGACTGTGCTTTTTTGCGGTAAGTCTGTGCGCGACCAAAGAATGCCCGGAAGAAAGACTAAGCCGTACAATTGTTAAAGCAGCAATGAAATTCGCAAGTTCCGCTTCTTTCCCTGGTAAGGCAGACGATGAAGATGAAGCAGAGAGTTTAAAAGGCTGGCTGAATATTTTTGAAAACAGACTTGCAGATAATCTGGAAAAATTTTCGGATGAAACCACTCAAACCTTCCCTGTAAACGTTGCTGCGGAAGAGGAAGAGGAAATTGAGCTGGTCATTGATCCGCGCCGATTTATTAGTAGTAGACGTTTGGAAAAACTGCCAATTGAAGAAGAGACTCCAGAAGATCAATTTGATTTTGATCAAGTTCATTTCGATTCTGATACTGACGAAGAAGGGGAAAGCGATCCCGTTTTTGAAACATCGAGAAGCAGTGAATCACTTACATCTTCCGAAGAGGTCGAAGAGGTGATTGTTATAGTGGATGACGAAGAAGAAATAACCCTGACTATAAATACAGAGACAGGCAGGAAAAAAAGAAAAGCGGCTTCAATAGCCAAAGACGTAAGCACTTATCCTGAGACTGGAAGTGCGCCTGCCAATAAGAGAAGCAGAGAGGTTGAAGTTGTCGAAGTGTGTCTTGAAACACCTGATACAGATTCAGTTATTGAAGAAGAAGTGATTCTTTTTGCTGATAGTATGTCACTGATGCAAGCACAGGATAAGCAATCTGCCTCTTCTTCAAGCAGCGCTCCCGGATTTTTTACCAGGAAGACTCCCAGCCCCGTTCCTGTTTCAGCTCCGGGCGTTGAAATCCAAAAACCTGATATGCAGCAAGTGGGGCAGGCATTTATGAAGGTTTTAAACAGTTTTACTGCAAAAGCTAAAACGTCATCCTTCAAGCCTATTGTTTTATCATTTATGGCGGATTTCATGCTAGAGCCAAGACAGACCAATCAACCTGCTATCGCTTTATATCTATACCGACAGGTTCTGGCGATACATCCAAAGAATGATAAAATAATTAATGCCATGCTCAGGTTGAGCGCGATGCACCCCAAGCTGCATAAAAATAAAAAGGATTATGAATGTGAGGGCGAGGATATTTTTACCCATACCCTGATTACATTTATTGCCAGACTCAACAAGCTGTATGCAAATAAACCGGAAGCATTTAAAGATCAAATAGAGAAATTGTTAGAGTATTTAAAAAACAAGCTAAAAGCATGGGAAAAGCTGATTTCCGAGGCCGAATTGGATGAGCAGCTTATTAAAAAATTTGAAGAAGAGCTTGGATTGCCATCTGCTGCGTATACGGCCAGCAGTTCGCCTAAGCTTTAAAAACTCATCAAGCTCACAGTAATCCCCGTTGCTAGCGGGGATTTTTTTATCCAATTCCCGCCTATCTATAGTAAGCAGCTTGCTGTAACCGGCTTGAAAAATAGAATATTTCAACACTTTGACTAAATTTAAGCCTCAAGGTATAATGCTTGGTCTTTTATTGTAATAAGTGTAAGAAATGAAGAAAGCTAAAACTAAACAGTCCAAAGAAACAATAGAAAATATAAAGAAAGTAGAGGATATATGTAAAGTAATAATGTCTCAGTGCGAAAGGATTGCTCATATTGAATATAATCCCCGCTCGTATGATGTAGCCTGGGAAGAATTGCAGAAACCTGTTAATAATTTAAAACAAGTCACTGACATTGTGTATACGTTGAACTCTGATGATCTGCAAAAGAAGGTCAATGAAACCTGGTTGACGCTAGCTGCACGGATGATCGACATTGCCGACTGGCATCTCTCTGTCGTAAAAGGCGACATACCTAGAGGAAAGACTGCAGAAAACGTCAACATGGACACTGTTTTCCTGTGGAGAAATAGAGGTTTTGATTATCTTGTCGATGCTTCTTTGCAAATTCCGTATTACCATCACTTTCTCGATGTTAAGATAGCCTATCATCTGGCTGGCGATGAGACGAAAACAGCCAGTCAATTCAGAAAAATAATTAGTATTTTAAAAAAACAAAACCTGTTGTCTATTGAGAAAGCGACAGCGTCATTACATATGCCTTATTTGGTTGAACTTTTTGAAATTGCGCTTGATGTGAGCAGCGAGGCTAAACCTGGAGTGGAGCGTGATGGTCTGATGAAAAGCATTAAGGCATTCGCTGACTCATCGATCCGTTACCCGAAAGGAACGACATCTAAAGAAAAGAAAATGCATGAGAGCAGGTTTCAAGAGTTCCGCGCATTAGTTGCAAAGCCTGCATCTGGCAAGAATAAGAAGGCCTTGCAATTAGACTCATCAACCGAAAGTTTTGAATACGAACCTCTTGTTGGAAATACAGACAGCGATGATGACGAGATAGTTCTGTATGGGGATGGTGATTCTATGACTGAAGATGAGACTGAATCCGAAACAGAAGCTGAGAAAAGCCTGAAGGAAAAATATGCTAAAAAAAGAAAGGATGCAATAGATGAAAAGAGAGGAGAAGATCTCCCGCTCAGCAAGAAAAGGAACGTTCTGCATACCAACGCTGTGATTGAAGAGGATTCTTTGCTGAATAGTTCTGACGCCGTAGATTTCCTGGTAGGATTAGCTGCGCCAGGCACTTCCTGCAATACCCTGCAGACTCATGCTCCATTGATTAATCCGAACTTACCAGGAAAGAGTATTTCTTCAAATCTGGATAATTTATTCTTTGGCGGAAGTAATAGACGAACGCCATCGCCTTCTCCTGAACAACAAAGAGAAAGAGCACATAAGGTAACTGATGTAACCAATGCGCTGGTAAAGGTATTAGAGCAGATGAGGCATTATGATAAGTCTTATCAAGCGAAAGTACTGGAACATTTGGCAGACTCACTGCGAACCAGGGACCTCTCTTGCTGCGTATTCTTATATCGTCAGGCAGTGGCTATGGATAGCATGAATGATGAGCTGCTCTTCAAGTACACATCGACTGCGGGGACTGAGAAAGTAGCTTGCGTAAGCAAGGATAAAGGCACAATTTTCAATCAAACACTGAATCAATTACCAGAAATGCTCAATGCGGCATTTGAGAAAAGCTCAGGAAATGAATACAAGGTTTTTGTACTGAATTCGCTAGAAACGATGTCAGATATTGCACCAGAAACCTTTAAAGACATAGCAGAACACTTTAATCATCATCTTGAACAAACCTGCGGTTCAGCAGTTATCCCCTCAATGTAAAATCTTAATGCTGGAATTAACTGTAATTCCAGCATTAACAGTTACCAGCGGCGGAAGTGCCACCTGTTAACTCTGGGTCCGTAGTATGCATTACGCCAATAAGGTCTGCTAGACCAATAAGGATGGCCCCAGTTATAACTGTTATAATAAGACCCGCCCCAGTAAGGTCTGTATCCATAATAGCCTACTGAATATACATAGTCCTGGTTGTAAGAAGGAGTAGTATAAGTGGTCTGACTTACTGTGCATCCAGATAGCCATAAAGTGGATCCAAGCAAAGCACCGGTTAGCACTAATTTCTTCATGATTTCGTCCTTGGCTACAAAGCTTTCTCTAAGTATAAGCCAAGATCATGATGTTCACAAAAATAGCAGTCTAGTAACTGCTTAACTTCAATCCAACTATAGAAACTATAATCAGGCTAATACATGAAAGTCGCATGAGAGTGGCAGGCTCATCAAGAAAACAGATGCCGTAGATAACAGTGCCGACTGCACCAATGCCAGTCCAGATTGCATATGCGGTACCAATGGGTAACGACCTGAGTGAGGAAGCTAGTAAGATAAAACTGACAGCCATAGCGGATATTGTGAGTGCTGAAGGGAGCAACTTACTGAAACCATCCGTATATTTAAGTCCAACTGCCCAACAAATTTCGAACAGTCCTGCAAGTATTAAAGTGAACCAAGCCATAACCTTCCTTATTTATGAAGCTAATGGATAAAGTAGCTTTCTTCAAAGAGACAGATCAAGTGTTTTGTGGAGGGCTTTCAAATTTGCTGTACAAATATTGCTCATTTGACGGGATTGGTATATAATGAATCTCTGCGTTTGATAAAAAGCAGCATAAGCAAAACCGATGCGGGTGCGCGATTTAATTCCATATGTGTTAATGCTAATCCAAGTGGTTCTTTCAATAAACAGAGAGAAGTACTTAATGCAAAAAAAACAAAAAAATTTGCAAAAAGTGTTTGACATGAGAAGCGAAATCCGTAGAATACGCATCACGCCTTCGGGGCGAGTTGATTAAGAAGATGAAGACAAACTGTGTGGGCGCTTGAAGAGATTTGAGTGCTTGCCACGGTCAACCCGTTTTCCTGGCGACTATAGCGGTCTGGAACCACCTGATCCCATCTCGAACTCAGAAGTGAAACAGACTTGCGCCGATGATAGTGTGGAGTTTCTCCATGTGAAAGTAGGTCATCGCCAGGGCTTTATTGCAAAGCGGCCTTCGAGCCGCTTTTTTTTTGCCTGAAAAAACCCTCCAAATCTCACTGCAGACAAAATCCTGTCGTCTTTGCGCCGCTAACGCTCGCAATAACGGTTCTTTTTGTACCTCTTTATTCACGGTGTATATCCAGTTGAGCCTGGCTTGATGGCAGTACTTATGTACTTCGGCTTGTACCCTGTGTGACCCCTCCCTCTGGGAGACACTGCCATTAAGTTAAGGAGTTATTGTAGGTTGTGCCCTTGGCACAACAAAGGGGTTGAACCACTCCAGAACTCAATGTTGTGCCAAGGGCACAACCTACCTGCAATTGCAGAATTTACCTAACTTAATGGCAATGAGGGTTGGGGAAAGGGCAAATCAGTCTCCCAAATGCATGTCTTTTAGTCAGTCAGATCAGCTAAATACCGCGAACACGCCACCGCGCAGGGCAAAGAAGATGAGATCATAAAGTGACATGCCGATGACGCCTTTCTGGATTCCCATTACAGGCGACATCTGCTTTTTTTATTTAATCGGCTATTGGATAGATTCAGACGTAATCTAATCGTCTTATCTTTGTTTCAAGTATTTCTCCCTCAGGATCCTGGTTTTCACCTGGGATTATAAACAGCCCAGAGGAGTCATGTAACTGATCTGCTGAACGTTTCCTTTGACTTTTTCCAGTCTGTTGAATCTGCTTAAATAGGGACGTATGCTCTGATTTATTCATAGGCTTAAGCGTGTCTGCAAGCTTTTTGCTCGTAAAGAATGCAATTTGATATTTCGATTGTATTCGGCTTATAGTTTCCTCGTCAGCGACAGGCGCGATACACAGGATATTCCCATTGTCAAACTCAACTGTTGCAGGTTTGGCGGGATCACTTTGTAAAGCGAGCACTAAATCAGCTAAAAAACGGATGGGATGACCATTTACTCGCACAATGCGATGACTAATACAACTTGCACCGCTGCTTAGGGCAAAACCATCATAGCCATCGGTTTCTTCCGAGGTTAGTATGGAATGTAATACAACTATCTCTCCTAGATCTTTACTTCGGGTCAGAGCCTCAAAATCATCGAACATCGGGGGTCTTTTAGAGTTATCGCTAATCATCGTGCCCCCAGCATTATAACGCGTTGTGTATCCCTCTATCATTGAAGCCGTGCACTGGCTAAAAACAAAGGCGCCATCTTTTCCAGAGGGTTGGATATGGTATTTGAGGGGGTTGTCTTGTCTGAATCCCAGCAGTCTCTGACGGCCTAATTGTCGGTTTAATACAACCGAGAGTTTTAATTCGCAAAGGGCCTCGCTCTTATTACTGGTAGATGTTTCAAGATTTAAATCTTGTTCCGATGGTGCACTCTGCACGTCTATTGATGCGACATCGATTCTTTCTGCGATAGATTCTTTTCTTAAGACTACCAGATCCAGTTTACTGCCATATCCTCTGCGCTGGATAAGATAACGAAAATCTATCGAATTTTCTAACTCTTCCACTTCCACCTAGCCATCTGACTGAATTGAATGTCCGTCTATTTTTAAAATAATATCGCCTGGTTCTAATATATTATATGCGCAGGAGGTCTGAGGCACTGCAGTAACATATATACCTGTCAAGTCCTTGCTGTTGATATCGCTTAGCCCAAGTACTGCACGCAAGGCAGCATTTTTTAAAGGTTGCCAACGAAAAGACAGCGCGGGCACTGTGACAAAATCAATAAAACCCGCTGTTTTAAGTTTGCCGAATTTTCTAAAGGCATTTATTGTATTCACCACGGTGATTGCCGGGATAAAATAACCAACGCTACTAAGTGAAGTATTGCCCTGTGTGACTATTCCAATACATTTTTCTTGACTGCTTTCGCTGTCTTGTATAGTGATTGGTCCTCCGCTGTTACCTGGGTTAATGGGTGCGCTGATTTGCACGGTTATACCAGGGAGCCCGGAAAGTGCAATGGTGGATATCTGGGTTCTTGAGATATGTCCTTTTGTGAATGACAAGCTCGTTCCACCCGCAGGATAACCATAGGCACTCACTTCTTTACCCTTAGCCTGAAATGTTGTTTCTATTGTTAACGCACTAATTTTACTTTCAAGAAAGGCTTTATCTTCTGCATTCGTTGTTTCAAGAATTGCCAGATCCATTACTGGATCAACCCAGCAGGCACGAACAGGCACTTGTGCTGACCCTTGTCAAATTTAACTTTCAGATAAGTGGCATTCACAACAGCATGTGCATTCGTTATGAGATAAATTGTATTCTTATACGAGATAACCGTTACAGTTGCACTCGACTTTGTTGTTTGCCCGGTAGACCATACTACGGCATGGTTGATAGTTTGCTTATTTGCTTCAAGTCTCAGGGTTGAATTTACTAACACAGGTAATCTCTCCAGTATTCTTAATACATCTTCGTTTGCTAATTTATTGTCAGCTGGTAAAAACTAGATATAGTATTACTTATTCTTCAATAAGTAATAAATTTGTTGCTTGGTTCATTCAGTGGTCAGGGAGCTGGTGTGTTGATTTGAGATTCTTGAGCGTCCTGCACCATTTCCCGATAAATTAGTTGAGTTTTCCATAATGCAAACTGTTCTAATCGGGTTTTAGGAGGCGCTCCCTCATTCAAAGCACGAAAACGGTCTTGTGTAACATGTGCCTGCTGAAGTTCATGCCGTATTTGGTTCCAAAATGGGCGGCCGCTAGCTCTTGCTCTTAGACAAATTTCAGCCTCAAATTGTATTAAATGTGCTGGTGGTGGTAATAAGGGGCTCTCGGATGCAGTTCCAACTGGTACTTGTGGACGGTGGAGGTCGTCCTCTATTCTAACCGGTACATATGGCCTGAATACGTTTTTTTTCTCCCACAGAATAAGCTGTTCTAATTCGCTTCGAGGAGCCTCGGTAGCACATAAAACCTCTACGCGTGCAGGCAAAGCACCTTCTTGATTCATCTCATGCATCATTTGTTCAGACAGGGAAACACCTCTAGCCTGTGCTCTACGAAAAAGCGCTGCCTGAATACGCAATATAGGAAGAGGTGTTTTCCTTAGCATATCATTTCGTTTTCGAGCTTCATCATCATTATATGGCTCATCCAGATCTATATTCACCAAGCTATCCAAGTTAAAAAATATGTATAATATAACGCCAGATAAAATATAAAACAATCTATATGTATTTTAATTTTCTTTTTGGGTCTCGTTGTAGAACGCTTGAGTGTTAATGGAACATCTGATAAAAAACAGATATAGAATTTTATTATTTAGCGATATCTGGCTCAGAAAGAAGACACAGAGAGCTTGCAAAGTCTGTTCAATTGTAAATCCCGTTTCCTAAATGATTTGCTTGCAGTAAGATAATCCTCTTAAAGCTTCGACTGACTCATGGAGAGAATATGGTCCTGATAGGCACACCGCATACTGGCTCCGCAACTCGTTTAATGTTGCTGGGAGCTGGCGAGTTGGGCAAAGAAATTGCCATTGAAGCGCAGCGTCTTGGCATCGAAGTCATTGCAGTGGATCGCTACGCGCATGCACCGGCGATGCAGGTAGCGCATCGCTCGCACGTTGTGTCCATGCTCGATGGAGAAGCGCTGACCCGCCTGATTAAAGCAGAAAACCCACATTTCATTGTGCCCGAAATTGAGGCGATCGCCACCAGCGCCTTGCTTGAATTGGAAAATGAAGGCTATGTGGTTACGCCTACTGCGCAGGCGGTCCATTCCACAATGAATCGGGAAAGTATTCGCCGTCTTGCCGCGGAACAGTTAGGATTGCGAACCTCTCATTATTCCTTTGCCAATACTCAGGAAGAATATGAGGCGGCGATCCAAAAGATTGGATTGCCTTGCGTAGTGAAGCCCACCATGAGTTCTTCTGGTAAAGGGCAGAGCATCATTCGGTATCCGGAGGGAGTGGAGGCTGCCTGGGAGGATGCTCTTGCCGGAGCAAGGGGTATGAAAGGCAGCGTCATCGTAGAGGAGTTTCTTGATTTTGATTATGAAATCACCTTGCTCACCGTTCGTCATCGGCAAGGCACTTCATTTTGCCAACCCATCGGCCATTTGCAGATTCAGGGGGATTATCGGGAATCCTGGCAGCCGCATCCAATGCCTGCACAGGTTCTTGAACAAGCCCAGCAGCAGGCTAAAGCAGTTACAGAGGCCTTGGGCGGATTTGGTCTCTTTGGTGTTGAATTTTTTATTAAAGGGGATGAGGTGTATTTTAGTGAAATCTCTCCGCGACCGCATGATACGGGACTGGTCACTTTAATTTCTCAGGACTTGTCTGAGTTTGCCTTACATCTTCGGGCTATTTTAGGTTTGCCAATTCCACATATCAGACAATATGGGCCGGCGGCTTCCGCTGCTCTATTGGTTAATGGTGATAGTCAGAATATCGAATACGATCTTCGGTCAGCACTGGAACTCCCTGATACACAAATTCGACTTTTTGGTAAGCCTGAATTGCATGGGGAGCGGCGAATGGGCGTATGCCTGGCGCTTGGACATTCTATAGATGAAGCGCGCGCCAAAGCCCTGCAAACCTTGAGTCAGATACAGGCTAAAATGCTGCTTTAAAATTACTGGAATGCTATTTGGGGTATTGCAAATGATAATGATTATCATTATCATTTGGGTTGTAATCCACTTCAAAATAGTTAGATAGCTACTCGAATCTAAAAATTGAATGAAGTAGAATAGGTTATCATTACAAAAGGATGTGTTTTGTATGCTAGTAAGCCGTTTGCATCAATTCTTTGAAGACTTAAGATCTATCGCAGAACCTTGCGATATGAAATTGCTTACCTCCATGCAAGAGGATTTCGCCATTTTAAATGCGTCCTCTGAAACTGAAAAAGTTAATCACGCCACACCTGAGCTTGAACAGGTTCAGGTAAATGAAACGCTCACTGAATCACCTGAGACTATTCCCCCAGCACAGCTTAATGAGAGCCAGATCAACTGTTTGCTGGACTACTTCAATAAGCGCTGGCATCAAGTGATCGACAAGGATTTGAATTACACCTTCGATCCGAGAGGGGCCAATCTGCCTTGGGTGGAACTTGCCAGAGAATTAAGCACTGAGCTTAACATTCCTTATCTGAAAATATTAATTCCAGTTTTGATTGATCATGTTGAACCGGATCTGCTCACGCGTTTAAGTAATGAGCTTGATCCCCGTACTATTTTTATAGGTGATGACGATAAATCCTGGCATCGGGTATTGGGTTTATTCAACACAATACAAAAGGATGCTCATTCCCTGTATAGCTATGATACCTACAATAAATTAAGACCTCGCCCTATGACATTGAAGGAGCTCTTAAGGCTGAGAAGCCGAAAAGGGGAACTGTCCTTTGATTGGAAAGATCAGATTTACCAGAGTTTCTGGGACTATCTGATAAGAGAAGCCGCACCAGAATGGAAAAAGAAAGGTAAAGTTCTCCAGGCTCTCAAACCATTATTGCTCGCGGTTCTGGAAACTTATCTGTTGCTGGATGCAGAGCATGCGGAGACGACGCTGCGATTCAACGAGGCTTATGGCCAATTATCGCTTCAACTGAAATTAGCCAGTATTGAAGATGCGAATCATTTTTACGGCCTTAAATTTACAGCCGAAAATAAAGAACAATATTTGCTGGATATCCTCCTTGACTTATCGGAAAAAAAGCTCGATCTCTGCTGGATAATAGCCATGAGTCAATGGTTATGTGAGGATGGTTCATTAATTGTCAAAAATATCGCTCTGGACTCAGTGTACAGGACGCGTAAATTAGGTCCTTATTTCGACAATGCCGCATTGCAAAAAATCTTGAATCAATTGCAAACCAGTTGTCCAGCGGAACTTTTACCAACGCTAAATCAATTAATATCGGAGACTAGCGAATCATTGCCGGATGCTCGGCCCAGTGAGGAGCTAGTGCAAAAGCTAAGAGATTTATATGCTGAGCGCTTTAAAGCGGTAGTTGATAAGGAGCATGACTATTTAAGGCTGCAGAATGTAGTTAATCAGCCCTGGATTGCTCTGGCACAGAATCTGGCTGGTGCCGCTTTAATAGAATCCAATTATTATCGATTCTTAATTCCTAGTCTGGCTCCTGAAAATGATATTGAGCTAATCAGCGGTGATCCAGTAACCCATTATCCATTGTCTCATTATATTTTGTCTGAAAATGGCCGTTACCTGATTTATCTTAGTAATTGTGTCAACCAGCACACTGCGCGGCGTACTTTTTTAAATTGCAGCATCGAGCCCCCGCTTCCATTAACTCCAAAAGAAACTCAACGCCTGAATTTTGCCGCCAGTGAGTATATGAATTATTTTAATAAAGAGGTAAGGAAGGATCCCAACCCTCCATTACTTAAATCCACTGTCGACGCCGTGAGGGAGCTTGTTAAAGGCAGTGTCTATAATAATGGGCTTTTGGCTAACACAGTAGATGATTATAGAACGCAGGGACAGAATGCTGCCAAGGCTTATGCAACTTTTCGTGAATTTTTTAAGCAATTGCCGAAAGATGAGCAACAAAATCTTAATTCACAGCGCATTACTTTGGAGCGTGATGAATTCACCTTCCAGGAAATTTTTGAGCAGATTTGGGGGCAGGACAATGGGGATTGGGAAAAACAAAACCTGTGTATGGCCACCGGTGGCCGATTTTTCGCAAAGCTGGTTAGTGACCATTCATTTAAGTATTTCAATGATGAGTTAGAACAGTCTGATAGCATGGATATGCTGTATCTTAGAAACAATTCCTGGAAACGCGCTTATAAAGACAGTTTACCGGAAGACGAATGCTTAAGAAGGATCCGAATCATTCTGGTCTCGTTAATGACTCATACTTTTCATAAATATGGTCCTGATATCCGGCTGGATCTCTGGGATTGCAAGAACAATGTTACCACCACCGGTGAAGAAATATTTGATAAATTAAAACATCTTATTAACTACGACGAACAGGAACACGTTCAATTCGATTATTACATGGTACTGGATATAGTTTCAGGCGCATTGACAAAAGCTACCTGGTTGCGCTTTCCTGAGACTAAAGCCTGGCTTCAAAGTATACAAACGGGAAGGTTATTCAGTCCATCTACAGTCAGCTGTTTTGAGCCCGAATTATTGTTTAATATGTTGATGCCGCGTCTGCAAACCAAAGAGGCCGAGCCAGAATTACTATTGAATTTCCTGGATCAGATTTTAAAGACCATGCTGCAAAAGGAAAATGAAAATAAAATCTGGATTCGCATCAATATTAAATTTCAGAACTTCCTGCATCAATTAAAACCTGATGTGCAGAATGAAATTCTGCGACAGCTGCGAACGGCGAACAAACAACAGACTATAACTGAAGTGAAATCAACATTTAACATACTAAGCAGTCAATTTCTTAAAATGAGAAGTGAAATTCAGATAGTTAAAACGAGAGCCGCGAGCCCCCGATTTTTCTCTAATGCAGTGCAGGATAATACTGTAGTGAGTAACTGCGATGAACCGGTGAGCCCGGCTTCATTTAAAGATCAGGTCATGACCTTGGGTGAATCAAAGATTGAAGATAAAAAAACATTTAGCTTTCAGTATGCAGCCTTTCTTACCAAGCCCATTCCTGATCGAAGAAGTACTCTTGCTGTTAACCAAACGACTATGGTGTACAGCTAGTCTGAAGAACTTAAAGATCCACTGCATATTGCGTTAGTATTTTTAAAAAGCTGTCATAACGTTTAGCTGAGATGTTTCCATCGTAAACGGCTTGTGTTATTGCACAGCCGGGGCTTTGCTGATGATCGCAATTTCTGAATCTGCAACTTGATGTTAAATTGCGAATTTCTCGAAAACCATAAATAATATCCTGCCGCGGCATTTCCCAAAGACCAAATTCCCGTACTCCCGGAGAATCAATTAAAGCACCGCCTTTGGGCAGATGGTAAAATCGGGAGTTTGTGGTGGTATGGCATCCTAATTCGGAGCTAAGCGAGATTTCGGCTGTTTGAATGCTTTCATGCGGTAAAATCTGTGCAATAATTGATGATTTACCAACCCCGGATTGTCCTACAAACACGCTGATCTGATTTATCAGATGTGTTTCCAGAGAAGAAAAACTGTCAGGCTCAGTATTGCTAAGAAAGAGAACTGGATAGCCTATGGATTTGTAATAAACGAAGGCTGCTTTAATGTCAGCGCACTCCAGATCAGTCTTGTTAAGCAAGAGGATGGGGTTCAAACCTAAATGTTCAGTAATAACAAGATAGCTGTCCAGCAGCGACCAGGTAATCGCTGGTTTGGGGGCGACCACGATAATTAGCTGGCTTATATTGGCCGCAATCGGCTTTGATCCTCGTTTGTCCTGTTTTTCTAAAACCACTTTTCTTGGAAACCGGCTGACAATAACGCCTTGCGTTTCTCCCTGTACTTGCCAGATAACCTGATCACCTGCAACCAGCGAGTCGATATTGGGCCGGATGAGGCAATGAATAATTTCGCCCTTTTCGGTTTCCACTTCGGCATGCTTTCCATAGCGCGTGACCACTAATCCCTGATGATTCAAGTCGTTCAGCGGATGTGTTTCTTCCAGGAAATCAGCCTGAATTTTCTGAATACGGGCTGCTTGCTGTTTATTTATTCGTCTTTTACTCATAAGGGAAAGCTGATGTATAATCCTGAACGGTTCGCTATCCTGAATAGCCACTCAATAATTGGATTATAATTATGAGAGGTACTACATGGTAGTTGTTCAATCTTACGCTGTTTATCATTTAGCTATTATACAACATCCAGGATGATTTTATTAATGAAAATCTATTTAGTAGGAGGCGCTGTCCGCGATCAGTTATTAAATTATCCTGTCGCTGAGAAAGATTGGGTAGTAGTTGGGGCAACCCCGGAAAATTTGTTAGCGAAAGGCTACAATCGAGTCGGGCGGGATTTTCCGGTTTTTTTACACCCGGAAACGCGCGAAGAATATGCACTGGCAAGAGCTGAACGTAAGTCAGGTCACGGCTATTATGGATTTGAGTGTGATTTTACGCCAGAAGTCACCCTGGAAGAGGATTTGCAGCGCCGGGATCTAACAATCAACGCGATGGCGATGGATGAAGCCGGCAAGCTTATTGACCCCTATCAGGGTAAACGTGATCTTGAAGCAAAAATCCTGCGGCATGTGTCGCCAGCGTTTATTGAAGATCCCGTTCGAGTACTCAGAGTCGCACGTTTTGCGGCAAGATATCATCACTTGGGGTTTACACTGGCGGATGAAACGCGCTGGTTAATGTATAAAATGGCCAAAAATGGCGAGTTAAATCATTTGATTGCCGAAAGAGTCTGGCAGGAATGGCAACGCAGCCTGACTGAGAGAAATCCCGAGATCTTTATTTTAACATTGCGGACCTGTGGTGCATTGGAAATCGTGTTGCCCGAAATCAATCGTTTGTTTGGGGTGCCTAATCCGCCGCATCATCATCCTGAAATTGATAGCGGTGTGCACACCATGATGGTTCTGGCAAGGTCAACTGAATTAACAAGCGATCCGCTGGTTCGTTTCGCGGCTCTGGTTCATGATCTGGGAAAAACAGCGACGCCAATGGAAGAGTGGCCCAAACATCGTCAGCATGAGGAGCGGGGCGTTCCAATAATTGAACAATTATGTCAACGCCTGAGAATTCCGGCTGAGTATCGCAAATTAGCGGTTCAGGTCTCTCGATTGCATTTATTGATCCATCGAATCAGAGAATTGAGGCCGGCCACTATTGTGAATGTGCTGGAGCGGGCTGATGCCTTTCGACGACCACAACTATTTGAGCAGTTGCTATTGGCTTGTCAGGCTGATGCACAGGGCCGAGGCAAGAAAAGCGAATATAAACAAATTGAAAACTGGCGATATGCCTTGCAACAATGTGCTAAAATTTCCGCTCAGAAATTAATTGAGCAAGGCTACACAGGGGCAGACATTAAAACTGGATTGCATGCGCATCGAGTGGCTTGTGTCGACTTAATTGTAAAATTTTGGAAAAATAATGAGAAATAACAATAATCTGATTTGGATTGACCTGGAGATGACTGGCTTAAATCCAGAGGTTGATCGCATTATCGAAATCGCAACGGTTGTAACCGATTCCAGGCTTAACATTCTTGGAGAAGGACCGGTGTTTGCTGTTTCGCAAAGTGAAGAATTGCTTCTCGGAATGGACGAATGGAATACGAGGCAGCATAATCAGTCAGGCCTGGTACAGCGTGTACGAGAATCCAAAATCACCGAGGCGCAGGCTGAGCAGAAAACTATTGATTTTCTAAGCCAATATCTGGATCGCGGAAAATCGCCAATGTGTGGGAACAGCATTTGCCAGGACAGGCGTTTTCTCTATAAATATATGCCAAATCTGGCTGAGTTTTTTCATTATCGCAATCTGGACGTCAGTACTTTAAAAGAGTTAGTCAAGCGCTGGAATCCCCGGTTAATGGATGGCCTCATAAAAGAATCCAAGCACTTGGCGCTCGATGACATTAAAGATTCAATAGCCGAGCTGGTTTATTATCGGCAGCACTTTATTAATTTATCAGGTGACACGCATGTATAAACGTGAGCAGTTAACTCTTCCCAATGAGGCCGGCAAGCTATTGCTGCACTCATGTTGCGCCCCTTGTTCAGGGGAGGTGATGGAAGCTCTGGTTTTTTCAGAAATTGATTTTACTATTTTCTTTTATAATCCCAATATTCATCCTGTGCAGGAATACGAAATTCGCAAGCAGGAAAATAAAGCGTTCGCAGAAAAGCATAATATTCCATTCATTGATGCCGATTATGACAAGGATAACTGGTTTGAACGCGTTAAAGGTCTGGAGTGGGAGCCTGAGCGTGGTAAACGCTGCACTGCCTGTTTTGATATGCGCTTTGAGCGCACAGCGCTTTATGCTCATGAGCATGATTTTCCGGTGATCTGCAGCTCGCTGGGGATATCCCGCTGGAAAGATATGAATCAGATCAATGACTCAGGCACCCGGGCAGCCAGCCGTTATCCTGGGATTGTGTATTGGACCTATAACTGGCGTAAGGACGGCGGAGCCGCGCGCATGTATGAGATTGCCAAGCGGGAAAATTTTTATAAACAGGAGTATTGCGGCTGCGTGTACTCTTTGCGAGATACGAATGCCTGGCGCAAGAAAAATGAACGTGAGCGAATCAAAATCGGCATAAACTATTATGAAAATAAAAGTATCAATGACAGTGCAAAACCACAGGATGAAAAATGACTACTCAGGACAAACACTCTCACCACGACCATGATCATTCCTCACATGGACACAGCCATCCTGCTCCCGCTTATAGCAGAGCCTTTTTAATTGCGATAGTTGCCAACGGCATTTTTGTGGTTTGCCAGATTATCTTTGCTATTATCGCTAATTCATCAAGCTTGCTGGCAGATGCCATCCATAATCTGGGTGATGTGCTTGGCCTGATATTGTCCTGGATAGCCAATAGTCTTTTGACACGAAGCCCTACAGATAAAACCACTTACGGTTTGAAAAAGACCTCTATTATCGCAGCCTTGACTAATGGGATTTTGCTGGTTTTCACCTGTGGAATTATTGCGACCGATGCGGTTTATAAATTATTTTCAGAAACAGAAGTGCAGGCGGTTTCGGTCATGATTGTGGCCGCGATTGGAATTCTGGTCAATGGAGCAACTGCCGCCCTGTTTATGAAGGGAACCGACGATCTGAATATTAAATCCGCTTTCCTGCATCTTTTGTATGATGCCTTCATTTCAGTGGGTGTTGTCATTTCTGCGGCTATTCTCTACTGGACCGGCTGGCAATGGATTGACCCCGTGGTGGGTATTTTGATTGCAGTGATCATCATTAAAGGAACCTGGTCATTATTTAAAGACAGTTTCCGATTATTAATTGATGGTGTGCCCACGGGCATTTCCCTGATTGCTGTGCGGGATCAATTGGAGGCGATTCCCGGGGTAAAGCAGGTGCATGATTTACATATCTGGGCTTTGAGTACTCGTGAAAATGCGCTTTCGGTGCATTTGTGGATGCCTGAGCAAGTGTTGAGCGATGAAAGGCGTCGGGAAGTGGTTAGCATGCTGGAAAAAAGCCATAATATTACTCATGTCACCATACAGGTAGAAAGCAGCCTTGAGTATTGCGAGGATGCTTGCTCACCGAATGAGCGTTAACTCTCTACAAGCAGATTGCTTTATGAATAAAGCAATCCAGATTTAACTCTGGATTGCTGTTCAGGCTTAAATAGCCGTAACTCATTCGTTGAAATAACTTCCATCAATTAACTTCAATCCCTGCCTAAATGCCTGACAGGCCTCGTGCTGTTCGCCAAAGCGCTCATATAAGGCGCCTATTTCTGCGTAAGCTTCCGGACTTGGATGCAAAGCAAGGCTGTTCTCAAAATAACTGCGCGCTTTACCCCAAAGGTGTTGGGCAATACATAAGCGACCCAGGGTCAACAATAGGACAGAGGAGTTCGGGTGCTTCTTAATAAAACTTTCAGCGAACGGTAGCTGCTGTTCATTCACATGGATCTGGCCATAAAGTTTAATGAGTTGCTCATTAAACTGCTTGCGTAAGCTGCGGCGCAAAATGGCTTCTGCCTGTGCCTGTTGATTGTCTTTAATCAGATAACTGCAGTATTGTGCCATCAAATCAGGAGAATCTTTAATAGCTTTCGGCAGGCTTTGTACCAATGCATCCAGTTCCTTTCGCTGGGAAAGACGAATGCAATCAGCCATCGCCTGTTTGTAGGCATGTAGCTGTAACTGCTCATATTCTGCGGCTGAAATAATATTATTTCGTTTAAGCTCCGGCAGCAGCGCTATTAGTTGCGGCCAGTCACGAACTTCCTGGTAAAGGTGCATCAGTAGTTTCAACACATAGGGATGACGTGGTGCCAGGTCCTGCAGATGTCGCAGGGTGGCCAGGGCCTGTTCCCACTGCTGATTAGCCAGTTGTAACTGCGCCTGGGTCAGTTCCACGGCTATTCGTGCTTCAGGCATGGACTGCTGTGCTTCGCGAAGATAGTCATCTCTTAACTGGCTATCGCCCATTTCCTGGGCAGCTCTGGCCGCGGTCAAATAATTTAGTAAGGGGGTATCGGTATCGGGAAGCGCTTTGATTAAATGGGTCTTCGCTGCATCCCAGTATCCTTCGCTAAACTCAATGAGGCCTTTTCTCGTTTTTGCTTGTGCAATCTGTGCGCGCCGGCGGGCACGCCAGGCACGATAGTTCGAGCGCGAATGACATAGTTTTTGTACAAAAAGAATCAGCCAGTGCAAAAGAAAGAAACAAAGAATGATTCCCAAAATAGCAAACCATAAGGTAGTTTCTATAGTCCAGTGATTCACAGCAATTAGCAGATAACCTGGATCATGATTCAACTGAATACCAAGAACTATTGCAAGCAGTAAAACGACCAGCCCAATAATTAGTCGTGTCATGGCTGTGCTCCATCCGGGGCCGATTGATTGACCGTAGAGTTTTTCTGGTTATCAATGAATTGGTTTAACAAATTAAGTGATCCATTCACCAGGGGGCGTTGATTTTCCAACGAAATTCCTCTTAGCTTTTGCAAGTCACTCAGCAAGGCCTGCGTTGGACTTGCGGAAACATCGAAAATACGATTAATTTCCTCAATAGCTTGCTTGAGTGATTGGGTGTAGACGGCACTATTATGCTCCAGTAAAGCCCATTGTGCTTCCTGTAGATTCATGCGAATGCTTTCTCGCAATGCTTCCTGATGCAGCGGAGAAAGAATAGGCTCTACATCATCATCGTGTTTACGAACGACAATTAATTTTTCAAGCAATTTCATATTTTCACGTAATTTGGATTTCCAGGCACTGGATGAGTCTTCATCAGCAGGGGCTACATTCTCCTCAGAAAGATTATTAATTCCCTGTTTAAGAGGAAGGGTGGAAACCATTTGCTGAGCGGCATCTAACTGACTCAGCAGTCCTGCCAAATCCAGTTTGGGTATCGCCTTGATTGCAGTAATCTCAGTGGCAATGGTTTGCCGAATTTTGAATAATTGCTGATCAGACACATCCTGCAAAACGGTATCCGCTGCTTGCAGAAGTGCGATTGTTGTTTCCTGGTTGTCACTCCAGTGGGCATTAATTTGAGCCAGTTCCAGATAATATTTCGCTTTTTGAAGCAGCCAGTCCTGCCGTTGGTAATGGCGTTGCCGCAAGGCCTTATGCAGGCTTTGATTTAAATTGCTGACCTGTTGCTGAATGCTTTCTTTTGAAAGCTGCAGGGTTTGGCCGAGATTTGCCAAATTGGCTGTCAGCTTTGTCTGCTCTTGTTCAAGGGCTGCAAATCTTGTCTGTAACTTCCCTTTCTGATCGCCTGCGGACTGTTGGAAGTGGTTCACCTTGAAAAAACTAATCAGCGATATAATAAGGGCAACCGCTGCAGCCAGGCCAATAATCAGAGTTGCAAAATGTTGCTCGTAGACTGAAGGAGAGGCTGTTTTAGCCTTTTGCTGCGGGCTGGCTTCAAGGGGTTTGGATTGAGGAGATTCATTTTTTGTGGTCATTGGCGAATCCTTGTTTGAATTGATACAGACTGTCCAGAATTTTATTATGGCTGTGATTATTTCTCTGCGCTTAAAACTATTGTACATTCCCTGCTGACTAGTAAACAGTATAATATCGACTTCATTATTCTGCCATACCCGCAGCAATTGACAGGGTGAGTGGTAAACCCTTAAACCGGACAAGTCTATCAGGAGTGAACTAAAAGTATTTGCCGAGCGCCATTTTTCAGAAGGTTTTCAGCACAGGACTCTGCGATAGCTGTTGCCGCTTCAATAGCTCCTGATTGCTCATCGGCGATAACCTGGCTTCCATCGAGATTTAGAACTCTGGCCTGAAGATGCAACTGGCCTTCACCTGCTGGTTGACAGAAAACTGCCAGAGGCACATGGCAATTACCGCCAAGCAGTGCATTGACTTGTCTCTCCGCTTTCACACAAGCCGCCGTCAATTCATCATTTAAGGGGCTTAAAAAGCCAAGCAACTCCTGATCGTCTTCCCGGCACTCGATTCCTAGCGCGCCCTGGGCGCAAGCGGGTAACATCAGCGCAGGATTAATGACTTCACAGATGACATGTTCTAAGCCCAGACGTTCCAGGCCTGCGGCTGCCAGAATAATTGCATCGAGGGATTCATTCTGCAGCTTTTCCAGACGAGTATTAATATTGCCACGCAAGGGAACGATTTCCAGACCGGGTTTCCAGGCCAGAAGCTGCGATTGCCGGCGCAGGCTGCTGGTACCGATTCGAGCCGTCCCGGGTAAATCATTCATATTGGAAAATTGCGCGCTCACCAGCGCATCCAGAGGATTATCCCGTTTACAAATAACAGGAAGGTGCAAAGCAGGTGGAAGCTCTGCCGGCACATCCTTGAGCGAATGAACGGCTAAATCGGCCCGCTTGTCCAGTAAAGCCTCTTCCAGCTCTTTCACAAACAGGCCTTTCCCGCCCAGAGTTTGCAATTTGCTTTGGGTAAATTTATCACCTGAGGTGAGCATCGGCACCAGTTCGTAGGAAATATCTGGCCAGTGCGATTGAAGTTGTTTACCTATAAAATTAGCCTGCCACAAGGCCAGCTGACTTTTTCGGGTTGCAATACGTAGGGTTCGCGCCATGTTCGTGAAATTCATCCAAAAGTCTATGATAACATGAGAGAAGACTAAGCGCTAAAGACAAATCGTTTAACTCTGACTACAATCCGCCAGTTGACTTTGGCTTACAGCTTATTTAACAATTTAACGCTTGTTAAAGAATTATTGTAGGTTGGGCCCTTGGCCCAACAAACCACCCCAGAACTCAATGTTGGGCCAAGGGCCCAACCTACATGCTGCACTTAGATGCTCTCTCCACTTAGTGGGAGTTAGAGAAGGGATTTCCAGTAACAGGCTCTTTCAAGGATTGAAAGTATCGTGATGAAGCTCAGAGGATTAACTGCTTATTTTAAGAAGGCGATTCAGTACAACTCGCTGTATGCCACACATCAACTGTTCCCCTTGGGCCTCATTATTTTTGTCAGTTTTCCCGTGTTTTACTGGATTTGGACCGAGTGGTTTCCCCAACCTTATGAAGCACTGGGATGGCGCCTGGCTGGGAGTCTGCTAGGCTTGGGACTCATGTTGGGAAATTATTGGCCCGTTCGCTTAAAGCCCTTTCTGCCTGCCTACTGGTTTTTCTGTTTGCTGTATGCCTTGTCTTTTTTCTTTGCCTATTTCTTTCTAATGAACAATGCCAGTGTCATTTCCGCCATGTCACTTTTATGCAGCATTTTTTTGCTGGTGCTTCTGGTGGAGCTGCCGGTGTTATTGCTACTGGTAGCGATTGGATGGAGTGCGGCTTTGCTGCTTCATTATTTTAGTTCGCCGATCTCCTATTTTGGGGAGGAACATATAGAAATGCTGGTGATGATCATTTTTGTGATTATTGCCGGCTCAACAGTTAACTATAAAACCTCTTTACTCCAGCAGCAGCGCCTGGATGGGATTCTTGCGGCAGCAGGAATGATTGCTCATGAACTCAGAACGCCCCTTCTCGGTATAAAAAGCGGTACCAAGGCTATTGAGCAGTATCTGCCTGTTTTAATTCAGGGCTATTATTTAGCGAGACAGCATAATCTGCTGGAACCTGTGGCTCGTGAAGCCCGTATTGCGCAGATAGCCGGCACTCAGGAGCGTATTATTCATGAGATTGATTATGCGAATACCATTATTGATATGCTGCTGGTTAAAGCAGGCCGCGAAAAGTCACTTGAAAACTGTGCGCTTGAAGAGTGTTCAATAGCTGAATGTGTAATGGAAGCATTGCAACGCTATCCTTTTAAATCAGCTGCAGAGCGTAATCAGATTTACTGGGAAGGTAATTTCACATTTAAGGGGTCGAAGCTTTTAATGCAGCATGTTTTATTTAATTTATTAAAAAATGCCCTTTATGCGATAGCTACCGCCCAAAAAGGGGATATCCATATCTGGGCTGTAAGTGGCGAGCGGTATAATTGCCTCTATTTTAAAGATACGGCCAAAGGAATGACCCGAGAGCAATTAAATCGGCTTTTTAATCATTTTTATACCACCACTTATATGGGAACAGGCCTGGGATTGTCTTTTTGCAAATTGGTTATGAATCGATTTGGAGGCGATATTTTATGTGAAGCCAAAGTGGGCGAATTTACCCAGTTTATGTTGTTTTTTCCGATTAGCCAGGAGACATACTAAATCAATAGTTTTCCCATAAGTATCCAAATCGTGAAAATTAATCGTCTGTTTTATTTGAAAAATTGAACAATCATGTTATTTTTATAGACAGTCATTAGGAATTTTAGTGTTAGCGGGTTGAGTAAGAGCGAAAATTGCCGCTATCAACCATTCGCTGAAAAATAGTAATTAAGGGACATGGCTCTTGTAACTCACCATGTATGTAGGTTTTTATAAAGGACGCTTGCTCAGGAGGAGCCATGCAACATCTCTCAATACCTACCTGTTATTTTCCAAGCACCGCATTGTTTATCGATGATAGCCGGGATTTTCTGCTGAATTTTGTTTTGCAACTCGATGAGGGATTGGCATATCGCATATTTGATTCTCCTTTCGACGCACTCGATTTTCTGGATAAAAAACGTTGCCAGTTAGAGGCATTGAACGAGAGCTGTACTGATCAGGTTGAAGAGATAAGAGAAGGTCATTCCACCAGTTTGAATATGAATGATAATCTGGCGGCAATTCATGCCGAGATCTACAACCGCAACCGATTTACCGAAGTGTCGGTTATAGTTGTCGATTATGCGATGCCAGGGATGGATGGGCTGGAGTTCTGCCGTCGTCTTGCCAACACCAATATCAAAAAAATTCTTTTGACTGGAAAAGCGGATGAGAAGCTGGCTATTCAGGCTTTTAATGAAGGATTAATCCATCGCTACATCCATAAAAGTGATGCGCAGGCTGCGGAATTGATTACTAAAAGTATTAATGAGCTGCAACAGCAATATTTTCAGGCGATGTCCGATAATCTTGTCCGAATGCTTAATATTCCTGTTCCCCATTGCTTGCGCGATCCCAAATTCAGCTATTTTTTCCGTCAATTATGCAGAGAAAAAGGGATTGTGGAATATTATCTTGCGGATTACTCGGGCAGTTTTATGCTTTTAGACGACGATGCGAATGTCAGCTTCCTAGTCATGAAAACACTTGCTGATCTGGAGACCCATTTTAATCTGGCTGAGCGCAATGGAGCGAGCAGAACCGTGTTGGATGAATTGTCGAGGGGTTTGAAAATTCCATGTTACTGGCAGAAAGATGACAATATGCCCGAATGGAATGACTGGTTCTCCTGCCTGGTGCCTGCTCAAAGGCTGGACGCTAATCATACCTACTTCTATTCCTATGTGTCAGGCCCAATTTTGTTTGATGTCCATGAGGAAAGGGTACAGTCCTATCATCAATATCTCGAAGAAATTGATGCGGAGGAACTATTGCTTTGATGGAAAAGGGAAGTTCTTTATCAAGGCCTGTCGTAAGCCTTGATAAATGAAATCAGCGGCCCAACGATGACACGCAGCCATAACAGGCCTGTGACTGGCCGGTCATAAATGCCCAGTAGCGATCTCCATAGGACCAATGCCAGTATTCCGTTGGATAATTGACAAAACCCGCAGATAATAAAGCCCTGCTCATGATGTCGCGATTGGCGCGGGCCCTTTCAGAGATAGAGCGGCTGTTGGTTGTTGAAATATGCGCATCGATATCCGTCATCCAGTCTTTAGGGTGAATACCCATGTCAAGAGGATTTCCGCTTTCATCAAGCAAATAGACATCAATCGCCGCGCCAGTTCCATGAGGTGGAACATTTTTAGTTCCATCCAGATTAATTACAGGTGAAATAAGCTTCATGGTTTCATTAAAGCGCTCTTCGTGAGACCAATCAGGATGTAAAGCCTGTAGCTGCTCGTAGCGCTCATCAAACAGCGCTTTCTGTAAATCCAGGCTCCGATAGGCTTCATAAAGACAGAACTGAAGTCCGGCGGGTAACAAACTTTGAGCCTTGAGCAGCCGGTGAAACACTTCCTCGCGCATTTGGGTATAATCGGTATTATCAGGGATCTCCGGTGACGGGCCAATGAGGATTCGATTGTCCCCTTTAATATCAATAAGCGGATTGTGATTTTCCACAACTGGAACAGCCAGCACCTCAGGCGCTGCGATTAATACAATCGGTTGATTCACTTCCATCTTTAAACTTCCTTAAAACAATAGAAACTGTGGTCTTTGTAACTCCTCGCTACGTCATCCTGAACGCAGTGAAGGATCTCCTGAATCTGGCTAAGCTCTAAGCAGTTTAAGATCCTTCGCTGCGCTCAGGCTGACGTACCGGCAGGATGACGTATCGGGGAAGTTACAATTATTTTAAACAAATCTCCATAACCGTGACCGGAAAATTTCGACAGTGATCCATTGCAATTTTTTTCCAGCCCAGTCTTTCATAATAAACAGGAATTGTTGGGTCAAAACAAAAAAGAAATAATTCCGTGTATCCCATGCATCGGGCTTTCTCTTTTGCTGCCTCAATCAGCAAGCGTCCAATACCTTGTCTCTGGTAATCAGAGTCAACTACCAATGCCCCTAACCAAGGGCACAAGTCAGGCCTTATCCCATCATTTTGCCGCAAACTGCACATGCCCACTGCCTGATCATTAACAATCGCCACCAGGGTCAATGGCATTTCACTATCATTTAAATGAGTAGTAAAGCGTTCTTTGGCTTGAGCGATTGAAAACTCAGGAGCCCAGATCGAGGCCAATTCCTTATGCCAGATTTGAGCTAGTTGTGAGAGTTTTTCCGGCTGATCTTTTAACAGGCCGATTTTAATCATATAGTCCCTGGCGGTTATGTAACTTTAATTCGGCCTGTTGCCGGGGTTGCCGCGAACGGCTTAACTCACAAACCCCTACAGAGATAAGACCGATAACGGCACCAAAAATATAATACCAGGAGGGGGCAATTAGATTCCCGGTTTTCTCGGTTAACCACATCATAACCAGAGGTACCGTGCCGCCAAACACCGAAATACCGATATGAAAGGCAACCCCAAAACCGCTGTAACGATAGGAACGGGGGAAAAGGGAGGTCATATAGGCATTTAAAGGCGAGAACGTAATGGCAATGAGCAGAGTCAGAATGACTAATGCCAGTACTATGAATAAGCTGTTATTTGAGGATAATAAATAATAGGCAGGGACTGCCAAAAGTATAATACCGAGCATTCCCGCGATGATAATTTTTAAATGCCCCGTTTTATCAGCCAGCCAGGCGAAACAGGGTTCAATCAATGCGTCGATTAATAACGCAAAACTGATCGCAAGGGTGGCGAAGCTTAGTGGGATATTAAAATAGTGATGCAGGTAAGCCGCTGAAAAAACATAGGTGCCAAATGTCATAATGCCGGTTAACCAGGCGAGTCCAATCACTCCCAGTATGGCCAGGGGTTTTTCGCGAAGAGCCGCCAGAAAGGGCTGTCTTTTTTTCTCTGCCTCATGAATCTGGATAAACTCGGGTGTTTCTTCAAGTGAATTTCTTAAGTAGAAAATGAACAGTCCTAAAATGCCGGCCAGCACGAATGCCAGACGCCAGGCCCAGTCGGGCATAAAGGATGCGGTAAAGAAAGAAGCGGCAAGCCCCGCTCCAATTGAGCCCAGGCTATAGGCGGAACTGGACAGGCAGCCGTACAAGGCTTTTCGGTTGGTCGGCGCATGTTCGATTAAAAACAGGGTTGAGCCTGTATATTCACTACTGGCAACAAAACCCTGCAGGATTCGCAGCATAGTAATGATAATAGGCGCCGCTATTCCGATAGCAGAATAAGAGGGTACTAATCCCACCAGGGCAGTAGGGACGGCCATTGCCAGGATACTTAGCATTAAGGCGTATTTCCTGCCGAAGCGATCGCCAATATAACCAAAAAATAAGGAGCCTAGCGGCGCTAGCAGGTATCCTACCGCCAACACGCCAAAGGCGCTAAGCAGCGCTGCGAACTGGTTTTCTTTTGGAAAATAGTTTGAGGCGATGATCGGGGCGAAATAACCAAAAAGTGCAAAGTCGTACCATTGCAGACCTGTGCCCGCAATGGCCGTAAATAATATTTTGATGGGATTTGAAGCGCGCATAGGTTTTTATCAAAAATGAAAACCCGATTTTATCTGGAGAGCGTTTGTTTCGGCAAGATTTAAACAAGTTTTTACTGTAAGAGTGGCCGGGGTTTGAATTAAGTCATATCGCCCATATATTACTCAACAGGGCTGCCAGAATCTTCCTTGACCACCTTTTGGCAAGGCCAGATTTGAATCCATATCACCGTTCGGAAAAAAATGAACTGATTAGATAAAGTTATGCTGTAAATCTAAATAAAGTGCTGTATAATGCCGGACTATTTTTAACCCTTTTTAAAGTGTATAAGACTGCTATGGCTGATTTAAATCAATATAGAAACATCGGCATCTTCGCCCACGTTGATGCTGGAAAAACCACTACTACCGAACGGATCCTCAAGCTCACCGGCAGAATCCACAAAATGGGTGAGGTCCACGAAGGGGAGTCAACAACCGACTTCATGGAACAGGAAGCCGAGCGCGGAATTACTATTCAGTCAGCAGCGGTCAGTTGCTACTGGAAAGGTACACGTTTCAATATTATCGATACCCCAGGACACGTCGACTTTACTGTAGAGGTTTACCGCTCACTGAAAGTACTCGATGGAGGTATTGGTGTATTCTGTGGTTCAGGTGGTGTTGAGCCTCAATCAGAAACGAACTGGCGCTATGCGAATAATTCTAAAGTATCTCGTTTGATTTTTGTAAACAAACTGGATCGTATCGGCGCGAACTTTATCAATGTCACTGAACAGGTTAAAAAGGTACTCGGTGCAAACCCACTGATTATGACCCTGCCGATAGGCTTTGAAGACAGCTTCAAAGGGGTAGTTGATCTATTAACCCGTAAAGCTTACATCTGGGATGAATCAGGACAGCCAGAAAATTATACGGTTACTGATGTACCGGCTGATATGCACGATGACGTTGAGATGTACCGTGCTCAGCTTATCGAAACTGCGCTGGAAATGGATGATGATTTATTAATGGCCTATCTGGAAGGAGAAGAGCCGTCCATTGAAGATATCAAGCGTTGTATCCGTAAAGGTACGCTCGAACTTGCTTTCTTCCCGACTTATTGCGGTTCGGCCTTCAAGAATAAAGGGATGCAATTATTACTGGATGCAGTCGTTGACTACTTACCTGCTCCTCACGAAGTGAATCCGCAGCCTTTGACTAATGCTGAAGGTGAGCCAAATGGTGAGTTCGCTATCGTTTCTCCTGATGAACCATTCCGTGCTCTGGCGTTCAAGATTATGGACGACCGTTATGGCGCGCTGACGTTCATACGGGTTTATTCAGGAAAGCTGAATAAAGGTGACACCATCCTTAACTCCTTTACCGGCAAAACAGAACGCGTTGGCCGAATGGTAGAAATGCAGGCGAATGAGCGTAATGAATTGCAAAGTGCGGAAGCAGGCGACATCATTGCTATCGTCGGTATGAAAAACGTTCGTACAGGCCACACACTTTGCGATCCTGATCACGAATGTACACTGGAAGCGATGGTTTTCCCTGAGCCAGTAATTTCCATTGCCGTTTCACCGAAAGACAAGACTTCTACTGAAAAAATGGCGATTGCCATTGGCAAGATGGTTGCTGAAGATCCTACCTTCCGGGTTGAAACTGATGAAGATTCCGGTGAAACGATTCTTCGTGGTATGGGTGAGCTGCATCTCGATATTAAAGTGGATATTCTGAAGCGTACCTATGACGTTGAACTGATAGTGGGTCAACCTCAGGTTGCTTACCGTGAAACCATCACTAAAACGGTTCACGACAGCTATACTCACAAGAAGCAATCAGGTGGATCTGGTCAGTACGGTAAAATCGATTACACGATTGAACCAGGTGAGCCAAACAGTGGATTCACTTTCGTAACTTCTGTTGTGGGTGGTAACGTACCTAAAGAGTTCTTCCCTGCGATTGAGAAAGGGTTTCGTTCAATGATGGATTCAGGTACATTGGCCGGCTTCCCCTTATTAGACGTTAAAATCAATCTGACTGATGGTGGATACCACTCGGTAGACTCTTCAGCAATCGCGTTTGAAATTGCGGCGAAAGGCGCTTTCCGTCAATCCATACCTAAAGCCGGTCCTCAGCTGCTTGAGCCTATTATGAAGGTTGACGTGTATAGCACTGAAGAAGATGTGGGTAATGTGATTGGTGACCTGAACCGACGACGCGGTATGATTTCTGGTCAGGAGCCAAGTGCTGCGGGTGTTCGCATCAAAGCCGATGTTCCTCTCTCAGAAATGTTTGGTTACATCAGCACCTTACGTACCCTGACTTCAGGTCGAGGCCAGTTCTCAATGGAATTCTCTCACTACTCTCCTTGCCCAGCTAATGTGGCAGAAGCAGTAATTGCCAAAGAAAAAGAGAAGAAAGCTGCCAAAGCCTAATTCGTCATTTAGAAGCCCTGCAGTATCAGACTGCAGGGCTTTTTTATTTTTACTCGATTGCGCTAACCGGCTAACTTAAATAAGCCATTCAGATATTGGGATCTCCCGGTACTGATTCTCTAAATAATGCCCGAGCAAATTCTCAAAATCATAACCATAGCGCTTAATGAAGTTTTGTTGCCAGATACTGCCATTTTGCTGTTTAAGCAGACGATGATGAATAATTTCCAAATAATAATCGATATCTGCTCTGACTATACCCAAACCTTCCAGACCTTTTCTGGCTAAAGGCAGAAAATCATTTAAAAGATGAAGCGCATCAACTTCGATGCCATTCCACATAAGCCGTGCTCGAAGACCAGAACAGGCTGCCTGATAAAAATTGGCATAACTCTCTTTGAAGGGAATTAAACAGGCTTCAGGCTCATCACGATTTGCAAAGAAATAAACCAGTCCATAGAAAAAAGCGGCATTAGCAATCATGTCTACAATACTTGGCCCGGAAGATAAAGGTCGGTGCTCTATTCTTAAGTAAGGTTCATTATGAGTATTAAAATCAACAATTGGCCGATTCCAGCGATATACCGTGCTATTTTGCTTACGTAAGTGGAAAAGATGGTGGCTGGGTTCTCCTTTTGCCACTTCGGGCAGGAGATGAGGGTAATTATTTAAATTGGCTTTAAATAATGAGAAAAAACTATTCTTAAGATAATGAGGCTCAAAGAAAACGCAATTCTGGTATGGGGAAGGAAATGAATATAATTGTTCAAATATTGCGATCCTTGATTCACTCCATAACTCCTTACCATAAAAAAAGGGCGCGTTAGCGCAAAGTGAAAGCAAAGGAGCAGAAAGCATCTGCATGGTATTATAGTATGTAACGGATTGCTCAGGGCTAACCTCCAGATGAAGTTGCAGCGAGGAAATGAGTCCTTCGACTGATAAAGATTGCGGCTGGAAAACGAACTCTTCCTCGGCACCATTCAGTTTTAACGATAAAGGCAGCCCCTGCCGATATTTAGACACATTGTCATTCATAAGCCGATATGAAGGATGGGGGGTTATATATTCGCGTGCGGAATGACATTCTTCGGCTTGTGGCATAGAGCCTATTAGCGCCAGGTGAGCATTGTATTTATGCGCCAGACGGCAGCACTTTGACCATGTTGAAAGAACACTCTGATGCAGATCCGATAAAAAATTGTCGCATAGTGGAAACACCGCAGTATTTATTTCCAGTTGAGAGGCCCCTGCTTCTGGAATAACATTGGGATCGTTTAATTTCTGTGTAAATAACTGATTCTGAGGGACTAATTGATAATTGTTATCGAGGAGGAGAAATTCAATTTCTGCGCCGACTTTTAAACCCTCTGTCTTGAAATATTCGCGTTTGAACCAGATGTTTAATAGTTCAGTCTCTGATATTAGATAATTTTTAAAAGCATTTTTGTTGTAATCATAATGTGCTGCTATTTCAGTTTTCATGATATCCCTCGAGTTAATCTCCCCGGGGTTAACCAAATCCTCTTACCTCGATTAATCTAAAGCGTGAAAAGACAATTTCAAATTGGATTCAATAATCACACAATTATTCGCAGGGATTGGTTGCCACTCTAGTTCAGACTTGGATAGCTTTTCAGATGCAATCACAATGTAGGGAGCTGTTATTTTATTTTCTAAAATGATTTGCCGTTTCTGGGGGTTAACCCGTTTGCCCAGAGACAAATACATAGTCTCCGGCTTAACACGCTTGGAACTGCAATAACGCGTTGCAGCCAGGCGCTTTCCATCCGTAATGCATATATTTAAATGGGAGCTTTTTTTAGTGTTTTTTTTCACCAGAGAATTAATAATACGAAATGTTTCCTGGATAGTACTGACAATATCCACAAAATTTGGCGAATCATATTTTTTCGCTAACTGCAGAAATAAAGCGAATACTAATTCGGAGTCGGTGCTCCCTTTGATCCAGCTAAATATGTCATCATCCAGCAAGTCCTGAAGTTGTCGTTTAATTTTATCAAAATGTGGAATCCATCCATTATGCATAAACATCCAATGCTCAAATAAAAAAGGATGGCAGTTAAACTGTGAAATCCCGCCCGTACTGGCTGCTCTGACATGTGCAAAAAAGACTGAGGATTCTATTTTTGTCGATAAGTAGGATAAATTTCTATCATTCCATGCTGGAAAAAGCGAGGTGAACAATGCTGGAGTTTCATCCTGCCGAATATACCAACCGAGGCCAAATCCGTCTCCATTAGTCAGGGTGGTGGACTCGCGCGCCAGAAGGCTTTGCTTAATAATCGAATTCTTTGGCTTAATCAGGATTTCGGAGAGTAGTATTTTTTTTCCTAGATAGGCCACCAGTCGGCACATAACAGTCCTCTTTCTTCTTTAAAAATAATCCTTACTCTTTAAGTATAGAAAACTTACTGTGATCTGTAATATTTCAGTTTTGAATCCACCTCAATATCGATATAATTATTGCTTATATATTCAAGGAAAAGAGTGCGCTAGAACTATGATGTCCAGGTTTCAGTCGATTGTTTTTTTAGCCTTAACGAGTTTTGGCCTTGTCACTCAGGCCGCTCTTCCACAAGACCCCATTCAGCGCTGTCTGGATGTCCGAAGGCTCGTGGATTTTACAGCCCGGCAAAAGATGGCTGCCAAAGAGCCAGGAGTGCTGCGATTCAAGTTCCATAAAATCTCACCCGCTGAGCTGCCTCTGGAGAATCCCGCAGGTAACATGAATGAAGTGATTAATGCTTTAAATATTCAGATAAAAAACTGCAATAAAAGCCGCGGAGAGTTTCAGACAATTACCATTGCCGGCCATCGATTCAAGCGTGAAGAATGGTGTCTGCAAACCAATCAGCAAATGCTTGCTTTTGCCAAAGCAGCTCATGGGGATTTTAATAAATTTCTTTCAAAAATAAAAACTGAATTTGACTGGTATAAGAGTGAGGGCTGGCCAGAAAATCATGCCGGATTTAAACGAGGCGAGTTTCAGTTTACTGCTTATTATGCCCCCGCAGCGATTGAAGCGCGAAGTAAAAAACAGGCGGGGTTCCTATATCCCATCTATGGAAATCCGGGGGTGGTCAATGTCGCTCTGGAATGCAGAAGACGTAAACTGAAAGCGCCTCTTTGTGGAGTGGACCCGCTCACAAAAATAGCGCGTGGATTTTGTATGAAAAACGCCGATGGCAGTTACTCAGTGGCTCCGGATCGCAGTGAAATTGAACATGGCGCCTTGCATCCGAAGCATGTGATTGGCTATGTTAAAGATCCCAATGATCCCGCCTTTTTAATGGTTGAAGGCTCTGGTTCCCTGCTTCTTGACGGTCAGTTATTTCATATCAACTATGACGGATACAATGGCAGGCCACGCACCATGCTAGGCCGCATTGTTCAGTGTGCGCAAGACCCCAGCTGTGGCGGCAATCTGGATGCAATGGAGCGATGCGCCAAAGATCCCAACTGTCATGATGAGGCTAAATTACGCTGTAATCTCACGGATCAAATCAGGCAAAGTGCTGCTTCAGAAAAATTGATTCGCAATTATCTGAATAGTCTCGCCAATCAGGCTCAAGCTTTTGACCTGCGAAACAGAGATCAAAGCTATGTATTTTTTGCTAAAGAACATGGCGGACCTTATGGGTCAGAAAATATTCCCTTAACTGCGCACACCTCATGCGCCACGGACCATCGGGTGATTCCCGTAGGAATGAATTTTATTTATAACACTAAAAACCGGACATCCTGGTGCGTGGCCCAGGATACCGGTGGTGCTATTGTCGGGGCTCATGTCGACCTTTATAAGGGAGAAGGGGCTCAGGCTGGCATAGAAGCCAATGAACACAATGAATCCGGCCTGTTATTTGTCGCTTTGCCGAAAAGAACCCGGCTAGAATGACATTCAGGGCTGCATCCAGCTGCTTTGTGCTGGTTGTTCCTCAGCGGATTCTGCTTTATAAAAGCTGGGCATGCGACCAGCAGCGACATGCTCGATTAATGCCTGTACTGACTCAATCTTCTCTGTCTTACATTCCCGGACAAGGATTGAAATAATCTCAGAGTTGCCAAATGGTTTGCCGTGATCGTTTCTGCCATGATAACCTAGATAATAGGCAAGTTTTCTCATGCTTTCCGTCAACAGATCATTTTGACGAGAAGGGCAATCCTTCTCCGTAAAATAATTCAGAGAGCTATCATATAGATCGTCTAATTTTTTATTTAGCTCGGCAGCGAGATCATGGATAGCATTTGCCTTCCATAACCCACGCCATCTCGGCACAATGCCAGTTTCGGGCTTTTCGGCACCGCGTATTGCATCATAAGCTCTTGATCGGCCCGAATGGAATTTTTGCAAGAATTCCATCGCCATTTCCTGATTGATAAATGGAGGTAAAATGATACCCTCCAGTGCTTCCTTACGTTTTTTTATAACATTTTCTGGTGAACGATTCGCTGCCGCCTGACCATCAATAAAAAGAAGAGAATGAAGGGCTTTGGTATTATTAGTATCCGCTGAAGTTTTTCTTTTCTTAGTTGGGTCGCTGCTAGCTCCAGATGCATAATTTAAGGCAGAAGCTAGCCTTTTGTAAGATGAACTTGATGTGCTTGAACAAGAACTTGCTGGAGGAGATATTGGCTGGATGCGTAATGTTGCCTCTTGAGCCGGCAGTTTCTCGGGTGATTCGGCTTTATAAAAGCAGGGAATTTTTCCAGCGGCAATAAGCTTGATTAATTCTGGTACTGAATTAATATTTTTTTCCTGACATTCCCTGGAAATAATTGAAAGAATTGCAGAGGCCGTTAATTTCTCGCCGTAAATGCTTTTGGCCTGATAACCCAGGTAAAAGGCAAGGTCATCCATTATGTCCTGATGCACAGAGTTAAATGGTTCATTATTTAGTTTTGAAGCCAGGTCATGAATAGCCTTTGGATTCTTTAGCGGCATACGGCCAGTATCGATTGGCTTGCCGCTTTGTTTGTCATTATAAGCACTTTGTCGACCTGAATGGGCTCTTTGCAAGAAAAGCCCCGCCATTTCCTCGCTGATAAATTGGGGTAAACCAGTATCCTCAAGTATTGCCTTGAGTTTTCTTATTACGTTTTCTGATCTCCGTTTTAGTCCCAATTGGGCATCAACAAAAACACGATGCTGGGAGGCTTTAGGATGAGTTCCCTGGCGCCTGATTTCAAATACTTTATTACGAGCAGTTGCTGGCGGTGGAGGGGATGTCTCATTCGTGGCAGATGCTGTCATTGGCTGAATGGGTCCAGTTGCCTCTTGGACCGACTGTATCTCAGCGGATTCGGCTATATAAAAGCAGGGCATGTTACCAGCGGCAATATGCCTGATTAATTCTTGTAATGAATTAATTTTTTCTTTCTCACATTCCTTTGAAATCATTGAAAGAACCTCAGCGCCGCTCAAAGTATCGCCGCGATAATTTCTGCCATGATAAGCCAGATAGTAAGCAAGGCTAGCGATTATTTTCAATGACAGCTTATTTTTGCGAGAAGAAAATTGCTCCTCTGTAAGATAACCCTGAGGACGATTTAGATCCTCTAATCCTTTATTTATCTCCGAAGCAAGGTCATGAATAGCTTTTTTGCTTTTGAGTGGCGTACTGCTAACATCAATTTTTTTGCCATGTAAGTCTTCATAAACTCTTACTCGAGCTGTATCGCATCTTTGTAAGAACAGTATTCCCATTTCCTCGGTGATAAATTGAGGTATAGCGATATCAGACAGTATTTTTTTGCGTTTTTGTATTAGCTTTTCGTTACTCGCTCTTGGTTGAGCATCTGCCTTCATATCCTTTGAAATCTTTCTTTTCTCAGTTGATACGCTACTGGTTTCAGATGCATCAGCCAGGGCAGCTGTGATAATAGAGGTTGCAGGAGTATGAGATGAGCTTGCTGTGCTTAATATAGCGCTTGCTGGAGGAGTTACAGGGCGAAAGGATATCGTTGACCATTGCATGGCGGCACGCATCCCTTGTCCATAAACGGTTTGTTGACTATCCAGATCGATTAACAGTTGTCTGTATTTTGAATCGTTAACACTGAAACCGCGGTAATCATAATATCCCAAAATATAGGAGATATTGTCTTCAGTTTTTCTTGAATAAAGAAGCTGCAGATCTTTTAGCTGGCCAGCGGCTATATCGTTTGCTGCGCTGGTCCATCCGGATAAGTAAAGTTCCCATATCCTGGTATACTTAATATTGCTTAAGCCACTGATATAACCTTGAATATAATAGAAGCTTCTACTATCATATAATTGGGATAAAGGGAGAGGTTGATTATGTGATTTTGCGTCAGAATTGCCTGCTAGCAATAATGCTACATTTTCCTGGTTAAGCGAGGCCGATTCAGCGGTACTATCCAGAACTGGAGCACTTGGATGGGTTAAAAGAGGAGCTGATATTTCTTTTGGCAAAGCAGACTGGGAGGCTTGTAAAGCCAATGCCTGCAGCTGCTCCTGATAATGAGGATGCTCTGAGTAACTAACTCCGCAGCACCGTAAATAACCCAGGGTTTTTGCAGGTGAGTAGTTCTTTCGACTGTCAAGCTCGGCAGGAGGCGGCAGTTGATTATTCTTTATATCCTTCAGTGCTTCATTCCAGCCCTGCAGAATGTCCAACCAGATAGCCTGATAAACACTATCCTGCAAGCCGATGACGTATCCATTAATATAGAATAGATTTTCCTTAAGCAGACTATTGATCGATGCGCGGCTTAAGTTTAAGCTATTTTTTATTCCCTCTCTAAGTCCATTGAGTTGGCTTTGAAATTCATCTATTGAAGGCATAATAAGTCTCTAAAAAATTAATATTGAACAGGGTTTATCCATTAAATGGCCTATACAAAGTTGAATTGCCGAATGCCGACCGGATTATAAATGGACATTCTGCCTTTTAATATCCATTGCTTATTACTGGAGTAAAATGCATCTCTCGGATTTACATTTTTGAACAAGGCATTCGGATTTAGTCCTACAGGAGTCTTTATTATGGCTAAAGAATCCATACGCTCTGCGGTAATGTCCAATTGGCGAGAGGGTATACTATATGGAAAACTGTTCACTAGTGCGTCTGGGGCCAAAGCCAGACGATAGTCAGAGTAGTAGGGGTCCTGATATACAAAACAAGCCATCTCTGTGGACATTTAGCGCCCTAATTGACAAGCAAAAGAACATTCTATCTAAAAAATAGATTTTTGAAAACCTTTTAGCGCTCATTGTGGTTAAAAAGAGAGCTCTTAAGCGTGTATTACTAGCTCTAAGTATTGGAATTTTCAGAGTGCAAAGAAGTTTAGGAGAATATTGGGCTTCTATCGTAAATCGGGTTAGGATAAGACGTTTTCTTTATGGAGAGTAAATAAATGGATTTATGCAAAAAAAGCCTGATGGCTATAGCGTTGTTGCTGCCTTTGACAGGATTTTCCAATCCACTGGATTATTATCATCAGCGTTATCTTGATAAACATAACAAGATCAATTTAAACAAGCCAATCCGCGAAGACTATTTTACACAATGGGTTAACCATCAGGATCCTGCTGCCGGCAGTTTTTCTCAACGGTATTATGTGGATGAAACCTATGGCAAATCAGCGGATTCACCGGTATTTTTTTATATCTGTGGTGAAGCGGCTTGCTCACCATTTGTTCTGTATGGTGCCATTCGTACTTACGCCCAGCAATTTCACGCCAAATTAGTGGCTTTGGAACATCGTTTTTATGGAAAAAGTGTCCCTGGCAGGCTCTCTGTTGATAATCTTAAATATCTTTCTACTCAGGCCGCACTGGATGATTTAGCCAGTTTTCAAAGCGCGATGATGACGGAAAGGCACTGGCAGGGAAAATGGGTTGCTTTCGGCGGGTCTTATCCTGGTTCTCTATCCGCCTATTATCGTTTGCAGCATCCTGAACTGGTTGTGGGGTCTTTGGCATCTTCTGCACCGGTGATGGCGAAGGATGACTTTAGTGATTACGATCAGCATGTAACCCGGGTGGCTGGCAGCGAATGCGCTGGTAAAATGCGTGAGGTAGTAAAGCAGGTGGAGGACATTCTTGAACAGGATGATTTGCAAAGCATTGCTCAGCTCAAGGAGCAATTTTCTGCCAGTGAATTACAGGATAATACCGATTTTCTTTACATGATTGCTGATGTGGGTGCTGCTGCAGTGCAGTATGGTATGCATGAGGAGTTTTGTTCTTCTTTGGCGAAAAGTCCAAGCGCACTTGAAGGCTATGCTGCGTTTACTAAAATCCTTTTCAGCCGTTGGCAGATCACTGCAAGTGATATGACACCTCAGGGGGCTTTTAGTGAAGACGGTGAATATTACAGTCAGGGAGTTGGTGCGCGGCAATGGTATTATCAATCCTGTACAGAATATGGCTATTGGCAAAATGCACATCCTGACCCACTTCAATCCACACGTTCTGCAAGAATCAATGCAGACTATCATCGTGAAGTCTGCAGGCGTTTATTTGGAATCGATGCTGAGGTGGATACTTCCTACATTAATCAGAATTTTTATTGGCCCTTATTGGAATCCGCCGTATCGAGAATTCATTTTACCAATGGCAGTAATGATCCCTGGTCCAAACTTTCTCTGTCCGTGGCTAATGGAAATGCCGGCAACGCGCAATTAAATTATACCCTGATCGATGGGGCGGCCCACTGTGACGATCTGCGAACGCCGCAAAAGACTGACTCTAGCGCCTTGAAGGCTGCAAGGCAGACATTTGTTCAATTGTTAGAGGAGTGGTTGAGTTAATTTGTATTGCTGTCAGCCTGCGGGATAGCCCTGCAGGCTGCAGTCTCTCTGAATTTCATTGTTGACAATCAATTTTTCAGATCTTACTATCAGAAAACAGATGGCGCGGGGTGTCGGTAAAACGGCTGAGAATTACCCGTCGAACTTGAACTGGTTCATACCAGCGTAAGGACTGCCTCAATTCAAAATTCTTTGCGAAAGCGAGATTCTTGCTTGCCATCTTTTGTTTATTTTTTTAACAGGAGTTATGGCAATATGTCAAACCAATTATCAAGAACCACTTTATTACTCAACTGGTATGCCAATCCTTATCACTGCCCCATTTTTGTGGCTCAGGGACTTGGATTTTATCAGGATGAAAATATCAGATTAGCCATTTTAGAGCCCAGCGATCCCAGTGATGTCACTGAAATTGTGGGTACGGGCAAGATTGATTTTGGTGTAAAAGCGATGATTCATACAGTGGCTGCCCGGGCCAAGGGCTACCCAGTCACGTCAATCGGCACTTTGCTCGATGAGCCGCCTACGGGATTAATCGCATTAAAATCCAGCGGCATTCGCAGTTTTCAGGACATTGCCGGTAAGCGCATTGGTTATATTGGTGAGTTTGGTAAAAAAATAATCGATGATCTGGCCAAACTGGCGGGTATTTCAGAGTGTTATGAGACAGTGCGTGTCGGTATGAATGTGACGGATGCTATTCATCGAGGCATTATTGATGCTGGCATTGGGTTTATTAATTTTCAACGAGTCGAGCTTGAGCATTTGGCAGGAGAAACCGTTTTTCTGCGCCTGGATGAATTGGCTGGTTTAGGCTGTTGCTGCTTTTGTTCAATCCAGTTCATTGTCCATGAGCGCATGTTCCAGCAGGAACACATCATTAAAGGATTCCTGAAGGCCACTCAGAGAGGTGCCGCTTATACTGTAGAAAACCCCGAAGAAGCATTTGAATGCCTTTGTGAGCAAAAGCCGCAATTGCGCAGTGCCTTGTATAAAACTATTTTTATGCGCAGTTTGCCATTCTTTTCTCGTAATCTGCTCAATATCGAGAGGGATTGGGATAAAGTAGGCCGATATACCCGGCACTTGGGGATTACGGATAAACAATTTGCAATTACTGATTGCTATACTAACTCGTTTTTACCCGCAAAGCCTTATTCCGCTTTAGAGCCTGTTGCCTGCTGTATTCGCGAGGAAGATTGATGATATCTGCGCTCAAATATTGTTATATCACTGATTATTCCAAGCCATCGCTGCTTTTTTCCGCCATTAAAGGCGGCGTTTTATCGGTTCAGTATCGTGAAAAAAACCTGCCTCCTGAGCAGCATTATCAGAGAGCAAAGGAACTCAAATATCAATTAGATTGCTTTAAAATTCCACTGATTATTAACGATAATGTGTTGCTGGCTCAGGAAATTGGCGCCGCCGGTGTTCATCTTGGGCAATTGGATCAAAGCCCGGAGGAGGCAAGATGCCTGCTCGGGCCTGATAAACTAATTGGCTTATCTATTGAGAGTATCCCGCAGCTGGAAGCTGCTAATCATCTGGATTGTCTGGATTACGTAGCGGCCAGCGCAGTCTTTAAAAGCCCTAGTAAACAGGATGTTAAAATTTTATGGGGGCTGGACGGACTTGCAAAACTGGTGCAATTATCCAGGCATCCCGTAATCGCCATAGGTGGGATTAATCTCGGCAATGTTTCCTCCGTTATGTCGCGAGGCGCTTTCGGCGTAGCAGTGATTGCTGCAATTTCTGATGCAGATAATCCCGAAGGGGATGCGAAATCACTTCATCGTCTTATTTTGGGAGTTGATTATGCTTGAAACGATCAATGCCATTCTCAAGCGGATAAAAATCATGCGCCCGCTGGTTTTAAACATCAGTAATCAGGTGACGATGGATTTTGTCGCAAATGGCTTACTAGCTCTGGGGGCTTCGCCAATAATGACGCAGGCGATTCAGGAAATTGATGATTTGGTACCGCTTGCCGAAGCTGTAGTGATTAATATCGGAACTTTAAACGAGGAGTTTATAAAGCTTGCTGAGCGGGCATCTCGTCAGGCGAATGATTGCCACAAACCACTGGTTTTAGATCCTGTGGGAGCGGGAGCCAGTGAATATCGCACCAGCCATTGCCTGAGTCTGCTGCGCCAATTCAATTTTCAACTGCTTCGTGGAAATGCCAGTGAGATCGCTGCTTTATCCGGCTCAAGAGTAAGCAGTGGCGGAGTGGATACTCGCCTTTTTACTGAGGAAGTTATAGAAAGTGCGAAAGAGATCTCGCGGGCATACTCGCTAATCACCGTTGTTAGCGGTGCCACTGATGCGATTGTGGATGAGAATCGGGTTGGATGTTTGTCGGGTGGCTCCGCCCTAATGTCCCAGGTGACTGGCGCCGGATGTTTATTTACTGCGGTCATTGCACTTTTTATTGCCGTCTGGGAAGACCCTTATCAGGCTGCTTGTGCGGCGACATGGTTCTACAGCCTGTGCGGTGAGCGGGCGGCCCAGGATGCGTCAGGACCAGGTTCATTCAAAATGCATTTCATGGATTATCTGGCTAATGGTGAGAGGCTTGTTGCATGAAAAAAATAGCGGTTGTTCTTAGTATTGCAGGAACCGATCCCTCCGGTGGAGCCGGTATTCAGGCAGATATCAAAACCATTTCCGCAACCAGAGCCTATGCTGCCTCGGTAATCACCGCATTGGTCGCGCAAAACACCTGCGGTGTAATTGCGGTTGAAGCGGTTCCTGCCCATTTTATTGAGCAGCAATTAGAGGCTGTTTTTAGCGATCTGGAAGTTGCTGCAGTCAAGATTGGCATGGTCCACACGAAAGCAGCTATCGAGGTTATTGCTTCTTATTTGCAAAAGGTGAAACCGCTTCACATAGTGATTGATCCGGTTATGTTTGCCAAGGACAATTCTTCTTTAATGAATAAACAAAGCCTTTCCATTTTCAAAACACTGCTTTTGCCTCTGGCGAGTTTAATCACCCCCAATATTCCTGAGGCGGTAATGCTTTGCGGGAAAGAAATCACTTGCTGTGACGATATGCAGGAAGCTGCTCTGGCAATAAGCCAACACTATGAGACGAATGTCCTGCTCAAAGGCGGCCATTTACCAGGAGAAAATAGTACAGATATCCTCTGTTTACACAAAACAAAGCAAATATTTTTCTTTCATCAAAAGCGAATTAACACAAATAATACACATGGGACAGGTTGCAGCTTGTCGTCAGCCATTGCTTCCTTTCTTGCACAGAAAATGAATTTGCATTCTGCTATCGAACAGGCAAAACGTTATTTAACTGCTGCTATTGTTTCGGGTCGACACTTAAAAATAGGGCAGGGGAATGGCCCGGTAGATCATTTCTTTATTCAGGATCGGTAAGTTTCTCAGCGATGGGCTTGGCAATACGAATGCCATTGTGGTGGATGCATCTTGCTCAAACGATCCAGGAAATTGTGCGGCTCAACGTTGTCGAGATATTGGTGCAGACTGGTATCTTCCGGCAAGAAGTGAATTAACTGATATCCATAGTGCGCTATGCTCTAATGCGGCATTCCCCTGTAATTTTGGAGAATTCAATGGCAATATTGGAGCTCCACGCAACAGGTTCCATTTTTCTTTGTGGCCTGGGTTGTCATCTTTCCCTCAGGCGCTGACGGATTTGGGTCTAATCAAAGACTTAATTAATAATCGTGTTCGCTGTATTCGGCCTTCTTCCTGAATCCTGCTATCAGACCCTGGATATACTGTCATATAAAATCCCGAAATGAATACATTCCGGGAGCGCTTGGTATTAAATGATAAAGTGATTCTATTTCTTATGTTTATTTTTTTTCCCTTTCTTTTTATCACCTTTGCCGCTTTTATTACTTTTACCGCCACCGCCAGAATCATAGGTCGGCTGTGATGCCAGGTAACCAGGATTATTGGCAAGAAATTCCTGTTTTCCCATTTCAATATGCAAAGGTAGGCCTGAGCCACCCGATAATTTTTCTAATTCGCTATCTGACACTTTATTGATTTGATCCCATTCTTGCTTTTTAGACATACATTTCTCCCAAGGCTTAAGTGATTGCATTTTTAGCATAGGATCTGTTCATAAATTTATCAAGAAATCGATGGTTTTAATTCATGTCGAATTAGCGTACGGATTAGCGTATTCTGAATTAATCAGAAGTTTAATATGAATATTTACAGGAGGAAAAAGTGAAAAAAATAATGTGTATAATTGCGATCTTTTTCAGTATTGCCAGTTTTGCTGAGACACAGTCGGAGGTGACCGAGGATGCTTGTCAGCAATTCAAGACAATAGATGCTTCCTTAAATACCATTTATAAACGAATTTTACACAGCTATCAGGATGATAAGACCTTTATTCCCAGCTTTGTAACTGCCCAGAAAAAATGGCTGGCCTTCAGAGATGCGCACCTGGATTCCTTATATCCAAATGAGAGGGATAATGGCAGTGTAAGCCCTATGTGCCGTTGTCTGGCGTTATACCAGCTAACCAAAGCCAGGGTGGAGCAGCTTAAACTATGGGATGAAGGGGTTGAGGAGGGCGATGTATGCAGCGGAAGCATTAAGTCACGCTAGGGTTACTTTAAAACTCCTCTCAAGCTTCCGGAATGCCTTACTCCGGAAGCATAACGATGAGCATTTCATGACTATTTATGTTTCTTCTTTTTGTCTTTTTTCCCCTTATTATCTTTACCGCTGACACCCGGTGATGAACCAATGTGAGGCGCGTTTTGAGCCATCGCTTTTTCAATTTGACTGGGGTCAATGGGTGCGTATCCCCCTGAAAGATTTTCCAATTCACTATCAGAAACTTTGTTCAATTTTTCATGTTTGACTTTATATGACATAGATATCCTCCTATAACTAGCTATGCTCGCCTTTCTAGCATAGGATCTGACTAAAAATTTATCAAGAAATGGAAGGGAATATACGAAATGATAACAAGTGAATTCCCTCTCACAAGCTGGGAGAGGGCGGAGGTCAGTGCCATTAAGTTAAGCTTAATTGTATATTAAACTGTCATCCCCGCGAAAGGCGGGGATCCATCTCTGAGCTAATTACAATGCCGACTGAGGAATAGATTCCCGCCTTTCGCGGGAATGACATAAGTCCTTAACTTAATGGCAGTGAGGGTTGCTTTTAAATCCCTCTCTAGCTCTCTCCCTGGGGGAGAGAGGACTTTAGGGAAGATTTCTTTTAAGAGAAAACCCCTATGTGAACCGCAATTTGCTCCGCTCCCAGATACAGTTCAAAATCGGTCGCGAACTTTCGCTGAAACTGGTGATTCGCCGCAAAAAATTCCCAGATTGATTTCCACACATTAATCACGGTTGCAGGCATTGGCCCCTTTGCTTCAAACACCAGATATGATCCGGATAAAACCATAACCGTATTGAGGTTGTCGGTGTTGGTTTCCTGGGAAACCCCGGCGGTGACCGTATACAAACCGTCCTCATTGGACTCATAATCGGAATAAACGCCAAATATGCTGGTTGTGTTCGCCAATTCACTGGCAAAAAATCGCTGCCAAAGCGCGGGTAGTTTTGCGCTTTTCGGATTCATTTCATCCTGATTGTTTGTTCTGACGCTAAATCCTTTAACAATAAAACTGGCAATTTCTTTTTTCACCGGTTCAATCATCATTTAATTCTCCTTATTTCTCCAAAGCCACCACGCGAATCCGGTTATTATCTGGATCCAGGGCGACAAAAGTATATCCATAAGCCAGAGTGACGGGTCTTTGGGCAACAGGTATTCCCCTCTGCTTCCATTGTCCAAACAAGGCGTCAACCTGCTCATTAGTACTAACAGTGATTGCCAATTCAAATCCTCCATTTCCCTCTGCTGCGGGCTCGACTGTTTGTCTGTCTTTCAAACCAATGGTCACACCATTTTGCAGCTTAAATGCACTGAAGGCTGGGGAGAGTTCCTCTGGGTTTATTCCCAGCAAATCCAGATAAAAGGAACTGCTCGTGGCGACATTGCTTACATAGATGATTACAGCACTGGGTTCTAACATGTTCTTCTCCTTAAAAGTAACAGGGAGAAATTTAAAGCAGTGTTGTGACAGTTTCTGTCAGCAGTCTGAAACTATTGCTCCGGAATATTGAATCTTGTGCGCCATTGTTTTAAAAGCGCCTGGCGCTTTTGCGGATAACCTGTTTCTATTAAGCTCAGCGAGGAAATCCGATCGCTGCGGAAATGGCGTAAATCATTTCTTAATTCACACCAGGCGATCAGCATACGGCTGTCATCAAAAAAGCCCAGAGCCAGCGGGCGGATGATACGTGTGCTGCTTTCCTCTTTGACATCTGAATAGGTCATTTTCAGCTTGAATTCTTTACGAATGGCATGCCGAATCAAGCTTTCATAATCATCATTGCTTTGAGTTTTTGCAGGACCCACCAGCAGGCCAGAGGACTCCAATTGCTGACGCAGATCAGGGGGAAGTACCGAGGATATTTTAGTCAGTGCCTTAGTGGCAGCAAGCTTAAGCTTGTGATCCCCCCGCTTGGCCACCCAGCGTGAGCCAAGAACCAGTGCCTCAATTTCCTCTTCGGAAAACATTAACGGAGGCAGCATAAATCCTGGCCGCAGGATATAACCCAAACCAGGCTCGCCCTCAATATCGGCGCCCTGGGATTGCAGTGTGGCAATGTCGCGATAAAGGGTTCGCAGGCTAATTCCCAAATTTTCCGCCAGTACTTTTCCGCTAACCGGGTAACGATGCTGGCGTAGAATCTGAAGAAGTTCTAAAAGGCGTTGTGTACGGGACAAAGCAGTTCGCAGTGAGTCAAAATGAGCCTATTTTGGCAGTATGAAGATAAAATTTCCAGCTAGTCAGCGATTGGCAAGATAGTCTGCCTTCGATAAACGATAAAGTACCAGTATTCATAAATAGACCTTTTTTAACGTTGCTGGGCGCTCAGCACTTTTAAAGCCAATACCACAAAAATAAAGGCAGTTAATCGGTTAAACAGTTTTTGCATGGCATCGTTAGAAAAAATGCGTTCTTTCAGATAAACAAATAAGAAAACATAGAGAAAATTAACCAGGGTTCCCGACACTACAAAGCAGCAGCCTAATGACAATAACTGCAGCCATACTGCTCCACGTGCAACATCCACAAACTGAGGCAGGAAGGTTAAAAAGAAAATACCTACTTTGGGATTTAAGAGATTGGTAAGCACGCCATTCTGATAGGATTTCCAGACTGAAACAGCTTGTTTGTCGCCAGTGAATTGCCTGTTTTTTGACTGTAATGCCTGCCAGGCAAGATAGAACAGATAAAAGGCTCCCACAATTTTTATCAGATTAAACACAAAGGGGGATTCCTGTAGAATAGTGGACAGGCCCAAGGCTGAAGCTATCGCATAAATCGCAATACCCGTTCCAATGCCAATAGTTGCCACGACTCCATGCCTGAAGCTGTTCAGGCTTTGACTTGCAACGTAGAGAACATCATTGCCAGGCGTAATATTCAAAATGATAGTCGCTGTGAGAAAGAAAATAAAATGAGCTGTATCCGGAAACATAAACCCCCGCTTTCATCAAGGCTGTTATTCGCGCATAATTATAACAGAGGCAATTTAATTTGCTCATTATTTTCGTGCTGCCTTGGTTATATCCACAATCAGGGCAAACAGCGCAAGAAACGGGTCCACTTAGATACTTAAGCCCTCTATGATAAGCAGAAGAGCTATTGAGTGAGGAGTGCCGCATGTTAAGGCAACAGCAGATCGATTACGAACGTATTGAGAAGGCAATTCATTACATTGATGAGCATTTTAAGGCCCAACCCTCACTGGAGGAAATCGCCCAAGTGATCCATCTCAGTCCCTGGCATTTTCAAAAAATGTTTACTGAATGGGCAGGCATCAGCCCAAAAAAGTTTATGCAGTACATCAGCATCAGCTATGCTAAACATTTACTGAAAAATAAGATGCCTTTGCTGGAAGTTGCTTTTGAAACAGGCCTTTCCAGCGGTGGCCGCCTACACGATTTATTTGTGAAAATTGAGGGGATGACTCCCGGAGAGTTCAGAAATGGCGGGGCGGAACTCAGTATTAATTACTCCTTTTCTGAAAGCCCATTTGGACGAATAATTGTCGCTTCAACGCCCAAAGGAATTTGCAGCATTGCGTTTGAAGCGAATGAGCAAGCCGCTCTATCTGCTTTAAAAGCGCGCTTTCCGAAGGCAGTTTATCGGCAAATGACTGACCAATTCCAGCAAGACGCCTTATTACTATTTCAAAAAGACTGGCAGCAGCTTGATACAATGAAACTGCATCTGGCGGGAACTCCATTTCAGCTGAAGGTATGGGAAAGCCTTCTGAAAATACCAATGGGATCTCTCGTTACCTATGGCGATATTGCCCGCAGTTTGGGTAAGCCTAAATCTTCAAGAGCGGTGGGGGGCGCAATTGGGAGTAATCCGATAGCATTTCTTATCCCCTGTCACCGGGTGATCCAGAGCAGCGGTAAACTGGGCGGGTATATGTGGGGTGAAACCAGGAAAAAAGCGATGATAGGATGGGAAGCCGCCAAAACAGACGTATAGATAGAAGAGGTGCTGGCGTGGATCTAATTGAAAAAATCGACAATCAGCTGCACAATTTACTGCCTTATGACGGTATAGTGCATTATTACGGTTCAGTTCTGACCCGCGAAATGGCAGATGCCTATTATCGGGCATTAATAGATGAGATCCTCTGGCAAAATGATGAAGCGATAATCTTTGGAAAAAAAGTGATTACCAGGCGTAAAGTGGCCTGGTATGCCGATAAACCTTTTTCATATACTTATTCAGGAGTTACCAAAACAGCTCTTCCCTGGCTTCCTGTTTTGGAGGAGTTGAAGACCATCGTCGAAAAAGAAAGCCAGGAAACCTATAACTCCTGTCTGCTCAATTTATATCATGATGGCAGTGAAGGCATGGCCTGGCATAGCGATGGCGAAAAAGATTTACTAAAAAACGGTGCTATTGGTTCACTGAGTTTTGGCGCTGAACGGAAATTTTGTTTTAAACATAAGAAAAGCAAAGAAATTGTTTCTAAAGTTTTAGAGCATGGTAGTTTGCTGGTGATGAAAGGTGTTACCCAGACCCATTGGCTTCACCGCCTGCCACCAACGAAAGCCAGGCATCTGCCACGAGTGAATTTAACATTCCGAAGTATTGTTGGAACTAATGCGTCTCCCTGGCATACCGAATAAGGATTCAGAGCGAACAAAGTTCGCTCGCTCCTGGGATTATTCCTTCTTTGAATTCGGTATGGTTTTTGGCGAGAATTGGCTGTGCGTAAGGCATATAACCAAATTCGCTTTGCAATCAGGAGCTTAAACTCATTCCTGCTGCAGTGGGTTCTTCGAGTTTCGCTAATTCCTTTTTAGAGTTTAAAAGTTGTCGCTCTAAACTATTCACCCTGACTTTTGTATCCCAGATTGTGAGATGCGTCTTATCAGCAATTTCTTTTTTAATTGCTTTTAACTCTTTATCACTTATTTCATGGTGTCGAAAATGAGAATAAAGCTCAGCACAAATCCCCCGGATTTTTTCCTCTTCACTTAAGTCTTTATTTTCTTCTCTTAGATGAAAATCGATAGTACCGCATTCTGTCACTTTGATATTATTCATGTGGATTAAAGAGAACAAAGCACGGTAGACTTTATTATCTCGCAGCCATACAGGAAGAAGGGAGTTATTTACACACCAGATTCCACTCAATCCCAACACTTTTACGGGTATTTTGTGCTCGATGGCAAGTTTGGCAGCTCCCGAGTAAACCATTGGCGGCTCCTTCCCTAGCAGGCGAAAGTTGCCTTGGGGGAAAAGTACAACGCAGCCATTTTCATTTAATGCCTGGCTTGCGCGTTCAAGTGCCGCAAAATTGGCAGAGCGTCCATCACTGGCTTTTGCTTTATCCCCTTCAACCGGTATGGTTTTAAACATCTTCAAGGTGGAAGCAATACCCGGGATGCTATTAAAATTAGTTGTAGCAAGGAATTGCGGAGGGTTGCCCTTCATTTTGGATGCAACAACCAGGGCTTCGACGCTTGTGCAATGAGGTCCTATTGCGATTAAGTCTTTCTCAGTATTGTTTATCGTCAGGTCGTCAGCTTTGGTATGCCACATATTAATGATAAATACTAAAGCGCCGGCAATAATCCGAGCCAAACGGCTTTCATAATTTAATCGATTATTGGATTCGGCGTATCTAGCGGCCAGTGCAAGCATACCTACACTAAAGCTTGCAAAGAGAACCAGCATCGTATAGGTGCTCGCTCCAGAATCGCTTTCGTCATTTTGCATGCCCGCAGGGGAATCAAAAGTATACATGAATTACTCCTTAATAAACAAAAGGTTATTAACTTATTCGATTGAGCCTTTATCCAGGTTCTGTGAACCTAAGCATCCCTATATAAGGAAAACTAATCCGGCGCCCGATTAACTATGCCTTATTTGCGTGCAAAATGGAATCAAAGTGACTAGAAGATGTTATTTTAATTTCAGCTGCCAATTAATAAGCAGCTGTAAAACCGTCATTCGTTTATCCTGTGGTCAACATCCCGCAGGAGATGCCAGTTACAGTGATTCTCAACAGAGGTAAATCTTTTCTTTTCATAGCCTCAATTTGAATGAGATTTAAAGGATGAACCATTGTAGATCTCAATTGTATACTTTCACCAAGCCAGGGCTGATGGAAGCAAAAGTCTTTCTCACCGGTTATTTCATAAAAGAACAGAATGCTTGAGTCCAGTTCGGTTTGAAAAGGCTTAAGGTATTCATCAGAGCCGGTTAATTGATATAAATATTGTTCCCAGACCGGTAAATATACTTTGGAAAGGGTGACCCCTAATTGTTTAACAAAGGCTGCAAAAAGGGCATTTTCTTTATAAAGGGCTTTTAGCTCGTTCTGCTCCTCATCGCTAAGTTCAAGCCAGGTAGAACCAATACCCCACCAGGTGGGGAAAAGAAGTCTTGTTTGTGTCCAGCACAAAATCCAGGGAATCGCGCGAAGTTTTCTCTGATCAGGCCCTGATTTGCGCTTGGTAGGCCGCGAGCCAATTTTAAGCTCGTTTAGAAAATGATAGGGGGATGCCTGTTCAATCGTAGGCCAGAACCATTCGCTTTGAATCAGTGTTTTATATTTCTGACTCACTTTGGCTGAGAATGATTGCAAAGCTTCAGGATATTCATTGACAGTGTTTGTTTCTTTTTGCGCGTAAATATCAAGAAATTTATCAATCTGGCTCTTAAGAATTGAATTCGAACCAAAAAGCCTTGCGACCATCTCACCCTGAATGGTTGCTTTATAATTAGACATTAATTCCTTGGACCAGGATGCCGTTTGCTCTTTAATATCCCCGCCTCCTCGCTCAATGCTGCCGCCGGAGCCATGAAAAAAGATGGGACAGAGTCCCTTGCTTTCGAGAGTAAATTGAATGCGTCCCAAACTTTGAGCAATCATAAGCCGTGAAGGTAAAACGCCATTCTCTTTGGAGGAATCGGAGTACCCTAGCATGACTTCGTAGTTTCCATTCCACTGGTCAATATGCTTTTGCCTGATATCTTCGGTGATCGACTCATTTAGAATTGCATCAGCGCTGGTTAAGGCGAGTTGATTCTCAAAAAGAGGAACAACCGGAAGGGCATAAGTTTGGAAGATTTGCCTGACCAGCGTGATTCCATTTCTTATATCTTCAGCGGACTCAACCATACTGAGAATAAAACCGCGAATATAATTTTTGGGATCTGTTCCATGAGTTATTGAATAAACCTGTTCAAGCATTCGGGTGATGGTCGTTTTTTGGGGGCTGATTAAACTCTCTTTTACGATAGCTGAATCCTCTCTAAGCTCTAAGGGAATGACCAAAGCGGGATAGAGCTGAAAAATGCTTGAAATAATTGAGAATTGCTCGGGAATGAAATGAAAGAACGCCATGCTATTAGCTTGGAGATCGCTTAAATCATGTTTAAATGCGGATACTTTTTCATTATCTTTTTCGCGAATCTTTCCAAGATTCTGCGCGCTTTTGACAAGCTTAAGTAATTGATTAGTTAAGGCTTTGTTTTCGGCTAATGCGGTCGAGAGTCTGGCAATTTCAATGATTTCTTTCAGTAATTCCTGAATGTGGCGAATAAAAAAGGATCGAGAGAGCTCGAGACTTTTCACCATAATTTTCTCATCGACACCCGAATGACCATCTTTATCCCCACCGACCCAGGTCCGCAATTGAACGGGAATGCCTTCAGTCAGAAAGGAATGATACAGATTAATGTTATGCGGATTGAGCGCGTACTGGTAAATATAGCGCGCTTCATCTTCCACGCTGGGCTTCTCGTGATAGGAAATGCTAATCTGCAGTGAAATTTTAAGCATCTGATCAAAGCAGGATTCATTGACCAGATAGGGAGATTTGAGTGATTCCACAAGACAATCGCGAATTGACTTGAAAAGCTTTAAAAATTCATTGGTCCGTGCTTCGGTGGGATGTGCCGTTAATACATAATGAATCCCTTGAGGCTTGTCAGGATAAACCCTTTCTTCTCTCTGATTAATACGAAAAATACGATAGGCGCTTTCGCAGGCGTTAATCAGCTCCATCATCAGCGAAAACGCATGCGCTATTTGATAGAGCTGATGTCGGTTTAGTGTGGAAAGACTGGTTTGTAATTCAAGCAGGGCATTTTTTAGCGTTAACGCATCCCTTCCTATGGTGTCCTGCATTGCAATACGAATATGCTCAAATCGTTCAAAGGCCTCTATTCCATACACGTCTTCAATGGCCTTCCCTAAACGAGAAAGTGACCATGAAACCATACGGCCAAGCTCTCTTGGCAGATGAGAGACATTCTGTTTCATTAAAACTCCGATTTTAGAGGCTGTCGACTAAATCCTTACTGCGCACGCCATTGAATTTAAATCATTTTATCGCAAGCATTGTAATACATTTATATACAGGGGGAAATGCTTGGGGAAGCGCTTTTCTTAAGCAAAGTGTTGGGTATGGGGTTGATTTATAAATAATGCTATTATGGGCAAAGCTTCAACCTAAGACTCGTTATGAATGATTTAACTTTAAAGGAACTACTTTCGACAATTCATAGCTTTGAAGATTATGAAAAGCTCAAATCCTTGATTGAAAATGATCTGGTGAAAGCAATTATAAATAAACACCAATTGCCCGAGGCTGCATTAACTTTATTTCCTGATGGAACCAACATTGTTTTTTCGTTCGGGGCTAAGGTCATTAAAATTTTTCCGCCTGTACATCAAACTCAGTTTGAAAGTGAACGCCTGATCTTAAAGCATCTGGATGGAAAGTTATCAGTAAGAACACCCAGACTTGAAGAAGAGGGTGAGCTATTCGGTTGGCCTTATCTGATTATCAGCCGGCTTGAGGGAACGCTTTTAGAGACTCTCTGGGAAACGATGCCCCAAAATAATAAAATCGTGATTCTTCATGAGCTGGGAGAACTCATTCGGGAGGTGCATACTTTATCCACAGAAGGGCTTGAAGCAATTGACTGCCATTGGCCGCAATTTATTGAAAAACAAATTGCACAATGCATAACAAACCACCAGAACAATGGGTTTCCAATTGCGCTGCTGAAGCAGCTTCCTGATTATCTTGATTCGGCTAAGGAATTAGTCACATCCATTAAAAAGCCAGTTATTTTAACTGGTGAGTACACTCCAATGAATTTCCTGGTTAATCACAAAGATGATATGTGGCATATCAGTGGACTAATTGATTTTGGCGATGCAATGTTAGGTTTGCCAGAATATGATTTACTGGGGCCTGGCGCTTTCCTAATTCAAGGCGATAAACAATTACTAGAGACATTTTTAACAGCTTATGGATATTCTTCTTCTGAATTAACAGGCAAATTAAGCCAGCAGTTGACCGCACTAATGCTGCTTCACCAATACAGTAATCTAAAAGTTCAGATAAGAATTGCAAACTGGGAAGAGCAGGTTCAAAGTCTGGAAGATCTTGAGAGTCTGGTATGGGGGTTTAAGAGATAGTTTTAAATTCCAGTCGCTTAGAAAAAAAACTTCAATAAATACTCCCATGACAGTAATTTCGGGTCGAGAATGGTTAGTCTAAACTATATCATGAATCGATACAGGATATATGATATACTCAAGGATGAATTTGCCATTGAAAACCATCCAATACCTGCTTTTTCATTGCGAATGAAACTTTCTCATCTGAGTGAAATGCGATGTTTGCTTATGATTCACATTTTTAAAAAATAGGATAAACCCAATGATCCAACTATGCCCAGAATGCAATTCAGAATATACCTATGCCAGTGGTACGCTATTTGTTTGCTCGCAATGTTCCTATGAATGGCCTCAAGAGACGGAACAAAAGCAAGAGGATCATACAAGAGTGGTTAAAGACGCGCATGGGACAGTGTTAAATGATGGCGATACCATTAGTGTGATTAAAGATTTAAAAATCAAGGGATCCTCCCAAGTGGTTAAGGTCGGAACAAAAGTAAGAAACATTCGCCTGGCCCCTGATGAAGATCATAATATAGACTGTAGAATTGAAGGAATTGGGCCAATGAAACTCAAATCAGAGTTTGTGAAAAAAGCCTAGGCGTTTTTTACATCAGAACTGGAATCCAGGCAGGATATTATTCTGCCTGAATCAATTGATGAATTGATCCTGGGACACTGATTTATGGATAGAAGTGTATCCTTAACAGTATTATATCTTATACCGATATAGAGGGTTTTGATAAAGAAATTTTGTTCTCATCTAACAAATGAGAGGAATGGTATGGTGTTTAAATTAATTTATCAATACTTTTCAACGACATGACATCGGAAATGCATTTAAAGAAGGCAGTGTCAAAATGTCAAGACTGGTTCTTTTAAAAAAAAGGAGATAGAATGCATTTCCAAAAATTGCATCTGCGTAGTTCGCTTTGTGGATAAGTTTTTAGAACTCCGTTCTCTGCAATCTTTTCAGGTATCTCACCCAATTCATAATCCCTTGACTATACAGGCCTGTCGGACTTTCTGCGGAAAAAAGACTCCTGTTAGTTATCCACAAAATCTGTGGGTAACCGTGTGTATAAAATGGCACAACGCTTATAAGTAGATACAGTTTCGTTTATAAACACTGCAGGATCTTCATTATATCTTTGACCCACACCAGATTCGAGCATAACTCTTTACCCCTAACTGAGCGTTATTGTCTAAATCGCTCTAGGTAATTAATTTTAGCTTTATAAAGTGCAGTAAGTGATTGGTTCGGTTTTATGGGCAAAACACTTAACTTACCATTTGTTTCTAAAACTACCGCCTTAACCTCTTCTAAATCACTTATGCCAAATATCCTTATTTCGCCTAAAATATCTTCCTCACTAATTCTTACTTTTTGCATTGCTTCCGCAATAAAATTGCCATTAAAGAAGAGTAGTGTAGGATCAGATTTAACCCAGCTACGTATTTTTTTGAAGCGCGTAGTTATATAGGAGATTAAGCTTTGAAGAGACACTAAGCAAAAAAGAGCTAGAGTTCCTTGTGTGATGCTTACTGTATTTGACAGAATTGATGATGCTAATGCTGATCCCAGTGACACTGTTATGATAAAATCATAAATATTTAATTTAGATAAAACTCGTTTACCAGCTAATCGAACAAGAAAAACTAATGCAGTAAAGTTAATGAGTGCTGCGAAAATAGTTTTGTAGAAAACACTCCAATTAGCGAACCACATATAAATCCTTTTAGTCGTTGTGATATCCCACACATGATATTCAAGCTAGATATAATTGACATTAGGTACTATCCTAATATTTACTGCGCTATTTATATCTCATGATTTTTTTCATTTAAGTTAAAGGAATAACGTTGAAAAAGCAAAAGATAATTTATAAGTTAATTTACATTTTAGTATCGACTTTTCTTTTTTCTGCATTAGCTTTTGGTAAAGAGAATGTGTCACCTAACCCGGGGCAAGATATAACAGCCAAACCAGCAGAAGATATTAACAAAGTAGATGTAAAGCCCCTGGCACGGGATAATGAAATTAAAAAAAGGCTTGAAGGGATACTTAAAGCAACCACTTGGTATGTTGGGCCAAAAGTTAGTGTAAATGACGGCGTTGTTTTTTTAGAAGGTGGTGCTACAACTACTGACCATCGAAAGTGGGCTGAGAATCTGGCTCGAAAGACACAGGATGTAGTGGCGGTTGTTAATCGAATGGACATTGTTGACCCATCAATATGGAATATTCTGCAGCAAATTAGCTCGGGTCTACAAGAACAATGGCGCCAGTTTTTGCGAGCCCTGCCATTCTTCATTTTTGCCTTATTGATCATGGCTATTGCTTGGGCTGTAGCGCATTTTATAGCAAAAATTATTCGTAAAACCTTGCGTTTTCGAGGCATGCATCCCCTCTTGGCCGATGTTGCTGCTCGTGCTATAGCGTTTGTATGCCTTATACTAGGGTTTTATTTAATTTTACAACTTTTCGGCCTAACAACCATTGCACTTACTTTAATTGGTGGTACAGGTGTGATTGGTATTGTATTAGGTATTGCATTTAAAAACATCACTGAGAACCTTTTGGCAAGCATTCTACTGAGTATACAAAAACCATTTAGTAATAATGACCTAATTGAAGTCGCAGGAATTACGGGTTATGTACAAGGATTGACAATTCGCGCAACACTATTAGTCACAGAAGACGGACACCAGGTACAAATTCCTAACTCTACAGTCTATCAAAGTAATATTACGAATTTTACTAAAATTCCTAAACGGCGTGAAAGCTTTCTAATTGGAATTAGCTGTCATGAAAGCATTTCGCAAGCACAAGAAATTGCATTGCAAACCCTAAGCAGACATCCAGCCGTCTTAAAGGAACCTACGCCATCGATATTAGTGGATAGTTTTGTAGCTGGTGTAATCAATATTCGTGTCTATTTTTGGGTAAATAGCAAGAAATATAGCTGGGAAAAAGTTAAATCGTCAGCGATTCGCTTAATAAAGCGTGCTTTTCAAGATGCGAACATTTCAATGCCAGAACCAGGAATGAATTTAAATATTCATAAGGATAGGGCTATTAAAGTTCTGCCTGGGGATAGTGCCATATCTAAGCGTAAAAATGAGCCAAAAATAGAAGAATCAGAAACTATTGCAACCCATGCTGAAGGTGAGCTTCGTAGTGAAACGGAAGAAATGGAAAAACAAGTTCGCCAACATAAAGTAGTAGATAAAGAGCATAACTTACTCGCTAACAATAGCAATTCAAGAAAAGCGACTGCTTAAAAAGGGTATTGTATGTAGTTTTTAACTATTAAACGTTATTTGTGATATCGTTTGTAGTACTGTCCAATTTGTTGATTTAATTCCTCACCGACTTTACGATAACATTAGATATGTTAATACTTTCTGGAATGTTAATAATCTTGCGCCCACTACATTCATTCCTTTTGTTATTTTCATGTAAGCTGAATGCATTGTGGTAAAGCTGTTTCAATAATGTTTCTTATGATTTTAGCACGTAACGAGATTGGCCTAATCCTACATTAACTTTGTTAATTTTAAAGCTAAAAAAACTAATCTCAATAGCTAATCTTCACTCAAATAAGTATGTTTTACGACCACACTGATTACAGCAAGTAGCGGAGTAGCTAGCGTTAAGCCTAAAATACCAACTAATATGGACATAATAAGCTGCGTAAAGACAATTAAAGCTGCTGGCAGTGAAATTGATTTCTGTTGAATAAGTGGCGTAATTAAATAGCTCTCGATAGTTTGAATGACCACATACAAAAGAGCAACGTAAAGCGCAAACATTGGGCTCTTGAGTAAGGCAAGTAAGATCGCAGGAATAGCGGAGAAAATAGGACCAATATTAGGAATAAAAGAAAGAAGCGCAGCGAAAAGCGCAAGTGTAAAGGCAAGCGGAATATCTAAAAGCCAGAGTCCTGCCCAAGTTAATAAGCCGATAATCAACATTGAGAAAGCTTTGCCAGCTAGCCAATATTGTAACGTCTCAGTTGTATCATTTAAAATCTCTTTTATTTTCCTTTGCCTTTTCTTAGAAAATAAATTGATTAACCCATTCGTGTAGATTTCGGGTTGGTAGGCTAAAGCAATACCAAAAAACAAAATAACAAAAATATTGGCGATAAAACCAAATGTGCTGGTAAAAATAGTGCCTACTTTTGATGGAACATTTTGTACTTTAGCTAGTGTTTTTGGCAGATCTAGTGCTTGCGAAGTAGTTGTGTTTGTACTGATATTAAGATACTGAAAAAAGTCGTTATTAAATTTATTCCAAGCTTCGGGTATATCCGTATAGAGTTGTGATATCTGTTTACTGACAGATGGAGCCACTATTAGGCCAACACCAGTAAATAGCGAAATTATGGCAATAAGTATCACAGTCACTGTTATGTAGGGGGGTAATTTACTATACTTGCTAACAAGTTGGCTCAACGATCTAATGATAATTGCTACTAAAATCCCGGCAAAAGCTAGAAGAAATATGTCAATCGTATGCCAGATAAGTAAGATAGCGATAACTGTAGCTAATAATAGATAAAGATGAGGCGTTATCTTAGTACTTATTCTATTTTCTGGCATATAATCATTCCTAAGCTTTTAGCTAGACTTACCTTAGCATGTTAAAACGAGTCTAGCCATTATAGAAATTAAAGTTAATACCTTTATCTGTAGCTATGTTTTTTAATTATCCACATATTTTTTTAACGTAATCAACACAAAACACCTCCAGCTCTCGTTTATCAATACAAAAAGCAAAGCTAAACATATTATGCAATAGTGTCAAATTACCACTTTTTGCACCATCCCTCTCAATTTGTTAGAATATTTTCAACAGCACTTTAACTTTATGAGGTAGCCCCTTTTATTTTATTGTTATGAAAAATTCAAATTTAACCATCTGCGACGCAACAATACATCCTGGTGAAATAGCAAATCTAGCTTTACCCCTTCCAGAACTTTATTCATGTACCTCTTTTTTCATGCCTATCAAAGTAGTGCGCGGAAAACAGGCAGGGCCCTGTGTTCTCGTTTTTTCTGCGTTAAAAGGTGACGAACTGAATGGCTTGGAAATCATCAATCGTTTACTTGAGCCTGGGAGGCTTCAACATTTAAAAGGTACTTTAATTGCTATCCCTGTACTTAATGTATTGTCCTTAGTCAGTCACTTAAAAACCTTATCTTATGAGATTCATCTTGAACGCTGCTTTCCTGGTAAGGCTGATGGGACATATGGGGAACGAATAGCTCATATTTTCACTAAAGAAATACTGACAAAAGCTGACTATTGCATTGAATTACAAAGCGGTGCAATAAATCACGACATTTTGCCTCAGATATATTGTAATATTACGGATACTCAATGTAAGACTTTAGCCCGGCATTTCGCAGCGCCTGTCATCACCAATGCGCCCGTAAAATCAAACTCCTTACGCAAGACTACAGAAAAACTGAATATTCCTTTACTTATTTATCAGGCAGGGGAAGCTTTGCGTTTTAATGAATCAGCCATTAATGTGGGGCTTAACGGAATATACAGAATATTACATGCCCTTGATATGCTGCATACTGCTCCTAAGCTGTTATCTGATTCATTTAAATCTATCTTTTCAGAAGATCAAGACTGGATTTACTCCCACAAAAGCGGAGTTTTAACCTCTAAGGTAGAGTTAGGGCAATTAATTCACAAAAAACAAGTAATTGGCTTCATTAACGATCCTTTTGGGGCTGGAAGCGCTGAGACTATAAAATCCCCTTCTGATGGAATTGTGGTTGGCATTAACCGCCATCCATTAATTTACGAAGGTCAATCCATTTTTAAAATCGCCTCGTTCCTGGACAACAACAGAGCTGAAACTGTCATTGAAGCCTGGGGGAACAATATAATGAAAAATAAGTATTGAATTACTTACCATTAACAAGGGATAAGAGATGACTGTTCGTGGCCTTATCATATGGTTTATTTGCTCATTATTTTTTCTTTACGAATTTTTTTTGCGGACGGTATTAGGAATATTTCAAGTACCACTTATGAATGAGCTTAATCTGTCTGCTATACAATTTGCAATCTTGAGCACAACCGCTTATCAGGTAATTTATGGAATTATGCAATTACCAGTAGGAGTTATAGCCGTTCGCTACGGGCTAAAGAAAACTCTGCTTTTGGCCGCTATTATTTGCTCTATTGCAACTTTAGGATTCGCTATTTCTCAAACCTACGTTTCAGCACTTTTTTTTAGGTTTTTAATGGGATTAGGTTCCTCTTTTGGATTTGTATGCCTTTTACTCTCTGTTTATGAGTGGTTACCCAAAAAGAATATTGCGTTGTTTATTGGTCTGTCTCAATTTATTGGTACTATGGGGCCTCTGTTCGCAGCCGGTCCTTTGAGCTCTATTTTGGCCGCAAACTTACAAGGCTGGCGCAGCTTATTTTTCTCGCTTTCATGTCTGGGGGGAGGGTTGACCGCCTTGATCTTTTATTTTGTAGAATCTAACAGGCAACAACATGATTCATTTATTATTTTATCAAGAGTTGAATCATTTTATTTCAACATACGTCAATTATTAAAACAAAAACAAGTATGGTATATAGGTTTTTATTCGGCTCTGGTTTATTTCTCACTGGAGTATTTTTCCGAAAATGAAGGAATTACTTTTTTGGTTACCAAAGGATTGTCAATACGATTTTCGGCTTATTTAATATCTTTTGCCTGGTTGGGCTATGCTTTAGGATGCCCATTTTTAGGATATCTATCCGACAAATACCAACTCCGAAAACCAATCATGGTATTTAGTATCCTATGCGTTTTATTGAGTTTATTAGTAATTATATATTCTTCATCACATCAGTGGCTCTTATTAGCCTGCTTTTTTATCTTTGGATTCGGTGCCAGTGGGCAAAGTATTGGCTTTGCTGTAATGAGCGAGTACTGTCGAGCCAGCTACCTTACCATCGGATTAGCGTTTAACAACTCAGTCATCATGTTTTATACAGCATTTAGTGCGCCATTACTGGGCTGGGTGTTAGAGAAAAAACCGTTATGTATATCGATGCTAAGCCATTATCAAAATAGCTTTTTATTACTTATAGCATTGATTTTCACTGGAACCATATTAAGTATATTTTTTATAAAAGAGACTTTTTGCAAACAGGTGCATGAAATCACACAGTTACAATTGAGGCCTCGATAAGTTTATGCATTGTGGCTAGCTTAAATTGAGCCTTAAGGCTTTGACGTGGCCAAACAAAATGTTACATCACGGTTAATCAACTTTCATTAAAGAATCGCTCTGTTCCAAATTGATTTGGACTTAAATATCCCAAATATGAATAAATGCATGTTGTTGTGCAATTAATTTCAACTCACGCACAAAATCATTATATGGATCTGTTTCTCGATGGGACACAATGGCTTGCAAATAATCAACAATTAATAAAGAACCAAGTTTATCTTGTTTAATTTTTTCAATTAAAGCTATGGAGGTGTGAAGAGTACTATATATGCAATCCCTTCATTCCCTGCAAAAAAGAATAAATTGTTTCCCATACTCGTTCGGATTTGTTATTACACATCTAGGCAGTTCCATTAGTGTTATTAACGATCGCAATCGAATTTCACTATAAAACTGCCTATCTTTCAATTAATTAAAAAATTTGTTCACTGAACCTAGGTGTTTTTTACATCAGAACTGGAACCCAGGCAGGATATTATTCTGCCTGAATCAGTATTTCTCTGAATATACTCGGGTAATCCGCTTGAATAGTGTGAGTAACTTAATGTTTAGCTTGTTTTCTAAATCGAGTACATTCTTTTGGTATTTACTTAGTGGGCTTCCACGGTTTTTTCGAGCAAATAAAATATAATTTCCACTGAGAGAGAGACCTGCAAATACTTCAGAGAAATAACCCTGCAAGCACTGAATGAAACTTGAATTATGTTCTGGAAGTTGATGGTAGTTCACTACAAGCCATCCATTATTATCCAAAATTCTATGGCATTGCAGGATGAATTTTTTTTGTATTTGAAAAGGATCCATTCCCTGCTTTTGGTACATGTCCGCAAAAATAATCTGAGTGCTTTGTTCTTCGCTTTGATGCATCGCTTTTTGTGCGTCAGAAATCACTACATTAATATTGGGGTGGATTGGCATCAAAAAGAAATTGAGAGCGACTTCATGCACTTTCTTACGAAGTTCAATGGCGTGGATAGTGCATTGAGGTATAAGGTAGTGCAGAGCGTGAAGAAGACTTCCACCACCAAGGCCTAAAATAGTCACGTGCTTAGGATGAACAAAGGCGAGGACTAGTAGCATGATTCGGCAGTATTCATGAGCCGGAATATGAGGTTCTTTCAAATTCAGGCAGCTTTGTTCATAAATGGGATCAAAGGCGAGGACCCTGTTCATTTTGTTGTCAATGACGAGTATCTCACCCCAGCGATCTCTGGTGCGATAAATAATAGCATCACCAAAAAAATCTTTCTCATTTCGATTAGAACGTGTGAATGCGGAAAACATGATATTCCTTAAGATAGCAGGGTAAATCAGCAGTGCTTTAAAATAAAACAATTGATGATTGATTCTGGAACACTGATTTATGATAGAAGCGTGTCTGTAATAGGATTATATCATATACCGATATTCGATTTAAGTTTTATGGAAATGGACAGAAGCCTTCCTGAGGAGTTGATAGAGTTAACGTTCAATCTGCGGCAAAGGACTAACCGTCGTATGGTTTTGTCTGGCTCGCCAGAGATCCCATTTTTGTTGAATATTGAGCCAAAACTCTGGCTCTGTGCCTAAGGATTCTGCAAATGATAGAGCGGAATCAGCAGTGACTCCTCGACGCATATTAACGATTTCATTAAGACGGGCATAGGTCCAGCCTAAATGTTCAGCAAATTGCTTTTGAGACAAATTAAGCGGTTCCAAAAAATCCTTCAATAAAACTTCCCCGGGGTGCGCTGGCGCTTTGCTGGTTGGTGTCATAGTGCAAATAGTCTATTTAAAAAATATATCTTATACCGATATAGAGGGTTTTGATAATGAAATTTCGTTCTCATCTAATAAATGGGAGGAATGGTATGGTGTTTAAATTAATTTATCAATACTTATCAATGGCATAACATCGGAAATGCATTTAAAGAAGACAGTGTCAAAATGTCAAGACTGGTTCTTCTAAAAAAAAGGCGATACAATGCACTTCCACAAAATATACCTGTTTTTCTGGCTTTGTGGATAAGTTTTCCGTATCCCGCCCTCATCATCTTCTCCAAACGTTCCACTTACTTCATAACCTCTTGACCATAAAGGCCTGTCAGGTATTCTGTGGGGAAAATACTCTTGCCAGTTATCCACAAAATCTGTGGATAACCGTGTGTATAGAATGTGGCACCGCTTATACCTAAGGAAAAATGAGCGCTGTCCAGACATTTTTCAATGTGTATCGCTGCCAAGGACATCAACTTGCCTTCGCTTGTCCAAATGTTGATGGCATTGGCGTCTTTTAGTCGCTTCGCCAATTAAAAATCAAGATTCAAAGTTTTGAACCTGGTTAGAAAGTGTCTTGCTATTATTGGCTCAACACCTTAAGACAAAGGAGTTAATATGCTGCCGACTGCGGATTTGCCAACCAATCTTCATAGGTTAGTGCAAAACGAAAATGATCTTGCCAGATGCCATTAATTTTCAAATAACGTGGGGAAAAACCTTCTTTGATGAAACCGTTTTTTATTGCCAGTTGTATCGATGCCGTATTTGTAGGCTGGATATTCGCTTCAATTCGATGAAGATTTAATGTTGTGAATATTTCACTAAGTACTAATTTTAATGCCTGACTCATCAGTCCTCTGCCAGCATACTCTGCGTTGGCGTAATACCCTAAATAAGCACTTTTAAATAAGCCATGCATAATGCCACTGACATTAAAAACGCCTATTATTTTTTGGTCATCATTCCAGGCAATGTAGTATTGTTCCGTTTCTTGTTTGTTCTTCTTTAAATAAGTTTGAAATTCTTCAGGGGTACAGGGCGCAGTCACAAAAGGGAAATGAAAATCCCGGCTATTTTTCATTGTAGAAATAAATACAGTTTCATCCTGAGCGCAGGGTCGGGCAAGTAAAATCATTTTTAACTCATCAGACATTTAATTTGGCAGAACATTTTATCACCCAGGATCTTTTTCTTGGTAAATAAATAAAATAAATAAGAAAAAACCAATTATGCCAGCTAAAATCCAACATGCATTATAGCTATAATATTCCATTAAGAGACCTGATACGACAGGTCCAACAATCAGACCTGAGGTATATGCGCTTCTCCAGGCACCGGCCGCCATCCCTTTTCTTTTTTTTCCTGCAGACTCATAGCATTCCACAAAAGATGTGGGCATGAATAACATTTCTCCTAGGATAAACGTTAAGCAGGCCAGTATTGCTCCTGCAATACTGTTTACTATCAGCAATGCAAATAAACCTGCACCTAATAAAAATCCGCCAATTGCCAATTGATGATTGATTTTTAAAGGGGATGCTATTTTTGTTATTTTGACTTGAAATAAGGAAACAATAATAGGATCTAGCCAGAAAAGGGTTGCAGTGATAGTAAAATTTGAAAACGTTTCATTTAGAAAAAGCGGGTAAGCAATACGTTGCTGAGCGTAGATAATTCCTGCTACAAACACTGCGCTAACGGTAATATAAAGCCGTTTATTGTTGCCGTGCTGCTGATTTGTTTCTTTTTCTTCGTGAAGCGAGTTCGCAAGAGAGTATTTGTCTATATGCAAATACTTCATTGCATTCAGAGCAAAAAGAAGAAAAAACAAACCAATTATTTCAAAAATTTGTCCATAATATTGTGCTGCAAAAAACATAATCAATAGTATGGAGCAGCTGCTACCAAGATTTTCGCTTACCACTTTCATACTTTGTACAAAACGAAGGCTGTTTTGATCTTGTGGGGCGTGTTGCAATAAAAGGCTATTATTCGTAGTGAGAAAAATACTTGTTGCAATTCCGATAATGAATGCACAGCCAGATATTGCCAGAAAATCAGTACTTTGAGGCAGGCAGAAAAAACTTAGCCCCAGAACGAGAAAACTGATGATAATAATATTTTTACAACTCATTCTGTCTGCTAAGTATGTGGAACATAGCGCGCCTGATAATGCTCCAAATCCAACCACTGATCCAACTTGACCAATTTGCAATTTTGTTAATGGTGTAGACGTTCCTAAATATAATGATAAGTAGTAAGCAATTCCTCCTGCTGCACATTCCAGGAACGAAAAAAGAAGAAGCAAATAGCAGGTTTTTGAAAGTCGGGGCAGTGAGCTTAATCGATGAGACAGTACAGCAAACATATTTTTCCTTAAATATCAGAATTTCTAATCTATGAAATTCATAGATCAAGAATTCTGAGCGAGCGTGTGTGGTTATTAGACAGTTTTATTTTATGAATGTTGCTTTAACTCTTTTTGAAACAAGCATGTAGGGTATCCATATAACAGCCACAATTACCGAATGCGCAAGCTCCCTAATTGTATCAGGGTCAAATACAGGTTCGTCTGGTGCAACCATCTTTACTGCAAACGCGTCTGCAACAATAAATACTATGCTAAAAATAGCGATTCCAATAAACCATTTTGGAAAGTTTCTGCTCTTGGAAAAAAACAGGTATGCAAGATAAAGCAAGAGCATGAGCAAAATAAAATTGATCGATAATTCTCCGATTATAATAGGTCCCCAAAGTGGGTTATATCCCTCACTTCCTTTAGTGGTCAGTGCTTCCCATGTACCTGAGGAAAATATTTGTGGATAGGTAGTCAAGAGGGTAAAGACAATCCTTATCGGAGCCAGAACAATTCCTATGGCCACTAATATCAGCCATCCATTGATACCTTCAGGATACTTTTTTTTGTCCATAATTACACCTGATAATGCTGTTTCATAAATGCGAGTGCTATTTTTTTTGTATATTACGTTACATAGGGGATTTTGCCAATAATTGAATATGAACTGTTTGGGTCTACACCAGAACCAATCATTTCTGCGCCTTGCCATCATTAAATGCCAACCAAAATTTTGGTTGCGTTTCGGACGAGGCGCGTTGTTCCCATTGTGTGTCACTATTTGTCATTCAAATCCCCATCAGTTCTCTCAGGGGTTCAAAAGATGAGTATAACAGTGCCGTATACTCAAGACGCGCAAATCTCACGCAGGATAAAGGATTAAAGAAAACGATAATTATCTTTATTAAACTGTAAAAAGGATTTTTGCTTTTGGTAATGTATTGATTTAACTAAAACGATTCCACGTTCGTCTTTATTTTCTTGTTGCTGCGGTTCTATATGAATCACGTGTGTGAAATGCCTGCTGATTGAACGTCCGCCTGCAATATACTCCAAAGATTCAAAATTAAATTCTTTATTGACTTGGCTGAGTATTAATACCCTCAATGCATGTTGCTGTGCAATTAATTTCAATTCACGCACAAAATCATTATATGGATCCATTTCTTCATGGGACATAATAGCTTGTAAATAATCAACAATTAATAAAGAACCAGGCTTATCTTTTTTAATTTTTTCAATTATAGTTTTTTGATCAAAACAGTTTTCCACTATCTCTATGTATTGCTCTTGTTGCAAGTCACACTCAACATTTGAAAATGAAATTTGATTTAAACGCTCAAAAATGAAGGATGCATTAACATGTAAAGAGTAATATTTAACCGATAATTTTAATTGAGATGCACACAAAGCAAGGTTAAGAGCAAAAGATAATTTTCCTGCCCCTTCCGCAGCAGATAACAATAACATTTCTCCAGGAAGAAATGATTGCCAAATGGACTCAAGATTATTCATGCGTACTGATTTAAAATATTTCTGCATTAATGTCCAATGAGTAAATCCATAATCATTGGCAACAAGATCAAGAGCTTGGCTTAGCGGAATGCTCTTAGCTGAGGCTATTTGTTTTGCAGATAATTTAAGAGACTTTATTGAAGGAATACTTTTAGGCAAAGACATTATTTCGATTCTCATATTAGCGAAAAATAAACACTCCCTTCCTAATATTTATTTTTCTAGATATAAAAATCGAATTTCCTACTCACTAAGAGTTTTGCACTGGAAGGGGGCTCGCTTAGGAAAAGCGTTATTTCGTAAGTTATAAAAAATAGTTTTATTTGTCAAATGAAAAAATTGCGCTTAATTTAAGAGGGTATGGAATATAGTTTCGTCCAAAATGGGAGCGTATGAATTTTTTCGATTTATTCAATACTCATATGGGAAACCCTTAGAATGAGGGAAGTTTAACAGCAACTTATAATACATTGCAAAATGTGAAGGCGGCTAAAACCTTGTGATACGCCTACCTGCAGCCAAAATATTTGCTATATGTTAGCTAGCAGTTTTCTTCTACCTCTGAAAATTTGAAAAAAGGAAATTCCTTTATTATTTTTTGTTGTTCAGGCCAGCTCATTGTTAAGGGCATTACGTCTGTTTCAAACAAATAATAATACACAGAAGGGATATCAAAAGGCATTACATTTTCAATGACATAATATTGTACACGAGCTGCGCCAGCACCCGAGTCGGATAAAGCTTCGACAATGCATAAATAAGTGTGTTCCCTATATACAATTTTCCACCATTCGGCATGACGTGATATCATACCTCCAGGTCCAATGTAAGGATTTATAGAAAGATTAATTGCTTTTTCTAATAATAAATTATAACCATTTATAAACACTGCAGGATCTTCATGATATCTTTGACTCACAGGTGATGAGGAATCCTCATGACATTCTGAAGTTCCATAATGAATGCCATCTGAAATGGTTTCTATTTCTACATAGCATCTGTCTTTGGCGCAAAACAAACCGCCATCATCCCACCAATGTGCATCAGGTTGTGGCATCTTTTTAATAATCATACCTGCCCCCATACTCATATTATTCCTGCAGGCATCGATTACTTCCCCTGGAGGAATGGCGTTAAGTTGTAATGAATAAAGAAGGATTAAAGTAAGTGGAAAAAATTTAAGTTGTAAAGACATTTGAAATACTTAAAATGTGAATAAATTCGCTCTATTATAAAATAATGAATGATACACGTCGCCATTATGATGAATGGATAACCAATTGCGCAGATCTATAGTATTCAATAAGTCAACATGCCCACCTCAATTGCAAAGGGTGGGGACGGCTGAAACCAGGTATGAGGCGCCTGCCTCCATGGCTTTGTTTAGAGAGGAAGATATTTGACTAAAGATTTGGAACTTGTTATTAATATCCAATAAAGAAAATCTTTAGTGTTCGGTACTCTTTCAGCCATCCTGACTGACCACGTTTATAGATTTTTGGTGATGGCTCTTTATTGTTTATTCAATGGAGCCATCATCATGCGTCAATCTGTAAATTCGCCTTTTATATTAAGCCTCAAAGAAGGCGAGAGTTTATTTCATTCCATCATCGATTATGCATCAGCTATTCATTCAAGTTCCGCAATTTTTACTGGTATCGGTGCTTTGTCCAATATCCTTATCGGTTTTTATCATCGGGATACGCAACAACATAGCAAACGATTGTTTCAGGGGACTTATGAAATTGCTTCCCTGGCTGGTAATGTGACCCTAACTGATAACGGTTTGTTCGTACACATCCATGCGGCTATAGCAGGTGATAATTTCCAGGTCTTTGGCGGCCATCTTATCAGCGCAGAAGCTGCTGCATCTACAGAAATTGCAATTACGCCCCTGAATTACACTATACAGCGAAAAAAACACCCTGATTTGGATATAAAAGTCATTAGCCCGTTCGAAATCATTTAATCTCTGGGATGAAAAATGAATGCTATTGTCAATTCAGGTGCATTAAAAGCTTTTGATCATCAATTCGATTTAAACGAGACAGTCAGCTGTTATAAGCAAGATGGGATTATTCTTCTTAAAGATTATATTAATTCGGTTGATCTCAACAGGTTATTAAATGAAATTGAGATTATCCAATATGATGCGGAAATAGATTTAGAGCAAAACTGGAATAATGAAATCGTTTGCTTTTATTCAAAAAATCCTTTGCGACCGAAATCAGAGCCTAAGGAGTTTGTTACCGAGCCTTATTTTCTATCTTCAAGCCACAAAGGGCATATTTTTTATGAGAAGATAAATAATACCAGAGTGATTAACAGGATTGGGCATGGTATGCACCTCATAGACAAATATGCCATGATGCAGCAAACGGTTTACAAGAACCTTATGCTTCAATCAATTTTAAAAGGTATAGGATTTAGAAAACCAATTTGTCATTTAAGTGTTTATATTCCCAAATTCCCCTATGGTACAGGAAGTGAGGTAAGACCGCATCAGGAATCGACTTTTGCATATACCGAGCCTGCTTCGGTAGCGGTATTATGGTTGGCTTTAGAGGATGCATGTATAGAAAATGCATGCATGTATGGAATCATGGGCAGTAATCACTGGCCCCTAAAATGGGTTTCACGAGTAGATCACCAACTTAAAACCAGGCAGTTTGAGCAGCTCAATGAGGTTTATATTCCTGATTTTATCACTGAAAATCATTGGTATACGCCTTTGGAAGTCAAGGCTGGGGATGCGTTAATGTTTCATGGTAATTTTGTCCATTGTAGTCCAGTAATTAATTCAAACAGATCACGCAAGGCGTTATCTTTTCAATTCATTGAAACTGAGGGAGTTAATTATCCTGAGAGCAATTGGTTACAACCCCCAAATCAAGTTTGTTTATATTAACTCAAAGGATAAGGAACAATTTTAAATGTCTATTTATGATAAAAGGGAGTTTTTTAAAACTTATTTTGCGAATGCCAGTGAAAAATCACTGCTTGTTGATTTAATGCGTCCTCGATTTAATCCATCATCAGATGAGATGAACATTCTGGATTTAGGATGTCATGATGGCTCATTGATTAAAAAAATAATAGATGCGCATACCCACCACTTGCCAGCGAAAGTCTCTATAACTGGTGTAGAACCAAGTTTTGATGCTTTATCAGAGTATCCTAAACATCCCTTTCCCATTTCCGTCCAAGTCAATACTTTTGCAGGTACTGCGGAAGACTATTTCTTAAAACATCCAGGTGATGGCGGTTTTGATTGGGTTATTGCCTCACAATGTCTTTATTGGTCTTTTGATTTGCCTTTTATTCTTGGAAAGATAGCCGAGGCGGGGGAGTCAGGATTAATTGTATTAAGAGGTCAACGTGGTATTTATGAAATTCAATCGAATTTCAGGGATTATATAGGCAATCCTGAAGAGCAATTTTATACCGCAGATGATATTGAATCAGCGTTACTTCACCTGAATATCCCGTTTGAGAAGGAGGTTAAATCAACATTCATCATGCTGCCTGAACCAGGTAGTATAGAGATGCAATGGCTGATAGCCTTTATTCTACAGCAGGCACAAGTAAATACTGCTATTAGGCAGGAAGTTGAGTCGTGGATTTTGGCAAAATCTTCCGAAAAAATAACGCATGATGTGTGTTTTTTCTGGCTAGGAAACTCCATTTCCATTACATCTAAAAGCGATGCCGAATTTACTTAAGATATTAGTTAATCAAAAAAATTTAATCGCTTGCACCGTTGCTCTAGCAATTCGATATATTTTTCCTGCATCGGTTGAGATAAAAAACTGAAACTAATCAGCTCTTGCCATTTTGGTATTACCTGATGGAACTCTTGTACGCTCCTATCGATGACGTTCTGGTTTAATCCTAATTTTTCAATGGCAAAATATTTAAGAAAATCACTCTTTGTTAAATTATTTTTTTTTCCTTTTAAAGGTAAAGCCAGTTCTTCTTTAGTATTTTTTTGAGCGATGGTTGAGTTAAGTAAATCGTAGGCTGGTGATATGGAAATTTTTCTATCCTTAGTAATCAGGGAAAAATTTTTTAGATGCATGTCTTCATTGCCGATCAGGAAGTTAAACAACGTCAGCTTAAATAATTTTACGAATTCAATTTTTGGGAATGTACAAAACTGCCGTATGACTGCAATTACTTTTTCCATAGAGCTTTTATATTTTGTATGTCGATCTTCACCTGATAGCTGTGCAAAATCTTCTAAAGCTAACTTTTTATTATGGCCTATTCTATCAAAGCGTTTAATGAAGTAGGTTAAACTGTTGTCTTTAGAATAAACCAAACCATGAACCGGAACTTCGAGGCCAATGGCCTTTGCAAGGGTCATAGTAATGGCTTCATTTTCCGGCAATTCTGGGTAAATATCACTTTGTGGTTTTAAAATGTACTGACCTTTTTGATCAACGATTTCAAAATATTCCTCTTTAATCTTTAGTTTGGCACTTAGTTTCTTTTGGACGCCTTGAATAGACATCTTTCCTACACGAGCAATTGCTTCCTGTCGCTGCTCATCAGCACTTAAATCTAATGGGCTAAGGTTTTTTAATTGAGGGGAAAGCAAATGCAATCCACGTTGCGAATAGTTTTCTTGGTCACTAATTACGTCATAAGTAATAGGGCAGCGTTTCATCTTAGTTCCTCAATAGTCACTGCACCTACGACATCTTGGCCCACTAGTATCAATTGGCCAAAATAATCATTTTTATCGATTTTATATTTGCGTAATAGTGCTTCAAGCATAATGCCTTCAGGAAGTAATCCTTCAAAAAAAGGGGGAAACACGTCAAAATCATAGATTTTATTTGTTAACGGCATGGTGAGAGAAACAGGTGCCCCCTGATAATCATTTAGGTAAGTAAATTGATATTTTTTACCTTCTAACTCCTCTAATATTCCAGCTCTAATACCATTCACTGATACGTATGCTTTTCTCATGAATTATTATCCGTTGTTTTGAGGAAAAGGCGTTTCAAATTTCATTTGAATATTTAACACATCTAATACTTTTAGCAATGTATTTAGCCGCACAGATTCTTTCCCTTTTTCAATATCATAGATAACCGTCTTACCGACCCCAGCTAACCGAGCTAATTCCTGTTGCGATAAGCCGCTGTGTTTGCGGTAGTAATGGACTAAATTGGCAATTTCGTGTATGGGCATGGAACACCAAAATTAATTATATATTACTGTTATAGCAGTAAAAATGATAAATATAAATTTATTATTGCATTTATTTGCATTAATTCACCATAAATTACTGTTATGGCGGTAAATTTGATTGATTTTTTGATTTTCCCATATTTATTTATTATAAATACTTAAAAATTACTGTTATCGCGGTAAATTGGGGGTAATAATAAAAATTCATGTTCTGCTTATGCATTGAAGCGATTACTCAATTATAAAATGAATAATGCTCACGGCAGACATCCTTTACCAGACGGCCATTCTCTACATATTTTAAAATATTTAATATTTGATGCTCTGTAAATCGGCTGCGTTTCATCGTTTCTCCTCCTCTTGCCTATTATGCCGGAGAAACTCTATTTTTGAATGGTGCTATTTTACGGGAGGGTTACAAAGGCTCTTCAAAGCTTGGGCTATCATCCTATAACGCTTGAGGAACTGCTTGATATATTGCATAAAGAAGAAGCTGGGATATCTCAACCAGAAATAGAACTAGTTACTCAAGAATTAGAATTAAATGTGCAGGCAGTGAAGAGTTCACTAACCCGTAGTCTCAATATCATAAATTTTAGTTGTTGCTGGATTCAAAATTAAATGACGAAAATTTCCATTAACATCTTGATAGTTAATAACATATTCATCTAGAGCATATGAACGAAGCTCCTTAATAAATGAGTGTATGTGTCCATATTCTTTATTGGGCTGAAATAGTTTTATGGCTTCTTTTATATTTACAAAAATACTAGGTGGTATCTGTTTCCAAAAAAAATTATTGATTAATAATGCGCTAGCAATAACAAGCAAACTTTGAATTGACCCTGGAGCTTTACCGAATTGTTTTCCAATTTTATATAAAGGGAGAATAAATAACTTTATTTGAAGTATTAGCATTAAAATTATTGTTAATAGAGATATTAAATTTAATGTTGTTCCTAAGCCTTCGTGAGTGAATATACTGTTAATTTGTATTAAAAGCGGAATTGTTATAAGAAGATAAGAAAGGGATAAAACTCTAAAAACTCGCCAAAATATTCCAGCCTCATAAAAAGCATGAGTTTTTATTTTATAAATGAACCCAAGACCTTTACACAATCCCCAATGAAAAAATGCTATTACTGCAGCTACAAGAACAGTATTCACTATTAATAAAAGCATGATGGGAATAATATTAAAAATTTTAAAAGGATCATATTTAAAATATGAGGGGAATAGGCTTATGCAAACAAAGGCTAAAATGTTAATAAGGCCTAGGCTGTAAATGAAATCGAGAAAATCAAATTCATAAGCTGCAATGGGATATTTGGTAATATCTGGTTTTTTGTAAACATCTAGGTGCCTTTTTATAAAAGCAATATGCTCTAGCCGACCAAAGGCTACTTTAACTGGTTTCGCAAATTCCATTGTAATTCTCCATAAAGCCTTTATATAAAATCAAAGTACTAAATACAACTAGCAATAAATTTAGTGAAGGGAAGGATATTCTGATGCACACTTGCCTGTTCCAGTGCCTCCATATATTCGTTTCGTTTCTCCACAGGAATAATAGTCCATGGATAATGGCCACTCGCTAACATAACATTCATCAGAAAACGTCCAATTCTGCCATTACCATCTGAATAAGGGTGGATATAAACAAAAAAGAAATGTCCGAGAACAACTCTAACAGAAGGTTCTTTTTCCTGGGTTATTAACTGAAAAAACTCTTCCATAAGTTCACTAAGAATTTGCCAACGTGGAGGAATATGTTTTGATTGGCGTATAAATACAGGGCTTCGTCTATATCCTGCCAGATCAGTTGGTTTTAAAAGACCTACAGCAACGCTGGGTTGAAATAATTCTCTATACCAATCCCCATGTTCTTTTTGTATTATTTTTCCGGGGTTGTCTCCATTCAATATTTCCATAAGGCTCTTTTTTACTGCTTGGAATGCTTGCCAGTATCCACGGGCAGCTAATGCACTACGGTGATTTCGATCTTGTTCTGTAGCATCAGGATTCCATTGTCCAGAACGAACTTTTTCAATTAAGTCAGGACTTACTTGATAACCTTCAATGGATAGAGAATGGTAAGCGTCTGAGATATAATTTTCGTCTACTTGTTCTATATATTTTTTAATATCAATTGTCGTAGGAGGCGGGGTAGGGAAGTTTTCTCGAACTGTCTCGCGCATATCATGCCACATAACTTGCAAACGACTGCTCTTTCAGCATTAGACAAGGCTCGCCAGCCAAAGATCACAACAGCTTGCGAAACCTGTCCAAATGCGATTTGGTTCAGTTCACCGGAGGAGGTCAAGTGCTATTGCAGGATAATGCACATGATCAGCTGGAGCGGCAAAGACTCCAACCTGATAACCATGTGCGACGGGAAGTTTCTCGATTAAAGAAGAATCGTAAGGGTTATTAGAACTGCAGTCTCTACTGAGAATTTCAAACCAACAACTTCCCTTGTGACGCCTATCATCTCCAGAAAATATCAGCATTCCAAATTCGCATAGATGATAAAAATATTCCCGCAGGGTTCTCCATGATGAGGGCATACTTCTTGAAATATCAGCAGGAACAAGTTCATGAAATCGCCTGCCATATTTCCCTACAATTTGAGTGCAACGAGGAATCTTGCACTTAGCTGTATTTTGAAGCCAATCATCAACCTGCTTAATAGAGAAATAGCTTTTGTTGTTCTCATTGCTAATGAAAAAGTTATAATAAAAAGCTGCCTGCCATATACGTTTATCGCAACCGAAAATCCAATTCCCATCAGGGACGTCTAGATTAAGAAAATTTGGCAATTCACCAGCGGAGAGCTGAAGATACTTACTATAAAATTCCCAAGCAGGATGCTTTTCTGCCTCTTGATCAAGCTGCACTATATGTTTCTTAGTACGAAGTATCTTTAATTCCTCCAGAGACTCCTCAAGCACTGGTTTTACTTCTTGTTCCTGTTTTAGTCTCTTGATTTTTTCCAGCTCATATTCTTTTTCAATTTCCTGAAGCTTTTTTCTCAGTTGTTTTTCAAGTTCTACACTTTCAATAGCTGCTTTGGCGTTATGTAGCCATTGAACACGATTGGGATCATTGATACATGACCAAAAAGCGTCCCAGTTCTTCACATCGTCCGGGATAAGATCAGATAGGTCAATTTCAATGGTAGATATATTAGCTGTCTTAATTTTCTCAATTTTTTGATCGTCTACTTTGTGTCGATAAAAAATTTCTATGATGAGCTTATGGTTGCGTGTTATTGCCAATATATCTGCCCGCATTTCACTTATCTCTTGTTCTTCTCCCACTGAGTCAAAGGAAATAATCTTTCCTTTCTCGACAATAGTTTTGTGTTCGGGGTGTATTTTTCCTTTTGAATCTGATACTTCTTTTGTGATGGTATATTCAGGGAGCTTTATTTGTTTCCGTTCCTTTATAATCTGCTTAGCAGCCATATGGATGGCGCTTTCCAATCCTCCTTCACATTCAATGGTAGTGGCATGCTTGAAGTGGTGCTGATTTTTAGTGCCTTTGGCTGCGATTAGTGGCGAGTGGCAAGACGGACAAATACAATTGCAATTCTTACCACTATCAACATTAGAAATATGAACGATGGTATTATTTACATTTAATCCAAAAGGAAGTTTTATTTTTAAAAATTTCATTATGACTCCTAACTTAACGAACTGGCTGACTAGAAATATCAAATGAAGGAGATTTCTGGTTTTGCATAACCAAAATGGCCAGCAATACGCTGCAGTCTGATTGTTAGGACAACATCGATAGGTTGAAAATTTACATGGCTTGAACCGTAGTATCTGTTAGATACCGTTATTTTTACGCCGTTATCTGTAGTTTCTATACCAGGATTAAAGTCATATAGAGGTTTGTTAAAAATATTGCGTGCCTTTTCAAAAGGACCAAAATTTCTTGGTAATATTGAATGGCCATTCTTTTGCAAATATTCTTTGGTGAGCGCTTTAGAAAGATGTATCCATGACGGAAACGAATTAGCCACAAGCATTTTTTGAGCTGCCAGGAAAGTAAACATTTCCTCAGCTAAGGTATAAGTGTCTGGTAGGTCAGATGGTAAATCCACAAGGCATTTCCGACGTTCTTCTATAAAAGAGGATGGAATTAGAACAAAAATTTGTGCTTGCCCAACATTCTCTATGGATGCGAGGGTATCCGACAACAAGGCTGCCTTTGATTTATACCCAAAAAATGCAGCAACAAGCTCATGAGCATGGCTTGATTTTAGTTTAACACCATAATTATTGGAAATAGCACGAAGTTGATCTGCGCACAGTTTTGCAACAGGCATTTGTAGATTCCTTATTAAATACGCTGGTCTTAATTTTGTTTTCATGAGTGTTTAAGGAAAACTGCCAGCAGTTAATAAAGATTAACTACAAAACAGATTACGTTTTTGAAATCGTTTTTTGGCCGCTCATAACCAGGGATGTCGATAAACCTGGCGCAAGTATATCTTAAGAAATTCAGAAATAACAAGATAAAGAGAGGGGTCGGTGTTGGCAACATTTGAACCTATCAATTGTTGCCAGTTTAATTGTATCTAGGCGATACGAACTACATTAGTCTTTTGCGGTAATTGCAAGTGGCTATTTTGCTTAACGATTCTATCAATTTTTGATTTTAACTGCCGTTTCACCCCTTCGATGCCCAGCTTACTGTTCTTAGCCAGGTCATTAAAGTCGCTGAAGTGCCTGGGGTTTAATGACTGCTCTCCTGGTGCAAAAGTCGGTAGAACAATGTAACCATTAACTGAATCTGCTGCTTCTTTTCCTTTTTCTTTTCCGGGATTGATGCCCTTTGTTAACTCAAGGTGTTTGTCATCATCAGCAGTCACAATAATTGGAGTATGGGGATATTTGTCATGGAGAGTTTTGGCGACAGATTTGAGGTTGCCTGAGTCAAGGGCGGAGACAACTGCTGGTAGTCCAGTTGCTTCTTTTATAGTTGCAGCTGTAGCATAACCTTCAGCAATAACAATGACAGGCGTTTCTGTAAGTTTTGCGAGGCCACCCAACACATGAAAGCAGCCTTCTTTTTTTGAGTCTTTTGCAAACCTTTTAGTGCCATCTTCAGAAATATATTGGACAGTCCATAGGGTGCCTTCGCAATCTGTTGCTGGAATACAGGTTAGTTTTCTTTCTTCATCGGTATACACGCCAGAATGAACCTGAATACCTTTGGCTTGCATATAAGGCGTGGGTTCCACAACCTCTGCCATCATGGATAATTTTTGCTTGAGTCTTAATGCGGTACTTTTTTGCTTAGCTTCAAGTTCATGTTGACGAGTTTGTTGGTGCTCAAGTGCCTCTGTCTTAAGTGCTACCCTCTGTTCATCCGTTAAAATGTAGCCCTTACATTTCCAGTTAAGCTCAGCTCCTGTTCGATTGTTTTTAATATATCCTGCTGGAATACCATCTAAATGGGCTACATAAAATCCTGCCTTTTCACCGTGTTTATCACCCTCTGTGGCTATGCGATGAGGTTTACCATCCATAATTGGATGTCCACCTGAAACAATAGCACATGTCTAAAATTTAGACTCTAGGTTTTGAATGCAAAGAATTCTATTAATAATCATTGAACCCACATAATTTTAGATATTATCAATCAAATGGTTGCTCAAACTAATGTTGATATGGTCATTCATTCTAGTGGGTTGAGGTTTACGATGAACAAAACAGCATTGGGTCAATTAAAAAAATCTATCGGTATGATTCTGTTATAAAAAATTGGGTTAGGTTAAAAACCCGCACGATTTGAGCTTAAAGACCGAAGTTTTCATAGGCTTGGCGGGTGTGTTAACTGAAATTGTAATTAGATAAATATAATTATGCAAATACAAGAATTAATTTCATTAGAACAACTTTTTTGATGTTTAGAGAGCTATCCTTAGTTTCGTCAAATATGGCTTATCATTGCGTCCGTTATGGATTATAAGTCCGTCTAATATGGAATATAACTTCGTCCAAAATGGAATGTAAATGAATTTTATTCATTAGCGTTTGTAGACTTATAAAAAATGCCTGGGACCAAGGGGACAAGTGGGGCATCCATATCATTCCTAGTTTAGCAACGTCCCCACCTTTTTTTGCAACCTTGGGACGTATGGGACACAGATATTCCCTGCACTTAGTACGTACTTTAAAAGTTATAGTTAATTCGCGAATCGCGAATTTATGACATGCCATGTTTAGGACTTATTTGCATTATCAATCAATATCATTCAATAACACATCTTTGAATTCGAACTTTTGTGCTTGACAATCTTGGAAGGAATGCGAGATACTTTTTTCAAGTTTGAGGTATGAGCTATTTTTTTACCAATAAGAACTAATTAGCAGGAGCTAAGAAAGGCTAAGGAAAAGAGAAGAGCAATGTTTCGTTCTGGCTAGACCGGGAAGGCATTGGGATTCATTCAAAGGATTGACTGGTTCAGCATTATGCTGTGTGAATAATCAATTGCGGAGAGTCCTATGCCTGCACAAAAAGCATCTAGGTTACATCTTTTAAACGAATTTGAATCTGCGCCACATTCTGCGCTTTTTAATCAACAAACAATCGCTGCGGTATTAAGCTGCTCCACCCAGTTACTTGAACGTAACCGCTGGGCGGGTGGTGGTGTTCCTTATTTAAAAATTGGACGCAAGGTGTTGTATCGAAAAAGTGATGTCTTGAATTTTCTCCAACAACAAAAAATTTATTACTCAACCAGTGACGAAGGTCAGTTACAGCTCGTTGAGAATGCATAAATTTAAAATTTGTCAGAATGAATTTGCTTCATTCCGATGGTTTGTATGTTGTTTGGAGAATAATGTATGTCACAAAATCATGTTATTGAATTAGCCAATACACTAAAGCAGCGTCCAATTGTATGCGATTATGCCGGTGGTCGCTTTCGGTTAACTAATGAGGGACTAACCTTTATCGGTATTGATAAGGATGGCACTCCTTTACCACCTCGGTGGATATGTGCACCATTGTATGTTGTTGCAAAAACTCGAGATGCCCACAGTGGTGAATGGGGTCGTTTGCTGGAATGGCAGGACGATGATGGAATCACCCATCAGTGGGCGATGCCACTGGCTTTGTTGCAAGGCGATGCCTCCGATGTAAGGCGAGAGCTGGCACGATTAGGATTGAGTATTTCACCTAATAGGACTGCACGAGATTTGTTAGCCTCCTATTTACAAGTCTTTCCAGTAGATGCACGTGCGCGATGTGTTGATAAACTCGGTTGGCATGGCGATGTCTTTGTAACAGCTTCCCAGTGTATCGGGCAATCAACTGAGAAGATTGTCTTCCAGAATACCAATGCCATTGAACCAGCAGTGTCGATCAAGGGAAGCGTTGAAGAATGGCGCGACTCAATAGGTCGGCTGGCATCAGGCAACTCAAGATTGGTGTTTGCCATATCTGTGGCATTAGCGCCTGTACTGGCAAAGATTGTTGGCGAAGACTCAGGCGGTTTTCATTTCAGAGGCGCATCATCATCAGGCAAAAGTACTGCATTGAATCTGGCTGCCTCGGTTTGGGGAAACCCACAATCCTATTGCCGTTTATGGCGCAGCACCACTAATGGGCTTGAAGGCTTGGCGTCATTACACAATGATGGATTACTGATTCTTGATGAACTCAGTCAAATGGATCCCAGAGAAGCAGGGGAGGCAGCTTATTTGCTGGCTAATGGTCAGGGAAAAACACGTGCCTCTCGTACCGGTACAGTCAAGCAATCCTCCCGATGGTCTTTATTCTTTTTATCTGCTGGTGAAGAGTCATTGACAGCACTTATGGCAAAATCAGGGCAACGCATTAACGCAGGTCAGGAAATCAGGCTTGCTGATATAGAGGCGGATGCGGGTTGTGGGATGGGGATCTTTGAAACGATTCATGATCAATTAAGTCCAGCCAGCATGGCCTTATCGCTAAAGAAATACAGCAGCCGATATCATGGTGCAATGGGCATGGCGTGGCTGAATCAAGTAGTTGCCAACCGGCAAACAATCAGCCGATATACCGCTGACACTATTCAAACCTTTGTTGATGCAGTCATTCAACCTGATGTAACAGGTCAGATAATCCGAGTTGCCAGACGCTTTGCATTAGTTGCTGCTGCGGGAGAACTGGCCAGTCAATTTGGCCTGACAGGATGGCAAAAAGACGAATCGTTCCATGCTGCGAAAGTTTGCTTTACTGCATGGCAGGAGGCTTTTGGGGTTGATGGCCATCGCGAAGATCGCGCCATTATGGCGCAAGTACGCGCTTTCTTTGAGTCTCATGGTGCCAGCCGTTTTGATAATGCCAATTCACCTAACAATGACAAGATTCTCAACCGAGCAGGATTTTTTCATACAGATGGCGAAGGGTTTCGAATCTACATGGTGTTAACTGAGACCTACAAAAATGAACTGTGCAAAGGCTTTGATCAACGTACAGTGACAAGAGTTTTATTACAAGCTGGCTGGCTGAAACCAGCCTCGGATGGTAAAGCATCACACAAACCAAGAATCAAAGGAGTTGGGACACCAAGGTTGTATGTGTTTACCGGAAAAATTTGGGGAGGTGAATAAAATTGCCTATATCATCAGTTTTTACGTTGAGCACCGAAGGTGCGAATAAGACTCGTGAAGTTTGGCAACCAGCTCCCTGGTTAGCTAACTTCACCTATCTTGCCCTGCATTTTGAAATTTATTTTGGAACCGTAATTTGGTAATTATTCGTAATTGTTCGTTATATAACGATTAGTAACGATAATAATCATGAATAAACGGAAATAAATAATAAATTACCGAAAGTTACCGAAAAGGGCGTTGCATGTGACCTAAAAGGTCGAAAATAAATAGAAATAAACGATAAAACTCAAAGGATTGATTAACCAGTAATATGGAGAGTAGGCCATGAAAAAATCCTTAACAGAAAACATAACGACTTCTAAACAGAGTCAACAAAGAACGAACGCCAGAAAAAATAAAGTAGCATTTCTAGCTATGCGCGAAGATATTTCCGAAGCCTTGGAAAAAGGGTGGTCGATAACCGTTATTTGGGAAACGCTTAGGGATGAGGGATGCTTCACTGCAACTTACAATACCTTCAGGCTATACGTATTGAAATACTTGGATGGTCAAAAGCTCGGGCATTTACGAAGGGAAGCCATCGAGTGATACCTGAAGAGACGGACAGAAAATCAGGCTAAAGAGAAAAAGTCAACCGTTACGCCTTCGTTTACCTTTAATCCAATACCCAATTTAAAGGAACTCTTATGGTGGATAGGACATAGTGATATTTTGATGAATTACGTCCCATCTGTCCCGCCTTCCTGGTTCAGGGTGGGGACGCCGAAACTCAGTAGCAACGCACTTGTCCCAAATTCCCCCTTTGTCCCTTTGATAGTGGAGCAGATGTTTATTTGGATTTATTTTGGTGATTTATTTTACTATTTTTATCTTCGGATAAGGTTATTGTATAAATATTATAGTTCTTGTCTAACTCTACTGTTCGCTCCCAAAGATACGTTAAGGTTCCATCCCAAGGGTTATCTTGGTTTTCATCAAACGTTACCTCCACTGGATAACCATTTTTGAATTGGCGAAACATGAGCGTGTTTAATATTTCTAAAGGAAAGATAATGCTATTTTTCGTGTTGGCATTACTTTTATAGACAGGAATATCATTAAGATCAAACATGTAGTTTTTTGTGAATTTATTTTCTTTCTTAGAAATTTTAATTCTTTCGGGTATTTTTGTTTTCGGATCCCATAGGGTACGTTTCCAATCATAAATAAATTGATGACTATTATTATCAATAATTATGATTGGATTTAACTTTTGGTGAATTAAATCTTTACCAATTTGAATAAGTTTTTCTGCAAAATCACCTTCTGAATCGACTGATACTTCATTGAGAATTTGTACTTTCTTTGCTTCGTTTAATATGTCAAAAATTAGATAGGCATATAATCTGGATGAAACTTCTTTATGATGATAATCCTCTGAGAAGAGTGTATGATCCATTGGTGGATCAGTAAGTTGGCCCTTAGGATAATGTTCATATTTCAGTTTAAATTCTATTAGTGGTTCATCAAGTAACTTTATTTTATTAAACAGAGCTACAGGAAAATTAGCAGTTTTTTTGTTAAATGCTTTATATGATGCTTTTTCTTCTATATCAACTAGTTTATCAGAAGATATAGGTAGATTTTTAATTTGAGCCAACCTTTCTGATTTAATTAGTTCTATTAATATGTGTAAAAAGTCACCTATTTTTTTGAGTGAATCTTCAAATGTGGGTTTTTGACTGTGAGTATTTTTTATTTTTGAGATATTGTCAGTTCTATTATCATAGGAGATCTCACTGTTTTCTTCATGGGTAATGATAGCATCAAAGATAGTTTTATAACTTTCAACATTATTTTTTTCGTAATATTTAATAAATTGATCTATTATATTTTCTAGTTGATAAGCGAGATCATGAGAAGAGAGTAATGTTTTCAAAGAATCTAAATCAATTCGGTAATTACTAGTCCTCAATGTTGCTAAAATTAATTCGGTGTCGTAATTTGTTTCCCCGATCGTTTTTGAAAAACTATAAATTCTGCCGCTAAGCCTTTCTGGTTCTGATAATTGTTCTATTTTTTCAATTAGTCTTTCTAGCGTACCTTGATATGATCCTATATTCAGATGGCGCCTTATAAAAGAGATAATGAATTGTTCTTGATCTTCAAAGAATAAGCTTTTATCAAATGAATCAGAATCATCAATTGTTGTTCCCTTTATTAATCTATTAATTATGTCAATTACTAATGATTTGGTCGGCTCTGACGTAGTTCCCCATGATAAAAGAAAATTTGAAAGAATAAAGCAGCAATCTTGCCAGTAATTTTTTAATATTATTGAAAAAACCGAGTGATGTGAAATAAACTGTCTAGAGTTTTGTAAATGAGATTGAATTAAACTCTCAACTTCATCCCATGACATATCAAGTAAAGAAGGTGTAATTAATAATTCCTGTGCACTGGTAAGAACTATGTAATCAAGTCCTTCATCGGTAGGCCGGCTATAGTTACTCCAATGTATAAGGAAGTCTGCCCAATAATAAGCGGCCTCTTGATTTCCTGACAACACAGATTTACTTAAAAAGAGTATAGTCGAGCTTAAATGTTCGTTAAATGATCGAAATAAAATTTTATAAGAATTCCAACTTGATATTTCCTTTATGTATGTACTTAATTCAAATTTAAGTAAATGCTCCCATCCTTGAATAAACTTTTGAAGAGCATTTTTATGTAATCTTTCTAAATTAACATCCAATGTAACCATTTTTCCAATGTTATGATTTCTCATTAATTGTTCACTTGCTCTTTCCCACCAGCCATTTAATTTAAACCAGAGGCATCCCTGCATATTAGTTATAGAATCTAACCCTGTAATGGATTGATTTTTAGATATTTCTTTAGCTAAGTAGGCTGCAGCATAACTACATTTCCCAAAAAAGTAGTCATTTTTTTCTAGTACCGTTAACGATGCGTCAAAAAGTGGTAGATATTTTCTTGCCCATTCATTATGTAATTGTGTTCCAAACCAGTTTGCTTCGACAATAGCATAATTTATAGGATTGCCATTATTGTCGGTAGTTTCGCCCAACTTTAATAAAAGTGAGTGAAGTTTTATAAGCTCACTAAATGCAGTATTAAAAAGCGATTCATTCAATTGATGAATTGTTATCGTTATATGTTCTATCAAAATTTCAATACTTTTGCTGCTGTTTATCTGAGTTATTTCATCGGTAGCTGGAGTGAATTTAAATGCATGCTTTACTGCAAATCGTTCTGCTGACGATAATGATAATCCGTTACTTATCCTACATAAGGCCACATTATTTTGGTATTCCCCCCCTAAACATAAAGGAAAAAAAATAATTGGTTGCTTTAAAGATTGTTCGGATGTTGTGATTTCGGGCTTTATATTTCTTTTTTTCCAACTTTTGATTGCGAATTTTAAGAGGTTTAGGTTGATATCACTTAAAATCATTGGCCGTTGAAGATGGATACAAATTTCTTCTTTACCTAAATCTGCACTTGAAGAAACGAATACCTGGGGTTTAATTTGCTTTCTAGTCATTATGATTTTCGTTATTAGCTAAATTTAAATATATATTACGTTTAAGATATATTTTTAATTCGTTTGGGTAAATTTTTGTCGCAATAAATTGTCTTAAGGCATTGTCGAAAAATGAGCGATTAACTAAATTTAGAGTGGTGAATGTAAAGTAAGCGATTAATATAAGGTTTAGCGTTAACCAAAACGTTTCTATGATTAAAGAAATGTTGCTTACAACAAAACCTTGAGAGACAACATTTATAACTTCAATAATTGCAAGCCAAATTAGAAAGGAAAGGGAACTTACAGTAATGAGTTTTACTTTTGTTTCTTCAAGAATGAAATTAATCATTTCTTCTTTAAGTTTATTATCTTTTAAGACGAATTCATGAATAGCTACTGCAATGGGTATAATTAATGCGAAAACGGTTGCTTGAATTGTTGCCATTATACTGTGAAGATTGTTTGTGCTTACTTTACTGTGAGATAAAATATAATTTGACAAGTCAAACCTACCCCAATAGGGTACATAAATATCAGTGAATGCGTTATTTACTAAAGTAATTGGAACTAATAATAAAAACACCAATGAAATTAACATCAAGTAAATACGGGTGTTAAAGTAATTAATAGCTCGATATATCCATTTATATCTATAATTTTGAAAAGATGAGTTTTTCTTTTTAAGATTCGATAATTCTTTATCTGCTAATATATTAATACTTTTATATGACTTAGGAGTTAAGTAGATAAATACAATGGAAAGCCAATCAATAAGAAATTTCATTAAGATTACAAAACCTCCATGTTTGTTTCATTAATCTGTCTACATTGCGTCTACATGACTTTTTCAAACTTTCAGAAAACTACCGTAACTACTTGATTTTATTGGTGGGCCCACTAGGACTTGAACCTAGGACCAACGGATTATGAGCCCCCAGCCTTAAAATTAACTCGTTGATTTTAAAAAAATAATCTGTCGCGAGATACCACTACAAATGTCGTACAGAGTATAACAGTGTCGTACTCAAACACGCAAATCTCACGCAAAGATAAATTGGTTGAATCAAACGATTCAAAATTATTTTTATTGATTGGCCTATCAAGATCACTTGATCAAATTGAATAATTCTACTATTCTAGAAGTATGGACATAAAAGAATCTCTAAAAATATTTGATACTCTTTCGCAAGAAACCCGTTTGCAAGTATTTCGATTACTTGTTCAGGCGGGGCCTGAAGGCTTATCAGCAAGCGCAATTGGCGATGAATTAGGTATCCTACACAATACCTTGTCATTTCATTTAAGCCATTTGTCTAATGCTGGGATTGTAGCTTCTTGCCGTAAAGGGCGTTATGTTTTTTATTCAGCTAATTTTGAGCTAATGCGCGATTTTATCGCGTTCATGATTCAGGATTGCTGTAGTAAACAACAAGTCAAAATTCAACAGCCTGATACAACAAATTGCCTGGTTATTGAATTAAATAGTTGCTGTCCTTCTACAAAGGAGTAAATCATGAAACGTTTTCATATTCATATTGGCGTTAATAACCTTGCTGATAGCATCAGTTTCTATAATGCCCTGTTTGGAACCGAGCCTACAAAAGTAAAATCAGATTATGCCAAATGGATGTTGGAAGATCCGCGCATCAATTTTGCAATTTCAACACGTGCTGGCAAGCATGGGGTAGAGCACTTGGGTATTCAAGTAGATGATGCTGATGAGTTAGAGACATTAAGAAAACAATTTTCAGAGGCTAATATTTCAACTCATAGCGATGGTGAAACAACCTGTTGTTATGCTAAATCAGAAAAATCTTGGATCAATGATCCAAGTGGAATTGCATGGGAGGCTTATCATACTATGGAGGATGCCCAATTTTTTTCTGGTGGAAAAGCAACAGAAGGTTCTTGTTGTATGCCAGAAAAAACCACAAAAACCTCTTGTTGTGATACAAAAACAACAGGATGTTGTGGCTGATGAATACCAAGCCGATGAGATTATTATTTCTTTGTACTGGTAATTCCTGTCGGTCTATTATGGCTGAGGCTATAACCAATCATTACTCTAATGGACGCTATCTGGCCTTTAGCGCAGGCAGCGTCCCAACTGGAAGGGTACATCCCAAAGCAATTGAAATGCTTGCCAATCATGGTATAAAGCCAAATGCTCCACGTAGCAAATCTTGGAATGAATTTAAGTCAGAGTCTATTGATTTAGTGATTACAGTATGTGATCAGGCGGCTCACGAAAGTTGCCCCATTTTTCCGGGACATCCCAAGAAACTCCACTGGAGTATCCCAGATCCAGCTAAAGTAAAAGGTTCTGAAATGCAAATAAATACCGCATTTGAAGATGTATTTATTCAACTTAAACAATGGATAGAAAAGGAGCTGTTGGCATGAGCACGTGCAGCACCAAGCGTCTTTCTTTTTTAGATAGATATTTAACTTTCTGGATTTTCCTGACCATGGCCACAGGTGTTGGAATCGGATCGCTTTTTGCTGGAACACCACAATTTATCAACTCATTATCTATTGGCTCAACTAATATCCCTATTGCACTTGGGTTGATTTTAATGATGTACCCTCCCTTGGCTCGGGTTAAATATGAAGAGTTACCGCTGATATTTAAAGATTGGCGCATCTTGTTGTTGTCTTTAATCCAAAATTGGCTTATTGGTCCATTTCTCATGTTTGGGCTTGCTGTTTTATTCTTGCATGGTTATCCCGAATACATGACTGGACTTATTCTTATTGGTTTGGCACGATGCATCGCGATGGTGATTGTCTGGAATCAGCTTGCTGAAGGCGATAATCAGTATGTTGCAGCTTTAGTAGCCTTTAACAGCATTTTTCAATTGTTGTTTTTTAGTATCTATGCCTGGTTCTTTCTCACAGTCTTACCACCTCTGTTAGGTATGGCTGGGCAAATAGTTCACATCGATTTTATGACAATTGCGGAAAGTGTCTTTATTTATCTTGGGATTCCCTTTTTTGCTGGATTTCTAACCCGCTTTGTATTGATAAAGAAAAAAGGGTTGTCTTGGTATGAAACTCATTTTTTACCAAAAATTTCTCCTATTACCCTGATTGCTCTGCTGTTTACTATTCTAGCGATGTTTTCTTTAAAAGGCGCAATAGTTCTACTACTTCCATTTGATGTGATTCGCATTGCCATTCCATTAACGATTTATTTTATTGTTATGTTTTTTGTTAGTTTTACAATGGGCAAACTTATCGGGGCTAACTATGAAAAAACAACAGCTGCGTCTTTTACAGCAGCAAGTAATAATTTTGAATTGGCTATTGCGGTAGCAATTGCGACTTTCGGACTTAATTCCGCTATTGCTTTTACGACTGTCATTGGACCTCTTGTTGAAGTACCAGTGCTTATTTTGCTAGTCAATGTTGCATTTTGGTTGAGGAAACGTTTGTTTTCGTAAAAATCAATTTACAGTATAATGCTTTTGGTGGAATATTGGCATTTTCCTATCCAGTGCATAGTCATAATCAATTTGTAGACGTAACTCAATTTTGGTGATTGCCAATGCTGATAATCAATTTTTGATGATTTTGTCGTCGGACTCTGTTTTTTGTATTACATCGATTTCTCGTTTGATCTCTTTTTTAAGCTCTTCTTCTGAAGGTAAATGTAATTGATATCTGCTAGCAAAGATTTGTTTTGCTTTTTCGCCAAGTAAATACTTAGCCATTGTTTCACTTTTTTGTGTACATAGGACTAAGCCAATAGTCGGGTTGTCATCTTCTTGTTTTATTTCTGCATCAAAATAATTTACATAAAGTTGCATTTGACCAAGATCGGCATGAGTTAGCTTTCTGGTTTTTAAATCAATAATGACATAACACTTTAAGATGACATGGTAAAAAACTAAGTCAGCGTAATAGTGATCTCCATCAAAAGTTAGTCGCTTTTGTCTTCCAATGTATGAAAAGCCTGTGCCTAATTCTAGCAAAAATTTCTGCAGATTATTGATCAAAGCCTCTTCTAGCTTTGACTCTACCAAACGGTGTGACTCAGGCAAGCCTAAAAATTCAAGAATCAAAGGCTCTTTGATGGCGTCCTCAGGTTTATTTATTTCTTGCCCATCTCGAGATAAGGCTAATAATCCCTCTTTATCTTTACTTTTAGCTAGGCGATCAAATAGCAGGCTGTTAATTTGTCGCTCTAATTCTCGACCACTCCATGCATTTTTTTCAGCTTCTACTGTATAAAACTGTCTCGCTTCTGGGCGATCAATGCGCATTAATGAGCGATAGTGGATCCAGCCTAGATTAGAGCTTAGTGATAAGTCATTAGAAGATTTACCACGCACTGCGTGGTGAATTTCAATGTCAGGATAAACAAGATAGAACTGTCTGATATCTCGGAGTGTACTAACACTAAATCCTTTACCATATTTTTTTGTTAATCGGTTAGACAGTTCTTGAAGTAATTGGCTTCCATATGCTGCTCTAGCTTGTCCTTCTTGTTCCGCTGTAACAATATCTCTTCCAATATACCAATAGGCTTGCACCATTTCAGAATTAATAGAACGTTGAACACGATTTCTTGCTTCTTCAACATAAGACGTAGCTTTTTCGAATAATCGGTCTATTGCATGATGATCGTTTGTAGAAAGATGGGTATTATTCATGAGACCCTATATTAAGATCACTTTAATGATTAAATCATACCAGAATCAGCAACTGCGTAAAACTGCATTTATGGGACTAAGTGTACTTCTAATAGAAGTGGAGCATGTTCATCAGCAATATCTTTAAAATATCTATGCTATTAATTTTAGTTGATAAAAATGGGAAGCCCCATACTGGGGCTTAATAACAGAAGAGCTTTATCTACAAAACAATAAGAGAATCATACAAGAAGCAGCAAACAATGTGACTGATGATACCAATGCGAACCAGCTGAATTTTTGTGTCTTTTGTGTTAAGGAATGAGCCTCAATCAATGAATCCGAGATCAATTTCCTCATCGCTTGAACCGATTCTCTAGTAGATTCTTGCAGTAACCTAACTATAGCTTCTTTACTACTAGCTAATGCCGCATTGAGAACCTTTTCAGCTTTTTCTTTGGCATCATCTTTCCATTGAGAGGAAATGTCTTCCATTTCCTCTCGGAACTGTACCAGCAAATCCTGTTGGGCTTTTCGATTTTCCTCAACCAGTTGTTCATTCATAGTCTGAAGCATGAGGATGGGATCATCTTTACCCAAAAGAACACCGTGTTTGACGGTGATGTCTTGAACGATTTTATCGAGTTTCCCTGACATTAGATCACCCTGGCGCTATCCAGCTGTCCAAACAGTTGATCGCGAACGATTTTTAAGCGTTGGCGGGTCATAATGCTTTTCTCTGGCGTACCCAAAACTTCATCGAAGGTCAGTTTCTGTTGAAGCATCTCGGTTAGATCCCGGCCATAGGTTTCTTTTTTCAGATCGGGGATTTGAATTAAGGCTGATATTCTGTCCTTGTTATCTCGATAGGCTTTCAGTTGTTCAAATGCTTTGCCTTCATGTTCAATAGCTCCCCAATAGGGATTGAGCCAGACTACAAACTGAGCTTCATTTGCAAACTGGTTAATCAGTTGTGCAAATCCATTAATGGTATCGAATAAAGCCTGGCCTCCGGTGATGACAGTATGAATCACCATTTCATGGCCCAATTCCTGTAATAAAGCTGGAACTTGGTTGCTGATGAGGTAATGAGATAGTGGTACAAAAGAGCTGGCACCGTTGTCAATGACTACATCATTAGTTGCAGAGGCAATTTTTTCAATGAGTGCATCAAAAAGACGGGGGTTAATTTCATCACCACTTATAACTTGAATATGATCAACGTTAAGAGCTTTAAAACCATGAAAGGTGGAGTTGATAGGGTCGGTGTCAATGCAAAGCGGGGCTTGGCCTTTGTGTTGTTTGTATTGAGCTGTGGTTGCTGAAATAAATGATTTGCCGACACCGCCTTTTCCCTGCAGTGTGATATGTATCTTTGCCATTACAAGAGTTCCTCCAAGTTGGGTTTGGGATTAAAAGTAAAGCCCCTAATTTCGGTTTTTTCCTTACTTTTAGCCTTTTCATCATCCTTGGTTTTTTCCTGCATAGATGGCTTTGTTTCTGCAGCAATCAAACGTGCTACATAGCCACAAAAAGTTTTATATGAAAATGAGATTTTGCCTTCCTCAACTAAGGTTTCCCAGACAAGCTTTATAGACCAGCCGTCAGCTAGCGCTGAAGCGATATCATTTTTTAATGCAAGAAATGCGGCTTTATTTACAGATTTAGCAGAGGCTTTTCTTAACATTTGCTTTGCTGCGATTCGTTCGCTGAGGGAGTTTCCCATGTCATACCATCAACTTATTATTGTTCTCTTTCTGATGGTACAAACTATTTTGTTGCTGTGCAATGAGTCGAGTTATTTTATTTCCTTTTGGCGTAATTAAACCTTCTCTAAAGTGCATAAATATGTAATTTATCGTAATTATTGGTAATTATTAGAAATTAATTTGGTTTCAAAACAAATAGCCTTGAAATTACATAAAATTACCTGATAGTATGCTATTAGATGAACTTAAAACGCAGGGCAAGATAGGTGAAGTTAGCTAACCAGCAAGCTGGCTACCCAACCTCACAAGTCTTATTCGCACCTTCGGTGCTCAACGAAAACCTTATGTTTTAAGGTCAAATCAATACCCAAAGGATTGCATAACCACTTAATTAAGAGGTCGGCATCCTTATGGACGAGAAGCTTAAAACACCCACCAGAAAAAATGGTCGCCATCTTCGCGTACCTGTTTTGCCTTCTGAAGAAATTCAGATTAAATCGAATGCAGCTACAGCTGGGCTTTCAATTGCCGAGTATTTAAGAAGGATTAGTCTCGGTTATCAAATTCAAAGTAATGTTGATAAGGATTATATACTGCAGTTAGCCAAGATTAATGGAGACTTAGGACGGCTTGGTGGACTGTTAAAACTATGGTTGACTCAGGATAAACGTGTTGCACACTTCGACCTCCAAACAATAAAAACCTTGTTAGCTCGTATTCAAACTACTCAGGATGCGATGTTTGAAGTGGTGAAAAAACTATGATTATTCGCCATATTCCTATGAAGAAAACAAGGCTTAGTAGTTTTTCAAGCCTTGTTCAATACCTATGTAATCAACAAAACAAACAGGAGCGAGTGGGTAAGATCAGATTATCAAACTGTAATAGTCTCGATCCTATTTGGGCCGTTCATGAGGTATTGGCAACACAAGCTAAAAATCAAAGAGCCACTGGAGATAAAACTTATCATATGCTTATTTCTTTTGCTCCAGGAGAAAATCCTTCGGCTCAAGTTTTACAGGAAATTGAAGATACGGTGGCTTCATCGATTGGATTTAAAGAGCACCAAAGACTCTCAGTTGTTCATCATGATACAGACAATCTTCATATTCATGTTGCGATTAATAAAATTCATCCTCAAACCTTTAATATGATTGAACCTTTCAGAGCATATAAGACTTTTGCTGAGGTCGCATCCAAGCTAGAAATTGAATTAGGTCTTCAAATAACCAATCATCAAACCCGAAAAAACCATTCAGAAAATCTTGCTGACGATATGGAACATCACTCAGGTATTGAAAGTTTAATTAATTGGATGAAGCGTCACTGCAAAGAAAAAATAGAGGCAGCGAGGAATTGGAAGGAGATTCATAGTATTTTGGCAGAACATGGGTTGATGGTTCGTATTAAAGCCAATGGTTTTGTGTTCTGCAATGTCCAAGGGCTTACTGTTAAAGCAAGTTCAATTTCCAGAACTTTTTCTAAAAAAAATCTCGAATCCAAGCTCGGTTCATTCGTACCATCTTGCTCAGAAGACCATAGACCTGTATCAAATGTTTATCATTATGAGCCATTAAATAAAAAGGTACTAAATTCCGAGCTCTATGCCAAATATCAGTACGAAAAATCACACAATAAATCTTTTGTTTCAAACAAACTTAAACAATTGCGTGAGGCCAGAACAACGCTTATTGAAAAGGCGAAAAAGCGAGGACGAATTAAACGAGCGGCTTTGAAGTTAATGAACCTATCTAAAGCACAGAAAAAGTACATCTATCAGCATATAAACAAAACGCTGCTTAATGAGATTGATAACATAAGAAAAAATTATGCAAAAGAACGTAGCCAGTTATTAGATTCTCATCAAAACAAAACCTGGGCTGATTGGCTGAAACAAAAAGCACAAGGTGGCGATCAGGATGCTTTAATGGCTATGCGGTATCGTAATCGTAAAAATAAGCATGATTACACCATATCAGGTTTAGGTTCTTCTTTTTCTTCTTCTTTAAATTTTGGACAAATCGACTCTATTACTAAAGAAGGTACTGAGATTTATAAAAAAGATAACAGTGTTATTAGGGACAATGGAAAGGAAATTATAATTTCTAAAGGCGGGTCTATTCCTACACTTAAAAGAGCATTGGAAATGGCAAGACAGCGCTATGGTGACTGTATTTGTGTGAATGGGTCTCCATTATTTAAAAAGATTATCTTGCAGATTGTTATTCAATATCAAATGCCAATCACTTTTGCTGATTTGGATTTGGAAAATCAACGTCAAAAACTAAATTTTGAACAGGAGAAATCCCATGAGCAATCAAGAGCAAACCGACAAAGTCATCGAGGAAGAACTTCAGGAAGCCATGAGGCTGCTGGAACAGCCACTGGAAAGAGAAGGGGTAGTACAAAGCCCAACTCTTTCAGCATTAGACAAGGCTCGCCAGCCAAAGATCACCACAGCTTGCGAAACTTGTCCAAATGCGATCTGGTTCAGCTCACCGGAAGAGGTCAAGTGTTATTGCCGGATAATGCACATGATCACCTGGAGCGGCAAGGATTCAAATTTGATAACCATGTGCGACGGGAAGTTTCTCGATTAAAGACAAATAGAAAGCATTACAAGAACCAAATTAAACCAAGTTCCTATTGAGAGTTTGAATTCAGTAATCATTGTTTAGACTACAAATTGTGCTTTTTTCTTGACAATATACCCATTGGGGGTATATACCTATAGGGGTATATTGGAGAATTATATGTCAAAACATCCTAAGCATCATGAAGAGTTGTCTCGACTTAATCGAGTAACCGGCCAACTCGAAGGCATTAAGAGGATGATTGAAGAACAACGCTACTGCGTGGATATCCTTTCTCAGTTACGCGCTGTTCGTAATGCAGTAAAAACTATTGAATTGGGTGTGCTTGAGCGTCATGTTTTAAACTGCCTTAATGAGGTCGCCTGCCATGGAACTTCTGAGTCGCGTCAGGAAAAAATGGATGAGATTATGGCTTTGCTTAAAAAATACGATTGAGGTGGATGATGAACACACAAAACCAGGATGCAAAACACCACAAAGAAGGGCATGGTTGTTGCGCTCATCAGCATCAACACGTCCCCTTATCTGCATCTGAGACAGCATTAGAAAATACAATTTATACTTGCCCCATGCATCCACAAATCCGCCAAGACAAACCAGGAACTTGCCCACTATGTGGTATGGCGCTGGAGCCAGAGCAGGTGAGCATAACAGAACAAAAAAATCCCGAGTATCACAATATGTTCTGGCGTTTTATCATTGCATGCATAGCAAGTATTCCAGTCATTTTCTTGAGCATGGGTGAGCGTTGGTTAAGTCCATTAATTCCAATGTCTCTATCGTTATGGACTCAAGCCATACTGGCAACGCTGGTGGTTTGGGGTTGTGGTTGGCCTTTCTTTTTAAGAGGATGGCAGTCTCTTCATACCCATCATCTGAATATGTTTACGTTGATTGCTTTGGGCACAGGCGTTGCCTGGGGATATAGTTTGGCAGTTGTTCTTTTTCCACAACTACTTCCTCTGCATATGCAAGGCGATGGCATGATGCCAGTCTATTTTGAAGCCGCAGCAGTGATTACTACCTTAGTGCTTTTAGGCCAAGTGTTGGAATTAAAAGCGCGTGAGCGCACTGGAGATGCCATTCGTGAATTGCTTCATTTAAGTCCAACAATTGCTCATCGATTAAATGATGGCGAAAATGAGGAGGACATCGCTCTTGATGAGGTAGTGCTAGGCAATAGATTGCTGGTACGTCCTGGTGAAAAAATCCCGGTTGATGGAGTAGTCATTCAAGGTCAAAGTGATGTGGATGAGTCCATGCTCACAGGTGAACCCATGCCTGTCGCTAAAGAAGTGGGCAATACGGTGATTGGCGGGACATTAAATCAACAAGGGAGCCTTATAATCGAAGCGGCTCACGTAGGCAAAGACACGTTACTTGCCCGCATTATCTCCCAAGTCAGTGAGGCCCAACGCAGCCAGGCCCCTATTCAACGCTTGGCAGATGCAGTCTCTGCTTGGTTTGTGCCTATTGTTTTAGCAATCGCATTGATTGCGTTTCTTGTTTGGTTTTTAGTAGGTCCCTCGCCTTCCTTAAGTTATGGCTTAATTGCGGCCATTTCCGTGCTGATTATTGCCTGTCCTTGTGCTTTGGGCCTTGCTACACCTATGTCCATAATGGTTGGGATAGGAGAGGGCGCACGACGCGGTATTTTAATTAAAAATGCAGCTTCTTTGGAGCAGTTACGAACAATTAATACATTAGTGGTCGATAAAACAGGGACCCTGACCCAAGGCCATCCAGCATTAACCCAAGTTATTCCAATTGCTAGTTGGCAGGAGCAGGAGCTTTTGAGTCTCGCGGCATCTCTTGAACGTCACAGTGAGCACCCACTAGCCAAAGCACTACGTGATGAAGCGCAAGCACGTCAAATTACTTTAAGAGAAGCTACGGATTTTATTGCAGTTAGAGGAAAAGGCGCTCAAGCAAAAATCGATGGAAAAAGCGTTGCCATTGGTAATGCCCAATGGCTGTCTGTTTCTGCTGACAAAATTCCTGATGCGGCATTAAAAGCCCAAGAAGAAGGGGCTACTCTGATTTATTTGACGGTTAATAAGCAGTTCGCAGGTGTTTTTGTGGTTGCTGACCGCATTAAAGAGTCAAGCCACGATGCTGTCGACACGCTTATCAAAAAAGGTATACAAGTCATTATGCTCACCGGTGATAATGCCATTACTGCCAAAGCAGTAGCTCGACAAGTAGGTATTCAAAAAGTTATTGCCGAAGTCTTGCCGGATGAAAAAAGCAATATTATTACTCAATTACAACAGGAAGGGCACGTGGTTGCCATGGTTGGTGATGGGGTGAATGATGCCATTGCCTTGGCAAAAGCCAATATTGGTGTTGCGATGGGAACTGGAAGTGATGTAGCAATTGAGAGTGCCGGCATGACCTTATTAGCAGGCGATTTAAATAAGCTTGTAGAGGCTTATGAATTATCGGTTCGTACTGTAAAGAACATCCACCAAAATCTCTTTTTTGCTTTTATTTATAATGCGTTGGGCGTACCAGTAGCGGCAGGTGCTCTTTTCCCGTTAACAGGCTTATTACTCAATCCAATGATAGCTGGTGCTGCCATGGCATTAAGCTCTGTGTCGGTGATTGCCAATGCTTTGCGTTTGCGCAAGAAGCTGACATGATAGGAAAAATAATTAAGTTAATTTAATTAATATTAGGGACAGAATGTACATGATGAATCAGAAAAGGGGCTTTAAGTATTTTGTGATAGGGCTGACACTGTTAATGCCTGTATTAGCACATGCAAAATCCCCGTTGAATCTCAAAGAGCTGACACAACTGGCAATTCAACAGAACAAGGATTTAAAAGCAGCGCGTTTTGCCATCTCTATTGCCGAGGCACGCTTGGTACAAGCAGGATTATGGTCAAATCCCAATATTAATTTAAATAACAACGACGACCGATTATTTAATAACGAGGGTGAATATTCGCGAAGTATCAGCTTTAACCAGGCCTTTCCCATATCAGGTCGTATTGCCAAGCAAAAAACAGTGGCACGCATTGATATTCTTCGCGCCCAGGCTGAGGTTTTTGAGGCGACTCGGCAGTTAAGTGCCAAAGTTGCTAATGCCTATTATGCGGTGGTCATCGCAGAGAACCGCATGCAACAATTAAATTATTTACAAAAGATAAATCAAGAGTTGGTGCGTGTTATTCATAATCGCTACCATGCCGCTGAAATTTCTAAATTGGATGATAATTCGGCTCGCATTGAATACGCACGTATTACTCAAGAAAAACAACTGTTAAAAAGTCAGCTAATTAGCCAATATACCCTTTTAAATCAACTCATTGGTCAAACACCCAATTCGCCACTGAACGTTAAAAAAACGATTAGGATAGCAAAAGGCATTCCTCCATTAGGAAACCTAATCAATCACGCCCTCAGTAATCGTCCTGACAGGAGGGCTTTGCTACTTGCTGGACAACGCGCCATGGCCGATAGACGTTTAGCCCAAGCTGAGCGCTTTGCCGATTGGACTCTTGGTGCTGGAGTGCAACAAGATAAAATCGTTGTGGAAGGCGGGTTACCGCAACCAGCTGATCGCACATTAGGGGTTTCCTTATCCATTCCTCTGCCTTTACTCAATCGCAATCAAGGGCGAATTATGGAGGCCTCCGCAACTGGAACTCAAGCCATGATCTCAGTAGATGCTTTAAATCTCACGATTGAAACAGAGGTTACGAGCAATTATGGCCAGCTTAATGCTCTTAAAACTAGTGTCGCGCAAACGCAAGGCACCTCCCTTCGTTTAGGGCTTGAAAACGTGAAACTTGCTCGTGAAGCCTATCAAAATGGGCAAGTTTCTTTTTTGAATGTCTTGCAGGTGCAAAGGCAGCAAAATGATGTACAAATGGCCTACTTAACGACCATGGGACAATATTTTCAATCCTATGTTGCCTTATGTACGGCTATTGGAGCACCACATACAAACGGATTCTGCTCGTATTTATCCTTAACCAAGGACGTGACCAAATGATTCATACATTTAATTCTATCCGCCAAAGAGTGTGGGTTATTGTTTTACTGGGTATTCTCTTTCATTCGTCATTGCTAATGGCGCATGGAGACGAAATTGAAGTCAGCACGTCAGGTCCAGCCCAGTCGGTTACATTAACTCCTGAACAAACCAAGATGCTTGGCATTGAGGTTTCTGAAGCCACGCCGCGCCCCATGGCTGACTTGTTGGCATTAAATGGTCAAATCCAATTACTGCCCAATGCACAGGCCGATGTGAATGTGCGTATTAGTGGCGCGGTAACCGATATTGTGACCAATCTTGGGGACAGTGTTACCAAAGGACAAACATTGGCCACGGTACAATCTCGCCTAGTTGGTGATCCACCACCTAGTGTCGCGGTAAAAGCGCCTATTTCAGGTGTTATTGATGCACGCAATGTGAATTTGGGGCAGGCGGTAGAACCCAACACCGTTTTATTTCACATCAGTAATCGTGAGCAAGTGCTCGCTATTGTTCAAGTGTATGAAGAGGATTTGGGCAAGATTAAAGTAGGGTTGGATGTGAATGTGCATGTCTTAAGTTATTCCAAGCGTATTTTTCCAGGAAAAATAACGCTTATTGAACCAAACTTAGATCCCTTAACGCGCACCGTGAATGTCCAAGTTAGTCTTGATAATAAAGAAGGATTATTAAAACCCGGCATGTTTGTGCGCGCCAACGTGGTATTACGATTTACTCAGGCAGCGCTTACGGTACCTAATAACGCCATATTGGAAATTGATAATGCCACCTTTGTGTTTGTGAAGAATGGTACCCAGTATGATAGGACGGTGGTTAGCCTTGGGACTCGTGATGATAATTATACTGAAATTAAAGAAGGTTTAGTTCCTGGCGATGAGGTAGTGACTCAGGGGAATCGCGAGTTATACACCTTATCTCTTAGTGGCGGCGGTGCAAAAAAACTCGGTCATGAGGAGCCACACTAATGTTTACACGCTTAATTGCCTGGTCGCTTCATAATCGTCTTTTAATTCTAGCGCTAACGCTGGTTCTTTGTCTCTTGGGTGGCTACACCTTAAAACAAATGCCGGTGGATGTCTTCCCGGAATTTGCCCCTCCGCAGGTGGTGGTGCAAACCGAAGCGCCTGGCATGGCCACCCAAGATGTGGAAACGCTGATTACCTATCCTTTGGAAAGTGCGATTAATGGTACACCAGGTGTGGCCAGTGTACGCTCTAAAACATCGGTAGGTTTGTCCACCATTACCGTGGTTTTTGATGACAGAACGGATATTTACCGTAACCGACAACTGGTTAATGAGCGTATTCAACAAGTCAGTAATCGACTCCCACCAGGTGTTAATTCTCCAGTCATGTTGCCCGTAACCTCAGCCGTGGGTTGGCTTGTCAAATATGCCTTAATCAGTGATACGGTAAGTCCTGAAACATTACGCACCATTTCAGATTGGACCATCAGACCCCGAATTCTGGCATTAGGTGGGGTTGCGGCCGTCGTGTCACTTGGTGGTGAGGTCAAGCAATACCAAGTGCGCTTAATTCCTGAGCGCATGCTTTCTTATGGGATTACCATCGAAGAAGTACGCCAGGCGTTAACCACTGCGAATCAAAACGTACCAGGCGCTTTTGTTCACCAAGCCGGTAGCGAGCTTGTGGTCGGAACTATTGGACGAATCCAGTCCTTAGATGATATTAAAAAAACCGCTATTGTGGTACGAAAAGGTATTCCCATCACGGTTAATAACGTGGCTACAGTTGCTTTTGGCGGTGAAATAAAGCGCGGTGATGGTGCTTACAATGGAAAGCCTGCGGTGATTGGTACCATTTCCAAAGCCTATGGTGCGGATACGGTGACAACCACGACTAAAGTGGAGCAGGCGTTAAAAAACATCAAACTCACTCTTCCCGCAGGTGTGGCGTTAGAAACGGAAGTCTTTCGTCAAGCCAATTTTATTGAATCAGCGATTCATAATCTATCTCGCGCTCTTCTTGAAGGGGCAATCATTGTCATTGCGGTGCTTTTTGTGTTTTTAATGAATTGGCGTGCATCATTTATTACCTTTCTGTCCATGCCAGTATCCTTTGTTATTGGTTTATTGGTGCTTCACTATTTTGGCATCGGGATTAATTCAATGACACTGGGCGGGATGGCCATTGCAATTGGAGAGGTCGTAGATGATGGCATCATCACGGTTGAAAATGTGGTGCACCGTTTAAGAGTAAACCGCCAAGAACCCCATCCTTTACCTGCCATTGAAGTGGTGTTTGATGCAGTACTTGAGATACGAAGTTCAGTTGTTTATGCCACCATTATTATCAGCCTTGTCTTTTTGCCTATTTTCTTTTTATCAGGGATTGCTGAGCGTATTTTTAGCCCTTTGGCCATTGCCTATATTGCTTCAGTATTGGGTTCTTTGGTGGTATCGATTACTATGGTCCCAGCACTGTGTTACCTTTTATTAGTTCGTGGCAAAGAAAAAGCAGAGGACACTGAAGTGAGCCTACATGCCTTATCCCAGGGTGAGCGTCATTATGGGGTAGAGCAAAAAACGGAGCATGAGAAAGAGTCTGAAACCCGGTTTGTCCTGTGGCTTAAGAGGCATTTTCTAACGACACTGCACTGGTCTTTAGCACACGTTAAAGCCGTAGTTGCCATGGCGCTGGCCGCCTTTTTATTTGCATTAACCTTACTTCCCTTTTTTGGTACGTCCTTTTTACCGGAGTTTCATGAAGGGAATTTCATTATCGCCATGAGCACCTTGCCAGGAACTTCATTAGAAGAGTCGATGCGCTTAGGGCAACAGGTGCAAAAATCCTTAATGCGCTACCCACAAGTCATCTCGATTTCGCAACGCGCAGGTCGCAGTGAGTTGGATGAGGATGCTCTGCCACCTAATGTTAGTGAGTTTGATGTGCGACTTGATTTTGCTAAAGACAAATCGATACCGCCTGATGAGCTATTACGACGAATTCGTACTGATTTAGCCAATATTCCAGGTGCTGTGTTTAATGTGGGTCAGTTCATTGCCCATCGTATGGATGAAGTGCTTTCAGGGGTTCGTGCCCAAGTGGCGGTGAAGTTATTTGGTGATAATTTAACGACGCTCAATGAATTAGGTCACTCTTTAGAGACGGTTTTAAAATCTGTTCCGGGTGTTGTTGATGTCAATAAAGAGCAGCAGATTAATGTACCGCAACTCATCATTAAAATTGACCGAGAAAAGGCGGCACGTTATGGGGTCAATGTAGGGCAAATTTCTGAAGACGTACAAGTACTTTTAAATGGAGTCAGTGTTTCGAATGTTTTAGAAGGACAGCGTACCTTTGATTTGTACCTTCGTATGAATAAACCTGGACGAGATAGCATTAAGGCCATTCAAAACATGTTGATTGACGCGCATGGTCAAGCCGAGGGAACTTCTGGTCAAGTTCCTTTGCGAGCTGTTGCCGAGATTAAAGTGGAGCCTCAACCCTTTGCTATTAATCGGGAAAATGTGCAGCGGTTATTAGTGATAGGCTTTAACGTACAAGGGCGTGATTTAGGCAGTGTAATTGCTGATGTCGAACAAGAGGTACAGGAAAAAATAAAACTACCCGCAGGTTATTTTATCCAATACGGCGGGCAATTTGAAAGCCAGCAACAAGCTTCTAAAGTGATTATTACCTTCGGTGCTTTAGTTATTTTCATCATGCTGGTCTTGCTGCATAAAGCTTTTGGTACCTTAAGAGAAGCTTTGTTAGTGATGTTTAATTTACCTTTGGCGTTAATCGGTGGGGTGATATCACTTTTTATCGCTAGTGGTGAGATGAGTGTGGCGGCCATGATTGGTTTTATTACTTTATTTGGGATTGCGGCACGCAATGGGATTATTTTAGTGAGTCACTACAATCAATTGCGTTTGCAGGGAAAAACTCGAGATCAAGTGGTCATTGATGGGACACTCGATAGATTAGTGCCGGTACTTATGACAGCAGCCACTGCCGCCCTTGGGCTTTTCCCTCTGCTTTGGGGTTCACCTGCCGGTAAAGAATTAGAACGTCCTTTGGCGCAAGTGCTCTTAGGTGGGTTATTCACCTCCACTGTGCTCAATATGTTTGTTGTTCCTACGGTCTATAACGCCATTGAACAATGGCGGGAAAGACACCAATCTTTAGATGAAATCAATAAGGAGAAACACCATGAATCAGGTACAATGCAACCGTAAGTTGAAGTGGTTTAGTTTGATAATGAGCTTTTTTATTTGGACAATACCTTTGAAACTCTTTGCCGATACCAGCGAAGCGTCCAAAGTAGCCATTCCATCAACCATCCCAGCTATCTGGAAAGCCATTGATGAGCAAGCGGCTTCTATTAATCAGGCATTAAAAAACAATCAACTTGCATCCATTCATGAGCATGCTTTTGCTATTCGCGATTTAGTTAATGCACTGCACGGCTTGAGCAAGGATTTATCTGAAGAGCAGAAAAAAACACTGCAAACAAATTTAAGCTATGTAGAGCAATTGGCTACTCGTCTTGATAAAACAGGGGATGCAAACGATAAGGAGGGAACTCAAGCCAATTGGGATAAATTGGAAAAAATATTAAGCCAATTACGTGCCCTTTACTAAATCGCATCATCTAATTAAGAGTGTTTTTTATGAAATTATCTTTTTGCGTTCAAGCAATACTTGCATTAAATGCCCTGTATGTTGGACAAGCCCTTGCGGTTCAAAATCCAACCCTACATACAGCGATTAAACCCACCGTGTTGTTGATTAAAAAATATCAAACCGAAGTGGATGGTAAACCTACTGAGTTGTTTCGAATCGAGCAGCCTGACGGTACTTGGGGATATCACGGAGTGAAAGGCGACATGTTTGATGCAGTTGTAAAAAATCAGACTGATAAGCCTACTGTATTGCATTGGCATGGCCTCGTTGTACCGAATAACCAAGATGGAGTGCCTTATGTGACGCAGGCACCCATTCCCCCAGGCGGTGAATACCATTATCATTTTTTGCTCAAGCAATCTGGGACCTATTGGATGCATTCGCATCATGATTTGCAGGTACAACAATTTTTATCAGCACCTTTGATTATCTCCGACGCAAAAGATAAGGCAAGTGATAAAGAGGTTACTTTATTCATTGGCGATTTTAGCTATAAAAAACCAGAAGTGATTTTAAGTGAGCTAAAGAAAGGACAAATGACTCACATGCATCATAGTAGTGGTATGTCTTCTATGCCCACGAGCCAAGCGGAAGCTGATTTAAATGATGTCAGTTATGATGCATTCCTAACCAACTATAAAACGTTAAAGAATCCAGAAGTTGTTTCTGTTCATCAAGGAGATACTGTTCGATTAAGGTTTATCGCAGGCTCTGCAATGTCTAATTTTTTTATCAATACAGGCATTTTAAAAGGTAAGGCGATTGCTATTGATGGGCAAGCGATTAAACCAGTAGAATCCAATCAATTTCAACTGGCCGTGGGACAGCGGATTGATGTTTTGGTGACCATTCCCCAAGGTGAAAACGCATATCCTATTCTTGCACAAGGAGAAGGGACTGCGATGCAAACCGGTTTAATACTTACGACACCTAAAGCGCCTATCCCTAAACTAAATGAAAAAACGTCAAACAAAGTTGGCGCTTTAAACTATGATCAGGAATTTAAATTTAAGGCCTTACAGCCAATGTCAGCTAAAACTCCTGGACAAACGCTTACAGTCAATTTAGAAGGCGATATGATGTCCTATGTGTGGACAATTAACAACCAAAAGTGGCCTGAAATAAAACCATTAACGGTTCAGAAAAACAAACGGGTTGAACTTGTCTTCAATAATAAAACGATGATGGCTCATCCCATGCATTTGCATGGTCATGTCTTTGAAGTGACTGAGATTGATGGGAAAAAGATAAGTGATGGTCTGTTGCACGACACGGTTTTGGTGTTGCCGAAATCAACTGTTAAGGTTCAATTTGATTCCGATAATCCGGGCAACTGGATGATGCATTGTCATATGCTTTATCATCAAGAGACTGGGATGATGACTCTGATGACTTATCAGGATATTAAATTACCAGACTTAACAAGCCATCATTGACGTTAAACATTATCTTTAAGGATTAAGCTGCTTTTAGAGAGTGTTTTAGTCGCTCATAACTAAGAATAGTAATTACCTAGATGCGTCATATTATGAGGATATGGGTAGTTTTGGCAACAATTGAACTGATCTGTTGCCATTTGAAATGAGTTTATGCAATATGAACCACATTGGTCTTTTGCGATAATAGCATACGGCTATTTAACTTAGCATATCTATCAATTTTTGATTTTAATTGTCGTTTCACTCCCTCGAGCCCTAACTTACTGTTGTTAGCCAGATCATTAAAATCGCTAAACTGTCGAGGGTTTGATAACTGCTCTCCTGGAGCAAAGGCCGGTAGAATGATGAATCCATTAACTGAATCTGCTGCCTCTTTTCCTTTTTCTTTCCCAGGGTTAATACCCTTTGTTAACTCAAGGTGTTTGTCATCATCTGCAGCCACAATAATTGGAGTATTGGGATATTTATCATGTAGCGCTTTAGCGACTGGTTTGAGATTACCGGAGTCAAAGGCAGAGACCACAGCAGGTAGTCCAGTTGCATCTTTTATAGCTGCAGCTGTAGCATAACCTTCAGCAATAACAATGACAGGTGTTCCTGAAAGTTTTTCCAGACCACCCAATACATGAAAACAACCTTCCTTTCTTGAATCTTTTGCAAACCGTTTGGTGCCATCTTCAGCAATGTACTGAACAGTCCAAAGTATTCCTTCGCAATCTATTGCCGGAATACAGGTTAGTTTTCTTTCTTCATCAGTATATACGCCAGAATGAACTTCAATACCCTTAGCCTGCATGTAAGGTGTGGGTTCCACAATCTCTGCCATTATTGATAATTTTTCCTTGAGTCTTAATGCAGTATTTTTTTGTTTAGTTTCAAGCTCACGTTGGCGAGTCTGTTGATGCTCAAGCGCTTCAGTCTTAAGCGTTGTCTTCTGTTCATCAGTCAAAATGTAACCCTTACATTTCCAATTAAGCTCAGCACCCGTTCGATTGTTTTTAATATATCCAGCCGGAATGCCATCTAAATGAGCTACATAAAATCCTGCTTTCTCACCGTTTTTATCACCCTCTGTGGAGATACGATGAGGTTTACCATCCATAATTGGATGCTCACCTGAAACAATAGCACCAAGGCTCACCAATGCCGCTTTAAATTCATCTTCTGGAAGCGTTTTATCCTGGGTTAGTATTTGATTTTCAGGAAGCCAGGCTTTGATTTTCTCAACAGGGACACCAAGATTTGCATACCAACATTTTTGAACTTTATCCCAGGCAATACCTGGTGTTCCATCAGGGAGTTTTCCTATTGTGGATTTAGCTATCTCTTTTTGTTTGAAGGGGATGCTTAACCAGACCTTTTCAGAAGTGATGTTTTCCGAAGTCATAACGGCTACCTCTTTAAGTTTCTCATCCTTGATTTCAATAAGTTCTGTTAGTTGAATGTTTTGGGTTTGCTCTAAAGCACACAGGTGATTAACTATTTTTTCTGCATCTGCAGATGCTCTGAATATTTCTAAAGGCTCATCTTCCAGAACTTGAATCCACGATTTGATATATGCCGTGTGTTGAGAAGGATCATGACCTATACCAAGCTCAGCACCTAAAAGCATGCTTGCAATTTCTGCTCTCAATTCTTCTTTGGCATAGGCATCTGAACCAAAGGGATGACCTAAATCTCTATCCAGTCTTGAAGGATGACCGCTCCAATGTCCAAGCTCATGCAGGGCAGTGGCATAATAGTTTGCTGCAGATTTAAATTGCTCTTTTGGTGGAAGATGAATGCTATCAGTCGATAATCTGTAAAATGCTCTGTCCGCTTCAGAATGAGTAATGGTGGCGCCAGAGTTAAGCAGTAGTTTTTCTGCTCTTTCAATTAAGGACCAGTGCGGCTCTTTTGTAATGAGTTCGGGCATATTATCAATCTGTGATGCATGAAATACTGTTGCATAAAACACCTTGGGTCGTTCAAGATTCACCTGCACTTTTAATGGATTACCTTGCTCATCAAGCACAGGATAACCCGCATCATCTTGTTTGATTTGTTCTTCATGAAATTTCCAGTATTGAATCGTCGTTCCTTTTTCTCCCTTGCGTACTTGAGCTTCCATGCTTTGTGCTTGCTTGTAGGTTAACCAGCGATTGTCATCACTTTGATTTAGCATTAAATACAATGCATTAATCCCGCGATAACGTTTGCCTGTTATTGGATTATAAGGAACTTGACCATTACCTGTGCCTGGTTCCCATGGTTTTAGCCAGGGTGCTGTTCCTGCTTTCAGGCTTTCAATAATTTGATTGGCAACGACTTGATGATAAGGCATTTTAGTCATAAATAGCCTCCATCGCATCCTCTTCATTGAGTGCATCTTCAAAAAATGCGCCCATGATGTCTGCTTCTATTGGACTGACCTCGACAAGAAAGCCAGGGATTACTAAATCATCGATTTTTTCAAAAATCACATCCATTAACTCGGTTTCATGACTCATGTGGTTTTCTCCCGTTTATTAATTACCCATATGGGTGTGATCATTCCCTTGATTTGTCTCGTGTGAACAAGACCATAGTATCGACCATCGAATGACCATTCGCTTTGACTGGTCATCGTCATGATTTCATTTACTTTAAGTTGATAATTCATTACCTGCCATTGAGGTAAAGCGCGGTTCATCCCATCCTGTAATTTTGGTTTTGAATAAGGAATTAGCATTTGATTTACAAAAACTCCTTCATTTGTCACAGAGAGGATATCGCCAGATACAGCCACCACTTTTTTCATTAAATAGCCATATCCATTACAATAAAGACCATGGTCTATATAACCTCTGTTCTTGGCTAATCTGAAAGTTTGCCTATCATCTGGGCAAAAAATCACATAAGCATTTCTTAGCGGCTCTGCACCGGTGATGCGATATAAACCTACAGGAATGGATTCAGTAAGATTTATCCTAAAGTCCATAGAATGGAATAATGAGCCTGCAGCAATAGTACTTATCAAAACAATAGCGATGATGATGGACAGTTTTTTCATAACCGGATCACCTCGTCTTCACTTAAACGAACACGTAAAATATCTGAGTGAATAGGTGCCTCTACAGAGGCTCTAGCCATGAACACTGGATCTTTAAAATAAAGCGGCTGTTTACCATAAATTGCAGGAAAGCCCGCTGCATAAACAACCATGTCGCCTGCTTCAACAATTAAACCATTTGAATCCTTTTTAGGCCCAGGCATACGCAGACACTCATCAACGGTTAAAAGGGGTCTCGAAATTTCCTGAATGGTTTTTGATATTTGATTTAAGAACGTAGAAAAACGTTTACCGCTGGTGGTGATGTGTTCTTTAACAATCGTCGTTTGACCTGTCAGCTTGGAAAGATGTTCTGCCGTTTCAACTCGGTTGGGTGGATAAGCATTTTGGATGTGGCAATTAGAAGTAATGGTCTCATCAGGGCCATAGCCACGTTCACGGCTTTTAAGCTGATTAATGTCCTGACAAATTAAGTAAAACTTTAAACCATAACCAGCAACAAAAGCTAATGACTCTTGTAGAATATCGAGTTTTCCAAGGCTTGGAAATTCATCAATCATGCAAAGCAGTCGATGTTTATACGTTTTTTTAGCACTCACATAAGATAATCCTTTGTCATCGGATACACGCTCAAATTCCATTTTGTCTGCCAATAGTCTCACTATCATATTAATCATTACTCTAACCAGAGGTTGAAGCCTGGCCTTGTCATTAGGTTGAGTAACAATATAGAGACTCACAGGATTTTCATGGTTCATCAAATCTCGAATACAAAAATCGGAAGACGAGACGTTATGTGCTACCACCGGATCTCGGTATAACGCCAAATAAGATTTTAAAGTAGATAATACAGATCCTGCTTCTTCTTCGGGGCGGTCTATCATGTCACGCGCAGAGGCTGAAATAACAGGATGGGTTTTTCCTTCAATATGCGGGTATTGCGTCATTTCAATGAGCAGGTCGGCAATATTAATATTGGGATCAACCAGCATACGGTCAATATTGGGAAATGTAGCTGGTTCTCCCTGATTGTTCAGTTTATAAATCGCATGCAGAATAAAACCAACTAAAAGGGCTTGAGAGGTCTTCTGCCAATGTGTTTCCAATCCTTTACCATCGGGATCAACTACAAGTGTTGCCAAGTTTTGCACGTCACCGACCTCTGATTCTGTACCTACTCTGATTTCATTTAGTGGGTTCCAGCGTGCACTTCCTTTTAACGTTGCCGGCTCAAATCGAATGACTTTGTTGTTAGCATGTTTCTGACGCCATCCAGCGGTCATTGCCCATAGTTCACCTTTTAAATCGGTAATGACGCAGGATTGTTTCCAGGATAAAAGGGTAGGGATCACTAGACCAACTCCTTTCCCTGAGCGTGTTGGTGCATAGGTTAAAACATGCTCAGGTCCATTGTGGCGCAAATAATGGATCTCTCCTTTGTCATCTTCAAATGCTCCAACATAAACTCCTTCATCATGTCCAATGAGGCTCGCACGGTTTAAGTCCTCCCAATTAGCCCATCTGGCTGAACCATGGAGGTAATCACTCACATTGTTCTTTTTAAAATATTTGGAAGCCAACACGATCATCATTAAAAAGAGACAGTCAATCATGACAATCAGACCAAAGGCAGCATTGAACGAATCTGGGTAATAAGATTGATATTTAATAGCCCAATTAAAAATCTGCCAAGGCATATAAATATGAGCGAATGAAGTCCCCAAGACATCAGCATAGTGAAATTGATGTGCGAAAAACTGCGTGCCAATTTGTATGCTGATTAAAAAAGAACAAATCACTAACCAGGTATGCGTTTTATTTGCCTTGCCAGGATTTTTTTCTCTGACTTGAGGGCCTATGGCTTTATTCAGTTTGTTTTGGCTCATTGGCTCTCTCCAGATGCCTTTTGGTTCACAAACTGACTGACCTCATCTGATGTATCAGTACCTGAACTAAAGCTACCTCCAGGAGTACCCATAGACAGAATATTTTGTGCGTTGGATTCTTGCGATTCAGAAGCGGGTGAATCTACCTTGTTCTGAATTGCCTCAGCAATTTTCCCACCCGTTGTGTCAGCAATTTTTTCAGCAATGGCCTCTTTAAACGAGTTTGCTTTTTCACTGGCCACATCCATAGTACCTGATGCTAAATGGGAACCAAAAGAACCTGCAAATTTGGCAGCTGTTCCCATGGCTTCGGCTAAACCACCGGTTTTAGAGCCTTTATCCATCCCTGACAGAGAACTTGTATCGCCAGAGTTGGTTGATTGGCTGGCTGCTTTAAATGCCGCATTGAGTGCGGATAATCCACCACCGCTTTGGGCAAGTACACTACCTGCAGCCCCCGTCATGGCAGCCCCAGCTATTCCAGCAGCTCCCATAGCACCACCCAGACCGAGACCACCGCCACCACCAGAACCACCTCCTGACACAATGCCTGCTAAAGCAGGTGGAATTTTATCAATAAGAACCAGTAACAGTACGGCAACTACCAGCATGACAAACATTTCTTTAAGCATGATGTTTTCAGACATTGCAGCGTAATATTGATCTACAAAGGATTTACCAATACCAATAATTAAAATCATGGCAAAAGCTTGTAATGCAATCCCCAACACAGTTTTGTAGTAGTTAATTGCAATGTCCTGAGTCCAACGGCCACCGCCAAACCCCAATAAAACAATGCCACCATAAGTTAAAATCCATGCGGTGATTAAGATAATGAGCATATTGATACTGACTAAAGCCAATATAATCAGAATAACCCCTGCAACGAGTAATCCTACTGTAGTTGCTGCAGGTGACCAGATGGATGAGCTGTCTATGGCTTTTGAAACAATATCAAACCCAACATCCACAATATCAGAAGGAGAGACATGCTCATTAATTCCTGATGCCTTGGCTGCAAGTTGCCGCATCGAGTCTATGATCGCTTTTGCAATTGCAGGTCCATTGTCTAAAATCCAATAGAAAAAACCCACAACCACAAAAAACCGTACTGTTTCAGCTAAGAATTCTTGAATGTCTGCTCTTCGCAATGCCATCAAGCCGTAAGTCCACACCATACTGATTGAGGCCAAAGACCAGAACAAATATCTTGCGTAACTCAACATGGTTTTGCTCCATAGCGCGGATGTGCTGGCAAACCGTTGTAAAATATTATCCAGTAAGTCACGACTATCCATGCCATGCCCCTGAGCATGGCAGCAAGCAGAAAACCCAAGTAAACAGAAAAGGATAAAATAAGGAGTTATTTTTTTGTTCATACCATCACCACTTCTGACCAGAGCTTTTGGAATAACTACCTCCTCGGAAGCACGCATCACCAATCACTTGGAGTTCTTCTTTAGTTCGACCTTCTCTTGAACTGTCGCATCTTAGCGAAGCCAAATGTTCAGCCTTTTTTTGAGCTGCGGTTTCAGCGCTGTCGCAACCTGACAGGACACAAGTAAGAACCAAAATTGATAAACATATAACTTTCATTTCCTCTCCTTTTTATGATGGATTACCATTTTTTTCCTGAGCTTTTATGGTATGCCCCTGATCTGAAATGCTCATCTCCCGCAGTCTGTATCGCTTCTTTGTTGGCATTCGCGGCATCTTTGACAGCCTGGGCATTCTGTTGCGCCAATAACACGCCTCTGATTTGAAGCAATTGATGGGATTGATTACTTGCTAATTGAGAAGCAGCTTGAAGAGCCTGTTTTTGGCCTGCAGCACCTTGTGCCTGAGATTGCAAAGTACGCAGCTTTGCAGAGTCATTTTTCAAACTCTGTTGTTGTTTATCAATCCCTTTGAGCATTGCATCATTGGAGCGTTTTTCAGCAACAGAAGCCGCTAATCTGCTTTGTTTGATTTTTCTAAGTTCTTCAGCAGAACATTGACCCGTGCCATTAAAACACGGGGTCTTTTGGTAGTATTCCTGACTTTGGAATCGGTCAAGATACCCTTGGAGGCTGCCAGCTTCCTGCTTGTAGTAATCAATGGTATCAGTCGACTCAAGCAAATTATTAATAACCGAGTTGGCATTATCCCATTCAAAGGAAGTCAGTGATTTGGTGTTGTCTAACATGTTTTGATATTGATCCATCTGATTTTTGTATTGATCGACTTGCGTTTTATACTCGCTAAGCTGAGTTGCAATCATTTTTCCATTTTGAATCCAGTTCGCAATGTCAAACACAGGCGCACCACCCGCGAATACTGGTAAAGCAAAACAATAAATAATCATGGATTTAAATTTCATAATGCTCTCCTTCATTGATAAGCAAATTGCTTATATGGTTGTTTAAACGTTAAATCTTTCACTACGATGATATTGAAACGATAACCTGGACGGACATTGATAGTCGGAGACACATTCAGGTTTTTTGAAACCAGTTGTGAAGTAACCTCGCCCAACTGTTGTCCTAGAGCCTGACTCATGACACTGCCAGCTGTGGGCTGGGCGTAACCCAATTGGTTAGATTGATTTGTATTTTGGCTATAAGTAATACCCGCAATAATGCCTGACATTAAAAGCGCTGAACCATAAATTCTTGCATAATGATGATCTACCTGATCGCGAAAACCACCATATCCAGCACTATCAGCACCGGGCATAGAGCCGATATCCAGAGCTTTACTGTCTGGAAACACTAGGCGTTGCCAAGCCACTAATACGGAAGACTGACCTAAAGGGACATCGCTGGAATAAAGCCCCAATATCTTGGTGCCTTGGGGTATCAAAAGATATTTTCCGGTAGCGGTGTCATATACGTTTTGTGATACTTGAGCGATAATTTGACCTGGTAATTCTGAAGAAATACCACTAATCATTACTCCTGGAATCACGCTGCCAGCTCTTAGTTCGTATCGACTGTTCGGATTTTGCAGCGTTGAATTTAAATGCCAGCGCATTTCATTTTCCTCACCACCTAATGTTTGTGGCATAGGTTTGGCCTGTCTTCCTTGTAATAATGCGAGCTGCTCTTTAAATGCTGATGAAGGGTCGATGTTTAATGTCATCTCATTGCTATTCATGGAAGTTTTAGTAGTGTCGCGATTATTCAATCGTGGGTTATCTACCATTACGGATGACTTAGCTTTGACAGCCTCTTCAAATTCTTGAGTTTTTTCCTGACGAATACGCTCGATTTCAGCTTCAGATACCTCTTGTGTCAGAGTATCTTCTTGATGAGGAAGTTGTTCAGGAATGAGCAAAGGACCTGTTTCATTATTAGCTATCGTGTCACTCTGGGAAGGAATCACTGCTGTTTTATGATTTCCTACCACATCATTGGCAAGGCTCATGGTATTTTTCTTAGGATTCTTTACCTTTACTATTTCTGATGGCTGGTTTTGCGCATTAGCCCGTTTATTGGCAACTAAAGCGATGAGCACCACAAAAAGAGTTAAAATACCAATTGCAATCATGAGTGGCACATTATTTACTCGTTTTACACCTGTGGTTTGAAGCTTTTGCGGTGAATTGTCTGGTGACAAATAATCATTATTTTGATTCATCGTTCTCACTCCTTATGAGTCCATGCGCTGACAGGAAAGATATTTTCATGGTTTTTTTCATACAGACGGCTCAAGGTTTGTATTCCTACAAATAAGCTCACTCTGTAACTTTGAGGTTTAAGCTCATCAAGCACGTAGAAAAAATTAGCTTTATTCTTAGGGCATTGATTTTCATTGATGCCATAACCCTTTTTTCTCAAGTTTTGAATAAGACTTAAGCCAAAGCCATCTGTTACTCTTTGACCAATACAAAATGTATTTTGAGCAGGTGGATATACTCGCGTTAATTGAGTAGCTGCATCTGCTGCCAGATAAGCATCTTTGCCCTGAGGCATTTGGGTGAAATTGCCATAACGCATGCTGGCACAGCTTGATAACAAGACTGCGAGCAATAAAACACTTAATTCTTTCATCTTCAGCACCTTGTAATCGTAATTTTTTCTTGAGAGGAACCGCTACCGATAACCAATATGGCTTTATCAAAAACCCCATCCACGATATAACGACAACCCTGAAGGCGATAATTAACCATCACAGACTCTGATTTTTTAAATAGACCTCGACCTCTTAAAACTAGCAGCGCAGGCGCTTCACTTTGAGCCATGGTTCTTGGCATCTCAATAATCGTTTTGACGCCATTGTTATAAACTCTAACTGGCTTAAATCGGGCATTTCCTTGAATTCGATAATTGAAGTTAAGATCGCCTAGATATTCATTGGTTTCTGGTAAGGTATCTACTTTTCTTCTTTCAGCCTGAATGCGTTGTAGTAACTGCCATTTGGCTTTTGCTTCATCAGGATAAGTAAATGAAATGTAAGGCATAAATTCGGTTCTATCTGACTTTAATCTAAAGTGATACGTTCTTCTGTCTGTGGTGACTACCAAAGAGGAATCAAGCCCTACATCTTTAGGTTTTATGAGCAGATGGATTTGTTGCATAGTCCCAGATCCTGTGAGAGATGGTTCAACAACAAAGCGTGGGTCACCGACGTTCATGTCGTTAAACTGCTCACCTGGTTGAAGGGCAATATCACACACTTGCAAAGGGGCACAAACTACCCTGATTTGCCCTGATCCATAAATAAAACTGACTGAGCCATCAGCAGAAGCAAAGGGTATACTTGTTTTTTCTCCTTGTTGTGTACGCTCTGCAATATCTAAACCTTGTTTTTCCTGACTCGATAGCTTGGGTACAGTATCCGAAAAATAATGCTCGGCCAGAATAGTGTTGTCCAATGCAAAACTTGTGAGTGGTGTTAATAAACAAAATAGCTGTATTATTCTTTTCATTGCTGTTCTCCATGCTTTAATTCGTAGGACCAGTTAAAATCACGCACATAAATCAGATGGGGATTTTTCAAAATGGACTCACTGGTGGCATCATTGATTTCATTCTCCTGATACATCGTAATCATCGCTTTCATCATGCGAGGCTTTTCTTTAAGTGATCCATCACGATTCCTCACCGTTTCAATCCAGTCGACTTGCCAAGTCTCATCCGACTCTTGAAGTACTGAGCGAATGTCTATGCTTACAATCTCAAAGGCAGCTCTTTCAAAGGGATTAGATTGCTGTTTGTCGCTGTAGAACTCTTGAATCTTAGCCAAAGCCGCATCATTGGAATTTAAATAGGAATACACCTGAAAAACTGCTTTCTTTTGCAGTTCCGTATCAAGGCTTACCATGCGAACGTTTTCAATAAAATGGGCAGCTGCAGCACGATAATCATCAATGCTTGCCTCACCAACCTTATCAGCACGGGTAACCGATAAGGTATTACCATTGGCATCTTGTTGAAACACCAAAGGGATAAATTTGGATTGACTACCTATCGCGATGAGTCCACCGACTGCCGCTAATGCAATTAACAAGCTACCTAAGCCTACCAATTGCCAAACTTGTAGTGATTTCATAAGTCCTGCGGTATGAACATTCCAGGCGCGTCTGGCGTTGAGGTAGGGGTTATTCGTTATACTTTTTTTCATGCTGCTTCTCCGTACTGAGCCAAATGAATACCTTTTTCTGAAAGCCATTGAGAGACCCACTCATCTTCATACTTCGACTCCAATTGCTTCATACGCGCAATCGAATCGGGATCTGTTGCACCAACAAATGCCAAGGCCAAAGGTCCTAACGCCAATTGATAAAGGCGCTGGCCTTTTTCACTGACATAGTAGTAATCACGTTTGGGTTGAGCAGATGCTATTATGTCTATCTGGCGTGGATTTAAGCCCATGCGCTCATAAATGAGTCGGGTCTCAGGATCTCTTGCATAAAGATTTGGTAAAAAGATTTTGGTGGCGGTTGATTCAACAATAATATCTAAGATTCCAGAATTGGCTGCATGAGATAAATGTTGCGTTGCCATAAACACCACACAGTTTTTCTTAGCCATGGAGTCAAGCCATTCAGCAATCTTGCTTTTAAACACAGGATGCGCCAGCATTAACCAGGCTTCATCAAGCAAGATTAGGGTGGGGCGACCATCTAATGACGTTTCAATACGCCTAAAGAGATAAAGCAACACAGGCAATGCAAATTTTTCACCTAAGCCCATTAAATGCTCGATTTCAAAGGTCATAAAGGAAGACAGACCAAGCCCATCACTTTCTGCATCCAATAAATGCCCCATCAAACCATCTATGGTGTACTGCTTTAACGTTTCTCTAATGGGTTCATCCTGAATCGTCATGACAAATTCTGATAAGGTTTTAGAGCCACTTTGGTGCATGCTTAGAATGGCATGACCGATTTCATTGCGCTGAGCTGGTGTGGTATTCAAACCATTCAAAGCTAGAATCGTATCAATCCACTCCATAGCCCAAGCTCTATCTGATTTAGTTTCCAAAAACTGCAAGGGCGCAAACGCAAGGCGAGAGTCTTTGCCTGCGATAGTGAAATGCTTTCCACCTGTTGCTTTGCAGGTTGGATACATAGACATGCCTTTATCAAAAGAATAAATACGTGCATCTTTATATCGACGCCAGGAGAATGCCAATAAACCAAGATGGGTTGATTTACCAGAGCGTGTTGGACCAAACATAATGCCGTGACCTAAGTCTCTGACATGAAGATTCAAACGAAATGGTGCATTACCACTGGTGACACAGTGCAGCAAAGGTGGTGATTGAGGTGGGAATAATGGGCAAGGAGCTTTATTTTCACCTGTCCAAATGCTGGATGTTGGCAACAAGTCTGCCAGATTCATGGTATTCATCAGAGGTCTTCTGATGTTTTCAACACCATGGCCGGGTAGGCTACCCATGTAGGCATCCATAGTATTAATGGTTTCTGTTCGTGCGCTAAAGCCTAAAGCGTTGATATTCTTTTCGATAAATAGGGCGGCTTTCTCAACGTTCGCTCTATCCTCATCCATTAATACAACGACGGATGTATAGTAGCCTTGCCCCACCATTCCTGAATTGGTTTCGGCAATAGCTGCCTGCGCGTCATTAACCATGCTGAGTGCATCTTCATCAACGATACCGGAGCTGGTATTAAACATTTGGTCAAAAAAACCTCTGACCTTTTGTTTCCACTTTTTACGGAACTTAGTGAAATGAGCTACAGCTTCATGGGGATCCATGAATATGAAGCGAGAATTCCAGCGATACTCCACAGGTAATTGAGTCAACAGCGTTAAAATACCTGGGTAAGATTCCATGGGGAATCCTTCAATAGCAACACACTGAATGAACTTTCGGCCAATTTTGGGTGTAATACCTGGGGTTAATTCCTGACCGCCTATCAGAGCATCCAGATAAATTGGATTTTTAGGTAGATTAACGGGATGGTTAATTCCCGTGACACAATATTGGATGTGTCTTAAAAAGTTATCTTGAGTGACTTTATGGTTTTCATTGATGAGTATTTCTGAGCCTAACCTTTCTAGGTGAAGTGCAGCACTCATACGGGACTCAAAGTTTCTGCATGATTGCTTGAATGTTTCAATCAATTGATGGGTTTTTTCTTTGTGGTTTAATTTCTCCCCTGAATCATCAAACATCAATTCAACAAAACGCTTTTGAGCCAATACAGGTGGATACCAGGTTAGTGTGATAACAAAATAGCCTTCATACAAAGCACCAATACTTTCAAAGTATTGCCTTCTTTCTTCATCAACAGCCTTCGACATAAGATCGGGAAAGTATGAAGCACTGCACTCACTGTAACTAGGAGCAGCACGTCTTATAGCATCTACATGAATCATCCAGCCATTACCCATAGAGGACATTGCCTGATTGATTCGAAAAGCCATCATTTCACGAGCTTCATCGGTAGTGTTGGCAATATCTTCACCTTGATAAAGCCAGGCTGCCATAAACGATCCATTTTTACCGATAATTACGCCATCATCGACTACCGCAGCATAATTTAGTAAATCAACCAATCCTGCAGTATGACTTCGATGTTTTTTGACATGGTGTTTACGACTTTTCATTCTAGCAGCGCTAAACAAAGTACATAATAGCAACAGCCCAGTAATACTGATTAAAAAGGTAATGAACTCAATCATAAATAACCCCTTTTATTATTACGAAAAGGGGTTGAACGCGCTGGGTAATAGGCCTGATAGCCTCTTTGTCTCAGATAAACGGCGCGCATTTTAGGATCGGCTTTTGCCATAAGCCTTAAACCTTTTAAAGATAAAAACCAAAGAGCAAAGCCAAAAATAGCGGCAAGCCAATCTTGTGCTGCGAATATTAAGATTGCTGAAAGTAATCCTGAAAACATAACCAGCTCGCGGTCACCACCCATAAAAAGACTTGGGCGGTTACCACATCTGCGTATAGGAATGCTACGAAGACTCATGGCTGTGTCTCCATAGCTGTTTTTGAGACGGAAGGTTTAGCAATTTCGGCTCCTTTGCCTGTAATTGCTGTCATGGTATTTTGAGCTGCAACTAAGAATGAAAGCACCAATACAATAAAGAGAAGGGTTCGCAAAAAACCATTCATTTCACCACCGAAAATCAGAGTAGCTCCTGCGCCAACCAAACCAATAATCGCAGCAGTAAAGGCAAATGGTCCGGTAATGGATTTTTGTATTTTGGTTAAATAGGAGTCAAATGGTAAACCTCCACCTGCGCTTGATGCACAAGCAGGATGTGTTATTAACAGAAGCAATAAAACAATAGTTCCCATTATCAATAGACTTCGATAATTTATATTAAATGCTTGGTTCATACCTATTCTCCTTAAGTAAGTTGTTCGATGATGTAATGACCGTTTTCATAGCCTTTAACAGATATGATTTCTTCAACTCTGCGCCCTTGCGGTGTTCTTGTGATATGCACCACACAATGAACCGTTTCACCAATCAAAGGTTCAATTTCAGTCGGGGCTGCTGGGTTTCGGGTAATAAGTGATTTCAAACGATGAAGTCCTGAAAGGCAGTTATTGGCATGCAAAGTAGCAGCACCACCCTCATGACCAGTATTCCAGGCATCGAGTAAATCCAATGCTTCACTGCCCCGAACTTCACCAACAAGGATTCGATCTGGCCGCATCCTTAGAGTGGTTTTTAAAAGTTGGGTCATATTGACATCAAGAGTGGTGTGATATTGAACGCAGTTCTCAGCGGCGCATTGAATTTCACCTGTATCTTCAATGATGAAAACACGCTCAGCTGGCGAACTACGAACCATTTCATTGATAATGGCGTTCACTAAAGTAGTTTTACCAGAACCTGTGCCGCCAATGACTAGAATGTTTCGATGTGCAATAACGGCTTTTTTAATCACCGCACATTGTGCTTCTGTCATAATTTCTGATTTTACGTAGTCATCCAGTGTAAAAACCGAAATGGCTTTTTTACGAATTGCGAATGTGGGTTTTGAGACCACCGGAGGCAGCTGCCCTGCAAAACGTGATCCATCCAGTGGCAGCTCACCTTCCAGTATCGGATTAAAACGGGTTACTTCCTTACCATGAAAGCCCGCAACAGTTTTAATAATGGATTCAGCACGGGCGTCAGTGATACTACCTATGCAACGCATGGTTTCGCCTAGACGTTCCTGCCAAAGTTTGCCATCTGCATTGAGCATGATTTCAACGGTTTTAGGATCACTTAGTGCCTGTTCAATCATGCCACCCAAATCACGCCTTAGCTTTTCACGGGCGCGGTCTTTAACCGTTACCCCTTGTTCTTCTTGTGCTTTCATACGAATAATCCTCGATGTTTTTAAGCTGATTTCAGGCCGTGTTTGAATTTGCTAATTAAACGGTCAACAATGTTTTCCTTATTGGAAGGAGAGTCGCTGAACCATTGATCTTTTTGACGTTCTCGATAAATGCGTCTTTGAATTTCATCACGGTGAACAGGGATCGATTGAGGGGCATCGAAAGCAAGGCGAACTTCACCATCACGATAACCCACTACAGTGCAGTAAACTTCCTCACTGATAACAACTGATTCACCAACTTTTCTTGTTAAAACCAACATAATGCGTCTCCTTTAAGTTATTTAAATAAATAGGCCTTGCACTGCCTGATATTCTCTTCAACCACTTCTTTACTGGCAGGTTGATATTTCTTTGACGTGACGTAAAAAGCATTTCGCCTTTTAATATCCCGGCAAAAGCCAATCATTTGCGGCAGGGTAGGAGGCATTTCGCAATGATCGCGGCAATCAATAATGACCTGATTCAAAATCTCATCATTGAATTGGCTTAAGCCCTCCAACCACTCCTTCTTGGCAAACTCTAAAAAACCATCACTCTTGAACTGACTACGCCACAAATGCCCATAAAAAACTGCAAAGCGGGTAAACAAGTTTTCAATACACTTTTTTCTACTGTCGGTAGCATTGCAGGTTGATGACGTTTGACTGCTTGTATTCGTCTTCATCGGTGATTGCTGCGTCTCCTGTTTCTGGGTTCCAGAATGGATCAATGGCTCCGCTCTTAGTATTTGTGCCGCACTTCTCATTCCGTTTCTCCTGCGTCAATTCGATTTTGACTTCATCTTCCCAACATTTTTGAGACAACCAGTTGACTGGAAATTTCCATGCTGGAACCCATTCCCCATGAGCTTCTTTTGCTGTACGGGTTATGATTTGTTGATCCAGGGCTTGCAGCATGCTTTGCAGCAAAGGCTCATCTGGATTGATTTGTTTAAAGATTTCAAAGGCACGTTCACGTGACTTTTTCTCGGGGTACATACGCCAGAAATGGTCGAAGCGTTGTAATAAATAAATATAATTATTTTCTTTTATTAGAGGTGTGTCGGCTTTTAGGATTTCATCTGTATCGGCTTTTGCTCCTACACCCTCAGAATACCCTGTATTTATAGGGAGTTTCGCATGCGGCTTTGTGTCGGCTTGCTGTGTCGGGTTTGTGCCGGGTTTATTTTGGACACAATAACTGATATCCGCTAAAAGACATTTTAAAATAAGATGTTTATCGAAAGACTGAATGACAATAAGACCTGAGCGTTCAAGCCCTTTAACGGCTCTTCGAATTTGCTGACGGCTAGGACTTCCAGATTCTGTAATGCCTTGATGGGGTTCAATATAAAGTACCTCAGCCAGCGATTGGTAACTAATACGTCGCTTAATCCCTACTACGAAAGTATTGCGATCCATGTAGGGTCGAATCCCTCTTAAGTAGGTAATTTGCTGGATATATGAAAGCCCACAGAGCGCATCCAATTCTTTGTCATTCACTGTAAAGTACATAAATAATCCGTTATTCCTTAACTAAAAGTCTTAGCGCCCAATGAAACATGTGATAACATTTTGAGAACTTAAGATAAAAAGTAGCTCTTAACGAGCTTAACTACTCGAAACGAGTAGTTAATAAATCTCAAAATAACACATATTGAGCTATAGTCAATATGTAAATGGATTAATTTATTAACCAAAAACCGTGGAATGGGTATGAACATCAAAGAGAAAATCGGCCAAAGAATCATGAATGAACGAAAGGCCAAAGGATTGACGAGAAAAGCATTAGCTGAGTTGACCAGTGAGTTGAAAATTTCACGTATTAATAATTATGAAAGAGGGGACCGTACCCCTGGCCCAACAGAAATTAAATTGTTGGCAGATGCATTGGAAGTTTCTGCCTCTTATTTGATGTGCTTAACTGATAACCGTGAAGGGAAGATGACAAAATCCCTTGGCATGGGGGCATTGATTCCTGTCTTGGATTACAAACAAGCAATTGATCCAGCTGCATTCATCCAGAAAATCAAAGAGGATGTTGATACTAAAGTTGAGTTTATTCCCGTCAGTACAGCTGTCAGTGATAGTATTGGAAAAAATGCTTTTGCTCTGCAGATTAAAGATGACAGCATGATGCCGGAATTCCGGATTAATGATGTTCTTATCGTAGATCCTGAAACAAGCCATAAGCCTGGCGATTTTGTAGTGGCGTTGATTGAGTGTGAACAGGAAGTCATTGTTCGCAAGTATAAGCAATTATCGGCCTCTAAAGAGGCTCAGCAGTTTGAGTTAATTGCACTTAATGAAGATTGGGCAGACGTTCGTGTTGGTTCCGGCGAAATGCAAGCCCAGATAATTGGATGTGGAGTTAATTTGGTTAGATCATTAATAGTGTAAACTCTATTTTGTATTACTTGATGATCAAGTTGATTAGATTCCTTAAGTTATACTCGGAATTACAACAATGGTTTGAGAGAGCATAGAATTGATGTAAGTTATCTTTTCGTTACATTCGTAGCAGCAGCATAACAATTAACGTACTCAACGTTGACAATTTCTATAAACAGGCTATATCTATAGTTAAATACTTGTTTAACTATTTGATTGACTATGCTAACTCAAGACCAAATTACTACCTTAAGCGATATTTTACATTTGATGGGCGAACCTAATCGCCTAAAGCTTCTTATAGTATGCTTGTCAGGCCCGCAATCTGTTTCAGAATTGGCAGAGCAATTGCAACTTTCAGTGCCTTTAGCCAGTCATCATTTGAACTTATTGCGTTCATCTCGACTTTTAATCGCTAATCGCGAAGGGAAACATATTTACTATAGCATTTATGATGCTCATGTACGTTGTATTTTAGAGGACATGCTCAAGCACTTTACTGAGGAGATGGAAAATTAACATGAGTTTTTTAAAACGACTGCTTGGTGTTCTTGGTATAGATTATGGCGGATACAGAAATTCTCATCAAGGTCAAACAAGCCAACAAAGTAACTACTTAATTAATCCTGAGTTAAGGGGATTGAGCTGCCCATGCTGTAGAGCTTCTCTGGCATATGGCGTGCGTTTTTACGGTCAATGCGGGGACTCATTATGACAAAGGCACTAACTTTAACCACTTTTTTTGTTGCAGGATTGGACTGTCCGACCGAAGAGCAATCAATCAGGCGGCAACTAGAAAGGATTCCTGAAGTGGAACAGCTGGATTTTAACTTCATTGCTGAAGAAGTGACTGTGCATCATCGTCTTTCTACTATTGATGTGTTGCAAAAACAAATCGAAACCTTAGGCATGAGCGTTCGCGCTCAGGGCAGTATCTCATCAGCAAAGAAAGAGAAGAGGCGGGTTGATTCCTCATGGCCATTTATTGCTGTGGCAGGTTTTTTAGCGCTTTTTTCTGAGTTAACTGCTTATTTTTTGGCAATAGAGCAATCAATTTGGGTTATTTTTCCTGCTGTGCTAGCCATTATCTTAAGTGGCCCATCTACTTTTAAAAAGGGTTTGCTTGCATTGCGTACCAAAGCCATGAATATCAATAGTTTGATGTTGATTGCAATTACAGGAGCTATGATTATAGGTGCCTGGCCGGAAGCTGCAATGGTCACCGTTTTATTTGCGCTTGCAGAACGAATCGAGCGTTATTCTTTAGATAAGGCTCGTCTTGCTATTCGCAGTCTCATGCAAATTGCACCTGAAGAGGCTCAGATTAAGATGGATAATGGTCAATGGCAGACTTTGCCTGTTGAAGGGATAGCAGTTGGTGCAATTTTTAAAGTCAAACCCGGTGAGCGAATACCGCTTGATGGGGTATTAATATCGGGACAAAGTAGCGTCAATCAAGCACCGATTACAGGTGAGTCCATGCCGGTAAGCAAGCAAGTAGGTGATGATGTGTTTGCGGGGACTTTAAATGAGTACGGTACTTTTGAAGTTAGGGTCAGTAAAGCTTCAGGTGATACATTGCTTGCGAAAATTGGTAAAGCCATTGAACAGGCTCAAAGTGAACGGGCTCCAACGCAGCGCTTTGTCGATGAGTTTGCAAAATATTACACTCCAATTATGGTCTTGATTGCACTCTTTATTGCACTTATCCCTCCTTTGGTGTTTGGTTACCCCTTTTATGATTGGATATATAAGGCTTTGACGCTATTGGTGATTGCCTGTCCCTGTGCTTTGGTCATATCCACACCAGTGACGGTAGTCAGCGGATTGGCTTCAGCAGCACAGCACGGTCTTCTAATCAAAGGAGGCAGCTATTTAGAAATTGGTCATCAGTTAAAAATAATTGCTCTAGATAAAACAGGCACCTTAACTGAAGGAAAACCAGTAGTGACTGATTTTATCTCCTACGATAAAAATCAACCCAAAGAATACTTCCTGGCACTTGCTGCAAGCCTTGATAGTCATTCGGAACACCCAGTTGCTCATTCATTGGTTGAATACTGGCGGCAAAATCAACTTGATGAGTCCTTGCTCGAAGTAGAGCAATTTTCTGCCCTTCCCGGCCGGGGAGTGCAAGGCATTATTGGCCAAGAATTATATTATGTTGGAAATCATCAATTAGCAGAAGATAATAAGGTATGCTCATTAGCAGTAGAGCAAGAACTTAAACGCTTGGAAGAAGAAGGAAAAACGACCGTTATTTTGAGTAATTCATCAGTAGTTTTGGCGATTTTTGCAGTGGCTGATAAGCTTCGTGCTACAAGCCAATGGGCGATTGACATGTTGCACCAACAAGGACTTAAAACAACGATGTTAACGGGTGATAATGCGTTAACGGCTAAGGCTATTGCGAAGGAAGTGGGGATTGATGAAGTGCAGGCGAATGTCTTGCCTACTGAAAAATTACAGGCAATCAATCGTCTTTTGGAACAGTATAGAACGGTGGGAATGGTGGGTGATGGCATCAATGATGCGCCTGCTTTGGCTAAAGCCACAATTAGTTTTGCGATGGGAAAGGGTACCGATACCGCTTTAGAAACAGCAGATGTTGCGTTAATGAATGATAATTTAGCCATGCTTCCTTTATACATTGATTTAAGCAAAAAAACGGCACGTATTCTTCGCCAGAATATTGCTTTGTCTCTTGCAATCAAAGGTGTGTTTTTTATTCTGGCTCTGGGAGGATTAGCAACGCTTTGGATGGCAGTATTTGCTGATATGGGTGCGAGCTTAATTGTTGTTGGGAATGGTCTGCGATTACTTAACTCACACAAAGGGCATTCTGAAGATCAGGAAATGAAGGGTTAATGAGTAGCGTGATAGTTTTATCATTTAATTGGGTGGATGATGAATAATTAGGATCATAATGAGCAAAATAGAACTCATTGCTTATTTTTTTAGTGACTGAATCTTCATTAGGAACTCGTACTCTTATTCCTCAAGCATTCGGTAGACATGGCAGAGCTTAAGATTCTATCTTAATGGATAAAAATTTATGTTGGCATAAGCTGATTGCAAAAAACTCAATATTAGGCCTGCTCATTTTTTAGCGCTCTAAACCAAGCCCATTTATTTCGCTATAGTTCTTTTTTTCCATAATAGATAGACTGCAGGAATTACGATGAGTGTGAGCACGGTAGCACTCACCATCCCACCGACCATAGGTGCTGCAATTCGACGCATTATTTCTGAACCCATACCACCTAATAACATAATAGGCAATAAACCACTAATAATGGCGGTTACTGTCATTATCTTAGGTCTTAACCGAAGCAATGCCCCTTCAATTACTGCATCATCAATATCATCATCAGTCAAATCACGGTTTTCTTGGTGGGCTTGTTGCTGCTGTGTGAGTAGAGCTTGATTGAGAAACACCAGCATAATAACGCCTGTTTCGGCAGAAACACCGGCTAAGGCAATAAATCCCACACCACTAGCCACTGATAAGTGATAGCCTAATACATACATGAGGCCAATGCCGCCAACTAACGCAAGAGGTAGCGTTGCCAAGATAATGATAGGCTCAACAATGCCCTGGAAATTTAAATACAACAAGAAAAAGATAATAGCGAGCGTTAGAGGAACAACCATCTTTAAGCGTTCTTTTGCCCGTTGATAATACTCATATTGACCTGACCAGGTCAGCGAATAACCCGCTGGTAATTTCACCTTCTGGCTCACAAGCTGTTGGGCCTCGTTAACATAAGAGCCTAGATCACGTCCGGCAATGTCCACATAAACCCAACCATTCAGTCTGGCATTCTCACTTCGAATCATATCCGGCCCTTCAGTAATCGTGACACTGGCCACTTCACTTAACGGAATGATTGCACCGGATGAAGTGAGTATAGGAAGCAGGCGTAATTTTTCTAATGAATCGCGAATTTCACGTGGGTAGCGAATATTAACTGGATAGCGTTCGCGTCCCTCAATCGTTTGAGTGATATTCATGCCGCCTACCGCCGTTTCAATAATATCTTGGATATCAGCGATGTTTAATCCATAACGTGCGGCTTTCAGTCGGTTAATATCAATGGTGATGTAGCGGCTGCTCGCTACGCGCTCTGCAAACACCGAAACCGTACCAGGTAAGGGTTTAAGTACGGTTTCAATTTTCTCACCAATTGATTGAATCACCCCTAAATCAGGGCCGGCAACTTTAATCCCAACTGGGGTTTTAATGCCTGTGGCTAGCATATCAATACGAGTACGAATGGGCATCACCCAAGCATTAGAGAGGCCGGGTAATTTGAGACGTGATTCCAATTCCGCACGCAAGTTTTCCATGGTTATTCCTGGCCGCCATTCACTTACTGGTTTGAATTGAATGGTTGTTTCAAGCATTGATAACGGAGCAGGATCAGTTGCTGTTTCGGCTCGACCTATTTTTCCAAAGACGGTTTTTACTTCAGGAACGGTTGCAATCAATTTGTCGGTTTGTTGCAAGACTTGTTGTGCTTTACCGATTGAAAGCCCAGGAAAGGTGGTTGGCATATAAAGTAGATCGCCTTCATCCAATTCAGGCATAAATTCCCCACCAAGATAAAAGAGGGGTAACAATCCAAGAACCACCGCGAGTCCTGCAATAGCTAATACGGTTTTTGGTGCTTTCAATACCCTATCAAGAATTGGCCGATATAGCGCGAGTAATACTCTATTTAATGGATTTTTTTGCTCGGGTGTTATTTTGCCACGGATAAGGTAACCCATTAAAACAGGAACTAGGGTAATAGAAAAAAAGGCAGCGGCAGCCATTGCATACGTTTTTGTATACGCTAAGGGGGCAAATAAGCGACCCTCTTGAGCTTGTAGAGTAAATACGGGTAAGAAACTAAAAGTAATGATGAGTAAAGAGAAAAATAAAGCAGGCCCTACTTCAAGCATCGCTTTTTCTATAATCTGCCAACGATTCTCACCAGTGTCGGGCGTGTCCTCTAAGTGTTTATGAACGTTTTCAATCATTACAATCGCCGCATCCACCATAGCCCCTATGGCAATAGCAATACCTCCTAAGGACATGATATTGGCATTGATGCCTTGCAGATGCATGACGACAAGCGCCATTAGAATGCCTAAAGGCAGGCTAATGACAATCACCAGGGACGAGCGAAAATGATAAAGAAAAGCGAGACAAATCAACGAAACCAAAATAAATTCTTCGATTAATTTATCCTTTAAGGTATTGATGGCCCGAGTAATTAAACTCGACCGATCATAAGTCGGAATAATTTTAACACCCTTGGGTAAACTTCCTTGGAGTTGGGCCAATTTTGCTTTGACATCAGCGATCGTCTGTAAGGCATTTTGGCCAAAGCGCATGACAATGATGCCGCCTACTACCTCTCCTTGGCCATTGAGTTCCGCAATACCACGCCTCATTTGCGGACCTAATTGCACGTTGGCTACCTCTTCCAACAAAATAGGTATTCCATTTTTTCCCAATCCAACGGGTACTTGGCTAATATCTTTAATGGATTGTAAATACCCTTTGGCGCGTATCATGTATTCGGCTTCAGCCATTTCTATCGCAGATCCACCTGCTTCACGATTAGCTCGTTGAATGGATTGTTTGATTTGGTCTATGGTTAACCCAAAAGCACGCAGCTGATTAGGGTCTACGGTAATTTGATATTGCTTAACCATCCCTCCGACCGTAGCTACTTCAGCAACACCTGGTACTTTTTGTAATTCATATTTCAAAAGCCAGTTTTGTACACTGGTTAATTGTGCTAAATCATATTTGCCGGTTGTATCTACAAGAGCATACTCATATACCCAGCCAACTCCCGAGGCATCAGGACCTAAAGCAGTTTGTGCACCTTGTGGTAGGCGATTAGCAATCTGACTTAAGTATTCCAATACACGCGAGCGTGCCCAATACAGGTCAACGCCATCTTTAAAAATAATATAGACATAAGACACACCAAAACCAGATTCACCCCGTACAGTAACAGCCCCTGGTACGGATAACATTGCCGTGGTTAAGGGATAGGTGACTTGATCTTCTACCACTTGTGGCGCTTGTCCGGGGAAATCTGTTTTAATAATGACTTGCACGTCCGATAAATCTGGAATAGCATCCACAGCGGTATTTTTGACCGAGTAGATTCCCCATAACATTAACATCACGCAGGTCAATAAAACCAAAAAACGATTTTGTATCGACCAGCGAATAATTCCTGCAATCATGCATCATGTCCTTTTAATGCGATAACCTTTTTATGTCCTGTATCACAAAATGGTTCTCTTTATCTTTTCCTAATATAAATTGAATGCGATCGCCTGCTTTAAAATGGATAAGATCGACCTGTTCAATGACAGAAAAATCCATAGTCATTTCTGGCCAATTCAAAGCTGGAATAGATTCATGCTGCAATGTGACTGTGTGTGTTGCAGCATTGATTGCTTTAATAATCCCTTTGCCTTGAATGGATGTATTTTTTTCTGCAGTAGTTTGGTTAGTATTTGACTGAATCGAGGAGGTGTTTAAGCGTTCTAAACCCACTTTCAAATTGGTTTCTGAATCAATTAAGAATTGTCCTGATACAACGACTTTTTCTCCTTCTTTTAATCCGGAAAGAATTTCTATCTTGTCACCTGATTCGATGCCAACAGTCACTAACTTCGTCTGAAAACGTCCGTCATCTAATGACACAATCACCCTATCTCCTTCGCTACTTCGAATTAAAGCTTCAAGAGGTATGCTAATCACATTTAGTTTTGGCGTGGTTAATAGTGTAATCGTGGCATACATATTAGGTTTTAATAATCCTTCGGGATTATTAAAACGAAATCTTACTTTCAAGGTACGTGTTACCGAATCAACATCAGGATAAATATACTCTACTTTCCCCTTCCATACTGTTCCAGGAAATGCCGTTAATGTGGCTTCAACTGACTCGCCTACTTTTATCCAATTGGCTTGCTCTTCAAATACTTGTGCGATTATCCAAATACACGATAAATCAGCGATACTCAACATTTCAGTTGCGTTAGTCACATACATGCCTTCTCGCACATTGAGCATAGTGACTACCCCATTTTGATGCGGATAAATATCAATTAAATGACTTGATTTTCTACTCTCTTTTAATTGTTGAATTTGTTGTTCTGAAATATGAAAGGATTGTAATCGTTTATAAGACGCATCAACTAAAGTTTGATTTTTACTCGCTAAGGCAATCAAGTACTCTTCTTGCGCGTTAACGAGCGTGGGCGAGTAAAGTTGCAAAACAATTTGACCTTTTTTTACCACATCTCCCACTGCTTTTACAAAAAGCTTTTTTACCCAACCATCGGCATAGGTATGAATATGTGATATTTCATTTTCGTTCACCTCAACATACCCGACAGTTCTAATTTCTTTTGCAAGCTCCCCTTTGGTGACAAGAGCCGTTCGAATACCTAAGTTATTGACTACAGCAGGGGAAATGCGCACTGTCGATTTATCCTCGCTTTGATTATCATCAGGATAAACTGGTATTAATTTCATACCCATTCTGGATACACCAGGTTTTGAATAATGAATAGTAGGCTCCATGGAGTCAATCCAATAGAGCGGTTTTGTTTCAGCTTTTATTTGATTAGACGACTCATCCATTTGAGTAAAATGCCCTGAGTATCGTCCCAAAATCACACCCAAAATAAGCGCTAATCCCACAATCAATAAAGGGTATTTCTTCATGCAACTACTCCTTCTAAATAAAGCAAGATCGCGCGGGACTTGGCTCGTTCAACCTGTAATTGGATAAGCTCTAATTGAATGGTAAGTTCACTACTATAAACTCGCAATACTTGTGTTAACTCAGTAGTTGCATTTTGATACGCGATTAAAGAAGCTTTAGCACTTTGTCTTGCTACAGGAGTCAATTGCTTTTTGTAGACCTCTTCACGTTGGGACAAACGATTCCAGATAGCGTATTGAGTTGTTAGTACTTGCATTAAATCGCGATAATGAGTTTGTTGATCGAGTTTGGTGGCAAGTAATCGATCATACCCTGCGTTGACTTGCCGATCTTGACGATTAGTAGTAAATAAAGGCAAGTCTATTGTGACCTGGGCACCCACAAAGTCAGAACGCGACATACCATCAACAAAGTGTCCTTGTCGTTTAGCATAGCCCGCATTGAGTACCCAGCCGGGTTTATATTGCTCTTTAGCGAAAGCCACTTCACTATGTGCTGCGGCTATCATGGCTGCATCAATACAAAGTATAGGATGTTGACGAAGGCGAGTTTGTAATAGCTTGATTGATGGTGGGCTTGGCCAATGTGGTAATGTTAGAGCTAACTGACGGCTGGCCTGTTCAAGCCCAATCCATCGTTCTAGCTGTGCACGTAGTATACTTATTTGTTGTTGAATTTGAATTGCCTGATCATCCAATTTTGATAGTTCTAACTGTACTTGCAGCACATCCGATTGATTGGCTTTGCGGGTTTCATATAACGATATGGAGACTTTGAGTAAATTTTTATACAGTTTTTGATTCGCTCGCAAGGATCTTAACGCTTGCGTCCAATAATACAGATCCAACCAAGTTTCTCGTACGGTTCGTATCAAGGTGAGCGCTTTTTCCTGGGCTTTTCTTTTCTCACTCAGTGCTAAAGCTTGGTCTTGTTTTGATTTCATTAACAAGGAGTGTCCCCGGGGAAATGCTTGTTGTAGACCTATTTGTTCCATGGTCATATCATCTTGAGTTAAGCTAAAAGAATTCGTAGGCACATTAGCCATGCCAGCTACTAATTGAGGATCGCTTAGTTGTCTGTCTGCAATTGCTTGTTGTTGCAAACCGTGTCTTAAAGCTTGGAAGCGTTGTAACTCTGGTGAGGTATTAAGCGCAAGAGCCTCGGCTTCGGATAAGGTCAGTGGTTTTCCTTGAGGGATCGCTAATACAGGATGACACCATCCAAAAAATAAAATGATAGCAGTTAATTGAATAAAACCACGTATTTTCATGCTTTTCGATCCCTTAATTACCTCCTGATATAAAGCATAAAATATTAACTATTTTAGTATTGTTAATAGCTAATAACACATCTACGGTTATTTTGAGATGTGGCTTTTTATTTACTTAAGTATGCCTTAAGCAATGAATATTTACCATATTCTCAATGGATTAGTATTTCAACTATAGGATTAAACGAGCTTCATTGTTTTGGTTGGAGCCGCTTATAAAGTGAATCAACCTATTGATTGTTACTGGAAATAAACGAGTTGAAATGGTTTTTAACAATAATACGATGTTGGCTCCTACCATTAATGCGCAATCAGCATGGTGAAATAGTGAAAGAGGTTATGTGCCTTCGCAGGTTCCAAGAACTCTTTTCCAGCCAATACTTGGCCGAGCATCAAGGGGCTGGCTTCGAGTATTTGGGCTAGTTTTTTAAAGTCCAATTCACTGTAGGACAGAATATAATCAATCAAATATTTCTGACTATCTTTTTTTAATTGAAACTTAACATCAATAATGGGTTCTGCAATCTCGATAAAACATTCCATGTAACACCCTCACGTTCATATTATTACGACATAGTCCAGTCGAACAACAGTAAACCATAGCCGTGATATCGATAAAATTAGTTTTTTTACATGGAAAAGATCATAGGTAAAATACAATTCTGATCAATTTTGCATCATTGTTTGCGTTTGATACTCCTTTTTTATGCGGTTGTTATCGCTTCTGGTAATCCTGAATCTGTTTTCGGCTCAATAACAGGCTTAATTCTTTTGGCGATCAAGTAAAGGAAAACAGCGCCCAACAGTGCCCACATACCCAGCTGGTTAAACACATGCTGGTAATCGCTATTGGATAGCAATGGATTCGTGGACTCACCTTTGGTCATGGCATTAGAAAAATAATGTGATAACGATGCTGATACGCCTGATACCATCATCCAAGTGCCCATGAGCAGGCCTTGTAAATGTGGTGGGGAAATTTTACCAATCATGGCGTAGCCGACTGGTCCTATCAGTAACTCTGCAATTGCTTGCGTGGTAAAATGGAGCATCACCCAATACACACTAACATATCCATGTTTATTAGCAGAGAGGATGCCGCAGGATAGGAAGAAGAAAGAACCTGCTAATATCAGAAATGCCCAAACAAATTGTTTGGTTATTGATACATTGTATCCTTTTGCTTGCAGTCGGGTTAGCACAATCGATAACAACGGAGCGCCGATAATAATCACCATGGCATTGATATTCAAAAGCCATTGGGTCGCCATTTTATAATGGAATAAATGTTTATCAACATTGTTTTTAATAAATAAGGTTATGCCCATTGGGCCTGTGAAGTAGATCATCCAGAATAAGATTGATGTTACTGTCAGTATTAGAAAAGTCATTATCTTTTGCTTATCCAAAGTCGATTTTTGTTGGTAGCCAAGATATAAAATGACAAAAAACATAATAACGCTAAGGCCTACTACAACTCCATTACTAAACTGAGCTTTATGAAAACAAAGCAGGGTGAATGGAATAAGAGATAATATAATTCCCCAGCCAATAGTTTTTTTGAAGTTTAGTGAAGCCTTGCTTTTAACTTTGAGCAACGGAGTGTCACGATCATTCAAATTTGTCCAGTAACCCCACATGAGCAAAAGCGTAATTACGTTTGGAATTATGCTGGTATAGAGTAAAGTTTGATATTGATTGGAGTAATCAAAGAAGCCACTGATGATGTAACCAGCGCAAAAGCCTACATTCATGTAAGAATAACTCAAGAAAAAGGCTTTATCTCTGCGGTTATCATCCGGCGCAAAGCGTTGTGTCAATATACTGTTGTATGCGGTGGTGTTTAAGCCACATCCTACTAGGAATAAACTCAGTCCAATATAAAGCAACGACTTAACCGAAAGTGCCAAAAGTAAAATACCGATCGTTTGTATGGCTGTGGTAATCAAAAATAAAGATCTGTTACTTAGATATCGTCCACCAACCACTCCGCCGAGTAAATGTAGAACATAGTTAAATGCGAGAAATAAGCCGACAATGCTGTTTGAAAGGGTATTGGACAATCCTAATTGTTTAGTGAGAAACAGTGATAATGAGGAATATAGAATTGCATAGGAGAAGGTTGAAAAAGCTTGTATTAAATAAAGAGGCATTATTCCTTTAGGCATTTTTTCTGACAACATAATTTTTCCCTAAAACTATTTTTGAAGGTGACTCTAACATTTAAAATGGATAAAATTAATCCTTTTCTGCTATTATCCTCTTTTGAAGACAGGATAATTAATATTTAATTTGTTGTATGGATGTTTAGGAATGAACAGTATTACTAAAGTTTCATGGGATGAAATCAAACACAAAGTAAAAAAAATCAATGAGTCAATGTATCGTGTTATTGAAGAAATTAAACCTGACAAAAAAATACCATTCTTTGTAGCTCGTTATAAATTTGGTGAACATTTCGGTATTAAAAATCATGCTTATCTCCCAACCACCAACGGTCAAATGGAAAAAATTGACAGCAAGCACACCGATAATTATTTATTCAACCATCTTGGTTATGGAAAAAATAGTTTGCCCTTGGGCTTAATACTGGATAAGTTTTGCGAGTGGCATTATTTTGGTGAAGATGATCGCATCTTTCCTGACTGTGTACAGGGTCCTGGTGCAATTTTTAATATGCAGGTTATTTTTGATGAGGATCAGACCGTCGATAACAATGTACTCTCTGTTTCTTCTGGGGCTCTTTCGTCCTTTTTATTACCGAATATCGGTTGTAAAAGAAAGCATACAAGAATTCAGAAATATTTTAATGTTGCTGTTACAGCTCCCAAGTCTCCTTATGAGCATTACCAGGTATTTAAAGAAATATTGAAAGATAAAAATACTATCGATGACTGGTATAGCGAGATTCTTTATTTTTCTGAGCAATTTATTAATGAAGTTAAACATAATGATAAATGGCTCAAACTAAAGCTATATTTCTCGGAGTCGTTAAGAAAAAAATTGACGCAAAATACCTATGATGCTTCTTGTAATGATTTATTTCTCAGTGCTAAAAGTATTAATCGTTTTAGACCTACACCATTCATTATGGATACAGCAAAATACATTTTTAATATTTGTATGGGCTCTGGTATTGGTGTGAAACCTGCCATTGATGAGCAATATTTTCCCGTTAAAACAATTCAGAAAATTTATCATGAATGTTATGACTTAGAATATACAGCGACAGTTATGGTTCCATCTGCCTTGAATGGTCAGTCTGATAGCGTTTATTATCCTTTACAGTGTCCCTTTGCCAAGATAAATACATTTAAAACCAATCAAAGCAATAGTGCTTATAGTGAACTGGAAATGCTAAAAAAAGTGTTATTAGCTTATCAGGCGGAGTTTACTGCGGATAACAGTTCTGCTTTTGGTAGTCTGCTTTATCATGTAAGCAAACAAACGGAATTTTCTTTTTACCACTATAAATCTTCTAGTAATAAGAATGACGTGGTCAAGTAAAACGTTACAACCCAGTTAAGCTATTTTTTGTAACAGCAATTTAGCTTGTTTTTCATACTGATTGCTTGATCCCCAGGCTTTCTGCCGCTGCCTTGCGCTCATATCCTTGCGCTAGTACCAGGCTTATCGCATCCAGTTTAAATTCTTTTGAATATTTTGCTCGTTTTGTCATCTTTTTCTCCAGTTAAGGTACATTATATCTCTTAACTGGGGTGGTCGCTTCTATTAGACCACGTCAGAACATTAATAGTTCTGAAGAGTTAGAATATACAGATAACAGATTTGCTTTTTCTTATTGCAATAATAAAACGCAATTTGCCAGTGATGCGAAGTTATTTAGAGGTTGCGTTAGATTAAGCAAACAATAAGGCTATTCGATGAGAATATTAGAAACAGAACGATTATTTCTGCGTACTTTTCAAGAAAAGGATGTGGAATCATTAATTGCCATTAGCCAGGACCAAAAAGTAATGCAGTTTTTCCCTGCCATACCTACGCGGGAAGAAACCATTGGATTCATAGATAGAATCATCACACATCAAGAAGAAAAGAATTTTTCCTTATATGCCGCTGAAATAAAAAGTACTGGTGAGATGATAGGTTTTGTAGGTTTGTATACAGCAACGTTTCAGGCTCATTTTACTCCGGCGATTGAAATTGGTTGGCGTTTATCTTCAAAACACTGGAACCAAGGTTATGCTACAGAAGCCGCCAAAGCGGTTCTTAATTATGCTTTTAGGAAATTAGATTTGGATGAAGTGGTTTCGTTTACATCGGCATTAAATAAACCGTCTATTCGAGTAATGCAAAAGATTGGCTTACATACTAATTCAGAAGATGATTTTGACAATCCAAAAGTACCGCCTGGTAGCCCGCTTATTGGACACGTATTGTATAGATTAAAACGATCAGAGTATTTACAGTATTAACTCGTCAATTGTTAGATCGAGTAGTTTCAAGTATTTATTACTAATGGCCTTTTTTTCCATCGGTGGAATATATACTGTTGTGATTGGGGAAATAACTGATAGCTCAAGATTACATAGTTGTACCCATTCTATTCTGGGGAAGCAAGTAGGTAGGGAAGGGGCCTCATAAAGACAGATGGAGTAATCTGTTGAGTAATAACCACTTATATAATCTTTTAAAATTGAAAGGTTGTTAGTTTTTTTTCCATCAGTTCTACCAAAATTTGCTACCTGCCAAAGTATTACATGTGCATGAATATCAATACATCGCTCAAATAATACTAACTCTGTAGCTTCAATTGAAAAACATCCCTGATCACCTGGATCAATTTCAAGATCACTAAACAAGCAGTCTTGGGTAGATACGGCTGGCAGAATGATGGCGTCACCACCATCTTTCTTAATTTGTCTAACGGCATTAAGTGCTGAGTCTGCAAAAACGGTAGGGTGGCCGTAAAAAACAACACATAAAATTGAAACCTTCTTATATTCTTCAATAATATGATTTGTTAATGCTTGATAAGCTTCAATCCGTTTTTCGCTGCTAAAGTAGATAGAATCCAACGATTCAGACTTTTTCGCTTCTCGTTGAATCCATTGTTTTAGGTTATCTTCATTGAGAAGGTAGAGTACCTTATCAGCGTTTTGAATAACTCGTTTAGTTTCTTGGGTCAGATGAGAAATCGATTTAATTCCCGACCCTACTACTATAAGCTTATGCATTAAATTGTTTTATGTTCACTATTTTATTGCTATCAGGCTGGTACTGTTTTTGTATTGAAACTATTTTATTAGAATTAGCCTGGCTCTGTTTGTTTTGATTTGTATCTAAAAATAAATCTTTGTGGCTGATCAAATACTCATTCCCTACAGCATATTCAAGTTTGTCCATTAAACTCATTTTGATGTCACCTTATATTAAATTCTGATAGCCATTGTACAAATAAAATTCTTATAGGTATAGCCTAAAAAAATATTTGCAGTAATGTGCTCGATATGCTCTAATAAATACTCGAAACGAGTATTTTGGTTTATTAGTTACAGGAGTTGAGAAATCATGAGCAATATTCACCTAATCCCCCGATTAATTCGCTTAAGAGACGCTCCGACCTATGTAGGTATGGATCGTCATCGATTTAATAAAGATGTAAGGCCAAATCTGGTTGAGATTCCAATGGGGACTCAGGGTATTGCTTTTGATCGACTTGATTTAGATGCCTGGGTAGACGATTATATACAGTGTAGTGGTCGTCCCGCGGCAGTTAAACGTAGGAGTTTGGAGTTATGGGACGAAAAAGAACACCAGGGCTGCAAAAGCGTGGCAGCGTCTGGTGTATTGACAAAAAGGTCTTCGGACGACGACTTTGCGAAAGCACTGGTACTGACAACCTCGAAGAGGCGGAAAAGTATCTCGCAAGGCGTCTTGAAGAAATAAGACTGGCAACAGTCTACGGTGTTCGCCCAAAAAGAACATTCAAAGAAGCCGCTACTAAATTTCTGATAGAAAACCAACACAAACGCAGTATCAGTGATGATGCTGGCCGTTTGCGAGAAGTGGTTAAGTACATCGGGGATTTGCCTATTGAAGCAATTCATATTGGTAGTTTGCAATCCTTTATTGAAGGCCGAAGAAAGGATAATGTGAGTATGCGAACTATCAATCATGGTTTGAAAATTGTTAGGCGTATATTAAATTTAGCAGCCAGTGAATGGATGGATGAGTTTGGCTTAACCTGGTTAATTTCAGCGCCAAAGATAAAACTTTTGCCTGAACCAGATTTAAGAAAGCCTTATCCATTAAGTTGGGATGAACAGCACAAACTGTTTCAGCAGTTACCGGAACATCTGAAAAATATGGCTTTGTTTGCCGTAAATACCGGATGTCGGGATCGCGAAATTTGTGAATTGCGCTGGGATTGGGAAATACAAATTCCAGAATTGCCACACATCATCGTTTTTATTGTACCAGGGGAACTGGTTAAAAACGGAGAAGAACGGTTGATTGTTTGTAATGAAACAGTTCGGGAAGTGATAGAAGGGGAGAGAGGTAAACATCCTACTCATGTCTTTAGTTTTAAAGGCCGACCATTAAGTCGTATGTTATCGACTGGTTGGCGACAGGCTAGAGAAAAGGCGAAATTGCCTGAAGTAAGAGTGCATGATTTAAAGCATACCTTTGGCAGACGGTTAAGAGCATCAGGGGTAAGTTTTGAAGACAGGCAAGATTTACTTGGGCATCGTTCAGGAAGGATTACAACTCACTATTCTTCAGCTGAGCTGCAAAGTTTATATCAAGCTGCGAATAAGGTTTGTGAAAATCGTAAAAGCGGAGTGATATTAACGTTATTGCGAAATCCAAAGAGTAGACCTGCCAGTCAAAATACTCTAAGGGATAGTCAGGTAAGTTTGTAAGTGCGTGATCTAGGTCACGCAAAAGTCACGCAAGGACTTTTGTACTAAAACAGGTGATCAACGTAACTTATTGATTTTAAAGGTTTTAATTGGTGGGCCCACTAGGATTTGAACCTAGGACCAACGGATTATGAGTCCGCTGCTCTGACCAACTGAGCTATAGGCCCGGAGAGAAGGTGTTATTGTAATCTTAAATTTTGTGTAACACCACTTTTTTTTTGAACTTTTTCAGGAGCCCGAGGGCTCCTGGGTTTAATCGTCGTCGCCTTCCAGGAAGCTTCTCAGTTTTTCTGAGCGGGAAGGGTGGCGGAGTTTGCGTAGGGCTTTGGCTTCGATCTGGCGGATACGCTCGCGGGTTACGTCGAATTGTTTGCCGACCTCTTCGAGGGTGTGGTCGGTGTTCATTTCGATGCCGAAGCGCATGCGTAGTACCTTGGCTTCTCTGGGGGTTAGTGTTTCCAATATTTCCAGAGTCGCTTCTCGTAGGCCTTCAGCAGTTGCTCTTGCAATCGGTGATTCGATATTCACGTCTTCGATGAAGTCGCCTAAGTGCGAATCGTCGTCATCACCTACTGGGGTTTCCATTGATATCGGCTCTTTAGCTATTTTGAGAACTTTGCGAATTTTATCTTCGCTTAGATCCATTTTAGCTGCCAACTCTTCAGGTGTTGCCTCTCTGCCGGTTTCCTGCAGGATTTGCCGCGAGATTCGATTCAATTTATTGATAGTCTCAATCATGTGAACCGGAATACGGATGGTTCTTGCCTGATCTGCAATCGAACGGGTAATTGCCTGTCGAATCCACCAGGTGGCATAGGTTGAAAACTTGTAACCGCGACGGTATTCAAATTTATCAACGGCTTTCATTAAGCCGATATTACCTTCCTGAATCAAGTCAAGAAATTGCAAGCCGCGGTTGGTATACTTCTTGGCAATTGAAATTACCAGACGCAGGTTCGCTTCCACCATTTCTTTTTTAGCACGGCGGGCTTTGGCCTCTCCGATGGACATTTTCTTGTTAATGTCTTTGATTTCACTAATGGTTAAACCAAACTCTTCTTCAAAGGCAGCCAGTCGGCTCTGCAGGCGCTTGATTTCGTCGTTGTATTCTTCAAGACGAGCCATATCAAGTTTTCTGCCATGAATCTTGATTAAATCTGGTAACCAGTTTAAATCAGTTTCCTGACCGGGGAATGTCTCAATAAACAACTTGCGCGGTATTCTTGCTTTTTCAATGCACAAACGCATGATGCTTCTTTCAAATTCACGAATGTGATTTCTCAGCAGTCGGAAATGGCGGGTCAATTTGTCAACCTGACGGGAAGTCAGCTTCAGCTTCAGGAAGGATTCTGCCATTGAGTCAAGCTTTTCAACAGTCAGTTTGTTGCTGCGTCCTTTTTCGCGTAAAGCCGTCATTGCAAAATCGTATTTCTCACGCAGATCGTCAAAATAGACTTTGGCAATTTCGGGATTAGGGCCGTCATCTGCTTCAAGACCGCCTCCGCCTTCGCCGTCTTCATCTTCCTCATCAAGATTAACTTCTTCAACCAGCAGTTCGTCTTGCTGGCCTTCATCCAACATGGAGCCAATGCTTGAGGGCGGCGCCTCTTCTTCGCTGTCTGCGAAACCACTGATGATTTCACTCAGACGCATTTCTTCAAGCTGTACGCGATCGTAGTCTTCAAGTACTAATTGTGCCGTTTCCGGATAGTGCGCCAATGAACGCAGGACCTGATAAATCCCTTCTTCAATACGTTTGGCAATGCGGATTTCGCCTTCGCGCGTCAGCAGTTCGACTGTACCCATTTCGCGCATGTACATGCGAACCGGATCGGTAGTACGGCCAGTTTCCTTGTCGACGGAGGCCAATACGGCTGCGGCTTCTTCCACATCCTCCGGTGCTTCTTCAGTTGTACCAAGAAGGGCTAGTTCATCGTCGCTCGGCGGGAGCTCGAAGACTTTAATATTCATGCTCTCCAGCATACTGATGATGACGTCAAAATGTTCGGTATCAACAATATTGGGAAGCAGATCATTTATTTGTGCATAAGTCAGGTAATTTTGATCTTTACCTAGGCTAATGACTTTAGTGATCTGTGAGCGTTGTTGTTCTTGGTCATTTATGTTCATAGGCACTTAGTCAGATAATGAAGGGGAATCTACAAAAATGTTTTTGATTATAACCCTCACGTCAAAAACATGCCAGCAAAAATGTGTTAATTTTTATCACGCCTGTTTTGATGGCGTTGCTTTAACAAGTTTTGCAATTGCATTTGCTCTGAAAGAGTTAAGCCTTCTTTTCGGGATTTTTCAAGAAATTCATTAATTTTATTGCCGCTATTCTGTTTTTGTAAAAAAATAATAATATCAAGGAACTCTTTGGTCAAGGCTTCTTCAGGAACCTGATGATCCCAGGCAGCCAGCTTGTTTAGTGATTCAAAAAAGGAGGTTTCTCGCCATTGTTCGATCAAGGACGCGGTATTTATCTGAGGATTTGCAGCAATTTGCTCAATCAATTGTTTCAAAATTTCTTGTTCCTTACCCCCAAGCAGCTGCAGATTAATCTGTTGCTGAGCCCCTGAATAGATCTCGGGATTTTGGATTAGCAATGCAATCGCCAGGCGAATGGGAGAGCGGCTGATCCCTTTTTTGGGTTTTACCGGTTGGGTGGGGTTATTCTGTTCTGTAATCACTAGCTCAATGCGGTGGTTTTCAAGACGGGTTATTTGAGAAAGCTCATTAATTAATAATTGCTTATAAGTACCTTCCGGCATATTGGCCAGATAGGGCTTGGACAGGTTAATAAACTGGGTTTTTCCGGCGATACTATGCAAATCCAGATTTTCAGAAAGATTTGAAATAAAATAATCATTCAGGGAGACTGCCGATTGCATAATTTCAAGAAATTTGTCGCGGCCTGCCTCGCGTACAAAACTATCGGGATCCTGTCCTTCGGGTAAAAAAACAAAGCGGACATCCATACCGGTATTCAAATGGGGTAGTGAGTTTTCCAGTGCTCTCCAGGCAGCCTGACGCCCGGCCTTATCGCCGTCAAAGCAAAAAATGAGCTGTTTACAATATTTGCTGAGCATCTGAACATGATAGGAACTGGTCGCAGTTCCCAGGGCGGCCACTGCATTATTGATGCCGTACTGAGCCAAGGCAATCACATCGAGATAGCCTTCTACAACAATGATCTGATCCTGACGAGGCTGTTGTAAAACCTGATACAGTCCATACAGCTCGCGATTTTTTTGAAAGAGTACCGTTTCTGGGGAGTTTAAATATTTAGGCTGCTGATCAGGGCTTATTGCTCTTCCGCCGAAGCCGACAATTTTTCCCTGGCGATCATGAATTGGAAACATAATGCGGTTTCTATAGCGATCATAGGTTTTTCCATTGTCTTTTTTAATCAGCATGCCGGTATCAATTAATCCCTTTTTATCGGCAAAAAAGTTTTTTTCGAGCACATTCCAGTCCGCTGGGGCGTATCCTAATTGAAATTGTTTAGCGATTTCCCCCGTCAATCCACGCTGACGCAGGTAGTTAACCGCTTCAGCGGCGGGAGCTGTTTTTAATAATGCCTGATAATGCCGTGTAACCCTGGCAAGTAACTGATAAAGATTAGGTCCTTGTTTGACCTCACGTGACGCAAGTTCTTTTGGAACAGTCATTCCTAATCGAACGGCAAGTGTTTCGACTGCATCGGTAAAGCTTTGATTCAGATAAGACATCATAAAGCTGATGGCATTTCCGCTGGTTCCACAGCCAAAGCAATGAAAAAACTGTTTTTTGGCTACGACATTAAAAGAGGGGGTTTTTTCATTGTGAAATGGACAGCAGGCGATATAGCTGTTGCCGCGCTTTTTTAAGGGAACATAATGTTCGATGAGCTCGACCAGATCAGTTCTGCTCAGGAGCTCATCAATAAATGGCCGTGGAATTAAGCCAGACATGTTGGGTATGTTTCCCGGAAAATTAGCTGAGTTTGGCCTTGATGATAGCACTGACTTGAGACATATCGGCACGGCCTTGCAGCATGGGTTTTAAATGCGCCATTACTTTGCCCATATCACTCATTTTTTCAGCGTCAAGTTCAGCAATTGCTTGCGTGACCAAGGTCATAACTTCTTCGTCAGAAAGAGGCTCTGGCAAATATTTGCCGATGATGCCAAGCTCATATTCTTCCTGGGCAACCAGGTCGGTTCTTCCAGCAGAGGTAAATTGACTAATGGATTCTTTACGCTGTTTGGCGAGTTTATCCAGAATAACTAACAAACGTGCATCATCCACATCGATGCGCTCATCTACTTCGACCTGTTTGATTGCAGCAGTAATGAGCCGCAGGGTCTCAAGCTGTTGCTTGTCCCTGGCACGCATGGCGTCTTTCAGGTCATTACTAATGCGATCTTTAATACTCATGATGTTTTTTTACGACGATGTTTGATAGCACGACGGGTAGTTGTATCGCGTGAGATTTTTTTAAGGTGACGTTTCACTGCAGCAGCTTGCTTTCTTTTGCGTTCAGCAGTGGGTTTTTCATAAAATTCACGACGGCGTAATTCGGTCAGGATACCTGCTTTTTCACAGGAGCGCTTGAAACGGCGAAGTGCGTATTCGGGGTTTTCACCTTCTTTCACACGAACGGTGGGCATTAAATAGTCCTCTGATATAATTAAACACAATAGGTTGGCAATTCTAGTGCCAGATCCGCTTAAGGTCAAGTTTATTGATTGACTTTAGTTTAATAATTGTAATCAATTTCTATGCCAGTTTGAAGTAAGTTTGTTAATATTGCAATTTCTTTCCCTGGTTTTCGCGTAGCGGCAACTGATTTTCTGAGGTTTTTAATGCTGGTTTTAGGTATCGAATCATCCTGTGATGAGACAGGCGTGGCGCTTTATGACTCTGATAATGGTTTATTGGCTCACGCGCTTTATTCACAAATCGCTTTACATCAACAGTATGGCGGAGTCGTTCCCGAGCTGGCATCGCGGGACCATATTAATCATCTGGTTCCCTTGCTTGATGAGGTATTGTGTAAAAGCGGTGTGGAAAAATCTGCCATTGATGCAATCGCCTACACTGCCGGCCCGGGCCTCATCGGGGCCTTGTTAGTGGGTGCCTGTTTTGCTAAAACCCTGGCCTTTGCTTTGCAGATTCCGGCTTTGGCTGTACATCATCTCGAAGCGCATATATTAGTGGCCAAAATGCAGGCAAAAGAATTGAACTTTCCTTTTCTTGCCTTGCTTGTCTCAGGTGGGCATACCCAATTAATTGAAATTAATGAACTGAATGAGTATCGGCTGCTGGGAGAGAGTGTTGATGATGCGGTAGGCGAAGCCTTTGATAAGACAGCCAAGCTAATGGGTCTTCCTTATCCTGGTGGGGCACAGCTGGCAAAATTGGCGGACACTTGCCCCGCTCATTTACGAAATAGCCTTCCGGCATTTCCCCGCCCTATGACTGACAGACCGGGTTTGAACTTCAGTTTCAGCGGGCTAAAAACGCATGCTTTAAACGCCTGGAATAACAGTGATAAAAGCGAAGAAAGTAAATCAGCTATTGCCTATGCCTTTCAACAGGCAATTGTTGATACGCTGCTTATTAAATGCAAGCGGGCAATGGCATCTACACAGGCTAATACGCTGGTTGTGGCAGGTGGGGTTGGTGCAAATCTTAAGCTTCGACAGAGTTTAGAGACCATGACCGCTCAATTGGGTGGACGTGTTTTTTTCCCACCCTTAGAGTTTTGCACTGATAACGGGGCGATGATTGCTTATACCGGATGTTTACATTTACTGGCCGGCCGTCAGGATACCGATGCTGCTATTGATGTGAAAGCGCGTTGGCCTTTGTAGTCTGCTGTAAAGGATTTCCGGCTCCAGGCAACCGGAAATCCCTTCATCTTAGGGTGGAGTGGGCTTTGGTTTTCGTTTTTTTGCAGGTTTTTTAGGCTGAAGTTCCGTTACATTATCACGCATCGGAGCCTGATTTGCTGCTTCTTCTGCAGTTTCGTGTGAAGTAAATTCAGCGGTTTCAGTGAGGATTTCCTCGGTCATATTTTTTAAGTTCGATCGCCCGAAGTGAAGCTTCGGCTCTTCACCGTCAATGAGTCGGGTAATATTGTCGCGGTGTTTATACAAAACAAACAAGGCAATAAAAAAGAGCGGTGGAAAAGTATCCAGGTTGCCGAGGCTTAATAAGGCATAAAGAGGAGCAAGCAATATTGCGATTATTGAGGCCAGAGATGAATAGCGGGTGAAATTAGCGACTAAAAGCCAGGTGGCGATAACCACAACTCCCATTACAAAATGCAGGCCAAGAAAAGCGCCAATGGCTGTAGCTACACCTTTTCCCCCTTTGAAATCAAAGAAAATGGGGTACATATGGCCCAGTACCGCTGCAAGACAGGTAAAGCTGATTGCTGCAGGCCCTGCATGCAAAATTTTTGCAATGAGAACGGGAACCAGACCTTTCAGCACATCGCATAACAGAACAATCACTGCGTATTTTTTCCCGGCCAGCCGAAGCACATTGGTGGCGCCAGGATTTTGCGAGCCTTCTGTCCTTGGATCAGGGAGGGAGAATATGCGGCTGACGATAACGGCCGAACAGACTGATCCGGATAAATAACCCAGTACAACCACAAAAACAAACAGCAAAAAGCTTAGCATGATCTCTCCTGAGCAGTGGCAATTTAAATAGTCATTATCAGTTAAACTGCGAAGCTTGTGAAGGGTTAGCTATAATCTATTCCTGATAAACAGTTATAAGCGGAGTTCAATAAAGTTATCGATATTCATTGAACTCTGCTTAAGAGTCTCACGGCAAAAAAAGCTCCTGCAGATTGTTGGTGAATTGTCTTCCTAGAGGGCTTACCTGCCAGTGATCATCCTGAAGAGTGATTAGTTTCAGTTCAGAGGCTTTTTTTAACTTGTCAAGCAAGAGGCTTTTGGACAATCCGGTTCGTTCGGTAAACAGTTCCAAGGGAATGGTCTGTTCCAGGCGGGTGGTGTTTAGGAAAAATTCAAAAAGAAGGGAATCGGCGTCAATTGATTCTTTACCGGCGCAAAAAGGCTTGTCTTTATTAAGATAGTCAGTGGGCTGGCGGTATTTATTAGTGCGAACAATCTTTGGTGTAGCGAGGTCCTGGGTTATTTTACCATGTGCTCCTGCGCCAATACCGAAATAGTCTCCAAATAACCAATAGTTAAGATTATGCCGGGATGCCCTGTTTTTTTTACTAAAAGCAGAAATTTCATAACGTTGATAACCCGATTGCTGCAGCAGGGCAAAGCCTTGCTCTTCCATGAGAGCGATCTCATCGTCTTCAGGAAGGACTGGGCGTTGCTTATAAAAGACAGTATTGGGTTCAAGAGTCAGCTGATACCAGGATAAATGTTCGGGTTCATACTGGAGTGCCTGTTGCAGATCAGCAAGGCCCTGTTCTATAGTTTGACCAGGCAATCCGTGCATTAAATCAAGGTTGATATTGTCAAAGCCGGCCCGGCGGGCGGTTTCGATGGCAAAATGGGCTTGTTTATCATCGTGTATACGGCCAAGTTTTTTTAAGTGCTCTGGATTGAAGCTTTGAATGCCGAGCGAAAGGCGATTGATTCCAGCCTCTCGATATCCTCGGAAGCGCTGCTGTTCTACCGTGCCGGGATTCGCTTCCATGGTGATTTCAATGTCTTCAGACAGAGGCAGCAGTTTGCCAATTTCTTCCAAAAGACAGGCATAGGCACTGGCTGATAATAAACTGGGCGTGCCTCCGCCAATAAAAATGGAAATAATTTGCCGTTGAGGAAAATCAATGAGATCCTGTTTGAGATCATTTAGTAATGCCTGGATGTATTGTTGCTCCGGCAACTCCTGAGGGCTTTTATGTGAATTAAAATCGCAGTAAGGGCATTTACGAATACACCAGGGAACATGAATATACAGTGATGTTGGAATCATTGACTCGGATTAGACTGACTTATGTGGAAGTGTAATAATACCACAAGGGGCTGTTTGGCAGCAAAGAAAGTGGAGTGATTAAAACGTATACTCTCCGCTAGAACAAGATGGGATAGTTTAACAATGCGTGAAAAACCTGTTTGTAAGCAAAAAACCGTGATTGCAAAATCCAATTTGTTTACTATTGAGCAAATGCAATTAGAATTTAGCAATGGTTCCCGGCGAGTATACGAGCGAATTCGTCATCATGGGCATGGGGCTGTATTAATAGTTGCCTTGACACCTTCCGAATCTTTTCTGCTGGTCAGAGAATATGCTGCCGGGACTGATGCCTATGAAGTGGCATTTCCCAAAGGGCTGATTGAAAAGGGAGAATCAGCTTTGCAGGCCGCTGATCGGGAGTTGCGCGAGGAAGCAGGGTTTGGAGCCAGGCGTCTGGATTGGATACACTCTCTGACTCTGGCACCGGGTTATTTTGGGGCGCGTTTGGATGTCGTATTGGCCAGAGACTTATATCCGGCGTCATTATCTGGAGATGAGCCTGAACCGCCGGAGGTTATTGAATGGCCATTATATGCAAGTGATGAGCTTTTATTACGCCCCGATTTTTCTGAAGCCCGCAGCATTGCGGCGCTTTTTTTAGTCAAACAATGGTTAGAGAAGGAAAAAAATAATGAGTAATCGTGTTAGAGTTGCAGTGACTGGAGCTGCTGGTCAGATTGGCTATGCCTTATTGTTTCGTATTGCTTCAGGGCAAATGTTTGGTCCGGAAACCGAAGTGGAACTGAATTTACTGGAGCTTGAGCAGGCATTGCCTTCTCTGGAAGGGGTGGCGATGGAATTGGATGACTGTGCTTTTCCATTACTGAAAAGAATTCATTGTACTGCTGATTTAAAAGATGGGATGAATGGTGTTAACTGGGCTGTTCTCGTGGGAGCGGTTCCGCGTAAACAAGGCATGGAGCGCTCTGATTTATTGCAGATTAATGGCGGTATTTTCACTAAACAAGGCCAGGCGATTAATGATCATGCCGCAGATGATGTCCGCGTTTTTGTGGTCGGAAATCCATGCAACACTAACTGCCTGATTGCCATGCACAGTGCGCCAGATGTTCCTGGGGATCGCTTCTATGCGATGACGATGCTGGATGAATTACGCGCCCGCACCCAGTTGGCTAAAAAAGCGGGTGTGCCGGTAACGGATGTTACACAAATGACTATTTGGGGTAACCATTCTGCCACTCAATATCCTGATTTTTATAATGCAAAAATTAAAGGGGAGTCAGCTGCAAAAGTCATTAATGATGAGAGCTGGCTAAAAGAAACCTTCGTTTCAACGGTTCAACAGCGCGGTGCTGCAGTCATCAAAGCCAGAGGGGCGTCTTCTGCTGCGTCTGCGGCCAATGCGATTATCCAGGGTGTTAATCATCTGGTTACCGATACCGTGTCTCATGAATCCTTTTCTATGTGTCTTCGTTCAAATGGCGAGTATGGCGTCGATAAAGGCTTAATTTTCTCATACCCTTGCCGTGTACAGAATGGCAAATTGTCGGTGGTTGAGAATTTACCTTTAAACGACTACGGACAAGCTAAATTCCAGGCAACTCTTGAAGAATTGCGTCAAGAGAAAGCGGCGGTTAAAGAATTGGGATTGATTAAGGAATAGTGTAGCCTGGCTGCAAGTACAACTGTCTTTGTGAACAAAGTTAAGCAATCCGACCTAGCGTTAAGGATTGCTTTAACAAGGTTCTCAAAGACGGTTAATCAGAACTCTTCTAACCTGTAATTATGTTTAATGTCTAAAATGGCGAAAGCCGGTGAAGACCATGCTAATACCTGCGGCATTAGCGACCTCAATGACTTCATTGTCTCGGATTGAACCGCCAGGCTGAATAACCGCGGTAATGCCTGCCTCAATGGCCATCTCCACGCTGTCTGCAAAGGGGATAAAGGCATCAGATGCCATAACTGCCTGCTGGCAGTCCAGCTGGCGTTCTTTGGCTTGCCAGATTGCTATTCTGGTACTCATTACCCTGCTGGTTTGACCTGCACCAATACCAATTGTTGCATGGTGTTTGGCAAGAACTATGGCGTTGGATTTCACATGTTTTACTGCCGCCCAGGCAAATAACAGATCTTCTTTCTGCTGCTCAGAGGGGGCGTGTCGGGTCACAATTTTGAATTGCTCGGATGCGATGGGGAAGCTGTCGTGTTCCTGAATTAATAAGCCGCCTTCCACACGGCGTGAATCCAGTTCAAAACGCTCGGAAGGTGCTATGCCGCCAGTAACCAACACGCGAATATTCGGTTTGCCTGCCAGAATAATTTTGGCTTCTGCGCTAATCGCCGGCACAATAATGACTTCTGCGAATTGCCGTGAAAGAATATTTTGGGCTGTTTCTGCATCCAGACAGCCGTTAAATGCCAGAATACCGCCATAAGCAGAAACCGGATCGCATTCATAGGCTTTAATATAAGCTTGTAACTGAGTTTTGCCCTGCGCAATGCCGCAGGGGTTCCCATGTTTGACAATGACACAGACAGGCTGTTCTCTGGTAAATGATTTGATAGTATCAAAACCGGCATCAGCATCCAGCAGATTGTTATAAGATAACTCTTTACCCTGAATGACTTCAGCCCGTGCCAATGAATGAGGGGATGCTTTTTTTTCCAGGTAGAACGCAGCTTGCTGATGAGGATTTTCCCCATAGCGTAAATTAAAATGTTTTGTAAACTGGCAGGTCAGAGTATCGGGGAAGCCGCTTGGAATTTTATTTTCATTCAGCGTTCCAAAATAATTGGCAATGGATGCATCATAGGCGGCTGTATGGGCAAAGGCTTTCTTCGCCAACTCAAAATTCCAGTGGGCTGGTTTTTTCCCAGCCTTAATATATTCAGAGAGTTTATCGTAATCAGCCGGACTCACGATAACCGAGACATGCGCATGATTTTTTGCAGCGCCTCGTATCATTGACGGGCCGCCGATATCTATATTTTCTATCGCACTGTCAAAATTACACTCCGGATTGCTGATCGTTTGCTCAAAAGGATAAAGATTAACAATAACCAGATCAAAGGCTTTGATTCCCTGCTGCTGCAATACAGGAGAATCTTGTTCCCCTCTGGCCAGGATGCCTGCATGAATAGCGGGATGTAATGTTTTGACGCGCCCATTCATAATTTCTGGAAAGCCAGTGCATTCACTGACATCAGTGACTGCCAAGCCTTGTTCACGAAGTATTACAGCAGTATTGCCAGTGGCTACCAGTTCAACGCCATATTCACTCAGCAGTTTAGCCAAACTAACGATACCCTTTTTGTCGGAGACACTAAGCAATGCACGTTTTGGAGAAAAAGTTTGCCAGTGTTGTTCAGCCATAAAATACTCCTGTAGCATTTATTTCGGGAAATAGTGGAGATTTCAATGAATTATTCATTGCGGATAAATTCCAGCAAACTCCATCCCTCATGATTGTAGGTTTGCTGCAACGCAAAGTGATTCTCGTATTCTTTAACCAGACCTTGAACCTGCTCATTCAAAATGCCTGATACCAGTAATCTGCCTTGTGGGTTTAACAGCTTGTGAAACACCTCTTTTAACTGGAGTAAAGGAGAAAGAAGGATATTGGCAATCATCAGGTCAACAGGTTCATTCAGGGCTTCTGGTAAACTGATTTGCAAATGTTCATTCAGTAAATGATTGCTGATTGCATTATTTTCGGTCGCTTGCAGGGCTTGCGGGTCGATATCGACTGCATAGGCTTTATCTGCTCCCAGTTTTAACGCTGCCAGAGCGAGGATCCCGGAACCGCAACCATAGTCGATTATGGTTTTACCGCTGACATCGTTATTTCCTAACCAATGCAGGCAAAGACTGGTGGTCGCGTGATTGCCAGTTCCAAAAGCAAGACCTGGATCCAGAATGAGATTCACCGCTTCTGGTTCAGGTGGAGTATGCCAGGAAGGACAAATCCACAAGCGTTTGCCAAACTGCTGGGGTTTAAAATCGTCCATCCAGCTTCGTTCCCAATCCTGATCTGGGAGTGACTCCATGTGAGAATTGAGCATTGGGAAATCGGATTGTAGATTGCTCAATGTCTGCAGCGCCTCGTTCTCGTCCGAAAATAAGGCATTAATGACTACATCGGGCCAGAGAGGAGTGGTGCCTGGCGCCGGTTCCAATACCGGATCATCATTTTTGTCAGTGAGCGTAATGGATAAGGCGCCGGCATTTTCCAAATAGTCATTGAGTAGTTCAATCTGTTCATGCTGACAATTTTCAATTTGTATTTGATACCACACAGCTTATTCCTTCAACATTTTTTCCAGGTAGTGAATATTGGTTCCACCCTGCATAAAGGATTTATCACGCAGAATACGCTGGTGTAATTCAATATTAGTCTTGATACCGTCAATAATTATTTCGTCTAGCGCATTTCGCATTCTCGCGAAGGCTTCAGCACGGGTTTCCCCATAACTGATGAGTTTTCCAATCATGGAATCATAATTGGGAGGAACGGTATAGCTGCTGTAGATATGCGAATCAAAGCGAATTCCAGGCCCCCCAGGCTGATGCAACAGACGAATCGTTCCGGGGCAGGGCATGAAGTTTCTTGGGTCTTCGGCATTAATACGGCATTCAACCGCATGGCCTTTCAGCTTAATGTCCTCTTGTTTAAGAGTGAATGGCAAATCGCTGGCGATTTTGATTTGTTCTTTAATTAAATCAATACCGGTGATCATCTCGGTGACCGGATGTTCTACCTGTATACGGGTATTCATTTCGATAAAATAAAAGCAGCCGTCCTGATACAGAAATTCAAAGGTTCCAGCGCCTCGGTATTTGAGTTCACGGCAGGCGTTCACGACACGCTCGCCTATTTCCTTGCGAAGTTCTGGTGTAATGCCAGGAGCCGGCGCTTCTTCGATCACTTTCTGATGACGGCGCTGCATCGAGCAGTCGCGCTCACCTAAATGAATAGCATTGCCTTTTCCATCGCCCAACACCTGAAATTCCACATGGCGAGGATTTTCAAGAAATTTTTCCATGTAGACAATCGGATTATTGAAGGCTGCTTTCGCTTCACTGCTGGTTAAAGCGATCGCGTTTAACAGGTTCGCTTCAGAATGAACAACCCGCATCCCTCGTCCGCCGCCTCCGCCTGCCGCTTTAATAATGACGGGATAGCCAATCTGTTTGGCAAGAGACAGGTTTAATTTGTCATCATCAGTCAGCGGACCATCCGATCCTGGAACACAGGGTACGCCCGCCTTTTTCATGGCGGCAATTGCAGAAACCTTGTCACCCATCAGGCGAATGGTATCGCCGCGCGGACCAATAAAGGTGAAACCGCTTTGCTCCACAATGTCGGCAAAATCGGCATTTTCTGATAAAAATCCATAACCGGGATGGATAGCTACTGCATCGGTAATTTCCGCTGCCGAGATAATAGCCGGAATATTAAGATAGCTTTTTTGAGAGGGAGCAGGACCAATGCACACCGTTTCATCAGCCAGCCGCACATGCAGCAGGTCTTTGTCCACATCGGAGTGTACTGCAACGGTTTGAATTCCCAGCTCTTTACAGGCACGGAGAATTCGCAGGGCAATTTCTCCGCGATTGGCAATTACAATTTTACTAAGCATAAGGACTCCCTTATTCTTCAATCACAAACAAGGGTTGGTCGTATTCAACCGGCTCCCCGTTAGCCACCAGAATATCTACAATTCTGCCTGCCCGATCTGCTTCAATTTCGTTAAACATTTTCATCGCTTCCACGATGCAGAGCGTATCGCCGGCCTTAACAGTCTGGCCTATCGTAACAAATGCGGGGGCATCAGGAGAGGGGGAGGTATACATCGTGCCGACCATCGGGGATTTAACTCGATGTCCTTTGGCCGTTGCTGTAATGTTCTCCCTGTTTTCGGCAGTAGCCGGCATGGGGCTGGCCTGGTTGGCAGGAGCCGCAACAGGAGGCGGAGCATAACGAACGGCTTGCGGGGCTTCCATCGTATAATGCCGGCTTAAGCGCACTGACTCTTCGCCTTCTTTGATTTCTATTTCTGAAATACCGGTTTCTTCCAGTAGTTCGATTAATTTTCTGATTTTGCGGATATCCATTGGTTACTCTCTAAAAATTATTAATTATTCACAATCGCTTGCAATGCAAGGTAATAGCTGTTGGCACCGAAGCCGCAAATTATTCCCTGGGCGATTGAGGACAAAAAAGAATGGTGGCGAAACGCTTCGCGTGAATGAATATTACTCAAATGTACTTCAATAAATGGAATGGCTACAGCTGCCAGTGCATCACGAAGAGCAATACTGGTATGGGTTAAGCCCGCAGCATTGATAATTATGTGGTCTATCTGTTCATCAGCGGCCTGATGGATTCTGTCAATCAATTCTGACTCGCTGTTGCTCTGGAAAAAGGCAATTGAAGCCTGGACTTTCCCGGCATCATCTTGTAAGCGTTGATTGATTTCGTCCAGGGTTGATGTTCCATAGACCTCTGGTTCCCGAGTTCCAAGCCGATTCAAATTGGGGCCGTGTAATACCAGAATTTTCTTCATGACTTAGTTAACTTGCAAAATTTGATGGATTCTGCCTGAAGATTTTAATATTGTCCAGATGCTCGAACATATCGGCATGATACCGGCAAGATTGCTTCTAAATAGAATCCAGCCTTTATCCTTTTAAGTTCCAGGTCTTCCCGCTTTGATAATCCGTTCGCGTATTCCCTGCCATTCTACAGTATCAGGAGGCAGTTCAATGGCAATGACTGCAGCCTCCGATTTATCAGCGCGCCGTAATTGGAAATAAAGCTCATAAGCCAGCTCGCTGGCATGAGCCGGTAATTGATAACTGGAATGGGTAGCTGGCAGACTAAGCTTTTCGAAACATAATGCGTAGACGGATTGAGATTGGCTTTGGATAAATCGCTTAAGGCTGTATTGGTCATCAAAATAAAACAGTGTTTTCTCGGGCTGATAGTGCTGCTTTAGCCTGCCTGAAACACGGGTTTCATTGACTAGGGACAAGGCTTTTGCATTGAGAAAAGTATCCAGTGTTTCTTCATTGATAATGCCTGCCCGCAATAACTGATAACTTTCAGGATGCGTCGCATCAACAATAGTGGATTCAATACCTACCGTAGCTCGACCGCCATCGAGAATCAGCAATGAATCATTATGAAAGCTGTCCTGGACATGTTCTGCGGTGGTCGGGCTTATTTTTCCAAAAGGATTGGCGGAGGGAGCCACTAAAGGAAAGTTAAGACTACTAAGAAGGGTTTGAGCAATGGGGTGAGCCGGACAGCGTATTGCGACTGTCGGTTGACCACCTGTTACTGACGGGCTGATTTTACCAGGGCGGGCTGTGAAAACTAAAGTCAGAGGACCCGGCCAGAATTTCTCCATGAGCTTATGCGCATAAGGAGGAATATAATTTACCCATTCCAGCAAATCGGTATCCGATGCCACATGCACTATCAACGGATGATTTAAGGGTCTGTTTTTCAGTTGATAGATTTTAGCGATCGCTGCTTCATCTGTAGCATTTCCTGCCAGGCCATAAACGGTTTCTGTGGGAATGGCCACAATCTCACCCCGGATGAGCTGATGCGCCGCCAAATCAATATCAGTAATAATAGTAGCCATGCCAAGCACGAAAAAAAAGAAAGCGGTATTGTACAGTATAAGAGCAGCCAAGTGCAAAAGCCTGTTAAGGTATTCTTTAAATAATCGGTGATTAACAGATTAAAAATTAACAATTTAAAATTAAATAAAACTATGGTAGTTTGACTGCTAGCTGATAGAATTGCTTTCACGGATTTTGGTATAAGCCAACCTCAGATGCTTTAAGCTGGAATTCGGAAACCGATTCAGTTAGTTGTTTTTACTGGTTGGTTGTTACCAGACTTTTCAAAGTCAGGCTGTCAAATTTTTTGAGTCAAGTCTGGTGTTTTTTAACAACATGGGCTCTCTGGGACGAGCTGCCTCATGTGTATTAGCTTAAGGAGTTAGTATTAATGCACTACAATCTCAAATTATCACCTCTTGCAGCAGGTTTGTCATTGATCATTGCCTCTTCTGCCCATGCAGCCGAGCCTGTGCAGTTACAAAATGCGTCTTTGCAGAATCTCCAACAACAGTTTCATCTGGCTCTACCCGGTGTACAGCAGGGTGTAACGGCTTCTGACGATAGTTTGCAATATTTGCAGGAAAGCACCGATAAAAATCATGTAAACCATGTCCGTATGCAGCAACAATATGCGGGTTATAATGTAATCGGTGGTTATGCCATTCTTCATAGCACCAATGCTGCGAGCAGCCTGGTCGCTGGAAAAGGCAAGGTTTCAATGAATGGTAAAGTGTATTCCGGTTTAAAAGCGGAATTAGGCAAACCATCTGCTGATTTTATAAAAAATGGCGACGCGGCGCTGAATCAATTCAAAGCGAAATATAATTCAAATGATGTCAGCGAAGAACAAGTTACGCCGGTAGTGTATATCGATAAACAAAATAAAGCGCACTGGGCTTATAAAGTAAGCGTTTATGTTCGTTATGATGATCGTATTCCGGAAAGACCCTCCGCAATTCTTGATGCTGATACTTTAAAACCATTTGTCCAATGGAATGATATCAAGACAGGACGTGCTGCCGTTAAAGGGAAAGGCTTTGGTGGTAACAGCAAAGTAGGTGAAGTGAGCTATGGCCGTGATCTACCTCTCCTGGAAATCACCCGCTCCAAACTGCTCAATAAATGCTATATGGAGAATAAAGAAGTCCGTGTAGTGGATATGGAGCATAGTTATTATTCAACCAACAAGCCCATGAGCTTCTCCTGTAAGAAGGATGATGGGGATGAGGACATTTTCTGGACTGGTTACAAAGCGGATGGCTATGATCGCGACAATGGCGCCTATTCACCAACCAATGATGCGTTATATGCTGGTTATGTAATCAAACACATGTATCACGACTGGTATGGTGTAGAAGCGTTGAAGAAACGAGATGGTTCGCCCATGCAGTTAGTAATGCGCGTACACTATGGCCAAGGTTACGAAAATGCCTATTGGGATGGCAAGCAAATGACCTTTGGTGACGGCGATACCTTTATGTATCCATTAGTTTCCCTGGGTGTCGGCAGCCATGAAGTAAGTCACGGATTTACTGAACAGCATTCCGGACTGGAATATTATGGTCAATCAGGTGGAATGAATGAATCATTCTCTGACATGGCCGCAATGGCCGCTGAGTATTATTCAGTGGGTAAAAGCAGTTGGATGATCGGCGCTGAAATCATGAAAGAAGACAGCGGCTGGGAGACTCTGCGTTATATGGATGTACCCAGTAAAGATGGTATGTCAATTGACTCTGCTGATGAATACGATAGCAGCCTCGATGTTCACTTCTCCAGTGGTGTGTACAACAGATTGTATTACACGCTGTCTAATCAGGCTGGCTGGGATCCGAAAAAGGCTTTTGACGTGATGGTTAAAGCCAATATGGATTACTGGACTCCTTATGAAACTTTTGATGAAGGTGGTTGCGGTATGATAAGCGCAGCGAAAGACCTGGGCTACTCAATCGAAGACATCAAAAAATCGTTAGGTGTTGTTGCCATTAACTACAACTCATGTAGCTAATCGCCTTTCTTAAGCCCGGTCGCTTTGACCGGGCATCTGTTATTCATTTATTCCTGCAAGGCTTATTCAAGCGATTTGTAAAAACGCTGCATGGATTTTGCAACCGTTTCCGGATTTTCCATATGAATATGATGACCGCCTGACAACATCTGCACCTGGATACCGTTAACAGCCTGGACTCGTTTTTCCATTTCTCTCTTAGGAAAGCCAAAGCCATTATCGGCCCAGATAAGATAGCTTGGGGAAATAATTTCTTTCAGACAGGAAAGAACCTGCCCTTCTGTCATTCGCAGTGGAGTGGGGTGAATCAATTTACGGTCATGCCGCCAATAAAAACCTTTAGCTTGCTCATCCACACCGCGCTGACAGAGAATTCGCGCATATTCAATAGGTAAGTGACCATTCCGCGCTCTTGCCTGTGCAGCCAGCTCAAGAGATGGATAAGGTTTCGCCGCTTTGGCAGAAGCCAAAAGGCTGCGGTTTATATAATTTGAAAGTTGTTCACTACATGTTTCCTCTGGAGAGGACAATGGACCTAAGCCTTCAATTAAAACCGACGACAAAACATTCTCTGTAAGTACACCGGCTACAAGGCTCGCAAGACAAGCTCCCATCGAATGCCCCAGTAAATGGATTTTCTCATATCCCAGCTGTTTAATAATCTGATACACAGTGAAAATGCCATCACTAAAATGATAATGATACCCATCAGGTAAATGAGATGACAAACCATGCCCGGGCAAGTCTACGGCAATAACATAAAATTTTTCGCTCAAAAAGGGAGCCAGGGGTTCAAACGAGTTGGCATTATCCAGCCAGCCGTGCAGGCATAGTAATGGTGGCAGACTTTTGTCCCCCCAGGTTCTACCGGCAATCTGAAAGCCGGGAATATCTAAATAGAAGTTGTCCATAATCACTCTGCAATGTTTAAATCAGTTGACTTGTTATAGTATAACTAAAACCATTTAAACTTATCTGCCTTGAAGCCAGCTAATTGATTGCGGATATTGGGGAGATGGCATTAAAAGCGTGGACTGGGAAGAGTATTTGGTCACTGCCAGGGCGTCTTCCTCTGGCGGCCGCTCTATATTGGGCGTTGTCGTAAAAAATCGGTAATGAGAGTTGCGGCGTAATGAAACAATACTCTCGTTTAAGTGGACAGGATCGCCGATGATAGGGCTATCCGGTGGAGCAAGCTTCGCTGTTATAAAAGAAGGTTGATTATATCTGAGTGTCTCAAACTCTTCTCGAGTCATTTTCATCCTGCCAAAATGCAGGCGGATATCGTTAGGGGGAAGAAACTTGAAATAGGAAATCAGTTTTTCCCGGGGGAGATATTCAAACCCATTGCCATGAAGTATAAGGACTTTCAAGTTCTTTGAAACTCCGGCAAAAAAGAAGGGTATGCTGCCCTCTGGTAACTGGTTATAAGACAAATCCAGTTGTTTTGTAAAAGAAGAAACAGAACGAGTCAAGAGTACCGCATCATGTGGTTCTAAAAGACCCAGATTATTATAAGCAAGCCTTAATTTTTCTACATGCAGATTTCCAATAAAAACAGATAAGCTGTAAATCCATTCTTTTTGAAAACTGGTATCTAAAATCTCAATTTCATTGATATGCCGGGGTAATGTCTTCCAGGCATCCAGCATGTTACGGGAAATACTATGGGGAAAAGGAATGGCAGCCACCAGTTTTCTGAGATGACCAGGCAACTGTCTGAACAGTGAAAATACCCATTCAGCACGCCAACCTCCAAAGTCCAGATGCAGGCTTTGGAAAGCACGAGGGTAGTGCGGAATGAGTTCAATAATCTGCTGTGGGGTATAATGAGATAGATCGATACCATCAATAAGCAAATGACGTAATGATTTGGGGAATGCCTGCCAGATGCTGATGAGCATAAATTTGTCACAGACGATTACCGGGTTATTACGAATATTCAGTTGTTCCAGTGAAGGTAGATTAATTGCAAGTCCATTCAGAAATGAAATGAGTGCCTGGGCTGAAAGATTATTTCCTTCTGCCTTAATACAGCGTAATTGGGTGGGTAGAACATAGCCTAGAAATAGCAGTTGTTCAGGGCTGAAACGATCGAGATAATTAGCCGATATATTGAGATTGCCAAGTCCTTTGGGAAGCGCGCGTAATATACTGACATACTCGTCATAATCAAACTGAATAAGCCCGCTGCCGGCAAGAGTGAGCTTTCTGATGTAAGAAAATTCTGAACTCAGGGCACTGATAATCGTTTTTAGATTCTGCTCTTTAGCGAGCGGCAAAACACTGAGTCCGGCTTTGACCTCAATCAATAAACTCCGAGGCTCTGTGTTGCTAAGCTCAAATCGACAGGACATTCCAATCCTTAAATACAATTCCGGGCTGAAGCTATACCAGGTGATATCAGGAAAAACAATCTACCCTGATCTGTTTCAATCTGCAATACTTCTAGGACGGTCTTGTCGTAGATGTCCTGTCTTGTAGTGATGAGACCGCATCGTCAGTCTCATGGCTGCCTTCTGATGGTTGATTTTCAGCTATCTCCATGGGAAAGAAGTTGAACTGACTACTCAAGGCCGGGCGAGGGAAGGAGCTCTGGACATCAAAAAATTGTTTCATGCTGGATTGATTCCAATCCTCAAAGCTGAAGTTGGCCGGGTCTATATAGGAGCTTCTTTGATTTTCCTGATGAGAAAAGCAGAACATCACTTGTGTTGTCCGCGCAGGCAAACCCTGAAAACGAAGTCTTAGCGCTCGATAATGCAATGCTTCATAGTTGTTACCGGCTAATTTTAATTTACAGAGCTGCTCAAGTGATTTTAAATTGATAAAAGCTCCGGCAAAATCATTGAAACTCAAATCCAGATTAATCAGATTTTTAGGCAATACATCGCATATTAGTGCCATTACGCTGGAGAATCTGCCCATATTGTTATTGCAAAGCTTAAGTGAGATTACGGGTTTTGGAATGGATGCTAAAATGTGCAGTATCTGGCCAATATTTAAATTCTCGAATGAGTTTTCACTTATATCAAGGCTAATCACTGTTTCAGATAAGTTCTTTAAAAAAAGAGCAAGATTACGATAGTTCCCAGAATGAATATTACCTCTAACTACAGCTAATGAGTAAATGTCAGGAGGTAATGTGCGAGCCACTCTGATAATTTCTTCCGGGCTGCGGTCAAAAAAACTCTCCTCATTTATTTCAGCAATATTCATATCGTCGGTGGAATTATCCGATAATTCCAAATGATGTATTGCTGTGGATGCCAGGCTGCTTAATAAGCCGCAGACCTTATCAATGGGCTGGGATTTCAATCCTCTGAGATTAAACCCCGCTTTCAAAAAATGCTTTGGCATACAGGAGAGAAATTCACTCAGTTTTTGCAGATCAAACTTACCAGGATTTAAATTGGTGATATCAAGAGTGTTAATGAATGTTGGAACTCTCTGGCTTATAGTAAGCAGGTCTTCATAAGAAAACAGACTGGAATCCAGTGAATCAATACTCAGCTGCGTCACTTCTTCCGGGTCAATTCCTTCTAATTCAGCAACGACATCATCGATACTGCGTTTATAGTCAAGGCTTAAATTATGATACATGGCAGGTTCCTGGTTGAATCGATGCTATTAATTGATTCGCTGTGTCCAAACATAGGGCTTTATTGTGGGCTATGCTCTATTAATTTTCAATAAAGCTTATTACACTGAGTCTGAAATATATGGAACACTCTGTTTTAGCACCGGAAAATAGTGTTATTCTTGATATACAGGCATCTGACAAAGAGCTCCATGACAACATTTGGGAAAACCTTTTCAATAATTACCTACAATATTCACAAAGGTTTTGGTGCGGGAAGACTTCGGTTTTTACTACCGCAAATGCGCATGGCCTTATCTGGTTTGAGTCCTGATTTCGTCTTTTTACAGGAAGTGCAGGGACTTCATATTCGCCGGGAAAAGCGAATTGAGAGGTGGCCCGATAGACCGCAATTTGAATATATTGCTGAAAAAGAATGGCCTCATTATCTTTATGCCAAGAATGCCGTGTACCAATCGGGTCATCATGGGAATGCAATCCTTAGCAAATATAGCTTCGAGGCCTTTGAAAATCTTAACTTATCCAGCCGAAACCGCGCTTCAAGAAGCATTCTTCATAGTCAAATTAAAATCGGCGAGGGGAATGAACAAAAAAATCTGCATTTACTCTGTGTGCATTTAGGCTTATTCAAACGCGAACGGGCGTTTCAATGCCGGGCATTGATGCAGCGAATCTCAGAGTCTATTCCAGAGGATGAGCCTCTGATCATGGCCGGTGATTTTAACGATTGGCGATTGCATTTGTCTAAACCGTTGGCAGAGGAACTTCAGATATATGAAGCTTTTCTAACTCTGAAGGGTGAACCCGCTCGTTCGTTTCCGGCTATAAAACCCACGCTTTGCGTGGATCGTATTTATTATCGGGGTTTAAAACCTCTGGAAGCCCTTTGTCTCCATGGCAAACCCTGGAGAACCTTATCTGATCACCTGCCTCTTTGTGCCTGGTTTGAGATATAAAACAAAGATTGTGCTCTGTAGGCAAGAGCAGTAAAATACAGACTCTGCGGATTTGGAGAGGCTTGCATGTTCTTAGCTCAAATAATGGTCCCTGATTGTGTCAATATTGATTCAAGTTCTAAAAGTAAAGCAGCCGTATTACAAAAGATTAGCCAGATATTAAGCGACTGTTTTCCTGAATTAAATCGCGAGGATCTTTTCAGTGCTTACTGGAAGCGAGAAAGCATGGGTAGTACCGCAATTGGCCAGGGTATCGCCATCCCTCATGTGCGGGTTAAGGATTTAAATCAGGCTAGAGCCTGTTTCATTCGCTTGCTGCATCCTGTTGATTTCTGTGCTGAAGACCGGCAGCTAACGGATTTAATTGTTGGATTAGCTGTTCCTGAAAACCAAAGCGAGCGTCATCTGAAATTATTGCGCGATATCATCGTTCAGTTTTCCGACCCGGAATTTACTGGAATATGCCGCGAGCTGACTTGTGAAAAAGAGCTGTTTAATCGACTAATGGAAGCTCCAAATAATCCCCGGATAAAAATTAATAACCGATTCACTGCAGATGAGAGTTTATGATAAAAACCACAGTAAAAATTATTAATAAGCTCGGTTTACATGCCAGAGCATCGGCCAAATTTGTTGCCCTGGCTGCACGTTATCAGAGCCAGATCGATGTGACTTTCAACAAAAAGACCGTCAATGGTAAAAGCATTATGGGCGTGATGATGCTGGCGGGTGGAGTGGGTAGTGAACTGGAGCTGGTGATTGAAGGCCCTGATGAAGTGGAAATGGAAAAAGCATTAGTCGCGTTGATCAATAATCGATTTGGAGAGCCAGAATAAGAGTGAATGGCTCTTAGTCTGGTTCGCAAACACAATAGCCTGGTTGTATGCCACAGCCAGGCTGGCTAACTCATTCTGCCGGAGGCTGTTTTTCAAATCGCCGCTTTTTATGCAGTGATACAAGAAGCTGAAGCGGTCCGGATAGTGCGTAAAGAACAAACCCAATAAATAAAACGACTGAGGGATTGGCAGCAATTGCCACAAATAATATAACCGTTATCAGCAGATATAAAAAAGGTACTTTACCTTTGAAATCAATTTCTTTAAAACTATGATAACGAATATTGCTGACCATCAGTACTGCGGTAACAACTGTAATAGCAGCAGTTAGAATGACAATGGAAAGATGATTAAACTCATTTTGAAAACAAAGCCATACGAAAGAAGATACAATTGCCGCCGCGGGCGGGCAGGCCAGGCCTTGAAAATAACGCTTATCGGCTACCTCAACCTGGGTGTTAAAACGGGCTAATCGCAAAGCGACTGCGGCTGTGTACACAAAAGCAACCAACCAGCCAATTTTACCCAGCCTATCCAACCCCCAGCTGTAAACCAGCAATGAAGGGGCTACTCCAAAAGTAACCATATCCGATAAACTGTCGTATTGAGCGCCAAATGCGGTTTGCGTGTTGGTCAAACGAGCAATACGGCCATCCAGGCCATCAGCGAGCATGCCAATAAAAATAGCAATGACGGCTGTCTCATATTGGTTCTTTAATGAGGCGACAATTGAATAAAAAGCTGCAAACAAACTGGCTGTTGTAAAAAGATTGGGAAGTAAATAGATCCCGGAATGACTCTCTTTGGGGTTCACTGCTAATACCTGCTATAAAAATTGGATTATCCTAGCATAATTGGCAAGTGTCTCGCCATGATTATCCTTTTCTTATAAATTTGTTATAATCAGTGGTTAGCGTTTATTCGTTAATGCTCTTGAGTGATAAAGACTTAATCAGGCCAGAACAATGGCTCTGATTTAGATTTCCACATTTTTCTGGCAGAGTAGTTTTGCGAGTCGTGGTTTTTTCAATATGATGCTATAATAGGCATACTGTTTTGTTTATGCGTTTGAAATGTCTGATTCTGATGATAAGAAAATTGTAATTGAAGGGGTAACTCAGCAGGGCAAAACCTTTCGTCCCAGCGATTGGGCTGAGCGCATGAGCGGTACCTTAGCCAGTTTTAAAAATCGTCGAATTCGATACTCTCCCTTATTACAGCCCAGTGTTAATGCAGAAGGCTATAAATGCGTTTTACTTGATCCCAAACTTAAAGAAACCAGTCCGCAGGTCTACCAGGCCATTATGGATTTCGCCAAAGAAAATGATTTGAAAATCTGTAAGGAAGGGGATTAGCATCAGGCTGGCTTTTTGGCTGCCCTGCTAAACATAGCGGAATGTGAGTGCCAGGGAGGTTAACTGGTTGACAATCCAGCCCATGAATGCAATGGTATTATCAAAATTCATGGCAAACACACCTCCAGCCAGAAAAGCAAGGCCTTTGGGGCCATCCTGCACTCCCGGCTCACTGGCATGAGTTAGCAGTACAGCGCCGCGAACAAACCAGATCAATCCCGCGGTTCTTATGATTAAGTCCATTGAGCTATAGATATTTGTGGGATTATAATTAGCGTATTGCAAAATATTTCCAACCCCAAAAGCCGTGTTAGATAAGGAAGCAACTGCTGAGGGAAGAAAAAGCAAAGCGGCTCCGCCAACTATATAGGCGATGGGTCCAAACATTTTTTCCTGTGAGGATGAATTGGCGCGATAATCTCCAATTTTTCGCAGTTTGGCAATCGCGGTCATGAAAAATAAAATGCCCAATATATAGGCCAATCCGGAAATTAGGGACTGTACAGGAAAGAGGGATCGACTTAAATTGCCGATCATTTGAATTAAATCTGCACTATTCATGGTTTAATTATATACTTTTTTAAAAAGAGATCTCTTGCAAATACAGTTTTTTTACTATATTAAGTTTTTTTTAATCGGGTAATCCAATAATGCCAGTCAAAACTATTTCTGCCAAACTAGCTGATGCTTTCATGTTATCCTCAAAAGTAAAGCATTTTATATTTGAACTCCAGGAGAATCCGCCTTTTACTTACTTGCCAGGTCAATTCATTAGTATTCATTTCGACCGGGATGGCAAACAATTAAAACGAAGCTATAGTATCGCCAATGTTCCATTGCGTGACAATCGTATTGAGTTTGCGGCAGGTTTTGTAGAAAATGGCCCAGGAACCGCATTTTTATTTAATCTGCAGCCAGGGGACGTGATTCAGATTAGTGGTCCCTTTGGAAGACTGACGCTAAAGGAAGAACCGCCGAAGCGGTATTTGCTGGTTGCGACCAGTACCGGAGTCACTCCATACCGGGCAATGCTGCCTGAATTAAAGCGTCGTATGGAAATGAACCCCGATCTCAAACTGGTTATTTTGTTTGGGGGACAAACCCGCAGCGATGTACTTTATGAAAATGAGTTTCTCGAGTTAGCCAAGGCGTTTCCGCAGCAGGTCATTTTCAGAGCGCAGTTAAGCCGTGAGCCCAGCGAATCTCTAATTGAGCATCAGTTCAGCGGCTATGTACAGCACGCGTTTACCGAATTAACTCTTAATCCAGAAGAAGATATAGTTTATTTATGTGGAAATCCGGGTATGATCGACGAGTCTTTTGAACTGTTAAAATCCAAAGGATTTGCTACCCAACAGGTTATACGCGAAAAGTATATTTCACGGTAACTCAAAAACCGGATTGCAGCTCCGATTGATGCAAAGCTGAACAAATCCTGAAATAAGAAACAATGAGGAGAAGAAGTGACTATGAATTATGATGAGTTGGTAACAACAATGGATCAGCTTTTACAAGATGGCAAGGGTATTCTGGCTGCCGACGAAAGCAGCGGCACGATCGGCAAACGTTTTGAAACCATCAATGTGGAAAATACTGAAGAGAATCGACGTGACTATCGTTTATTGCTGGCAAACACAGAAGGTTTGGAGCAGTACATCAATGGTGTGATTTTATTTGAAGAAACATTTGAACACCGCGATCAGAATGGAACGTCTGTTGCTGAATTATTCGCTGCTAAAGGTATTGTACCTGGCATTAAAGTGGATAAGGGATTGATTACATTACCCAACACCAATGATGAAAAAGTCACTCAGGGACTTGATGGTCTGGCTGAGCGTCTGGCTCATTTCAAGAAATTGGGTGCGCGCTTTGCTAAATGGCGTAATGTGTATTCAATTAGCGATTGCACTCCCAGTTTAACCGCAATTAAAGCTGGTGCCGAAATGCTGGCTCGTTATGCTTCTATCTGCCAGGCAACCGGTATTGTACCTATTGTTGAGCCTGAAGTATTAATGGATGGGGATCACGATATCGAGCATTGCGCCCAGGCAACCGAAATGGTTCTGCACGAACTCTTCCATTCACTGTTCATTCATCAGGTGGAGCTTGAAAACATTGTTCTGAAGCCAAGTATGATTACGAGCGGCAAAAAACATAATCCATTTTCTACTCCTGAAGAAGTTGCTGATTACACTATCAGTGTATTTCGTAACATGGTTCCTGCAGCGGTTCCAACAATCAATTTCCTCTCTGGCGGTCAAAGTCCGGAGCAGGCTACTGCCAATTTGAATGCGATTAACTGCACAGGTTATCAGCCTTGGGTATTGAGCTTCTCTTATGGCAGAGCTTTACAGGAAGACTGTCTGCAGGCATGGAAAGGGAAAGCGGAGAATGTTGAGAAAGCACAGGCTGCTTTATTGAAACGTGCGAAATTGAACAGTATGGCTTGCTTCGGTGAATATACTGGAGATATGGAGTAAGTTTGGAAGAGGGGCTTGGTCACTGCCATTAAGCTGTATTGCAGGTTGGGCCCTTGGCCCAACAAATGGCACCACTCTAGAACTCAATGTTGGGCCAAGGGCCCAACCTACAGTGTCTGACTCTTTCTGAAGGGTTTGAAATTTTAAAGATGCAAAAAAAAATCGGGCCAGAAGGCCCGATTTAATTTTAATTGGTTAATCATTCGCGATGGGTTTGAATTTTTTCTTTATGTTTGATGAGTTGGCGGTTGAGTTTGTCGACCAAAACATCAATGGCTGCATACATATCTTCGGATTCGGCTCGAGCATGAATCTCGGCTTTGGCAACTAAAATAGTCGCCTCAGCAATTTTTACCAGCTTTTCAATATCGAAAACTACATGGATTGCCGTTATTTTATCAAAATGACGCTCAAGCTTATTGAATTTACCTTTAGTAAAGTCTCTTAAAGCAGGGGTGACATCAACATTATGGCCTGTAAAATTAATTTCCATAATATTTCTCCTTCTTTGATTACAACTACATTATGAAATACTTTTTCTTTCATTGGAAGGGGGTATCCCCATTGCCTCCCGATATTTTGCTACGGTACGGCGGGCAACCTGGATCCCTTGCTGTGCAATAAGGTCTGCAATTTTACTGTCGCTCAGCGGTTTTTTTCTATTTTCTGCTGCGATGAGTTTCTTTATTACTGCACGGATAGCCGTTGATGAGCACTCACCTCCCGTAGAAGTGGCGACATGGCTTGAGAAAAAATACTTAAGTTCAAATACGCCGCGCGGGGTATGCATAAATTTTTGCGTAGTCACTCTGGAAATAGTGGACTCATGCATATCAAGAGCCTGAGCGACATCATTAAGGATCAATGGCTTCATCGCTTCATCACCATGTTCGAAGAAATCCATCTGATAATCCACAATGCAATTTGCTACTTTTAATAAGGTTTCCTGCCTGCTCTGAATGCTTTTTAAAAACCAGCGGGCTTCCTGAAGATTATTCTTCAGAAATTGATTGTCAGGGCTATTATCTGCTCTTTGAATCAATGACGCGTATTGATTATTAATCGATAAACGGGGCAGAGTACTTTGATTTAGTAATACCTGCCATCGGCCATCTATTTTTTTAACAATAACATCCGGAATAATATATTCGGTAATTTCTTCCTGAATCACTGTGCCAGGTTTGGGATTAAGCTTTTGGATAATCTGCAGGGCACGATTTAACTGTTCTTCACTGGTCTGATAATTTTTAATTAGCTGCCGGTAATTATGCTGACCCAGTAATTCGATACTGTTGCGAATAATTTCTTTGGCGAGCTCGACATCACTATTATCACCGGGTAGTTGTTCAAGTTGTACCGAAAGGGTTTCAGAAAGATTGATTGATGCACAGCCTACTGGATCAAAATGCTGCAAGCGATGCCGCACCGCTTCAATTTCATCCATTTCGAGTGGATGGCTTTCGCTATCCAGGCTGGTATGGAGCTCGGTCAGGCTCTGTGTTAAAAAACCATCGTTATCAATGGCATCAATAATTGCAGTGGCAATTACGCGATCCACATCACTCATCGGCGTCAGTTCGAGCTGCCAGCGTAAGTGATCCTGCAGATTAGTGGTAGTGCAATGCAGATTATCGTAATTAAGATCATTATCTTCAAACAAACTACGCTTTCCGCTATTGGAGTACAGTTGCGACCATTGGAAGTCGGCAAATTCATCGGGGATTTGGTGGTTCGCTTCGGAAGAATCCTCCTTATCCTCATTGGGGCTTGCCTCAAGCATGGGATTGGATTCAACCGCCTGTTGAATTTCCTGTTGTAAATCCAGGGTGGATAACTGAAGCAGGCGTATTGCCTGTTGTAACTGTGGGGTCAATGTCAGCTGCTGACTAATACTGAGCTGCAACGATGGTTTCATTCAAATCCTCTTTGTTTACCCGCTTTATACTAGTAAGTTTAACTGATTCACTTGGATTATCCAGTAGGGGATTGGACAAGAATCAAAACTTTTTATTTAGAATGGGTTTAATTGCAAAAGAAGGAGCAGATAATATTTGGTGAATTTAACCGAGATGAAAAAAAAGCCTCGAGTGGAGGCTTTTCTTTATTTGATTTTTGCTTCTTTGTAAGGTACGTGCTTACGAGCGACGGGATCAAATTTATTGAACTCCAGTTTTTCTGGAGTAGTAGTTGGGTTTTTTCTGGTAGTATAGAAATGCCCTGTTCCAGCGGTGGACACTAATTTTAATGTAATCCTGGTTTTTTTAGCCATTTTGAAATTCCTCAGTCAGTTAAACTTTTTCGCCTTCGGCTCTAAGTTTGTCAACAATTGCTTTAATACCCAGTTTGTCTATAGTACGAAGACCTTTAGTGCTGACTCTGAGTGTAACAAAACGTTGTTCTTCTTCAAACCAGAAACGACGTCGTTTAATATTAGGCAGGAAACGTCTGCGGGTTTTATTATTGGCATGCGAAACATTGTTACCAGTGATTGGTCGCTTGCCAGTTACCTGACATACTCTTGACATATTGTTGCTCCAAAGGTTCTGTAGATTTACATCTAGCTGGGCTTGAATTAAAGGCTTAAGCCACAAATCAGCCGGGGATAATACAAGAGCGCTTTTATAGCAAAAAATGTCAAATTATGCAATCAAAAAGTGCTTTGTAGACCAAAGATAATGGATTATACCCTTTTTTCTGGTGCTGGTCGAGACTCTCGCTTTTTTGTTATACTCCTTCCCTTTTTTATTGTATCGCAGGTTTTATGAAACGTACTATTAAAAGCTATGTGCTGAGAGCCGGGCGCATCAGTAACAGGCAGCAATTCGCACTGGATAATTTACTGGCGCATTATGAGGTTCCTTTTACTGGCACTTTCTGGAATTGGTCAGAGCTGTTTAAACGGGATGCACCAACCGTAGTTGAAATTGGCTTTGGGATGGGAGCCTCCTTGCTGGCTATGGCCGAGGCACATCCAGAACAGAATTTTCTTGGAATTGAAGTGCATCGAGCAGGAGTAGGAAGTCTTATCGCGGATCTTCATGAAAAAAATATAGAGAATGTTCGTATTGTCGTCCATGATGCGGTCGAGATTTTCACAAAGCAGATTCCGCCTGAAAGTCTCGCGGGAGTGCAGATTTTTTTTCCTGATCCCTGGCCTAAAAAACGCCATCATAAGCGGCGTTTAATTCAGCCTGAACTAATAAAGACTCTGACTGCTGCTATTAAGCAGGGCGGATTTATTCATTGTGCGACCGATTGGGAGGAATATGCCCAGCAAATGCTGGAGGTTCTTTCAAACGAGAATACCCTTATCAATAAAATGACCGAAGGAGGCTATTCGCCAAGACCGGAAACCCGACCGGTTACCAAATTTGAAAAACGGGGACAGGGTTTAGGCCATGGTGTTTGGGATCTTATTTTTATTAAAAAATAAAAAGACGGAAGGGAAAAAACATCCTGACCTGTTGTCTTTGCGAACAAAAGAGAAGCAATCCAGATCGAGTCTTGAACAAAGTGAAGGATCTGGATTGCTTCGCTAATGCTCGCAAAGACGGTTTTTTTGATTTATGCAGCCGCCCCGGGCAATTCGCATCAAGTAGCAGATTAGGCTGTTATTTATCGATCTTATGCCTCTACAGAGTCATAGATTGTTCCGGGGAGCTGAGAGCCGGTTCAAGTGATGCCGCTCTGGAAAATGGCTGATTAAAAAAGCAGCGAGCGTCACTGAAAAATGCTTCTGTCTCGAGTTTTGCTGACTGAATAAACAGATCCACAATCGCCTGGTGCCCTAAAATCTCTGCAATATCTTTGGGGAGCAACTTTATTTTTCCTTCACTATCCGGGGATTGTGCAGTAATTAAGCTTTCCATTTTTTGAATTGCGCTCACGCCTTTATCTGCAATACTTTGTCTCAGCTGAGCCGGAGTTGCACGAAAGGCAATTGTGGAGTCTACAGGTATGTCCAGTAGAAGCTTCACTATTTCAGGAAAATTCTGTTGGCAGGCCATAAAAAGCGGGGTTATTCCATCCGTAGTGGATACATCAAAATTTGCTTTGTGAGCAATCAGGGCTTTAACTGTTTCCGTATGACCTTCAAATGCAGCAACCATGGCTGGAGTGGCGCCATTGTAGGCTATCTGGTCTAAATTGGCGCCTTCTTCGGCCAGAATGTCGACTATCTCTGAAAAACCCATTTGCGCTGCCAGGAATATCGGAAACATCTGACAGCTGTTGGTTGCGTTTAAATCCGCCTTCTGAGCACTTAGCTCTCTAATCATTGCGCTGTCTCTCTGTTCGACTGCAATCAGGCAGGGCGTAAGGCCCTCCGAATTTTCCTGATTTAAATGAGCTCCATGAACTCCAAGTTCTCTGATTACGGCAGGATGTTTATTTTTGACCGCAATGATTGCCGGGGTGTCACCATTATCTCTTGCCTGATTTAAATTGGCTTTTTTTTCTCCCAGCAGCCTGACAATCTGGTCGTGACCATTTTGTGCCGCGACATATACCGCGGTTGCCTTATCACTCCCAGCCGCATTTAAATCCAAATCGTCTAGTCCGATTAAGTGCTGCACTATGTCCCGATGGCCCATCTGGGATGCGATTATTAAACTGGTTGCTCCCTTTTCATTACGTTGATTGGGATTTGCCTGATGTGTAATCAGTAAGCTGACAATATCGAAAAAGCCTTTCTGAGCAGCTATAAAAAGAGGGAATATGCCTTCTTCGTTTGTTGTCTTATGAAGATTGGCTTTTGGTGCCAAAACCTTTAAGACACTGAATTGTCCTTGTTCAGCGGCGATATAGACCGGTGTGGCACCATTATTATTAGGGAGATTGATATCAGCGCCCTGCGTAATTAATTCACTGATTATTTCCGGATAAGCGTTTTGAGCGGCCATACAAGCAGGCGTCATTCCCATTATTCCATGAAAGTCCAGATTAGGCGAATAGCCAGCCAATTGGCTAATAAGTTCTGTATCGCCATTTTTTGCGGCAGTCCATACCAGATTGGCAGTTTCTTCTTGTCGATGAGCCATTTCCTGATCAATTACATGCGAATTTTTAAATCGATTCAGCTTGTCCTTTAATATTGAATTAGCCTGAGCCGAGGCGGTTCGAATGATACGAGTATTAAAGGCGATATAAGGGCTGCTATTTTTATAAGCTTTATTGATAAAATCTGCCAGTACTGCCGGATCGTTAACCACTGGATCTCCTGTTGGAAAATCCTGGTTGATATCACGATAACTCCATCCCTGATTAGGCTTATAAATCAGACCGATGGCATGATTTGCATTGGCTAAGAGCAGGGCAACTGGTTTTGTCAGTTTCTCACTAAATTCTTTCAATTCAAGCAAGTCATCGAGATCGGCAAGATAAGCTTTGATTTCTTCGGGATTGAGCACAAATGAGGCCGAATATAGTTCCTGAAGACCTCCCTGCTCCTGAATAGCATCTGTGGAAACCAGAGAGGATACGGCCTCAAAATGACGTTGAATAACCCGATAGCCTGTATTAAATAATTCTGGAAAGTCATGGGGAGCATTAAAAATACTGATACGTCGGACGAGTTTATAAATCTCCAGGCGTTCCCGCTCGCTCTCTGAAAGAAATTGATTGTTATCACTTTTGAGTTTGGCTTCCCTGATTTCTGCAGCAAGGGCTTCTGGAGAAGAGGCGGCAATTTCTGCGATGTATTTTTCCAAACGCAGTTGTTCTTCATCACTCGAAAGGCAGGCTTCTATCCACTGAATGGTAAATCCGTGACAAAGGCCGTTGGGGTCTTTACAAAGGCCCAGTTCCATTGCAAGTTTAAGCAGATTTGGATGTGCTATCGCCATAGGATTTCCAAAAATAAGATACTATAGCATTTGTTTATTAATAGATCATTAAGTGCATTATGAAATCGGCACCAGGGATTAAGAGAAGCAATTTCGAGAGTCTTCATCAAACTGTCTCATGCCATGTCAGATTTGCGAGATCTCTCACTGCGTTCGAGATTACGGCGTGCCTGTGAGTAATGAATTGAGAAATTTTTTGTTAATTAGTAAAGAATTTTTGAACTTGGACTTCAGCCTGTGTAATATGCTCTTTTAAATGGCTCCGACTTCTAATAACAAAGAGGATTATTGAAAATGATTGATTTCAATGTACTGGATTCTGTACTGAAAGACGGCGAATTGTCGAAATTTTTGAGTTATTTGAAATCCATTAATGCCGATGAGGAGCAGAGAGATAACCTGGAGTTATCAGAAGACGGGGAAATATCAAAAGAAGAACTGGGATTTTTGGCTCAGCAAAAGTATGAAATTACAGGCGTTGGCAATTTCACCCTCCTTAACTATCTCATTTTAAAACATGATGCGAATGAACTAAATTTAATACCTCATATAAGCTATATATTGCCTCATGATAATTTCATTAGCGGCAAACCAGTTCATTTTGCGCTGCGTCAGAAGAAGCTTGATCTGATTCCGCCTCTGTTAGGCCACTTTATGCCTCTTAAAGAAAAAGCCGAGGAACAAATCTGGGGTTCCAAAGATGCGCGTTTTCGGGTTCTTGTTGAAGAGCACGATGATGAGGCGCCTGTGGGGCTGATGCGTCTGATCGACTCTACAGACGAGAATGGTTTTACTCTGCTTGCACGGGCAGTACAGACAAGAGATGCAGAGAGCCTTAAGGCGGTATTGCTAAGAAAACCCAGACTGGATGAGCCGACCGCATTCCGTGTTGCGCAAAAAAGCAAAGTTTTGAATTCTGCTCTTCATCAAGCAGTAAGGGACGATTGGGCTGAAGGGGTCAGGATGCTGATTGAAAGCGGAGCAAACCCTGAAATTTATTACAATCCCACCACCCGGATCACTCCTTTTGTTATCGCCGTTCGTTACGCAAAAATTGATGCCTTAAAAGTATTGCTTAAGGGGCAATCCAATGCAGATAGAGAGAAATCGAGCGCAGATAAAGAAAAATTGCTTGCAGATAAAGTGAACGCTCCAATTTGTGATCCCACAGGTAATACACAAGATCGTCCAATCAACGTGCTTTGTCAGCATCTGAGCAATGAAAAGGATAAAAATAAAATAAAATCTCTGCTGGCAGGTATTGCGATGCTGATATGCCGCGGGTCAACTGTTCCGGAAAGCAAAAATCACCGAAATTTGCTCACCCAATACCGGGAACAGCTTGCAAGTGAGATTGCAAGTTATGCCGAAAATAGCTATAAGCGTTCAAGATTTATTATCCTGCAATTACACGCCAAGAACACATGGCATAAAATTTTCTACCCGGAATCTGGCTTTTTCTCTCATTTAGCGGGTAATCCAGGTAAAGTCACTGAAAAAATGGAAAATCTGGTATTGGAAGCCACTCTTAAATATCGTAAGAAAGAGGCTGAAGGAAAGATTCCAGACAAGAAAAAAGAAAGACATTATAGTAGTGATGAAATTAAACTGGCTGTTTTTACCCGGTTATTTTATAAAAATCGTAATGAAGCTTGCTGCGGCGGGAATCCCTGGGCAGCTGGCTTCTGGAATCTGGGGGAAGGCCGGTTTAACAGTTGGGATGAAGTAAGATTATATGCGACATCCGATAAAGGTGCAGGTACCCGTACAAGTACTATATATAACCTCATTGAAAGCAATAAAAGTAGTGTTCACAACAAATCGGCATTAGCTTTGGATAACAAGCTGGAAGCACTTCTCGACGAGATTGCCCAGCAGGAAGAGGAAAAGGCGCAAGAACGATTTATGGTCTAGGTTCTTACCCACAGGTTGAACTGGTATGCGGGTGAAGCTTCGCATACCAGTTTTGAAAATTGAATAAATCCTGTTCCAGAGTTTGGTACAGAGGCTTGCTTAAACTTCCGGCAAGCCCTAGAATCCTAGCTTTACGTACCGGGTGGAGAACTCAATGGGATGGAAAGAACCAGACAAAGATAAAGATAAAAATCAATGGAATGGTCAAAATCAGCCGCCTGATTTAGACGAAGCCCTCAAACGCTTTCAGGATAAATTAAAAAAAACCTTGTTGGGGGGGAATTCTGGTGAGGAAGGCGATCCGGGTTCAAGCGTACCTGGAAAAAGTGCTGGTATGCTGGCATTCCTGGCTTTACTGGTTATTTTGATTCTCTGGGCGCTTTCAGGCATTTTTATTGTGGATCCCGCCGAGCAGGCAGTTATTCAGCGTTTTGGCAAATATGTAGAAACCGTAGGGCCGGGGCCGCACTGGATACCTCGTATTATAGAATCAAAGGTGGTGCGAAATGTTGAACGCGTTTCGGACTATTCCTATTCAGGGCATATGCTGACCAAGGATGAAAATCTGGTTTCAGTCTCACTGGCCGTTCAATACCGCATTGGTGATCTACAGGCCTATCTCTTTAATGTGGTTGACCCTCAGGAAAGCCTGCAACAGGCGACATCCAGCGCGTTGCGTCAGGTCGTTGGAACTACCACACTAAATGAAATTATCACTGAAGGCCGTGAAGCATGGGCAACCCATGTACAGGATTCACTGATTAAAATTCTTGATCGTTATAAAACAGGAATAGTGATTGTTAACGTATCGCCACAGCCAGCCAGAGCCCCTGAGAATGTACAGGATGCCTTCGATGATGCCATTAAGGCGCAGGAAGACGAAAAGCGCTTTAAGGAGCAGGCTTATGCATACAAGGCAAGAGTAGTTCCTATCGCTGAAGGTAATGCCCAGCGTATTCGTGAAGAAGCACAGGCTTTTGCGAAACAGGTGGTATTAAAAGCGAAAGGTGAGGTCGCTGAATTTCTCGCCTTATTACCGCAATACAATCTGGCCCCGCTTGTAACCTCCGAAAGAATGTATTTGGATACCATTCAACAGGTATTAAGCAAGAGCAGCAAGATTATTGTAGATGGCAAATCCGGGAATTTACTTTATTTACCGCTGGATAAGCTGGCTCATAACGCAGTGACCGCTTCCTTGCCAAAACCTGCTGTGGATGAAGTCGCTGCCAATCTGGAGGAAAGTTCTGCCGCTGGCGAGTATGATGATCATGCAACCACACGCCCGATAATCAGGCAAACTTATCGACAAGTGAGGAATTAATAGATGAATGCTTTAAGAACAACTCTGGTCGTATTGGCGTTTTTCATTTTGGTGGTCATACTAGCCAGTGTTTTCACTGTAAATCAGGGCCAGCAAGGGATTCTTTTACGCCTGGGCCGCCTGGTTATTGATAAACAGACCGATAAAGTTAAGGTGCTTGAGCCTGGTTTGCATTTCAAAACACCGTTTATTGAAAGTGTGCGTTTGTTCGACACACGATTGCAGACTCTGGATATTAAATCCTCGCGTATTGTGACCAAAGAAAAGAAAGACGTGATTGTCGATTATTATGTCAAATGGCGCATAGGCAATCTGGCTCAGTATTTTAAATCTACTGGTGGAAATGAGTTTAAAGCAGAAACTCTTCTGGAGCAGCAATTGAATACCTGGCTGCGCGCTGAATTTGGCAAACGCACTATCTCTGATGTGGTGTCAGGCGGCAGAGACGACGTGGTTGATGTGTTGCGTGAAAAAGCGGAACAGCAGGCGCAGGGCTTGGGTGTCGATGTGGCCGATGTCAGAATCAAGGGAATTGAACTACCGGCCAACACCAGCAACGCCATTTATCAACGCATGCGAGCGGACATGCAAAAAATTGCTAACAGACATCGTGCCGATGGGCAGGCTGCAGCAGAAGCTATTCAGGCGGCCGCGGATGCAGAAGTGACTGTAGCCCTGGCAAAAGCCCATAGTGAAGGGCAAATCATTCGGGCAAAAGGCCAGGCTGAAGCAGCTACCATTTACGCAGAGGCCTATGGTCAGAATACTGAATTCTTTGCCTTCTATCGAAGTTTGAAAGCCTATGAGGGGAGTTTTTCCAGTAAACAGGATTTATTGGTATTGGATCAAAGCAGTTCTTTTTTTGACTACTTTAGACATTCTTTAGTAAAAAGTGGTGATACGACAAAGAAAAACTGATATAATTTTTTATTTTGTTGAAGAGGGTTAAGTTCGCTTAACCCTTTTTTCTTTGAGAAATTTTGTTGTGAAAAATAATTCGCTTGACAGGGTTTCTCAGTATGTTAGCGGGAGTTATTCTCCTCTCCATTATTCACCAGTTTATAGAGTAAGAGTTTAATTATGGGCAAGAATGTTGTAATAGTTGGTACGCAATGGGGCGATGAAGGTAAGGGTAAAATTGTCGATTTGCTGACCCAGAACGTCAAGGCTGTTGTCCGCTATCAGGGCGGTCACAATGCTGGCCATACCTTGAAAATTAACGGTGAAAAAACAGTTTTGCGGCTCATCCCATCTGGAATGCTCAGGCCTCATGTCAGCTGTTATATCGGCAATGGAGTTGTTCTTTCGCCAGAAGCCCTGCTTGCGGAAATTCGTGAGTTGGAAGCCAAGGGAATCAATGTTCGCGAGCGTCTGAAAATAAGCCAGGCCTGTCCCTTGATTTTACCCTATCATGTGGCTCTCGATAAAGCCCGTGAAACACTGAAGGGAAGCAAGGCTATCGGAACCACTGGGCGTGGAATTGGTCCTGCCTACGAAGATAAAATAGCTCGCCGGGCTTTGAAAGTCAGCGACTTGTTTGATGAAAACCGCTTTGCCCGAAAACTGACTGAGCTATTGCATTATCATAATTTCGTTCTTAAAAATTATTATCAACAACCTGAGGTTGAGTTAGAGCCTGTTCTTCACGATGCGAAGATGTGGGCCGCTGAATTAAAGGAAATGGTCTGTGATGTGACCACCAGCTTACATACCCATCGTGAACAAGGCGATTCAATCTTGTTTGAAGGCGCACAAGGGGTTTATCTCGACATTGATCATGGAACCTATCCCTTCGTGACCTCATCCAACACCTGCGTCGGCAGTGTGATTAATGGCGCAGGGTTCGGTCCGCGCTATCTTGACTATGTTCTGGGAATCACCAAAGCCTACACGACACGTGTGGGTGGCGGACCTTTCCCTACTGAACTCCAGGATGATATTGGAAAGCGTCTGGCCGAGCGGGGACATGAGTTTGGGGCAGTTACCGGACGGCCTCGTCGTTGCGGATGGTTTGATGCCGTATTGCTTCGTCGGTCCATTGAACTGAATAGTATCACCGGCTTATGTTTAACCAAACTGGATGTACTGGATGGTTTGGAAACCCTGCGAATTGCTGTAGCCTATCGTGATAAGAATGGGCAAATACTGACTCGTCCGCCTCAATCGGCAGAGGATTTTGAAGGTCTTGAACCGGTGTATGAAGAATTGCCCGGATGGACTGAATCCACCGCTGATTTAACGTCAATGTCACAGATGCCGGCTAACGCACTGGCTTATCTGAAACGAATTGAGGAATTATTGAATATACCAGTTGATATGCTTTCAACAGGCCCAGAGCGTGATTCCACTATTATCAGACGCGATCCTTTTAACTAGGAAAAAAGCATCTTGATGCCCGGCACGGGCATCAAGGTTTTTTGTATTACTTCACATATACCTTAGGCTGATCAAAATCATAAATTATACCCAGTCCCATTTGAGCGGTATTTGGCGTAATTTTAGTTTGTTTTAACACTCCACCAAAAGGTTCAAACACTGCACTCTTAATGCCCTTATAATTAATTTGGCTGTAATCCAGCATCAGCCACCAATTAGTGGATAAGGCATGCTTTAAGCCTAATCCATAGCGAATGCCCCCGCGGTTTTTGGTTTGGCTAAGAATAGTGGGATCTGATTCGCTGATTTTAACCCGCCCGTTGCTGTAGCCCACGCGACCAAATATCAGCGTATTTTCGGAGAGAAAATAGCCAGGCAGGATACTGACTCCAGCGCTTCGTTTTACCGTGAACGTGGTTTTCAAAAAGGTTTGATGAATATATTCGTTATTATTCAGCTCATATTCCACCGAGCTCAGATTTCCATTCACTTCCGCCGCCAGACTATAGCGCTGATAACGCCACTGGTAGCCGCCGAAGAGAGAGCCAAAAACGCCTGTGCCTGAAAAATGATTCTTATCGATTACGTCAAAAGTACCCGGGCGAATGACATGGGATCTTTGTCTGAATTCAGCTCCCTCAGGTCCGACACTGGCGCCGAGGTAGAATCCGGCATGGCTGATTGAAGAGCACAGAATAAGACTGGCTGCACAAACGGTTTTCCTTAACATATAGTTCTTCCTGATTGATGATTAATTTTCAAAGCGTTTTTCAAAAGCGGCCAATCTGAGCTCAAGATTTCGCTGCAAGCTCGCTTTGTCATTTCCATTTACAAAAGCAGTGCAGGCGTCGCTGTTTAAATCTGCACATTCAGTGATCAAAGTTTGTCTGGCGGGATCAGCCCAGATACTTTTGCCGGGTAAAAAGGCATAAGTCAGTACATTTCGGGTCATCTGCTTAAGTGTCTGGTAGTCGATGCCGTGCTCAATGACTGCTTTCACATATTGACGTGTCAGATCAGTTCGCAGGATGCCTTCATCATCAGTTGACAAGACAATGGGCACCCCTTGTTTTAAATAGTAATGGATGGGATGTTCTTTGCCCTTGATATTAAATATTTTCTCATTACTGGTGAGATTAATTTCTACCGGGATCTGATGCGTTTTCATGTAATTCAGCGTGTCATTGGCTTTATCCTCAAATCCAATATCAAGCCCGTGACCTATTCGCTCGGCATGCCCAGTTAACACCGCGTCTCGTATATGAAATCTTAACTCCTTTGGCATCACATCCTCGGCCTTTAATTCACCGGCATGGAGTGCAATGTGGACTTGCGGATATTTCTGGTGCAGGAAGTTGATCACTTCCATCTGTTTTTTATAATCTCTAAGGGAGATAATGCCGTCTTCTGCCTGTACCATATTTATGGCGACGATTGCTTCTGATTGGGAGGCGGCGGCAAATCCATGCAGCGCCTGCATAAAAAAGCTTTGAAGAGGCTGCTCACGAAGAATATGATACTGAAATTTTACGGTTAGATGGCAAACGGACTGCTCGGGTTTGCTGTCACATCCCAGGAACTTTCTGGTGTCTGGTAATAACTGGTCGCTGACTTTTACTGTATTTGCGATTTCCTGAACAAAGGCTGGATCATCAAGAAGAAGCTTTCTCGCTTTTTCAAAGCCTTGTGCCAGATCGGGTTTTTCTGAAATGACTGTGGATTTGGCATAATCGGGCATCATCATGATTTCCATATATTCTTCCTGCTGCTCGCTGGCGCGCTGCATGACTTCTGCAAGAAGTGGGATGTGATTGTCCATGATGAGGTTAGTGAATTTGAAAAAGGTGGCAAAGAAATGATCATGTCCAGATTCTTCCCCGGCAATAAAATCCTTCATTGACCAGGCTCGGATAAGCTTGTCGTATAATTCAGGATTATTCAGTATTTGATCACTTTTTATTCCGTTACAGGCTTCACTGATTTTATTGATACCAAATGTCTGCGGGTTCAAACAATAATCCTGCCTGGCTGCGAGTTCAACCATAGTTTCAGGGTAGGCGCCACCGGCTAGATGATAATGCAGTTCCCCGCCCTTGGGCATTTCTTTAAGAAACGCATATAAGGCATTAGGATCTTGCCGGATTTCATTAAAATGTTGCTCAACACTGGATTGAACGGACGAAGTAAACGCCAGTAAAAACGCATAACCAAACAATTTTTGCATACTAAAGCCCATACTGGCTTCAGCTGTTGGAACTCATTGATTCTGCGAAGCCAAAATACATTACAGGAGAATGAGTATACTGATTGTTTGCTAAAGTCTCCATTATTTTTAAGAGGATTGGGGCGCAGACTAATAAGCATTTCATTTTTGACTATAATTTAAGCATTCAGACCATTAAAGTGTTTTTCTCATGTCCTCAGATGCTGACAGAACCCCAAGAATAAGTGAACTATTTGCTGCTTGCAATGCAGTTATCAGCAGTCCTGCGCCTGATTTTCCTGCATTAACCAATAAAATTAAAGAGATACTGGATTCAGCAAATTACCAGGACCAAGAGGCAGGCCCCGAGCTAAGGGCTATTCCCTGGAACAGTCTGGTGAAAGATTTGCATGAGCTGCGCACCCTTAGAGACAAAAATGCCCTGACATTGGAAGATAAAATTCGTGCTTCGTTTTTAGAGAGCCGTATTAACCAGATGGCTTTACCTGCTTTTTCGGAATTACAGCGCTCTATGGAGGTTGCGGATCTATGGAATACAGAGGTTAAATCGTTTTTGGCTCTTGCAGATGTAAAGCTTCCAGCGGAGCCTGTTGCCAAAGAAACTGTAGTGACAGCAGCTGTTGAAACTGCACCTGCGCTGCCCTTATTTATGACAATTCGCAATGCTCGAACCGCCTTGAATGAGCGGCTGAAAACCAGTTTGAGTGCACCAATCAGTGAAAAGCTGACGCCTAATGAGGAAGGCGTTCCCTATACTGACCTTGACAAGGATTCTCCACAGGTTGCATCCATAAAAAAGCTGATTAATAGTTTGTATTATGCCGAGAACGCGGCCAAGGCCGAAATATGGCAGAAAATTGATTCGTCCAGTAAATTGGGAATGGTGCATAGTGTTTTAAGCAATCAGATACAAATTGCTTATGATCTATATAATGTGTACAAGGCTCTCGATAGCTTTAATGAAGCAGCACCCGAGATCAGGGAATTATTGCGGGATAATATGGATCTTATTCAGCCAGTATACAACAATCTCGCTTCTGCGGTGCAAGCTCTGGGTTTACAGGAAAAATATGAGCATCTGGATTTGGCTGGAGGCGCCGGGCTTTTGCTGGGACAAGGTGTCAACGCTCTGCAGGAAGGCGATAAGACTACATTACAGGGGAATGTGCTGAGCGGATTATTGAATCAATTACCTCGATTGTTCAATTCTGCGGCAACGGCTATAAATCCCGATAATAAGCAAAGTGCGGAAGCCTTGCAGATATCCGCAAAAAAACAGCAGGCAATAGGCCAACTGATTGATGCGCTACTCAGTGATAAGCATACGCTGAGTGCTCTGCCTTCTGCAAGAAAGGCCTTGAAAGGGCTCAAGGAGCTCAAAGAACGGCTTGATGCCGAACAAAATAACCTTTCCGAGGAAACAATAAAGGCTTATATCAAGTGGGGCAATGAAGGATTAACGGCCCTGATTACTATGGCTGACGATTTTGAACGTCGTAATTATTTGAAACCGGGTACTATTTCTGATCCTATCGTTGAACAGGCAACCGTCTTGCGTGATGCCATTGAAGCGCGCATAGCACAATCAGAAGCCGTTAAAAAGCTTCCTGATGCTAATGCGGCTGATGTACTCCGGGTGGCTAAAGTAGGCTCGGCCAAATCATTCATAGCCCAAAGCCGTATTCATGCTTTAGATGAATCGAGAGTCGCGTCCTATACCGAACTACAGGAGCTGGAGTTTAAAGCTTCCCAGGCAAAACAGTTCTTTGATCTGCTTAATCAATATGCCGGAAAAAATCTGGCGGATATCAGCCTGGAGGATAAGCAGCGATTAAAGCAGTCCTATCAGGTGATTCAATCGACCGTTGCAACCTTTAATGTTGAGCTGGACAAGCAAATTGTATCCGCTCTTAATGCTACAGAAGCACCGCCCGCCCAAGGACGATTCGCTGGATTCTGGAAAGGGGTTGAGAAACTCAAAAAAGCGGATATTAGTGGATTGATGAATGATATCGGCGGTTACTGGCACGGAGAAGTGAATTTGGTTGGTGGATTAAGACAAAAGATTTTGAAATATTACGATGATAAAGAAAATGCTGAAATTCTTAAGCTGGAAGTTATTAATGAAGCAGAGTTTAGCCTTGCAGAAAAATTCAAAGGAAAAATCGTTCCCTATGAGGAGGTTTTGGCTGCAAGAGATCAGAAGGCCTTATTGGCACCCGAGACAACGTCAGCACTAAGTGGGCAGGGCGTAATGGGATTAGATGCCCTGGAGCGGGTCGAGGAAATATTGCCAACAATGCTTGATACAATCAAAAAAGCTGTCGACTCTTCAGAAGAGGTCTCCGAGAAAGACCTGGCTTATCTAAAAAGTGAATATCTAAGACTACAGCCTACTATTTATCATACTAATAATGAACTGGATGCAAAAATAACCGCAGCGCTTAATTCCGGAGATAAAGCAAAGTTAGCAGAAATCAATGCTGACTTACGGCACCCTGATTTTTTCAGAGAGCTAAATGCTCGTAAGCTTTTTCTGACTGATCTTTCCAACAAAAAAAGAGAGCCATTACCTGCTGTCGATAAATTATCTCCAGCTGAGGTTTCTTCAATCAATAATTTACGGGGTAATTTCGCTGCGATTCAGGAGATGGGGTTATCTACATCAATTGGCAAGCTAAGTGAGTATGTCAGAACTACGCGTATTAATAATTTATCCACACAGGTCAATGACCGAATCCAGATGCCGCCCCATGCGGAGGATTCGACGGATCCTAAAGTGGTGAAGCAAATAAAAAATCTGGAAAATAACTTATACGAATTGCAAAAAGCGCTGGCGGCTTTTGAAAAAATGAACAATGACGATTCAGTGGTTACTAAATTCACTGTTTTAAAAGATGTGCTCATGCAGTTAAAAGCGTCCTGGAATACCTTGAACAGCATGACCCCTGAACTAAAAGAGCAATATGCTTCAGTAGCCAAGGTGTTAACGTCTTATAGCTCTGTAGTAAGTCCTGCACAGGTGCAGAGTCAGAACGCACAGGAGCTTCAGGAGGCCAGATCAGACATTCAGAAGAAAGTTGATGGTTTATTTGCTGCATCTGCTTATGTTGCAGATAAACAGCAGCAGCTAGCCGGGTATTTTGGTCTGGAAGTGGATGAGGGACGTAAGTTTAAGGGGTATACGCGTGAGCAACTAGCCAATCCCGAGACAATGAAAAAAGAAGCGGATAAGATTGTGAGTGGTCTTGAAAAGCTTTCAGAAGGGTCTCAGATAGGTGGATTATGGAAGTCCAAAGGCTTGTTGGCACAACTTAAACGCTTTGGTGAACAGCTGGGAGAGCTTGGCGCGACCGTTGGTACGATCGCCAATGTACAAACAGGAGCCTTGAAAACTCAGTTATATCAAGCAGTGTTAGCGGAAATAAGTCATAAGGAAGACGATCTGTACCTGAACCCGGGCACGATGCTTATGCCTACAATGCAAAAACTGAATGTCTTTTTTGAATCCATGTTAAGCGAGCTTGATCTGCCTTATGAGGATAAACTGGCCATTATACAGCAAGATCAGTTTATGGCGATTTTAAAGTCAGAAACGGCTAGTCGCAGGGCACAGTTAAATGACGATCTCAATAAAGCGACCACTCCTCAGGAAAAAACAGATATCGAATTTAAAATGCAAACACTTTCCAATAAACTGAACTATCTGGATGAGGTGGGTAAGACTTACTCAGAAAACTATGGGGAGCGCAAAGCTAAAATACTGGATAGTGAATTTGAAAAGCTGCTGAATAAAGTATACATCCCGGCGATGGCACAATCTGGCAAAGTTTTGAATGAGCCATTCAAGACTCAATATATCAATGAACTGCGTACTTACTATCAAAATAACCGGGATAAATTAATCAGCGAAGGCCAGGCTGACAGTCTGTCAATGGACGATCTGAAAATGGGGCTCGATAATATCCAGGCTAATCAATACAGAGCGTATCGGTTTGTTGATAATGTGACTCATATCATCAATGATCACATGAGCAAAATAAAACCCGGAGAAAATAAAGATTTATCTGAGTTTGGCGAAAAACTTGTAGATAAATTTCGCGATCCTGCTGTGCCTATTAATATGCGTTACAACGAGGCTAAAAATCTGGAGAATAACCCGCAGTTTAAGGAGATTGCTGCCAAAAGCAGTAAAGGTTTGGGTCTGCTCTACGCCCTTAAGAGCTTTTTTAGAAGTGTCTCCTATGTTTTAAGTCAGTCCATAATGCACAAAATGTCAATGAGGGAATCTTATCAGGCCTATAAGGAAATACAAAAAATTCAACGAGGCGAAGCTTTGCGGGAGGCTTATTTAAACTTAAAGGGAAATCCGGAAACAGATGATCCTGATAAAAAGGATGGTATTGATCAGGTAGATAATCCTGAGCAGGAAAGACAAAAAGATATTGAAAAAACTGATAAATTTCGTGATGCGCTAAACGATATGCGACCTAAGGCAGTTGAACCACCGGTTGAGGCAGCCAATAAGGCCCCTGCCGAGGATAATTCCCCTGCTGAAATTGCGCGTCCCGGTTAAAAATCCTAACATCTTGATATGCCTTTTTGCATATCAAGATGTTATTTCAATTAGCACAGACTTTGATTTTGATCAGTTTTTGGATTTATTCGATCTTCTCTGGCTTTAATAATCTCTTCGTGGTTAATGATTCGATTATTAGCATTCAAATTGCACTGCTCTTCAATATAATCCATACGGACTGCCAGACTTCCTTTAGGATTAAACTCTTCTTTGATTTCTTTTTTCAATGTCTGCTGGAGTGCGCTAAGCAATGCCGGAACATTCTCCTCACCGGTATAATTCTTTAAAAAGTTATTAATAATCTCAGTGTGGCCACGCCGCGGGTGTGCAAAAAAATGCCCCGCCCGCTGCCATCTGCTTGCAGTATCCGAGGTTCTAAGTGCATAGTCTTCAAGGATAGTCCTCGCTGCCAGATAATTTCTTTTCTCAGTGGATAGATGAGGAAGGGTTTGCCTTGTCCACATCGCATGATATGACTTTGGATAATCATGTCGGGTCAGGACAGATACATTCTGCGGTGCAGGAGATGGTTGAGGTTGAGCCGGCGGTTGTTGGGGTTGAGAGGGAAATTCGAGTTCAATATTTAAATTCTGGCGTGGTGTTCTGACGTTTTCAGCAGCTGGAGCTGTGTGCGTTGGAGTGGATGGCTGTGATAACTGTACTTGAGGTGCCGGCCTGTTGCTCGCATAGAAATCGAGTTGTGTGATAAAATTCTCTATTTCTTTGTCTTTAGGATTTGCACCGAAAGGGTTTATAGAATTGGGCGGAAGGTTAAGCACATTAATTAATCTTGATGCAAAAGTACCCCGAAGGCTGTTCAGAACCTCCTCATTGTCGGATGTTTGGGGAAAGTCAAACAGACCCGAGGAAGGATGAGTTCCTACTAAAATCAATCGTGTATCCGGGCGCATCTGTTGGAGATAAGTGGTAATATTTGCTTTTAATTCTTCAATATTATTTTGTTCACTGGATAGGTTAACGACATAAATGAGCACATCCGCGCTCTTCTCATCTTTACCCACATGCATCCTGGCTCGCGCGGGTTCGGCTGTGGCATTTACCAGATTCAAAAAAGGGGCATGATCCTGACTCAGTATATTTGCCTGAAGAGCAGAGGGATTGTTCCGATGTCGTCTTAACTCGCCTTCAGTAGGTTCTCTGAGAGGTTTTCGGATTCTAACAACAGAAGAGTTTTCTGTGTTAGTTTCCCCTTGCGCTGTCCTGGATTTTCGAATGGTAGGTTCCAGGAACTCAGACCATGCACTATTTGCATCTCCTACAACTAACGCTTTTAACGAAGAATTATCCCGCTTTGCTCTAGCCATTATATTGCTCATTAGTTATTTATATTGGTCTAATTATAGGCAATAATGGTTAAGGTTTTATTAAGGGATACTTTATGACCATTGCTTGAGTTCCTGGATCCCGCGAACAAGTCGCGGGACGTAGGAGGGAGGCTTTTGATTAGTTACGGGCAACTGCCAGGCCTTTGAGAATAGTCAAGGCAGCATACAGTTGATAGTCCTCATGCAGAAGCGCTTTATCATCTTTGTTAGAGTGTTCAACGCTTTTGGTTTGTTCACTGGTATTTGCCAGGTGGCCGCTTAAATCCGCCTCTGAAAATCCGGTGAAACTGGCTTTATTATCATCTTTTGCCACAGTCACTTCATCGATGACGATATCAGGGGTAATACCCTTGGCCTGAATAGACACACCGGATGGCGTATAGTAAAGGGCTGTCGTCAGTTTGATTCCCCGTTTATCATCCAGCGGCAGGATAGTCTGTACAGAACCTTTGCCAAAGCTTTGTGTGCCGACAATAATTGCCCGTTTGTTGTCCTTAAGAGCCCCTGCAACAATCTCTGAAGCTGAAGCTGAGCCATTATTGATTAGAACAATCATTGGTGCGTTGCTCAAAATATCGCCTGGATTGGCCAGAGCAGTGAATTTTGAACCAGGTAAGCGCCCCTGAGTGTAGACAATCATTTCCTGCTTGCCATCTTTTGAGGTATCCAGAAACGCATCTGATACCTGAATCGCTGAATCCAGTAATCCTCCGGGGTTATTTCTAAGATCAAGAATCAGACCTTTCAGATTGCCGCCTGCCTGCTGTTTCAGTTGTGCGATGGCTTTTTCCATATCATCACCGGTCATTGCCTGAAATTGGGTCAGGCGTATATAACCGTAATTGTCATCAAGGAGTTTACTTTTTACGCTTTTGATTAGAATTTTCTCGCGAACCACAGAGAATACCAGTGGTTTACTTTCACCTTTTCTCAGAATAGTCAGGTCGATGGTCGTACCCGCCTTTCCGCGCATTAAATCAACGGCTTCCTGCAGAGTGATGCCCTGAACGGATTGGTTACCCAGTTTGATTATATAATCACCGGCTTTGATACCCGCACGATAGGCTGGTGTATCAACCAGAGGAGTGACCACTTTCACTACTCCTTCTTCCATTGTGACTTCAATACCCAGACCGCCAAATTCACCGCTGGTTGAAGTTTGCAGATCTTTAAATGCATCTTCATCAAGATAAGTGGAATGTGGATCCAGACCGCTTAGCATGCCTTTAATGGCATTATCAAACAGCTCTTTATCGTCAGTCGGTTTCACATAATATTTTTTAATCTGGCTTAAGGCATTTGAGAAGCGTTGGACATCCTCCAATGGAATTTTTTTATTACCCTCTGCATTGGTGTTTGTCGCTGTTGCCGAGGCATCAGTTGCATAGAGTTGAGCTGGAAACAAAAACGCAGTTGTTAATACTGTCGCCAGAGCACCAGAGTAAAACCGTTTGTTGCGCATAATGTTCTCCTTGGATAGTGTGCCACGCATCATGCGGTCACCTTCCGATGTCAAATTACATGAAGCAATATAAATGCCAGAGAGTCTATTGAGAAGAAAAACTTCTATCGGAAATTGCTTTTGCAATGCCGGGGTTCGTCTGCTTCAGGCTATTACTTCGAGCATGAATCAACACAGCATACGGGACAGAAAACCGAGAAATCCGTTTATCATAACTGCTTTCTTAACGATCACAGAATCACCAAGCTGGATTTGACTACTTCTGGCTGATGTTTGTTATTATGTCGATGATTGTCAAATTACACAAATCAAGCTAACCATTCAAGTGGTGGAACAGCTTTGCCACGTTGCCTCACCTCAAAGTATAGACCGTTTTGTTTTATCCCGCCGCTGTGTCCAACGGAGGCAATTTGCTCTCCTTGCTGTACGGTAGCCCCTTTGCGCTTATACAAAGACTGGTTGTGCGCATACAGGGTCATAAAGCCTTGCCCATGATCAATAATGATTAATAACCCATAGCCATTAAGCCAATCGCTAAAGACAATTTTGCCCGATGAGACGGCACGAACCGGTGTTCCTTCTCCGGCAAAAAATGTCACGCCCTGATTCATCCGTTGATGAGAACGGCTTTGAATGGGGCGTGGAAGTTTATGCCGCATCTTGTTAAAGCTTTGTTTAGGTAAGGCGACGCTTTTCAAGGCCAGATTCTTTAAAAGACTGGAGAGATTCTCTTTATTATGTTCAAACTCCGCCAGTGTATGCTCTTTGCTCTGGATTTCTTTACTCAGCGATTGGATAACTGCTTTATGATAGTGTTTATCTTCCTGTAGCTGGGCCTGATGAATATGAAGCCGCTGCTGTAGCTGGCGCTGCTCAGCCAGTTCATCCTGTAAACTTTTCTGATTGGAGGTTAAATTCTTTTTCGTGTTATCAATGGCATCGATAATATGTTGCCGTGACTGAACGATGTATTGATAATAGGTGAGCAGGCGACTGATAGAATAGGGTTCATCCTGATTGATAATCCATTTAACTGGCTGATAACCCCCTATCTGATAGCGGGTGCGAATATGGCTTGCCAGTTGTTGCTGCTGCTTTATCAGTTGCTGATTCAATTCGCTGATATGCTGTTCCAGGCTGACAATTTTTTGTTTCTTGCTGTCAATATCAGTTTGAATGGAGCGCAGCTGTTGAATGGCTTTGTCTATTTGTTTCTCGGTGCCTGCCAGTTCGCGATTCAACAGACCGCGGCGATCATTGGCATTGGCCAGCACTTGTTTGAGACGATTTATTTGCGTGTCCAGCTGCTTTAATTTGGTTTTGGTCTGTAGTACAGAGGAGCTATCAGCCGCATAGTCTGCACCTGCCAGGCAAAGAACAAGGGCAAAACCTGAAATATAACATCTTAAATTAGACAGAATCGGCATGATCTTCCACCAGAAGGGCTTGTCCTGTCATTTCATCCGGCTTTGATAAATCAAGCAGAGAAAGAATGGTCGGTGCGATATCCACTAAAGTACCCTGGCTGACTTTAAAATGTCTACGGGTATTACCCACATAAACAAAGGGAACCATTTCACAGGTATGAGCAGTGTGAGCCTGGCTGGTGTTCTCATCATACATTAATTCTGCATTGCCATGGTCCGCGGTGATTAACATGCAACCGTCTTTTCTTTCCAAAGCCTGCCAAACCTCACTCATACAATGGTCAAGGCACTCAATTGCTTTCTTCGTGGCGCTAAAATCGCCTGTATGTCCTACCATATCTGCATTGGCATAATTGCAGATGATCACATCATAGGCATCGCTGTTAATCGCATCCACCAGGGCATGAGTTAATTGAGGCGCGCTCATCTCCGGTTGCAAATCATAGGTTGCAACAGGTGGTGAAGGGATGAGTATGCGATCCTCATTGGGAAAAATCTGTTCTGATCCGCCATTAAAAAAGAAGGTGACATGGGCGTATTTTTCCGTTTCCGCAATTCTCAACTGATTCAATCGATAATCGGCAAGCACTTTTCCGAGCGTATTGCTTAAAGGAATCGGTGGAAATGCGATTGCGGTGTTTAAGCTTTTTGAGAACTGAGTCATGCTGATAAAGGCAGCCAGTTCTGGTTTCCTATGACGAATGAAACCCTCAAATGAGTCGTTAATGAATGCCTCAGTGAGCTGCCTTGCGCGATCGGCACGAAAGTTAAAAAAGAACAGGGCATCCTCATCTTCGATCGCTTTATGTTCTCCAATCAAAGTCGGCGGAATGAATTCATCCGATTTGCCGTCTGCATAGAAATTCCGGATCGCCTCTTTTGCGCTGTCAAAATGGTATTGGCTCTTGCCTTGGGTCAGCATATGATAAACCGGTGCTATCCTTTCCCAGCGTTTGTCCCGGTCCATAGCAAAATAACGCCCGCTGATTGAAGCAATACGTGCTGCCGGATAACGCTCAAGCTGCTCTTCCAGAGCTTCGATACTGCTTAGGGCACTTTGTGGTGGAGTGTCACGGCCATCTAAAAACAGATGAAGATACACATTGTAAAATCCAAGCTGATGGCAAATTTTTATAAAGGTAAATAAGTGATTTTGATGACTGTGAACTCCTCCGGGAGATAAAAGTCCCATCACATGCAAGGACTTGCCACTTTCTTTTAATTGCTGAATAGTAGTCAGAAATAATTCGTTTTGCTCGAATTCTCCGGTTTCTATAGCGTGGTTGATACGGGTTAAATCCTGATAAATCAGACGGCCTGCACCAATATGCATATGGCCGACTTCTGAATTGCCCATTTGATCATCAGGTAAACCAACGACATGTCCAGAAGCGTTTAGCAAGATATGCGGCCGGTGCGCCCACCAGTCATCCCATTGAGGAGTGTCTGCTGCGGCGATTGCGTTGTGGTTCTCGTTACAGCTGTACCCCCAGCCATCAAGAATCATTAATACTAATGGTTTTCTTTGTTGCATGGGGTAACTCCGACAAAATTAGAGAATAATGAAACCTTCCTGAGCAGGAAAGATTAGATCTCTAAGTATATACTTATCGGACAGGTTTAGGCGAGCATTCGATGTCGATTGCAATGTTTTTTTATTTAAATTAAAAAGGATTAACTTCTATAATACAGACAGTTCTCTTTAAGGATTATTATGAAACAACACTCTCCCGGATTTTTGAAGTTAGTGACAGCGGCAAAGCAACGCATTAAAGAGATTTCTCCGCTCGCTTTGAAAGAAAAAATGGATAGCAATGAATCTTTTCAGCTCATTGATGTACGCGAAACCAATGAATGGGAAACCGGACACATTCCAGGGGCTGTCCATCTAGGGAAAGGAATTATTGAGCGCGATATCGAAAAACAAATTTCAGATTTAAAGACTCCAATCGTCGTGTATTGCAGCGGCGGTTTTCGCTGTGCTCTGGTTGCGGATAATCTGCAGGCGATGGGTTATGAGCAGGTGTACTCTCTGGAGAGTGGATCGCAGGGTTGGATTGATGCCGGTTTTAATCTGGTCAAATAGCTGGGAGTTATAACGATGAAAATAGCAGTTTGCAGTGATGAGCTTTATCCAGTGAACGATTTTGTAGTTGAGGAGTTGAGAAAGTCAGGATACGAACCGGTGTTATTTGGCGCTCTGCGATCGCGCAGTAATGCGCCCTGGATTGCCTCAACTGAGGAGGCAGCCCAAGCAATCAGTTCAGGAGACTGCCAGGAAGGTATTTTCTTCTGCTGGACAGGCACTGGCACCTCAATTGTTGCTAATAAGATTCCTGGCATCAGAGCCGCCTTGTGCACCGATGCTCAAACCGCTGCAGGTTCCCGCATCTGGAATAATGCCAATGTCCTTGCATTATCCAATCGCTTGCTGACTCAGGATTTGGCAAAGGAAATTCTTGCCAGCTGGTTTAATACCGCTCTTAATGAAGAGAGTGAAAAAGCAGCAGCCGAAATCCTGGCTATCGAATCAAAATTACAAAAACACGCTCCAGGACAAACCAATCGCTAAAAAAGCGTAAATATTAGTAAATTTACGCTCACAGTCATCAACGAGATTTTATAATCCGGCCTGACATTCCAGCTGGAGCGAAACTGATGAGAAAACTTCCCCTGGTCCTGGCGATCAGCAGTCTTATTTGCAATCCAGGAGTATTATTTGCAGAGGATGCACAGAATAAGGACATCAGCGAGCTAGTCAGCTTTCTGGTTTCCAAAGATCTTCTGATAAGCAGCAAGGACGGCCAATCGGTTCCTCTGAGCTACTATACCGGCAACCAGGAAGATATTGACAAATATTTTGGTGATTATATCTGTAAGCCTGCGGATACCTGCAGTGTTGTGGACAGTTTATACAATGATCCCTACGCTATTCTCGGGCGCGGTCTTCCCCCTCAGCAAGGCGGTGACCTTGACATGGCCCAGGCACAAGCCCAGCTTGAACGAACCGATATGAAGTATGGTGCCGACATCTATGACGCGGCTACCTGGCAAATTGCACTGGCATTGGCCGCCAAAAATCATTATCTGGAGGCTGAGCAAGCGAAAACATTGATTGGCAACCAGTTACAGGCGATTATGAACAAGGATAACCGCGCCACCGACAAGCAATTCAAATATGGCTATCAGAGTTCAATAAGCGATGCCAGTAAAGCCTTCAGTTTTCGTATGATTGCTACTGATTTCCATAACAAAGATCCCTTCTATAAAGGGCGGTATCAAAAAGAACTTAGCTGGGATTATGATCCAGACGAATTGGCCCAAAACGATCCCGATCACCATCCAGCTCAGTTTTTCGAATATGTATCCACCTGGTCTGATTGGAAACCCATTACCGGGGAAAACGCCTGGGCCCAGTTAATAGGTCCTTTACAGGCAGAATTACTTCTCAATGATGGCAAAGTAGCTGCCAATTCTCCCGCTTTAATCAATGCAATGAACAGTCTAAGCGCTTTTTCTGCGATGCAGGCCGGGATTGGTGCATTTTACTATGCGCCGGGCGGCTCACAAGGAAATCAGGGGCCGATAGCGCAAGGTGAAATTTCAGTTGAAAATAATTTTTCAGCGCTTGGCGGCCTGCAGATTTTAAAGAAAGTTCTGCAAAACAGCGAACAAACTCCGCAAGTGACAGAGGCTTTACAGCAGGTTGATGTAATGCTCAATGGCGGAACCACTGTGAATGGCTATAAAACGCTGGGTTTATTAAGCTTCATTTATAATGGGGCCTACGATCAAAAGCACGGCATTTTTTATACGCATGGAACAGCACCCATTCCTTCTTCCCTTTCTGACTGGCAACCCGATACTTCTGATTCAGCAGCGGCGATGGCTATTGATATTAACACCTGGGGAATTGCTGCCTTAGGCCCAGAAACCGTTGACAAATGGTTTGGTGATGGAACATCTAAGGCTGTCTGGAATAAAATCAGAGAGCAGGGGGGGTATTACCAGCAAGGGGAGCTCTGGGGAGTGGGTTACACCCTTCATAATAATTCCGGGGATAATCCTGAAAATATTATGTCGACCGAGTGGACCGCTGGCGCTATTAATATGGTTCAGTCGCTTATTGATTATTATTCTCAAAAGGGTGAAGACATAAGCCAGTTGCACGCCGATCTGACCAGCATGCAGCAGGGAATTAAGCATTTGCGAAACGATCAGTATCTGGCAGCAGGTTTTGACGGCGCAACCCCCAAAGATAATTTCGTAAGTCTCGATAGTCAATCGGGCCAGGCCTATCTATATGCCAGTAAGCGTTTCGCCATTCCTTTCGGCTGGAATGCCAATACCTTACCCAGCACCACATCCAGTGCCTGGGTGATTATGAACTATTTTAATTACAATCCATTTCAGTATGGCGGCAAATTATCGGGTGAGAATTACGATATCCCTGAAAAAGTCGACATTTCAGGTGGAGCTCAGGAAGATGGCTTGCCGCAGGCGGTAACCGTGAATTTTAATGCAGGAAATCTTGGGCAGATTACTCAATTAAGTCTAAGTTACAATTTAGATGCTTCCCAGGGAAGCTGGATAGCGGCTGCAACCGTCAATGGACGCACAGGCACCGCCAATCTTCCCGCGGGAGCAAAAGCGTTGTCCATTGCATTTAATAACAATGGCTGGGCGGGTGCCTGCCAGGTAATTCCAGCAACAATGATTTGTAAAAACGCGGATTGCAGCAGCGTTTACACAATAAACGCTCAATGGAGCGCCGATGGCAAAGGGGCTTGTGCTTTAGGGGATTAACAGGCTCATAATATTAATCCCTTACAGTAATATATGCTAAAATTCATGTGAAAGACTAGGGTGGCTCCCGAACAACCAGCAACTCACTGGAAGGTCTTTCATCAATTAATTAAGCTCATAAGAGTATGAGATGAGTAATTTTACAAAATCAGAAGAGAATTATATCGCACATGAAGTTGCCCTGCGTGTCCAAGAGGAAAAATTCAAGGTAATGGAAAAGAAATTTGACCATTTAGACAAAAAGCTTAGTGTGATTATCGGAATAGTCATAAGTGGTGTACTTCTTCCTGTTGGGCTGCACTTCCTGAAATTAATCTAATATCAAACGCATACAATGCTTGAAGACTCCACAGACCTTCTTTTCGGCTTATAATTTATAAACGTCCCTACGCACTCTCTTCATCACGTGGTGATTAGCGAAGGTTATGAGTGCATCCGCGCCCCCACGGAGGGGCGCGACGTCGAGTGCTGCAAGTCATCATCACTCGGTTGGTTGTTTCAATCCCCGCCCCGCGTAGGGCGCGACTTTGTACTTTCCTACTAATTTACGGACTTTACAAGGTTTCAATCCACGCGCCCGCGTAGGGCGCGACACACTTAAATTTCCCACGCTAAGGCTTCGTAAATTGTTTCAATCCACGCGCCCGCGTAGGGCGCGACGCATATACTAGAGGTTCTACAGCTTAAGTTTTTAGTTTCAATCCACGCGCCCGCGTAGGGCGCGACCTTGGATAGTCTCTTTTACAATCGCAATCGATAAAGGGTTTCAATCCACGCGCCCGCGTAGGGCGCGACTTAATTACAAATAAGTCTATATTTACAAATGCCCATGAGTTTCAATCCACGCGCCCGCGTAGGGCGCGACGATAATGAGGGCAATTTAATAACAGATGCAAACGGTTTCAATCCACGCGCCCGCGTAGGGCGCGACAAGTTTTAGCATTACATTTAAAATGGCTTAGAAATGTTTCAATCCACGCGCCCGCGTAGGGCGCGACACCTAAAGAGTTAAAAGCAATTATTGATGGTAAAGTTTCAATCCACGCGCCCGCGTAGGGCGCGACCAAGTTTCAACCTATCTTCTATATTTAAACTACGTTTCAATCCACGCGCCCGCGTAGGGCGCGACGAACACCCCACACAAAAACCTGTAGCGTTGATGGTTTCAATCCACGCGCCCGCGTAGGGCGCGACCCTCATCAAATGTTTGGCCTACAATAGCGTCTACCGACTCATCAATACTTTGAATTTCGGTTTCAATCCACGCGCCCGCGTAGGGCGCGACGGCTCATACAGCACCCTACAAAATTCTCCATCTGGTTTCAATCCACGCGCCCGCGTAGGGCGCGACCATACTCACCTTTAATTTTTGCACACCCAACCCGTTTCAATCCACGCGCCCGCGTAGGGCGCGACCTGGAAAAGTGCTTGCACTTAAACTCAAACAAGAGTTTCAATCCACGCGCCCGCGTAGGGCGCGACCTTAAATCTGTTACAAATGATATTAAAATAAAAGTGTTTCAATCCACGCGCCCGCGTAGGGCGCGACAAGGCGCAGGCGGTGCAGCGGATGCAATACAAGCGTTTCAATCCACGCGCCCGCGTAGGGCGCGACTCGATTAAAATCCCCTCCTGATGCCACTCTTAACGTTTCAATCCACGCGCCCGCGTAGGGCGCGACAACCCCGTTTTTAACTGCGCCCCCGATAAAAAATGGTTTCAATCCACGCGCCCGCGTAGGGCGCGACCAAAGAACTAGACGGATTAGCTAAAGATTTGGCAAGTTTCAATCCACGCGCCCGCGTAGGGCGCGACAAAGGTGCAGGCGGTGCAGCGGATGCAATACAAGCGTTTCAATCCACGCGCCCGCGTAGGGCGCGACTTTTGCCTATGGCGACGCAGACTAAGCTGTACATGTTTCAATCCACGCGCCCGCGTAGGGCGCGACCATTGACCAGCCTGATCATCTTGGTAATCTATTGGTTTCAATCCACGCGCCCGCGTAGGGCGCGACTGCTCTTTTTACAGGGCTTGTCAGACCTCATGTAGCAGAGCATTTTCGCTAAGGTATGTTAATAATCTGACATACCTTAATGATCTATTTATATTATTTTTTATCCATAAATTAATCAACAAGTTAAGGACCCGCTAAACTCCCGGCCTTTGCATGTTAACTAAGGGTTAGCGATAATCAGATTATCAAAATATTGTTAAATACATCAGGTGGTTTTTTTGCTCCATAACATTCTACTCTTTTCCTCCAATTCGCACCAAGATTATAAAATCGTAAACTGTCGTATTTTTCATCGTAAATTTTAAGCAGTTTAGCTTTTAGATGAATCCATTGAGCAGGTTCTATTTCACATTCAAATACAGAATTTTGAACCCGGACTCCATAATCCAGACATTCCTTTGCCACATGTCTGAGTCGTTTTTCTCCCTGAGCATCGGTAATTGATATATCATATGCAATGAGTATCATCATTTTTTGCTCCCTAACGAACATAAAAAGGTGGATAATATTCCAAATCGCCTCTTAAATGGCGTGCTAGCAGAAGAGCCTGAATATGGGGTAAAAGACCTATTTCGATTGGCTCTCCTAAAAAAGGGTGATTAATAGTTTCCTGCTTACGAAGTTGCAGCTCGGTTAGAATTATTTTTTTCACTTCATCTTTCATCCTTATAGCGCCACTGCTTTCAATAATAAAATCGCTTGAAGCGACTTGTTTTCGGTTGATAATACTTAAAACCAATCGATCACACATCCATGCCCTGAATTCTTCAAGTAAATCCTGAGCTAAACTGTCTCTGCCTGGACGATCAGAGTGCAGGAATCCAACCTGAGGGTCTAATCCAACACCTGCCAGTGCGCCGCTGATATTTTGGCTTACAATACTATATACAAAAGAAAGCATAGCGTTTATGGGATCTCGAGGTGGGCGTCGGTTACGCCCGTTGAAAAAAAAATTGTCCTGCATTTCTTGTTTCACCAGGTTTCCAAATACTGAAAAGTACTTAGCTGCTGCATCTCCTTCTATGCCCCGTAGGGTTTCCAGTGATGCTGCGGTTTTAGCCTGGATCAAAGAGCGATTAAGCCACTTAATAACTTCTTCAACTTTTAAGTTTTTTCCGTTATTTCTTTGAAAGCGCTGTAAAACTCCACGACTACTCTGGATCTTTGCTCCAATAATTACACGAGCTATATTCAGCCCCTTATTTTCGTCGGCATGGTATTGGGCTCGTCTTAGCAATACGTTACCGGTTTGTACACCATGCAATCGACCGAGAAAGCGGCCATGTTCAGTGAAAAAAGCTAAATGAATATTATTTTCACCACAGAAACCCATTACCGCTGGGGATAAAAGAACATTGCCAAAGCAAAACAACCCTGAAATAGAGTGTACTGGAATTTGTAATAACTTCTTTCTGTTACATTCAATAAGAATTGTTTCGCGCTCCTTATGAATATAAGTTCCTTGTGTAGTGATATAAAGGCAATTTTGAAGTTTTCTCAAGATTTTTTCTCCTCCAAAAATAGCTTTTCCATGTAAGTAGCACTGGTATCTTTCTCAGTTAACCTGGGGTTACAAAGTTCATATAATGAGCACGATTTGCATTTTGCGGTATAAATCGCCTTTGGAGTCGTCAAGGAATCGAAGAGTTCTCTGACTTTTGCAATAATGGATATAGTTTGTTGGCGTAGTGAATCATCGAAAATTACAATCTCACGTCGACGAGTTTGCCAATACCAAAGTGCTCCACTGTCTATGGTAATGGCTAACATTTCTTCCAGGCATAGTGCTTGAGCACAAAGTTGAATTTGATCCCAATTATCTTTCTTTGAACGGCCTCGCTTATATTCGACTGGCCTGTATTGTCCTGTGGAGAGATCTATTTCAACGAGATCCAGTTTTCCAGTTAACCCAAGTTGCTCTCCACAGACTAAAACCCCTCTTTCATATCGCACCCCTTTTCGAGATTCATATAATCCTGTGTCAACTTTTTCATGTAACAGTTGGCCCTCGGATGTCAGGGAATTTTCAGACCATATCTGTTCATTATGTATCAAGGCACATTGCCGAGGACAAAAGGCGTAATGTTGTAAAGCTGATAGTGGAATCAGGCGCCGTTCATCCATTTTAAAATCCGCTAATGATTTCAGGTCTTAAATCTGCTAGAGAATAAAGACGATCTTTGTCATAGCTCCCATCATTATAGACTTTCAAAGTATTGTGTACTTTCGCAGAAGAATATTGCCCGGATTTGGAATTATGCTTCCACCAAAACACATTTTCTACTGCAATAGAGCCCTCTGGTCTCGCTGTTGAAGCGTCACCTTCAAAAAGTTTGGGTAGTAATGATTTAATGATCTCCGCATCTTCATTAGAAAAGCCAGTACGCTCCGCAAGTTGGGGGGTTATAGCACCGTAAACCACATAGATTGCCTTATCCACACGGTGTTTGGTTCCCATAGTGTCAGAGCCTTTTTTGGATCCATCGCCTTCACTATTAACGCTTTTTGTTATTTGGGTGCTGGTAATACTGATCGGTTCAACGCTAAAAGCTGATTGAATAGTTACAGGGCCTCTGATAGCAATGGATACTCCTGCAGCATCATCTTCTGTTTTACCAAAAGCAAACACTTGGCCGAAGGCGCGAACATCTATCCACTTTTGGCATGCCAGTTTCACTGTTTTGTCTTTGCTTGTCTTCTTCGGGTGAAATGCTTCTTTGCCTAAGCCGTATTCCTCCGATTCAGCACGAGCTTTCAGGCTAGGCATGGAATCGGTTTTGCGATCATCTGACTGAACAAAAATCGAATGGCCTGCTTCCTGTAAGCGATCCCGTAGTTTTCGTTTTAGGCAAACATCAGTAATCTCACCAAAACCATCGTAATCTGTCCGAGGTCGGTTCCCATTCAGAGGATCACCATTCGGGTTTGCATTTTTAACTCGTATAATCATAGCCATATCAATCTTATTTTCCAGACTCATATCAATTTCCTCAGTTAATTTCAGCATTCGTTTTATGATGAAAAGCCAGCCTTTGGCAGTGGTAAGCTAATAAAAACTCTCCACTGAGTTTCTTATCACTATTGAAATCTTTGTTCTCGAATAAATTCATAATTTCATCCAATTCTTTTAATTGGTTGATTAAGAACCCAGCCCGGCTATTATTTAATCTTTGAATGTAGGGTCTTAAAGACAACTCAATATTTCTCCAGGTGGTAAATGGTCTGTCAGCAAATCTTTGCATCAGGCGATGGGCTGTTGTTAAACGGTCTTCATTAGCAACATGAAGAGCCATTTGTTCAATTCGCTCAGCAACAGCTAATAATCGTCCGTACAAATAATCCCTTGATCGGTTATTTTTTTCTAATGACATCGAGTAAATCCTCCTTTGGTTTATTACGGGGTGGCGTTTGCAAAAACCTCGATACAAAGCACAAGCAACGCCCAGATTTCGTTCCCATTGCCAATAGTCAAGGCCGAATGGATTACAGGCCCGTTGAATGCTTATTTTTACCAGATCGATAGGAAGAGGATGACGTTCGATAATGCAGGGTAAAATGCGATCATAAAAATTATGCTTTAAGCTCATCAGACTCTTGCTTTCTGTTTTTCCGAATAAGGATTCAAAAATCGTCTTGGGCGATGGAACGCATATTGGCCAGATCACTTTATTTTTATGTGCCTTTTGCTCTGTCGATATGGAGTGCCGTTGGTACCACGCAAAATCCAGGTGCCAGGATTCAATATTATTGATAAATTCCTGAGCCAAATATTCTCTGTAATAAGTGATACTCATCCGTCCAGGGGTTGCAGAATTCATTCCAAGGATGATTATGCTTTCTGAATCACCTAACTTTGCACTATAGCCTCTCATTTTTTGTCGAAGTTTTAATGCAAATAACTGGCCTAGATCTGAGCCTGGATCTAACTTGCCCTCATTTTCTTCGAGCGTCTCAACAGGCTGTAGATCTTCCAGATCATCTGGCATTAATTCATAAGTTCCTTGAAAAGGAGCTGGGATAGAATTGCCTGATATTGCCCATGCGACAAAGACTTGATTATCATTTTTTTGACCTTGTCGAGATATGAGCCAGCGTAAAGCATTATGTGCTTTTTGTGTCACCTCAAAACTGATTCCACTGGCTTCCTGTTCATTGATGAACCGACCTCGATAGGTATAACCTGTAGAATCATTCGCAGATATTAATTTAGCCTTATCTCCGGTATTTCTTAATTTAGCCGGATGATTTATCGCCAGAGCTTTTACCTCACCAGTGATATAACAAACGCCCTTGCTACATTCCGCAAGCGAACAAAATGAAATCCAGCTTTCTTGGAGACTCTCATCTGTCCAGGTATTTGAATTACAATCTCCTTCCTTTTCTACAGTCCAACAGACTAGTGCCGATCCCAGGTCTGTTTTGCCAGCCTGTGTAGGAAGCACCTTAAATATTTTAGGCGTTGATATCTCTTTGTTTTCTTTTGGCCATGCTTCCATCAGACAATTATTCTGATCAAGAAGCAAAACCTGCGCCTCAATCAAATCTTTTATGACCTGTCCTTTTTTTATATATTGATAGACTGCCTGAGCCTTAGGATGCGAAAAAGAAGATTCACACCACTGTTTTAATTGATTTTCATATTGATCAAAAAAGTCAGGGTCTATACCTGTGAAATCTGAATAATCTTTTGCTACATATTTCAATTTGTCAGCAAGGGGGTGGGGTGCAATACCGCTGCTTCTCCCCGCCGACTTTTCGGTAGCAGGCAAAATAATTGTTGTTTTTTCTAAAACCTGGGCATGCTTAAAGTTACCCTGATCATCAATAACAATATTAATATGTGCATTTTGAGGTGTGTGACAGATAGGTATTGGTTTATCAATAAGATTAAGGAGTATTCCCTGTTTATAGGTTTCGTACAGACGCGCCATCCAGCTCATAATTATGATTCCTCTTCATTAGCTAATGAAAAATTCTCTCCGGGTAAGAATTCTTTGGCTTTCATGGTACGAACGAATTTACGAATACAGCATTGTTCAGGTCTCGGAAATTCTAAAATCCCTTTTCTCAATACCGGATGCCAAAACCTGCTATGCAACTCATCAGATCCTGTCTCATCTGGATAGTCAAAGCCATGAAACATCAAGCCGAAACCAAGCTCATTAATATTATCGAAAGGGCTTTCATTTTCGCCAAATACGCAGGGTTCAACATAGCCTGGACAATCACGAGTTCCCAGGAATATATCCTGTCGTCCACCTTTCGCTAACATACGTTGTGCAATGTTAAAATGTTTCCCTTCAATTCTATCGTGGGCTAAAGAGGGCCTGTGCATATTCCATTCAAAATGGGCTTCTATCTGGTATTCAACCTGGTGAAGAAAGTTGTAAATGGCCAATGAGTTTCCACCGCTCCAAACCAAGGGTTTAATCCCTTTAGTTTGTGTTTGCAGTGGTTTCATAATTCTAAGCTTGTCAACATACCAAATCAGTGTTGGCTTCCAATAAATGGATTTAAGAACTCCTTTAATGGCTTCATAGGTTGGAAGATGATAGGAGCATTTCTCTCCCCCAACCCGAGTAATAGGATCTGTAAAAAGTGCATATCTTCCCCACAATTTAAAAGCAATACGGTTTTGCATGGGATTCTCCTTAATACACCATGATTTGTTCCGGGTTTATGACTTCAGTGGATAAACCAAATTTCTCACTGTAAAACCGTTTATCTAAATAATAAATTCCTTCCCCAGCCTGTATTTCATAGATAGCATTTTGCTCAGCCAACCTTCTCCATACCTGTGGGAAAACATTAACACTGTACCTTTGTGCTGCACGCAATAATTTATAATATTGAGCGGCATCAAAGTCCTTTGCTACAGCGCATAGTTTTGTAATAAGTTCATCACCTTCCTCGAAAGGTACGATCACTGAATGAGTAGGGGCGTCGATTGCTTTGAAAGCACGGCCAGCAGTCATAAAGGACTGGCGTAACATAAATGTGCCTCTTTCAATAACAGGGTTAAGCGTGTTATCACTTAATAAATTTAATAAATTATCAGTTCGACCTGTTTCCTGAGAGAGTTTATAGGTCATCTCATGAGCTCTGGCGTAGAAATAGTAATGGAAATATTTTTCCATCTTATCGGGAGCGAGCGGATCCCCTTCAGGATCTTCGCTAAGCACTCTGCGCGCAATGTCTCTTCCCTCCTTAATGTCTGCCAGCATCTCAATATTTTCTTCGTTTGGGTTAATAACGTGCACGACGGCTTCATTTAAATACCCATTTCGATTGCAGCGTCCAGTGGCTTGAACAATAGAATCCAGACCAGCAAGAAAACGGATTACGCTTGCAAAATCTATATCAACTCCCGCCTCAATCAGTTGGGTACTGATACATAAAACCGGCAAATTATTTTTCAGTCTTTCCTTAATGATGCGGATGAATTTTTTTCGATGAGCTGAACACTGATTGGTACTTAAATGAAAGACTATATTTTCATCTAGAAAAGAAGCAGCAAGTTCAGTTAATTTTTGAGCCCAGGCTTTTGTATTAACAATGACCAGACAATTTCCTTTATCGGAGTGCTCCTTCAACATCAATTTAAGAATTTCATCAGCACTCCATCCTCCTGGTTTTATTTTGTTTTTTATATCTACACGTTTTAAATTTTTAAAAAGTTGTGTTTTATTGTTAATAATTTCATTTCCAGGAGGAATATGTAATTGTCCATTTTCGGGGTTTTTAAGTTTGTTGAGTAAAGGTTGAGTAGCGGTACATAACAAAATCGATGCTTTGCCATATGCAGCCAGGTAATTAATCGAATTACAAAATAAATGAATGCAGTTAATAGGTAATGTTTGAATTTCGTCAAAAATAATGACGCTGTTAATTAACTGGTGTAAACGTCTGGCCCCTCTTGTTCCGCCACTGAATAAAGTCTCTAAGAACTGAACCATTGTTGTAAAAATGATAGGCGAATCCCAGTTATCAGCCATTAATTTACTACGCCATGTTTGTTGTTCTGGTTCAAGATTAGAGTGATGTTCCAGTACCCAGGGGGAGGGGTCATTCTTGTTTTCGAGAATTAAACGGACTGCCTCGGCATTTTGCTCGATGATAGAGGTATAAGGGATGACGTAAATAATTCGATCCAGTTTATGCTTTGCAGCATGATGCAGAGCAAATCTCAAGCTGGCATAGGTTTTCCCGCCACCTGTCGGCACAGTAAGGCTAAAAATCCCTTGGGGCTTGGATGAGGCAAGGTGACATTGACTTGATACCTCTTTTCGGATTTCATCAATCCGATTCCGAATGCAGAGATTCTGGGTAAAAGATTCAAAGCGGCTAATAGCGGTTTGCCAATCGTGATGGTGCTTTATTCTTTCCTTGATAAAACGGGGATTCTCGAAATCAGCGCTACTTATTCTATCTGCGTCGATTAGGCAGCTGAAAAGAATTTTTGTCCAAAAGCCTAAGTAATAGGATTTAATTTTTTGGGAAATAATTTGGCCGTGTTGTTGGTCCAGAAAAAATTGATTTATTTGTTTTAACATCGCTTGTATCAGGTTAACACTGGCTAAATTCTCTGCGGTAGCGATGATATCCGGGTTAGCGCTGGTTCTACATTCTTTAAGATGGGTACTACCGTCGTCTTTAGACATTCGATTCAAGAACCCTTGCTCACCATCAGGCTTCAAACAATCTATAAGACCACTGTGATGTGAGGCAATACAAAGCGAAAGAATTTGTCCGCAGAGTCTGCCTTGCCCTCTTGAGCCATATTTCTCCAATCGTTCCCATATCCATTGGGCGCCTGCGCTTGAATGATCAATTTTACCCTTTAAAGAAACCGCATCGACATAATCATCGTCAATGTCAGGATTCAATATTCCTGTTGCTGACTGGATATAAGTTTGAAACTGCGAGCTGTATTTGCCAAAATCATGCATTAATCCGATAAGCCGTCCAGCATCTTTTAGTCCAATTTTGGAAGCAAGCTTTCCAGATATTTCTTCAACTTCCCTTAAGTGCACCTCAAGAGATTGCTCTTTTGAATCGTAGGACCTCACATGAGCAATGACTTTTCTATTCACACTTAATATCCTTTCATTTTGAAAAATGGCTTTCATTAACTTCAAAATAAATTTCTTAAAAACCATATCGGCTTTTTTTGAAATTTATTTAATTGCATTTAGTAGGTAGCAGATGACCTGTAAAAAGGTGGCAAAGATCTTATACTTTGAGTTCTTGGTAAAACTACAAAATGGAGAGTAGAGTTAATTCACTGGGAGCAGGATGTTTTTATCTATCAGTTCGTTTAACAGTTTTTCGCAAAGAGAAGCCAGCTCTTCTCTTTGTGGATGATTTTCCAGATCAAGTGTGTTGTGGGCTGATGCCTTATTCTCTGTCATATGATTTAGCAGGTTATAAACAAAGGCGCTGATTTTCATAAATTCCACCTTGTCACTGGCGTCTCTCCAGATAATCAGAAAAGAGTCCTCTGGTTGCAGCGGTAAGTAATTCTCGCTGATTTGTTCAACCGGGTAGTGGTAATGGTGCATGGCTGCGGTTGCGCTCAATCTAAAAACACTGTTCAAAGAGGGCACTGCCGTAGCAGGCATTTGTTCCGGTTCATCCACAGCCAGTTCAATCACCAGCTCCATCCATTCATAATGCGCTAAATCCGCCAGAAAAGGAGTGTGCCTGGAGAGATTTGGGTTATCCTGAAGAAAGCGTACAAATTCACCTGGAATTTGATAAAACAAAGGGGTAGAAACTGGGTGGTTTTGGATGAAATCGCGAATTAGCTCTTCCCAAACTGAAACCGAAATAATGAATCTTAACACTGGGAAACAAGGCTTAATCAAATCATTAAAGCTTGAATAAACAAGATTCTGGTAGAGCTTTATTCTCGAAGTGGCGGCTAATTTTTCTGAATCGCGCAAAGACCTGGTAAATGTTGTTTGCAGGATTTTTATTGAATTGCTCATATATTGCTCTGCAATTGCTGGATTGCTCTCGTTTCACGCATCAATTCAGACCACTCAGGAATATTCTGATCGCGTTCCAGCAAGGTGGGTAGAATGCCTTTCTGCTGATACAGGAACAGTAAAAGCTCCCATACTTGCGGGCAAACCGGGCTGCCGTGCGTGTCGAGAATTATATCATCATCAACAGGCTCATGACCTGCCACATGAACAAGTTGAATTTTATGGGCAGGCAGCTTGATGATAAACTCTTTTGCCTCATATTGATGGTTGATGCTATTCACATAAAGATTGTTGATATCCAGCAAGAGGTCGCAGTCTGCTTCTGCAAGTACCGCGTTAATGAAGTCTATTTCTGACATCTCCTGAGCAGGGCAGTAGTAATAGCTTGAATTCTCAAAGGCAATGCGCATTCCCAGATAATCCTGGACAAAGCGAATTCTGGCACTCACATGCTTTACGGCTTCCTCGGTGAAAGGCAATGGCAATAGCTCATAAAGATAACCTCGATCATCGCTGCAATAACTCAGATGTTCGGTATATTGCTTAATGTCATACTGTTTAAAAAACAGCATCAGCTGATCCAGGAACTGAGTATCGACAGGATTGATGCCGCCAATAGACAGTCCTAAACCATGTGCGCTAAGCGGAAATCGTTCGCGGATTGTGCTTAGTGCACGGGCACGCCATCCGCCAATTCCCAGCCAGTTTTCGGGGGCCAGTTCGAGGAAATTAAAGGCGATATCTGAGTTATTAATCAATTCCTTTAAAAAGCCGGTCCGTAATCCCAGCCCCGTACCAGCTATTGGTTTTGAAACGCTTGGCATGGATCTTCAGCAAATAATTAGTTAGAAGAACCGCATTTACCCGCTCCGCATTTGCCGGCAGCGCATTTTCCTTCGCCTTTTTTATCGTCTTTTCCATCATCGGTTTGAGTTTGCGTACTGCTGTCGCTGCTGGGTGTTGATGTATCAGCAACCAAGGTGTTTTTATAACCCTGAGGCAATGAAGTAGTCTGGAAGGCATCGGCAAGCGATACTGTTGACGTCAGACCAAGGCCTGTGCCCAAGAGGACGGCTATTGTTTTATTCATTAATGAAGCTCCGTTGTTTTTCATGCGGGTCAGTTTATAAAAGGACACTGAATTTTACCAGCCCTTACCATAACTTCATTTTCAGTGCCCCCAGTGTGGCTCAATCTGTCAGGTGCCTGCTTTCCTTAGCTGTCATCATATTCACCAAAGGGCTTAATATTTTTTAATAAAGCAGTTAGACTATCGGCCATTGTAATTCTTGTTTCTGCGATATTAAGGTGAGTAAGCTTGAATAATAAGGTACCTCAGCATATAGCTATCGTAATGGATGGCAATGGGCGATGGGCGCAGCAACGCGGCATGCATCGCGTTGAAGGGCACCGTGCTGGAGTAGATAGCGTCAAAACTGTAATTAAATGCTGCCTTGAAAAGGGGGTTTCGGTTTTAAGTCTGTTTGCCTTTAGCAGTGAGAACTGGTCACGTCCAGAGCCAGAGATTGAGTTTCTGATGCAATTATTTATGAATGCTCTGAATAAAGAGGTGAATGAATTGCACCAGAACGGGATTCGCCTCAATTTTTTAGGTGACAGGGGATATTTGTCTGCCGCTTTATGCGAGGAGATGAAAAAAGCGGAAGAGCTAACCGCAAACAATAGCAAATTGCTCCTGAATATCGCTGTTAATTATGGTGGGCGCTGGGATGTTGTTCAGGCAGTACAATCTATAGCAAGAGATGTTTCCTGTGGAAAAATTAACCTGGAAGCCATTAATGAAGTTCTGGTCGCCGATTATCTGAATACCGGCAAAATTCCTGATCCTGATTTATTCATAAGAACCAGCGGCGAGCATCGAATCAGTAATTTTTTTCTTTGGCAGATAGCCTACACCGAGCTTTATTTTGCACCTGTTTCCTGGCCCGAATTTTCCAGTGTCGAATTTGAAAAAGCAATTGAGAGCTTTAGCCAAAGGCAAAGACGCTACGGGAAAACCTCAGAACAAATCAGAGGGAGCGTCTAATGTTTATACAGCGTTTATTAACTATACTGGTAATGGCTCCTCTGGTTTTACTGGGCATGTATTACGCGAATTACTGGTTTTTTGCTGCCGTTATCTTCTTGCTGGTACTGGCCTGTGGATTTGAATGGCTGCAATTGGTACCAATTACCAGGTTTCCTTTGAAACTGGTATTTATGGCCAGTTTAATTGTTGCTTCCATTTTATGTTATTTCTTTTATGAAATCTGGCTTATTCCCGGGTTATTGGCCTGGCTGCTGGTTATCGCTGCCTTAGTCGGATTTCCTCGCTCGCAGGCTTATTGGGGAAAGCCGGGCATTATCGCATTTTCAGCTATACTATTATTACCTTTGTTTGGCCAAAGCATGATTAATGTGTTTGCTCTTCCTCAGGGAAAAGCACTGGCCGTTTATCTTCTCCTGCTGATCTGGGGGGCGGATATCGGCGCATACATGGCTGGAAAGCAATGGGGACGACATAAATTAATTCCTGCAGTAAGTCCCGGTAAATCCTACGAGGGGCTCTGCGGAGGATTGGGTTTGGCTCTGGCAGTTGCAGTAGCAGGTTATTCTTATTTTAAACCAGACAGTGTGACCAGGTGGTTTCTTATGGCACTGTCCGTTATTCTGATTTCGCTGGTTGGCGATTTGATTATCAGTATGTTTAAAAGACGTGTACAGATTAAGGATACTGGCCACTTAATACCAGGACATGGCGGTATTCTGGATCGCCTGGACAGTATGATTGCCGCAGCGCCATTTTTTTACGGTTGGTTCTGGATGTCTGGATAATGCCATGATATTAACGCTGCTTTATTTTTTTCTTGCTCTTTTTCTGCTGATAACCATTCACGAATTTGGTCACTTCTGGGTTGCCCGTTTGTGTGGGGTCAAAGTACTGCGTTTTTCCTTCGGTTTTGGAAAAGTGATTGCCAGATGGCATGATCGAAAGGGTACGGAATACGCCTGGTCGCTCCTTCCGCTGGGCGGCTATGTCAAAATGCTCGATGAAAGTGAAGGAGAGGTTTCTCCCGAAGAAAAACATCTGGCGTTCAATAACAAGCCGGTTTGGCAGCGTATTGCTATTGTCGTTGCCGGCCCCGCTTTTAATTTACTATTTGCATTTGTCTGCTTGTGGCTTGTTCTAATCATCGGAATTAAATCGCTTGCTCCGATGATTGATGAAATTAAACCGGGAACTCCTGCTGCTTATGCCGGCCTGACTGCAAAACAGGAAATCGTGGCGATGGAGGATCGAAAAATCAGCAGCTGGCGAGATTTCCAGTATGCCTTCATGCCCCTGGTTGGAAGTGATGAGAAAGTATCCCTGACTGTAAAGTCAATGGTCAATGGTGAGCATAAAACGCTGTGGCTCTCCCTCAAAAACTGGGAAATCAATCCCAGGAAACCGGACCTGTTGGGTAGTCTTGGTATTGTGCCTTTTATACCCTCGATCCCACCCATAGTGGGTGAGGTGATGAGTGGCTCTCCTGCCTACCAGGCGGGTCTTCTGGTAGGGGATCGCATCGAAATGATGGATAAGCAGAAATTGAGCGACTGGTTGTTCCTGGTAGATTTTGTAAAAGAACATCCTAATCAGGTAATACATTTATCCGTACTTAGAAATGGAAAATTACTGGAAGTTCCTGTGACAATTGGTGCAAAAGAAACCGATGGGCAAGTTTCCGGATTTTTAGGAGTTAAATCGGAAAAAGTAAATTGGCCAAATCAATGGTTGCGTCTGCAAAGAGAGGCTCCTCTTCCGGCTCTTAAAATTGCCATGCAGCAAACGGTCGAACTTACTGGGGCGACTTTTTCGCTAATCGGGCGCTTTATAACCGGACAGCTGGGATTAGATACTTTAAGCGGTCCTGTAGGAATTGCCCAGGGGGCAGGTGAGTCGGGTCGAAGCGGCATTGCCTATTATCTTTCTTTCCTGGCATTGGTCAGTATAAGCCTCGGAGTATTGAATCTTTTGCCAGTTCCTATGCTCGATGGCGGACATTTGCTGTTTTATTTGATCGAACTGATTAGACGAAAACCCTTGTCCGATGAATTTAGAACAATTGGCTTATATATCGGTTTAGCCTTTTTGGTAACATTAATGTTTTTAGCGTTAACTAATGATCTCTCCCGCCTGACAGGTTAAAATAGCCCCCTGTTTATGACAAGATCATATTAGTTGTAGCTCCTGCGGATAACAAGCAATCCTTGACAGGATAGATCAGTTCCGATAAAAGGGTGCAATTGTTTTTCTCCAAGCCTGCCGATAAAAAAAGATTGGTCGGCAAAATTTTAAGCAGTACTGGACGTAGAATAATAATGAATAAAGTCAGTAAAAAATTAGTATTAGGTGTTTGTTGTTCCGCGATGCTTACGCTTTCGATACAACTGCATGCGGCCGGTGGATTTATCGTAAGAGATATTAAGGTTGTTGGTTTACAACGTGTGAGTGTGGGTACAGTACTCAATTATTTACCAGTACAGGTGGGTGAAGAAGTGGATGCTTCTTCTACTGGAGAAATTATTCGCGCTTTATACGATACCGGGTTTTTTCAATCAGTATCACTGGAACGTCAGGGAAATACCCTGATTGTCAATGTCGTTGAGCGTGCCACTATCGGTTCGATTACCGTTACTGGTAATTCCGAAATCCCCAGCGATAAAATGAAAGAACTGCTTAAGCAAATGGGATTGGCTAAGGGTAGAGTATTCCAACGTTCTTCATTAGAGCGATTGGAAAAAGAATTAAAACAGGCTTACAACGGCCGCGGCAGATATAATGCCCGTATTGAATCCCAAGTGACCCAGCTGACTGAAAACCGGGTGGCCATCAACGTGACGGTTTCTGAAGGACGGGTATCCCGTATTAAAGAAATTCGCTTTATTGGCAATCATGACTTTTCGGATAACGAATTACTTTCTGAAATGTCGCTGTCCACCAGTAATCTCTTTACTTACTTTAGTAAAAAAGATCAGTACTCTAAAGCAGCAATGGATGCGTCGCTTGAGTCTATCCGTTCATTTTATCTGGATAGAGGATATCTTAAGTTTAATGTGGTCTCCTCCCAGGTATTGCTCTCGCCCGATAAAAAAGATGTCTACATCAATATTCACGTTGAAGAAGGTCCGCAATACCGCTTCGCTGGCTATGCATTGGCCGGTAAAACCATATTGCCGAAAGAGAAAATTGATACTTTAGTTCAAGTGAAGCAGGGCGATGTATTTTCAAGAAAAAAAGTAACTGAAAGTATTTCTGCCATTGGCCTGGCACTGGGAGATATTGGCTATGGGTTTCCGGCCATCAATGCCGAGCCGCGAATTGATGAAAATGACAAAACGGTCTTTATTACCTTTGTGATTGAGCCTGGCCGTCATGTATACGTTCGGCGGATTAATTTTCATGGTAATACCAAAACCGGTGATTACGTATTAAGAAGCATGATTCGTCAGAATGAAGGCGGCTTGCTCTCCTTACATAATATTAAAGAGTCTGAGCGGCAGCTGAGATTATTAAGTTATTTAAAAGATATCAATATCAAAACCAATCCTGTTCCGGGCACTAACAACCAGGTCGATCTGGATGTGCAGATGGAGGAGGCCCCTTCAGCTGAGGCGACTGCTTCCCTGGGTTATGGTACTAATGGTCCGCAATTTAATGCCTCGGTGAATCAGCATAACTTTATGGGAACAGGGCGTTCAGTAGGCTTTTCGTTTAATGCAAGTTATTACGGCCAGGATTATAACCTGAGCTACTACAATCCATTCTATACCAATACCGGTGTCGGTCGTGGAGTTAATATTTACTATCAGACAGTTGACCCCGGCAAACTCGATATTAGTGCCTACACCTCAGATCGTGTAGGTGGAGATATCAATTATAATGTGCTGCTGAGTGAAAACAGCAGTGTGCAGTTTGGCTATGGTTTCCAGAATTTATTTATTAAATCGGTGGGTACTTCTCAGCAGATCCAGAACTTTGTCAATATCTACGGACGAAGCTTCAATGAGATCCGCCTGACTTCGGGCTGGAGCCGTAATACCTATGATCAGATGCCCTATCCCACGCGAGGGATGAATCAACAGGCCAGTTTGTTATTTGCTTTGCCTGCAACCTCAGATTCTCTTAACTATTACAAAACCTCTTACTCGGCACATTGGTATTACCCCTTAACCCATGGCTTTATCTTTTCACTGTTAGGAAATATTGCTTACGGAAACGGGTTTAACAACCAGGGCCTGCCGTTTTTTGAAAACTATTACGCCGGGGGTATTGCCCAGCCTGGACAGGTACGCGGTTATCAAACTTATACTTTGGGGCCCAGAGACAGCGTCGGTAATTCGATGGGTGCGAACTTCCTGGTCAATGGCAGCGCTGGTATTGCATTGCCTTATCCTTTAAGCCGCGACAATATCCGAACAATGGCTTTTGTTGATGCCGGTAATGTGTTTGTTCGTGGAACCCCATTAGCGCTGGCTGGCTGGGGGGATGGTCCAATGCGCTATTCAGCAGGTCTTTCTGTAGAATGGCGTTCACCTTTTGGTCCATTAGCCTTTAGCATTGCGAAACCCTTGAATATGCAGCCTGGTGACGAACAGCAGTTCTTCCAGTTCTCACTGACCTCCGGATTTTAACCTTTTGTCAGCGTACCGCGCTTTATGCGCGGTATCTGCTTATCTCCCCTAGGTCCACTGCCATTAAGTTAAGGAATTATGTCCTTCCCGCGAAGGCGGGAATCCACTCCTCAACTGGCATTATAGCTAGCTGATAGATTGATCCCCGCCTTCGCGGGGAAGACAATTTAATATACAACTGAGCTAACTTAATGGCGGTGCTCCCTAGGCCCTGCGGCTTGTTCTCAGGGGCCCATGTTTTTAGATTGGCTATACCCTCAACAGGCTTAAATTTTTTATCAGAGATATTGATTCCCTTTATCGCAAGTGTTATGAATTTGTGCTAGCATTTGTGGCTTTGAAATCAGGAGAAAAACATGAAGCGTGTAAGCGGGTTATTTATTGCATTGTTGTTTAGCTTGGGTATGACTAACGCGTTTGCCGACTGGTCAAAAATTGGTGTGGTTGATTTGCAAAAAATCATGCAAACTTCCAGTCAGATGAAAGCCATTCAGCAAAAACTGGAAAAAGAATTCAAGCCAAGACGTGACAAGCTGGTTGCTATGGAAGAAAGTCTGAAAAAAGACATGGAAAAGTTTAAACGCGACAGCACTGTTATGAGCCAGACCCAGAAAAAAGATATGGAGAAAAAAATCGTTTCTCAGCAACAAACTTTTGAAAGGGAAGGTCAGCAATACCAGCAGGAATTAAGTACTGCTCATAATGAAGCTATGGAAGAGTTATACGGTAAAATCCGTAAAGCAATCAGTAAAGTGGCTGAAAATGAAAAGTATGATTTGATTCTGCAAAAAGATGCGACTCCATTTAGCATCGACAAACTGGATATTACTGATCAGGTTCTGAAGCAAATCAACTGATTCGTGAAACCTTTTTATACCTTAGCCTTTCTGGCTGATTACCTGGATGGAGCAATTGGCGGTAACCCCGACTTGTCCATCCAGGGGTTTTCCTCTCTTGTCAGAGCTAACTCCTCTGAACTCGCTTACTATGATCGCCACCTGCCCTTGCAGATGTTAAAAAATACCCAGGCGGGCGCTGTATTGTTAGCATCACGTGATGTATCCGATTCTCCTGTCAGCACTATTGCGGTCTCTGATCCCTTGGCTGCTGCACAAGCCATAAACGCTTTATTTGCACAGTCAAAGGAAGTCCCTTTGGCTGCAATTCATCCGCATGCGGTAATACATGCCTCCGTCACGCTTGGTGAACAAGTTTCAATTGAGGCAAATAGTCATATTGCTGAGAATGTTAAACTGGGTCAAAATGTCCATATTGGTGCTAATTGTTCCATTGCCTCCGATGTAGTCATTGGTGAAAATACTCGGATAGCGAATAATGTGAGTTTGGAGCAGGGCGTCATTATTGGGTCGCATTGCATGATCGATAGTGGTGCAGTGATAGGAGCTGAGCCATTTCATGGTTATAAAGTCAAAGGACGATGGTCAGCTTTATCTGCAGCAGGCTCAGTAGTAATAAGTGATGAGGTTACTATTGGAGCAAATACTGTAATCGTCAGAGGGATCGTTGGAGATACCTGGCTTGGCAGTGGAGTGCAAATAGATAATTTGGTTCAAATCGCACATGATGTTACCATAGGCCGGCACACTGCAATTGCTGCCGGCACTGTGATTGGTGCATTTACCCAAATTGGTTCTCATTGTATCCTTGGCGGGGCATGCAGCGTAGCGGCTAATCTTCATTTGGGAGATGACCTGGTAGTAACAGGTATGTCAACGGTGAACAAGTCATTAAGCAAGCCGGGAATTTATTCGTCGGGCACAATGGTTAGTGAGCATCATCGGTGGCGGCGTAATGCGGCACGATTTAAACGTCTTGACGATTATATCTTACGGCTTATTAGATTAGAAAAAGATCGGTTGAGAGAAGATTGAACTCGTTTCAGTCGATTAGGCGAAAACGTTTCAATTGAAGGCATTATCAAAGATTGAGAGATATTACATGAGTGAGGCCATAGATATACCAAAAATTCTTGAGCTTATACCGCATCGGTATCCGTTTATCCTGGTGGATAGAGTGCATGAGTATAAGTCCTTGGATTATTTGATTGCAATTAAAAACGTTACCATTAATGAACCATTCTTTATGGGACATTTCCCGGGTAATCCTATCATGCCGGGTGTGTTAATGTTGGAAGCTTTAGCTCAGGCTAGCGCAATTTTATCCAACCTTTCACGGCGCCCCAAAGAGGGACATGAGTTTATTTATTTTTTTGCCGGAATTGATAACGCAAAGTTTAAACAGATAGTGACTCCGGGCGATCAGCTTCGTTTGGAAGTAAAACTGGTAGGGCAAAAACGAGATTTTTGGCGTATGCATGGCGAGGCATTTGTCGGCGACAAACTGGCCTGCTCCGCTGATTTAATGAGTGCAGCGAAGGAAGTGAAAAAGTGATAGATGAAGGTGCAATTATTCACCCCTCGGCCAAATTGGCGAGTGGGGTTTCTGTAGGTCCTGGCAGTATTATTGGAGCCGATGTTGAAATAGGCGAAGGTACATGGATTGGGCCTCATGTGGTAATTCAAGGACCGACTACTATTGGAAAAAACAACAAAATTTTTCAGTTTGCTTCCGTAGGTGACGAGCCACAGGATATTACTTACAAGGGAGAGCCGACTCGTCTGGAGATTGGTGATGATAATGTAATCCGCGAATACTGTATGATTAGCCGCGGAACTGTGAAAGGAGGCGGTGTCACACGTATTGGCAATGGCAATTTCCTGATGGCCTATTCCCATATCGGCCATGACTGTATGATTGGTAATCAGATTATTATGGTCAATTACGCAGCGCTTTCTGGCCATGTGACCGTTCATGATTATGCCATAATTGGTCCTTATGCAGCAGTTCATCAGTTCTGCCAGGTCGGTGCTTATGCCTTCATCGCAAGAGCTACCTATGTGACCAAAGATGTATTGCCTTATGTGATGATTGCCGGACATACAACCTCTGCTTGTGGGATTAACACGGTAGGATTGCGTCGGCGCGGTTTTTCATCCAATGCGATTGATGGTTTGCGGCGAGCCTATAAAATTATTTTCCGTAAAGGATTAACAGTGCAGCAAGCGGTAGCCGAGTTGGAACAAATGCAGGTTGATTGTCCTGAGGTGATACCAATGATTGATGCTTTAAACGAATCATCGCGAGGTATTGTCAGATAACGGAATTATCATAGGTTGGGCCAGGGTCGAATGGCACTTGCTTATGCACGTCATCCCGAACGTAGTGAGGGATCTGGTTAATAGTGCACCGCTCTGTTCAGGGAGATCCCTCACTGCGTTCGGGATGACGTGCATAAGTGGATGACGTGCTTAAGTAGATAATGTGCTTAAGTATGTCATTAGGCCGTTGCCAAACTACTTAAATGGATTTTAATAATCAGGTGAAATATGTGGTCAGTCATATTGGTTGCTGCAGGCGGTGGATTAGGCGCTGTTTCGCGTTTGGGAACAAGCCTTTTGGCTCTGAAACTATGGGGGGCCCGTTTTCCTTATGGTACATTAATTGTTAACAGTTTCGGCTCCTTTCTGGCTGGCTTTTTAATGATTTTGCTGTTGGAGCGATTTGCTGTCAGCGACTACTGGCGCTTGTTCTTTATGGTAGGCTTTCTCGGTGGCTTTACCACTTTTTCCAGTTTTTCATGGGAAACCTGGATGCTCTATCAGGACAGCCAATATTGGATCGCCTGTTTGAATGTGGTATTGAATAATTTCTTGGCTTTAGGATTGGCTTTTCTTGGTATGCATTTGGGACGCTGGCTTGGAGGAATATATTGATGCAGGTTAAAGTAGTACGTATTTATCTTAGTGAGGATTCTCCCTGGCTGAATGAGATATATAACTATCTTCATGATCAGAAAGTAAAGGGCGCCACTATTTTTCGCGGAGTGAAGGGCTTTGGTCATACGGGTAAACTGCGAGAGGCCAAATTAATGGATATGCATTTTAATTTGCCGATGGTCCTCGAATTTGTGGACGAACCCGCCATTGTCGATAAGGTTTTGAAATTTTTGGATGGCAAAATCGAGTCGGGCCGAGTTTTACAATGGAATGCTGAATTAACCATTGGTTAGTTCTGGCGTTAGTAGATGATAATTGAGGTGAATTCATGTTGGATATCCAGTTGTTGCGCGAAAATCCCCATTTGATTGCCGAGAAATTGGCAACACGCGGTTTTCGATTTGATACAGAACAATTCCTGCAGCTGGAGGAGCAACGAAAATCCTTGCAGGTAGCCACGCAGGCTTTACAGAACGAGCGTAATCAGCGTTCCAAAATGATCGGGCTTGCCAAATCACGCGGAGAAGATATTGAACCGATGCGTGATGCGGTGAACGAACTTGGAAAGCAGCTGGAAATCAACAAGCAGGACCTGGAAGCCGTCCTCAGACAACTGGATGCTTTGTTACTTTCCCTTCCCAATATTCCCCATGAAACAGTGCCCGCAGGGAAAGATGAAACAGAGAATAAGGAAGTACGACGTTGGGGTGAAGTTCCCCGTTTCGATTTTCCTGTCAAATCCCATGATGAGCTGGGCGAGGCGAAAGGCTTGCTTGATTTTTCCCTGGCTGTAAAAATAACCGGCAGCCGCTTTGTGGTGATGAAGCAGAAACTTGCTCGTATGCATCGGGCATTGATACAGTTTATGCTGGATATTCACACTCAGGAGCATGGCTATAATGAAATTTATGTACCCTATATTGTCAATGCGGACAGCTTACTGGGAACAGGACAATTACCCAAATTTGAAAATGACCTGTTTAAGTTGGCTGGGGATCAGAATTATTATCTCACTTCAACTGCAGAAATTCCGGTCACTAACACCGTGCGAGATTGTATTATTCCTCATCAGGAGCTGCCGATACAGCATGCCTGTCATTCCCCTTGTTTCCGCAGCGAAGCGGGTTCATACGGAAAAGATACGAAAGGAATGATAAGACAGCATCAATTTGAAAAAGTAGAACTGGTGTGGATAACCAGGCCTGAAGACTCCTATGAAACGCTCGAAAAACTCACCAGTCATGCGGAAGTGATTTTGCAGCGTCTTGGCCTGGCCTATCGCGTTGTCAGCTTATGTACAGGTGATTTGGGCGCTGGATCCGCTAAAACCTATGATCTTGAAGTTTGGCTGCCTAGTCAGAATACTTATCGTGAAATTTCCTCCTGTTCCAACATGGAAGCATTTCAAGCCAGACGAATGAAGGCTCGTTACCGCCATCCTGAAACGCAGGAAACGCAATTGGTTCATACTTTAAATGGTTCAGGTCTCGCGGTCGGCCGTACTTTGGTGGCTATTATGGAGAATTATCAGGATCAGGAAGGAAATATTCATATTCCAGATGCTTTACAGCCGTATATGAATGGTTTGAAAGTTATCTAGGACATAGATCTCAATATATAGGAAGAACAAATCTGCCGCTCATGAAGCGGCGCACTGCCATCAAGTTAAGGAATCCTTGTAGGTTGTGCCCTTGGCCCACGCATAGGGGTTGAACCACTCCAGAACTCAAGGTTGTGCCAAGGGCACAACCTACATGCAATTGCAGAATTTCCTTAACTTAATGGCAGTGATGAAGCGGCGGGGCCGCGACACGTTTACGCCTAGGCTGGAAAAACTTTAGTTTCGGGGTCAAAAGCGATCTCCATTGCTTCGACAACTTCCGGAAGCCCGGTTTTATTTAGCTGGCTTATAAATCCATTTGCAGCAAGACCTTTGTAACAGTCTTTCACTTTGCTGGCCTTTGCGGGTCTAGGCTGTTCTTCTGGATTGACGCTTTCTTTTTCAACCTCGAGTGTCTGAGCGGCTTTTGGCGTGTATCTTACGGTAACTGGCCCATCCACTTCATTGTTAAAGTCTTTCTTCATCGGATGAACCCCTTTTTGGCCGTCGACAAAGCTCTCAATTTCAAATTGATTTAAGATACGCATGAAAAGCTCATAGATAATCTCATGAGTGACAATTTTTCCACGGCAGCGGCGTCGATTAGCGCCAAATGTCAGATCGGCAGGCAATTCTTTGTGCTTGTCTTTATTCGCTTCCGGGTTAAACTCTCGCGCATGCTCTCCCCACTCTTTTTCATCAGTGGTCGCAATCCAGGTTGTATAATGCAATTGATCGCCCTGCTTAACGGCGAACTCTTCCCCCTCAAATTCAATAACGAAATCTTCTTCGGCTTCACCTGGCTGAGCGTAAATAATAGTCAACAGGCGTTCTAACTCTTTCACATAAGTCTGTAAATCGGAAAGCGTTACACCTTTAGCAAAATATTTCTGATAAATTTCATCCTGCCCAAATTTAACAAGACCATGCTCGATAAGGCGTCTGATGTTATCTCCACCGGCAAAGAGCAGGGCAATAATGATTTGCTTTTTGATATCCCGGCTGGTTCTTTTTACATAGTCGGCGCTAAGATAAGCGGGTTCTTCATCTTCAAGAATTTTATCAATAAAGGGATCCAGATGCTTCGCAGCAAGCTCACGCAGTGCCTGAATATTCCCGTAGGGATTCATAATATTTTTAAATGCCTCATGAGACACATGTTCAATTTGCCGGGCCAGTTGATCAATCCAGTCTTCATTGCTCCAGTCTGATTTAGGATAAAAGGATTTGAGAAAAATCTTCAGGGAAAAAACCAGAAAATCTAATTCAATCGGTTCATTATTGACAGAGCGTGCCTTGATTGTTTCAATTAAATCTCCGGTTTCTTTTTTTATCACCTTGAGAAAATTCGTTTGAAATTGATGATTGGGGTGTTTGGGATCTTTAACCCCACTGAATTGCAAACTGTGCATTTGATCGAGGAAATCATCATGAATTTTCTGATCTTCAGTCAGAATTCCCATACCAATCGCCTCAAGAATAGAGGAAAATGCTCGACCTCGTTTAATTGCTGGTCTCTCAGGATTATCTTCATACCATTTTTTAAAAGATTGAGCGCAGGGAAGTTTCTCAATTTCCAAAAGAACATGGGGATTGCCAATCGCAACTACTCGCTGCACGAGTCTGGGTGGAAAAATACTGGGAGAAATCACTGGAACATCAAGAATTTTGGTTTGATCTTTAGGTAGCGCCCTGTACCTGTCTTCGAGAAAATGCTGAAAGGCATTGAGATCTTTTCCTGCGTTGTATTTGAATGCCAAAGCGATAGTGTTGGTTACAGCAGAGGAGTAATCATCTGCTTTCTGGATCATCTTCCCAATCGTTCTGGATAGTATATTTCTATTATCTCTACTTTTTTTTATCCTTACTTCTTTTGCCATCATGCGCCTCCCAAATCAGGATTTTTTACGGAACTTCCCAGGTACGTCATCCTGAGCGCAGTGAAGGATCTCCTGAATCTGGCTCAGGCTTTTAATTTTAACTTTATCAAACCAGATGAAATCGATATTATCTAGTGATTAAATAGCTTAAATAAAAAAATTAAAACAAAATCAGTCCAAGCATTGTATAATATTTACTATAAATAATCAAAAAATAATCAATTGGACGGCTACTACTTCTTAAGGATAAGTTGATTATGAGTTACGAAAAAATTGATCCAACAATCATTCCTCCTCGCGGAGAAAATCGGCATTATCGCGTAGGCACTGTGCTCGGCGAATTTTTTTATGTTGGGGATAAACCGGGTGGTGTTGAGCCGGGATTTCTGGGTGTAAAAATCAATCCAGCTTTTCGACAAAGAATCAGTGAGGCAATACCTGCTGTTTTTGATAACAGCATGCCAATGAATCAGCTAAGAGAGACTATTAGTAATATGGTTGCGGAACCGGCTAACGTTCACTACGGAGAGCTTCTGAGTTTTAGCCAGCTAATTGAAAAAGAAGGTAAAACTGGAAATGTAAACAATCCCAGTCAGCAAAAGCTTGATTTATGGTTAATCAAACAGGATTACAATGATACGCCCAGTGGTAAAGTGTCGCCGCCAAAAGATCGCCTGGAAAAAACCAATGCGATCAAGTCCTTGCCAGATTTAGTGAAGGCGCCGGCCACAGCAATATACCAAAAAGTCAGACTTTCAGATCCTCAAGTGGAAAACACCAATGCCGTATTGGAGTATTTTGCCAATTCAGTGGCTAAAGCCTATGGCATGCACGTTCAGGAGCAGGAGCTTGCTTTTGGCGAATATTCCAGCGGCAAAGCAAAAATAATGACCGCCTGTAAGTGGGAACCTGAACTTAGGGTATTTGAAGGGAAGCTTCGCGGCAGTGTGAAGAAAGATTTATACCAGGGGCATCTGGTTCAATTTGAAAATAAAGAACCCAAAACAGTTAATGGCCGTTTTCTTGCAGATGATAGCGTTAAAGATTTGGGTGAATCCTTACCGCTGGTTCTTGCTCAGGGTGATCGTGATGTCTTAGGTTCACAGGGGCAAAATAAAGGACGGGTTGGAGAGTATTTTTTTGGCTTTGATTTTGGCCATGCTTACCGGGAAGATAATCCAATACTGGATAGTTTGAAAGATGATTTTACCTTTATTCAACCTGCGGATGCCAATAAAAAATTTAAAAATATTTCAGCTTTTTATGATGCTCCCATGAGCGAAAAAATGATGGGAATGTTTTATCTTTATCGCATGGACCCGGATGCTGCCGGCAAAGTGTTTTCTTTGCAGGAACAACGTAAAATTGAAGAAATGATTCTCGCTTATTCTGCAAAAAATCCGGATTTCGCGCTGCGCATCACCCGCATCCAAACGATTGACAAAGTTACTGACAAAGTGAAAACTGAACTTTCCGCAAGATCCAATCAAAATGTATTATTTGATCAATATGTTCACGAAGTCGAACACGCTTCTGATCGGGCGAGCACTGCTCATAGAAAGATGTTTCAGATTTTCAAGCAAAAGATGTTAATGACTCCTGAACAAGTGGATGTACTGGATAATCTGAACAAGCTTAGTAATCCTACCTCCATTTTATCCGGTGATGGCAAGGTCGTTTTAGCGCATTTACGGATAATGCCCACAAAACAACCTGCACTCAAGTGGAAACTAGGTCAAAAAGACGGGGAATTTTTATTTCACTGTGAACCTGAAAATCGCAGGAACGAGGCCTATCAGGCATTCACCAGATACGTATCCCGATTACAGGATACGTCGTTCGCCGAGGCTTATAAATTAAGTGCCGAAGGCATCAGAGTTCCTGCTGAACATATGCCGCAATTTTGCAAGATGCTGGATGAGACAGCAATTTTTACTTATAAAAAACAGACTGACAGTAAATACCACCCCAAAAGCACCTACATGCCCGATGAAGCAACGAATTATTTCTCCCCCAGTATTCGCGTCTCTGATGATTTGACCCAGCATTTGAACCAGTCCTCTGACAGTTTAAGTCATTCCAGGGAATCTAATCCTGATGAGTTTGAAGAGGAGATTTCTGAAACGCAGCAATATATCAGTAATAACAACAATAATAACAATAATCTTGCCGGAGATATCTTTTCATTTTCAAGCTCATCGTCAAGTTCATCCTCTACTGTTACTCATAACGTTGCTCATGCTGACTGGCATCAAACAAGCCCGCAGTCAAAACATGAGTTGAATCTGTTTCATCAGGATTTGGACCATGAAGTTTCCTCAAAATTCAAAAAGCAAATGCAGAGCCTGATAGGGTTGGAACAAAAGCCGGTTGAGAAATTGGTAGGAATTGAGCCTAAGCCGCGTTCTTTATCCGACGAGGAACAGGAGCATGAGGATGAAAGTGAAGGTGAAAGTGAAAAGGCCAATATACACCATTAGTCTGATTTTTTGCTGTCTAGCAAATTACTGTAGTTTATATTCATTCTGTGTCATTCCCAGCAGGCAGTAATCTATTTCCATCAGGCATGATGTACCAGATCATAGATTGATTTCCGCCTGCGCGGAAATGACAGAGTCTCGTAAAACGACAGAGCCATTTAAGCGGACTTCCACAACTGGTTTACACTTAAATAATAAAGGGGTGTTTCCCTTCTTATTTGATTGAATCAGGGAGAAAACCATGAGGAAGTCAGGATGGCTTTTAGGCCTTTTTTTCAGCGGATTTGTTTATCAGGTTCATGCGGCTGTTTTTATTTCTTATAAAGAAATCTGGCATTGTCATGCGCATGATTATACCGACCAGCGTTTCATCGCCCTTTCTTCAAACGAGTGGACCGCCTTGCGCAATGCCAAACTCCTTTGTAAAAGTCAGAGCAAGCAGCCCAAGACCTGCACCATTTCACGGGAAGACTGTGATGCAATGGTTAATGGAGTATCTGTGCGTCCCTTGTGGCAGTGCACAGCGATGGATAGCCTGGCGCATGTCTGGAAAAGCGGTATTTACCGCGTGGCTGATAATGCGATTAATGGTGCGAAAACCAGATGTTACTCGCACAGCGCAGTCCCTTCCACCTGCCATGTGAACCATTTGACCTGCAAGAATTTAAATCCCTATTGAGCAGATTTCAGGGCTGGAAATCTTTAAGGCTTGCTGTAAGATCAAGAAACTGAACAATTAAGGATGATCAAAATGGATTTTCAGTTGGAAGAAAAAATTGCTCTGGTAACCGGTTCGACCGCCGGTATTGGACTCGCCATAGCTGAAGTGCTTGCCCAGGAGGGCGCCACAGTTATTATCAATGGCCGCTCCGAAGAGCGGGTGCAGCAGGCCATTGCGCATATTCATTCCTTACATCCCAATGCCAAACTGCGGGCGGCACCTGCTGATTTGAGTACTAAAGCAGGGGTAGAAAAGCTGATTAAGGAACTGCCTTCTGTTGACATACTGATTAACAATGTCGGCATTTACGAAATCAAATCGTTTGTGGACATCTCGGATGAGGATTGGCTGCATATATTCGATGTCAATGTTATGAGTGGGGTACGTTTAAGCCGACATTATCTACCTGTCATGCTTAAGAAAAATGATGGCCGCATTATTTTTATATCCAGTGAGTCTGGCTTACAGATCCCCCCTGAAATGATTCATTATGGTATGACCAAAACGGCTCAGTTAGCCATTGCGCGTGGCATGGCTGAATTGACCGCCGGAACCAGAGTTACTGTCAACAGTGTGCTTCCAGGTCCTACTCAAAGCGATGGGGTTAATGATTTTTTAAATACAATAAGCAAGGAACAATCTCGAACCGTGCAGGAAATTGAACAGGAATTTTTCAGCACAATGAGACCATCTTCTCTTCTTAAACGCTTCGCCAGTACTCACGAGGTAGCGGTCATGGTTGCTTTTTTATGCAGTCCTCTGGCCTCGGCGACCAATGGTTCTTCTGTGCATGTTGATGGCGGCATTGTACGTTCCATCGCCTGATATCTGTGGTGGATTGAGTTGTATAGAGGCAAGCACGTATTTAACAGTGGCTTAATTCCTGTTATTTTTTCTTGAGAGTCTCGCTCAAACAGTATTGGAGATCGCCAGGCAAAGTGAGTTATTTTGGCCCGCCATCGATAATTTTAGAGGATTTTATTCTCTAGCCTGCCTGGCAGTTTAAATTGGGTCTATATCTTAATTAAGAAGCTCTATTATTAGAATTGAAGAGGGCAGGGGCGTGGCTATTATAGAGAAGGATAATTGCGGCTGTGGTTTTATTGCCAGCATCAATGGTAAAGTCTCTCATCGCATTGTTGAACTGTCGCTAACGGCTTTACAACGTCTGACCCATAGAGGAGTCGCGGGCGAGGATGGCTTGTCTGCCGATGGTTGCGGATTGCTTATACAGTTACCCAGGCATTTCTTCAGAAAATATGCAGAACAGCAGGGCTGGATTTTAAGCGCTCGATTTGCGGTTGGCATGTGTTTTCTAAACTCTGATAATGCAGAGGCTCAGAAAGAGCAATTAAATAATGAATTAACTGCTCTTGGCTTCTCTGTTGCAGGTTGGAGGGATCTCAGCGTCGATAGTGCCCTTTGTGGAGAGCATGCACGCAATAACATGCCCCATTTTGCCCAGGTTATAGTTAATGTTGATGATAAGCAGACCCTTGAACTGACTGAAGCCAGACTCATGCTCGCTCGTCATCGTGCCACTGTAAGTTTAAGCGGCGATCCTTATTTTTATATTTGTTCTCTTTCAACCCAGGTAGTGATTTATAAAGCCCTGGTTTTGCCCAAGTACTTACCCGTATTTTATAAAGATTTAAGCGATAAAGCAGTTAAATCCGCTTTCAGCATTTTTCATCAACGGTTTTCAACCAATACCTTGCCCGCATGGCGTCTGACACAACCGTTTCGATTTCTGGCTCACAATGGCGAGATTAATACCATTCAGGGTAATCGGCATGCGGTTTTGGCTCGAGCGCCGCTGTTGACCAATAAAGACCAGGATTGTCTGGATGAAATAAGGCCGATTATCGATCCCATCGCTTCTGATTCAGCAAGCCTTGATAATATGCTTGAGTTTTTAGTTCGTGGAGGTATGGAGCCTTTCCAGGCAATTCGTCTGCTGATTCAACCTGCTTTCAAAAAAAACAGGAACTGCGATTCAGAGCAACAGGCTTTCTTTGAATATTGCTCCTTGCAAATGGAGCCCTGGGACGGGCCTGCCAGTGTGGTGTTTACCGATGGGCGATTAGTGTGCTGTGCTCTGGATAGAAACGGTTTTCGCCCGGCACGTTATTTACAGAGCAGGGATGGCTTACTGCTTGTCTGTTCCGAAACCGGTGTTATTGATCTGGACGAAGAGAATATTCTTTGCAAGGGCAGAATTGGTCCCGGCGAGCTTCTGGCCGTTGATGTGAAGACGCATCAGGTTACGAGCACTGCCGTAATTGATTCCAGGCTGAGTTCAAAATACCCCTATTCAGACTGGCTGCAACAACATATTCATCATCCTCCGGCTGAATTACATTATGTCCTGGAGGCTAATCGGCTAACTGACCGGCAGGCCGCTTTTTATCGCAAGCTCTATGATATCAGCAATGAAGAAGTGAATGATGTCCTCAAGGCAATGGCGCAAACGGCCAAGGAAGCCACTGCATCGATGGGGGATGATACACCAATCGCATTACTATCCACTCGAAACCGCTCGTTGTTTGATTATTTCAGGCAGCAATTTGCGCAAGTAACTAATCCGGCGATGGATTCATTACGTGAGTCCGTTATTATGTCGACGGAAATCACCCTGGGGCGCCAGGCAAACCTGTTTGAAGCAAGCCCGCTGCATGCCAAGCGGATTATATTAAGCTCCCCGGTTCTTTCCAGCGGAGAGTGGGAGCATTTACAGACTCTGACTACTCAGGGCTATCCTTTTGTAAAACTGTCATTATCCTATTCAACTCAGGAAAGTTTGTTTGAGGCCATTGAAAGGCTTGGCAAACAGGCCTTGGAGGCAGTTAGTCAGGGGGCGGTATTATTGCTGTTGTCTGATTCGGACATCGATGTACAGGCTATTCCATTACATCCTTTGCTGGCAGTGGGTGCTATTCATGAGAGCCTGATTGAGGCGGGAAAGCGCTATGACTGTGACTTGCTGGTTGCCTCTGGATGGGTGCGCGATCCGCATCATTTTGCTGCCTTGCTGGCTTATGGTGCAGCCGCTATTTATCCTTATCTGGCTTATTCTCTAATTGCTGACTTCAATATCGAAAAGGGTTTAAGTAATTATGTGAAAGCCATTGAAGGCGGTTTGTTAAAGATCAGTGCCAAAATGGGTATTTCAACACTGAACAGTTATCGCGGAACCCAGCTTTTTGAAATTATTGGTTTAAGCAAGTCAGTTCTCAATCGCTGTTTCAGTCAGAGCGCTTCCAAACTGGAAGTTCTGGATTTCGGCGATCTCGATAGCCTGGCCCGAGCTTATTTCGATGACGCTCATAATCCCTATAGCTATCCGCGTCATGGCGGCTTACTGAAATACTTGCCGGATAATGAGTATCATGAATTCAATCCCGATGTGGTCATGAGTTTGCTCAATGCGGCAAAACAGGGAGAGTATTCGCTCTATCAACGTTTTTCTCAGCTCATTCAACAAAGACCATTGACGACTATCCGGGATGTGCTGAATATTCAATATGCTAAAAACAGTTTGCCTCTGGAAAACATTGAAAAAGCAGACAACATTTTCCCGCGTTTTGAAACGGCTGCCATGTCCTTAGGCGCCTTGTCGCCAGAGGCTCATGAAGCGCTTGCTGTGGCTATGAATACCTTGGGAGGGCGCTCCAATTCAGGAGAGGGAGGAGAAGCGGCCTATCGTCACAACACCATCAAGCGCTCCAAGATTAAGCAAATTGCTTCCGGCCGGTTTGGGGTCACTGCCGACTACCTTATGAATGCCGAAGTCATACAAATCAAGATCGCTCAGGGAGCGAAACCCGGGGAAGGAGGGCAGCTGCCAGGCAGTAAAGTGAATGCCCTGATTGCCCAGTTACGTTACTGCGGTGAAGGCGTTACTCTGATATCACCACCGCCGCATCATGATATTTATTCGATTGAAGATCTGGCGCAATTAATTTTTGACCTGAAGCAGATTAACTCGCAGGCCCTGATTTCAGTAAAACTGGTTTCAGGCCCTGGAATTGGAACTATCGCTGCTGGAGTAGTCAAGGCTTATGCGGATGTCATTACTATTTCAGGTTACGATGGCGGTACTGGCGCAAGCCCCACCTCCTCGATTAAATATACCGGCTCGCCCTGGGAACTCGGTTTGCATGAAACCCATCAGCTCTTACTGGAAAACAAGTTGCGGCATCGTGTCATTCTGCAAGTTGACGGCGGCATGAAAACAGGAATGGATGTGGTGAAAGCAGCCCTTTTGGGTGCAGAGAGCTTTGGTTTTGGTACTGCTCCAATGGTGGCGCTTGGATGTAAGTATTTAAGGATTTGTCATCTTAACAATTGCGCAACGGGAATTGCTACCCAGGATGATTTTTTAAGAGAAAATCATTATCAGGGAAGCCCACAGCGGGTAATTCATTATTTCACCTGGCTTGCTGAGGAAGTCAGGCAAATCCTCGCCAGCCTCGGTTTTTCGAGTTTGCAGGAAATTATTGGCCGCAGGGATTTATTACAAAAAATAACCACAGATGATCCACTGATTAACCGAATTGATCTCTCTTTCATGCTCGATTGCAGCAAAGTCGATGCCTCCTATGAGTGGCGAGAGCTTCCTAAAAGTAATAAGCCAAGAGATAAAGCAAGTCTGGCTCAGGCCATACAGGAAGCTGTAGAACCTTTGCTGGCAGCGCATCAGGATATTAATCTTCATTTTCCTATTCATAATGGCAATCGCTCAATCGGTGCCAGGCTTGCGGGAACCATTGCCAGACAGTATGGATTCAAGGCATTAAAAGAAAATTCAGTTCAATTATTCTTTAACGGGACGGCAGGGCAGAGTTTTGGCGCCTGGACTTGTCAGGGGATGTCACTTTACCTGACCGGAGATGCAAATGATTATGTGGGAAAAGGCATTAGCGGTGGAAAAATTGTCATCAGGCTGCCAAATGAGGCGCAGTATGACTCAAATAAGACAAGCATCGCTGGAAATACCTGCCTTTATGGTGCGACTGGCGGGATTTGTTATATAGCGGGTCAGGTGGGTGAGCGTTTTGCAGTGCGTAATTCAGGCGCTGTAGCCGTCATTGAGGGAGCCGGCGCTCATTGCTGTGAATACATGACGGCAGGCGTTGTACTGGTGCTGGGCGATACAGGCATTAATTTTGGCGCCGGGATGACTGGAGGTTTTGCCTTTGTTCTGGATTTGGCAGATCGCTTTATCCAGCAGTGTAATGAAGAGTTTGTCGAAGGATATCGATTAGCTGAGCTCGATACCAAGGAATATACTGATTATCTTGAACAACTACTGGACCATCATATTAACGAGACGGGCAGTCGTTGGGGGCAACAGATTAAGGACTCCTTCAGTGAGTATCTACCTCTGTTTTGGCTGGTAAAACCGAAAGCGATAGGTTGGAATAACTTGCGTGGCCTATGAAAGAAAGTAAACCTGTAGAATTCAAGTTTGTAACGGATAAGAGACAGGAGCCTGACAAGCTAAGTCCTGAAGAACGAATTCGTCATTCGGCATCCGTTTATCTGTCTTACAGCCTTGATCAGGCACAAAATCAGGCCGGACGTTGCCTGGATTGCGGGAACCCTTATTGCGCCTGGCAATGTCCTGTTCATAACCATATTCCAGGATGGCTGCGCCTTGTGGCGGAAGGAAAGCTGGAAGAAGCGGCGAATCTGGCGCATCAAACCAATCCTTTTCCTGAGGTTTGCGGCCGCATTTGTCCGCAGGAGCGTCTTTGCGAAGGGGCCTGTACTCTAAATGATGGTTTAGGGGCGGTCACTATTGGCGCAATAGAGCAGTTTATCGCCGACAAGGCGCTTGAAAATGGATGGCGTCCGGATATGAGCGCAGTTAAACCCAATGGCAGACGGGTTGCTGTTATCGGAGCAGGGCCAGCTGGGCTGGCTTGTGCATCTGTTTTGGCAAAAAATGGAACAGAGGTTTCGGTTTTTGATAAATATCCTGAAATTGGCGGTTTGCTGACCTTTGGTATTCCCGAATTTAAACTGGAGAAAAAAATTATAAGACAGCGCCGCCAGATTTTAGAAGAGATGGGCGTGCGTTTTCATTTGAATACAGAAGTAGGACGTGATTTAAATCCACAGCAATTATTACTTGAGTATGATGCTTTGTTTTTAGGATTAGGCGCTGATAAAGGGAAAAAAGCAGGAATTCCGGGAGAAGCCTTAGAGAATGTCTATCAGGCTTTGGACTTTCTGGTTCATAATATCTACAGTTTTCTGGGGCTTCCTGGTTATGAACCATTTGATTTTCGCAATAAAAAACTGGTAATTCTCGGAGGAGGAGATACTGCAATGGATTGTAATCGCAGTGCTTTGCGACTGGAGGCTTTTTCAGTGGATTGTGTCTATCGCCAGGGGATGCTGGATATGCCCGGCGCAAGGAAAGAAATTAAAAATGCAATAGAGGAAGGGGTGCATTTTGTCTGCCATAAGCAGGCTGTTGAGCTGATTGGTGATAAAAAAGTGGAAGCAATTAAGCTGGTGAATACCGTGAAAAATGCCAGCGGCAGGCTTGAGTATCAGGAAGGGAGTGAATATATTTTGCCAGCCGATACGGTCATTATTGCTTATGGCTTTGATGCCAATCCACCCGAATGGCTAGAGCATTTAAGTGTTGATTTAACTGATAAAGGCCTGGTTGAAACCTCAGAAAAGGCAAACTTTCCCTTCCAGACGTCCAATCCGCGAATCTTTTGCGGCGGCGATATGGTGTTAGGGGCTGACTTAGTGGTCAGAGCCATTGCTCAGGGCGTTTCGGCTGCTGAGAGTATGCTGCGATATATGCAGATTGAGTCTCGCTCTCTTTAATGATATCCCAGCAAGCCCGGTATAAGCGGCTATAATTCTTAAATAGAAACAAGCTTTGGAAAACAAATGGGCAAGAAAGCAGTGATTTTGTGCTTTGATAAATCTGAAGAACGAGAAGTTCAGGCATTTATGCGGCGAATTCAAAACAGGGAAGAAGAAAAGGGTAATGAGGACATTGAAGTACATATAATTTATCCAGTCGATGTCAATGAAGGCCAATACATGACCTGGGAAAGTGCTGAGCCGGAGGATGCCGATAAAGAAATTCTTGAAAGCATGACTCCCGATGATCATCTCTATATATGGGGACATGGAGCGCCCAGTAATCCTTATATCCCCGGCGCTTTTTATACTGAAATTGGCGACTATCTTGATAAAACACTTAATAAAGAAGTGTTTGGACCTGATAAAGGTACGCTCAAGATCAACGTTGAAATATGCAATGGCGGTCGCGGCGGGGTTCAAGGAGAGAATAGTTTTGCAGCCAGACTACATTCGTATTTGGGGAAACTTGGCATTTATTCCGAAGTAGCAGGCAGGCTTAGAAATGTGTCAGTTGATATTCCCAATTTACCCCACGAAGGATTAAAAACCATTCCCCGTCACTATGACGGCTTGTCGAATCTGATTGCTCTGCCGGATAGCTATTATGAGCATCAGGCGGAACGTTCCAAAGTAACTTATGCCTGGGGAGGTATTGATGGCAAGGCCCAGGTTCGCGTCGATGGTTATCGCAGGAGTCTGACCAGAGATTATCTTGAGTTAAAGGACGCGCTGTTGAAAGAAGTATCCGACTCTCGAATGCTTGATCCCCGGAAGATCCATAAGTTACTTCTGGGTATTGAATTCAGAATTGGCAATCCGCAAATAGAAATGAAACCTGGTGAAATCCATAAGGCCGCTCAGGAATTATATGAATATTGTAAAAAGGCAGGTCTAAAAGAGGAAACTCTGGAAAAACTGGGCTTTGAGCGGTTCATAGCCTCCATCTCTCGTAAAGCAAGTTCTAACGGATTTCTTGAGGCGCCTACTGGCGTGCGCTCGGATGATAAAAAACTGCCTGTAGAGGTGAAAGCTTTACGCGATATTCTTTTTGAAAATCCGGAAATGAAAAAGCTGAATAATCTGGTAGAACGTTTAAAAGAAAAAGCCGATACTAACCCCAATATCGCCCGTCTTGTTGAAAAACTGGGTTGTGAAGAGAGTTTTGCAGAAAGTAACCTTTATGCCAGCTTTTTTATGATGTATCGAAAATCCATCATCCATTTGGATACTGGAACAGTGGAGTTTCCGGTCGCCATCAAAAATATTATTGATCCGCTTAACCATTTATTAGAAAAAGTTTATTTAAATGAGGAGGCTTCACCAGCAGAAAAACAAAAATCTTTCGCTTTGTATATGCAGTCTTTGGGGGATTATACCACCGGTTCGACATGGGGCAATTTTAAAGCAAAGGTTCGCGGTGCCTTGTTCGGATTTAAGCTGGCCCATAATGAAAGACATGAAGCGAGTCTTCTGGAGTATATTCCGAACCTGTTTCGATCGGCCTACACCCTGTCCAATACAGAATTAGAATTTTTTGAAGGGTTTAAGCAGGACCTGGCAGAGATGAATGAGTTGATTAAATCAGATATTACGCCCCAGAATCAAAAACAAAATGCTTCAAAATATAGTATGAAATCGATGTTAAATATCGCTAAAATTCCTCCCAATGAACGAGAGGAAAATATTTACGCAGTGTTTTCCATTCTCGATGATCCTATGATGGATAATCAGGATGGCGCTACTCCATCAATTATTGAGGACATCAAAAGCATCGTCGGCAATCTGGATCATAATGATGAGAAAGCGATCGCACAGGCCTTAGTCGACATCAGGAAGCGGTTGGATAACTATGACGAATCCTCTTTGAACGAGGATGCGAAGAGTGTTCTGCAGGCCTTTGAAAATAGCAATTTGACATCGTTCGAGGAGTTACGCAATGCGCTTTCTGATGTTGAACATTTCAAAGATATCATGGATGACGCTTCATTGCAGACAAGGGTTCAGAATAACTGATATGAATACTTGGGTCGGGCGCTTTCGCCACACCTACGTTAGCTGCTTCTTTCTTGCAATTAAATCACCGACAGTATCAGCCAGAGTCCACTGATGCTTGAAATTCGTTAAATGGTATAGCTTTGATAAATCTGGACAGCGTTGTGTAATATCTATGAAATGTTCCCCATAGGCTTCCTCATAAGATAGGTACTGAATTAAAGAATGGCTATTTGCCTGACTCCTGACGAGTTGAGCCAGATCATTAATTGAAATCTCTGATGAATTTCCAATGTTGATACTTTGTCCCAGCGCCTCTGGCTCATGGATTAGCATATCCATGGCTTTAATCACATCTCGCACGTCGCAAAAAGAACGAGTCTGAGTCCCATCGCCAAAAATGGTAATAGGTTCATTGCTACATGCCTGTTTTATAAATCTCGGCACCACCATTCCATATAAATCAGTTTGCCGAGGCCCAATCGTATTGAAGATTCGTGCAAGTATAATATTTAATTGATGACGGTGAATATAGGCATAAGCAAGTGCTTCATCCGCCAATTTACTAATCGGATAAGTTGAAGTCGAACAAGATAAACGATGAATATTCAGATTATCATTTTCGCTGGAAAAGGTTTGACTATCACCATATACCGAAGATGAAGAGGCAATTACCACAATCGCATCAGATTTAATTTCACTCATGTTCTTTAAAACACGCTGACATCCCATCAGGTTTTTAATGAGGGTGCTAATGGGATCATTGACTACATTAAACATGCCGACAGTGGCTGCAAAGTGAAAAATTACATCGGCCCATTTTAAAGTTTCTTTCAAATCTGGCCATTCAAGAATATCCGCTTCTACAAAACTGAAGGAAGCGTTTTTTCTGAGCGCTTCAATATTTTCCAGACGTCCCGATGAAAGATTGTCAACTGCAATCACTTTATGACCTTTATTTAAGTAGTATTCGCATAAATGTGATCCGATAAAACCACAACCACCAGTGATGAAGATATTCATTTTTATTCTATATTTAATAACTTGCTTGAAATAACTATAGACCATACAAATCAATTAGCTAAATGTAGGGTAATCACCGCTATAAAATGTATACTTAACAGTACAAGTACCCATCTTCTCGAGGCCTCTATGGCAATAGTCATTAATCTAAATAAAAAAAGAAAAGCCAAAATCAAGTCAGAAAAAGAGAAAAAGGCTTCTGAAAATCGTATTAAATATGGAAGAAGCAATAAAGAAAAACAGCAAGAGAAAAAAAATAAAGAGCGTGATGAACGGCATCTGGATGGCCATAAAATAGAATAAATATAGTAGGTCGGGCGCTTTCGCCCGACCTACGCTTGCTAATTGTATGGAAGAAGCAATAAAGAAAACAGTTAGAGAAAAAAATAAAGAGCGTGATGAAAGGCATCTGGATGGCCATAAAATAGAATAAATACCGTAGGTCGGGCGCTTTCGCCCGACATTTCATTTTTCACCAAAATCCAGCGAATAAGATGGTTTAGAAATTGTCCAGTGAGAAGGAATAATTCCATTTTTAACAAATTGATGAATGCTTGAATAAGGCCAATCGATTGGTTGAGACACATGTCCATGCTTAACCGGATTATAATGAATATAATTGACATGATGCTCAAAGTCTAATTCATCACGAATAAGATGCTCCCAAAACCGTTTCTGCCAAATACCCCTTTCGCGCCTGTTCTTCTGTATTGGAGACACGAGCTCTTTTATTGATAGCTGCCTTGAAAAGATGCCTTTTATCAGATTCCACCGTAAGGAAAAATTCCCATCATTTTCTGGAAGGGTCATTATTGTGTGAAGATGGTCAGGCAAGATGACAATCGCATCAATTATAAATGGGTAATAATGCTTGGAACGGCGAAAGGCCATACGTAGTACATCAATCTGTTCGATGAGTAATCTACTGCTTCGATTTTGCAGATTAACAGTAAAGAAATAAGTGGCACCGGGAATAATCACTCGTCGATAGCGCATGTTGGATTGCTTATATATTCCGTTATGAAAGAGCTTTATAACAGTTTTGATTTTAGTGAGCAAGAAGGAAAAAGGAAACGTCGGGCGAAAGCGCCCGACCTACGCTTGGTTTGAAAGAAATAAATCTATACTGACTATATAATGTATATATTGTTGATAATTGGACTTTTGTCATGAAATGTAGTTTTAGACTAAATAACCTATACGAAGAGCAAATAGAGTTAGTTGATGCCAAAGCCAAAAAAGCATTAGCCAGGAAATACCTTCAGCAAGGAGTCATTCCGGCATCTGAGAAAAGCTATCAGATAATTTTGTCCAATGCTGTGAATGACGTAATGAGATTTCTTGGTCAGAGTGCACAAAACATTCCGGTTGAAATTCTGGTAGAAGAAGATGTCCACATAATCGATATCAGAAAAATTATACAGGGGGATGCGGAAACGATTTCTCTGGTTAATCAGCTTCTCAGTACATCCAGTACTCCTAACATTGATAACTGGACTGTCCATAGACTGAATGGCAAACAGTATCTCTTGTCTCATCCCATTATAAACAGAAAATACTTTCCAACCGATCAGAAATTGGGAAGCGGAGGCCAGGGAAAGGTAAAGCCTCTTTTTGAACTTATTTTTGAAGAGGGTCAAATCACAGGGGCAAAGCGAGCCGGCAAAGCAGGTAAATCAAGCTATGTCTATTCGGATGATTATATAACCGATGAACGAGATTTATTGCGAGAGCTGCCTCATTTAGGTTTTGTAGATGAATTTTTATTGCCTATTCGCGACAACCGTAAGCAATTTTTAGTTATGGAAGAGTTTGAGGGGATGAGTCTTCGCGCATTACTCTATAAGACTGGCAAAGATAATTATTTCACCGCGGGGCAGATCCTGCAGTTGTCAAAACGGCTTTTTGAAGTACTTGGCACTCAATTTCATGCCTATGGAATCTTTCATGGTGATATCAAGCCTGATAATATTATGGTCAATATCAGCAGTGAAATGATTGCAAATGGCCTCAGGAACATTGATATCAATGCATTGAAAATAACAATTATTGACGTCGATACTGCTCAAAGGAGCAATCCTGACAGCACTCCAGCAAGCATCACTACACCAGGATATATTCCCCCTGAAGCGTTCCGTAGTTGGACCAAAGACTTTAAAAAATCTGATAGTTATGGTGTAGTCATGATTGCGGCTGAATTATTTCGTGACGATAGCCATATTTCGCCTCTTCCTCCGAGCGACAAATACACTAAACCGCCTTTTAGTGTCTTGAATAATAGCGATAATACAAATATCCCCGAGTTTAGCAATAGCTTAAAGCTTCAACTCCTGAACGTTCTAAATGCAGGAACGCTTGAGAACATTGAGGAACGTTATGATCCTGAACAAATGGTTGATGCTTTTGAATCATTGATTCTGCTGGAGCAGGAACTCAGGATGGCTTCGCCTGATACTAAGACAGATGAGACGACAGAGATAGATAGTGCTTCAGAGCAATTGGCTGATGCCTCCTGCTCAATGATTGAAGCAGCAGATCAAGAACTCATTCTGACATCCGAGACTGCTAATATTAAACACTCTGATATAGTTCCAATTGGCGAATCAAGTGATAGGCGGGATGACGACAGTGTTGAACTTGGTGCAACGCAAACCGGCGATAAGTCTCATCAATCGATCAGTGAGAACCCTATTTCGGCAAAATATATCCAAAATCAGGCGTTTTTTTATCAACAGTCAAAATCCTTTAAGTTCCAGATCCCTGAGCAAAATGAAAACTCCACACTAACTGTAGATGAATATAATCAAATCAAATTACTCATCGAGCGCTTGCATAGTGAACGAACCAGCCTATGGCCTTATCCAAATAAGGAGCGCAAACTCAGTAAGATTGATGCGCTAATTGAGCTTATCGTAGAAACAAACAGCGGTTTAGCTCGTGATGATATAATAGCTAAGCTTGAAAAAAGAGAGTCCGTTATAGCCGGTAGGAATTCACGAACCGCTGATTTATTGGACAGTTTGAAAGAGAGAAAATTGCAGGATTTGCCTTAAGAGGTGAAAGCTATTCCCCTGTTTTGTGGGCGAAGGAGCCCACACTAATTATTCATTTAAAAACACTGTGTCACATGCCGTGATAGAGTATGCTCCTCAATGTGAACCTCATTGGAGGCGGTTTTATTCACATTAGTTAATAAGCTTGCGACGATTTTATGCATAGTGAATGTCTGATTGGAATAATCCTGAGATCGGAAAAAATGCCTTTCTTTTTTTAAGAGGTGATCGGGAGAATTTAAAAGCAGCATTGCCAACTCTTTTCTTAGTTCTGGGCTTAAGTTATCAACAATTTTATTAAGTCCATTATAATAAGCCATCTTTCTATCTTTCAGATCTGAAATAAAGCCAATCTCCTGAAGCAGATGTTCATTGATCTCTTTAGCAGTTTTAAAGTTTAACTGAGAATCAGCAGAACGGCAGATGCCCAATACTTTGAGCCGTAAATTATTCTGTTCGCATCCTTCTTCAAGCGGTAGGGTTTCCAATGCTGTTAAAACCTCTGGTAAGCTGTAAACCCACACATCATCCTGGTCAATTTTGAAATAATGAGCGAGGCTTTCGGCCAGAGTATGTGGCTTTAGTGATGGGTCGAGCAGACATAGTTCAATCAATCCCTGATCACTGAAATCAGAGGTCTCCGGGGCATTATTATCTTGCGGGGGAGCTCCCAGTCTGCATTTATATGCCCCGATCATGTCGGTTAAAAATGTTTGATAATACGGCAACGACGATTGGGTGAGGGTTAATTGCTTAAACTCCCTGACAGTTGCAGCCAAATCGTAATCAAAAAAGTGTTGAAGCCTGAATTCAAACCATTGAGCGCGCAAGCTGTGAAGTTGCCTGCTTTCGGGATAAAGTGTTTCAAGTTCCTTTAAATTCTTGCGGATTAAATCCGCCAGCCCATTAAGATTATCTTTGTAATCCATTGTGCCATTTAGAAATTCTTCAATTTCTTTTGTTGTGGCGGCCAGGGCCTGTTGCCCCTCATCAAAGAGCGCTTTGATTTTTTTGTTTCTTTCCAAGGCCGTATTAATACGTTGAAGTATAGGCCCCCGAATTCCATTACCAACAAGATTTAGATATATCACACTAGTATTGGTTTCGAGTGCTTCTGCAAGTCTTTGCGCACCGGCAGTACCAATTCTATTTTGGCCAAACTCTAGTGAGGTAAGACTGGTGTTGGTTTTAAGTAGTTCAGCGAAGCCTTGCGCACCGTCATCATCAATTTCATTTTGGTAAAGATCGACGGAGCTAAGAGTGGTATTAGTCTTAAGTGCTTCAACAAGGCTTCGTACCCCATTTGAGCTAATTTGATTATGGTTTAGCCCAAGGAAGGTCAGCACTTTATTGGTTTTAAGGGCATTAGCAAGGCTTTGCATCCCGGCATCCCGGATTGAATTATTAAAAAGGTCAATGGAGGTCAGACTATTATTGGTCTCAAGTGCTTCCGCAAGATGTGTTGCACCGGCAGCTCCAATTTGATTAGCGCCAAGCTGGATACTGATCAGGCCAGTGTTGTTTTTCAATCCTTCCGCTAGATACTGCGCAGCCTCAACACCAATCTTATTACCAGAAAGGCTTATGGAGGTCAGGCGTGTATTGATTTTGAATGCTTTAGCCAGGTCTCGAATACCACCAGCACCAATTTGATTACTGCCAAGGCCAATGAAGCTTAGTGGGGTATTGGTTTCAAGCAGTTTGGCGACTATCGAGGCCCCCTTATCCAGGATTGAATTATCATAAAGATTAATGGAGGTCAGGCCAGTATTCCTCTTGAGGCCTTCCGCCAGAAACTCTGTACCTTCAACACCAAGATTATTCTCCCGAAGGTCAAGGGACTTTAGGGTATTATTGATGGTAAGTGCATCACCCAGCCGCCGGCCCCCCGGAGCACAAATGAAATTACAGAAAAGACTAATGTCAGTCAGGCGTTGATTAATTTCGAGCATCTCAGCGAAACTTTGAGCCCCTTGGTCACATAGCTGATTACCGCCAAGGTTAAGAGTGGTCACGCTTGTATTGGTTTCAAGCTCTCTGGCCAAGCTCCGCGCCCCTTCGACACCGATGTTGTTAAGAGCAAGATCCATGTCAGTCAGGCTGGTATTAGTATGAAGTGCCTGAGCGAGATTTTGCGCATCCTCATCGTTTATTATAAAACCATTCTCTTTTATAGAGGTCAGGGCTGGGTCATTTCGAGCAATTCGGTCTAATATTTCTTGATCAATCATAAGGAAGTATTCAGCGCTAAAATTTAAAGGCAAAAATTGATATAAATAGGACAATACTTTAACACTTGAATCGATTTAAATCAAATTGCGATATCCATGGCAAAGAATCAGAGGCAGTGTCCGAACTTCGGAATAAGCAAAAATTGTATAAACTGAATGCTTATGATGATAGGAATTTTTAATGAAGAAGATAAAATTGAAAGGAACTGAGATTATTTTATCAAACCCTGGGGGTTAAATCCTTGGCAGAGCCATTGGCCTCTTGGCATTTAAATTGTAGGTCGAGCCCCATCAGGCTAAGAATATCTAATTCCCTCTCCACTGCGCGCGGTGGAGAGGGGATAACAACGGCTATGTCCCTTGGCCCAACAAAGGGTTAGACCACTCAGACAATGGATAGGCGGCAGGTGCTTTTATCAGCATATTGTGGTGTTAATGATTTTTTCTGGGTCCCTCATCACTTTTTGATAGCTCATTGTCTTGCCCATTTTGTTTTGCTTCTCCTGGGCGCTTATCAGCAGGATAAAACCCGGGATAGTTTGCTGCACTTCTCAGCATCCCATTTTTTATGCCAACAAATTTTGCAAATCTAAACAAAGATTCAGGACTAAAATCCTTGGCCTCCCTTGGATTGGTAATATCGGGAAAATTATCAATTGCAATTTCAAAATCATTTAGCAATTTATCAAGGGCATCGTGTCCATAAATGATGGAATAGACTCTAAGTTCCAGCAATTGTTCCAACTGGGGTTTTAAATAACCAAAGGCTTGATGATAACGATGAATTGACTTTTCATCATCTTGCATATTACCAATCAATAAAACAAACTCGTCATTAGCTTGCTCATTAATCAACTCATCGGCAGTATTGAGAATTTCATTGAGCAAAAGCTGCTTTATTTTTAGAATAATCGATACGTTATCCACGTATATGAACTTAATCAATGGGGATAAACCTTGTAATCGCTCACAGAATTTATTGGCTGTGCCGCCAAAACAAATTTCCTTATCCTCCGCTGGTACATTATCAGAGCCCATCGCATCCAGATTATAACCTCGCTGAATTTCATAAAGTGCTGATACAAAAGCAGCCCAATAATCAAGCTGATCATCCTGAGAGATGTTATGAAAAATCAGGCGTATAAATTGCTCGATACTAATCACCTGAAGCCTTTCAGCTTCTTGTTCCATTAGGGGCAACAGTGGTGAAATTGCCGCTTCCTTACCTAGTTCTGTTTCTTTAGCCAGGCGCAAAGCGATCGCCTTTTTTTCAGAATCTAAAACAATTTCTGCAGGCAGCGAACTTAAACGCTTCAAACAATCAATCGCCGCACGTTTTTGTTCAGCATCCAGCGTTTCGTCAGCGAGATCTTCGAGCAAACTCGTGATTTCCTGAATACTTTTCAGAGTAACAGGATTTTGTCTATGGTTTAAATCTAATAACCAGGCTGTTAAGTCCGTTGTTGCATGAACGCTGGCCGTATGGGTGCTCTGAGCTCGATTAATTTCTAATTGAACAAGTTCTTCTTCATCCAGATAGAGCAGATTCTGATTGACATAATTACGTATAGCATTTTGTTTTTCTTCGATAGTTCCATCGCTGCGGCAAATCGCAATAAATGAATTGACATCATCCTGTCTCAACTCTCCGAGTGGCATTGCATTCCAAATCCCTAACATGGGTCTTGAAAATAAAACCTGATCAAATGGTCTTAACAGCTCAAAATTAGCCTTCAGTAACCCTGCCGATTGTAATTGAGACAGCCCCTGCCCCATACTGTTAGGCTGCGCAAAATGAGTAAGCCGGAATAGGGAGGCTTCATTCAATAATTTTTCATCGTGCAATGTGATAATCATGTATGCTAATGTGCTCGTTAAATGGTAATTAAGAATTTCATCAAAATAAATTGGCCCATTTTCAGAACTCAATAAATTCTCTACATAGCCTAGTATGGTATCTAAATTCTCCAAATCTGGATGATTCTTCAGGTTTTCCAAATGCTTATTAATCAAATAACCTAACTGATAATTACGCTCAATGAATTCATTTATTAGCATGATGATTATTTTCTGTCATTCAGGATATATACAGTATAGCCATTTAACTGGATTCAGCAGGCGAACAGAGGCTCCAGGAGTCAGATTGAATCAATGGCTGTCTATGGTCTAGAATTAAGCAAAGTGGTTAATTGAGATAATGATATGCCCTGGAAGAAACTGGGTGAGGGTGCTTTCAATACAGCTTATGTCAATGATGAAGAAACTCTGGTATTCAAAAAGCCTCAAAGTGCAGGTCAGGCCACCGATACACCGGAACGTGCTGTGAGAATATGGAATGAAATAAACTCCCATATTAAGCCAGCTGCTGAAGTCCATAAGCTAGAACCCCTCGGCAGAGGTTGGACCTGCCCATACATAAAAGGTCGCCAGGCTACTGATAGAGAAATCAGCACTGCTGTTATTGATATTTTCAATCGTACAGGGCGTATTATCATTGATGCTGCCCCCTTTAACTTTATAACCACTGCCGAGGGGCAAACCGTTTGCATAGATGTTGGTATGGCTTTGCTGCTGGAAAAAGAAGAGGAAGACAAAGTTAGCAGCAAAGAAAATCGCAGAAACAGCATAATAAGCAGTGAAACCTGGGAACAACAGGGTGCTCGTTTCAATCATTGGCTCTCTGTATTGAGAAAAAAAATTCCAGAAAGTATGGATACTGTTAAGGCTTTATTATTCATGAAGGAAAAAAGGCCGGATATGTTTGATGCCAGCTTTTTAAAAGCCAACCCCGCTGTGGCGAAAATACTGGCTGACGGATATAACAGTGAACGCGAATTACGATTCGGCTGGGGACCAAACTCAGAATTAGATTTGGCCAAAGAATTTGCTGACCACGTGTTCTCAAGCGATAGTCGCTCTCAAAAACCCTTGCCAAGTATTTCATTCTGGACAAAAGATAAATTGGCAGATGCAGTTGTGAAAGGTAAAAAAATATTACTGAATGAAAGAGAGCTCAGCCTTAATAATAAAGAAAGTTGTATCAGAGAGCTAACCCGCTATATTGATTCAAGAGGATCTTTGGTGCAAGGTAAGTTTTCTGAGTCCCTGACTACACGCTATTTTCGAGATCGGGCATTAACCGCAACCAAAGTGGAGTATGCCAAACTGCTTATAGATAAGATTGGGGATGCAAACTCCATTGATGAGATTAAGGCGCATGTTGATAAGCTGAAGTACAATGCCATCTTAAAAAAATCAGATCATACCAGCAATTTAATTGTCCATCTCAGCCGCTGTTCTGCCATGTGTGATGTGGTAAAAAGAGAGGCTCCAAAGCTTCAGCAAGAAAAAGGACATGATGGGCCTGAGAATCTAATGAAGTAAATGCCAGAGAGCTATTTGAAGTTAATCACTTAAATCTACTTATGGTCTTTAATGGCTATTTCTTACTTTATCAATGGAGCTTATGTCTCAGAACAAACTCAGCAATTGTTGTTGTGTTGCTTCCAAAAATCAATTCCGGTATAATCAAAATATGTACACAATGGCCATATATTTATAAGATTGGCCTGTAACAGGGAATAAAATGCTAGACAAACTTCAAATCGACCAAATGCGTAAATCGTTTCAATTTGTCAATTCTGGTACGCTTGTTCAACAAATTATGCACAACTACCTAGTTGGAGGGGCTTTCTATCGGGGCGATAAGGGGTATCCGAAAGATTTCCGTGAAGCTCAGCGCTATCTACTAAAGTCAGCATTACTAATCGCTAAAAACCCAAATGATACGCCTCCAATTACCCCTAATCACATTCTGGAAGGCTGCCTTCTTTTTGTACTGCCATCAAAACCTGAAGTGCCTTTTTCTCTGCCTGTATTAAATGGGGCTTATGTACGAATTAAGAACAGCAGGGAAGATGAGTTATATTATCTGAATAGACCTAAAAACATATGGCAAAAAATTGAGCTCGACAAAAAAAGACTTGAGCAATTTGATTACGCATTACGTGTTCTCGACCTGATTTCAACCGATAGTAAGCGCTACTATAGTTGGGGCGATGTATCAAGTTTTGAAGCAGCTAGTCGTGAGCTTAAAAAACAACAGTTTGAACATGAGCGGATTAAAGACATCACGGGACACAGACATGATGGAACACTAGGGAATGAGTTTTATAGCGAAGCAGCACTTTTGTCAAAGCTCACAGAAATTGAAAACAGCACCAACAGGAGCTGTTCTGCTTTAGAGCAATCTTTTTGCATTCAAAATACGGATACGCAGGTTGAAGAAAATACTAATAGGCCCGGCTTCAGCTAGTTTAAAATTGATGGGTTATTTAAGGCTCCCATTCCAGCTGACGCTTTAGCATAGATGTATTTAAAACAAATGGTCGGAATTTATGGATCACTACTTGCAAGCATTAGCACAAAAACTCAGGGCGAAACTCAAGTACTAACTAATAAGGAAAACCATGGACAGGGCAACAATAACGGAGTTGATCCTAGCTGCACGAGTACAAAAGAAACTGCGTTGGGCGGAGGTAGCTAAAGCAGTTGGCGGCAGCAAAGAGTGGGTTACCGCAGGCTGCCTTGGGCAAATGACATTTAATGCTACGCAAGCAGAAACAGTGGTCAAATTATTTGACTTACCAAAGGAAGCTTTGGCGATATTGCAAACAGTACCTCATCGCGGTTCTTTGCCAACAGCCGTTCCAACCGATCCACTAATCTATCGTTTTTATGAATTAGTGAGTGTTTATGGCACCACATTTAAAGAACTAATTCAGGAAGAATTTGGTGATGGCATCATGAGCGCTATTGATTTTAAGATGGATTTGCAACGCGAACCTGACCCGGCAGGGGATCGAGTATCAATAAATTTAAGCGGTAAGTTCCTAAAATATAAGGAATATTGATTGCCTGATCCACTTCTAAAATCTTAGGAAATAGTGGTTTTATTGAACTACTTTAAGCACCTATTTTTGAGATACATAATATTATTAAGGGCATATATGGTAATCAACTAATCACTGCAAAGCGCAATTCTGTACTTCTTCTAATGGAATCAATTCCTCAAGAATTTGGATCCGCATAGAGTAAGTCGGTCTTGGAGAAATTGCAGCAGATAAAAAACGATATCTGTTATAGGAACTGGCAATTTCCGTGATTTTCAAATTGGTTATAGCCGCTTCAAAAGTTCGTTCCAATCCAGCGAGGTTGTAATGTCCCGCTAAAGAATGCTCGAGCAATTTTTCCAATATTGAAATTTCCTGAATGCGGACTTCTTTAGCAAATTCAGGATTTAAATCTTCAATATGTATTTTGGTGGCATCAAGATGCCAGCATTCTCTTGGAAAATAGATAGTCCTTGCATATATTGCATTAGCAAAATAAGGCATTGATAGATGACCATATTTATTAAAACTATGCTTTTGTATTGTTTTAAGATGAGGGAACATATAGAGACTAAGCTTTCCCATGGCGTGAACACTGAATTTAGCCAGAAAATGTTTATACTCTTCACTGCTATAGGCTATATCGTGAAACATTTTAGCCGAGCTAGCTCTCCCATTATTATATTTAATATCATAAGCCCAATGCGCAAATAGCATTAAAAGGCCTTCAATACATGCGCCGCTATCAATGTAATCAAAAAGGTGGATTTTTTTTGTTGTTTGTAAAAGTTCGATATTAAGTCCTATTCGTTCCAAATTGGCGCGCATGCCTTCCAATTGATTATTTTCCGGATAAGAATTAAAAGCATAAAAACGGCCTGAGCAAGGAAAATGAAAGCAGGGATGACCTGCTGCTTTTAAAATAAATGCGTGAAGAGCTGGACTTCTACCAGGCATAAGCAGAATCTCACCTTCACCAATCATTCGGACTAACGAAAATGAGGTGTCGATAAGATCTTGAATTTGAGAGTCATGTAATTGTAAAGTTAATACTGATGCATCGTTCCTGGCTTTGGTTTTTGATTTAATCAAAGCCAAGCTGTTATCGATTTTTTCTTGCATTGAAGGTGTTTTCTGGTCAAAATGTTTATAGTTTACACTAAATGTTCAAGTTGCTCTATGAGTTTTTAACCTACAAGATGCAGCCGGTTATTTGTTTATAGCGTTACCGCCATCGAAGCTATTGGCTTCTTGAGTCTGATCCGTCTCTAATAGGTAAAGTTATTGCCCATATTATAAAGTTATTGCCCATATTAAATGAGGCTCTGCGTTTAATTATCAACAGTATACAACATCTATACTCTTATTAAGGCCAATTAAGAACAGAGTATTCATGACTTATTACGATATGTTAGGTATTTCACCAACCAATGATTTAGAACAAATTGTAATGACGGTAATGAAACTAAAGTTTTTAAAATTACCATGTAATGACCCGACAAGACCTGGAGCGTCTGAACTCGATTAAACATTTTTTTTCAAAATTTTCAAATGAATACTATGATTATGTCACTAATCCTCAAAGTATTTGTCAAGTTCCAGGGGAAGATATTTACGATCTGAACGATCAGTAGCTAAAACATCTAATTAAAGCAACGATATGCCGTTTTCAAGATAGATAGACACAAACCTATGATTGACTATTTATTGATCTTTGTGTAAAATTTATGAAAAACATTTAAGGCTAGAGATGAAATTACATACACAGGAAGAAAAAACAAAATTTTTAAAAGAGTTATATGAACATATAAACAGAATTTATGAACAAAATCTAACCCATTCTGATAAAAAATATTTTACCCCTCAAGAAAGGTATGACGGACGCTTATCTCAGCAATACACTTTAAAAGTGACTAAAGAGGCTACTGATCTAATACCCAGTGTAATTTCGCTTAGCAATGAATTCAGTGGAAATAACTTCACTGTTAAATTGGCTAAGTTGAATCTTTTGATCGCCCTATACAATACTGTAAAAAATCAAGCTGATTCTCAGGAAGTGGTAGATTTGGATATTATTTTTGAAACATTTAAAAATAACTATAATGATGTAAGGATTACGATGTATGGGTATAAAGATTCAGAGAGTGTATTTAAAACACATCGTCGTGAAATCCAAAGAGAAGGTTTTGTTGCGAAATTTTTAAACTTCTTTTTCGGTAAACCAAAATCTGAGAAATTCCTTGAAAAATATAACTTTTTTAAAGAGCCGGCTAGGCAAAAAGATAAAGTTGATGAATTTGCAGAAAAATTTAATCTTGAAGCCAAGCTAATTGAAAGTATTGAGCCAGCATCGAATAAAGGGATCGAAATAAAAGCAGTATCAACCGAGGCTGCTATTACAATTGAAATGGCTATACGAGCGAAACTAGAAGAAGTAGCATCAAAGAAATTAGGCAGCGATATTAGGTTTTTGAATGATAGAGGAATGCCCTCAAACGATGCGCCATCAATTACTTTGGAAGTTTGGAATGAGGCTTATCATATTTTGGATGGGTTATTTCAAGAGCCATCACAGCAAGCTAAATTTGAGTAGACCTTATGCAGGCAGGGGCATCTCCCTAAAGGCAAACAGAAATCACTCATACTTCCATATGAGTGATTTTATTCCATTGTATCTTTAAATTTCCTTTCACGATAAAGCCTTCTGATTATTAACAATCTCCTCAGCCTTCTTTCAAACTGGACCTAGCTATAACAGACTGGAAGGTTATGCCAAGGGTTTAAGTAATATGAAAACTTGCAGAGAGACCTTAAGCAAGTCAATTTGAGTATTATGTCAAGGCTAAATATCAGGGAGTACCTTGCTCATAGGCATATATGGATATGCAATTATAGGTATATTAATTCAATCAATTTGCACCCTATATGCACCCTGCAAAAGCTGGTGCTTTGTCGGGAAATAACGTAACCCATTGATTTTATTGGTCGGAGTGACAGGAATTGAACCTGCGACCCCTGCCTCCCGAAGGCAGTGCTCTACCAGTCTGAGCTACACTCCGTTGATTTTAGTGATTGCGATTTATCGCAAATTCGGCCAATTCCACCAGCGCTGTTTTGTACTGGGATGCGGGCAGAATATCCAGAGCGCAAAGCGCGTGGTTGACTTCCTCTGCCGCACATTGCTTTGTGTAGGCAATGGATTGCGTTTCTTCGATTATTTGCAATATAGCTTCCAGCTTATCGCGATTGCCCGTTTGCAGGCTTTCTCTGATAATTTGCTGTTGTTCTGGATTTGAATGCTCCAGTGCATGTAATAATGGCATGGTTGCCTTTCCATCTGCAAGATCATCGCCGATATTTTTGCCGATGGTTTTACTGTCTGCACAGTAATCCAGGGCATCATCAATGAGCTGAAAGGCGTTTCCTAAATGAAGTCCATAGGCATATAGCGCCTTTTCCAAAGGTTCACCGGCATTGCTAAGGATAGCGCCAATCGATGCGGCGGCGGCAAATAACAGGGCGGTTTTTGCGCGAATCACATCATAATAGTCTTTGACTGTTAGTGAGGAATTATGCTTGTTGACCAGCTGCTTGACTTCCCCACAGCTTATTTGATGAGAGGTGTCAGCCAGAAGGTGAAGAACTGACCAGTTGTGCACATTCACCATCAACTGAACGGACTGGGTGAAGAGATAATCCCCTACGAGTATACTTGCTTTACTGCCCCAGATTTCATTAGCAGTTTCTCTTCCGCGTCTTAAGGTGGATTCGTCAACCACATCATCGTGTAATAAGGTTGCAGTGTGAAAATATTCAATCATGGCGGCCAGGGGAATATGATCCCGTCCTTCATATCCACAGGCGTGGCTCGCTAATAATAACAGAAGTGGGCGTAAGCGTTTACCGCCGCTCTGGACAATATAGTGCGACAAGTCTTCAATTAATCCGACCTGTGACTGGATTTTGTCAATAATTAATGAATTAACGGCTTCAAAGTCTTCGCTGACTAATGCCCTCAAACGATTAACCGTCATAATCTGCCCCTGCGCTTGTTATGCTCGCATGCTAAGTCGGGTCAGCGATAATGTCAAGTTTGAAGAGGACCGCAACAGACCTGTCATGCTATAAACATGCCTGCTCTTTGCGGTATTCAAAATGTAAATGGTCTAAACTCAAAATATAAGTTGAGTCAGGATAACCGCAATGACAATAAATAATCCGCAATCAATTTGGATGATTAGCAATATTAGCGATGATAAATTTTTACCGTTCAAGGTAGAAATCGTGGGGCAGATCAATGAGCTTCCAAAGCAATCCCCCTATGCCATTGTGATGTCTAAGAAAGAGCGGCAGGAGTGGGTTGCCTTGTTGCGCGAACTCCGTTCGATTCCGACGTATCGGTATACGCCTATTTTCTACCATGGTGACATTGATGAGTCTCTCCATGACTTATTTGATGGCTCGGCTGACGATGAATTATTGACTAAAGCTCATGCGATTCATCAGCGTTTAAAAAAAATTCCGGGGAATGTGCTTTTGTCAGAAGAGAAAGAGGTAATGCTCAGCACTTATCTTTATACACGTCCCGAATTAAAATTAAGAGGTCAGATTAGTTATCACAATCCATATGTCTATTATTTTCCATTAATTACTCTGTTTTCTTCTCCGGAGGAGAAAAGGGATGACTGGGAATTTCTTGAAGATTTGGTCTTAAGGGATATCCTTTCTCAGCATAATTTGATTGATGAAATCAAGATTTGCAGTTTCTGTAGTTCCGGTCTGTTAAATTTAAAAAATTCCTGCCCCAGCTGCCATTCGATTCGTATTAAATTACAGAATTTTGTTCATTGTTATACTTGCGGCAAAATAGGGCCTGTTCCAGAGTTTCTTCGTCGGGAGCGATTGATTTGCAGCCGCTGTAATACCAAGCTCGAAGAACTGGGTGTGGATTATGATAAGCCTGTCGAAGATAAAATGTGTATGGATTGTGGGCATTTTTTTGCTGAAGCGGAAGTGAATATGATGTGTTTGGTTTGTCAGCGTCTTTTTTTCATTGATGAATTAAAAACAAGATATTTGTATGATTATTCATTAACCCGGAGAGCTGAATATCTGGTGCAGGGTATTGAAAAGGAAATTTATCATAATTTTCATCAGTTTTTTAATGTCATTGACTATATCGTTTTTATGGCGATTGTATCCTGGCAAGCCAAACTGGCAGAACGTTATAACACCTGGTATTTCAGCATAATGACCTTGCGCATTCTCAATGAAGATCAATTACTGCATGAGAAAGGGATTGTTAATACCGAGCGGGCTATGGGACAATTTTTTAAAAAATTGCGGCAAATCTTTCGCGAAAGTGATTTATCCTCCAGGATGGAAGGTACTATGTTTTTTCTGTTACCAATGACAGACCGAGAGGGTTGTCTCGCTTTAATCGATCGTATTCGCCAGTACCTCTCACAGGAGATGGGCTCGGAAATTAAAGAGCTGGCGTTGGGCTTGAGTTATCTGACCTCCTCTGAAATGATTAGCGGGCAGATGGAGGGAGAGCTTATAACTACTGAATTATTGGCGAGACTCAATGATAGCAGCTCTAACTTGCTCAGTTCTGGAAAATGAGCCGCTTTCAGCGCTTAATTTTTTTTAATTGAGATTGTCTGTAATTATCCACCAGGGAAAGCTGGCGAATATCCAGTAAGTGGATAATGCCAATCATCGTGGAATTATTAATTCGTCCCTTTTTGCGAAGCTGTCTTAGCTCTTTGCGAGCGCCTTCCAGGGCTGCCAGGCGTAAAGATTCTTCAAAATCAAGTGCTTTCAGACTTGCCATTTTCTCTGTTTCTCCGCCGACACTGGAGGAAACAAATTGGCTAAGGGAAGCGGTAAGTGTTTTGCCCACCTGTGTGCACAGATTGAGTTCTTCTTCATTTAAATTCTCGGCCAGTTGAGCAAGTTCCTGTTCTATAGCCTGTATACCGGCCTGGGCTGCAGCGATTCGTGCCTGAAACTCTTCATCATCCGGCGATTCGATAATTAAAGAGCGCAGGCTAGGAATAATGAGAGGCAGTACTATTGCACTCAATAACAGGGAACAGAGTACGACCCCCACGACTACGCTGATTAAGAGATCCCTCATGGGGAAGGGTGAGCCGTCAGGCATCCAGGTAGGTAATGAAAGGATTGCTGCTAAAGCGATAGCTCCGCGAATTCCGCCAAACGCTATAGCGGTTACAATTTTTAAATTGGGGATTTTCCACTCTGTCTGTTTTCGTCTCGCTATCATTGCCTCAAAAGGCAAGGTCAGATAAATCCAGAGCGCCCTGAGCGCAATCAGAGAGCAGGTTATCAATGCAATAATCAGGAAGCAATTCGATACGCTGGTGCCGGTATAAGCAATGATTTGAAAGGAATTGGGTAAATATAAACCCAGTAAAATGAAAATGATGCCATTTAAGGTAGTTTCGAGCATTCCCCAGACAAAGCGGCCTTCAATGCGCATGATAGCCATTGTCTTATCCAGAAAACCTGCCTGATCGAGGGTAAAACCGGCAGCCACTGCGGCAATAATGCCTGAGCATCCCAGATGTTCGGCTGCAAGATAGGCTGCGTAAGGCAAAAGTAAAAGCAGCAGATTTTCGGTGGTGGTTTCACTGGCGTTTCGACGGCTTAGCTGTCCGAGGGCGGCAATGAATAAATAGGTCAGCAGAACGCCAATGATAATTCCTCCTAATCCCACCAGAAGCAGACTGATAGTGGCATTAGTGAAGGAAAAGAAACCGGTCAGCATCGCGGTAACTGAAAATTTAAATGACACAAGGCCAGAGGCGTCATTTAATAATGCCTCGCCCTGCAGAATATGCCGCAAACGCTCGGGCATTCCGGTTTTGCTTGTCATTGATTTTAAAGATACAGCGTCAGTCGGTGATAAAGCTGCGGCCAGTGCGAAGCAGGCTGCTAATGGGATTGAGGGTTCAAGCCAGTGAAGCAGATACCCCATGCCGGCGACCGTAAAAAACACGAGCCCGATTGAGAGCATAATAATCGGGCGGGTATTGGAAAAGAACTCTCTTTTAGGGAAATGCCAGCTGTCGCTGAATAATAATGGAGGTATGAACAACAGCATGAACAACTCAGGATTAAAACCAATATAAAAGTTGGGGGACAGGCTGCTGGCAAGCGCTCCCAGCGCAATTTGGACCAGTGGTGAGGGTAATGACGGTAATAATCGGGAAACCACGCCCGAAATAACCAGGATAAATAAGAGAACAAGACAGGTGAACATGCTTTCCATTCTTACTCCTGGTATGGATTAAATTGAACTTAGTCTATCATAAAATAATTTATCCGGCTGAAATAGTTTTATAAACTGGCGTTTGCTCGGGTTATTTTGTACTAAACTTAAAGGGTAAGAACAATTAAGGACAAATGATAGTTCAGTCCAGATCCGCCGTTCAATTCAATAAATCAAACGATCTTAAATAAAAATTCATAATTAGGAGATAAATATGAAAAGGATGATAGCATTTCTATTCACCGTGATGGCATTTTCTCTGCATGCCAACACAGGCAGCAGCACGAATTCCACCACATCAACCGGCACTAATGCAACCAGCACTCCTGATACGGGCACTTCCTCTACAACGGGTACAGGCAGCACGAGTACAGGAACTAACGGAACAGACTCCACGACAGGAACTACCGGAACGGGTACAGACAACAATACTACAACAAATCCTGGAACCAATAATACCGGAACAGGCACAACCAATCCTGGAACTGACAGCACCGGAACAGGCACAGGCACAACCAATCCTGGAACTGACAGCACAGGGACAGGTACAGGTACAACCAATCCTGGAACAGGTAGTACTGGAACAGGCAGCGGCAGTTCAAGTGGTTCTTCTTATTAGTTCCTGACGAAGGAGCCAGTTTAATTTCCCGCTTGGGCGGGAAATTTTCTGGTGCAGCAAAGGGGAAAACAAATATAAAAGGAAGCACAGAGTGGTCAGTAATTGTTGACGAGTTTCGCAAAACTGCGCCTCAATTCCTTGTCTCAGAGCCTGTAACTTCTACATTCAGAGCTTGTGGACCTCTTACGGTGTGCTCTGCAACGAACGTTACTTCTGAACCTTCTATCAGAGTGCGAAAGCCTGTGCACTGAATCTCTCGAAAATGCACGAAATAATCCTCATTATTGGCCATAATAAATCCATAACCTTTTTTAGCATTAAACCATTTAACCTTTCCTTTAATTTTATCCGTCATAAAATTTACTCCATTAATTGTATAGTAGCGTATGTCATGGTTAGCGCGATTTAAGGGAAAAACGACTATTATTTATCATCTCTTGTTTGTATTTATTTATAAATAGTGGAATTTACAGGATTTATTAGTGGTTTTCCTTAGCATCAGGGTGTATTTTATTTGGTTGTTAATGTTAAATATTGTCTATAATGTTTTATAAATCGTCTAGTCAAGGATAGATAATGAAGGACAAAGAACAGGTTGCTGTTCCCTATAATCTGCAGGAAATACGAAACGAAGCGAGAAATAGTCTACAAGACGGTGCGGTGACCTGTGACTATCCGCTTGATTTAACGCAGGCCTGCAAGTTGTTAAATGATGCTTTGGCGACAGAGATCTTATGTGTATTGCGCTATCGCCACCATCAGATTATTGCCAAGGGCATTGATTACATCCAGGTGGCTGCAGAATTTGAAGAACATGCGCAGCAGGAAGAGCATCATATGCTGATGATTGCTGAGCGAATTAATCAGCTGGGAGGTGACCCTGATTTCAATCCTGCCAACATTCTTTCACGTTCTGCTACAGAGTTCGGTTCCAGTACCGATTTGCGCGGTATGATTGAGGATGATCTGGTTGCTGAGCGAATTGCGATTATGGTCTATCGCAAATTAATCGCCTGGTTTGGGCAGGAAGATCCCACCACACGGCGCATGCTGGAAGTGATTCTTGAGGAAGAAGAGGATCACGCCAACGATCTGGCAGACTTGCTTGCTTTAACTCACTAGCGCTGAGCCAACTGCGCTTCGCTTATTCAGGAACAAGGTCGTATAGGCGAGGCGTATCAGATTGCTCTTTCTCCAGAATGCTGGCAAGTTTTCTATCGATAGAGTCCATATTAAATTCAAAACAAGCATATACCAGCACTGTTGCCAGAATATTTTGCGCGATGCTGCCCTGAGTTATTTCAGGCAGATAAATGCGGCATTTGATTTTATTGCCTTTACGAACGATTAGGAACTGGTCCTCAAAATAAGCTGTCAGGCCATTTTGCTGGCAGTGTTCGCTAATTCTTAAATTATCGGCATTCAGACTGAATAAAGCCACGGGGCAATCAGGAACTGTTCGCATCGTATAAACCTGATCATCATCTGCATTTAAAATACAGTAGCCTTTAGAGTGGACGCTGCGTACCAGGGTTTCTTTGACTCGTTCAAAATCTGAGTTTTCTTTTGCAACACTCATTACGATGCCGACATCACAGTGGTCAAACGCCAGCCCGAAATCATAGATACTTTCGGCATCGCATTCAAAAACCGCAAAGTTTACGGCAGGATCCCTTAATACTGCTCTCACCTGGTTAAATGGCTTGTCGTTGGCAAAGGTAATTGGCTGTCCAGTAATACAGGCTCCGTTAATAGAGGTAAATCCACTTGAAAAATCGTATTTTTCCGCCATTGACGCAATTAATTGAGCCAGTCCTGGCTGCCCTTTGACGCCGGAGAAAGCAACTATGGGAATGCGTGAAGATTGATTAGGTGGATAGAGCATATCAATAATAGATGCTGCAATAGGTTTTACAAGGGGATACTGGCCAAGGCGGGGAGTTGCATTCACTTCATAGACTGCTTTGCTGGTCTCATTAAGTGGTAAACGAATATCTTCACTCACTATAACCACTTCGCATATGCTAAGATGCATTAGCCTTGCAACCCGCTCCGCAAGAAATGCATAGGAAGGATGGGTTTGAGACGTAGCCTCCGTTGGGGTGATTTCTTTTTCTTCTTTAATTTGGGCGATTGGCTGGTTCTGTTTGATCACCGCAGCCAGTTTGAAATTAATGACTAGAAAAATAAAACTCTGACCTTTGACACTCGAACTTTGAGTTACGGGTATGCATTGAGAATCCAGAATTTTTTTCACTGCTGTTTCATCATAAGTATTATCAACACCGATACTGCTATTTTGAGACCCAAGGGTTGCGCAAAGAAGCTTTTGATTACATCCTTGTCCAAGCCGATAGAACGGTTCGTTATCAAGCCGATAATAAGGTATATTTCTCTTCTCAGCTTCTTTTAAAATAGACAGAATACCTGGGGCTGGACTGGCAAGTTGTCGGATTTGTTGCAGATAGGACAGATCGTTTTCCAGGCAAAGATAAGGTTTGCTTAGCGCCAGACACTCGACGATAGAGACTGCGGTTTTCGCTGCGTATAAGCCTGCTTTCTCGAATTCATAACCAAAAACAATCTGATACACCCCCTTGCTTGCAACATAGTGGGTCCTGCCGAAACTGCATCTCATGCCTGACAGAGATTGTAATTCAAGAGCGACTTGTTCAATGACGCTGCTTAAGGGGATACCTCTTCGCAGTCTTTGCAAAAATCCCCCCTCGCAATTATCCAAAGATGGGCTTTCTGCCAGAGAAGGGAGCAGCTTTTCCAAGGCCTCAGTAAATCCCTGAAGTGAGTTACTTGGGCGCGCCCCGTAGTTTAACAGATCCAGTTCCAGGACTATTAAACGGGTATGTGTATTTGACCAGCAATTTGGCCCCTGTAAAGCATTTAGTTTCAAAATTTCCATTTTAACTAGAGCTCTCCTTGTCTCTAACAAATGTTTAATTTTTCATCGCATTTTCAAATTCAGACCCGGTTAATAATTTCTACTTCGCATGCTTTCAATCCCTTATCTTCCTTACAAGGAGAAAAACTCACTTCAGCTCCTTCAGTCAATGTTCTGAATCCTGTCGCCTGAATATTACGAAAATGCACAAAATAGTCTTGCCCATCAGCATGGATGAACCCAAATCCTTTTTTGGGATCAAACCATTTTACCTTACCTGTTAATCGTTCAGTCATTCTATTTCCTCAATGCCTTGAATTATAAGAAAGAACTGAAACGATAACCTGTTCTTATCAATCAAAAAATACAGGTTTTTAACTTTGCACTAATGGTTAACCACTATTCATAATTAAACCAGCGGTATCATGACCCTGAAAATAGCGCCTTTATTCTCTCCCTTATTCTCTGCATCCATAAAACCGTTGTGCAATTTGACCAGATAGGCAGAAAAAGCAAGGCCGATTCCCATTCCCTCTTTAGCCTTTATACCATCGTCTTTATTAAATAGTCGAAGAATTCTTGTTAATTGTTCTTTTTTCATACCCACACCATGATCCTCGAACGCGATCTGGGCATAACTCTTTTTATTTAAAACCAAATGCTCTGTTTTGATCAATAACTCTCCGCTTTCAAAACTGAATTTAATAGCATTGGCGAGCAAATTACAAAAAACCTGTTTAATCCGGAACGAGTCCGCGCGAATTATGAGCGGGTGCGGCGTCAGACATTTTTTAACTTGCAGGTTTCGGTTTTGTACCAGCGAAATAACTGATTGCAGAGATTTGTTAAGAATGGAATTGACATCAGTGAACTCAAATTCCATTGGTGTTTTATTTAAAAGCACTTCGGAAATGTGAATAAGATTATCGATAATTTTATTTTGTCGAAATGCACTTTCCTCAATAAAATTCAAGCCGGTTTGTAATTTATCCGGAGGAGATGAGGTAGTTTTTAATAATTGAGCCCAGGTCAAAATTGAAGTAAGCGGTGAGCGAAGATCATGTGAAAGAGCGGCTAAAAAAAGTTTTTTGGCATAACCTTCCTCGGTTGCTGTTGTTTTATAAAGACTGGAAAGACTGTCAATTTCCCGTTGCTGTAATAAATTGCCTGTATGATAAGCAATTAACTCAAGACAGGAGATACTCATATCATCCGGTCTCTCTGCATGTGTCCAATATATTAAAAGATTGCCCAGGGCGCTTTTTGTTGGGCTTGACACAGGAATAAGTATAAAGCGGCTTGCAATATTCTCGGTGAGCACGGGATTATCAATGTAGAAACTATTATGAATTTTTTCAGCTTTTTGACTTAGGCGCAAAATGGAGGCGGGATTAAGGCTCAGGTTTTCTCCCACTTCAATAAGCACCTGATGAGTATCCACATTCTGCAGGCTCAATTGGGCATAAGACACTTTAAACAGCTGGATGATAAGCTCCAGATGCTCCTGGAGAAGGGAGTAGAGGCTTTTGTTACCCGTGCTTTGCACAGTCAACTGATGTAAGCAATGCACCATTTGTTGCGCATCAGGAATGGAATTAGTGTTTTCAGCGTTATCCACGAACATAACTTTCAATATTAAATCACCTTGATAATGGCCCAAACGAAATATATTTTATACGCTAGCTCTCGCTAAAAATGAATTGTCAAGCGATATTAATCTCTTTAAGATACGCAATAATTGATGATTCAGGAAGTCAAATCAATGCATAAATCTAATTTTTGCGTCTATCTGGTAGAAGATGATCTTTCCATCAGCAGAGCGCTTATGGCCTTGTTTGAATCGGTGCAAATTGAGGTGATTTGTTACAATGATCCCTATCTTTTTCTGGAAGCTTTTCAACGTGGAGAGGTTCAGAATGGCTGTATCATTCTGGATGTGCGGCTTCCAAACATGGGGGGATTGGAGTTACAGGAGAGTTTGACACAAAGCAAAAATTTACTGCCTGTTATTTTTATTACTGCGCATGGTGATATTGAAATGGCTGTAAGAGCTATGAAAATTGGCGCGTTTGATTTCATCCCCAAGCCTTTTAATAACCAGCAACTACTGGCTGCAGTGCAGAAGTCATTTGCTGCTATTCCCTTGTGCAATACTGTCACCCGGTTTAAAGACGATATGATGAAATTAACGCCTCGGGAAAAGGAAGTTCTGGAATATGTAATTAATGGCAAAATGAACAAAGAGATCGGCTATACGCTCAATATTGCACTGTCCACAGTAGAAATCCATCGAGCGAATATCATGAGGAAACTGGGAATGAAGAATCTTGCGGAACTAATTAATTATTATTTAATGACCCGTCAGGTCAATAATAATTATCTGGCAGGTTCTTATAATGCGATAAGCAGCTAGGCGAAAAATGGCCATGATAAAATATGAAATCAGCGTGGAAATTCATCCGGATATATTCGATGAATACATGGTATGGCTCAACACGCATGTCGGTAAATTACTTGATATTGAAGGCTTTTTAAAAGCTGAAGTATTGACCTGCATCGAAACAGAACCGGTTTCATGGAAAAAAATCAAGGTCGACTATTATGTGAAAAACTATCTAGCCTATCAGTCTTATCTGGAGCACCACGCTGCAGCAATGCGAAGCGAAGTACCTGATGATTTTAAAGGTCTTTATAGTATAGAGCGGAAAATTTATGAAATTAGTCAGGTAATTAATCCCTGATTGAAGTATTTTGGCCCTTTACGACCCTCGGCTTGTCTAAGGCATTCAGATTGAGGTATTCCCCTCCCTACGTGCCTCGGCTTGTCCGAGGCATCCAGGTTGGGCGTGGATACAGGCATTTCTGGATACCGCGAACAAGTCGCGGTACGTAGGGTAGAAGGTCGAAGTCGTGGGACGCAGGAGAATGGTTTCCGAGTCCCGTTGATCCTGAAGAGAAAGCTATTTTCGTATCGATGGAGAGCTACAGGTATCAGACATTAAATCTGAAATGCATCACATCGCCATCGCGAACAATGTAGTCTTTCCCTTCCAACCGCAATTTGCCTGCTTCCTTTGCACCTTGTTCGCCACGATTCTGAATAAAATCTTCATAAGCAATTACTTCAGCGCGGATAAAGCCTTTCTCAAAATCGGTGTGAATAACGCCGGCTGCCTGCGGCGCTGTGGCTCCTTTCGCCACCGTCCAGGCGCGAACCTCTTTAACGCCGGCAGTGAAATAGGTTTGTAAGCCCAGCAGGTCATAACCTGCACGAATTACCCGGTTCAGACCAGGCTCGGAAATGCCGAGTTCCTTCATATATTCAACACGCTCTTCATCATCCAAATCAATCAGATCTGATTCGGTTGATGCACATAGAGCAACCACTTTGGCATTTTCGCTGGCGGCCAGCTCTTTGACCTTATCAAGATAAGGATTATTTTCCTGACCTTCATCGCTTACGTTGGCAATATAGAGCACCGGCTTGGCTGTCAACAGGAAGAGCCGTTTAATAATCTGATCTTCTTCATTGGTTAATGCCAGGGTTCTTACCGGGATTCCCTCATCGAGATGCGTTTTAATTTTCTCAAGAGTCTGCTTTTCAAAAAGCGCTTCCTTATTACCGCTCCTGCTGTTTTTTGCGGATTTCAGGATGGCTTTATCGACGGTTTCCATATCGGCAAGCGCCAGTTCCGTATTAATGATTTCAATGTCAGACAGTGGATCTACTCGTCCGTCAACATGAATTACATCGGAATTATCAAAACAGCGGACCACATGGGCGATAGCGTCTGTCTCGCGAATATTTGCCAGGAATTGATTTCCAAGCCCTTCTCCTTTGGCAGCCCCTTTAACTAATCCTGCGATATCAACAAACTGCATGGTAGTCGGCAGGGTTTGCTGGGGTTTAACGATAGCACTAAGCGCATCAAGGCGCGGATCGGGAACAGTTACAATCCCCACATTAGGTTCTATGGTACAGAAAGGATAGTTGGCTGCTTCAATTCCTGCCTTGGTCAGCGCGTTGAATAATGTCGATTTACCGACATTGGGTAAGCCGACGATACCGCATTTAAATCCCATAGTAACCTCACTTCAAAATCAATTAAGCTCATCAATTGATGAGTTATTATCCATTAATGACATTCATTGCGGCAGCAATATTGCCGTCAATAATGGTCGGTGCAGCCTGGATAGCCCGATCAATTGCTTCCAGAATTAATTGTTTGTCATTCTGCGATGGTTTACCCAGCACATAATTAAGCACCAAATCTTTGTGGCCCGGGTGATCAATTCCCACTCGCAGGCGATGAAACGCCTGGCTGCCAAGATGAGCGATAATATCGCGTAAGCCATTATGTCCGCCATGTCCTCCACCTGATTTCAGCTTGATTCGGCCTGCGGGCAAATCAAGTTCATCATGAACAACCAGAATTTCTTCAGGTTTTATACGATAAAACTGGGCAACTTCCCGCGCTGGGAGACCGCTGTTATTCATGAAGGTTAATGGAAGGAGAAGCCGGCAGCGGCCATCCAAAGTTGCCAGTTCAGCATTTAATTTCTTTTCAGTTTTGAAAGCCAGATCACAATGTTGTGCTAAAGCTTCTACGAACCAGGCGCCGGCATTATGCCGAGTAGGCGCATAGGCTGAACCCGGGTTGCGAAGGCCAATTATTAATTTAATAGTCATAAAATAAGCAAATCAGGGAAGAGGCGGTTTGCGCCTCTTCCAAAACAATTATTCTGCTGCTTCTGCGGATTCACCTTCTTCCGCATCGCCTGCACTGCCTCTGGGAGCATGAATGCTGACTACTGGATGATTGTGAGTGCCGTCTGCCAGGTCAATAGTAAGTTGAACGCCTTTAGGCATTTTCAGGTCAGATAAATGAATTACCTGGTCCATTACCATGCTGGACAAATCAACTTCAATAAATTCAGGTAAATCTTTTGCCTGGCAACGAACTTCAACCTGCGTCATCGTGTGGTTAACAATACCGCCTGCTTTAACTGCTTTGCATTGCTGTTCGTTCGTGAAATGAACAGGGACGTGTTTAATCAGTACATCTTTAGCAGAAACACGTTGTAAATCCATATGCAGAACAATAGGCTTATAAGGATGACGTTGTAAATCTTTAAGAATAACATGCTCAACCTTGCCATCCACTTTCAGATCAAAAATACTTGCGTAAATACTTTCCTGTTCAAGTGCCTTGATCACTTTATTATGTAATAAATGGATTGTTTGTGGTTTTTTGTCGCCGCCGTAAAGAATGGCAGGAACTTTATTTTCAAGACGACGCAGGCGGCGGCTCGCACCTTTTCCCATATCAGTTCTTGATTCGGCTTCCAGTAAAATAGGCATTAAAAAATCTCCAAATAAATAAAAATCGTTAAATTTACCCGGCATTTTGCCCGCGACCAGGGAAAATGCTAAAATTGATGGGCAGGGAAGTATACAATAATTTAAATACAACTTGAAGTCAGGGCAGTAATTTCATAGAATATGCCACTTTGTTGAACTTGTGTAAGCCAAATGTGGCGAGTGGGAGAAGAGCTATGTATGCGGTAATTAAGAGCGGCGGTAAGCAGTACCGTGTCAAAGAAGGCGATGTTTTAAAATTAGAATTGCTGACCGCAGACGTTGGCAAAGAAATCAACTTTAGCGAAGTGCTAATGCTGACAGACGGCGATAAGGTGACCTGTGGCTCTCCTTTAATCTCCAATGCCTCTGTAACTGCTGAAGTGCTTGAGCATGGCCGACACAAAAAGGTTAAAATTATTAAATTCAGACGTCGTAAGCACCATATGAAACAAATGGGGCACCGACAATATTATACGCAGGTTAAAATTACTGCGATCAGCAAGTAGAGGGGAGAGAAATGGCTCATAAGAAAGCGGGTGGTAGTACGCGTAACGGACGTGACTCGAATCCCAAGTATCTTGGTGTAAAACGCTTTGGCGGTCAATTTGTGAATGCGGGAGAAATCCTTGTGCGTCAACGTGGTACACGTTTCCACCCAGGCGTTGGTGTGGGCTGTGGCCGCGATCATACATTGTATGCTTTGGTTACCGGTTATGTTGAATTCAATGTAAAAGGCGCCAAAAATCGTAAATTTGTTAATGTCCAGGCAGTAGAAGAGCAGGCATAATCTGTTCCTGCTGATGGATAATAGCCTTTAAGCCCCGCTACCGGGGCTTTTTTTTTCATTTTGGGTAAGAAAACATGAAATTTGTTGATGAAGCCCTCATTAAAGTAGATGCTGGTAATGGCGGTCATGGTTGTCTGAGCTTCAGGCGTGAGAAATTTGTTCCACGCGGCGGACCAGATGGCGGTGATGGCGGTGATGGCGGCTGCGTGTACCTGGAAGGCAATAACAGCCTCAATACTTTGGTCGATTTTCGCTATCAAAGGCATTTTAAAGCTGAAAATGGCCAACCGGGGATGGGTGGAAACTGCACGGGCAAGCGAGGGGAGGATTTAGTCATCCCTGTTCCTGTAGGAACACTGGTGTATGATGTGGATTCGCATGAATTACTGGGCGATGTGAGTGAGCACGGTCAGCAGTTGCTGGTGGCTCAGGGCGGTTTTCATGGTTTGGGAAATACCCGTTACAAAAGCAGCGTTAATCGCGCCCCCCGTCAGACTACACCCGGTACACCCGGCGAATCCCGCCATCTGCGGCTGGAGTTGAGAGTTTTGGCAGACGTCGGTCTTTTAGGGCTTCCCAATGCGGGTAAATCCACCCTTATTCGTGCGGTCTCTGCTGCAAGACCCAAAGTTGCCGATTATCCATTTACGACCTTGCATCCCAGTTTGGCGGTGGTGAGTGTTTCATCGCATAAAAGTTTTGTAATGGCTGATATTCCCGGCCTGATAGAAGGGGCTGCCGAAGGGGCGGGTCTTGGGCACCGCTTTTTAAGGCATTTGGCACGAACCTGTATTTTGCTGCATGTTATTGATATGGCGCCTGTAGATGACAGTGATCCTGTGGAAGCGGCAAAAACAATCATTCATGAGCTGGGCGAATATGATCCAGTGTTATTGCAAAAGCCTCGCTGGCTGGTGCTCAATAAAATCGACATGCTTCCTGATCCAGAAGAAAGAGAAGCTGCCATTAATAAAGTGATTCAAGGTTTAAACTGGACTGAGAAAGTCTTCCAGATTTCTGCGATGACCGGAGAGGGCACCCAGCAGCTTTGTTATTCACTTATGCAGCTGATTGATGAGATGAAGCAGACGGAAGCATAACCATTCCGTCGCTGAATGAACTACCAGGGCGCTTCGATAGGGCAGGCTGTGTATCTCACTGCCTTGCTCGTCTCCCCGGCGCCAGTGGATTGTCAGCTGAGTTGTGCCGCTATTCGGACTCTGCTGCCAGTACTCGCTTAATCCTGCGATCTCAACGTGCAAATCAGTCTCACCATAGTCATGAAAACGGAGTTGCTGCCGGTTCTCGGGCTTTTGTATGAGGGTCTGCAGATGGCCCCCCGTCGCTTTGTCGATGACGGCAAGCCTTATCTCTGTTTTAGAAAGAGCCAGAATAAATTCTTCCGATGCTTTTTTATCACTTCGGGTAATTAAATGGGGTCTTAGAATAGGTTCTACAATAGTATTAACCTCTGCGATGAGCTCAGGTTTGCAACGGACTTTGCATTCGACATAGGGCGTTTCCAGACGATATCCGGTCACACACTCTATATTTTTCAAAGCATCATCAAGTTGCTGGGCAATCTGCCCTTCCGCAACACCAAACGCTCGCCACTTTAATAATCGGGTATTTTCATGTTCTGTCGATTGTAATCTGGGAAGGACGTGCTCATTGAACATGGGATGGCATTCTCGCGGCGGGCCGGGAAGTAAAAAAAATAATTGCCCGTTCCACTCGCAAAAACAACCTAAGGCGGTACCGTTAGGATTCGGCAATAACAGAGCTTGCGGAGGGAATTTGGCCTGCTGTCGGTTGCCCTCAGTTAAGGCAAGCTTGCTTTTGAGCAGACGATTTCGTACATGCTCTAAAGCATCCGGGAATTCTATCAGAGCTGTTCCCATGAACTGACCGAGGGCGAAGCGTGTCCTGTCATCTGAGGTAGGGCCCAGACCGCCGATAATAATGAGAATGGAATGATCTTTTGCTAAGAACTGGATGCATTCATGGATATCTTCCTGCCTGTCACTACAAGACATATGCCGGCCGACTGTTAGTCCTTCCGAGCTTAAGGCATGGGCTAGAAAATGGGCATTGCTGTTGAGGGTATCCCCATTAATGATTTCATCCCCGGTTGCAAGTAAGGCAATCGTCATGTTGTCATCCTGTTATTTAAACGCGGTGAATGGTGACCTGCGGGAAGGGCATTTCAATCCCCTTGAGATCAAACTTTTCTTTAATAATTTCCTGCAGTTGATTCTTAACTGCCGAATGATCCTCTGTTTTAACCCATACCATGAATTTTAGCTCAATTGCAGAGTCTGCAAAGTTATTAATGTTCACATTGGGTGCAGGATCTTTTAGCACTTGAGCGCAGTGGCTGGCAATATCAAGTAATGTGGCTTTAACTTCGTTAATGTTGCTTTGATAAGCCACCCCAATAATTAAATCAATTCGACGTGTGTCAAAATAGTTCAGATTGGCCAATTCAGATTTAATGAGTACCTCATTTGGAATGCGGATAAGTTTATTATCGGAGGTACGTAACTTGGTTGAAAGTAAATCAATGGATTCTACCACCCCATTAATTCCTTTGAGTTCAATGGTATCGCCTACTTTAAAGGGATGCTCAAACAATAGAAAAATGCCGCTGATTAAATTGGAGGCAGCGGTTTGCGAGGCAAAACTGATAGCGACCGTAAAAATACCTGCCGCCCCCAGCAATACGCCCAGCTTAAATCCAAGATGCTGAAGACTGGATACGGCAAATAATCCGAGAATAATATAAAACACAATACGGCTAATCAGTAAGGCATGATGCCGGGAAAAGCGTTTGCTGATCGAGTGATTAGTCATGGTGCTTACTCGTTGTGCGACAATGTAGCCCACAACAATTAAGCCGGCAGCATAAAGCGAGCTGAGCAGCTTGGTGCTGTTAATAAAGGTGAGAGCGCTATGGAATAGTTCGGTCATGCTGGTGCTTAAGAAGGAAAAGCGCCTAGTATACTATTCCGATTTAAAAAACAAAATGGCGGAATCTAAGCTCATATTGATTCTAGGCGCTCATGCTTGCTCTGTTTTCTTGCTCCTCTTCCTTGTCCGACTCTAGCAAGGGCTGTGTGTCAGAAGCAGGGTTTGAAAGTCTGAGCTGCGCTTTCATGTCGGTCGATTTTTGCATGACCGCCTGCGCTGAATCTTCAAATTGCTTTACCTGACGCCAGTGAGCGGTTTCGCCGCCTTGGAACATCCGGCAAAGCCCGCTGCCTTTATATTCTCCATTACTATCTTTGCCCTTAAAATGCATGGACAATAATTCTTTTCGTTCAGCAACCGCTGCCGCTTTATCGGGCCTGTTTTGAATCTGCTCAACCAAGGCGTCTTTGATGGTAGCCCAGAGTCTGGGATCGTTTTTTTCACGCGCCAGCACCATCATTTCTTTTAATTTAACCATATCGTTCAATGGCAGCTCGTCTTTACTGTAGTCAAAGCCGATTTTTTTTACTTCATCATAATCTGGATTGTTTGCTGACTCAGCCAGATCCTTTTTGATAGCATTAAAGAATAGTTTATCACGCAGAGTGCGAGCCCAGTCTAGCATGAATGCAGCCATTGATGGCGTAGCAGGAGAGTCGGTTTTTTTAACTCGAGCATCGTTCTCCTCTGTGCGACAGCCCCGACAGTTTTTAAATTCCCCTCGCTCCCCCTTAAAATTAATACCAAAACTGAAACCACTTTCATCCAGGTTATTTTTAGCCCCCCAATAGGGCTCGATTTTATCGAGTTTATAACCTCTATCGGTAATCACTTTTTCAATGGTCTGTGCAAGATTTTCATCAATTAGTGTGGTTTTTCCTGTAGCCTGAAAGTCAGACTCATAGACATCTTTACTCCAGCCTATGACCACTTCTACACTTGAGCCTTTTGGTGCTTTCTTAAGCATATTATCCATAATAGCAGACCCGGTCATATCAATACCTTCAATACCCTCAAAGGTAGAAGAGCCAATTGAGCCAGGCACATGCATCATCGAGATTTGCGTAATTTCTCCTTTATCATCCCGTATAATAAAAGCAAGGGCTACGCAGGAGGACATACCGGCAGTAAAGATGCCATTAATTGGTTCTCCCTGGTTATTCCGTTGCCCCCTGTAGACCGTTTTCACATTCTCAGCTTTAGTTTCCTGCTCAAACTTTGCATACTCGTACACTTCAGGATTGGCTATTAATACAGTGGCTGTTTGTGGAAGATGATCTCTGGCCACTGGAGGGGCGGGGTTTACATCTTCATAATCTTTGCTCATGGGTCATTCTAAAATCTGATAATGATTTAATAAGTATAAGTTATAGAATTAAATGTACATAAAATAGGCAATATATTTTTTTATGCAGAAGTAGATGTTTTGTTCCGAGGTATTTAAAATGGGCCTTTTTTACTCTTTGGTGAAAAATGACTGAACCCACCATTCGCTGTCCTTCCTGTAAAACAGACATCAAGTTAACCGAATCACTGGCAGCGCCTCTGATTGAAACCACAAAAAAACAATTTCAGCAGCAATTACTGGAAAAAGATCAGGCGATCCTTCAGAAAGAAGAAGCGGTACGCCAGAAAGAGAACCAGCTGAAACAGGCTGAGCAGCAAATGCAAAAGAAAATTGCTGATGAGCTTGAAGCTCAGCTAAAAAAAGAGCGCAGCCGCATCGCTGTTGAGGAATCGCAAAAAGCGAAGCTGGCAATCGGTTCCGACCTGGAAAACAGGCTCAAAGAGATTGCTGAATTACAGGCCATTCTTAAAACACGTGATGAAAAACTTGCTGAAGCGCAAAAGATGCAGGCGGAAGCGATTAAAAAACAGCGTGAGCTTGAGGATGCTAAACGTGAAATGGACTTAACCATTGAAAAACGAATCAATGAGGGTCTTGAGTCGGTTAAGAATAAGGCGCGTCTTGAAGCAGAGGAAGGACTGGTTTTTAAAATCAGGGAAAAAGAACAAACCATTTCCAGCATGCAAAAACAGATTGAAGACCTGAAGCGAAAAGCGGAACAAGGTTCGCAGCAATTGCAGGGTGAAGTGCAGGAGCTTTATCTGGAATCCATGCTGCAAACCAAATTTCCCTTTGACTTAATTGAACCGGTGCCCAAAGGGGAGTTCGGCGGTGATGTGCTGCAAAGAGTATTTGGAGGTAATCAGCAGCCATGCGGGAGTATTTTATGGGAATCCAAGCGCACCAAACACTGGAGCGACGGCTGGTTAAGTAAACTGAGAGAGGACCAGCGCAGCGCGAAAGCAGAAATTTCAGTTCTGGTCAGTCAGGCACTACCGGATGGGGTTGAAACCTTCGATTTGATTGACGGTGTTTGGGTTACTCATCCAAAAGCGGCCTTTCCCGTGGCGACAATACTTCGTCAGTCCTTACTCGAATTGTCTCTTGCCAGAAAATCGTCTGAAGGCCAGTTAGGTAAAATGGAAATGGTTTATCAATACCTCACCGGTTCTCGCTTCCGGCAGCGGATAGAAGCCATAGTTGAAGCCTTTTCCTCAATGCAAACTGATCTGGATAAAGAACGTAAAGCAATTATGAAACAATGGGCGAAGCGTACCGAGCAAATCGAACGGGTGATGAATGCCACCGTGGGAATGTATGGCGATTTACAAGGTATCGCCGGAAAATCCTTGCAGGAGATTGAGGGCCTTGAGTTGAAGGCTTTGGAATCGGATAGTCTTTAGCAATGGCAGGGTTCATACAAAAGCCCGTTTCACACTTGAATAATTTCAAGTATTATCAATTTGGATCGGATGTAATTAACCCCGAATTAATGCCTGCGAAAAAAGGGTCACTGCCATTAAGCTAAGGGAATTCTGCAATTACATGTAAGTTGGGCCCTTGGCCCAACATTAAGTTCTGAAGTGGTGCAACCCCTTTGTTGGGCCAAGGGCCCAACCTACACTGGTTTCCTAACTTGATGGCAGTCAGGGTCAGGGTTATGGTGAGGGTTGTTTTTTAAAGAAAGGGAAACAGGAATGTTTAAACGGGGCTTATAATTGAATCACTCACTTAAAAAAAGAAATACCCATTCTTTCTTTTCCAGCAAACCATTAATCTCTTTATTGACTATTTTCTGCTTGTCCAATCCCGCATGGGCGGTAGACTGGACAGGGTCAGTGTCAAATGACTGGTTTGATCCTCTGAACTGGATTCCAGGGGTTCCAGTTCCAGGTGATTCGGTAATCATTGATACGATTATTCCTAATTCGACAGAAGTCAACGGCAATTCAACGGCATTTCTGGTTTCCTTAATCGTTGGCGATACCAATGAAGGGATATTGGATATAGTGAATGGGGGTGTTGTAAGCGATTTTCTGGCGCAAATTGGAACCAACATAGGTTCAAGTGGAACGGTGACCGTAAATGGCCCTGGTTCTCAGTGGAATAATGCAGCTGTACTCGAGCTTGGCGGTTTTGGCACTGGCAATTTGAATATCCTGGATGGAGGAACCGTCAATACGGCCAACTTTACAATGGGGCTAACGGCTGGTTCTCTTGGTATGCTGATGATGGATAACGGCTTGCTGAACATCAATAGCCAATGGTTAATTGGCTTTGATGGAACCGGGGACGTAATTATTGATAATGGCAGTCAGGTCAATAGTAACACCACCACTGTTGCCTATACCGCAAATGCTGTAGGGGTGATTGATGTCCAGGGGCCGGGTTCTCAGTGGATTAATAGCGGCGATCTGATTCTTGGAAAGGGCGGATTCGGCGATTTATGTATTTGCGATGGCGGCATGGTATCCAATCTGAATGCCATACTCGGTGCGGAAACAGGTTCTACAGGCGGGGTGGGCGTAGAAGGTGATGGCTCACAGTGGCATAATCAAGGGGATTTGTACATAGGCTTATTATCTGACGGATCGCTGTCGATTTTTTTTGGCGGTCTGGTTACCTCCCAATCAGCCGTAATTGCTGCGGGCGCGAGCTCGGTCAGTATCGCCGATGTGAATGGCGCAAACTCACTTTGGTCTAACAATGGCAGTCTGACTGTCGGTGGATCCGGAAACGGCAGTCTGTTTATAAGCGGCGGCGGCACTGTGAGCAATCAGCAGGGGATTATTGCTGCCGATGCAGGATCCGTGGGAGCTGTGATAGTGAATGGCCAGGGCTCACTCTGGAATAATACGTCTTTGACAGTGGGGCAAAACTCTGCGGGTTTTCTCAGTATTCAGGATGGAGGACTGGTCAACGTGATGCAGAAAACTGTTCTTGGAAATGGTCCTGCCCTGCTTGAGATTGTCGCCAATGGTGTCCTGCAGACGAACCAGCTAGTGGGCAACAGTCTCTTCATTGCTACTCATTTCGATGGCGGTGTTCTCAGAGCCAATGGAAATAATGAACAGTTTATCAGCGGTTTTCTTCCTGGACAGTTATTCGTAAGTTGCCAGGGATTAACGATTGATTCCAATGGGTTTAATATTGGGACCGATAATGTGTTCGATGGCTGCGGCGGTTTAACCAAAACCGGGGCAGGACAGTTAACCATTGGCGGCCAACAGACTTATTCCGGGCCAACAAGCGTCAATCAGGGGATTTTACGAATCGATGGCAGCCTTCCCGGCGCGGTTGATGTATTGCCTGGGGCGCGCCTGCAAGGTACGGGTTCAGTGGGCTCGGCAATTATTGGTGGAAATGTCGCCCCAGGCAATTCAATTGGCACATTCTCTGTGCTTGGGAATTATCTGCAGCTTCCTGGCTCAATTTATGAGCTTGAAATTAATGCGGCCGGTCAATCGGATTTGATCAGTATCGGAGGAGCGGCGAGTATTACTGGTGCCGAAGTATTGTTGCTACGCAGCCCCGGGGTTTATTCTGCCGGAACGCGCTATACCATTTTAACAGCGCTTGGCGGGGTTACAGGAACCTACAATAGTCTTAATGCGCATTTACCGTTTCTGGATTTTATTCTTGCCTATGATCCGCAGCATGTTTATCTGGATATTCTGCGAAATGGTCTGCGATTTTCCAGTACCGCCTTAACTGTCAATCAGTTCAATACGGCGGAAGGGGTAGAGAGTCTTGGTGGCGGTAATCCGGTCTTTGACGCAATCAGTAGCCTGAGCAGTTTACAGTTCGCCCCACAGGCATTTGACAGCCTTTCTGGAGAAATCCATGTATCGACATTAGGTGCCTTTATGGAAGAAAGCCGTTATCTGCGCTATGCGGCTTTAAATCGCTTGCAGCAGGCTTTCTCAGGTTTGAAAGGTGTACAGGTGGATACTAATCAGAAACTCCAGAAGCTGTCAGGTCTCAGCTGGTGGGGCCAAGGTTTTGGCGCCTGGGGTAAACTGGAAGGCAATGGGAATGCGGCGCAAACTGATCGCAGAACCCGTGGATTTTTCCTGGGAGCTGACACAACCTCTGTTTTGCCATTTCGTCTTGGAATGATTGGTGGGATTAGTAATTCTGACATTAAAGTGTATGCACGAAACTCCTGGGTATCCAGCGACAATTATGATCTGGGAATTTATGCAGGCAGTCGTCTGGCCTGGTTTAATTTACGAGGTGGAGCGGCCTATACCTGGCATGATATTCATACGCATCGTAATATTGTATTCCCCGGCTTTTCCAACTCGGTTAAATCCAATTCCAACGGCAATACAGCACAATTGTTTGGAGAATTAGGCTATCCGCTCACAATGAACAATATAGAGGCAGAACCCTTTATAGGCGGCAGCTATGTGAACGTGGAAACGCGCCGCTTTTTCGAGTCCGGCAGTCCTGCCGCCTTAAATGGCCGCGGTCAGGAAAATCTTTTCTATTCAACTCTGGGACTTCGTGAAACATCCAGTCTGCTTGTCAATGACAGAATCAGCATAGCTCAACGTCTTATGCTGGGATGGCAGCATGCGAATCATCATTCAGACCCGCAGACGCTGATGGCCTTTAATAGCGGCAGCAACCCCTTTACTATTTATGGCAGTCCCATTGCGCGAAATTCTGTATTGATTGATGCAGGTTTGTTATTGCAGCCTCCTGAGACAGATCATTTGCAGTTGAAGCTTTCCTATATTGCACAATGGGCCTCTAATGTGCAGGATAATGGGCTTTCCGGTACGCTCATCTATCGCATGTCCTGATGCAATGAACCCGGTTGTGCGCAGCCGGGTTATTTTTCAAGACTCATACATAATTTGCAAACAGCAAGTGATCCGCATACTGCGAAGAGGACTGGCATAATAAAACTGAAATCAATACGGGTAAATTCAAAGATAAGCACGATAGCGGTCAGCGGCATTTTTTGACTGGCAGCCAGCATCGCGGTGGCGCCAATTGCAGCAAAAGAAGCAGGGATAATACCTGGAAAATACAGATTCCATAAACCGCCTAAAAAACCGCCCAACAAGGCCCCGGCCGCCATGGAGGGGGTTAACAAGCCTCCTTCTGCCCCGGCTCGTAAACTCGACCAGGTGGTTATAACACGCAACAGAAATAATATTGCCGAGAGCGACATCAGCGTGACGGCTCCAAATTCGACATGAATGACACTTTTACCGTTCCCTAAAATAGCCGGAAAGAAAATAGCCAGCACGCCAATTAAGCTAAAATTCAGAATACAAAGAATCGGTAGTTGCCAGTTGTGCTTTGCCGCTTTACGGCATTGATTCGCAATTCTACTAAACCAGTAACCCGCAAGCCCATAAACAGGTCCGGTGAGTATTGACCAGGCCATAATTCCGGGGCTGAGCACTAATCCTGAAAGATCATATTGCGGTTGATTACCCAAACCAATCCAGGAGACGGCAACCGCTATTGTGGAGCTGACAAGGGCTGGCAGCAGCACCGACCAGTTAAAACTAAGCAACAAGACTTCTGCAATAAACAGGGCGCCGCCCAGTGGAACATTGTAGACCGCGGCCAGACCAGCACCAGCTCCACAAGCGATCATTATTCTGGTATCTTCGCTTCTCAGCCCGCTTTTTTGCGAAATCCATCCAGCGAACAGTGCGCCTATTTCGCGGGGCGCTACTTCTCTGCCCAGCGGTGAACCAAGTGCAACGGTTATTACCTGCAAAAGAGAGTGAATGCTAGTTGCAATAACCGGCATAGGTTCGGCTTTTTTAATGGAGTTGGAGATGCCAAGCAGTGGAGTGCCAAAGCGATAGAGAAGCCCCCAGCCAATTCCGGCGACTAAGCCGCAAATGACCAAAACCAATAGCCGACGTTCGCCCGAAGCTGCCTCGACTCCCTGGAGAAAGCTTTCCGGGCTGATAATATGCTGTAGGCTGTAACCGTAGGCGATATGCTGTATCCAGTGCAATAGCAAGGCAATACACATTCCACTAAGGCCTGAAAGCACTCCTATGATCACCGTTACAATAATTAGATAAGCTGTTTTCTTTATCACAAGATCTGCTCGTTATAGAAAGAATTGAGTATGGCATCGAGTCGGGAAAATGAAAAGTAAAGGCTGGGGGCTGCCATAAAGGAATTATTGTTGGGCGACTTCAGAACCGAATGTTGGGCCAATGGCCCAACAGGGAATTGGAGAATTCCTTAAATTAATGGCAGTGTTGACCTATACCCTATTGTGAGCGAGGACGCTGGGGAAGATTGCCAGTATTTTCTAACTTATTGATTGCCTCCGCATATTCAGCATAGACCATGCGCTTTTCACGTGTGAGGCAGAGAAGACTATCTTTCTGTGGGCAATCTATGACAAACATTTTATCGACTACTCTCTTCCAGATTGCATCTTCTTCGCGCTGCTGTTTTTTTCTTTCATTATCATCTTTCCTGGTAAGAAAATTATGGGATAGAAAGTTTTTAATTTTGCGAGCGGCTATTCTTTGACCTAATCGGGTTGCCCTCATAATCGCAGGCCGCAATTCCGACAGTATGTTCTCAAGCTGTTTATTTTCCTTTTGAACGCAGCGTGCGTTGGGTTGTTTTTCCTTGTGAATGTTCTGATAACGAATTCTGATTTCGCGGGCAAAATCCTCGATGCTGCTTCTTTCTTCTTCCTGGCTTGATGATAAAGAGAGTTCATTGTTAGAACTTTGCTCTCCCCAGCGATCTTTTGAAGACGGCTCGGTTAATAAACTGGTTCTTGAATAGGTAGTCTCAATACTCTCATAACTATAAAGTAACTGTTCAATTTCATGGCGCATTTTTTTATTTTTTTCAAGTCTGACTTTAAGAATGCGCTTTTCGATCCGGTCCATCATTTCACATAACTCATCCTGCGGACTGCAGCAGGTAATACGCATATACCCTTTTTTGCCATCGACACCACAATAGGAAAAAGGACTGATGGACAGCAGATCTTTATATAACAAACTGTAGGCCAGCTCCAAATCATTACTGACCACACCCTCCTTTTCCAGCGCTTTGGTTGCACCTTTAGGAATTTTCATTCCAAATAATTCACTTAAGTCTACTGGAACATAGAAAGTACCCTCGGTATGGTACTCGGCTGAGGGTAGGGTAATTCCCATTTGCCTGGCACGCTGGGTTACATAATCGACCTTTGCCTTATAAAAATATTTCATGAGGAGATGCTCTCTTTCATTGAGATTCGCCATCGTTTCGGCATAGGCTTTTTGTAAAGAGCGTGGCGCATGACCCACAGTGTTGATTTGCAAGGTTTTGAGTTCGCGCATAAACACAGGATCAAAGGCCATTAAAACAGCCAGTCTCTCACCTGCGGCAGAGAAGGCTTTGGTTGCTGAACGCATAATAATAATTCGATCAACTAGCTCAGGGGCCAGTTTTGCCAATGAAGCATTTTCCTTATCCTTGATAGCCTGAGCCTGTTCCAGCATTTGAGGCAGTCTTGAATCTTTTTCGAGAGCCGTTGTGAGTTTACTCAGGGAATGATAGACCTTGTTGCCATAGGTATCTTTGATGGATTTATCAATGGGCAGATTTTTCGCGGCGTTTTCGAGATGGTTTAGTTGAGACCTCAAAGTGAATAAATGGTACATTATGTTAAAGGTAATGGAGCCGCTCATTATAATATCCAGGGTTTTTTGGTATTCTTTTCTGAGCTCGGGTAAATGTTCGTTCTGAAGCTTATGTTGCAGAAGCAAGGCACTAACCAGATTTAAAAAATTAACTTTTTCTTCCATCCCCATCTTTTCATGGGCTTCATCAAGAATAATTTTCAGATCCGGATTTTCTTTAAGTAAATCTTCAAGTATTTCCAGAAGGCCCCTGCGCACATAATTCATTTCTGTATAGGCTTCATCAAAGATGATGCGTAAATCAGGATACTTTTTAAGTACTACCGCAATTTTTTTCATCTCTTCTGCATCAATCACGGTACCCATGGGATTATTGGGATTACAAATTAAAATCGCTTTGGGCTGGATGTGATCTTCTTTGGCCGCTTCATAGGCTTCAATAATACTGGCCTCAATCGCCTCTGCAGTCAGTTTGTATCCAGGCAGCTTGAACACATCAATAGGATGAAGTTTATGCCCGGGATTTGAAGCATAGAGTGAATAATGAGGAAATGGGGTTATCATCCTGAAAGGAACGTTATCATTTAGTTGATTCAGCACTTCAAATACTAAATGCAGGCCTCCGGCTCCACCGACCGTAAAGAGAATATCCTGGGGTGAGATTGGAGCATCGTACCAATTGGACATGGCGGTGGCCATCATTTTTCGATTCGCCTCATCTCCCTGCGGGTCCCCGTAATCCAGTGCACCCTTGCCGGATGTATTTTCTAACTCCTGTCTTTCTTTTTTTGCCGTTTCCTCTATATTAGAGAAGTACTTTTTCAAAACGGCGGCAACGGAAGCGGGATAAGTCGGTCTTCCCATGCCTGCCTTGATTAAGTAGGGTTTGTTTTGTAGATTCAGGTAGCCGGTTTTTTGGGTTGGTTTTAACATCCCGTCGGCAATTTCTTTTTGGGAAAGACCTTGCGCGATAAGTGATTCGATGTGGTTTACCCAAGTTGCTTGTGTCATTACCTGATCAGCATTATTTGCATTTTGGCCTGCGGGGTCTCTCATGTTTGCTCCAAAAATAAATAGTGCGCAAAATAAATATAGTTTGCTAAAATTTTAATTATACATTTCTTAGTCTAGCATTCCAATGGGTGAAAAAAAGGACAAGATTCATCTCACTATTAATGAAGTCGGAGACTTCCTGGCAAAATTCTCTGAACATAGTGATCAGGTGTATTGGATTAGCAGCCCGGATTTCAAGAAAATTCAATACATTAGCCCTTCGTTTGAGCGCATCTGGGGACGCTCTCGCGAACAATTATACAATAATCCATCGATGTGGATGGATTTTCTTCATCCCGATGATGCGATGGATCATAATCCTATTTCCGAAATGGCTGAAAAAGTGAGCCGCCTGGGCGAGCGAGCCCGTTATTCGGAACATTATCGAATTATTCGTCCCGATGGTGAAATACGCTGGATTATTGATAATGGATTTCCATTATTTGATGAACAGGGGATTTGCTATGGCGTCACCGGGGTGGCCACGGACGTTACGGAAGATAATAAACGGGCCGAAGCATTGCGTGAGGCAAAGGAATTGGCAGAAGCCGCCAACATAGCCAAAGACGAGTTTCTCGCCAATATGAGCCATGACATTCGCACACCTATTACCGGCATAATCAGCATGTCTAACCTGCTTGAGGAAAATGCCAATACACAGGAAGAGATGCAATATTCTCGCTGGATACACGAAAGCGGTACCCAGTTGCTTGCATTACTTAACGGCGTTCTGGAAATTGTTTCTTCTGGAAACATTCAGGAAAAAGATCTGCATTATGAGCATTTCAGCCTGAGAAAATTAATTAAAGATATTGTCCAGCTGGAACAACCCTCTGTATTAATGCGAAAGCTTGAGTTTCTGGTTGATATCAAGCCAGATGTTCCTGACTGGTTTATCAGTGATCGCATTAAAATTCATCGCATTTTGCTGAATTTGCTGGGAAACGCCATTAAATTCACCCAGGAAGGTCATGTTGGAGTAAGTATTCAGAAGCTTTCAGAGGAAGAGAATAATGTAACTTTGGAGTTTTCGGTATTTGATTCAGGTTTAGGCATAAGCGAGGAGGCGCAAGCCAAGGTATTTGATCGGTTTTTTAAAGTAAACCCATCCAATAAAGCGCAATATCAGGGGCATGGGGTAGGTTTGCATATCGTGAAAACCTATGTGGAATTGCTGGGGGGGGAAATTAATTTAAGCAGTACTATTGGCAAGGGAACCCGATTTTACTTCAAACTTCCGATGGTGTTGGCAGAGCCTGATATCAGTTATGATGAAAAGTATCAGGATGACGAAAAATTAAATTCTGATCATGAAATATCAAATCATGAGGCGCGCTTATTGTTAGTCGAGGATAATCCGGTCGCATTAAAAACTGTGGAGATCATGGCGCAAAAATCCGGATGTCATTATCAGATTGCCACCTCTGGAGAAGAGGCATTGCAGCTTTTGCAGCAACAACCCTTTGATTTAATCATCAGCGATCTGGGTCTGCCAGGAATTTCGGGTCATGAAATGTTAAATAGACTGCGCGAACTTGAGCAGCAGGAGGGCCGGGCGGCCATTCCGTTTGTAGGCCTGACTGCGCAGTCTTTATCATCCAGTAATACCCTGAAGCTTCCTGCTGGAATGAATAAATTAATCAGTAAACCGGTGACTCTCCCTGCATTTCAAGGTCTTTTGAAAGAATTCATCGCAGAAGACAAATTCGTTCACCATGGCAGCGATAACAAGGAACTCCATTATTTCGCCTTGTCAGGTCATGCTTTATTTGATGAAACTATTGGTATCGCTAATCTGGGTGATTTTGCGACTTTACGTGAAATGCTCAGTTTATTGCTTGAAAAAGAATTACCTGCCATTGGAGAAGAATTAGCCAAAGCACATTCTGGACGAGATTGGCAGAAAGTAGCCAAACTGGCTCACAAACTGAAGAGCAGTGCGATGTATTGCGGAAATGTACGTTTGCAATGGGCTTGTCAGTGTTTGGAGGAGTATCATTTGTCAGGCCATACTGCATTACTGGAGCAGCTTTATCAGCAGTTGCTAACGGTTATAAATGATACGGCACAAACGATTAAAGAGAGACTTAGTCAATAGGATAGATATCAGGGTTACGCCCGCGTTTAATTTTTCGCGGGCTAAAGTTATCTGTCTAAATATGGTCTATGCCGGGTTTTTTAAACACAAAATTTTAAAATTAACTCATTGACCCTTTGCGCTTGCTCAAGAGGGCTGGAGTGAGCACCATGGACCTTCATAAACGCGGCATTAGGTAACATCCTCGCCAGGGCTTCGCTCTCTCCAGGTAAGGTGATGATATCCTCTTCTGCCGCAATAACCAGACTGGGAACATTTATTTCTCCCAGCCAGGCGGTGGAGTTAAATGTAGCAAGTGCTCTAAGCTGGCGTTGCTGATCCTCAATGGTTTGAGGAATGGGGTTATTTTTAAGCACCTCTTTAAATAATAAAATATTGTGTTCATTGCTTAAATAGGCATTGGAAAGAAACCAGGGCATTGCCAGATCCATAAACAAATCAAAGGATACCCCTTCTTTGCGGCAACGCAGCAAACCCTCCAGCGTTCTGATGGTCCGTTGATTGAAACGGGAAACGGTATTTAAAAGAATTAGTTTACCGATGCGATCGAGATAGTTTCGGGCGACAATCTGTGCAATAGCTCCCCCCATTGACTGACCCAGAATATGCGGCTTTAACAGCCCAAGTGCGTCAATCAATGCAATCACATCGGCTGCCATAGTCTCTAAAGTAAAAGGCTCTCCCTTATCTGTTGTTTCACCAATTCCCCGATTATCAAAAATGATGACCTGAAATTGGCTTGCCAGTTGCGGCAGCATAAGATTCCAGAAATTGTGATCGCCGGTGTACCCGGCAATCAATACCAGCGGTTGACCCTGTCCATGAATTTCATAGTAGGTTCTAATATTATTCCCTTGCAGTACTGGCATGATTACGTCCTGATCAATTCACTTTACCTGAGCTTAATGAAAATCAGGCAGGCAGTCAAAGTTAATTAAAACTCCAGAACGATTTGGCCTGCAGGTAAACGTCTCGTTGCTGTTTAAAATCCGTTGGCAATGCGTATTGATTATCTGCCATTAGATGCCCGAGGCGGCCTTGAAGCGCTGCCGCCAGTTCCCTGGGTGAAAAATTTTTATCAGTATTGGGTTTGTTCTCTATACAGGCAATCACTTTTTTTGCAGTTTCTATTTTTGTTGTTGCATCCATTCTGGAAAATAGCTTTGCCCAGAAGGAATTGTAATTCGATTGGAACCGTTTAACTTCGGCCTCTCGCTCGCTGATGTACTTGTTCAAAGCGCAGCACAGCCTTTGATCTGCCCGTTCAGGTTGAGAAGCTACGACAATAGAATCCGCAGGTTGCTCATAAAGCTGAGGTAAAGGGGGACAAGGGATTTCAGTAATTTTAGGTAATGTGGTTCTGCTGGCAATCAGTTGTTCGGTTTTTTGAAGAACTGTCTCTAGTAACTGTTCTTTTATAGTCTCGAAACTATTATCCGAAAATTGGAAAGGAGAACATTCGCCAAGTCCGAAAAGAGATCTTTCCTCGTTATTTATTGCAGCAAGCAGGGCAAAGTAGGCCCCTCTTATATAGTATTTTGCAACCTTGGGGCAACACTCTTTATCAAAATGGATATCGTTATCGAAATCTATCTGTTTAAAATCTTTACTAAGATCATAGAAGAATAAATGGGGAACTTGTTTTCTTTCACTGATAAGCCCTGGTTGGTCGCGCTGATGCTCGGGGGTTTCGGGGGTATCTTCAATAATCAGATTAAGACTGTCTCCAAGATTAGAGATATGCACGCAATGGGCAAGCAGACAAGCGATGTCATCCAGAAGCGGCTGCATTAACTGTAATAGATAAGCGGGATTTTCGGCATTTTCCCGATTTCCAAAAAGCATGGTACTGCCGAAATGTTGTGCATTCTTAGCGTCTCTGACTTGCTTGCCCTGCTTGAGCAGGCTGTCAAATGCCGTCATTTGCAGAACATATACATCGTGCCCGTCAATGCTTAACTTTACTTTTTGATAATCCTGAGTGCGTAAGCCTGTTTTGGCCAGATAATTAGAAAAAATAATTTCGTCATCAACTACCCAGTTCCATACTTTGGCAGCATAAGGCCCTACTCCGGTTGAACAGTTTAAAATTGAAAAGACCTTCCCATAATCCAATCGGTAGACTTGCTTTGTACCACCCTGACTTACAAAGTTATTTTCGTCTCCCTGGTAACGGCTTATATGCAGGCTATGTTTTTCTCCATCAATCAGGATCTCGACTGGATTAGAATCGTCTTCTCGATAAAGTAGGTTATGCCAGGCCCGCAAAGCGGTATTGGGGAAGTACTGGCGATTTTGGGTCAAGGGCATGATTAGGTTTGCTCTTTGATTATCTAAATAGTTCAATATTGTATCACTTGGGGGTGCTTAAATCAACTCGTTCAATTGGCTCAAAGCCTTTAAGACTGGAATAAAAATGAATCCTCCCTGATAATAATTATCTATCGCACTTGGAAATATAGGTATGAATTTATTTAATAAATTGATTGATTTGGAACTGGACGCCATGCAGTTTGGTTTTCGCTGGGATAATGCCCGGCAGATTCTTACGCAAGTTGAAAGCGAGTGTGTGGAAGTCAATCAATTGCTGGACCAGGACCATGGAGAAAATGATTTATTGCAATATGAAATCGGTGATCTGCTTCATGCGGTGTTATCGCTTTGCGTATATTGCGGCTATGATCCCGAATTAACCCTGGAAAAGAGTTTGAACAAGTTTGAGCAGCGCTTTTTAGTGGTCAAGCAATTAGCTAAAAGTCAGAATCTGAACAATCTTGACCATTTACCCTTTGAACAGTTAATGGCCTTGTGGAAAGAGGCAAAAGAACTGGCAGACAAAAAAAGTTAAAAACCATCTGGCTGAGCCCCTGATGCTGTCATTCCTGCTTTAATCCTCTGATTTTCACAAGAAAGTATTTGCTGATTTGGGCTACATTTTTCAACTATTTTGGGTAAAATTGCATCAAAAGATGTTGAGTTATTGATCATGAAAACTGGACCCACTATTAAAAATCGAGGCGCTTTGTCCAACCCGGAAGGGCGTTTCGCAAAAACAAGTCATGAATACTATGATGATGGATGGGACAGAGAGGAAGAAGCGCTGCCGCCGCTTGAGACTTTTTTATATCCTGAATCAGCAAAAACAATAATAAGCCGCAACGAATCCCCTGACATTGGTTTTGAACAGTCGATTAATCCATACCGGGGCTGCGAGCACGGGTGTATTTACTGTTATGCCAGACCCAGCCATGCCTATATGGATTTATCGCCCGGTTTAGATTTTGAGACCAAAATTTTCTACAAGCAGGATGCTGCCGAATTATTGCGAAAGGAAATCAATAAGGCAAACTACCAGTGTAAACCCATCGTGATTGGCGCAAACACAGATCCCTATCAGCCAGTTGAAGGGAAATTGAAAATAACCCGCAGCCTGTTAGAGGTTTTGCTTGAGCATCAGCATCCGGTGGTTTTAATTACTAAAAACTCGCTGCTGGAAAGAGATTTCGATCTGCTGGCAGCTATGGCGAAAAACAACCTGGCCAAAGTGGCGGTCAGTATTACTTCATTATCGACTGATCTTAAGCGCATCCTGGAGCCAAGAACCTCGGCACCTTCTGCAAGATTAAGGCTGGTGCAGGGTTTAGCGCAACATAATATCCCAGTGCAGGTGATGCTGGCACCCATAATTCCTATGGTCAATGACATGGAACTGGAGGGGATCCTCGAAGCGGTCAGCAGGGCTGGAGCGCGTAATGCTGCTTATGTACTGCTTCGATTACCTCACGAGGTTAAGGATTTGTTTAAGGAATGGCTTGGCAAGCATTTTCCAGAGCGTGCCGGGCACATTATGAGTTTAATTCGTCAGATGCGCGGCGGTAAAGAATATGATTCGACATTTGGCAGCCGTATGCGTGGAGAGGGGGAGTTTGCCAATTTGTTAAAGATGCGATTTCAGTTGGCTTGCAGGCGTTTTGGCTTAAATACTGAAAGGCAGATTGCTTTAAATACCAGTCAATTCCGCAAAAAGGAGCAGGGGCCAAGGCAGTTAAATTTATGGGATGAATTTTAGATAACCGGTTTTCTTTTTTAAGAATTATTGTGTGAATTTAGTTTAAATTATATCATTAAGCTGCGTGCAGGTAAGCGCGCAAAATGGATGATTAATTTGTTAGCATAGGAAGTGCTTTATGAAAACACACTCAACAAGAGCCAGAACGCTGGCTTTCGCCTTATTACAAGCCTTTTCAAAAGTGGGTAATCTTGTTCTCAAAGCGATAGCAACTTTCGCATCAGATAGCCGTTCAAGGAACTCTTATTATAATAAAAAAAGTAAGTTGCTTCGACCAAAACGCTGAAACAAAAACCCATAATTCCGCGTTTGCGGATAAGTGTCAACTTAAGAGAAAATCCCCTCTCCCAAGCTGGGAGAGGGCTAGGGCCACTGCCATTAAGTTAAGGAATCATTGTAGGTTGGGCCCTTGGCCCAACAAAGGGTTTGAACCACTCCAGAGCTCAAGGTTGTGCCAAGGGCACAACCTATATGCAATTGCAGAATTTCCTTAACTTAATGGCAATGCCCCCTGAGGGGAGAGAGGATTTTTAGCGACGCTTATGCGCGTTTCTGTAACAACACTGTATTAGGGATATAAGCTGTGACCGATGAATTTCTTGAAAACACAACCTTTGATGAATTATCCATAGGCCAGCAAGCCATGTTAAGCCGCAGGTTAACCCCTGAGGATATCGCTTTATTCGCAGCAGTTTCCGGCGATATCAATCCTGCTCATATGGATCCCGGATTTGCGCAAAATGATATATTTCATGGAATTGTCGGTCACGGTATGTGGACTGGCGGTTTGATCTCTGCTTTATTAGGTACCGCTTTACCAGGACCTGGTACCATTTACCTTGGTCAGGATCTTAAATTTAAGAATCCGGTACATCTGGGAGATACGGTCACCATTACAATTACTGTAATTGACAAGGAAAAAGACAGGCCAATTGTCCTCTTTAATTGTTTGGGAAAAAATGAGAAGGGAGACATCGTTATTGAGGGGCAGGCCCGGGTATTGGCTCCGACCAAAAAACTGAAGGTTGCCAAAACACGTTTGCCTGATATCGAAATTCACAACCATGACCGATTTGAACCAATCATCAAATCCTGCAAAAAGATTGGCCGCATTAACACTGTGGTCGTTCACCCGGTTAAAGCGAGCAGCATAGAGGCAATTGCTGATGCAGAACGGGCGGGATTGATCAGGCCTCTATTGGTTGGTCCTGTCGCTAAAATCAGGGCAGCAGGCAGTGAAGCCAATATTGATATCTCGCAATGGGAAATTATTGATTGCCCTCATAGTGATGCCGCAGCAGTCAGAGCCGCATCGCTTGCGGCGGAGGGTAAAGTTGATGCGATCATGAAGGGTTCTTTAGCGACTCATGAGTTGCTTGGCGCAATTGTACCTTCTTCTGCCAATTTGCGAACCAAATACCGTATTAGCCATGCCTATGTAATGGACGTTCCTTCTTATCATAAACCGTTGGTTATCACAGACGCTGCGATTAATATTTCGCCTACGGTATCAGAAAAAGCGGATATCTGCCAAAATGCCATCAATTTGTGGCGGGTTCTTTATGGAATGGATAAAAAACCCAAGGTGGCGATACTGGCAGCTACCGAGTTCGTTAATGTGAAGATGCAGGCCACCGTGGATGCGGCACTATTATGTAAAATGTCAGAAAGAGAACAAATTACTCAAGCTATACTGGATGGTCCTCTGGCTTTTGATAATGCGATTAACAAACAGGCCGCTATTGAAAAAAATATTATCTCCGAAGTGGCAGGGGATGCGGATATTCTGGTAGTACCTGATATTGAATCAGGGAATCTGCTTTCCAAACAGCTCACTTTTTTTGGACATGCTGATGCCGCAGGGCTTGTATTAGGCGCCAGAGTTCCAATTATTTTGACCAGCCGTGCTGATTCAATTCGTACACGACTGCTGTCCTGTGCACTGGCAGTAAAAATGGCTGCTGCTCGAAAAGAAGGTCTGATTAAATGAACCTGGCAATAAACAGCATCCTCGTATTAAATGTCGGATCTTCAAGCGTCAAATTTCAATTGTTTGTGGCTGATGAAAGCCTTGAATTGCTGGCCAGTGGCAAGGTTTTTAATATTGGCGGTAAGCCTGTGTTTGCAGCCCGGGTTGATGAAGGACCGTCAGAAAGTTTAAGTCTTGCGGAGAATATGGATCAGCGGCAAGCTGTGGAATACATTTTTAACTGGATAGAGCATCATGAATGCCAATGGAAAATTCTAACTGTAGCACATCGTATTGTTCATGGCGGTGAGCGTTATAAGCATTCAGTTCTTATTACCCCTGATGTTATTGATTATTTGAAAACGCTTTGTCCTTTGGCTCCTTTGCATCAGCCTTACAACATTGCCGGCGTGGAATACATCTACCAGCTTGGCAAGAGTGTTATACAAATCGCCTGTTTTGATACTGCCTTTCATGCCGGACATGAGCCATTATTTACTGAATATGCCCTGCCTGAAACCATTCGCCAGGCTGGAGTAAGGCGTTATGGATTTCATGGTCTTTCCTATGAATGGATCAGCTATTATCTCGATAAGCATCATAGTGCTCTGAATAAAGATTTGATTATCACCGCTCATTTGGGGAACGGGGCTAGTCTTTGTGCCATGTCCGGCGGCCGTAGTGTGGATACGACAATGGGATTGACCGCCCTTGATGGTTTGCCGATGGGTACGCGCTGCGGCAGTATTGATCCGGGTGTTATTCCTTATTTAGTCAGGCATTTTGGTTTTAGTATCGAGGAAGTGGAGTCGCTATTATATAGAGAGTCTGGCTTGAAAGGATTATCCGGTTGGACGAATGATGTTCAGTTGCTTGAGAAAAGCGAAGATAAAAAAGCGCAGTTTGCAATAGATTTCTTTTGCCTGAAAGTGGCGCAATATATGGCGATGATGGCTATCTCTTTGGGCGGGGTGGATCATATTATATTTACAGGAGGCATTGGTGAAAATTCGATGCCCGTCCGTAAAAAAATTCTGGATGCGATTCATTTTTTGCCTGTACGTTCTGTGCTGGTTATTTCAGCCAATGAAGAAAAAATGATGGCTTTACACAGCCTGGCCATACTGAATAAGGAGTCTTGAAAATGGGTTTAAAAGGATTAATTGTCGGCATAGCCAATGAATCATCAATTGCCTGGGGATGTGCAAAAGTATTGCATGAGGCCGGAGCAGAGCTGGCATTGACTTATCAGAATGAAAAAGCGAGAAAATATGTACAGCCTTTGGCTGAGAAAGTGAAGGCCCCCATTTTTATGCCTCTTGATGTCTGTAACGAAGAGGAAACCACAGCTCTTTTTGAAACAATTCATAAACAATGGGGAAAGCTGGATTTTCTGATTCATTCCATCGCCTTTGCCCCAAAATCAGATTTGCAGGGGCGAGTGGTCGATTGCTCCAAAGAGGGTTTTTTATTGGCAATGGACATTTCCTGTCATTCACTGATTCGTCTTTCCAAAGCGGTGGAGCCTCTGATGAGTCATGGCGGATCGATAATTACCATGAGTTATTATGGTTCCGAAAAAGTAATTAAAAATTACAATCTGATGGGGCCGGTGAAGGCCGCTTTAGAAGCGACCGTGCGTTATCTGGCAATTGACCTCGGGCAGGAGAAAATCAGGATTAATGCCATTTCTCCCGGTCCGATAATGACGCGTGCAGCCTCTGGTCTGGAACATTTTGATCAGCTTATGGAAAAAGCAGCAAAAGAGGCACCCCTTAATCAATTAGTCACTATTGAGTCAGTAGGGGAGATGGCTGCTTTTCTGGTATCAGATAAGGCGGCTCACATCACCGGGCAGGTTCTGTATGTCGATGGGGGCTATAACATTTGCGGCTAGCTGGTTTCTGCGATGCGATTATCATCAGGTTGAGGTTTAACCGGGGTTATTTTTTTTAGTTAACTGCTCGGTTACCTCTTCTTCAGTTTTTTTGCGATCGCCTTCTTTAAATAGTGAAAAATAATTCTTTACGACCACTCCCGGGCTGGTGATGAAATTGGAAGAGTCCTTCTGGCCAATACTCATTACCAGGCTTGCGGCTTCTATTGCGGATAGTTTGCCATTCATAAAATCCTGAATGGCTTCATACTGTTCAGAGGCGCGCCTGGGGAGTTTATAAGGTTTTCCGTCGATGGTTATTTCATAACGGCTATTCCGAACTCCCCAGCCCTTTTGACTTAGGGTCGTGGTAATGAGGATTTGCATCAATGCTGCCAGAAATACCTCTGCTCTTGCTTCCAATAATTTATTTTTAAGTGAATTATTCTGAATTTCCGGTGCGATTGCACTGGCCAGTCGATAGGCATTGTTTAATGATATTTTGTTTTCAGCGTTGAGATTAGACCCAAGGCAGAAAGAAAACATGCTGTCACAAAGGGTGATAAAATGTTCCGCCAGGCAAGAAACCGTTTTTTCCCATAGGGCGTGGGCTTCGGAACTTTTCAGTTCCTGGATAAGATGTTTAACACCATTCTCCTTTTCAGACTGTAAGGTCTGGTAAAGGGCATCAATAATCAAATGATGATAAAGATTTTCCAGTGAGCGAGTTTCTTTAGGAAATGGATTGGGGATTCCCGTCGCTGCGGACATTTGTGTGCGACTCAATAATTCCAGAATAAGTCTGGATTTATCAAGTAATTTTGTCTTTCCTACGAATCCATTTAAAAAATCTGTTGAATGGGCAAGCGCTGTCAGTTCCATTATTAAACTGGAAAAATGAGGCAAGTCTCTTTGACGTATTTCTTTGCGCCGCTGTTCCTGCTGATTAATCGATTCAAGAACCTGCCGATAATCGATACTTTTCTGCGAGCTAAATAACTCAAGATCCCGGGGTTCATACTCTGCTACACATTGTTCATCGGGTTTTGTGTCCAAGCTGGATAGTCTTAGGTCAATTGCTTTTTCCAAAGAGACACTATCTTTAAGCAGGGCTGTGAGATCAAGACCATCGAATGCTTCTTTTATCAGGGATTGTATATTGAAGAATTTCTGAAAAGGACCCGGCTGCAGCGCGGCAATTAATCGCTCAGGTGTTTGAAGCTCTGAACTGATAGTGTAAACGATAGCATCTGTATATAATTTTTCTTTATCGGACAGATTTTCAATTTGAGAATCAGTAAAGATCATACTTAGATTGCTTTTCAAGCTATCGTTATTCAATTCTACCTTGAATCCAGCGTTTCTCACCGCATCGACCTGAATATTCCCATTTTGATCCAGAGTATCCCATAGGCTTAATGTGGATAAAGAAACAAAGCCATCCAGAAATTCGGCATCCTCATATCCCGATTTGACGCCAGGCGATTTGACGCGGCCATTGCGAAATACCGCAATATCTAAAGCTTCTTCATCCCTGAGCAGTTTTTTTAAAGCCATTAAAGCTTCCATAAGAAGCTTGTTTTTACTCAACTGTAGCTCCATACCCCGGTTCCCTTTTTAAGGATATACAAATTAATATAACATAAAGGCTAATATTTTTCCTCTCTGAGCCTGTTTTGTTCTTTCTTGATGAGCTGTTGATAAATTTCTCACAAGCCGGGTTTTGGTAAAACTGACAAGCTATACACACAGTTACCCACAGATTTTGTGGATAACATAGAAAAAGAAAGTGTTTTATCGTAAATTAGAAATAACTTCGATTATTAGAATGATTATGGAGTCTTTTCGATCTTTCTTTGGTGTAGGGATAAACGGCCAGGTTCAGGAAGAGCTGGCTCTATTGATTAGCAGGATGCAGAAGCATTCACATGCTTCTTCAGTAAAATGGACATTAAAGGAAAATTTGCATGTGACTTTGCAGTTTGTGCAAAAAATGAATTGCAGGGATATACCGTTACTAGCGAAGACTTTAACAGCTGAGCTTAGCTGTGAACCGTTTCCCATAGAATTTGGAGACTTTCTGTATTTCCCTAATCCTGCTTATCCCAAGGTGCTATCGCTTAAAGTAGAGCCGAATGAAACGCTCGCTATGTTATCCCGAATAATCGGAGAGGCGTTAAACCACTTGGGTTATTCCACTGAGTCTCGGGCTTATACAGCGCATGTGACTTTAGGTCGAATTCGGGATAACGCATGGAATCGACAGTTTGAGGAACACGTCTTTTTGCCAGTTTTTACCCCGATGAATGTCAGTGAGATCACTCTTTTCGAAAGCCAATCCATCAGTGGAGGAGTGCGCTATACCCCAGTGATGAAATGGCCTTTGAATAATGCGCGATGAAAACCTATCCCATTTTTTTCAACAATTCTCCTAATTCAATCGGCATTGGAAAAACGATAGTCGAGGTGTTGCCGCCCGCGAGAGCAGATAAGGTTTGCAAATAACGAAGTTGCATGGCTTGAGGTTGTTCTGCTAAAACTTTCGCTGCCTGCATTAATTTTTCAGAGGCCTGAAGTTCTCCTTCGGCATGAATTACTTTAGCACGTCTGTCTCGTTCAGCCTCCGCTTGTTTGGCAATCGCTCTGATCATGCTTTCATCCAAATCAACATGCTTAATTTCTACATTGGAAACTTTAATTCCCCAGCCATCGGTTTGGCTATCCAGGATTTTTTGAATGTCACTGTTTAATTGCTCACGTTCAGCCAGCATCTCATCCAGCTCATGCTGCCCGAGCACTGAACGCAGCGTGGTCTGGGCCAACTGACTGGTCGCTTCAAAATAATTTTCAACCTGTATAATCGCTTTTTCCGGTTCGACAACGCGAAAATAAAGCACTGCATTGACGCGCACCGACACATTGTCACGCGATATCACATCCTGGCTGGGAACGTCCATTACAACTGTACGCAAATCCACGCGCACCATTTGCTGCACGCCAGGAAGAACCAGAATAAGCCCCGGCCCTTTAACACTCCAGAAACGCCCCAGTTGAAAAATTACGCCGCGCTCATATTCCCGCAGAACACGAAAACTTGAAATAATGATAATAATAATGAATGCAATCAAAAAACCTAAAAATGAGCTCATGATTAATTTTCTCCCTGATGACTGATCTCTTTCCCTGAATCTATTTCTTCCACTTCCAGATTTAATCCCTCTGCTTTAATAACTCTAACCGGCTTATCGGCAGTGATTGGCTTCATAGAACTCACGCTCCATATTTCACCCCTTATAATAGCTTGTCCTTTTAAATTAATATCATTGAGTGCTCGACCTTCGGCGTTAAGTAGTATGGATAGTCCATTCTGAACGGTTTTGCGGCGCGACTGAATCGCCATTCCCAACAAGGTAAACATGGCAATAATATTGGCCGCAGCCATAGACCAGATGGCTGAGCGGGCAATCTGATAGGATTGGTGCTCGGTATCAATGAGTAAAATTGAGCCGGCGATAAAGGCGATAGTTCCACCAATCCCAAGAATTCCAAAGCTTGAGGTAAACGCTTCGGTAATAATAAAACCAATACCAATGACCATTAAAGCCAGACCGGCGTAATTAACAGGCAGCAATTGCAGACCATAGAGGGCAATAATCATTGAAATGGAACCTATAACCCCTGGCAAAACAAATCCAGGGTTTACCAGCTCAAAAAAAATGCCGTATATTCCTAGCAGTAGCAGCAGATAGGCAATGGTGGGCTCGGTGATAATCAATAACAATTTCATACGCCAGTCGGGATTCATTGCGGTGATTTCAGGATGTTCTGTATCAATCTGAATGGTCAACCCTCCCTGACTGACAGTTTTTCCATTGATTTTTTCCAGTAAATCGTACGGGGTATCCGCAATAATATCAATTACGCCTTTTTTCATTGCCTCATTGGCTGTCAACGTCGAGGCGGCAATGACCGCCTGCTCGGCAAACAGTGAATTTCTTCCTCGCAACTGCGCTAATGAGCGTATATAGGCTACGCTGTCATTAGTAACTTTTTTGTCCATTACCCCGGACTTCTCATTGCCGCTTAAATTTACCGGACTTGCGGCACCGAGATTGGTTCCTGGTGCCATTGCCGCAATCGTGCTCGCATAAAGCAAAAAGGTACCCGCACTGGCAGCGCGCGCACCTTTTGGATAAACGTAAGTGACCACGGGTACTTTGGAGGCGAGAATGTCTTGAATGATGAGACGGGTTGATTTGTCGAGCCCGCCCGGAGTATCAAGAATAATCAGAATTAGACTGGCATTTTGTGCGGCAGCGATCCCACGACTCAAATAATCCGCAGTAGCCGGCCCTATGCTGCCCTTAACTGTAAATTGAATGACTTTCCCCGCTTGTGCAAAGCCACAGACTGATATCAGAATCAAAGCTGTTAGATAGTTCATTGCACAGCGTTTCATGCCCGTAATCGCTCTGTAAAAGTCCATTCTTAAAGAATAGCAGCAGAATGGAGAGAGCAGGTTACAAGAGCGATACCGGAAGTTTATGGAGTGCTTTAAAAAGAAGAAGTGCGCTGATGCAGTTGTCCATTTAAATGAAGGAGTTCCATTGCGGTAGAACCGATTTGCTGTAAGGCGGTTTTGGCATGATCAAAGTGCTGGTTTATCTGTTCGAGCAATCCTTTCTGGGGATAAAGCTGCGCGTAGGTAACTTTATCATTAGCCAAATCAGAGGCTCGGCCTTTGCCAAGATGTTCTATCGAAGCGTAGGCATCCAGGTAGTCATCCTGCATTTGAAAGACCAGACCGAGATGGTTGCCATAAAGACGCAGATTTCTGATTTCTTCATGGCTGGGGCTTCCCGCAGCCAATGCCATATTAATGCAGGAGAGAATTAATTTACCTGTCTTCAACTGATGAATTTTTTTCAAAGTATGTTCATCAATACTGCTGTTACTCAGTTCAGAGAGATCCAGACTTTGCCCGCTCACCATACCGGTAGGACCGCTGGCGTGTACTAATTCTCTGGTGATTTCAATCACCTTGGCAGGTGCAAGGATATCGGTCAGTTTGCTTAGCAGGATTTCAATTGCAAGTGCTTGCATGCCATCGCCGACCAGAATGGCTGTTGCTTCATCAAAGGCGCGGTGACAGCTTGGTTTCCCTCGGCGCATGTCGTCATTATCCATTGCGGGCAAGTCATCGTGAACCAGTGAATAGCAATGGGTCAGTTCAACTGCTGCCGCGATATAGTCGAGTGCTGCCAGTGGTGCCCGAACCATTTCACCGCAAAGATAAACCAGAACCGGCCTTAGCCGCTTACCACCGGGAAACAAGGAATAAGCAATGGCTTCTTTTAACCGGGAGGCAGGAATGTCGAGTTCAGACAGCAGTTGCAATAAGACCATCTCGTGGCGGTCAATAAGGGCATTTACTTTCTCATTATTCATTGGAAGGCTCACCGGTTTCCATTGTATTCATGCGCAACATTTCAATTTTCTGCTCAGCCTGGGTCAGTACTTCCTGACATTTACGAGCCAGTTGGATGCCTTTCTCATATTGCTTTAGTGAATCTTCCAGCATCAAATCTCCACGCTCAAGCTGCCTGACGATTTCTTCGAGTTCCTGCATGGATTTTTCAAAATGAATGGTTTCAGACATAAGGGTTTCCAGAGGGGCAGAACGTTGCGAGTATACTGCCTGTGCACAAAGTTGCAATATTATATCTGAAATTGCAGAGTAGAGCCTATTTTATTTTTTAATGCGGGCCAAAACCTGGGCTGTCTCGAAGCTCAGGTATGATATTTGAGCCACAGCGGCAGTATTTTGTTAAGATAAACCATAAATTTCCAAAGGCCCACCTGCGCCTCAACGCTGCCATAAGGATCGGCTTTTAATTCAGGATAAGCGATACCCAGACCAAATAATCCTGGACCAATAATACCAAGATGAGGATTGTATTGGACCTGATCATAATCACCGATAATCAGATTTTTCCGCGTTTCAAAGCCCACGGCATAGATGACCTGATGGCATTGCGGGAGATAGCGGGCCAGATTGTGTTCATTGATAATATATCGGGAAAGACTGGCTGGCAGTTCTCCATCAATGTTCTCGCGTGCCCAGTTCGCCGTTTGACCTTTTAAACCGGTATTATCAAATAAAATCCAGTCGCCCATATTGATGGCATATCGGCAGGGGGAGCGGTAGAAATTGATAATTTTTTCCACGCCAAGTTCAACCAGATGGCGCAGGATAATGATGGCCGAGTGAGAGGAGCCAAACACTCCATAGCAATGGTCTCTGCTTATTGTCTGGGCTAATTTCTGCTTATCAATGGCTATTTCAAAAGGCAGTACGTCTACACCAGGATAGTTTAGTGAAGAGGGCAGAGCACCGGTCGCTAAAATGACATTCGCAGCTTTATATTCATTTTCTCCAGTAGTCAAAGTCCATTGCCGCCCTGATAGATTGATCTGCTGCACTGATTCCTGCCGAGACGTAGTGGATTGACGTAAATGATTGCTCACCCATTGTAAGGGTTTGACGATATAGTCAAGCTTGCAAGTCTCCTCGGGAGGCAGTCTCAGTAACTCAAATTGTTCTGCGGCTTCATTGAATTTAAAGGAGTGGGCATCTTTTAGAAAATCCACAAAAAGCGAAACGCGGGTATTACTGGATACCTCACTCCAGTATTGTCCCAGATCACCCACTTTAAAGGCAGGATCAATCCAGAGGATTTCACGCGCCGGTATACCCTGGTCGATGAGTTTTCCTACCGCTGCAATTCCTGCGGGCCCAGCCCCTGTGACTGCCCATTGAAATACTTCTGCACTCATTGTCGACATAGCCTCGATTAGATTTTCAGGATAAGATTACCCAGTTTGTTACATTATGCAAAAAGAAGCAAAGAATAAATGAAAGCTAAAATCCGTTACAGTTGCAGTCAATGCGCAGCCAGTTTTTCCCAATGGTCAGGTCAGTGTACACAGTGTGGTGCCTGGAATTCAGTGATTGAAGAAAGTATTGCCCCGGTGAAGAATCTGCGCATTGGTAATTATGCAAATCAGAAATCAATCGTTACTTCTGTTGAAGATGTTATTATCAATCATGAAGTACGTATGGACTGCGGCTTATCGGAGCTCAATCGCGTTCTTGGCGGAGGATTGGTGGATGGTTCGGTAGTGCTAATCGGAGGTGATCCCGGTATCGGTAAATCGACTCTTTTGCTTCAGACTCTGGCGAATCTTTCCAAAGAGCAATCTGTCCTCTATGTAACGGGTGAAGAATCATTACAGCAGGTCGCCATGCGCGCAAAGCGCCTGCAGTTGCCTCTGGATGGTCTTCGCTTGCTGGCCGAAACCCATGTGGAAACCATTATAAGCCACACCCAGACTGAAAAACCACGCGTAGTGGTGATTGACTCGATACAAACTATTTTTACCGATAGCATTTCTTCCGCACCGGGTGGAGTAGGGCAGGTCCGTGAATCTGCTGCACAGTTGGTTCGTTTTGCAAAAAGCTCACAAACTGCGGTATTTCTTGTAGGCCATGTCACCAAGGAGGGCGCTCTGGCAGGCCCACGGGTTCTTGAACACATGGTGGATAGTGTCTTGTATTTTGAAGGTCAGAGTGATAGCCGGTTTCGGGTAATTCGCGCGATAAAAAATCGTTTTGGAGCGGTGAATGAGCTAGGTGTTTTTGCGATGACTGATCGCGGACTAAAAGAAGTTGCCAATCCTTCTGCAATATTTCTGTCCCGTCAACCAGAACCGACACCCGGCAGCGCAGTGATGGTTACCTGGGAGGGATCTCGTCCTATGTTAGTTGAGGTGCAGGCTTTGGTTGATGAAGCGCATGGACAGCAGCCAAAACGGGTTACGGCGGGTCTTGAACATAATCGACTGGCCATTTTATTAGCCGTTTTACATCGTCATGGCGGAGTAGCTACTTTTGATCAGGATGTGTTTATTAATGTGGTGGGCGGCGTGAAAGTGACTGAAACCGGCAGTGATCTGGCTTTGCTGGCGGCTGTGGTTTCGAGTTTGAGAAACCAGGTCTTTGACCGTGAAACAATAATCTTTGGCGAGGTCGGTTTAGCAGGCGAAATCCGTCCAGTGCAAAGCGGGCAGGAGCGCCTGAGGGAAGCTGCCAAGCATGGCTTTAAACGGGCCATTGTTCCTTTTGCCAATGCACCGAAACAGGCAATGGGACTCGAAGTAGAACCTGTCAAACATCTGCAGGAAGTATTGCAAAAGATGTAAGAAAGGCGGACATAGGTTTTAGTAATTTGCAAATAGAGAGGCTTTATACTAATAATTCGTTATGTGTATTATTTGGACAATTAATATGCCTCCTCGCAGTGTCCTCACCCCTTTTGCATTTTTAAATCCCTATAAAGACCTGACCTCTGAACAGAATGACAAAGTAAATGAGCTGGTGATGAATCTTGAAAACGAGCATCCTCTCATTGCACTGAATAATTTAAGCCTGGAAGAACCAAAAGTTGTAATGAATGTGCTCCTGCGGGTGGACATTCTGGCATTATGGAGTTCATTTCGCGAGCAAAATGAAGATCCAGAAGAGATATTTGACAAGTTAGCGCAATATGGTCCTGATTTCAGCCGGTTTCTTTTTCTCGAGCTTTGGAGCAATGAGCGTGCCTGGGCCAGAGCATCCGATGAGCATTATCTGCAAATGGCAACTAATTTTAGTACGATTCCTTTTTCTATCGAAGAGGTACAGTATTTTTTACGCCATATTAATCCCTATGATTATGTGAAACTTTGTGCTGCAAGTCTTGAATTCCATGGATTATCTATGAAAGCGATGATAAAGGAACCAGCGCTTGAAAAGCGATTTCAGAAGTTTATTGATTTTAAATCGTATCCGCCGATGTTAAAAGAGCAAAAGACCAGCCACTCCAATCCCTTAACCCAACTGAGTAATTTAATTTCCGTCAATCATCGAAATTTCAACCAGGGTACTTTGATTTCAGGGGATAAAAAAGGCTTCGTGAATAAGGGCGGAGAATGCTACGGTATTACCGGTCTGTGGCTAATAACGGATAAATTCGTTAAGCAATTTCGGAAATTAACTTCCAACCAAAGTGATTATAGCAATATGCCAATGGTAAGAAGAATTGCGGCTTTACAGCGAGCCCAATGGAGATTACGGTCTGATGATTTGCCGGAGGCCAATTTTAAAGCAGGCAGCTCGACGCAGAAATCCATTGCTCATACTATTGTAAGGGATATCCTGGCCAATCCGCAAAAAGATCGCATGCAATTCTTTTACTATGGAGAGGAAGTCGCTCATACAATGGGTTTACGTATCCAGCACAAAGACAAATCCATCGTTCTAAAATATTTTGATGCGAATTATGGTACCCGTAGGATAGAATTTACCAATAATGCAGCAGGCATTGAAAAAGCGGAAGATTTTTTAAGAAAGTATCTGAACAAATCAGGAGCGGAAACACTCTCTTATTTGCATACCTCTCAAAAGGAAATGGCCGAGCAAATTGAGTCTGCTATTGCTTCTCATGCCATAGAGCAGGAGGAGGGGATTATAGCCTTACAGAAAAAAGCGTTGCGCACAGTTCCTCTGGCTGATACGCTGCCAGACTTCGGACCGTCAGTTTCAACTACTTCTAATAAAAAGCCTGTGATGCCCAGTGAAGAAAAAAGCGAAGCACCAGTAAAAAGCCGCAGTTACAGCAGTAGCATGTGGGAAAACATAAAAAACCACAGCGCCAGAATTTCAAGGCTTGATACCGATTTGACGCATATCAAAGAAGGTCAACTTTTTGCTAATCTGTTAAAACAGGCGGACAAATTATTCGATGAAAAAGAAGCCAATTTCCCAAAACAGCAAAAAGATCGATTGTTCACTGTTCTTGCTGGCCTATGCAATGCAGTCAACATTGAGCAGTTTAAATCCGAACTCGCTCAATGTAAAACATCGGAATTCAAGACTGGGAAGTCTGTTTCTGAGGCCGCACAGAAGACGGCTGACTCAGCTTCTCCGAAGAGACATGGTTTTTTTAAAAATGATACTGGATCATCCTGCAAACGAATGGACGATTTGCTGGACGCGGTTGACGCATTGACAAAACAGGCGGCGCCGGTTATTGGATAATGTTTACAAAAATGTGTCATTCCCGCCTATTCGCACCCTAGCCCTCTCCCAAACTTGGGAGAGGGGATTTTCTATAAAAAGAAATTCGTCATGAAGTCCTCTCTCCCACAGGGAGAGAGTTAGAGAGAGGGGCAGTTTCTCTAAAGTTGAGGCTATGCTTTTAATGTTGCTCAAAATAATCAGAGGGCACGCCATAGATTGAGCAGGCTAAGGCTTTGTCTGATTTTCTTTCCCAATCCGGTTTAACCAGAACGTCCAGGGCATTCTGATAGCCCGTATTCATTCGATGATCAATAGCGGAGCGAATAAAATTGTAATCTTTGAATGAATGTGCAAAGGCCGTTCCGCGATAGATGATATGCACCACACTGAAATGTTTGCTATGACCCAGCTCGAGAATTTTCTGTACTTCGGGATCCTGCATCGCTTCCGGGGTTAATTTATCACTAAGATATTGAATAGCTGCCTGTAAATTCTGACGGCTGGTATACACGTTGGTCAAACGTCGGGAATGACTGGCGTAGCGGATATCTTTTTGACGCTCTTCCATCTCATCCATTGTTCGCGGCAAATTGCCTTGTAAGCTGAAACAGTCCACCACAAAGCAAAGTGTGTCCTGTTCGGGCAGGGCGTCCAATACGGTTACTAATGGAGTGTTGGCATAAATTCCGCCATCCCAATAGTAATTATCTCCTATTTTAACAGCTGGGAAACCGGGGGGTAAAGCACCGCTGGCCATGACATGGTCAACTGTTATTTCCGTCTTCTGATTGTTAAAAAACTCCATTTCACCAGAGGCAATATCCACAGCCCCAAGGCATAAAGTTATTTTTTTATCATTAATGCGATCGAAATCAATCAATTCTTCCAGAGTCTCACGTAAGTAGGAGGTATCATAATAACTTAAATTATCCGGCGTATTATTTGAAAAAGCATGCGGGGGTAATGGACGTGGTTTAAAAAAACCATCCAGGCCGAAAAATACAGTATGCAAAGCGCCCATACGGTTATGAAAATGGTGAAGATAATCAGGCATCTCATGCGCAAAAAAAGAATCAGTCCACAGGGCGGGAACAATTTTGTCCCAGAATGCCATTAATTTTTCGAGCTGCTTTTCCGGGGGATTACCGGCAATGATGGCACTGTTAATAGCCCCAATCGATACGCCTGCCAGAAAATTGGGCTGGTAACCCTTTTCATGGATCGCACGAAAGGCTCCTACCTGATAAGCGCCTAATGCGCCGCCACCCTGAAATATACAGGCTATTCTATCATAATGCTGCCGTGCATCGGTTAAATGGGATGGTTTATTAATTCGACATAAAGGACCTTTATGGTGGCAACTTGCATCCTCACATTTATCTTTGTGGCCCATCGTACTACTCCCGCAATCCTCGTAAAAGCTTGAGATCTTCTGGCTAAGAAGATCTCTCCCTGAAAGTTAGCATCACGCCCTGACTCAGTTTAAACTATTTACCTTCTTTTCCTGAACAAGTCGCAGCGATTTTGTAAATTTCTTTATAATACTCGTCATCTGTCATTTTTTCGGAGTTTTTACTTAAATCAACTAACTTGGGATCTGCGCAATCGCAATAGGATGTCGCAATTTTCTTATCGTTCTCATCCATTTTTGGATACACGAGCAGCCAGCGATTGTGACAGCTGTCATCGATATCTTTACTGGTTACTTTATCCAGGCCTACATTTTCCTCTACATTGTCCATTGCATCTTGCAATATGGTGCGTGACATACACACTTGAGCGGCTTTATTAATCGCTTCCTGGGTGTCAAGAGGTTGTTGGGTTTCCGCACATTTACAATATTTTTCACCAAAATTTTTAAAATCCATTTTATCAGTTATTTCCGTATTTCGGCCCATCCAGGCATTAACGCAGGTTGACTGGAACGTGGGCGCCTCGGTTTTTGTATCCGTTTTTGTATCGTCGCTAAAACCAATCGCCGGCAAACAACTTACAACTACAACTGTTAATAGTGACTTCATGGATCGAAAGGTCATGGCATGCTCCGTTGAGTGAAGTTATCATTTTCTAGCTTAGTATATAGATAGGAACTTGGCTAATTTATTTATTGAAAACAATGAATAATGTTATTTCCGAGGCCCCGCGACTGTCACTGATGCAGACTACATCGCAGTTTGTCATTGTGCTCAATCATAAGCTTAAGCTTTTCTTAAGTCTTTACGTGTAAAATATTAATCCATTGTGTTTAATTGTAAATATTCATTTTGGGAGTTTTATGCCAAACCAGGAAAATATCCCTTTACTTCCTGCTAATCAAAATGCCATAGAGCCGCCTTCATCAATCGAAAAATTCAAAACCGGCATCCGGTTGGTGGCTTCCGTTCCTGAAGGCGCAGCGAATTGGGTTTCGACTTTAGGCTTGGTGGCGATTTATTATCATCCAGGTTCGTGGCTGATTGCTCCCATGGCCCTGGGGGCGGGTATTTCACTTAGTAACGAGGTTGTAGAAGCGCTTGCCAAACGATATCCCGAAAATAAATTCCTGAAATCCCTGCATAAAGGCACGTTCTTTATGGACTACGCAGTAGGCGGGTTTCTGGCTGACTTCGGCTTTGCATGGACCATGATCACCACCGTGGCTATGGATATCGGGGGAGTGAGCTTATATAACGATAGCTTTGGTAAGATTATTGCGCCGGCTTTGGCTCTCATACCCACGCTGATTTCAACTCGTAATGAATATTACCGTGTACTGGGTGAGGGCAATGAACGTAGTTTTTCTCGACACGCTGCCAGTTTCTGGCGTGGAGGAACTGCTTTCACTGGAGTTCTGGATGTACTGATTCAGCAGGGACAGCTAGCCTTAAACTCATTTATTCCCACTACATTAATCCTTTTCACTGCGATTACAGGCCTATGTGAGTCACTGGCAAGAGAGGGCTATCCGATATTAAGCGACAGTTTAATCTTTCTATTGACCGTGCTTTGTGTGAATCCTTCGCTGGCTGCTGCTCTCTTCCATTTTCCTTTGGATATCTATGCCGCAGCTCATGATGATGAGGTTACTAATGGTCTGTTTGACGGGGATTTGGCTGGTAGCTCTTTCTTGATGGGTTTACTGTCTGCAGTGGCACTTATAGATTTTCAGTTGCAATTAGCACAGCGCCGTCAAAAAGAGCCTTCAGTGCGGGTTGAAGAAATTGAAGATGAGAATGATATCGAAAGCCAGGAATTGCTCACATTTTCAATGTCTGATTTTTCAGATGATGACGAAAACACAAATAGTGAAGTATTTGAACAACAGAACGATGCGGACGCAGATCAATCCGATGAGAACAGTGATTACTATGATGCAGATGATGATATCAGCCTAGACAGTGATGAAGTAGAGCAACTGACTTCAGAGCCACTTCTCGAAGATGAGAGTATTGAAGATTTGAGTCTCGAAGGTTTATGTATTTCTGATGACAATCCTGCTTCACCTTTGCGTCAAAAAGAGTATAATGAATCAATAAGGACGGATTATAAGCAGATAAGGGATATGTCAGAGGTAAATGTTTCTTTGCAGGGCAAGAATCGTTATCCGTTTTTTGCCAGACATAGCCTGGGAACATCTAGTGTAGTAAAGCAAGAGCATAACGACGATTTAACTCATCGTAGCGGATATGAGTCTAGCTAATTTAAGAGGTTATCATGAAAAAGTTGTTGGGTACTGTTTGTTTGGTAGTCAGTAGTTATGCAATGGCCTCAACTCAGACCAATTACATGTTTTTCCAGAGCGACTCACAGGCGCAGCTGGTAAAAAATGCTGACAGTTCGTATACCCTGACCTTGCAAAATCCTCCAGATTATCTGAGCTACTTCTCAGACAGACCAGTCCGTTCAACGGGGCTGGTAAGTTTATCTGAGTTTCTGAAGCTATGGACCGATAATTCAATTAAAGATAATTTCAAAGAGGTGCCGCCGAATGTCGCCTTCGCCATGATGCCAGCGTCTGGAAAGCAGCAGAATTTTGTAGCCGTGGTTTCTTCTCCGCATTACAAGAACAATGAAGTGAGCTACAAGCTGGCGATCATAGACAAGCAGAATATTCAGACCGGTAAAATGACGCATGTGGATGCATTCTTTGATAATATTCCATGGAATCCAGGTGGATTTGGTCATTCAAAAGAGTAATAATTATCTCCTCTTCCCTGCGACAGCACGGTCACTAAGCTAAGGAATTTGTCATTCCCGCGAATGCGGGAATCCATTCCTCAATAGGCATTATAGCTAGCTCAGAGATAGATCCCCGCCTTCGCGGGGAGGACAGTTTAATAGAAATTTGAGCTTAATGACAGTTAATCCAGTGACACAATTCCCAAATCAATCAATGCATTAGTCAATGCCATCAGAGGCAGCCCCTGAATTGTGCTATCACTGCCGATGACTTCACTAAACAGCCATTTGGCTCTTCCCTCATAATGATAAGCGCCGCAGCTTTGATAGGGTTTATCATGTTGAAGATAATTTTGAATGGCTTGCTCACTTAGGTTTTTTACAGTCAGCAAAGCGCTATCCTGAGCCTCCCATATAATTTTTCCAGCAAAAGCAATACAGCAGGCCGAAATCTGACTATGCTGTTTCCCTCTTAACAGTTTAAGGTGGATAACCGCGGTTTCATGGCCCCCAGGTTTATCCAGAATCTGCTGCTCCAATACACAGAGCTGATCTGCAGCAATTACATAAGAGGATGGGTTCGCCTCACTGACAGACAGCGCTTTAGAGCGAGCCAATTGACGGGCCAGCCCTGTAAAATCCTGGAAAGGGAATGATTGTTTGATTTCCTCTTCATCGCAATTGGAGGGAATTACACGAAAATCAAGGCCAAGTGATCGCAAAAGTTCCTGACGGGCTCTCGAACCGGATGCCAGAATAATCGGTTTTTGATGGGGGAAATTATACATAAACCGCCACCGAAGCCATTAATAGAAAACCAATGATTACAAAACTGAAATCGCGGAGATTACAGCAGCGCTCCACCATTACACAGCGCTCCAGTCCATGCAAGGTTCCCAGATAAAGAAACGTACCGGCTGAAGCTGAGATCAGTATGGAGTCAAAAAGGGAATTGGTCTCAAGTCCTCTTCCAAAATACCAGCCGAGAAAAATACCCAGCGGCGTCATCAGGCTAAACGATAGAAAAAAGAGCAGGCTTTTGGTATGACTGAGACTGCTTTTATTAAGTTGTACAGCGATTGCAAAACTTTCGGCCCATTTATGGGTAATAATGGCCAGGAAAAGCATGATTACTACTGAATTACTGTGGCTTAAGCCCAGTGCTGTGCCTAACATCAGCGAATGAACCGACAACATCCCCCAGGCTAATATGGCGAAAGCCGGATGGCGGTGATTATGATGCTGGTACAGTTCCTTGCCCAAATGTTCAAACCACAAAAAAACCAGGAAAACTAACCCGGTAATGATAAAAGCAAAAGGATAATGATAGCCTCGTTCCATAAAGGCATGATTTGCTTCAGGCAGCATATGCATTAATGCAGCACCCAGAAAAACACCGGTAGCCAGTGTTTCTCCTATAGGGAAGTCCAGGTGTTCTTCGTTTTCAATCCGTTTCTTGAAAGGTAACCAACCTGCTAATAAAATAACCGCAACAATGGCAACGGCAAATATCAGCTTTAATGTAGCTGCAGTGACAATCATGAATTTCCTTGGGTGGGATACTGTTTAATAATATGCCTGGGCCTGAAAGATGTAGGAATGATATTTTTCCATACTCTGTTTGGCAAGTGTTTTCTAGCCAATTCGACAAGCCTCATTTTCAATACTCTGGTTCAGATTCAGGATAGTAACGCGTTTAATTTCAGGATAGTTTCCGAGATCACGGATGATGGCTTCCTGAAGCAAAGAAGACCCCGATGAGAATTTAATCTGCAAATCAAGATAGATAAAGCCGTCAAGATAATGAATGGTGCATCGCTCCAGTTCAGGAAATTGCTGCTGCCAGGGAGTAATTAACATTTCTTGCAATTTTTTTCGGCTGGGAAGATGCAAGGACGGGCAAGTGACCTCATCATCTTCCGGATCCACATGAACAATAACATCTTTTACTCTTTCGAGTTTATTCACTAATGCCTGATGAACATGTTGGGCAATATAATGTCCTTCAGAGACTGATATAAACGGGGAGACAAGGATATGCACATCGATTAGGATATCGCCACCCATGAATCGGCTGCGCAACTGATGAATTTTATCCACACCATCCACTTGCTGAATAATCGTTTCAATTGCCTGCAGGGTCTCGGCGTCAACCGCGGTGTCAACCAGCTCTTTCACACTGTTCCAACCGTATTCGAGTCCCATTTTGATAATCATTAATCCCACAATGATGGCAGCGATGGCATCAAAATAAATAAACCCTGAAAGGCTGGCGACTAATCCTAATGCCACCACGACGGAAGAGGCGGCGTCTGAACGATGATGCCAGGCATTGGCAATAATCAGCTCTGATTTAATGCGCTTGCCCACATGACGGGTGTAATGAAAGAGGAGTTCATTCAACAGAATAGAAATTAAGGCAACCGGCAGGGCAAGCCAGCCAGGACGGGTGTGGCTGGCGTTCATCAGCTCGTCAATAGAATCCCAGGCAATGCCGCTTCCTGCGAGTACCAGCAGCAGCGACAACAGTAAAGTGGCGGCAGTTTCAATGCGCTGATGCCCATAAGGATGGCTGTCATCCGCATCCAGACTGCCATATCGGGAAGCAAAGAGAACCAGACCGTCGGTGAATAAGTCTGAAAAAGAGTGTACACCATCTGCAACCAGCGCATGGGAATGCCAGATAAAACCGGTGATTAATTTAATTAAACCCAGCATTGCGTTGACTAATGCGCCAAGAAGGGTAACGCGTTTGGCCTGCTTATAACGTTCTGATTGAACCATGCTGCTTTTCATGTGCAAAGTTGCTAATTTTAGCATGATTTAATTACTGTAAACACAAGCCTGATAAAAAATTAACTCGCTGCCATTGATAATGCAGCCTGTCAGAATTAAGGCAATGGCTTATAGGCCTTTGTTTTGAAGACGTTTTACAGGGTATGCACAAGCTTATCCACAGATTCTGTGGATAAGCGGTCGAATGAATGCCCCGCTTTTCGGGTTTGTAAAACCCTGGTGATGAAAAGCATAATAATAACCTGTAATTAGTTTTAAAAATCAAAAATAGATACAGTTATGCAGTATTTGTACGATTAATTTTTATTTGCACAATCCTGCAAATCGCTATAATTTAGTCATCAGAATTAATATCCACGAGGTAATTATGGAGTTTGTCAGCCGCTATGTTTCTCACAAGCCTGATTCAGAGGGCATGGTCAACTATTCCCCTGAGGAACATCGAATCTGGCAATTGCTCTATGAGAGGCAAATGCCGATTTTGGTTAATCGGGCTTGCGATGAATTTTTAAACGGCCTCGAGCGCTTGGGCCTGTCTGCCGATAAAATTCCTCAATTACCGCATATCAGCCGCAAATTGCTTGAGTTAACAGGTTGGCAGGTGGAACCGGTTGCGGCGCTAATTTCAGCGAGGGAGTTTTTTGAGTTGCTGGCACAGAGGAAATTTCCCGCGGCTACCTTTATCCGCTGTGAAGAAGAGTTGAATTATGTTCAGGAGCCGGATATTTTTCACGAACTCTTTGGTCATTGTCCCATGCTTACTAATCCGGTCTACGCCGATTTTGTGTGCAACTATGCCCAGCGGGTGCTGGGTTTTTCCGAGGATGAATGGCCTTTGCTGCAGCGCTTGTTCTGGTTTACCGTTGAATTTGGATTAATAAATAATCGCCAGGGTCTGCGGGCATATGGCGGCGGTATTCTCTCTTCAATCAGCGAAACCGCTTACAGCGTGGAAAGCGAAATTCCGATGCGGGTGATATTCAATCCTATTACTGCGTTTAGAACGCCATACCGTATTGATCAGTTACAAAAAGTTTATTTTGTTATTGATAGTTATGAGCAGCTTTACGAGCTGGTGACTCAGGATATTTCCAAATTGATTAACAGGGCGCGGGAACTGGGTGAATATCCTCCTCTTTTCCCTGTGGATCCGAATAATCCAAGCATTCATATTCTGGCCTGTTAAATTCCGCTACACTATATAGTATGCGCCATGAATGGGCACAGGGAAATTGAAATGGTTATTGACTGGCTATCATTGTAATGACAGAGCAGTCTTGCTAATATCAGTGGACCTTTTGTGTTCATTGGCGTAGTGGTCAAGGAGCATCGTTTGATTAAAGTACTCATTGTGGATGACCATGTGTTCGTTAGAATGGGTATTCGCCGTTTGTTGGAAGATTTACCTGACATGAGTGTCGTTGCTGAGGCAGAAAGCGGCGAACAGGCGTTAACACAGGTCAAGTTGCATAAACCGGATGTGATTTTGCTCGATATGAAAATGCCCGGCATTGATGGCTGGGAAGTAACCCGTCGTTTAAAAAAATCCAATCCGCAGGTCAAAATTATTGCCGTGACGGCATTATGCGCTGAACCATTGCCCTCACGAGTGCTACAATTGGGTGCAATGGGGTATGTCACAAAAGAATCCAGTGCTGAAGAAATGGCTGCCGCAATTCGCAAAGTAGCCAAGGGTGAGAAATATTTAAGCACTGAAATTGCTCAGAAAATGGCAATCAGCAGCCTCGAGGCTGACCAGGAGTCTCCTTTTGATCAGCTTTCTGAACGTGAAATGCAGGTCATGTTTATGATCACCAGTGGTATGACCGTTCAGGATATTGCCGACCGCTTATTTTTAAGTACCAAGACTATAAATGGTTATCGTTACCGCATGTTTGACAAGCTGGGCATTAAAAATGATGTCGAGCTGACCTTCCTGGCGATGAAACATCGTATTATTGAAAAGCCCACCGATGCACTGCACGATGAGTCTTAAGCAGGAGCTATCAGCTAAAAGTCTTCCCTTAAGGGAGAGGGGTTTAAATCAACCCTCACCCTGGCCCTCTCCCAGCTTGGGAGAGGGGATTTTCTTATAAAGAATCTTCCCTAGAGCCCTCTCCCCCTGAGGGAGAGAGTTAGAGAGAGGGGATTTCAGCTGAGTGCAAAAAATGTTGAGCTTTATAGTATAATTGTAACCTTATGAGTAATCACGAAGTCACTACAGATTTTTCAGCCTTTCTATCAAAGCTCACCAGCCAGCCTGGTGTTTATCGCATGCTGGATGGTGAGGGTACTGTGCTGTATGTAGGCAAAGCATTCAATCTTAAAAAAAGAGTCAGCAGTTATTTCAATAAACAAACAATCGGTACCAAGACCCAATCACTGGTCAATCAAATCACCGCTATTGACGTAACAGTAACCAGCAGCGAAACCGAAGCCTTATTGCTGGAAAGCAGCCTCATTAAAACACTGCGGCCTCGATATAACGTATTGATGCGCGATGATAAAACCTATCCTTATATTCAGGTAAGCGCTGGAAGTGTGTACCCCCGAATCGAAATGTTTCGCAGTAAGCGAAAGCCGCAGAAAGGCCAGGTATTTGGACCTTATCCCAGTGCGGGCTCGGTACGGGAAACACTTGGAGTGATTCAGAAAGTGTTTAAAATCCGCAATTGCCGCGACAGTTATTTTAATGCACGTTCAAGACCCTGCCTGCAATATCAGATTAAACGCTGCAGCGCTCCCTGCACTGCCTATATCAGTCCTGAAGACTATCAGCAATCAATCAATGATGCGCTGCGGTTTTTGCAGGGTAAATGCGGGCAAATTCTTGATGAGCTGGCTAAGCGCATGGAGAGTGCAGTTGAGCGCCTGGCTTTTGAGGAAGCCGCTGTTTTGCGCGATCAGATAAAAAGTTTACGTCTCGTACAGGAACAGCAGGGGATAATTCAGTTGCGCGGCGATGCCGATGTGATTGTCATGGATGTACAGCCAGGTTTTGCCTGTATTCAATGTCTCACGATCAGGGATGGTCAGGTGATTGCCAGCCAAAGTTTTTTTCCCAGCATGCCCAGAAAACACATTGCTCTTGAAGAATATGAACCCAATGATTTGCGTCAGCAGGTATTTGAAGCCTTTGTTTCATACTATTATCTTGAAACGCCAGAGAGGATTCCTTCGCTCATTATATTGGATGAGGCTTTGACCGATGAGCCGGTCATTGAACTGATGTTGGGCGATCTAAGAAAAAAAGAGGTTCGCATTAATTCAAAGCCGCGAGGGATCAAAGCCAGATGGCTTGAGCTGGCCCGCAAAAATCTGCGTCTGGCAGTGTCTGAGCATATTGCTTCCACCACCACACTTGAAAGACGCTACAGCTCTCTTATGGAGTTACTTGCTCTGCCTTCGGCGATTACCCGAATGGAGTGCTTTGATATCAGCCATACGCAAGGGGATTCCACGGTTGCATCCTGCGTGGTATTTAATCAGGAGGGTCCCTGGAAAAGTGAATACAGACGCTTCAACATTCAGGGTATTACGCCAGGAGATGATTATGCGGCGATGGAGCAGGCGATTACCCGCCGCTTCAGACGTCTGACGGCAATGCAGAATTTGCCGGATGTACTGATAATTGACGGTGGCAAAGGGCAGGTTGGAGTGGCATCGAAGGTATTATCTTCATTAGGCGTTCAATCGGTTTTTTTGCTGGGAATTGCAAAAGGTCCGGAACGAAAGGCTGGCTGGGAGCGTCTGATCCTGGTATCTCAGGATAGAGAAATCACTTTACCCATGGATTCTCCAGCGCTTCACCTTTTGCAGCATATTCGCGATGAAGCGCATCGGTTTGCAATTACTTCCCATCGTAAAAAGCGTTTACAAACTGGACTGGATTCCTCCTTATTAACTATCGAGGGAGTAGGGCCAAAGCGGCGTCAGGCACTGATGAACCGTTTTGGCGGTCTCAGAGAACTGGCAAAAGCGCCTTATGATGAAATTGTAAAAGTATCCGGAATCAATGCCGAACTGGCAATGCGAATTTTTCAACATTTCCATCCTGAGGCTTGAAAAAAGGCGACATTTGAGAGAATGTATAGGCTTTTGTCTGCATTGGCCGGTATTTCAGAATTTGTAGCTGGAAAAGTTTCCTTTTTAGCTAAACTTTTTTCACCTTCTACCGACATTAGCTTTGAAACAGATTAATAACACAAATTTAAGCACGTTTTTTGCTTGAGAAAAGATAAATGCACGAAGGGAGCAAATTATGAGAAAACTATTAGCAGTGATGACATTATTGCTATCGACTTCAGTGTCTGCCGCAAGCAATTATTACGGCGTGGGTCTTTGTGCTTATTCTCAGTATCAATGCATCAAAGTGCAAAAGGGACAAACCTGGGAAACGCTGTTTCCAGACCCAGTGCAGCGTGATATTGTTCAGCGTTTAAACCGCTCCTACAATCATTTATGGGCGGGCAAGGAAATTGTAGTCCCAAAAGATCTTAATCAAAAAACGTTGCTCGATTTCGCCCCCTTCCCGCAAAAAATTGAACCCGAGGATGAAAAGCAGGTGATTGTCGATCAGGACAAATTAGCCTGGGCAGCTTATGATGTGAACGGCAAGCTGGTTAACTGGGGTCCTATCTCTTCAGGCCGGGATAAATGCTCTGACAGCAATCACTCTTGCCGGACAATGACTGGGATATTCCATTTCTTCAGCAAAGAAAATGAGAAATGCCGTTCCAACGTGTTCCCTATCGGCAGAGGGGGCGCAAAGATGCCTTACTGTATGTATTTCCACAAAGGTTTTGCTTTACACGGTTCCGATGATATGCCTGGGGAGCGGGCCAGTCATGGATGTGTCAGGTTGTTCACGCAGGATGCGCTTTGGTTGAATCATGAATTTGTAGAAATAGCCAACCCCAAAATTAATCGATTGGGTACAAAGGTAATTGTTCGTCCAATATTGGCCACCAACAGTGGAGCAAAAAAATGAAAACAATAAATTCCGGAAAAACTCTGCTGCTTGCGTCTGTGTTGTTAAGTTTAATGCAAGCAAGTTATGCAGAAAAGGTCGAGAAAGAAGATAACCGAAATCCTCTCGGTTGCCGTGACACCGGTTATCTGTTTGAATTAAAAACACTGAAACTGCTTCCAGAAGAGGCTGGGGCCGCCCAGTCTATGTACTTTCTATTTAATAAGTCAAATCAGGCAGTTAGTTTGTATCAGATGCTCAATAAGGAAAGTTCGCGCAGCATGTATCTGAATCATACGATCCGAAATGGACAGTGGGCAGTGCTATCAACAAGTGAAAAGCTGATGAAGTACATCTGTACTGTACCACAGAAGGGTTCTACTTATGGTCAGATAGTGGATTGTGCGGATCATCTACAGGTCTGTGAGTATACCAATGTAAAATATGGGTTGAATAATAAAGGAAATTACTGGCTGGTAAACGGTAATACAAGGAGTGGCGCTCTTCGCGATGTTGTGCGTTATGGCATCATTCCGGCGCTATAAGATCGCAAATACTTGGCAAGCGATAACAAAAAGAGGGAGTCACCATGAAATCATTTATCCCGTGGTTTTGTCTGGTAGCTGCAACTGCAGCCAATACTGTACAAGCTGCTGACGGAGTCGACGCTTATCGTCGCGGCAATTATTTTCTGGCTGCCAAAAGCTTTGCGGAGGGACCAGGCAAGGATCCTGTAGTCGAGTATTACATGGGAAGAATGCGGCTTTATGGTTATGGAGAGCTAAAAAATAATGCATTGGCGCTTCGTTATTTTACCGATGCGGCCCAGAAAGGGTATATGCCAGCCCAGGAGTTACTCGCTCGCTATTATCTGCAAAAAGGAAAAGACCCGGCGCAGGCATTTCAGTGGTTTAAAAAACTGGCTGATGCCGATAACACTGCGGCGCAAATGTATTGTGCTGCTGCCTATATCTACGGATATGGAGTTAAACAAAATACCGATATGGGGCGCCGCTATTTCATTGAGGCGGCAAAAAATGGCAACCCGATTGCACAATTTGCCGTTGCTGATCATTTTCTGGATAGCAGAGACAGCAGAAATAAGAAATTGGGTTTGATATGGCTGAACAAGGCTGCCGAACAGAATAACCCCAAAGCATTGGTAAAACTGGGTGAACTATATGCTGCTGGTGGAATTGTTACCCGTGACCTGGCCAAAGCCAAACAGTTAATGGAGCAGGCCGCGAATCAGAATTACACCCCGGCAATGGTTTCTTTAGGGGAACTTGCGCAAAAGCAAAACAATTTCGCTGAAGCCAAGGACTGGTTTAGCAGAGCAGCAGAAGCTAACAATATCGATGCTCAGCTTGATCTGGCCAAATTCTATCTGGCGGCTACCAACCCGCAGCAGGATGTCGACTCTGGCTTTATGTGGATGCTAAAAGCTGCACAAAACGGTTCTATGGATGCTCAAAAGTCTTTATCTGAAATGTATAAGAAGGGACAAGGTGTTGCGGTGGATGAAAATCTGGCTGCCCAATGGAAGCAGACTGCAGAAGCGAATGCCAGCAAAAAGATTGAGCTTGATCCGCAAATCGCTGCCGCGCGTTGGCTAAGTAACGATACAGAAGAGCAATTTAACGGTGTTTACCAACTGGGCGGGATTTACAGCGCCTGGAATAATCCGCAAGCGTTAAAAGAAAATAATTATAATGCGCCGCCACAAATGGATGCGGTGACTCGTAAGCATTTGTATCAGCCGCAATTCGTGATGGCTCAACCGGATACCATTCCAATTAACGATTATTTTGATGTGTTGGCTCCGATGCTGACTGGCGCCCATTCCAATGACTGGTCTTACCCTCGCTACCCGATTGACAAGCAAATTGCTTCGTTGGTACGTCATGATTCAATGGTCCTCAAGCACAAACAAGGTTCAGCGCCAGTGGATGATGGAGCGTCCTATCTGCAAAAAGATGAGGAAGAAAACTCCCCTGATTATCTGGCACAGCAAACATTGGGCTGGAAGCAACAGGCCAATATGCAAGCCGTTCTAAGTGAGATGTATAACCAGGCAATTCTTGGAAATTCCTCAGCACAATTTGAAATTGGCCAGTTATATCAATACGGTATTGGTGTGGTCAAAAATATTGACCAGGCGATTATTTATTATCAATTGGCAGCTGCCCAGCAGGATGTAAGGGCAGAATATAATCTTGGTGTAATGTATCTCGAAGGAAAAACCAATCCGGTTGATTATCAGAAAGGTATCGAATGGATGACTGATGCGGCCTTTAAGGGCAACGCCTATGCGCAATATGTGCTGGCTAACATCTATGAAAAAGGCCTGACTGATCCAAACGGCAACGAAATGATTAAGCCCAATCATCAACAGGCGATGGCAATGTATTACCTGGCTTCAGCGAATCATTATGGTGAAGCCGAATACCGTCTGGCTGATTATCTGGTAAAGGAAAAACAGTCCGGTTTAAGCCAGGCCGCTAAAAAGCATCGCAGCGATCTTATCAAACGCCTGTATGCGGGCGCTGCCAAACAAGGGGTGGCAGAGGCGATTCTTCCGCTGGCGTTCTATAACGCGATGGACAGCGATCCCAAAAAACAGGAGCAAGCGTTTGAAACGGCGCGCCGGGAAGCTCGTAATGGAAATTCTGAAGCCGCTCTGTTGCTGGGTATGATGTATGATCGGGGTATTGCAGTTTCCCCAAATCAATACGAGGCCTTATACTGGTATCAGCAGGCAACGACCAATCCGGTGAGCGCGTTTATACTGGGTACCTATTTTACTGAGGGCAATGGGGTTGCCAAGGATACTGAAAAAGGCCGCGCGTTGTTACAGGAATCAGCTGATGCCGGATTTTCCTATGCCAGTCTGAATTTAGGTGTTCTTAAGCACGATGTTGGTGAATATTTCCTGACCGAACTCGATGACGCCAGGAAGCAGGGCAACAGTAAAGCAGGTTTATTGCTCGCTGACTATTTCCTGCAGCAGGCCAATGATCCCGAAAAAATGAAACAGGCCCGCGATATCTATGAGTACTTTGCCGGGAAGGGTGATAAGGATGCGCAATTAAAACTGGCGTTTCTTTATGATCGGGGTCTTGGGGGAGAGGCGAACAGTGAAGTGGCAGCACATTGGTATACAGAAGCTGCTGAGCAGAACCAGCCAATCGCTCAATTTTTACTGGCACAGCTCTATCAGATGGGACGTATCGGTAAACAGCCTGATTATGAAATGGCAAAGAAATGGTACAAGCAGGCACAAGCCCATTCTCCCTATGCCTCGGTAGCGCTGGGTTTTATCTATGACACTGTAGATGATGACTATGCCAATGCAGCGGATAACTACAGCCGTGCTGCAGCTACCGGCGATGCCATTGCTCAGTATGATCTCGGCCTTCTCTATGAAAACGGTAAAGGAATGCCAGTCAATCCTGAAAAGGCCAGAGAGTATTTTCAACAGGCAGCCGAGCAGGGTTATGGCAAGGCAATGACCCAGCTGGCCGGACTCTACTTTAATGGAATCAATGGTATTCGTGATGAGCAACAGGCATTGCACTGGTACAAGAAAGCTGTCGCCGCAGGCGATAGCGGGGCAATGTACCAGCTTGGTCTGTTATCCGAGACTGGAGTGGCCACAAAGCTTGATTTTCCCAATGCAGTCAGTTATTACCAGCAAGCCTCAGATCTCGGGAATGAAAAAGCGCAAATGGCCCTGGCAAGAATGTATCAGTATGGTATAGGGGTACAGAAAGACATTCAGCATGCCGCTGATATCTACAAGGGTCTTGCGGCAAACAGTAATGCCTATGCTCAGTATCAGCTAGCCATGATGTATATCGATGGGCAGCTGGGAGAGCCCTCCATTGCTCAGGGCAAGCCACTGTTGGTTAAGGCCAGCAGCAATGGCAGTAATCAGGCTGAAACTATGCTGCGCTTGCTAAATGCCCAGCAGGAACAGAAGCTCAGTTTTATTGAGCCCCTGCAATTGAACAAAGCTCCTGTGCTGGCTGGACAACCTGCGGAGTTGATGTATATGGATGCTCTGAATGAATGGAATCGTGGTGATGAAACCCTGTCACGTATGATTCTGGATCGTCTGATGACTCAGTTCCCGCATTATGTCCCTGCGAAAAAGGTCTATGAGCAATTGAATCAGCAAAATAAAGCGCCGGATTTGGGCTAGTCCCAGGTTAATTCAGGGAGGGGCTTAGCCCCTCCTTTAATACTCCTCCAGCTCTTCTCTTAAACGTTTTTCTTCGAGAATGTCTTCAATTCGTCTTCGCCGTTCAAGTCTTTTGCTGGAAGCAGTTTCACATACCGCGTCGTCCATACTGTGGTCGTCATTTATTTCAGATTCGAATTCATTAAAATCCTGCGATTCCATGCAACCTCCTTTTGCTGTTGGCAGCTTCCATTTTGAATTGCCTCATACAAAATAACAGAAATCCGGGGCGAGATTCAATGAGTTTTTGTACTGTTAAATTAAGAGAAAGTCCCTTCTCCCAACTGGGAGAGGGTTAATTTTAACCCCTCTCTAACTCTCTCCCCTGAGGGAGAGAGGATTTTGAAGGTTCCGTTTAAAAAGAAAATCCCCTCTCCCTTTGGGAGAGGGCTAGGGAGAGGGTTAATTATACCTATATCAGCAGTTAATTTTGTGAAGAAGATTCTGAGTCCAGTTCCTTTTCGATAGCTTTAATAAAGCGTGTCGAATCAGGGGCGGTGGTTGAAAAAAAATAAGTGACCAGTTCGCCATTTCGATTAATCAGGTATTTATGAAAATTCCATTTGGGAGCACTGCCAAATCCTAATGTTTTATGAGCCCATTGAAAAAAAGGATGGGCATTTTTTCCGGAAACCACTTCCTTGCCGGTCATTGGAAAGGTTACGCCATAATTAATCTGGCAAAATTGACCGATTTCTTCTTCTGTTCCTGGCTCCTGTTTGCCAAAATCATTGGAAGGCACGCCAATAATCACCAAACCGCGATCTTTATAGTCCTGGTACAATTTTTCCAGACCTGTATATTGTGGTGTAAAACCACATTTCGAGGCAGTATTCACAACAACTAACACCTTGCCTTTAAAATTTGCCAGCGGCAGATCTTGTCCTCCTGCTAACTGGTGAAATGAGTAGTGGTAGGCATTATCATGAGAGGATATTGTCATAGGTAAATCCTTTTGAGTGGAATGAAGCGTGAGTTTGTAACTCACGCGGTTTAAAGAGTCTGAGCTGGAGCGCTATTTTGCGCCAATTCTGCCTGTTTTTCAGCCTCAGCTTCCGCATCTTTGACTTTGGCCTTTTCAGTTTGCAGGGCGTTTTTTATCACATCGCTATTAGTGGTCTTGCTAATCGGATTTTCAATATAGTTTTTGCGTTGTGTTGCTTCCTGAGCTGCGACGCGCCGCATTTCTTGCAGACGTGCCTGCAGTTCTGGAGTGTCAAACAGTTCATCAACAGTTTTCGATTTTCCATTAACCACAGTAGTGATATTGGAAAGCGATTTGCTGGGATCTTTAGGATCCGGGAAAGTGCCTTCCTGAAAACCGGCACGTAAACAAGCCTCAAAAGAGCGTCTGCCTAATTCCATTGCCCATTTTTCATCCTTGTGCTGTACCTTCATGTTAATGGAATTTGCCCCGGTGGCATAGACTGCAGAAGCGAGTGAGGTTAAATCATAAAGGACATTATCGTGACGGGTGTTGTAATAAAGAAAGCCGTATTGAGGTAACTGCATAGAGTATTTGCCATCCTTAACATTCATAGGCAAACCTGTGATGCCTTCCATGTACTGAAGATCTTCAATCTTAACATTTTCAAAAATGGCAAGGCCTTTCTCATTAACATTGACAGAGATTGTCGTAGCAGCAGCGGCTTTACCTTTTTTATTTAGTTCAGCAACACGAGCAATTTCTTGCTGCATGGCATTGGAGTGATGCCACATGGTTGCCAGCCAGGCTACACGGCGACGCTCATTTTCTGCCTGAGTGTGCAGACTTTTAACCTCTTCTGTCACCGAGCTTTCAAACTTGGAGAGGGCGTCTTTGTGTGCCTTATCCAGCTTTGTTTCCATTTCTTTTTTAAAACTTTCCAGCTGGGTATCGGTGCTCAGGCCCATGGTTGTTTTAAGCTTGGTTTTAAAATCATCCTCTTTAAACAGGGCTTCCAGCTTGTCTTTTTCCAGTTTATGCTGATTTTCAATCGCCTTTTTGGCGTCAGCATTTGCCTCCTGCAGCTTGCTGGCGACTGCTTCAACCTGATAGCGCGGTGTCTTACTATGTAACAGATTATTCAGCGCAGTCACTGAGTTCGCATACTCTTTTTGCGCTGCTGTGGTTTTGTCATCAGTAACCAGAATATCCTCAAGCGCTTTTTTTACCGCTTTGGCAGGATCTGTATCCTGATTGATCTTATGACCGAAGTTTTCCTTCTCATCCTGGGTTTTAATCTCAGCAAATACGTCTGTATTTTTAACTTTGTTTTTTTCGTAGTCATCGAAGGGTGTTTTGCTGCCCAGTTTTATTTGATCAGGTCCTTTCGCACTGGTTTCGTAAGCTTTAAATTGCTTGTGCATTGAATCAGGACTGAACAGTTCCATGCGCTGTTCGGTTTTCAAGTGGGTACCAAAAGGAATAAGTGCTACCGGAACATTATCGAGTAACGCTTTTCCGCCAGATACTAATGCGGAGCCTACCTGAGTGAGAACTTCTTTTGGATCAGCCATAAAATTTCCAATTGTTACTGCATTTATCACTTAAGTATATCAGCAAAAAATTAACTGTGAATTAAGAAATAAATCAACAATAAAAAATATAATCCGTGCATAATCCTGTATATTTTGCTATTATAGTGAGCAAATTTTATATAACTTAAACCGCTTTACCTTGGTTTTGCTTTATCTTGGAAGTTCTATGACAAATGATTCAACAAGCTTTGCATCTCTTGGACTATCTCAGGCTTTATTAAAAGCCCTGTCTGATATGCAATTTCAAACGCCCTCTCCTGTTCAGGCGCAAACCATTCCCTGCCTGCTTGAGGGACAGGATGTTATTGCCCAGGCGCAAACCGGTACGGGCAAAACGGCAGCCTTTGCTTTGCCAATATTGCAGCAGTTAAACCTGAAATCCTCTGCAACGCAAGCCTTAATTTTAGCGCCCACACGCGAGCTCGCCATTCAGGTGGCTGAACAATTTTCTGCTTTGAGTATTCATTTAGCTGGCATCACCGTCTCTGTTCTTTGTGGAGGACAGGATTATCGCCGTCAGTTAAAACAATTAAAAGACGGTGCCCAAATCGTGGTCGGGACACCAGGTCGAATTCTTGATCACATCGACAGAGGCACTTTACAGCTTAATCAGCTGAAGACTTTTGTACTTGATGAAGCGGATGAAATGCTGCGTATGGGCTTTATTGAAGACGTGGAGCTGATCCTGTCCAAATTGCCTGAAGCAAAACAAATGGCATTATTTTCAGCGACAATGCCTTATCGTATTCGCCAGATTGCCAATAACTATCTTCGCGACCCTGTTTCTATTGAAATTCGCTCAGAAACAGCCACTGTTAAAAGTATTGAACAGCGCTTTCTTTTTGCTTCTCAGGGTCAGAAACCTGATGCCTTACATCGTATTCTGGCGGTTGAAGAGTATCAAGGGGTGATTGTTTTTGTTCGGACTAAAAGCAGCACAGAAGAAGTTGCCGAATCCCTGCAACAGCAAGGTTACCGGGCAATGGCTATTCATGGCGATATTACCCAGGCGTTAAGAGAGCGGATTATTGCCCAGTTCCGTCAGGGTGCGATTGATATTCTGGTAGCTACCGACGTAGCCGCACGGGGTCTGGATGTTGAGCGTGTCACGCATGTTATCAATTATGATGTTCCGCATGATTGTGAAACTTATGTACACCGTATCGGTAGGACTGGGCGTGCTGGTCGAAGCGGGGTGACTATCCTGTTTATTACTCCACGAGAATCAAGAATTCTCACTACCATTGAAAGGCATACGCGCCAACGCATTGAAAAAATTACGGTTCCGAATGATCATGCAATTCAGCAAGCTCGTCAGAAACGCTTTATGGATAATATTTCTGCTCGATTAACGCATGAGCACTTACCGGCTTATAAAGCCATTGTGGAAAATTATCTTGCCCAAAATGAAGTGTCGCCCGCTGACGTTGCTGCAGCCCTGGCATTGCTGCTTCATCAGGATAAACCCTGGCAGCAAAACTTGCCGCAATTTAAAGAAGCTAAAGAAAGACGCAGCCGTGATGGCGATGTGAGAAGCTCAAGAGGCAGTGAGCGCCGTCGAGAGGACCGTTTTGAATTGTCAGCAAGAAAGTCAGGTAAAAGCGATAAGCGATTTGCTGATAATCATCAACAGGAATTGTTTAGAATCGATGTGGGACGTATTCACGGTGTGAAACCCGGTAACATTGTGGGAGCGATAGCTAATGAAGCGGGATTACAGAGCCGTCAGATTTCTGGCCTGAAAATTCATGAAGATTATTCCACTGTTCGTTTACCACAAGGCATGCCAAAAGAAGTATTCCAGGATCTGAACAAAGCCTGGGTTTGCGGGCGTCAGTTAAAGCTGACCTCGTTGGGTGTGGTGTAAGGTCAAGGCCTTCATCACCTCTTAACCCGGACACAAGCACGGTCTTTGCGAGCATTAGCGAAGCAATCCACCTACTAACTTTGTTTAAGTTTCGATCTGGATTGCTTCACTTCGTTCGCAAAGACAGCAAGTTAGCTTGGTTCTATTTATGTAGCAGCGCCGGACAAGTCGCGGTCTGAACCAAGGCTAGATTTTCGGTGTATTTGAACCAGAACTCGCCAAAGCTGCCACTCCCAAGACCAGCAATGCAGCACCACCACCTAACAGGGTATAGTGATTGATCAATGAAGGCTGGGTATTAGTCACTCTCATCCGCGTTTTAATTTCTTCAACCAATAATTTCAAGGGTTCATCCGCATGGATTGGACTTGCCAGTTCGCTGATAAGTGTATTCAGGAATTTTTGATTGTATTTCTGTGTAATTTCTATGGGTTCTCTTTGATAGTATTCCATCGTTAAAGCATGCGCCTCTGCCACTGCGGCGGTAAGATTCAGTGCATCCTCATCCTTCCAGTGCTGAATGCCAAAACTCTCTTTATGCATGAAGCGCTTTGTATCGTCTGAACTGTGAAAATTTTGCCTGGCTCTCTGTATTTTGCCGGGGGTATTGAGAATAGAAACCAGATATCTATAAAACTTTTCTCGAAATTCCTCAGGTGTCACTGCCATGATACTCCTCTTAATCCATTGGTTAATAATTACAATAATCCGGTAAACATCGATAAATACGATAAGTGAAGTCAGCGAACCGTTGGCCATTGACCCTGGTTGCATATAAAGGAAACACTCCCACTAATTGATAATGGTTTAAAAATCCTTTCGCCATCAGTATTTCCATCAGATCATTAGCCCTGCCCAATTCATTGACTGAATAAATGATCCAGTCAGGTCGAGCGTTTCGCATGAGTTTCACAGCATATAATTCAAGAGATTTATATTGAGTCATGTCACGATTATTAAGACACTCGCTGTCGATGAACTCTAAATCAGGTCGGCCAAAATAGGGGATCACTCCGCAATCGGACACCAGAATACGGGCATTCTTTTTTGCTTGTTGATTAATCAATTGACTGACTTTAAGACGAAGCGCGCTTCGTTGCTGATAATGACCTAATTCATTTTGAATTTGCTCTGACTTAATCGACGGTATACTGGAAAAAGCCAGCAACAGAATAGCAATAAGACATATAAGCTGTTTATAACGCTCATTGATTGAAAAATAGTGCAGAGATTCATTAATTCCAAGAGGGGGCAGTATGCAGACCAGCGCAAATGCGGGCAAAAAAAGACGATTATAATGAGCAATTACCGGGTTAGCATCCCAAAGCAGTAAGGCATAGGCCAGTGATGGCAACCATAAGAGAAGATGCCGGCAGTCGTATCTTGCCATTAAATAGGGAAGCCCGATAATTAGCGAGGGAAAGCTGATTGCAAGATAATCCTGAATTAGAAAAAAACGATAGTAGGAGGCTATTGAGGGATAAAAACTGCTCATCCATTTGCAAAGATAGCTATTGGGTAGTAGCTGGCCAAAATAACTGAGTCTCCACGCAAAATAAATGGAATAGGGTAATAGAAATCCCAATATAAAGCAGACGGCGGCTGGCTTCAGAATAGATTTCCAGAAGTTTTCCCGAGCGCTGCCGGCATGAAACCAGTGGCAAATAATGTAAAGACCGGCAAATACCAGCCATAGAATCCCTTCAAAGCGGGTGAGTGATAAAAGCGTCAGACTAATACAAAGCCAGAAGCAGCTCCCGCGATTATTTTGTTTAGTATCAGAGAATATTTGTAGTAATAAAAAAGTAAAGAGCAGGACCAGCATAATGAACAAACTGGTCTCAAGACCACTCACTGTCCACCAGTAGAGCCCTTTGTAGCAGGAGAACAGGTAAACGCTGAGCAAAGCATAAAAAGGGCTGCCGAATAGCCGCGCACAGCGATAAAGTAAAAAGAAGGCTAGTAAAAGACAGCTGGTAGCCACTACTTTGAGGGAAGGGATTAAAGGCAAGCCTAGTTTGATAACCAGATAAGCCAACAGAATCCATGTAAAATTGGAGTAGCCTTCAACTGGCAGCTTATTGGCTGTCCACAAAAGTCCATTGCCCTGAGCCAATTGATCGGCGTAACGCCAGCTGATAAACGCATCATCCGTTACAAAATTCCAGCAATTGATCAATGAATAGCTGATATTGAATCCAATAAGCAGCAAAATAATCGCGACTAGGCTGTTTTTTGAAAAAAATGCTTTATTCACGTTTAACCAGTCTGCCCTGAAGCGGGTCTGGCCCCAATCGATTGCTCCTCCTTCTCGGAAAATGCACTTAAATGACTAATAAAGAAAGACAGAAAATTTCCAATACCATTCTGTTGATAAAATCGTTTAATGGGTGGCCTTGGTTCGTTGACTCCATCCGTCAGGCGAAGTACATAGGCGAGGCAGTCCGTCTCTCCAGGCTTCATCCGATTTACCATGTAATGCAGTGTGCAGGCATGCGTTTCCTGCATCTGTCGGTGCAAAGCCATCATTTCAGCGATTTTTCTACCGGTTGTCTGGCGCGAAATGGGTTGAGTCAGGTCTCTGGTGAGATCGGATGGTGAAATTGCAAACTCAAGGGCAAAAGGAGGTTTATCAGCAATTTCCACTGCAATTAAGGCATGCTGTCCCACAGTACCTCTTAAATGCTCACTGACAAATTCTGCCGGATGGCTTCCCGCTGTATAACTGGCGGGTGAATTCAAAAAATGATTCAGCTTTTCCTTATCATTATTAAAATAATTAACCAGCAGATCATCCAACACCTCGTTGAGATAGTCATGAATTGTTTTACGGGATGAGGTTAATTGATTCAGATTAAGGGTCAGGCCGTTTAATACCAATTTCAATTTCCTGAATAACGGCTCTTCCAGCAAATATTCCGGTGTTCGATTTCCAATTGCCCCCCCTAGACACAAGCCCACAAAAGTACCCAGTGCAAAATATTTTAAGGGATTTTGCTGGTTAATTATTCCTTGCACAACTCCGGTGATCCCTCCCAGGATTGCGAAAAACAAGCCAAGCGTAATCGCTAACAAAGCCGAGCCAATCGTTAGCAAATGAGGATACAAGACAAAGCTGCTGTTGTATTTATCAATGAGCCTAACCAACCGACCGTATTTAGTATTCACCAGCTCGATCTGCTCCTGAAGCTCATCTGCACGCTGTCTGGGATTTAAAAAATCCTGACATTGAACTGTCAAATCAATGGAAAGGGCCAGGATGTCTCTTGTTTGGGGGGTATTAATGGGTTCAATTGCGGCAAGCAACAAAAATAAATGATATTTCAATTCGGTGGTGGGTAATGCAAAAATATGTTTTCTAAATTCTTCCAGCTTGTGTGTGTATTCTGATGGGAGCATGGCATTTATCACCTGAACGCTTTGACAATTATATTGTGAAGAAAATCACAAAAGTTCAAGCAATAAATGCAAAATTACAAGCGAGTGAATTAAAACCACAACAGGCTGCTATGGCAAAAAGAAATCAGAGCATATAAGGCCAGAGGAAAAATTTTTAGAAATCTGCTATTCATTTTCATGAGCGGTTCCATTTTACTTGATCAAGGATAAATTACATATTCAAAATTCATGCCGAGTTTCATTGACCTGGACATCGGCAACTTACCATTCAAAATTGCCAATTAATGCTCTAATAGTTGACTTATTGTAAATTAAATTGATTGTATAGCAGTTCCATACTATAATTCATCGTTTTTCATAAAATACAATGAATTAAGGCTTTAAATGAAAGTATTACTGACCTTATGTGTTTTGTTTTTCTCCACAGTTATCCAATCGGCCGCTTTAAAAAATATCGTGGTATTTGGTGATAGCCTTTCGGATAACGGCAATCTTTATGAGTACATGCACCATCAATTGCCGCAATCCCCTCCTTATTATGAAGGACGGTTTACAAACGGCCCTATCTGGGTGGAGCGTCTGCTGGCTCTTTATTACAAACAAAATCCGGAAAGTCATTTAAAGGATTATGCGTTTGGCGGGGCTGGGGTGTCTGAAGAGGATGATGGCGGGGTGCTGTTTACCTTGCGCAGCGAGATCGACAGCTATTTTCTCAGCCATAATAATCGGGCGGAAAAAGACAATCTGTATGTCGTCTGGATTGGTGCTAATAATTATCTTGGCGTTCCCGATGGGGTTAATGAAACGGTTGAGCGGGTCAACAAGGGTATTGCTCACAGCCTGTCGGAATTGGCCAGTAAGGGGGCTCGCCATATTCTGGTATTTAATTTACCCGATTTGGGGAAAGCACCTGCTGCCAAAGAGTTTGATGCGGAAGAGATTCTATCTGAATTTTGCCAGGCGCATAATGCTGCATTGGCTGAAACGATGAAGCAACTGCGCGAGGAATATCCCAAAGTGCAATGGATATTCTATGATGTAAACGAACTACTGAACCAAATTTTTGCTAATCCTGCTCATTACGGTTTCAACAATATTGAGCAAACCTGTTACGATGTGATGATTGATAAGCCGAGCCAGAAATCAGTTCTACAAATCGCCTCACGCATTCGACCCACGAGTGAATTCGATACCTGTGATGGCTTTTTGTTTTTCGATCCGGTACATCCGACAGGCCCTGCCCATCAAATTATGGCCGAGACTGCCTATCGGCTGCTTAAAGAAGCTAATATTTCATTCAAATAATTAGTGAAGTCCTTAGCCTAATGGCCCTTCCGACAGCGGAAGGGCGATTGCTACTCAACTTCGGCAAAATTCTTGCATCAAATCCCTTATGGCTCTCTAAAAAAAAACCTTATGCACTCTCGATTGATCCTGATTATCTTGCTGTTTCTCTTTCAGCCACAGGCTGTTTTAGCAGACGATCACATTAAAATTAATGTCAATCAGGAAGAAATAGAACTGCCTTTCTGGGAGGCCAGGCAAAAAGAGACAAAGGGCGGCATCATTTTGTTACAAGGTGGAAAACCAGCAGGAGGGGCGGAGTTTTCCAGAAAATTGGCTGACTCCTTAGCGAAGGCCGGGTGGTCGGTAACGCTTTTAAATAGCGATCTCAGGGTAAAAACACCGTGGATAGAGCAATTACCGGAAGCAATGTCTACATTGAGGCAAAGAAACAGTAATCGTTTGATCATGATTCACTATGGTGATGAACTTGATCTCAGCCTGAATTATTTTAGCAAGCCACAGTCCAAGCAAGTGAATGGCCTGGTGTTACTTTCGGCGTTTCAGAGCAAACCTGATGAGAAGACAACTAGAGAAACTCTTGGCAAAGGCCTGCGTTTTCCGGTGTATGAGATCTATGCTCAATTTGATTATGAAGCAGTTAAACACAGTGCTCAGCAATTGAAACTGCAGCTTAAAAAGGCAGGATCGAGAAGTTTTCAGGTTCCTGGAAGCAGCCATGATTATTACTATTCCACCGATCTGCTGAAAAATTACCTGAATGGATGGATGAGCCGCCTGAATCCCACAGAAAGAGCAAAACTGCCCTTGTAAATTAATTATTTTAAACACTACCATCCCTTACTTGCACAAATTTGCTCATAAGCTTTGGTGATTCGCTGTGTTTTCTCATTCGCAATTTTAATCATTGCTTCTGGTAAGCCCTGGGCTATTAATTTATCAGGATGATTGCGGCTAATTAATTTGCGATAAGCTTTTTTCACTTCCTGCTTACTGGCATTGGGGCTGATTTCCAGAACCGCGAAGGCATGCATTAAATTATTGGGATTCTGATAATTGAATTCCTCTCTGCGTTGATGTGAATTTGAGGAGTGCGAAGAAGATGAGCGCTGGTTGCTGCGCTGGGAATAATCCGCGGTTGAGTAAGCGCCGCCAAAAATAAAGTCTTCATAAAAGCGATACTGTTGTTTCAAGGGAGCAAATCCCATTCGCCGAAAAATGTTGTCCAGCGCTTGAACTTTAGACTCAGTCAGGCCTCCCGCTTTTGCGACCCGGTATTGGATATCCATAAACAATTTCAGAAGTTCGGGATTGACCCGGCAGGTATCCTGAAGCGTGTTTAAGGTGCTCTCGAGATCGAAACGCGGGTCTTTTCCCTCATTGAACAAGCGCTTGGCCAATTCCTGCTGCTCGTTATTTAAACGCATTTCATTCATTAACTGACGAGCAACCTGAATCTCTTCTTCGGATACCCTGCCGTCCGCCTTCGCAATGTGTCCCATGACAGAAAAGGTGGTCTGGAAAAACACCTCTTGAATTACTTTTCTTTTCTCACTGTAATAACTCCAGTGAGGACGTGAAAAATGCTCTGCAAGTCCGCGGTCAAAGAAATTACCGATTAAAATACCAAATAAGGCGCCTGCGGAGCCACCCATCAGGTATCCTAAAAAACCACCGATGATTTTTCCCCACCAGGTATGTGTCGTAAAGTACTGACGAAAATTCATGTGAGCCTGCATTGATTGTTTGAATAAATCAAATCGATATCCATTTTGTTAGATGATCCCTTTATTATTTCATAAATTAGAAGAATAAACCGCATCAAAGAGACGGTTTACGCTTTGTTAACTCTTATTATAATGGCTAATTAAGTAACTTACATCTAAAACGTCTCGATCTTGATGCCTGCTGATAGCCCATAGACGACGAGAATCAACCAAATCAATAAACAATTTCTGAATGCCTGGCAATCGGTATATAATTCTGTTTTTTTGCAAGGAATTCCAATGCGTTATATTTATTCCTTTTTCATGTACCTGATGACACCCTGGCTGCTTTTTCGGCTTTGGTGGAAAGGCAGACAATTGCCAGCGTATCGGGATCGCATTGGCGAGCGTTTCTGGGCAGGCATGCCGCCTGTGCCAAATATTGATGTATGGGTTCATGCCGTCTCTTTGGGAGAGGTCATTGCAGTCACTCCGCTAATCAATGAGATGCTGGCTAAAAACTGGCGGTTGTTAATTACCACAATGACCCCAACCGGTGCAGAGCAAGTGAAGACGAAGTTTGGAGATCGCGTTCAGCATCGATATATCCCCTATGATTTGCCTGATGTACTGCAACGATTTTTTGTTTCGGTCAAGCCACGCGCTGGTGTTATAGTCGAAACTGAACTTTGGCCTAATCTGATTCATTATGCCAGTCAGGCTAAAATTCCCTTGATGCTTATTAATGCACGTTTGTCAGAGCGTTCTTGCAGAGGCTACCAAAAGATCAAATGGCTGATAAAACCGGTTATTAATCAATTTACCTGGATCCTTGCTCAAAGCGAGGACGATGGCAGGCGTTTTCAGCAATTGGGAGCTAAGGAAGGCCTGGTCCAGACTATTGGTAATATGAAGTTTGACTTACAGACCAAAGATATTGACCAGGGACTGTTTCTTCAATTGAAAGCGGCTTGGGGACCGGAAAGGCCAGTGCTTATTATTGCCAGTACGCATGACAATGAGGAAGAGCAAATACTGCAGCAATTAACCCGATTGCAGGCCTCTATAAAAAATATACTGGTATTGATCGCTCCTCGTCATCCAGAGCGTTTTCAAAAAGTTAACTTACTTTCAGAGCAGGCTGGATTTAAAACGGCATTGCGAAGCAAGCCTGAGACCATTTCTCCTGAAACTGAAGTGATTACTCTTGATTCTATGGGAGAGCTCCTGGGTTTTTATCAGATTAGTGATTACGCCTTTGTTGGTGGAAGTTTTGTACCCATCGGTGGACATAATGTGCTTGAGCCTATCGCTATGAAGGTTCCAGTGTTTAGCGGTCCTGAGGTGCATAACTTTAAAACGATTTGCCGGGACTTGATGGATGCAAACGCTATGATTATTGTACAATCTGCTGCAGAATTAATAGACAGAGTTATTGCGCTTCATGCTAACCAGGCAGAAAAAGAAAAGCTGGTATTGAATGCAACCCAGGTATTGAAAGCTAATAAAGGAGCGGTAGCACGCTATTTGGCGGTGTTGGAAACCTTTGTCGACTAGCAATCTCCTGCTTTCCGGGAAGAAGCCGCGGGAAGTAGGAAATACGAGAGTCTTCGTTAAACTGTGTCATGCCATGTCATCTCGAACGCAGTGAGAGATCTCCGAATGCTGGCACAAACCAGGATTTGGGAGATCTCTCACTGCGTTCGAGATGACGGCGTGCCTGCGTTCAGGAGCTGCGTTAACTGCCCTGGTTTTGTCTTTCTTTTATTTCAGAAAGCGTTTTGCAATCTATACATAAAGTGGCTGTTGGTCGGGCTTCCAGACGACGCAGTCCAATTTCAACGCCGCAGGCTTCGCAGTATCCGAAATCTTCATCACGAAGACGTTCAAGAGCGTCCTCAATTTTCTTGATCAGTTTCCGTTCCCTATCGCGTGTACGCAGTTCAAGGCTGAACTCTTCTTCCTGACTGGCCCTGTCATTGGGATCCGCAAAATTCGCTGCTTCTTCCTTCATATGAGAAACTGTTCGATCGACTTCTTCCATAAGAGAGCGCATCCAGGCCAGCAATATTTTTTCAATATGCGCCCGCTGCTGTTCATTCATGTACTCTTCCCCTTCAGTTTCCTGATAAGGGGCAATTCCCATACTGCCAACGGCGTCATTTTTCACGTTAAGTATACTCTCATTGTTTGAATCAATTAATTGTAACGGCATCGAGGCCTCCCCACTATTTACGTCCCTTACAGTAAAGCACCAAATTAAAGGCCGTTAGGTATATCAAAAATCGAGTCATTCATCAACCTTTAGCAGCCTTCCTCCACTGACTCTGTCCAGACCTTGTACGTCTTTCCAACACTGTAGCTTTTGATACCCATAATCTTTAAGCATAGACCCTACAACAGTTTTTTGATCATAACCATGCTCAATCAATAATAGCCCGTCTCGATTGAGCCTAGCAATACTCTGTTGCATGATATCCCGTATTGCCGTCAAGCCATCTTCACCGCTGGCGAGTGCGGATTGGGGTTCAAAGCGCAAATCGCCCTGTTGCAGATGAGGATCAGTCTGTGGAATATAGGGCGGATTGGAGACAATCGCATGAAACTGCATGTCATCAGGAATAGCAGAAAACCAGTCGGACTGGAAAAAATGAATGTTGGTAATATTTAAAGAAGCGGCATTTTCTTTGGCAACATCGAGTGCCTGCTCGCTGATATCACAGGCATAGACTTCCCATTGAGGACGCTCTTTCGCCAGGGCGAGCGCAATAGCGCCGCTGCCTGTTCCCAAATCGATTATTCGTATGTCTCTTTGTTCCGGGATTAAACGAAGGCAAAGTTCAACAATCAGTTCTGTTTCAGGTCTTGGAATTAGCGTGCTTTCAGTCACTTTCAGGGGAAGAGACCAAAACTCCCGCATTTTAATAAGATAAGCCACCGGACGGCCAAGCTGGCGCTCTTTCACCAGCGTCTGAAAACGCTGATATTGTTCTGTGTTAAGAGGCTGCTCTGGATGGGTATAAAGATAGGTTCTTGTTTTGGAAAGCGTATAAGCAAGTAAAATTTCCGCATCTATTCTTGCGGTATCATAGAGATCAGCAAGTACTTCGGTCGCATTGGATAAAGCGGTTTTGATATTAATCATGACGACTTAATTCAGCCAGGAGTTCAGCATGATGTTCCTTCTGCAAGGCATCAACCACTGGTGCTAAATCGCCCTCAATAATATCGCTCAATTGATAGAGCGTCAGATTGATGCGGTGATCGGTGAGCCGGCCTTGCGGAAAATTATAGGTTCGAATCCGTTCGGAACGATCGCCTGAGCCAACCTGCAGTTTTCTTGTTTGTGCCTGCTGTTGTCGTTGCTTGCTTTGTTCTGCATCCAGGAGTCTGGTTTTTAAGAGAGCCATCGCTTTCGCACGATTTTTATGTTGTGAGCGTTCGTCCTGGCATTCGACAACAAGGCCGGTGGGCAAATGGGTGATGCGAATGGCCGAATCGGTCTTGTTGACGTGCTGACCACCGGCGCCGGATGAACGGTAGGTGTCCACGCGTAATTCGTCTGCACTAATATCAATGTCATCAATTTCATCGACTTCAGGAAGAATAGCAACGGTACAGGCGGAGGTATGAACCCTCCCTTGCGATTCGGTTTCCGGGACGCGTTGTACGCGATGTGCTCCGGATTCAAATTTCAATTGCGAGTACACCGAGACACCGGAAATTCGGGCAATAATTTCCTTGTAACCACCATGCTCACCCTGGTTCGCACTGATGATTTCCAGTTGCCAGCCCTGATTTTCCGCATAGCGGCTATACATGCGAAACAGATCACCTGCAAAAATTGCCGCTTCGTCTCCTCCGGTTCCCGCGCGCACCTCGAGATACACATTGCGCTCATCATCAGGATCTCTGGGGATGAGATAAATCTGCAATTGTGCATCGAGTTCCTCAATTTGTTTTTTTTCAGCGCTGATTTCATCAGCTGCCATTTCTGCCAGATCCGCATCTTCCCCGGCTGCCATTTCCTCCAGAGCCTGCAGATTTTTCCGGGCATTCTGATAGGTTTCATAACAGGTCGCTACGGGTTCCAACTGAGCATATTCTTTGGATAAATTTTTAAATTGATTCTGATCGCTGATAACTGATGCATCAGACAACAGACGGCCTACTTCCTGGAAACGTTCGAGGAGTTGCTGTAATTTGGATTCAAGAGATTTCTTCATAACTGGATTGATTAACCGGATTGTGAAAAAGGTATTGGGCCAGGTCAAGAAGATCCTGGCGATTATCCCAGGCGGCCTGTCTTAAGCCGATAGTGGGTTGATGAATGAGTTTGTTCAGCATGCGGTTGCAAAAAGTTTCCAGAACCTCTTGCTGATTCTGCCCTGTAGACAGGTGATGAATGGCACGCTCCAGCTCCTGCTGCGCCAAGGACTCCATGTGATTACGATAACCGCAGATAATATCCTTGGCCCGTAATGAACGATGCCAGCGAATATAATTATCGAGTTCGCAGTCAATCAGTTGTTCAGCCTGCAAGGCTGCTGTACGCCGTTCATTCATTCCATGTTCAATCATTAACTGCAGATCGTCAATATTATATAGCTCTGTATTGGCCAGCTCGCTTACATCAGCCTCAATATCACGAGGAACCGCCAGATCAAGAAAAAACATAGGCGCCTGATTTCTTTGAGCAAGGGCGTGCTCCACCAGGCTTTTATTAATAAAAGGCAAAGGACAGGCAGTGGCTGAAATAACGATATCGGCCTGAGCCAGATACTGGGGAATGTCTCCGATGGTTAATGCTTCACCAGCAAAGGTAGCTGCCAGTTGGCGGGCATTTTCCTGAGTTCGGCTTGCCACCAGAAATTGTCTTACCCCTTCTTTATATAAATATTTTGCTACCAGAGAAGAGGTTTCACCAGAACCAATCAGGAAAACGCGTAAATCGCTGAAATTTTTAAATTGCTGGCCAATCAGTAATACGGCAGCGTAGGCAATGGATACAGGATTGCTGCCAATGCCGCTGCGGCTGCGAATCCTTTTACTTGCGCTAAAAACATACTCAAAGATGGATCGAAGATTGGATTTGATGGTGCCAGCCTGGCAGGCATGATGATAGGCCTGTTTCATCTGGCCAAGAATTTGCGGCTCTCCCAGCATCATCGAATCTAATCCACTGGCTACCCTTAGGGTATGCCGAACACCTTCCTCACCATGATGAAGGTAAAAATAGGGTTGAAGCTCTTCTGCGTGAAGATGATGTTCGCGGGCAATCCAGGGAACCAGTAAATCGGGCTCTTCTGTTTCACAGTAGATTTCTGTGCGATTGCAGGTTGAAAGTATGGCGGCTTCATTCACTGCAGGCAAATACATGAGACGATGCAATATCGAATCCTGAAAAGCAGGCGACACGGCAATCTTCTCACGAATGTCAAGCGGAGCAGTTTTATGATTGAGCCCACAGGCAACAAACACCATAGATTTATCATAGAGAAAGCAAAATAATCCCGAATTGTAAACTAAAAAAGGGGTAATTTACAGACTTGACTCGCAGAGAGACAAATGAGTAAAGGATTTACTCAAGTGATTTTCAAGTTGGCCGTTAAAAGAAGTAGGCTGGATTCACTGCCAGCCTGAGTTAAATAAACAGAAGTCCTGGCATAGATTTCCAAATTGGGCCTATGCTAAACAAGAGGGCTATAAAAAATCGTATCTTCTTACTGTCCTTTAAGGAGCATCAAATGGATATTATTTTCCAAGGGAAGCATAACAGTGAGGAAGCCGCTGAGAGTTTACTGAGTGTATTGAAATTATTTAAAGAGCGCTATCATATAGAGCAGTTCCGCGAGATGCATCTGACCGTGACTCTGGTTGATGATGCGGGCGAGGATGTAGAATTGGTTGACACAGACACCATGCAAACTTATCGTATATTTGAAGTATACCGCAGAGGCCATGAATTATCGACTGGCCGGCGCACTCATCCAATGTTGCAGTTGGTTGTTGATAATACAAAAAAGCAGGAGTAGGGAATGCTTATTGCTCTGCTGGCAATTATTCTGACTTTGTTGTTGGTTGTCGGTTTACATGAAGCGGGTCATGCGATAGCGGCAAGGATTTTTGGCATCAAAATAGAAACCATCTCTATTGGTTTTGGAAAGCCTATTGTCAAATGGCGCAAAAATGGAGTGGAATGGGTTTGGGCGATGTGGCCGCTCGGGGGCTATGTCAAACTGCTGAACTCTCGTATACATCCTGTAAAACCACAGGATTATCCTTACTGCTTCGATAAAAAGCCGGTATGGGTAAGAATCGTTGTACTTTTTTCTGGCGCATTGGTTAATCTGATATTAGCCTGGGCCGCATTATTTTTATATTTTTCGATGGATCATCAGCAGCAGATTCCAGTAGTTAAACAAGTCGTTACTGATAGTGTGGCGGCCGGTGCTGGAATAAAAAGCGGCGATCGCATTATAGTCATTGATCAGCATAAAACAGATTCCTGGCAGGATGTGGGTATGTATCTGATCAGCCATCTGGATAATCCTGCTGTACCGATTAAAGTGATTGGCAGCGATAACATCCATCAGAATTATCTTCTTAATCTTAAAGACCTTTCTATGCAGGGCAATTTACTGACAGCAATCGGCATTGTGCCTGCGGAGAGTAAGGAATATCTTGAGCGAGTTCCTGGCCAGGATTTCATAGAGGCGGCAAGCTTTGCAAGTTTAAAACTGAAGCAATTATTATGGTTTTTCCTGATAATTTTAAAACAATTATTAACCGGCAAGATCCCTTTCTCAGTTCTGTTGGGGCCTGTCGGGCTGTTGAGCGCATCGATTCTCTCTCTCAAGCAGGGACTCGCGGTGTTTTTATATTTTATCGCGACCTTAAGTCTGGCTGTTGGGCTGGTTAACTTATTCCCAATCCCGGGATTGGATGGCGGCTCTATTATTTTTGCATTGATAGAAAAAATAAGTGGAAGACCTGTCTCTGTCGCTCTGGAAATTCTACTCTACCGTTTGGCATTGATTGCTTTTTTCCTTTTCCTGGTACAGTTGCTTCTTAATGACCTCCAGCGCTATCTGCGCTAGCTAAACTTTAGCCAATTGTTCTGGCACAGCATAATACATCAATTTTTTTGACGCCTTGTCGTTTTAATAGTGTTGATAACTCGTTCACTGTACTCCCGGTGGTCAATAAATCATCCACAAGAAGAATATGGGAATAGGGCATCTCTCTGACAGAAAAACTGTTGAAGAGATTGCTGCGCCGTTGTTTACGATTAAGCTGCGCCTGGGGGGAAGTATTCTTTATTTTCTGGCATGAAACGAAATCATAAGGTACCTCTAAATGTCTGGCGACGCCTCTGGCAAGAAGGGCTGCCTGATTAAAACCTCTTTGCCGCAGCTTTTTCAAATACAGGGGAACAGGGAGAATGCAATCAGGTTTTTCAAGTGACAGGGGCAAGGCATCAAGAAGCAGCTTAAGCAATACAGGTAGCAGATAAAGCCCTTCCCGATATTTAAACTCATGAATTAAGCCACGCAGAGGTTCCTCGTAACGATAGGCGGTAAATACGCGATTAAACTGCGGCTTTTTTTTAATACAGGCACCACATAGATCGAATTGTTCACCTATTGGCATTCTGCAGATGCAGCAGGCGGTTTCAATTTTTTCGAACAAGCCCATACAAAATTGGCAAATAGCCTGACCCCCTGTATGGTACTGGGAACAGAGCTTGCAAACAGCAGGTAGTTTTAATCTGTTGAAAATATTTTTCCAGCAGAAAGAGCGTTTATCTAGGCTATCCATTTTGATAATCCTGTTGCCAGCTGACTGGCAGTGTTATACTTCGATTTTTTTACCAGGTTGGATTCATTCCATTTGTGCTGATGATGAACCCCAAAACAGAAGTTTGCAAGGCCTTTAATCGCCATGCCTCAGAATATGAACAGGCCGCCAAGGTACAAAATGAAATTGGCCAACGCCTTTTTGATCGCCTGTCCTTATTAAAAATCACTCCTCGTTATGTGCTTGATTTGGGTTGCGGCACGGGATTATTCACCACCCAATTGAAAAAGCGTTATCCGCAGGCACAGGTCATCGCGCTTGATCTGGCCTATGGTATGTTGCTGCAGGCTAAACAGAAGCAGAAATTATGGCGTAAATGGCCTTTGGTCAATGCGGATATGATGCGTCTACCTTTTGCTGATCGCGTGTTTGATTTAGTGTTTGCCAATCAGGTAATTCACTGGTCACAGCCTTTGCAAGTGGTATTGAAAGAGCTGCATCGGGTAATGAATGTGCATGGCTGCGTAATGTTTTCGACCCTCGGACCAGATACCTTCAAGGAGCTACGTGATAGCTGGAGGTCGGCTGATGTCTATGAGCATACTAATGAATTTGCCGACATGCATGATATAGGGGATGAATTGGTACGTGAAAACTTCCTTGATCCGGTGATTGATATGGAGCTGCTCGCTGTTCATTATAAAAGCGTAGCGCAATTGATTCGCAGTCTGAAGAGCCAGGGAGTGCGTAACATCAATCCAAAACGAAACCATGGATTAACAGGTTGCCAGGCATGGAAAAAATTTGAAAAAAATTATCAGCAATTTTCTACAGAAGATAATAAATATCCTCTGACTTACGAAGTAGTGTACGGCCATGCCTGGAAAGGAGAAAAGCACCAGGATGATGAAGTGTTTATCCCTGTTTCGCAGATAGGAAAAGTGAAAAGATCGTAACACCCCGGATACGTCATCCTGAACGCAGTGAAGGATCTCCTGAATCTGGCTCAGCTCTACTCAGTTTGAGATCCTTCACTGCGTTCAGGATGACGTAAGTTACAAGAAATCCTTAAGGGCACAGAATTCTTTTGGTTTTTCTACGCTCTGAAACTTATTCCCCACATGACTCTCTATAAGCTATTCTTAATAGATAAGCTGTGGGAGATTGATGGTAATGAGTACCCTGTTTTTGGGGGAAATAAAGTCTCGAATGCTTAGGGAAGACAATATAAATCGAAATGGAGCGAGTCTTTATCGCAACGAATTCGGGCATATAATTGCCCCGCTTCTGTTGACCCAATGGCCGACGTTTAAAAGAAAACAGCCTGTCATATTTAGCGATAAACATCTATGCATGATGCAGCTGGCCGAGTTATGCTATCGAATGCTGGTTCGCTGTGAAATTCAGCCTTTGTATTCTTTACAATCGACCCCCATTCATGCGAATAACACCATATCCATATCACAATTGAATAGTATTGAGCAGCGATTATTTACCAGAGTTAACCAGCCGTCTCTTTATTTACCCAACGCGAAGGGAGAAAAACTGTCGAAATCCCAGGTTTTAAGGTGGACGCATTTATATACACTGGAGGCAGCTCACCTGACAGTCGAACAACAGACAAAAAATTATCCTGATTTAATCAGCGATGCAGATCTTTGGTCGCAATTTAAAGAGGAAGCAGGTTTTATGATGTATTGTATCGCTTGCGGCGATTGCAATCTGATGAACAAAGTTGATTATATGCTGAATGAATGCCTGCGTTTTCTGGATGTGAGCTGGCTGCAAATGGACATCATACAGCAAAACAACTTTATGTATTACTATCATCGAGAAATACTTGAAGCTTTTTATGATGATTTTATCGATTATTTTGACAGTCTGGATGAGCACTTTATCTCAATTCATGGACAAAGCCTGTCACAAATGACTATCGAACAACTGGATGAACTCTCGATAGAGGATTTCACGGACCGTGAACCCTTAATCAAAGTGCTTTATGGTCAGGATACAGCTGATTTTCGCCAAAGCTGGCGAGCCAATATTCAATATGATGAAGCGAGAGGGCTTTATCTCATCACTCGAATATCAGCTCCGGAAAGGGTCATGAAAAATCTTATGAATTAGGGTAGAAAATAATAAGGATTAGGTAATTTAAACCCTTTTTCAGCGAATCCACCTTTTAAATCACTATACTGATCACCGATTGTGGCGACTATCGTATAACCTTTCGCCTCAATCGCCCTTCGCGTGCCTGATTTAAATGGAATAACAGAAGATTCTTTATAATCATTGGGCTTTAAGAACAGAGCCCCCCAGTGATTGTAGCCCGCCCGGTGTAGATTGAGCTCGGTGGGCTGGCGCTCACTAGTTCGACGTCCAGTTACAAAAAAGACAGTGATATTATTTTTTTGAGCAAGATTATAAAGATGCAACATGCCCGGAAAGGCAGTCGCCCTGGCTTTAAATACAGATTTTCGAAATGCTGCGGTGCTGACAGCAAAACCATGTTTCTCCAGGTTGGCATAATTACTCAGGCTGGTTTCATCAATATCAAGAACCAGAGCCAGTTTCTTCCTGTTCTGCATTTGTCTGTTTTGAGCTGCCCGTTTTTCGATATAACACTCTGCCTGGCGAATCACCTCATTGAATTCTTTTTCATACTGGCCGTCGTTGTGATACTGAACGAGTTCGTCTTTAAGAAGACCCAGATTCTGAGGTTCTGCGAACAGATTGGAAAGGTTGAAGATCAAAAGTAAAGATAGAAGAATGCGTCGAGCTGATAAAGTCATGATTAAATTCCAAAATATACAGATGGAGGGCGCTTCTCGTTGCTTAGTATCGCGGCTTGGCCGCTATTATATCGAGAAAAAACTGACTGTCAAATGAACAGCGTGATAATTATCATTGCAATGCCGGATAACTAAGCGGCACTGCAATTGTTTGTCAAATCCATAAACCTTATTGAGACTGTCAGAAGTTTTCGCTAGAATACGCCACTGTTTTCTAAATAGAACTGAATTAGTACTATATAAGCAAGTTCATGTTATACTTAATGATGAGGAATAAATCAGACTGATTTAGTACTAGATTATTTGATGTGGGGGTGCTATGCTGCGCATCAGCAAATTGGCCGATTATGGAACAGTAGTCATGGTTCATCTGGCAAAATCGCCGGGTCAGCTTTGTAATGCCAGGGATATAGCCCAAAATACTCATTTGAGTATACCGACGGTCAGTAAATTGCTAAAACGTCTGACGGCCGCGGGATTATTAATTTCTGTCAGGGGGGTCAGCGGTGGTTATCGACTGCAGAGACCCGCGAGTGAAATTTCAGTGGCTCAGATTATTTACGCATTAGAAGAGCAGCGCGGCTTGATTGAATGCAGTTTGCAACCGAATGAATGCTCATTACAAGGCTTTTGTCATATTCAGGGTAATTGGCGCCTGATTAGCCAGGCAATCGAAGCAGCTCTGGACAGTGTCAGCCTGGAGGTTTTGGCCAAACCAACATTGCAAAGTATTGAAATTGACCGCATCAAGCAGTTAGCGAGTGGAGTAAGTCGTGGCTAAAAGCAATGAACAAATTACAGCCCTTCTGGAAAGGGAATATGAACATGGTTTCGTGACCGATATTGAGGTGGAAACGTTTGAGCCTGGATTAAACGAAGAGATTATTCGCCGGTTGTCAGCCATCAAAAACGAGCCTCAGTTTATGCTGGATTGGCGTTTAAAGGCTTTTGCTCACTGGAAAACCATGACCCATCCCGAGTGGTCAAGTGTTCGTTATCCGCCGGTGGATTATCAGGCGATATCCTATTATTCTGCACCCAAGTCAAAAAAAGATGCTCCTAAAAGCCTGGATGAGGTCGATCCGGAGTTACTGCGAACTTATGAAAAACTGGGGATCCCTTTACGTGAGCAGGAAATGCTCGCGGGAGTCGCGGTAGACGCGGTGTTCGATAGTGTTTCTGTCGCCACGACGTTTAAAGCCAAACTAGCCGAAGTAGGGGTTATTTTCTGCCCGCTTTCAGAAGCTGTTCATCTTTATCCTGATCTGGTTAAGCAATACCTGGGCTCGGTTGTTTCTTACCGAGATAATTTCTATGCAGCGCTTAATTCCGCTGTATTTAGCGACGGCTCCTTTGTCTATATTCCCAAAGGTGTTCGCTGCCCCATGGAATTATCCACTTATTTCCGAATCAATGCTGCATCAACGGGTCAGTTTGAGCGTACCTTGATTATTGCTGATGATCACAGCTACGTTTCCTATCTGGAAGGCTGCACGGCACCGATGCGCGATGAAAATCAACTGCATGCCGCTGTGGTGGAGCTGGTTGCTCTTGAAGGGGCCCAGATTAAGTACTCAACCGTACAAAACTGGTATCCCGGTGATAAAGAAGGAAAAGGGGGCATTTATAATTTTGTAACCAAGCGTGGAGCTTGCCGCGGTAAGCGCTCAAAAATTTCCTGGACGCAAATTGAAACCGGTTCGGCAATTACCTGGAAATATCCAAGTGTCATTCTTCAGGGAGATGATTCAGTAGGTGAGTTTTATTCCGTTGCCTTAACGAACAATTTTCAGCAGGCGGACACTGGAACCAAAATGATTCATCTGGGCAAAAATACCCGCTCAACTATTATTGCCAAAGGCATTAGCGCAGGCCATGCCCATAATGCCTATCGTGGATTAGTGCGTATTGCGCCCACGGCGACTAATGCCAGAAATTTCACGCAATGCGATTCCATGCTAATGGGCAGCCATTGTTCAGCTCATACCTTTCCCTATATTGAGGTTAAAAATCCCAGTGCTCAGATTGAGCATGAAGCAACCACCTCAAAAATTAGTGAAGAGCAATTATTTTATTGCCAGCAACGCGGCATTGATACGGAAGATGCCGTATCGATGATTGTTAATGGTTTCTGTAAACAGGTTTTAAAAGAACTACCTATGGAATTTGCGGTTGAAGCAACCAAATTATTAGGTATTAGTCTGGAAGGGGCAGTAGGTTAATATGTTAGAAATAAAAAATCTTAATGTGGCCATCAATTCTCAACCAATTTTAAAAGGGATTGATTTGCAGGTCAAAGCTGGGGAAGTGCATGCCATTATGGGTCCTAATGGCTCTGGAAAAAGCACTTTATCCAAAGTATTGGCCGGTCATCCTGCTTACACCGTCACCGATGGAGAAATCCAGTATGCGGGGCAGGATCTATTACCGCTTTCGCCGGAACAAAGAGCCCAATCCGGTATTTTTATGTCGTTTCAATACCCAGTGGAAATTCCAGGCGTTACCAATATTAATTTTCTGAAAGCGTCGGTCAACGCTGTCAGAAAGGGTCTGGGTAAGCCAACCTTTGATGCGATCGATTTTCTAAGCTTTATTCGTGAAAAATGCCAATTGCTGGATATGGATGAGAGTTTTCTTTATCGCAGTATTAACGAAGGTTTTTCAGGTGGTGAGAAAAAGCGCAATGAGATTTTACAAATGGCAGCTTTAGAGCCTAAGCTGGCCATTCTTGATGAAACTGATTCCGGTTTGGATATTGATGCCTTACGGATTATCTCCCAAGGAGTTAACGCCATGCGTTCACCGGATAGAGCGATAATTCTCGTTACACACTATCAAAGATTACTGGATTATATTGAGCCTGATTTTATCCATGTCCTGGCCAATGGACGAATTATTAAATCAGGTGATAAAAATCTGGCGCTGGAGCTGGAGAAAAAAGGCTATAGCTGGCTCGAGGAGACGGTATAGCCATGAGTGCAATAGTCGAGTTTTATCAATCACAAATCAAGAATAAACCGGCATCATTGCCCGCATTGGCAGAAGTTCAGCAGCATGCTTTGCAGGAGTTCCGACGCCTGGGATTTCCTACCAGACATCATGAGGAATGGAAATACACGCTGGTTGATCCGCTGCTGCAGTATGAATTTCATTCTGAACTGCCTGGGAATGCCGAACAGTCTGTGGTTCCCACACCTGAGTTTGGTATTCACTGTGGTCTGAATAATGGTTTATTTTATAATTCTGAAGCCATTTTGCAGTTGCGTGAAAAGGGCGTTATTGTGGAATCCCTTCTGACAATCATCCAGGAACAGCCTGAACGGGTGAATGCCTATTTAAAACAGACGCATTTTGAACATGGTTTTCAGGCTTTAAATACGGCCAGTTTAAACAGTGGTCTGTTTATCTATATTCCCGCAAACGTAAAACTCGAAGAACCGCTGGTTATTAATTACTGGCAGGATATAAGTGAGCTTGCTGTGCATTCGCGTACTCTTATTATTCTTGAGCAGAATGCCTCTGCGGTGGTCGTGGAATCTTATCAGGGTAAAAAGGATTGTGTTTATTTAAACAATCAGAGGACTGAAGTTTATTTATCAGAACAAGCTGATTTAACTCATTATAAAATCCAGCAGGAAAGCAGAAAGGCTTTTCACATTGGTCATTTGTCTGTGCAGCAGGCCTGTGCCAGTGAGTTTAAAAGCCATTCCTTAAGTCTGGGTGGACGATTAGTGCGCAGCGATATCAATATTGCAATGAAAGAACCACAGGCTGCCTGTTTAATGAACGGTATTTATATTCCCGGCGATAATCAGCATATTGATCATCACACCGTAGTGAATCATATTATGCCTGAATGCCGCAGCACTCAGGATTATAAAGGCATTTTGTCAGGCAAATCCCGGGCGGTATTTAACGGCAAGGTGATTGTTGCTCCGGGCGCTCAGCAAACGGAAGCCCAACAGCAGAATAAAAATTTATTACTCAGCGGACAGTCTGAAGTGAATACCAAGCCGCAGCTGGAAATTTTTGCGGACGATGTAATTTGTTCACACGGTGCCACAGTGGGGCAATTGGATGAGGACGCCTTATTTTATCTGGCAACGCGTGGCATTGGACGGCAGGAAGCCAGCCGTTATCTGATTCAGGCTTTTGCTGCCGAAAATTTGAAGCTGATAGCTTATCGCCCTGCCGCTGAGTGGATAGGCAATTTGATTAATCAGCAATTGGAGGAAACTCATGCCTGATGCAAATACTCTGATTGACACGTTCAATGTGGCCCAAATCCGGAATGATTTCCCTATTTTACATCAAAATGTGAATGAGCATCCGCTGGTTTATTTTGACAATGCTGCGACAACGCAAAAACCAAAGTCTGTGATTCAGTCACTTACTGATTATTATACAAACGATAATGCGAATGTTCATCGAGGGGTTCATGCCCTCAGTGCCCGCGCCACACAGCAATACGAAGTAGCTCGCGGCAAGGTTCAGCGCTTTATCCATGCTAAAAGCTTGAGAGAATGTATATTCGTACGCGGTACAACCGAGGCAATTAATCTGGTAGCTCAAAGTTTTGTCGCACCGAGGATAATGCCAGGAGAGGAAATTCTTATCACCCATATGGAGCATCACTCCAATATTGTACCCTGGCAAATGGTTTGCAAAAAAACAGGCGCAAAATTAACAGTTGCTCCTATTTCCTATGATGGTGAAGTGCTATTGGATGAATATGAGCGGCTATTAACTGATAACACCAAATTCGTCTCAATAAGCTATGCTTCCAATGCCTTGGGTACTATCAACCCGGTTAAGAAGATGATTGAAATGGCCCATGCCAAAGGAGCTTTGGTCTTATTGGATGGCGCCCAGGCCTCTGCTCATCTGCCTATCAATGTCCAGGATTTGAATTGCGATTTCTATGCGTTCTCAGGCCACAAGATGTATGGGCCGACTGGCATCGGTGTGCTATGGGGAAAAGAGCATTTACTGGATGATATGGGGCCCTATCAGGGCGGCGGAGAAATGATTAATTATGTAACATTTGAAGCCAGCGATTATGCTCAACTGCCGCATAAATTTGAAGCGGGAACCCCCAATATTTCAGGAGCAATTGGTTTAGGTGCGACAATCGATTATCTGTGGTCACTCGATATGGATGCGGTACTTGCCTATGAAAGCTACTTGCTAGCTTATGCGACTGAGGAGATTAAAGCACTTAAAGGCTTTAATATCGTAGGTACAGCGAAACATAAAGTGCCTATTATTTCTTTTGTTCATGGGAAAATACATTCTCATGATATCGGCACTATTCTGGATAGTGAGGGAATTGCCATTCGCAGCGGTCACCATTGTGCAATGCCTTTAATGGACTTTTTTGATATTGCAGCGACTACCCGCATTTCCCTTTCCTTTTATAATACGATTGAGGAAATTGATCGCTGCATTCATGCTTTGAAAAAAGTCAAAGAGGTATTTGCATGAATACGGAACTAAGAGAGTTATATCAGGAAATCATAATCGATCATAACCGTAATCCTCGCAATCATTATGCGATGGAAGAGGCGACTGCGCAGGCCAATGGATTTAATCCTCTATGCGGAGACAAGTTAACACTTTATGTCAAAATCGAAAATGAAGTGGTGGAAGCGCTTAGCTTTGTCGGTTGCGGCTGTGCAATTTCTCAAGCCTCTGCTTCATTAATGACAGAAGCTTTACGAGGCAAATCCATTGAGGAAGCCCATCATTTATTTCAGCGTTTTCATCATATGGTCACCAGTGATGAATCCAATGAATGGGCGGCTTTAGATAAATTGACAGTTTTAGCGGGTGTGCGCGCTTTTCCCGCCCGTGTTAAATGCGCCACCCTGGCCTGGCATACTCTCGAAGCAGCCTTAAAGCAAAGCAGATCGACGGTGAGTACGGAGTAAAAACGATGTTCGGATTTAAAAAAAAACCTGAGCAGGAGCAACTTAAAGAGCTGGTGATTAGCGAGTTGAAGACCGTATTCGATCCGGAAATTCCTGTGAATATTTATGATCTCGGTTTGATCTATGATATTGAAATCGATGATGAGCACCATGCTCATGTCAAAATGACACTGACTACTCCCGGCTGTCCAGTCGCCCAGACATTCCCGGGTACAGTAGAACAGGCCGTGAATCGTGTAGAAGGTATCAGCGACTGCACCGTTGAATTAGTATGGGATCCACCCTGGACCCAGGAACGGATGACTGAAGCGGCAAGATTGGAACTGGGTATATTTTATTAATACCCCTAAAAGAAAGTCCTCTCTCCCTCAGGGAGAGAGTTAGAGAGAAGGATTTAAATCAACCCTCACCCTAGCCCTCTCCCAAACTTGGGAGAGGGGATGTTCTCAAGCTGACACCCATTCCTCTTCACGGAAATCCATATGTATCAAGGTATTCCATCAAATCATTATTTATAAGGTCATTCCATGCATCTTCCTGAACAATGGCAGCCCTCCACCTCAATTGATCTCTTAAGACAAAGGGCCGCAATTATTAATAATATCCGCAGTTTTTTCAACCAACGCGGTTACCTGGAAGTAGAAACGCCCGCAATGGCTCGCTGTGGCATCACTGACGTGTATTTAAGCAATATCAAAGCGATATTTCGCAATCAGATCTACTATCTGCAAACCTCCCCTGAATATCATATGAAACGGCTTCTGGCAGCCGGCAGCGGTCCGATTTTCCAAATGGCTAAAGCTTATCGTGATGATGAATTTGGCCGACACCACAACCCTGAGTTCACTATGCTGGAGTGGTATCAGCTGGATATAGATCATCATGCCTTAATACAGGAAGTTGATGAGCTCTTGCAAACGATTATAAATTGCCCTCCTGCAATCCGTAAAACCTATCAACAGGTTTTTGTGGAACTATGCGCAGTTGATCCATTTGCGGCAAGTATCACTGATTACCGTCATTGCCTAAAACAATTTGAGCTGGATTATGTGCTGGCCAAGGATGAGCGTGATCCTGACCAATATCTGTTTTTATTAATGAGCCATGTCATTGAACCGGCTTTAGCAAGTAGTGCTGCGCCAGTCGTTATCTATGATTTCCCGGTTTCACAGGCTGCATTAGCCCAGGTCAACAACGGGCGCGCCGAGCGATTTGAGTTTTACTACCGGGGAATGGAGTTAGCGAACGGTTTTCATGAGTTGCTGGATATTGAAAAGCAAAGACAGCGCTTTGAACAGGATGTGGCTCAGCGAGAAAGGCTCAATCTGGAACTCCCACCCATTGATCCTTTATTCCTTGCCGCATTAGCGCATGGGTTGCCAGCCTGCAGCGGAGTGGCTTTGGGTGTGGACCGCCTGATCATGCTGGCCTTGCAGCAGACTGAAATAGCCTCCGTTTTGAGTTTTGATTTCTCGCGTGCCTGATAATTATAGCGATAAGATTATTCCAAATAAAAAAGCCCTTCTCCCAGGTAGAGAGAAAGGCTTCTTGAGCAGAGATATGGACAGCGTCAATCAGTTATCGCTGTGTTCTCTATTGGTGACTTGTTCTTTATCCTTTCTTTTTCCCGAGTTTGCATCGGTTTTTAAAGGAACGACTCGTGCACCGGATTGTTGTTGCTGATTGCCGCCTTTTTTGCGCTGCATATTCGCACCGGAAGCCTGACGTTGCTGATTACCAGGTGAACGTCTTCTGCGAGAAGGCGAGCCGCCTTGTCGCTTCTCACTACTATTTCCAGCTCTGGTATTTTGCTGACGAGGATGTTGCTGACGGGTCTGTTTGGGCTCAGTTTTGGCAGCAGGTTGTTTGGATGTCTCATCCGAACCACCAAAAAGGCTTGTCCACAAACGCTTGATAAAGCTGGTCTGAGGCGCTCTTGAACTACTTGCTACGGCAAAGGCTTTAACAGCAGGTTCGTCTCTTACAGCATCCTGCTCATCGCGCACAAGCGTTAATTCGGGCTGTTGAATCATTGAATAACTGGGTTTCTTGTTCTTGCCCACATTATCTTCTTTGAGACGCGTGATGTTATATTGAGGTGTTTGCATGTAAGGGTTAGCAATAACGATAATTTTAACCCCATGACGTTTTTCGATATGCAGAATAAATTCACGCTTCTCATTAATGAGAAAGGTCGCCATTTCAACGGGCACCTGAACATGAACTTCCGCCGTTTTATCCTTCAATGCTTCTTCTTCGATAAGACGTACGATAGATAAACCATGCGACTGAATATTTCTGACAGTACCACGTCCTTCGCAGCGCGGACAAACTTCCTGGGCGGTTTCTCCCAAAGAAAGTCTCAAACGCTGGCGGGACATTTCCAGTAAACCGAAGCGAGAAATCCGGCCCACCTGAATCCTTGCACGATCGGTTTTTAATGCTTCTTTTAACTCATTTTCCACGTCACGCTGGTTCTTGCTGGAGTTCATATCGATGAAGTCGATGACTACCAGACCACCGAGATCGCGTAAACGTAACTGACGTGCAATCTCATTGGCTGCTTCGAGATTGGTATTTAATGCAGTTGTTTCAATATCGGCGCCACTGGTCGCCTTGGCTGAGTTAACATCAATGGACACCAGCGCTTCAGTGCGATCGATAACCAGAGAGCCGCCGGAGGGCAGGGGTACTTCACGCTGGTAAGCCGTTTCTATCTGACTTTCAATCTGATAATAGTTAAACAGAGGGATATTGTTGTTATACAGTTTAACATTGGGTAAGAAATCAGGTTTAACCTGCTCAATGTATTGTTTTGCCTTAACATAGGAAATCTGATCATCAATGATGATTTCAGAAATCGATTTTCTGAGATTATCGCGAATTGAGCGAATAATCACATCACCTTCCTGATGAATCAGGCAAGGAGCCAGTTGATTAGTATAGGCCTGATTAATGGCTTGCCACTGATTGCACAGCATATCAAGATCAGCCTGCAATTCATCCTGGCCTTTGCCAACACCTGCTGTCCGAATGATTAAGCCCATTCCTTCCGGCAATTCCAGGGCGTTGAGTGTTTCCTTCAGTTCATCACGGTCATCGCCTTCGATGCGACGCGAAATACCGCCAGAATTTGGATTATTCGGCATCAGAACCAGATAACAGCCTGCTAAAGTAATGAATGTAGTGAGTGCTGCCCCTTTGCCGCCGCGTTCTTCTTTATCCACCTGAACCAGTAGCTCCTGGTTTTCGCGAATTAATGAGGTAATTGGAGGACGATCTTCACCAAATTCTTCAGGATTTTTACTCAGATACTCGGGAGCAATTTCTTTTAGTGGCAGGAACCCTTGTCGTTTTGCACCATATTCCACAAAAACGGCATCAAGACTTGGTTCACGACGAGTTACAACCGCTTTGTAGATGTTTCCTTTCTTTTTGACTTCTGTTGGGCAATCAATGTCCAAATCAAACAGGTAATTATCTTTTATCAGGGCAACTCGAACTTCCTCAGTTTGAGTCGCATTTATTAACATTTTCTCCATCACACACCCCGTTGAGGGCGCAACACTTAAGCAGAACGACAGTGCAGGATCTTTTTGTTCGTTAAACGTTTCACGCCCGGTACAGGCAAAGTACAGCAAACGAACACTAATCATTAGTTCGTATGGCAGTACTGGACAGGGATGATGGCATTGAATAGTAACAGTAAGTTACTTTGTCAAATCAACAGATCCCGGATTTACGTCTCTTTAACCAAACAAAATTTATTAAGCATTTCCCAATATTACTAAATTCAGACCGTACGCAAGTTACCATTCAATCAATGGTGCATGTAAGTGCTTGTATTTAAAGGACTGTTTACGCAGAGCAGGTGTTTACTTCAGAATAGCGTAACATAGCCTTGACTCTAATATTCAAGTCGTTTTACATCTACACACATGTCTCACATGCGCAGGTATCCGGTGAGTTCTCAGTTTATGACTCTTAATACCGGGTTTACTTCCTTCATATCATTAACCTAAGGGAAGCGCATTTTATTTATCGTAAGTGTGCCGATTTTTATCGGCAATTAAACTTTTTAGTCATTATACGGTATAATTCGGTCGTCGAAATATTTTTTTTCCGACGCCTAGCATTTTAGCAAAAAAAACTGCCACAGCAAATAGGTTATTGAGAATGAATGATGTACGCTATCTGGAAGTCACTGCCAATGAAGAGGGGCAGCGTCTCGACAATTATCTGATGAGGGTATTAAAAGGAGTTCCCAAGAGTCATATCTATCGTATCATTCGTTCTGGGGAAGTACGCATCAACAAGAAAAGAGCAGAAGCATCCAGCCGCTTGAAAGAGGGCGATATTCTCCGTATTCCGCCTGTGCGTGTAAGCCAGGAAAAAGAGATTTTTGTCGGCGACAGGATGGAGCAGCGCCTGAGAAAAAGTATTATTTATGAAGACAGTGAACTGCTTGTAATTAACAAGCCGGCGGGTATCGCCGTTCACGGCGGAAGCGGTTTAAATCTGGGAGTCATCGAGGCTTTGCGAAAAATTCGGACCGATCTGCATTATCTCGAACTGGTTCATCGTCTGGATAGAGAGACTTCAGGCTGTCTTTTGCTGGCCAAAAAAAGAAGTGCTCTCCGATTGATTCAGGCACAATTGGAAAGCAGAGAGGTGAAGAAAATTTATTGGGCACTTCTTCAAAATAGCTGGGCTGATGAAAAAAAGATTCTGGTCGATGCCCCTTTAAAGAAAAATAATCTGCAATCAGGCGAGCGTGTGGTTGTCGTGCATCCGGAAGGCAAGCCCTCGCAAACGACTTTCAGATTATTGGAGAACTATACAGATGCCTGTTGGATAGAGGCTTCGCCCAAAACAGGCCGCACGCATCAGATCAGGGTACATAGCGCACATATTAAACACCCAATCGCTGGGGATGAAAAATATGGCGGCAGACGTTTGTCCTATGATTTCATTCAGGATCGTTCTCGACTATATTTGCATGCGCGCGCAATTCAATTTAATCTGAAGGATAAAAAACTTTGCTTTGAAGCTGAATTGGATGAGCAATTTAGTCAAACATTAAAATTTTTACGTACACGGGAGTGTGGTATTCATGAGTAAGCGATATCGTCTGGTCGTCTTCGACTGGGAAGGGACAATCAGCGACACTCTGGGGCAGATTATCGATTATGTGGCCAGTGAAGCAAAGCGCCTGAATTTTGGGGAGTTAAATCCTGAAATTGCAAGGGAAAATGTAAACCTTGGTCTGGTTAAGGCGACTAAAAAAGTATTCCCTCATTTAAGTACGGAGCAGATGGAAGAATTGCTGGAGGCTGTTCAAAGCAAACTATACACGCGGCATGCAGAAGTTTATTTGATCCCGGGTGTCCTTGACCTAATCAGACGCTTGAGTGAAGAAGGCGTTTTTCTTGCAATTGCCACCAACAAGGGACAGCAAAGTTTACATAAGGCGCTGCAAAGCACCGGGCTTGAAAAATATTTTATTGTAACAAAATCGGCAGGCAGCCTCCCATCCAAACCGCATCCCGAAATGCTTAGGGAAATTTTGCAGGATTTTGGAGTCACTGCGAGCGAGACGCTGATGATAGGAGATTCACCCACTGATATGGAAATGGCAAAAAGTTTACAAGTTGATGTGATTGGGGTTGATTTCTACCACCAGCATCCGGAGTTATTAGAGCAATCAGGTGCACTGGCCGTATTTGATGATTACCAGCTGGTTGCAGATTTTCTTCAACTGCCCCAAAAGGATTGATGTCGTGAGTAATCTAACCAGTTTACCCAATATGTTGACGTTGTTTCGGATAGTGCTGATTCCGGTTTTTATTATTGTATTTTATCTGCCTTTCGCCTGGTCGAGGGGGTTGGCGGCTATTATTTTTGCTCTAGCCGGATTTACTGACTGGCTGGATGGTTATGTCGCCCGTAGGATGAAATTGATGTCGCCATTCGGGGCTTTTCTTGATCCTGTTGCTGATAAATTACTGGTTGCCTGTACGCTCCTTTTGCTCGTTGGAGCGAGGGATGTCGATTACATCACATTGCCTGCCATCGTTATTGTAGGCAGAGAAATCGTGATCTCTGCGCTTCGTGAATGGATGGCAGAGGTTGGCAGTCGAGCCAGTGTCACAGTAAGTTATATTGGCAAGGTTAAAACCACACTGCAAATGGCGGCGCTGGTTTTACTGGTAGCCTTTGATCCGACTCAGTCCTGGTGGGGATTATTTGGTTTCATTTTGCTTTATGTGGCCGCCATTTTGACCATATGGTCAATGGTTATTTATTTGTCCATAGCATGGCCAGAATTAACTAAAAAAAGTTAAATTTATGTGTTGACAGCGAATCAATTTTCGGTAAAATGCTTCACATAAAGACGCGGGAATAGCTCAGTTGGTAGAGCACAACCTTGCCAAGGTTGGGGTCGCGAGTTCGAGTCTCGTTTCCCGCTCCAAATTCAAAGCGACCTAATATGTCGCTTTTTTTTTCAAAAGAAAATAAGGCTGTGTGGCAGAGTGGTCATGCAGCGGCCTGCAAAGCCGTGTACGCCGGTTCGATTCCGGCCTCAGCCTCCACAAAAATGCCCAGGTGGCGAAACAGGTAGACGCAAGGGACTTAAAATCCCTCGGGAGTTAAATCCCGTGCCGGTTCGACTCCGGCCCTGGGCACCATATAAATCTTAAGCACACGTAGGTTTAGCGCTTCGCTCGATGTTTCCTTTCTCAGCTCATTGAAATCACACTGAACACTATTTAAATTTGATAAAGAATGAAATGTCGGGCGAAGCGCCCGACCTACACTAGTCGAGCGGGTATATAATTCATGATTAACTTTATCAAAGGATTTTAAATGGGATTTTGGCAAAAATTAAAGTCGGTCAGCGACCAATATGCAGAAGTTACACATTGTACGGATGGTCTGCTGTTTATAGATATGGCAAAGAAAATATTGAATCAGTGCATGACGAACTGCGCTTATATTTATCAGGGGTATGTTCAGATAAAACCGTTTAAAAGCTATAGTCGAGAGTATTTAAAAAGAGGATTGGAGTTATTAGATGATGCCAATCTGAATCAGGAGGAGCAGTTTAAAGTTGTGATTGGCACTTTATTAGCTGCCAAGTATTACAATGATCAATGTTATGCAGATGATATATATTATAGAAGCAATCCCTGGCATCTTAGTTCGGAAATGAAGGACAGTATTAAATTACTGTTGGAACCATATGAGGGAAAAGAGATTTTTACTGCTGAGGAACAGTGCGCTGATTGCAGTAATAAAATAAACGTCCTGTCTGATGCTGTATTTAATGAGGAGTTAGATTTGGATGAATCATTTTTTATTAAATCCTCTTTAATTTCTGCTGAGCCATTTAATCTGAAATTAAAAGAGTTGTGTGAAGTTTATGATATTAAGTTATCTTTGGAAGAACAGAGCCAAATCCCAGCAGGGCCCAGGTAAACACATCTAACGTAGTCGGGCGCTTCGCCCGACAATTCCATTTTCATCAAATTTCAATAATTAGTGAGCTAAGAAAAGAAACGTCGGGCGAAGCGCCCGACCTACGTTAGGTAAAATCGGATTAGAGTGTCTCCATTTTCGGGCAGATCCTATTTATTTTGCCATAGTGCGATATGAGCGCCAGTGGGGTCCACGAGGATCGCGAAGTAACCGATTTCACCGACAGGCGTAACCGGCATTTTTACAGTGGCTCCTAATTCCGTGGCTTTTTCCAGTTTATCTTCAAGATCTTCAACCAGAATATATCCCATCCAGTGAGGTGGAATTTCGTTTTGTCTGTCTTTAGGGATTCCCCATATTCCACCCAGATCGTCGCTTCCCGGGATTTTAATAAAGTTATAAACCATATCGCCGGTTACTTGTTCAGTAAACTGCCATCCTAATAATTTTCCATAAAATTCTTTAGCAGCGGATACATCAGGCGTGGCTAGCTCATTCCAGCAGAATTTTCCAATTTGTGGCTGGTCCATTATTAATCTCCTTATTAGTGAATGGTAATCGATGCAGCAAGGACGAATGGGATAAGTATAGATTGTTTTAAAACTAAAGATTCAATCTTCATCTCGAGCAGAGCGGCTCATTAATTGAAGAACAGCTTGCTGAGGATTGAGTTCCCCCTTCAAGAGACTATTTACTACAGTACAGATGGGCATTTCTACCTGATGGCGATCTGCTAAAAGGCAAATTTGTGCGGCATTATGCTTGCCTTCCACGACCTGTCCAATAAGTTTTTCCGCTTCTTGTGAGGAAATACCATGCCCAAGATGCAGTCCAAAACGGCGGTTCCGAGACTGGTCATCCGTACAGGTTAAGACCAAATCGCCTACGCCAGCCAAGCCCATAAAGCTTTCATCACGTGCGCCCAATACCTTGCCAAGACGGCGCATTTCCGTTAGACCTCGAGTGATTAACGCTGCTTTGGCATTAGCTCCAAAATGCAGTCCATCGCTGATTCCGCAGGCAATAGCAAGAACATTTTTAACCGCACCACACAACTGAACACCAATTAAATCATTGCTCAGATAGACGCGCAGATTCTGATGATGCAGAAGGTTCCGAGTGGATTCCTGGTAGGCAATATTATTACCCGCCAGTGTCAGGGCAGTCGGCAGGCTCTGAGCGACTTCTTTTGCAAAGGAAGGACCTGAAATTGCCGCAACTGAAAATTCCTCGCCCCAATGATTGGCGACAATCTGGCTTAGAAATTGATTACTGGATGGATCAAGCCCCTTGGTCAACCAGGCGATGCCTCTTGCGGGTTTGTCAATAAGCTGAATCAATTCAGAAAAAGAATGAGAGGGAACGGCGATAATAACTTCATCAGCCGATGCAGAACATTCATGAAGATTATCAGTGACTTGCAAGCTGTCAGGTAATTTGATGCTGGGCAAATAACGTTGATTGCAGCGAGTGGTCTGCATGGAAGCAACATGCTGCGGGTTACGCGCCCACAGCATGACGTTTCTGCCTGTATTCGCTATATGGATAGCGATTGCGGTTCCCCAGGAACCGGCTCCCAATATAGCGATGGTTTTTTGAACTTTCATTATTAATGAGTAGTTTCTGTTTCGTCTGCTTTGGATTTGCTTTGCTCTTCCAGTTGCTGCATATACAGGGCATCAAAATTAATGGGTGCCAGTACCAGCTGAGGGAAGCTGCCGCGGATAACTTGTGAAGTAATTGCTTCGCGGGCATATGGGAAAAGAATACTTGGGCAGAAACTTCCGAGTAAATGACCTAATTGTTCTTTAGGAGCTCCCTGGATAGTAAAAATACCTGCTTGCTTAACTTCAGCCAGAAACGCCGTAGTGTTTTTATTTTTGACAGTAGCAGTCACGGTAAGAACGACTTCATACACGTTTTTCTCTAATTCAGTATTTTCTGTATTCAGATCCAGCGTTAACTCAGGTTCCCATTGTTGCTGGAAAACAGCAGGAGTATTAGGCGTTTCAAAAGAACTGTCTTTCATGTACACCCTTTGAATCATAAATTGAGCTTCGTTCGCTGGATTTGTAGTGGCTTCGTTCATTATTTTTCCTAGTTATTGTAAAAGTTCATTTAGCTTACCCGCATCTTCGAGTGCATATAAATCATCACAGCCGCCGATATGCTGTCCATCAATAAAAATCTGGGGCACCGTTCTGCGTCCACTGCGGGCAATCATTTCATCGCGTTTTCCCGGTTCTTCATCAACGCGGATCTCCTGATAACTGACCTTTTTGCTATCAAGCAATTGCTTGGCTCTTAGACAATAAGGGCAGTAACTGGTGCTATACATAATTATGCTTGCCATAGTTTATTTTCCTTTTACCAGAGGTAAGTCTGCATTTTGCCATGCACTTATTCCGCCCGCCAGAATCATGGGCGCGGTGAATCCCTGTGCACGCAATTTAGCAGCCAATGCCGTAGATTGTAAACCTTTAGCACAAACCAGGATAATAGGTTTGTCTTTATATTTATCCAGTGATTGTTGTTCAAAGTCCTCTACACTGGCACGTACAGAATTAATAATATGGCCCTTTCGATAAGTTTCAAGATCACGCAGGTCAATTACTACCGCATCGTCTCGGTTAATGAAGTGAACAGCCTGTTGTGGCGACACTTCCTTGGCACGTTTTTTCTGCGATTGAATTTCATTAATTAAAATGAGCAGTAAAATGAGAATTAAGCCTAACCATAAAGCCCAGTGATTAACAATAAATTGCCCAAGTTGTCCCATACAATACTCATGATAATTAAAATACTAGGACTGAATTATCCTTAGAATATCCTGCTAACGCAAGTGATTAAAAGCCGCCCCGCGCCATTTCCTGTAATCTTGCAATCCGGTCAGCAGTTGGCGGATGAGTTGAAAAAAGGGCGGTCAGGCGTTGGCTGGTTAATGGATTGACAATAAATAAATTGGCGGTGGTTGGATGTCTTTCTGCGGCAGGAAATTGACCCTGCTGATTGGCCATTTCCAATTTACCCAATGCGCTGGCCAGCCATAAAGGGTGACCGGATAGTTTAGCTCCGCCTATATCGGCCTCGTACTCTCTTGAGCGAGAAACCGCCATTTGAATCAGGCCTGCTGCCATAGGCGCTAAAATCAGCATTAATATCGCGCCGATTGGATTACTTCGCTCTCCATCAGAGTCATGGCCCATTGGTAAAAACATGAACATATTAGCGATACCGCTAATCGCACCTGCCAGGGTAGCGGCAATGACGCTGATTAGTGTATCCCGATGAGTCACGTGAGAAATTTCATGAGCGAGCACCCCTGTCAGTTCTTCCTGGCTAAGTCTCGATAATATTCCAGTCGTTACGGCAACGCTGGCATGTTCCGGACTTCGTCCTGTAGCAAAGGCATTGGGTACGGGGGTATCAACTATATAAACTTTGGGTACGGGAATTTGTGCTCGATTGGCAAGTTGGGATACAATAGAGTAAACCGGATGGCTTTCATCCAGTGGTTGTGCTTTATACATTCGCAATACAATCTGATCTGAAAACCAGTAGGCGCCAAAATTCATAACGACCGCAAAAATCAAGGCAATCATCATGCCGCCATAGCCGCCTAATAAACGGCCAATTACCATGAGAAGGGCTGTTAATGCAGCCAGAAGAATTAAAGTTTTCAGATTATTCATTTTAACCACCATTCCTTGGTATTGAACCGATCGTTTTGCAAGTCTGACGATTTGAATCTTTATCGTCAGGCTCGCAGTGAATCGATAAGCGATGAATTGAGCTTCTTATTTATTAATTAGCCATAAATTAACGCTTTTCAAGCTTTATTGTCATAAAAACGCGTTACCTCCGCTAAAGGCTGTCCTACGGCGGCAGAAGGCGATTTGATGGCCAGCACCGCTGCCAGAGTAGTGGCAATGTCTGTTGTATAGACTGGACGAGTAATCGTTTGCGCCTCAAATTGAGGATTCACAAAAAGAAGCGGCACATAACTGTCGTATTGCCAGGGCGTTCCATGATCGACTTTCTGGCCTTCCTGATCTTCACTCAATTGATAAGGAGGCGGCACCAGATAAAGATCGCCTGCGCGGCTTAAATTAGCCATACGAATCACCTTTTCGCTAAGCCAGTCGTGTTGTGTATTGGCTAAGGACAGCGCATAAGCCTGAAAGACGCCGGGGAAATTGCCCAGTGTTTCAACCAGGGTCGCGTTTACCTGATCAATATCCATACTATGAGAGCGGATGACTTCATGATTGAGATACACATAGGGAGGCATAATCGCTTGCAGTGAGTTAGCCGGCAGCTGGAATCGCTTGAGTAAAGTTTGTTCTATTTTTTGACGCAGTTCACTCTCATTTAAAGCATTGGCCTGTGGCATATGGTGTTCAGAAAGATAGCTTGGCGAGTCACTAACTCCATGATCTGCCGAGAGTACGATTAGGGTATTGGCAAGTCCCACCTGAGCATCAATCGCTTTGAGTAATTTGGCCATCGTCTGGTCAAGGCGTAGCAAATTATCTTCTGACTCCAGACTGTTTGGCCCAAACTCATGACCCACTGCGTCGACAGCAGAGAAACTAATGCCTAAATAATCGACTGAATTGGCCGTTTTACCTAATTTTTCTTCTTTAAGCAGGTGAATGGCAAAATCAGCGGTTAATTCATCCGCTTTGGGAGTCATCGATAAAAATTCGTAATATTCCTCATTACCCGGTTCACCAGTATGGTGCGGGAATCCTTTGCCGAAGTCCTTGGAGGAGCGGTTAGGAAAGCCTGCCGATTTGGCGAAAGTATATTGATTGACTGGTTTACTTAACGACCAGGTTTCATTCTGATCATGATAATCAGCATTCCAATTGATGACCCACTGCGGGTATTGGGTCAAATAATAACTGCTGCTGACAAAACCGCCATTGCTTCGATCAAACCAATAGGCCTGACCCGCATGGCCAGCAAGAGTGATTGCCGCGCGATCCTTTAAGGAAACGGCGAATGCCTGGCCTTTTTGAGCGAGCACTAATTCATCACTGAGAGTGGAGGCCAGCAATTGGCGCGGGGAACGTCCTGGCAATTCTTTTTTTGAGTGAGAGGTTGGAATAATTTTGCTGTTTAAATCTTCCATGCAATAAACAGACTGACCTGTCTGACGATCGATCCAGTCATTGGCCACAACACCGTGAAGAGCCGGGAAGCTGCCAGTCGCAATAGTCGCGTGACCAACACAGGTTACGGTATGCGCATGGGGGTGATGGGCATTCTGGTAATTGATGCCATGACTCAGCAGGTAGTTAAAACCCTCCGTGCCAAATTTGCTTTTATAGCGTTCCAGCAGGTCCCCTCGAAGCTGATCCACCACAATCTGAACAACCAGCGCAGGTGGTTTGGTTTCTGCCCAGGCGATACTGGTGAGCAGCATCAGGGGTACACTAAGGTATTTCTTCATTTGATTTCCTTTCTGTTGAAGCAAAGCGTCATCCTAAAGCAGAGGCGAAGAGAAATAAAGATTTTTCATCAGAGTTTTTCCTAAACCTGATGTAAAAACAAGAGGTTGTAATTTAGTTAAGTCGTTTAAAGAAAAGTCATGACGAACGGAAATAATTAGTTTACACTGGGTATCGTGAGGAAAGCCCTCACTTTTGGAATATGGAGTTTAAGGAGAAAATTATGGCTTATACAATCCCAAGTTGGACTAAACTTTTAGAGGCTTGGAACGAACAACGTTATCAGATTAAGACCGATAAAACTGTAAATGACATTCAAAGCTTGGAACGCTATGGTTATGTCAAATTCATCGATACCTATATCGAGCATTTGAATAGTATAAGTGTGAATTATGAGGATAATCAAAAAGCTGATATCCTGGCAGGGGTTATGTTAACCGTACGACACGTCATTGGGCAAGAATATCATCATCTGAATCCAAAAGGCGGACTTCTAAACAAAGGCAGTTCCGTGTTTCGTGCTCTTGACGCCATTTTAAAGCCAGAAGATCCTGCTAATCCAATTGATATACAGACATCCTTCAGAGTCTATGACATTGCTCTGGAATCATTTGCCAATGAAGTGTATGAAAAGCCTCTTGAACTTCAGGGTAAAAAACCTGAGCACAAGTTTGTTATCAGAGATGACAGAGAAGGGAAAAAGGAAGACAAGGAAGGAAAACCAGCAGTAATTTTTGATCATATCCAATTTTGTAGCACTCTAATCCTCTTGCAGAGCGATGCCAAGATAAAGAACGATGCCTACCAAAATGATTCAATTAAAAAGGCACATGAAGCTGCGGAAAAGGCAAAGAAAGAAGAAGAAAGAAGAGCCAGAGAAGAAGCGCTGAAAGCAAAAGGGGGCAACGCAGGCTTTTTATCCAGTATCACAGGTGGCGTATCACATATGCTGTTTGGTGGTGGAAAAGCGTCAGCCTCTTCGTCAAAGAGCGCGGTAGCTGAGGAAGAGTTCGTTCCTGAAAGCGGTCCTTCCTGATATACCCCCACAGGTATAGGCTCACTGCTATTAAGTTACGGATATTTTACTATTACATGTAGGTTGGGCCCTTGGCCCAACATTGAGTTCTGTCGTGGCTCAACCCTTTTGTTGGGCCAAGGGCCCAACCTACAATAATTCCTTTACCTAATGGCAAGCTGGGCTTCTAAGCCCAGCACATTCACTTCTCTATCGGATAACCCGCCATACTCCAGCCGGCAATTCCACCATTGACTGAATATACTTCCTGATAGCCCATCTGCATCAGTGTATCGGCTGCAGCCAGCGACCGGACCCCACCCTGACAGTGCAGGTAAATGGGTTCAGCCCTGTCGGCTACTTCGTCAGTAATGCGTGCGGCTAATTCCCCTTTGGGAATGTGAAGGGCTTCTCGAATGCGATAGTTCTGCCACTCATAGTCTTCACGAACATCAATCAGGCAAAGCTTGCTGTTTTTTTCCATCCGTTGCTTTAATTCGTGGACATCGATTGTGGCAATATTATGTTCGTTCATGGCTTTTCTCTCTCAAAGTAGGTCGTGTTAGTGTGGAGTGGTGAATAAACCAGTAAATTGCGGCAGTGATCACGCCGCCAAGCAGCGTCGCAAAAGCCCAGGATGCTGCAGAAACCAGAGCAGGCCGCTGGCCCAACTGATAGAGGCTGCCGGCATCACGGGCTACCGCACCGGCAAATAACAGATGCAGCAGGGCATTAATTAAAACGAGCAGATATTGAAAAGTGTCGATTTGTGCTGCATATTGTTCTATTAATTGATTAAGCATAATTGTATTGCGTCAATTCGGATGAGTAATCATAACAGAAATGCAGTATCGCTGTCTTTCTCAGGGGTAAGGCAATTAATTGACCCTCTATGCAAATAAATGATTAATTTCTTGCGTGGAAAAACCTGGATGCGCTACGCTTATCGAGTCTATGCAAACAATCTGCTTCTTGTTTTAAATAATAATAATAATTAGAAAAACCTGGCTGTCTCATTAGGCTTGAGTTTAATCGCTGAGGAGTATTCTCATGCATCACTACGATGTACCGGTACCCAGTTTATTTACGGCTCATTGCGGCCCACTGTACCATGTGGAAGAAGTGATCCTGAGCCGAATCGCTGATATTGAGGATTGGTTCAGACAACAATGGCGAATGACTCCGCCCCCTCTGACCTCATCTGTTGATCTCAGACATGCCGGTTTCAAGATTGCTCCAGTGGATACCAATTTATTTCCTGCTGGATTCAATAATCTGAATCCTGATTTCTTACCCCTTTGCGTGCAGGCGGCTCAGGCGGTATTAATTGATTATCTGCCGACCTGCAGGCGTATACTGATTCTGCCTGAGAGCCATACGCGTAATCGCTTTTACATGCAAAGCCTGGCTGTTTTGAGAGATATTTTGATGCAGGCAGGATTTAATGTCCGAATTGGCAGTCTGGATCCTGATTTATCCAGTCCTGTTGAAATTGAACTGGAAGGGAATAACAGTTTAGTGATTGAACCCCTGATACGACACCAGGATCGGGTCGGCCTGCATGATTTTGATCCCTGCTTCATTGTATTAAACAATGATCTGTCCACTGGCGTTCCTCCCATCCTCGATGGCATTAAGCAGCGTATACGTCCCACGGCCAAACTCGGTTGGTTTTCGCGTTTAAAATCCAGCCATTTCGGTTTTTTTAATGAAGTTTCCCGCGATTTCTGTGAATTAATCAATCTTGATCCCTGGCTGATTAACCCGTATTTCACCGCGGTGGATGGGATTGATTTTATGGCTCAGGAAGGCCTGGAAAATCTGGCTGCAGCAGCCGATATGCTTTTAAAACAAATTGAGGACAAATACCGAACTTATGGTATTGACGAAAAGCCATTTCTGGCTGTTAAAGCGGATAATGGTACCTATGGCATGAGCGTTATGATGGTGCATGATGCGAATGAACTGCGTCAGCTGAATCGTAAGCAGCGTACCCGTATGGCGGCTAGTAAAGGAAGCCAGAAAGTTGAGCGCGTTATTTTGCAGGAAGGTGTTTTTTCTTTTGAAACCATGCCCGATGGAGCCGTTGCCGAACCCGTGGTTTATATGATGGGTCAATTTGTAGTCGGTGGTTTTTACCGCGTGCATCAGGGGCGTGGCAGTGATGAAAATCTGAATGCGCCGGGCATGCATTTTGAGCCTTTGGCTTTTTCACAACCCTGCAACATGCCAAGAGGTGATTTACCACCTGTTGAGTACCCCAACCGTTTTTACGCCTATGGCGTCATCGCACGGTTAGCGGCGCTTGCGGCAGCAAGGGAAATCGCTGCAATTGGAGGCGAATAATGAAGCTGGCTGTTTTGATGGATCCTCTGGATTCAATAAAGGCGTATAAAGATTCTACTGTCGCCATGCTGCAAAGCGCTCAGCAATTGGGATGGGAGTGTTATTATTTTACCCCTGCCGATATTTCCTGCAAACAGGGTCAGGCTTTCGCACAGGTCGCCTCAATCAGGGTGGGGGATGAGCACTCTGGCAACTGGGCAGAGGTGAGCGAAAGAGCCGAGCGCTCGCTCAATGAGTTCAATATTATTCTGATGCGAAAGGATCCTCCTTTCGATATGGAATATATTTATGCTACTTATGCTTTGGAGCTTGCAGAAAAGGCCGGAGTGCTGGTGGCCAATAAGCCGCAAAGTTTACGCGATGCCAATGAGAAGTTTTTTACCCTCCAGTTTCCACAATGCTGTCCCTTAACTCTGGTGACCAAAAATATTGACCGCTTGTACCAGTTCTGGGAGCAGCATCAGCAGGTAGTATATAAGCCTCTTGAAGGCATGGGTGGGAATGCCATTTTCCATGTCGATGAAAAAGCCAGTAATTTATCGGTTATCCTTGAGGTGTTGACCCGAGATGAAACAGTGACCATTATGGCGCAGCGTTACATCCCGGAAATCAAAACCCTTGGAGATAAACGCATTTTATTAATCGATGGCTCTCCTGTTCCCTATGCTTTGGCCAGAATTCCTGCAAAGGGAGATATTCGCGGCAATCTGGCTGCAGGGGCCAGAGGTGAAGTAGTCGAGATAAACGACAGAGATCGCTGGATTTGCGAGCAGATTGCGCCGACTCTGCGTGAAAAAGGCTTGTTTTTCGTAGGCATTGACGTGATTGGCGATTATCTGACTGAGATTAATGTAACCAGCCCCACTTGCATCAGAGAAATAATGCAGGTATCTGGTCTGGATATCGCAGGAGAGTATATGCGCTGTCTGGAGAAAAAATCAGCACTATAATCTGGTGCTGATTTTAAGATTGAAAGCTGGGCAATTCGATTTCTAAGCTGATACAGCTTTGAGAATGAATGAAAGGAATAATCAGACTTCAACTGGTGCTGAGTCTTTGTTTCAGTTACACTATTTGTCTTCAAATTGCTGAGCCTGATATGCGTTCCTTTTCCCGTGAAATTCTGATTACGTTTGCGGTAAAAATTGTCCTTCTGACTGCTTTGTGGTTCTGTTGCTTTCATCACATCGAAAAGCCCCAATCGTTCAAGCAATATCTATTTGGTTCACCGGTGACTATGGAGGCTATCGCAGAACATTAATTCTTTGATCGAACAAGGGCTTTGTTTTTTTAACTTCAGTTACTAAGGTGAGCTATGATTCCTGCCAGTGAAGTTGTCGATTTATCCCGCTTACAATTTGCATTAACCGCGCTGTACCATTTTCTCTTCGTTCCTCTAACTCTCGGATTGTCTTTGCTTTTGGCCATTATGGAAACTGTCTATGTAATGACAGGGCGTGAAATCTGGCGCCGAATGGTTAAATATTGGGGGCTGTTATTCGGTATCAATTTTGTGTTGGGAGTGGCCACAGGATTGACGATGGAATTTCAGTTCGGTACCAACTGGGCGTATTACTCTCACTATGTGGGTGATGTGTTTGGCGCTCCTTTAGCGCTGGAAGGGCTCATGGCCTTTTTTCTGGAAGCCACGTTTGTCGGTCTGTTTTTTTTCGGCTGGGATAAATTATCGAAATTTCAGCATATGTGCTGTACCTGGCTTTTGGCTTTAGGAACCAACTTATCGGCGTTATGGATCCTGATTGCGAATGGCTGGATGCAAAATCCGGTTGGCGCCACATTTGACTACCAGACGATGCGAATGGAAGTGAGTGATTTTGCCGAAGTCATGTTTAATCCAGTTGCCCAGGCTAAATTTGTTCATACAATCAGTGCGGGTTATGTAACCGGCGCTATTTTTGTTTTGGCTATCAGCGCTTATTTTATCCTGCGCGGGCGCCATATTGATATGGCCAAACGTTCTATGACAGTCGCGGTTTCCTTTGGCCTGGCATCGGCTTTGTCGGTGGTGGTTCTTGGAGACGAGAGCGGGTATGTCGCCAACAGCAATCAGAAAATGAAACTGGCTGCAATTGAAGCGATGTGGCATACCGAAAAAGCGCCGGCGGGGCTAACGGTTTTCGGTATTCCAAATGAAAAAACACAGACCACCGACTATGGCTTTGAAGTGCCCTATATGCTTGGATTAATCGCCACACGCTCTATTAGTGAGCCTTTGCAGGGTATCTCAGAGTTAATTGATGAAGGAAAACAGAATATTCGTGAGGGGATGCTTGCCTATAAAGCCCTGGCGGTACTTCAGCAAAACCCGCAGGATAGTCAGGCAAAAGCTGATTTTGAAGCACATCGCCATGCTTTAGGCTATGGGCTTTTATTGAAAAAATACACAGAGAATGTAAGTGATGCCACGGAAGAGCAGATCAATTCGGCAGCAAATGATCTCAAGCCGAAAGTGCTGCCTCTGTTTTTCTCATTTCGCATCATGGTTGCCTGCGGCTTTTTCTTTATTTTGCTGTTTGCAATAGGATTTTATTTGTCTATAAAACGCAGGCTGCACACCACTCGCTGGTATCTCCATGTGGCTTTCTGGTCGCTTCCTTTGCCATGGATTGCCGCAGAACTGGGCTGGATAGTTGCTGAATATGGGCGGCAGCCCTGGGTTGTACAGGGGATTTTACCCACCTACATTGCCACCTCGTCAGTCAGCTTTTCTCAAGTCGCGACCTCTCTGGCCGGTTTTATCATTTTTTACACGATACTGGCGATCATTGAGGTTTATTTAATGGTTAAGGCTATACGCCTTGGTCCTGACAGCCTGATACATGGAGAGTAAGATGATTATCGATTACGAAATGCTGCGAGTAATATGGTGGATTCTTTTAGGACTTTTATTAATAGGGTTTGCGGTGATGGATGGCTTCGATTTGGGCGTGGTGATGTGGTTGCCCTGGCTCGCCAAAGACGATACTGAAAAGAGAATTCTGATTAACAGTATTGCTCCAACCTGGGAAGGCAATCAGGTGTGGTTCATTCTGGGGGGCGGGGCGATTTTTGCTGCCTGGCCGGCACTGTATGCGCTATCGTTTTCCGGCTTTTACCTTGCGATGCTGCTGGTGCTGCTCGCATTGATTTTGCGGCCAGTCGGATTTAAATACCGTTCCAAGCTGCCATCGATACGATGGAGAAATAATTGGGACAAGGCGCTGTTTATCGGCGGAGTAGTACCAGCGCTGATCTTCGGTGTGGCCATGGGAAATGTATTACAGGGGGTTCCCTTCTATTTTGATACGAGCCTGCGTCCTTTCTACACCGGAACTTTCCTGGAACTGCTAAATCCCTTTGCTTTGTTATGTGGCGTATTGTCGGTCGCCATGCTGGCCATGCATGGGGCGTTTTTCCTGACAGTGAAAACAGCGGGGCCTGTACAAAACCGTGCAACAGTGGCTGCGCGAGCAAGTGCTATGCTGGTAATTCTTTTATTTGCAGCGGCCGGCGTTTGGATTTATCTGGGAATTGACGGCTATGCGTTGGCGCATCCGATTCCACAGGATGGACCCTCTAACCCTCTTTATAAAACGGTTGTCAGGGTGCCGGGCGCCTGGTTTTTTAACTATTATCAGAAGCCCTGGACATTGCTTGTTCCTGCAGCCGGGCTGCTATCGGCTTTACTGGCTATCTTATGTTCTAAAAAACAAAAAATAGCTTTTTTATTCAGTGCACTGACTGTTGCATGCATTATTGCTACAGTGGGAGTCAGTATGTTTCCTTTCATTCTGCCTTCTGTCAGCAACCCCTCACAAAGTTTAACGGTATGGGATAGCTCTTCGAGTGCTTTGACTTTAACAATTATGTTGTTTGCAACTCTGATTTTACTGCCGCTGGTTCTTTTATATACGGCCTGGGTTTATCGAGTCCTTAGGGGTAAGGTGACCACAGAAACCGTTAACAATAATTCCGCAATGGGCTATTAGGAGGCATTATGTGGTATTTTTCCTGGATTTTGGGTACAGGTCTGGCCTGCACTTTTGCTGTATTAAACGCGATGTGGCTGGAGTTGCGGGTCAGTGATTCCAATCATGCCGAGAATGATATCTAAAAATGAGGTTCATTAGTCTTCGAGTCGAAGCTTCCTCTCGAAGACTATGCTTACCGGTGGTATAAAGTCAAACAAAGTTTAATTGCCGCCAGGCTTCATAAAGAATAATAGCGACCGAATTGGAAAGATTTAAGCTGCGGCTGTTTCCCTTCATCGGAATGCGAATGGCACTGTAGCGCTCTCTTAATTCAGCGGGCAAACCACGAGTCTCCGGTCCGAATAGTAATAGATCGCCATCCTGATAGGTGATTTGGTTATAGGGAACGCTGCCTTTGGTGGAGCAGGCAAAAATACGCCGACTGCTGTTTTGCTCAACAAATGCCGCTTCATTCTCATAGTGAATGACATTGGCCCATTCGTGGTAATCCAGACCCGCACGCCGCATGCGCTTGTCATCCATCTCAAAACCCAGAGGATGAATTAAATGCAATTGCGCGCCGGTATTGGCGCACAAACGAATAATATTGCCGGTATTGGGTGGAATCTCAGGCTGATAAAGCGCAATATGCAACATACGAAACTTAGATCAATGGAGATGGGTGGGACAATTTTACCCTATTCATCGATATAATCACTACCCAGAGCTGAATTACTGCTTAGCTTCTCTCCGTTTTCTCCATTTTCTTCAACATACAGAGACTCTGAGTCACCAGTTTGTCCTTGTTCGCCGGTAATTCGATAATTACGGTGCTGTAAGTAAGCGTCGCGGATAAAGGCATATTTATCCAGCGCTTCATCCATAAGCCGTTCGGTATCGAATAATTGCGAGCGCAGATCAACATATCTCACTCCGATAAGTGTATTGGTCAGAACAGTGCTGTCCAGATAAGGATATGGCGTTAGCAGCGGGTATTCAAACAGCATGCCCATACCATCGCGGAAAGTGCTTGGACCGAGGAATGGAATCACAATATAGGGGGATTCTTTGTTACCCCATTTTGCAAAAGTGAGGCCCAAATCATTACTGTGCGGCGGCAATCCCATTCGGCTGGCAGGGTCAAAAAATCCGGCGATACCTAAGGTGGAGTTAATCAGGAAGCGCCAGGTGTCTTTGCCTGCCTGACGTAATTCTCCCTGCAGCAAATCATTGCCTACTGTTGGAATCATATTCACATTTTCATAGGCATTGTTAATGCTGGCGCGTACTGGTCCTGGTAAAACCGCTTTGTATAGGCGGGCTGGCGGTTTCAGAAACGTGACATCAAATGCCATATTGAACTTGTGAGTCTCGCGATTAATGGATTCATAAGGGTCAACAGGATTCGGGCCTTTATGGATACAGGAGGCAAGCAGGAATGAGCTTGCACAAGTGGTTAAAACTGCCATTAAACGCATGATATTTCAATTATTCCGAGTCATGGAAAGTTCATGTTACCACTATCTCTGGATTCGCCACAATATGAAAAAACTATTTAAAAATCCATCACAAAGGTTACCGGTCCATCGTTACAAAGGTGGACTTGCATATCGGCTCCGAATTCCCCCTTTGCTACTCTAGAGTATTTCTGATTAGCCCGTTCCACCAGTTCGCTGAATAAAGCTCTGGCCAGATTTGGGGGTGCTGCATTGGAAAAACTGGGTCTTAGGCCTTTCCGTGTGTCTGCGAGAAGGGTAAACTGAGGAACCAGTAACAAGCCGCCTTCAACCTGCTGCAGATTTAAATTCATTTTCCCTTGCATATCACTAAAGATGCGGTAATTAAGGCATTTTTCAAGCATGCTTTCCAGGGTGGCGCTGCTGTCTGTTGGCCCAAAACCGCATAAAATCAAAAGACCACGCTCAATCTGACCGATGATCTGCTGTTCGACCTCCACACGTGCTTCACGAACTACCTGAATAACCGTCAGCATGCGTCTGATCTCTGGCGAGACATTTCCTTGCTTGCGCATATTAGGGCATCAATAATTCCTGCCTCCCTGTCTGAATGGCCTGCATCGCGCACAATGCTTAAATTGGAAGCGGGCAGAGCCTGATGCAAGGTCAAGGCACCCGATAAAGGGCATACCATGTCATAACGTCCATGGATTATATATGCCGGGATATGACGCAGTTTGCTGGCATTCTTGAGTACCTGATTCTCTTCAATAAAATAGCGATTATTAATGTAATGAGTTTCGAGGGTAGCAAGGGTCAGGGCAAAATGCGGGTCGCTATACTGATCAATCAGGTTTTGATGAGGTTGCAGGCTGCTGCAACGAGCCAGCCAAAGTGTCCAGTTTTTTGCAGCGGACATACGCCCTAATTCATTAGGTCCCTGCAAGCGGCTGGTATAATAAGCAGGTACTTCATCAAGCTGAGTCTCGGGAATAAGATGAGTAAACTCCTGCCAGTAATCGGGATAGATCAAATTAGCGCCCTGGCGATAAAACCAGTCAATATCCTGTTGTCTGCCTAAAAAAATACGATGTAATAATAAGCCGCAGATTTGCTGAGGATATAGTTCCGCATAGAGTAATGCCAATAAACTTCCCCAGCCTCCGCCTGACAAAACAAAGCGCTGAAGCCCCAGGTAATCCCGAATAGCATCGATATCGTCCAGTAATGACTGCGTGGTGTTGTCTTTAAGCTCAAGATGCGGAGTGGAGCGGCAGCAACCGCGCTGATCAAATAGAATGATGCGATAAACCTGCGGATCAAAAAAACGCCTGAGATAGGCGTCACCCCCAGCCCCTGGCCCTGGATGCAATACTATAACCGGTAAACCTTCGGGATTTCCTGTTTCCTCAACATACAATACATGAGGGTGCGCAACGGGGAGCTCATGGATATAGTAGGGTTTAATGGGTGGATATAGGGTATGCATAGTTTTACTCGTCTTCCTTTTTACTAATCATATACTTGTTTATCTGAATTGGAAAACATTCCATAAATATTGCTTTAACTCCACTAAATTTAAGATAATAGCTCATTTTTTGAAGTGGGAGTCATGCATGACGGTAGAAACATTAACAAAGGGTTTGAACCAAAAACAATATGAAGCCGTCACTGCTGCTTTGAAGAATGTTCTGGTTTTAGCAGGTGCTGGCAGCGGAAAAACACGAGTACTGGTAAGCCGGATAGCATGGATGGTTTCACATTATAACATGCCCTTTTCCTCTATTCTGGCCGTCACCTTTACGAATAAGGCCGCTGGAGAAATGCGCAGCCGGCTCGCTCAGATTTTTAACAGTCCGGTTCATGGTTTATGGGTAGGTACATTCCACGGGCTCTGTCATCGTATGTTGCGCCGCCATTATGAAAGAGCGCGCCTTCCGGAAACTTTTCATATTCTTGATAGTGATGATCAGGCTCGCTTGATAAAGCGCGTTATTGCTTCACTTAATCTTGATGAAGAGCAATGGCCAGTAAAGCAGGCTCAATCCTTTATTAACGGTAAAAAAGATGAGGGCCTGCGTCCTTCGCATATCCATGCACAAAGCTATGGACCTACACGCACTCTGATTCGCATTTATGAGGCCTATGAGCTAGCCTGTCAGAACGCAGGCGTCATTGATTTTGCCGAGATCCTGCTTAGAACGCATGAATTGCTGCGTAATAATCCGGATATACTTGAGCATTACCGCCAGCGATTTAACGCCATTCTGGTTGATGAGTTTCAGGACACCAATACCATTCAATATGCCTGGATACGCTTATTAGCCGGTGAGCAGGCAGTGGTTATGGCAGTGGGGGATGATGATCAGTCGATCTATGGCTGGCGGGGGGCGAAAGTTGAAAATATCGCTCAGTTTGTCAGGGATTATCCTAATACGGAAACGATTCGTCTGGAGCAGAATTACCGCTCCACGTCGACCATCCTTGAAGCGGCTAACGCCTTAATTACCAACAACAAGTCTCGAATGGGTAAGGAGCTGTGGACAGAGGGGCGAGCTGGTGAAAAGATTGTCGTTTACAGTGCTTTTAATGAGCTGGATGAAGCACGCTTTATCAGTGATCGCATTAGCCTTGCGTTGAGCCAGGGACGCAGTGCCGATGAGGTGGCAATTTTGTATCGTTCCAATGCGCAATCCCGTGTTCTGGAGGAAGCACTGCTGCATGCAGGAATTGCTTATCGCATTCATGGGGGGCTGCGCTTTTTTGAACGAGCAGAAATTAAGGATGCCCTGGCTTATATGCGTTTGATGGCCAACTCAAACGACGATACCGCGTTTGAGCGAGTGGTTAATTTTCCGACACGCGGCATAGGTGAAAAAACATTGGATGAGCTGCGGCATTTGGCTAAAACAGAGCAAATCTCGCTTTGGCAGGCTGCTGATCTGTTAATTAATAACTCCACACTGACTCAGCGGGCAAGCAGTGCCCTGGCCCGTTTTCTGGATTTAATAAAAGATCTTCAACAGCGAATCGCAGGGCTTGAACTCGATGAACAATTCAATGAAGTTATCAATTTAAGCGGCCTGTATGCTCATTTCGCGAAAGTGAAGGGGGATAAATCTGAATCGCGTCTGGATAACCTGCAGGAGTTAATCAGTGCTGCCAAACAGTTTCGCTATGAGCAGGATGATTATGATGAGGAATTGCCTTTACTGGTGGCGTTTTTAGCTCATGCTTCGCTTGAAGCGGGCGAAATGCAGGCGGCAGAGCATGAGCGTTATGTCCATCTGATGACCCTTCATGCGGCGAAGGGTCTGGAGTTTCCGGTCGTATTTTTAAGCGGAATGGAGGAAGGGGTTTTTCCCGGTAAGCAGTCTATTGAGGAACCTGGACGGCTCGAGGAAGAAAGAAGACTATGCTATGTTGGGATGACTCGGGCAATGGAAGAGCTTTTTCTGACTTATGCGGAAGTCAGGCGGCAGTATGGTCGTGAAGAGTATCACCGTCCTTCTCGCTTCCTGCGTGAATTACCCTCAGAGCTTTTGCACGAATTAAGGGTAAAAACGCAATTCCAGAAGCCAGTTACTCCCAAAGCCATGACCGCCAGTTTGGCGGAAGATGCCGGATTGCAATTGGGTCAGGCAGTTTCTCATGCCAAATTTGGAACAGGCGTGGTTATTTCTGTGGAAGGAAACGGGGCGCATACGCGTGTACAGGTTAAATTCAAAAGTCATGGAATAAAATGGCTCGTGCTCGCTTACGCCAATCTGACACCGCAAGAGGTTTAAAATTAACTTGAAATTAAAATCTGCTGATGCTACGGTTCATCCGGAAAATTGAAACGGGTGGCTCCACAGTTCATGTGATGGAGCACCAGCAATGTGGACTATAAATTAAGGGGATTTTCGTGAAATTTTCAGGACTGTTAACAGCTGGCGCATTAATTACTGCAATGTTTTCTCCAATGGCTATGGCCGATAGCAATACCGCAGCAAACACTGCCGCAACCGCTTCCATACCCGACGCGCAAAAGAAAGCGATGGAGCAGGTCATTCATGATTATTTGGTTAATAATCCCGAAGTCTTAATTGAAGCTTCCCAGGCATTGCAGCAAAAACAACAGCAAAACATGCAGCAACAGGCTCAGGCTGCAATTCAAACCAATGCTAACGATTTGTTCAGCGACAAATTAACTGTTTTGGGTAATCCCAATGGCAATGTCACCCTGGTTGAGTTTTTTGACTATCAGTGTATCCATTGCAAAAAAATGGCGCCTATTGTCGGTGGACTGATACAAAAAGATCCTAACCTGCGTGTGATTTACAAAGAATTCCCTATTTTTGGAAAAAGCTCTGAACAGGCCTCCCGCGCTGCTTTAGCGGCTGCGATGCAGGGCAAATACAAAGCCATGCATGATGCCTTGTTTAATCAGGATCAGAAAGTAACGGATCAAAGCATTAATGATGCAGCGAAAGCGGCTGGCCTGGATATGACCAAGTTTGCTGCGGATCTGAATAGCCAAACAGTAACAGATGCTTTGGAAGCGAATCGCCAATTAGCTGAAAAACTGCATTTGATGGGAACACCTGCATTTATCGTTGCATCGACACCCAACGGCAGCTTTAAGGCCGGCAGTGAGCCAGCGTTCATTCCGGGAGCCGCCAGTGAAGAGGCATTGATTGATTTAATTAAGAAAGCCGGTAGTAATTAATTGCCAGCTTGTATTAGCCATGCTTTGGTATAAAGCAGGGCTAATACGCATGAAATAATAAATTGATGTACGTCAATCATTATAGGTTTTTTCTACGTTCCGGGACTTGTTCGGCCTCGTTGTATAAAAAAAGATAAATGTAAAAAGACGTCTTTGCGAGCGTCAGCGAAGCAACCCAGATCCTGACTTTGTCCAGGGTTAGTTTTGGATTGCTTCACTTCGTTCGCAAAGACGACAGATTATTTATGAAAGGGCGCCGAATAAGCGGCAGAACGTAGAAGTCAAGAATTGCTTTAGAAGAACGACTTCTTTTAGTAATGTCATATTTGCTACACTTTGCTGAAACATAGAGTAAATGAGATAAGAATGAATAAACCATCGACTTTCCAGGACATTATTTTGACCTTGCAACAATTCTGGGCCAATCAGGGATGCGTGATATTACAGCCCCTGGACATGGAAGTCGGTGCCGGTACCTTTCATCCGGCGACATTCCTGAGAGCCATTGGCCCGGAGCCCTGGGCTGCGGCCTATGTCCAGCCATCCAGAAGGCCGGCGGACGGGCGCTATGGGGATAATCCCAATCGCGTACAGCATTATTATCAGTTTCAGGTGATTCTGAAGCCATCTCCACTGGATATTCAGGAAAAGTATCTTGATTCACTGCGCGCTCTGGGAGTTGATCCCTTAACCGATGATATTCGGTTCGTAGAGGACAATTGGGAGTCTCCTACCTTGGGTGCCTGGGGATTAGGCTGGGAAGTCTGGCAAAATGGGATGGAGGTTTCTCAGTTTACGTACTTCCAGCAGGTGGGCGGCTTAAGCTGTAAACCAGTCACTGGCGAGCTCACTTATGGTCTTGAGCGTATCGCCATGGCAGTTTTAGGCGTAGATAATCTTTTTGATTTGCCCTGGTGCAAGACTCAGGACAAAACAGTGACTTATGGCGATGTGTTTCACCAGAACGAAGTGGAAATGTCGGCCTATAATTTTGAACAAGCTAACGTGGAGGCCTTATTCAGTCAGTTTGATTATTACGAAACTGAAGCTGAAAAATTAATCGCACTGGGCTTGCCTTTACCCGCTTACGAAATGGTTATTAAAGCGTCACATGCCTTTAATTTACTGGATGCGCGACATGCCATTTCGGTGACTGAGCGACAGCGCTATATTCTGCGTGTGCGCCAATTATCAAGGTCGGTTGCACAGGCTTACTATCAGGCACGCGAAGCCCTGGGCTTTCCTTTATTAAAGGTGTAAACATGGTCAATGATTTTTTATTTGAATTGGGTTGTGAAGAGTTGCCTTCCGGCTCTGTTTTGCCTCTGTCTAAAGAACTAGCCTATAACATGAAGGATGCTTTAGAAAAAGCCGAAATTGCTTATGATGAAATTAAATCATTTGCTACGCCAAGGCGCCTTGCTGTCCTGATAAGCAATGTGGCCAAAGAACAGCCCTCTCAAACCTCAGTCAAAAGAGGTCCGGCAGTCGCTGCGGCTTATGATGCGGAGGGTAAATTCACTCCTGCGCTTCTGGGGTTCGCGCGCTCCTGTGGAGTAGACGTTGAACAGCTTAGCCGCAGCAAAACTGATAAAGGCGAATGGTTTGTTTATGAAAGTCATTCACCTGGAGCACCCAGCGAAACGTTACTGCCTGCACTGGTCCAACAGGCACTGGCTAATTTGCCAATACCAAAACCTATGCGCTGGGGAACAGGTGATGATGAATTTTCTCGACCTGTTCACTGGGCTGTCATGCTTTGGGGTAAGCAAATCATTAAAGCAAGCATTTTTGGTATGGCGACAGGACGCATCACCTACGGACATCGTTTTCATCATCCTCACGCTGTTCAAATAGACCAGCCTGCCGATTATGAACAAGCTTTACATAGTGCGTCGGTTGTTGCTGACTTTGGCAAACGCCGTCAATTAATAGTTGAACAGATTGAAAAAACAGCAGCAGAGGCCAGAGGAACAGCCATCATGCCTGAAGAGCTGGTGAATGAGGTGACCTCAATTGTTGAATGGCCACAGGCCCTGTTAGCCAGTTTTGATCAGGCTTTTCTGGATGTGCCTCCCGAAGCATTAATCGCTTCTATGCAATCACATCAGAAATGTTTTCCACTAAAGGATGAAAGCCAGCAGTTGATGCCCTTGTTTATTGCAATTTCAAATATTGAAAGCAAAAAGCCGAAGCAGGTGATCGCGGGTAATGAAAAGGTTATGCGCGCTCGTTTGAGTGACGCGGCTTTCTTTTTTGAGCAGGATAAAAAGCAGACACTTTCCAGACACCTTGATTCACTTTCAAAAGTAATCTTTCAGGCAAAACTGGGTAGTCTGCTCGACAAATCGCTCCGCATTCAAGGGATTATGGAACATCTCATAAAGCCTCTGGGTTTAGACAGAGAACAGGCAATGCGTGCAGCAGAGCTTAGCAAGTGTGATTTGATGACCGGTATGGTTGGTGAGTTCCCGGAATTACAGGGCCTTATGGGATACTATTATGCCCGGCATGATGGTGAAAAGCTGGACGTTGCTGTCGCTCTTAATGAACAGTATCTGCCGCGCTTTGCGGGTGATGGTCTTCCTCAGTCTTCTCTTGGCCTCGCCCTGTCTTTGGCTGATCGCCTGGATACCCTGGTCGGAATTTTTGCAATTGGGCAGAAGCCCACTGGTATGAAAGATCCTTTCAAGCTGCGGCGACATGCTTTAGCCATTGTGCGTATGCTGGTGAGTCATAACACCGAGCTTAATCTTTCTGAATTAATTGAAGCCTCAATCAGCGCTTATGGCCGTCTGATTGATGCGAATGAGCCGGCTTTGAAAGAAATTCAAGCCTTTATTCTGGAACGCCTGCATTCCTATTATCAGGCGCAAGCGGTAAGCAATGATATCGTGCTGGCTGTTCGTGCCCGCCAGGCTGACAATCTCTATGACTTTGATCAGCGAATTCAGGCATTGCTGCAATTTATTAACTTGCCCGAAGCGAGTTCACTATCGGCGGCCTGTAAGCGTGTCAGCAATATTCTGCAGCAGCAAAGCAATGATAACCATGTGGATTCCAGCCTGTTTTCCGAAGTTGCTGAGCAGCATCTTTATGCTTCACTTCTCGAAGTTGAGGAACGATCTAAAAGCTGGCAGGAAACTAAAAAGTATTCGCTGATATTAAATCAACTAGCCGGTTTAAAAACCGCGGTTGATGCATTTTTTGAGCGAGTGATGGTTATGGTCGACGAGGAAAAAATCAAGGCTAATCGCCTGGCTTTGCTAAGTCGTTTACAGGTACTGCTCCAGAGTGTAGCAGATATTTCGATATTACAGACGGTATCATGAATAAAGTGATTTTGCTGGATCGGGATGGAATTATTAATTCCGATTCAATCAACTATATTCGCTGCGAGGATGATTTTAATTTCTTGCCAGGCAGCAAAGAGGCTATTGCCAGATTAACTCGCGCGGGTTATTTGCTGGGTATTGCCACCAATCAGTCTGGCGTATCACGCGGTTATTACACTGAAAAAACGCTGGAGCGGATACATCAGAAAATGCTTGGTGAGTTACAGGCGGTGGGGGGGGAAATAGCCGCCATCGAATATTGCATTCACATGCCCGATGAAGGCTGTTCATGCCGCAAACCAGAGCCTGGTTTATTGCAACGCTTAGGAAAAAGGTTTTCCTGTTCTCTCGAAGGGGTTCCTTTCGTTGGCGACAGAGTATCCGATATCCAGGCTGCAATGGCAGCTGGCGCCACCCCTGTTATGGTGCTATCGCCAATGACTGATCGGATAGGGCTGATGAATTATCCGGAAGTTCCTGTTTACCACTCCTTGCTGGAATATGTGGAAAGTCTGCAAGGACAGGGATGATTGAAAATTTATCCATTGTCTATGAAAACGATCTGCAGCATTCACAAGCGGAAGAGTTATCAAAGCGCTTGAATTTGCCCATCAATTTATCAGCAAAGAACCAGTTGCTTGTCGCCAGCAATGGTTTATCACTCAAAATTGGTCCTTTTTCAGCCCAGCAGGCGAATTTTGATCTTGGCTATTGGCAAGCTCGCAAAAACGAGGGTAAAAAGCAGGGTCTGGTTCGGGCATGCAAACCACAAGCCGGTTTGCGCATAATCGATGCCACAGCAGGTTGGGGGCGGGATGCGGCTGTCCTTGCTTCTTTTGGAGCCAGCGTTCTGATGCTGGAGCGAAATCCGGTGATTGCGGCATTATTAGAGGATGCCTTAATGCGCCGCGATCAAGTGTCTGAAAATGCCCTTCATTTAACAGTTCTGCACTGCAATGCTATTCATTTTTTGAATGAATTAAAGGAAGAGCACTATCCTGATATCATTTATATCGATCCCATGCATCCGGTGCGGCAAAAATCAGCGCTGGTAAAAAAAGATTTGCAGGTGCTGCAGCAGCTGATTGGCAGTGATTACGATGCAAATCAGTTATTGCAGATTGCCAGGAAAAGAGTCCGCAATAAAGTGGTTGTAAAATGGCCGCAAACCCTTCCTCCCTTGTTTCCGGCGAATTCTAATATCCCAGGCAAAACCATCCGTTTCGATGTGTATCTTCCAGTTCCCTAAAAACGGTTTGATAAGAAGAGCAATAAAAATGATATAATTGCACGCAATTTGATCATTTAGTATCCCGGCACGACTCCTCAAACCTTACTTGAAGTATATTAAACAAAAAAATAAAAGCCCATTTTTCAACAAGCTATTAATCACATCATTCGAGGCGCGCATTATTTGTTAAACTTTTTTTGATCGGGCTCTGGAATTTGGTTTCCTTTAGGACCTTGCGATTTCTTAGTTATTTCGCCAGGTTTTTCCGTCTGATAGTTTCCCTGATGGTGGCTACTGGCCTCTTCGTTTTGAACGTTCACAGGTTTTTTATCATCCATGCGAATTCTCCTTACTTACGGCTAGTCAGAATGAATAAAAGAGAGTAACTATATAAAGTTTATGGCGGTTCAGTGTAATTTTCAATCACAGAGAGCAATAGATAACTATTTAAATTGGGGGAAGTTATAAGGAGAGAAAGGCGTTCTCGCATGCAGTGATGCGAGAACTCAGACATAATCAGGCAGACATCGCTTTGATACGAGCACTCAGACGGCTTTTAATACGGGCTGCTTTATTTTTATGAATCAGGCCCTTGCCAGCCGCTTTGTCAATAACAGGTTGTGCTTTGGCATAAGCTGCTTTAGCTGCTTCATGGTCACCTGTTTCAACGGCTTTCAGTACATTTTTAACAAAAGTACGGTACATTGAGCGCGCACTGGCATTATGTTGGCGCAATTTAATGTTTTGACGGGCGCGTTTAATTGCTGACTTAATATTTGCCACTTAAAATCTCCACTGAGTAAGACAGCAGCCATTCGTTCTATTCAGGCTACGGACTATATATCAAAAGATGCAGATCATGCACAATGCACTCGATTTTGTCAATATTTATGAAGTTTCAAACAGGGATAATTTTGATATTCCAGAAATGGAATCTCTCCGGCCTGCATTTAACGAATTAATTTAAGGTCTTTGTGTGCTTATTATAATCACGATGGCAATAATGTGCTATAATGGCGCATTTTGTTTCCCTTAAGTCCAGCATGAAAGTAAAATTTGAGAATTTCCAAAAATACACCATTTCGGTTTCCCTTCATGAGGGGCGGTTGCAATTTAAGTTGCGCACACCAGGTGAGTCCTTTAGAACCAATGATTACCAGTTAACTGAGTCATTTAAGTCTTTGTCGACTTTTCCGGCTTCTCGGAATAACGAGCAGCTTCTTTGTACCTTCATTCAAGAGCAGTTTAAAACTTTGAATCCCAGGCAGGTGGAAGTCGTTGATCTGAGGCCTTCAGGGAAAAAAGTCGTTATTGGTGTATCTTATGGCCTGATGGGAGGCGTCACTAGTAATCAGATACTTAAATTGACATTTTCTGGAGTTCAGATGGTTGCTGCTGTGGCAGTGGGTGCTATAAATCCTGTCGCGGGAGCTGTATTAATGAGCTCAGCGACTGGAACTGCCATAAAAGTGATACAAGATAAAAATTGCAGTACACGTGACTATTTTAAAACAGCTCTGATTAATGGAACTGCGGCTCTCGCGGGCGGTGGTCCTGCGGCTCTGGTTGGAGAAGGGTATAAGGCCATAATTTTGGCAGGTGCCTTGAGTCGACCTACTGCAAAAGTCATGGAAGCAGTAGTTGATAATAAGAAGCTGCCTTCTGGAAAAGAATTGATAGGTGAGGTGGTAGTTGGTGGAATTACGAATGTTGTAGGTAATAAAACGTCCGAGTGGACCTCGAAGGCATCTCAAATTGCACTGAGTAAATTAATTAATCCTGCCAGCTCAGCGCTCAAAGCGGTTGTGAACCAGTCACTTACCGCCGCGACAGCCGCAACCAGCAGCCAGGTGACTTCAACGCTAACTGAAAACATAATTCTTCAGCAGCCTTTGGGTAAGAACCTCGAGCCTGCTACTCTTGTTGCTACCGCACTGGCTTCAGGAGCTGCTGGTGGTATCCATGCCTATATGAATCATCAGGACAAAAGGGTCAAATTAACCGTGCAGGATGATGATGGCAATGAGCGCGTTCTGTGGAGCGGCAGTGAGCAGGATTATGAGGATTACGACATTGCTGAGAAGGTCAAAGAATGGCAGGAAGTGATGGATCTCGATCAACTGACAGAGAGACTGGCAGAAATAACTGGCGAAAAAAGCTCAGGAAAAAGAAAAGCAGATGATGATGGCGATGAAATATCCCGAGTTAAAAGAGCCAGAGTCGAACCGCTTGTTCCTTTTGAAAAATGGGATGACTCCCTGACTGCGGAGAAATTAGTTAAGACCGAGCGGCATGCTGGAGGAGGCATACAGGCTATTGCTCAACGAATGGCTGATACTTTGGCCTGTAAGTTTTGGGGCGGGGATCCTGCCTATCATGATAGCGCTGCAAAAGAAGCGATGCGTGTACAGTTTGAGAAAGATCAGGGTGGTAGTTCAAAAAGGCATGAAAAACGCCTGATCCGCTCGGCAACCCGATACATGGAATCCAATAGAGCTGAACCCGCTGCCAAAGCCTTGCTCGCTCAATACGAATCTCAAAAACCAGTTACTGTACAAACGGTTAAATATTTAGATAGCGTGCCTCAAGCCAATCTCATTGTACAGGTTTTCATAGAGAAAATTGACAAGGAATTCAAAAAAGCCGGGTTTGCGCCTCTGAATGGACAACAAAAGACGGAACTAACGATGATTTGCAATCAACATCTGGAAACCACTGCAACTGTCAGACAAAGGGATTCTTTTATTAACGCCTGTTTTGCAACAGCGGGAGGTAATTTTCCCCCAAATGAGATTACGAAGGGCAGAGGAATATTTGAACTGGCTCATAAAACTGCGGTGAATGTGGGCGAGCGTAGATTTGGCGGCTTGGAAGTGCAGCAACAGGAACGCGTTCATAAAAACAGAACCAAGGTGCTAAAGAGTGTCGTAAAAGTTGGCGAACAAGCCGTTAAAGAAGTATTCAAAGGCGGTGTGGGAGTTGGCGTGCAAACGAATGGTCAGGACGTGAAAGCAACGGTTGGAACCGCCAAACAGCCTGATGCCATCCCTGTATATAACTCAGGTGAGAAAGGCCAGTTCAGCAAGCAGTTAGATGAGGCAGTCAACAAGCCTGCTCCTGCTCGAGAGCAACAGCCTGTAGCAATGGATATAGAGGAAACTGTGGTTTTACAGAAATCGGCTGTGCCTGAAACACTGCCCTTGTCGTTGAAAAGACCGGCTCTTTCTGAAAAAATAAAGAATACTCCCCCTCAAAAGAAATTGGCTAAAGAGAAAACAAGCGCTTCTTCGAGCAAAGCTGAACGTACCAAATTAACTATACCTGCTAAAGAAAAACAGAAAGAAAAAGATAAGAAAGACAAAACACGCTGGCGTGATCCCAAGACGGGTCAATATACCACAGCCCCTCAGAAACAAATTCCAACTGGCAATATTGGTTTTTTTAATAAACCTGGTCTCAGCATCAGAGACGCTGATAGAACAGCAGCGGTTTCAAACAGTGTTTCCTTTGTAGAGCCTGTAAAGCTGAGCGAAAATATACAAGTGGAATTGACGAAGTCGACCAGTGTGTCGGCTGTCCAGGTCACTACGGAAAGCGGCATACCCTCAGTCAGTGTTGCAGCTTCCACCCGTCTCGAGGTTTTAAAAACCGAGGGTGGCAGCCGCGTAGATTTGTTTACTGGCGATGTCACTGGCAATGTATCCTCTGAGGGGTTTAGTGTGGGTGCCCGGGTTTCTGCGGCAAAAGGACAGACTTTTTTCCGGTCGAAGCCAAGTTGCAATCAGGATACCTGTACAACAGTGACCGTAGTAGGTGAACTGAGCCTTCTCAGCGCGGGAGGAGAAGTGGGATTTTCGAATAAAGAAAATAAAACAAGTGTCAAGCTTGGTGTTGGGGTTGGGCCAATCGGGGCCTCCACACAGGTGATTGTTGAAAAAAGCAAAAATTATACGAACGGTTCAGTAGAGGGTCCGGAGATGTCGGATATGATTGTTAAGACAAGAATGAAATAAATTTACCTACGTCCCGTGGTTTGCTCCATGGGTATCTACACATCTCAGAAAACACAGTCTGCTCCTAGTCTCTACGTCCCTCGGCTTGTCCGAGGGATCCAGAGATCCAATCCTGACATGAGATTCCTGGATCCCTCGGACAAGCCGAGGGACGTAGGGGAGTAGGGGTAAAGCCTTAAGTACGTGACATTAGGCCATATAGCTAATTGCAAAATTTACGTAGGTTAATGGTAGTGAGCGTTAGACTCAGTTGGTAATTAATGGGATAATCATTCTTTCTTTTAAATCTGAATAATCATGTCTGCGACTGAGATAATGCTTCCAAAACAACAAAGCCTGCTGCGCTCAACCACACTGGTTTCCGTGATGACATTCATTTCAAGAATGACCGGTTTTGCCCGTGATGTGGTCATCGCCCAGCTTTTTGGCGCAGGGGCTGGAATGGATGCCTTTTTTGTAGCGTTTCGGATCCCCAATTTTATGCGGCGCTTATTTGCCGAAGGCGCATTCTCACAAGCATTTGTTCCGGTTTTGGCTGAATATCAGCAAACGCAGTCCGTTGATGATGTGCGGCTGTTTATCGCGCGCGTTTCGGGCCAATTATCCGCAGTGCTCTCGGTAGTCACTCTAATCGGTATTCTGGCCACGCCGCTGATTATTTTTATTTTTGCTCCCGGTTTTGGAGAGGGGAGTCCGCGCAGTTTGCTGGCCACAGAAATGCTGCGTATTACGTTTCCCTATCTGATGTTAGTTTCGTTAACCGCAATGGCGGGTGCCGTGTTGAATACCTATGGCTATTTTGCCATTCCCGCAATAACACCTGTCATGTTAAATCTGAGCATGATCCTGGCGGCCTGGTATTTAAGTCCCATGCTGCCTCAGCCGGTTGTCGCACTGGCCTGGGGAGTATTTATTGCAGGTGTCGCCCAGTTTCTGTTTCAGCTGCCTTTTCTTTATAAAAGAACCTTATTGGTAAGACCCCGTCTGGCGCGAAAGGACGAAGGGGTGAAGCGGGTGATGAAATTAATGATTCCTGCGCTTTTTGGCGTTTCCATTGCCCAGTTAAACTTGATGGTCGACTCAATTTTTGCCTCTTTCTTAAAAGTAGGTTCCGTTTCCTGGCTTTACTACACGGATCGCCTGACTGATTTTCCTCTTGGTGTTTTTGGTGTGGCAATTGCCACGGTTATTTTGCCTCATTTGTCACGCCGTCATGCCGAGCAAAACAATGAACGCTATTCTCGGGCGCTGGACTGGGGATTAAGGCTCATTTTATTAATTGGCTTGCCGGCAGGTATTGGTCTGGCTGTTTTTTCCATGCCAATGATTGCCTGTTGTTTTTCCTATGGCAAATTTAATTTAAATGATCTTCTGCAAACTCAGAAAAGCCTGATTGCATTAGGCAGTGGCGTGCCTGCTTTTATGATGATCAAGGTGCTCGCCTCAGGGTTTTATGCTCGTCAGGATATTAAAACGCCGGTAAAAATCGGGGCCATCGCAATGGTGGTTAACAGTATTCTTTGCGCTGTATTGATATGGCCCCTGGCCCATGCAGGCTTGGCGCTTTCTTCGACCCTTGCAGGATATGTAAACTGCGGATTGCTTATTTTTCTGCTTTTGCGTAAAAAAATTTATCATCCGGCAAAAGCTTGGCTAAAATTTATAATGCAGTTGTTGTTTGCCAATACATTAATTGCCGTTTATCTCTATTATGCCAGTGGCGATGTCCAAACGTGGTTGCATCTTTCATCGGTTATGAGGCTCATGCTGCTGTTCGCTCATGTGGGTGCGGCAATTCTTATTTATTTTTCAGCACTGTATTTAACCGGTGTAAGACCCCGGCAATTTCGCGGACTAATTAAGGAGTAGGCTATGCAGGCAGAATTATTTTATAAACATCAAGGTCAGGATATCGTTCCTGTTTTTCTGCTTGCTAAACAGGATTGGGCCTCGGGAATGCCGGAGCTTACTGCTTCTGAGCGTAATCAGTTTTTTACCCAGCGTTTCAAGGGAAATGCGGGGGATATTTGTATCATTAGCGGCGACAATGGAAAGTGTCAGAAAGTGTATCTGGGAGCGGGGGATTCCAACAATTATTCGCTGTCGCTGGCTATCGCTGCTTCCCGCCTGCCAGAAGGGAATTATCAGCTGCAGCAGGATTTGAGCAATGCGGATATTATTTTCTGGGGTTTGGCCCAGTACTGCTACGATCGTTATAAAAAGCAGGAAATACAGCCTCGGGTTTTAATACTTAAAGAGAACCTTCAAGATATTATTCAGGATGTGGATGCCGCATTTCTGGTTCGGGATCTGATTAATGCCCCCACTAATTGTATGGGGCCTGAGGATTTGGCGGATGTTGTTAAAGCGATGGCCACTCGTTATGAAGCAAGCTTTCAGGAGTGGGTTGGTGATGAGCTTCTCACTGCCAATTTTCCTGCCATACATGCTGTGGGAAGAGCCTCTGTTCATCAGCCGCGCTTATTAAACTTAAACTGGGGGAAGGAAGATCATCCCAAGGTTTGTCTGGTTGGAAAAGGAGTTTGTTTTGACAGCGGCGGTCTGGATATTAAACCTTCTAATTTCATGCGTCTGATGAAAAAAGATATGGGTGGAGCAGCGCAAGTGCTAGGTCTGGCTCAGTGGATTATGGATAAGCAACTCCCGGTCAGACTGCAAGTGTTAATCCCCGCTGTAGAAAATGCTATCGGCCCGGACGCCTATCGTCCTGGTGACGTGTTAACGATGAGAAATGGTCTTACTGTGGAAGTGGATAACACTGATGCGGAAGGACGGTTAGTCCTTGCTGACGCGCTTGCTCTGGCGGGTGAGGAGAAACCAGAGCTTATCATTGATTTTGCCACCTTAACCGGAGCTGCGAGAACTGCAGTAGGTACCGAGATTTCAGCCCTGTTCTGTAATGACGATGCATTGGCGAATGAGCTCTACGATACGGCAGTGAAGGTCAATGATCCGGTATGGCGTCTGCCGCTTTATGCACCTTACGCGCCTTTGCTGGATTCTTCAATTGCAGATTTATCCAATTGTTCCGCGGCGCCTTATGCCGGAGCAATTGTTGCCGCTTTATTTTTACAACGCTTTATTCCCGCAGACACTCCCTGGCTCCATTTTGATGTGATGGCCTGGAACACTTCCTCCAAACCAGGAAAACCCGAAGGAGGAGAGGCGATGGGTATTCGGGCAGTAGGTGAATATTTGCTTGCACGATTCAGAAGCTCTTGATTAAGCGCCTATAAATTGCAAAGATAGGTCCACGATGAACAGGCAATGCCATGTTCATCACCTATTTGGACCATTCAACGATAAGGATATTAATCTTGAATATCTTGCAAGAAAATCAGTCAGCTATTTCGCAAGCCTCATTTCTGAATGATGAAACGAAAACCAGAGCCAGTGGAAAAACAGCCCGTTTCAGCGCTTTAGATATACAGCGCGGTCTGATTATGATGATGATGGCTTTTTCTCACGGCCGCGAATACATGGGGTCAGATAGTTATTCCAATTATCACATGGATGCTTCTCCTGCATGGAAGGGTGATTTTTGGGTCGATTTTTTCCAGCAAGTGGGTGTATCGTCCATTGTCGCAGGTGGTTTTTTTATGATGATGGGCATCGGAATTCACTTTCTATGGCATTCTCGTCTGAAGGAAGGTTACCACCCCAATGAAGTTTGGCGATACTTGCTAACTCGTGGAGCAGTGATGGTAACCGTCCAGTTTACTATCATGGCTTTCTTTGAAACCATTTCCTCCGAGCATTTTTATTTATACGTAGGTGTTCTTTATGCCTTGGGCATATGCATGATGTTAGCGGCTTGTTGCTTAAGATTAATTGAAGCTATAAAACAAACTGCCTGGGGTAAAGCACATTCTGCTATCGAATATTGGCTGCCGTTAATGATTGGCGTCGGAATAATAATTATCAACCAGTTACTGGTGTTTCAGACTCAAGCATCGGATATTTCTCCAACCTTGGGCAAAATTCTGTTGTTACTAGGGGGAGGCTATGACATTCACGGGATTCATGTGGATTTTGATTTTATGCCCTTTCCCTGGTTCCCTGCAGTCGCCTTTGGACTCATTATTGGCAAGATCATTTCTCGTCGAGATGGGAAAAGCATTAAACTTTTACAGTGGATAGCATTGGCTTTGCTGGCAAGCTGGTTTTTGATAAAAACTGCCTATTTACAGGGAATATTTTCCTGGGGTGATTATAAGTTACTGGTACCTGGTGAACATCTGGACTGGCGTGCGTATTTCTGCTCCAGTAAATATCCTCCCAGTCTTTCCTATTTTCTTTTTGCCTGGGGCATTAATCTGACAGGAATTCTGCTGTGGCTAAAACTGGAAAACCGTATCGGACACATACCCTTTGTCCTGCAGCCCTTGAAAACCTTTGGCCAATGCGCGTTGTTCTTTTTCATTTGTCATTGGTATCTCTATTATATAATTTCCATACTGTTACCCGCTAAACTCAGCTCGGCAGGTGGACTCCTGGGTTTCTGGCTAATGGGATTAATGCTCATGTATCCCGCCTGTTATTTTTACCGCAACTTCAAAATGACAAAATCCAAAGAGTCCTTATGGAGAATGTTTTAAGCCGCAAGCTTAAATGTTCAATAGAACTTGTAGTTGCATAGGGCTGGACTTTGTTGTCCAGCCTCGATAATAGTTTGCATCTGACGTGAAAAAGCGCATAATAGTTGGTTTTTGACGAAATGAATTAAGCCAATGAAACTGACTGTCGAAAATTTGCTTACTGATGCGATTCACTCCCTGAAAGCCTCTAACATTATCCCACAGGACGTTGAGGTTGAAATTAAAGTAGAACGCAGTAAAGACACTTCACATGGCGATTTTGCCAGCAATCTGGCCTTGATATTAGCAAAGCCCTGCCGTCAGGCTCCTCGTCAGCTAGCCGAGTTATTGATTAAAGCAATAGGCCAACCGGAGAGCATTGCAAAAATTGAAATTGCCGGCCCCGGTTTTATCAATTTCTTTATGCAAAAAGATAGTTTGTCACAGGTGATTGCGACTGTTTTGGAACAGCAGGAACATTATGGTCACAGTGATCTCGGCAAGCAGCAGTCTGTGTTAATTGAGTTCGTGTCAGCCAATCCCACAGGGCCTCTGCATGTAGGTCATGGCCGTGGAGCCGCGTTTGGTGCTACGCTGGCGAATTTGCTAAGTGCTGCGGGCTATAAAGTGAGCCGCGAATACTATGTGAATGACGCCGGAAGGCAAATGAATATTCTGGCTGTTAGTGTCTGGCTGAGGTATTTGACGCTGACCGGCGAGACGATTACATTTCCGGCCAACGGTTATCGTGGGGAATATGTTAATGATATTGCTGCTGCAGTATTTGAAGAGCATGGCGATGAATATAAAAAGGCCTGGACTTTAATCAGGGAAAACCTGCCTGCTGATGAGCCCGAAGGCGGCGACAAGGAACTCTATATTGATGCGATTATCGAACGCTGCAAGCAATTACTGGGTCTTGATGGGTTTAAATATTTTCATAAAGCAGCGCTTGATTCTGTTCTGGATGATATTAAAGACGATCTGGAAGACTTTGGTGTCCATTTTGATTGCTGGTTCTCAGAACAGCATCTGCTGGAAGACGGTTCGATTGAAAAAGGGATCCAGGCTTTGAAAGATGCCGGGCACACCTATACCAACGAAGGCGCGCTATGGTTTAAGGCGACCGATTTTGATGATGAGAAGGACAGAGTGTTAGTCCGCGCTAATGGTCAAACGACCTATTTTGCCTCAGATGTTGCATACCACTGGAATAAATATGATCGCGGTTTTGACCGTGTGGTTGATATTTTTGGCGCCGATCATCACGGTTATATTTCTCGAATCCGAGCAGCAGTTAATGCTTTGGGCCATGATGACAGTGCGCTGGATGTGTTATTGGTACAGTTTGCTATTTTATACCGTGGCGGGCATCGTGTTCAGATGTCTACCCGAAGCGGCTCTTTTGTGACTCTGCGTGAGTTGCGAGAAGAGGTGGGTAAGGATGCGGCTCGCTTTTTTTATGTTATGCGTAAACCTGAGCAGCATATGGACTTTGATTTGGATTTGGCCAAATCCCAGTCCAATGATAATCCAGTCTATTACATTCAGTATGCTCACGCGCGCATTAGCAGTGTGTTAAGGCAATTAAAGGAAAGAGGTTTAAGCTGGAGTCAGGAAACAGGCCTGGCGAATATTTCAAAACTGACTGAACCTCATGAACTGGCTTTGATGACTTTGATCAGTCGATATCCCGAAGTGATTGCTTCAGCAGCTGCTGTTTGTGAACCACATCAGATTGCCTATTATCTGCGTGAACTCGCAAACGGGCTTCATAGTTATTACAATGCCGTGACTTTATTGTGTGAACAAGATACTCTACGCTCTGCAAGATTGTGTTTATTGACTGCTGTAAGGCAGGTCTTAAGGAATGGTTTACAATTATTGGGCGTATCATGCCCAGAGAGCATGTGATGGCAAAGGATTACGTAAGAAAGCGACAGTCACGACAACGAAGCAATGCGCCCCGCCAATTGCTATTGTTGCTGGCCTCTTTTTTGGGCGGTTATCTTACCGCCACGATTTTCGATTTTACCAGCTTGAGCGCATGGCTTAATAAACATGTGCTTGCTGCTCAGGAAATTCATCCCGAGGCAACAATACCGGCTAAAAAGGCCGAAGCTCCGAAACCAAAATTTGAGTTTTATACCCTGTTGGCTAAAGATTCCAGTCCTCAGGTATTGGCTAACCGGCCAGGAGCCGGCACACCCCGTGCGATTCCCTCTACAAATACTCTAACCGCGCAACAAGCTGCACAACAGTCTTCTCAAGTAGCCCGCGTATCGACAGCGCCGGCAACTACCGCTAAAACGCCAGCCCCGCCAGCCCCGCAAGCAGTAACAGTTGCAGAAAGCAAACCAGTGGCAGCTCCGGCAGCCAAAAATACGAAAGAGTATTACCTGGTGCAAATTGCTTCCTTCAATCGACGCCCGGATGCTGAACAAGTGAAAGCCAATCTGGTATTAAAAGGTTTTGATGTAATGATAACCTCTGCTCCACAGGGACAGGTTACCTGGTATCGGGTACTTCTTGGTCCCTATCGTTCTAAAGCACTGGCAGAGAAAGCACAGGCCGATGTGGCTCGCAGCGAGCATATGAAAGGAATGATTCGCAAAATGGATGCGTAAACCGTTTAGCATGTATTCCTTCGCGAAAGCGAAGGGTTTAATGGAAATGGATAATGTCAGTCCAGGGATGAATCACTTTCTACAAAGGGCAATTCATGACCATTATTTATCAATTTTCTATTCCTGATGTAACCTGTAGTGCCTGCACCCAGCCGATCGAAAACCGCCTGAAAGCGGATTTTAACCCAAAATATGAATATTATGCCGACCCGGCAAGCAAAACGCTTAAAGTGATTGTATGGGAACATAATGAAGAGGATGTTGAGCTGGGCGGCAAGATTTGCGGTTTTCTTGATGAGGAAATGTGTGTTACTTGCAGGTTTATGGAAAGCTATTCTCTAAGTTTTCAAACATTACCCAAAACCGGAACGACAGCGAAGCCCCAATCGCCTGCACTGGAATCAAATATCGAGGACGAAGACCAGAGCACGTTCTGGAATCAGTTAAAAAATGGCTTAGTTTCACACTGGTTTCAGGGCAGTGTGGGGGTTACTGCCGGATTTGTCTTAATGATTCTATGTATTCTTTCAGGCGGTCTCCCTCTGGCGGCCATGATTGCAATAGGCGGAATCAGCAGTTTACTGACATTTCTGATAGGCTTTTCTACATTCAAACAGGCTTATCTGGATATTTTCAAATCAAAAAAATTGAGTATGGATACTTTATTTGCCATAAGTACCCTGGTGGTTTTGGTGGTTTCCCTGGCCTCATTTTTTGTTCCCTGGTTTTCCATGATGTTTGAAGCGGCCTTATTGATTCTTGGATTCCGTCATATAGGTCAGGCGATTAAAAACTCCCTGACCAGACAGTTAATTACTGCGCAAGCCTTTGAAGATGATCTGCCAGAGTTTGTTCATGTCTATGAAAATGAACAATTGACAGAAAAACCACTGGAAGAGATTGAGAAGGGAGAAATTCTTTGTATTTTTCCAGGAGAGATAATCCCTGTGAATGGAATCTGCCTGACGGAAGGCTGCGAATTTTATACAAGGGAGATCAATGGCTATCCCCTGCCTAAGAAACTCAAACAGGGTACGGAGTTACTTTCAGGAATGCGTCTTACAAAATACCCCTCTCCCTTGATGATGCGGGTCAGTCATACAAAAGCTGAATCGCATCTTGCACATATGGATCATGCTTTAAAGATTGCAGAGATTTCGAAAGCACCGATTCAGCATACAGCCGACAGGCTTATGCAGTATTTCATCCCCTCGGTGTTTGCCATCGCAGCGCTGACTGGTCTTATCATCGGTCTTTTTTTTCCTCCCGTTCTTGCTATTCAATGCGCAGTTTCAGTACTGGTTTCTGCCTGTCCCTGTATTTTGGGCTTAGTTGTTCCTACGGCAATGAAAATCGGAATCCACAAAGCAGCCCAACATGGGGTTCAGTTCAGCAGTCCTGAGGCCCTGGAAACCGCCGCAAGAGTCACTGCAGTCGTTTTTGATCTCCATGGCACTTTAACCACCGGCATTCCGGTAGTAGAAAAAGTACAGTTTTTAGATCCTGTTCTGAATCAGAAACGCATATTTTCTTATATTGCCGCCCTTGAAAAAAAGGCGGAGCATTTTATAGGTGAAGCCTTGTTTGAGCACACTGCGGCTTTTGGAGAAGAGTATAAGTCTTTGCAGATTGAAGAGTTTAATAACAGGGATCACTCGGGAGTCAGCGGGATCATTGACGGGTTTGAGATCTGTATTGGTAATGAAGATTTCATGCGAAAACATCAGATTGCTGTCGATATTGATCCGAGTGTCCTCGATGATGCGGATTCTTTAGCCTATGTCGCCATTAACGGAAAACTGCAGGTTTATTTTAAACTGGTCGATCCTTTGAGAGAAGATGCATTCCGTACTCTGGAGATTATGAGAGCCAATGGTATCGAAGTATTCATCAGCACTGGTGCCTGTGAAGAAACTGCAAACCGTTATGCTAAACGCCTTAAGATCCCAACTTCTAATATCTGGGCAGGCAGAGTTGCCTTGGCCGATAAAGACAAGGACCATTCTAAATCACAATTAATTAAAGAGTTGAAAGATTTGGGCTATGTCGTGGCAATGGTGGGTGATGCGGCGAATGATTCAGTGGCGGTCACTGATGCTGATTTTGGCGTGGGTGTTCAATCGCAATCCTCTCATGTGCTGACATTGAAAAAAGCGGGCGCTATTATCCAGAGCGGTTCGCTTTTACCCATTGCAACTATTTTTACTGTCGCTCGGCAAACGATGAGTAATATTACTCAAAATCTGTATTTTACTCTGGGTTATAATCTGTTTGCGGTGCTGCTTGCCAGCACTCTATTGATTGCTGCAGGTTTTGTACTCAATCCGGGAATAGGCGCCAGCCTGATGATTTTGCAGATGGGTTTGGTTTTCTGCAATCTTTGGCGCTTCAAAAAACAGTCGATACCCCATTTGGAGTGTTGCGATTCACAGTTTGACAGTCAGAACGACCGCGATTCCTATGCTGATTTACAGCAAATATTTAAACCCAATGATTTGGCTTTGGAAGAGTTGGTTGAGCCAGATGCTGGTGGCCTCTATTTTCATTCATACAAAGGGTATCAGCAGGAAGAGAAAATTAGCGCAGCAGCTGCGAAGGGGATGAGTTGCTGGTAGAAGTGATTACTGGCAGGCGCTGCCATTAAGTTAATGAATTTTCTGTTATTCCTGAGCCTGCGTTGGTGTAAACGTAAGAGAAAATCCCCTCTCCCAAGTTTGGGAGAGGGCTAGGGTGAGGGTTGATTTTAACCCCCCTCTCTCTAACTCTCTCCCCTGAGGGGCGAGAGAATTTCGTAAGGTACGAACTTCTTAAGTTAACACCTATTCGCTTCGCGGGGAGGACAGTTTAATATACATTGAGCTAACTTAATGACAGTGTTGCTGCCAGGAACATTTATTTACTGCTCTGTTCTTTCATCATCTTTTCCATTCGCCGCTGGGTTTCTTCTTCTGAAACGTCCTCGATATGAGTGCCAATGGACCAGATGTGCCCAAAAGGATCAGTGAAAGTGCAGGTACGATCCCCGTAGAATTGGTTTTCTAAAGGACGAGTAATTGTGGCCCCTTCTTTTTCTGCGAGTTTAGCCACTTCATCCACGTTTGGAACATAGACGTATAAGCCGACTGGCGAGCCGCCATAACTTGCCGGGCTTTTGGCATGGGCTTCTTCGCATTCGTCAGCAAGCATAAATTTGGAATCACCGATACGAAGCTCAGAGTGCATAATGCGGTTGTCGGGACCATCCATACACATGACAACTTCTGCGCCAAGTACCTTTTTATAGAATTCCAAGGCCTTACGCGCCTCTTTGGCAATGAGATAAGGGGTGATGTGATTGTAATCATTTGGTTTATAATTAACGCTAGAACTCATAGCGGCTCCCTGTCTATGACTGTAATTGGAATTAACATACTAATAGAAATTTCGGTATTTGTCTTATATGAAAAAAATTGAACGTGAATTTTACGCCCGGGATACGACCATTGTGGCACAGGATTTACTGGGAAAATATCTGGTTCGCCACATTGGTAATGAACAGAAAATAGGGCGTATTGTTGAAGTGGAGGCTTATTTGGGACAGCATGATCTTGCCGCGCACTCTTCAAAAGGCCTGACTCCAAGAACACGTGTCATGTTTGGACCAGCGGGCCATGCCTATGTGTATCTGATTTATGGGATGTACTACTGCACCAATATTGTCACTGAAACAGAGGGGAAGGGCTGTGGCGTTTTGTTGCGGGCACTCGAGCCCATCAAAAATATCTCAGAGCGTACTCAAGGCCCTGGCTTGTTATCAAAAGCAATGGGGATCACCAAAGAGCATTATGGACAGGATCTCTTAAGCGATCACTTTTATCTTCTGCAGGATGAGCCAGGACAAACCCCATTTTCGATTGTTAAAACACCTAGAATTGGCGTTAATTATGCCAAGGAATGGGCAAACGAATTACTACGCTTTTACATCAAGGATAATCCCTTTGTTTCAAGAAAATAACCGTCATGAGCTGCGAAAATCCCCGGTTCTCGGATCGCGCTCTTTGTTATCAAGGCGTCCTTCGTCCTGTTCGGTATCCAGTTTTTTATCATCGGCTGACTCGACCGCTGTCGGTTCTTCAGTTTCACTGCCTTGATCGGGAGAGTCTTTGGGTTGATTCATTGCAAAATTCCTCGCTTGTTAATTTTCAAAGCGTCGTCTATCTTTAAATAGTTTTCTTTAATTATAGGATAGACAGAAGCCAGAGCAGTAATTGGACTCAGTCGTTTTATCTCTTCCAGGAAGGAGCAGATAATGAAAACATTGATATCTACAATGATTATTGCTTTCTGGTTTTCAATTTTTGCCTGCACAACGACGGAAACGACTCGCAGGGAAATGTCCGGGGTTGGTCATGAAAGCAGTAAAAATACAAAAACAGAAGAGCATGTGCATTCAGCTCAAGCCGCTGTAATCGATGATCTAAGCCATAAATAGTTCATCTACTATTAAAAATGTTATATTATTGTGCTCATTGATAAATTTATTGGGAAGTCGGTGAGCATTATCAATAAAATTGCGATGGGCCGGATCCCTAAAGCATATCGCAGTGTGATGGGTTACTATCCTGACGTCATTCTTTATGAATGTAGTCAGAATCAATTTGAAAGCAAGTGGCAGCAATTAGCAAGAGCCAATTATATTTATACAGATGGTTATAAACTGCGCCCTGCGGAACGATGGCGATACTATTTCGAATCTTTTAAGGGCTGGTTAGGATTTACTAATCATTGCGATGAACACCTGGTGCAGTTATCACTGCGCAAGTTTGCTTATTATGGTTATTTAAAAGGATATCGGCCTCATGAGACGATAATAAAATACCCTTTGCCTCATCGTTTTCAGCAGTTGGCTTGCCAAAATCGAAGCTCTGAGGTTTCCACTGAATTGCAAAAAGACTTGCTCCTTTATTATCGAAATCACTCCTTTTATTTCCCTCAATTTAGCTCCGGGCGGGGAATATCTCCTCCGTCTTATTTTGGAAAAAGTTTCGCCGCGCTGAATTTATGGGATTTAATTCCCAGTCTTGACCCTCAGGACAGTCACCTCATTACTCAAACAAGAGAAAATCTTGAGCCTGGCTTCTACCAGCGCTATTCTTTTCTGAATGGCAGCCATTATGCAAAGGCAGTTGCAAAAGATTATCTGGATAAAGCGAAACAGGATAAGCAAAGCCTGTTCTATGGTTTTACTCCTGTTAATTTGTTCATGGAGAATCCAAAGGTTAAAACTCAGAGAAATCTGGAACATGCCTTGTACTATGATCCCGAAATTTACCTGCAGGATTTGGAGATTTATATAGAGTATTTTCTTGAGAAGAAAAATTTCGCCAGTGCCGTTAACCTGATTGTTGAATTGAAAGATCTCAGAAAAGCCTGTACTTATTTAATCAAACACTTTAGTGCTGACCAACACATGACCCTGGTGACTGCAGGCAGCATTTTGGCGATTGAATTGGCGAAACATTATCTAAGAGATGCAAGGAATATTGGCAATATTCGGCTGGCAATGAAGCTCGATCCCGAATTAGCTAAACGAGAACCGGCAGTAGTGTTTCGTGTGCTGGTGGCAGATCAAAAATTTGAGGATGCGTATACACTTTATCAGAGATGTTCTGATGGCATTAATTTCGATCGGAATAGCTGTTCACTGGCTTCCACCTATTTTCATCAGGAATCAGAAAAGAAATTAAAAATGGGTCGTGATTTCAGAGGATTGACTGACTGGGAAAAGGCAGCTCCCCTTTATTCGCAAGCTCTGACAGCCAGCAGACAGGCTTATGAACTCAATCCATGCGATGACAGGACTGAGCATTATACCAGTTCAAAACGATTCTATGCCCAAATTCTCGTCGATGCGGATGAGGCCGAAAACACTGATATTTCAAAATGCAAAATTGCCCATATTATTTATGCGATTAAACTGCTCAAATCCTGTCAACCGACGGATAGCATTGAAAAGGAATATCACTGTAAAGCTCTGGTTAAAGCCCTGATGCGAAAAGTTGATTATTTTTGTGAGCTAATTCGCGTGCCGGCAACCTACTCGGCGAATTTGGATGTTCAGAAAGAACACCTTGCAGAGCATACAAAAAATTTTAAACGGATCCTGGAGTCCTTGAAGGAAATAGTGGCTTTATTAGAAGGCACAAAGGACCGGGAGCAGAAATTAATACTGGGAAAAGCTTATTTTCTTTTGGGTGATATTAATTATTTTTTTGATTTAAATGAAAATAATCTGCAATATTTTAGAAAAGCAGTGGATACCGTACCGCTTAATCCTTTTTATAATTTACGCTATTATGAAAGGTTGGTTGTCAAGCAGGAAACCTACAGGGATAAGGGTATTAAAAGGCTTAAAGAGCTGGGATTCGAAGTTTTTGACTGGCTGGACTGGGATAAAGAACGCTGGGATCAAAATTTTCGCATTAGTAATATAAAGCAAATTCATTTGCTTGAAGAAACCGCAAAATCACCGGGATGGTTTTCAAGTTTTAGCTTAGGATAGTATAGAGCCTCTGCTTTTGCATAGAGATAATGACATATCCGAACTAACTTAACTCCCAAGACCATCATCTGGAGCCGGTGGAACTTCCGGGGGCGCTGAAGCGGGTGATGGGGCCGACGGAGGTGCACTGCCTGCCAGAGTTGACATAACGTCTGTCGCAAATACCGTAGCGCCAACGGCTATTTTGGCACCAGCCACAGCGGTTAGTGTAGTGCTGATGACTTCTGTGATATGCTCGACAGCAGAGGAACTGGCTTCTTCTGCTGCTGCAGCTACTCCTTCTGAAACCACGCTTCCTGCGCCGACAGCTGCAGCGGCTTCACCCGCTGCAGCAGCTGCTGCAGCTGCATCCGGGCTTGGTATACCCAGACTGATCAATGCGCCGCCGATAGTAACATTGCCAGTCACTCCAAACTCAGCGCTGTCAAAAGCGGTAACCGCTGCGGAAACGTTCGTCGCAGGACAGTCTATTGTTAAACTGGGCGCCACAATTTTAATGCCAGATGGGTCAATGATCAGCGATGATCCTCCCACTTGAAGCATGATCATGCCAAGCGCCTCCTGGATTATCATAGGAGAGGTGTGCAAACTGGTCGCTGAATCATCCGTGTATTTAAATCCCTGGGTTATGTGCATTGAAAAAGGACCCAGGTACTGAATGAATCCTCCCAGGACCGATTTAATATCGATTCCTGTAGTATCCGTAATATGGCAGCCAGTGTAACTTTTTATAGTGGCGCCCAGATGATAACTGCCGGTGAATCCTTTTACAGAGTTAATATGGGATCCTAAGGTGTGCAAGGCAAAATTACCATTAACCTCCGTAATCATGTGCTTCCCAATGGAGCTCATTACATTTTGATCAATAAAATTGTATTGACTTTGGTTGATCTGGACAGTTTCATTCCCTTTGACCTGGTAGTTTGTATCCTGATGGCAAACCATCGTAGCGTTCCCTTTGACGAAACGGGTGTAATCCTTGTCTACACTAAGCGTTTTATTCTGTTTGACGGTTATATTGGCGTCTTTACCAATATAGGAGTTTGAGTGGCTTAAAGTGCTCAGATAGTAGCCCATATCCTGCTGCGATTGGAATATGTTGTCCGTACCCAGAATCATGGTGGTATTATTGTGAGGAGTACGCAGTTTTATTCCCTGGGTTTTCCCTTTTTGTTCATTGATAAAGAATACGTTGTTTTCCTTCGTTTGCAGTCCCATATAGTGCTGGTTATCACTAATAATCAGATTCCGATGAGTTGAATTGTCAATAGCGCCTAAAAGAATAGGCAAATCCGGATTACCAAAATGAAAACCGATAGCAACTTCCATTCCCTTACGCATAGGCAGGCTGAAAGCGTATTTGTCGCCAATATAACTTTCCAGCTTGCGGACCCAGCGGGAGCCCTTTCCTGGCCCATCATCACTGATGGCAATACGAAACTTATAATGCCCTTTCTCATTAATCTGGACAGTATCTTCACCTCCTTCATGGTCTACGAAACCGGGGAGTACGCCGCTGATGCGGGGAATAGGCGTCTGAAGAACGGAGCGAAAAGGGATTGCCTTATCGATTGCACGGTAGTCGCAGGAGAAATGATCCTCCGCTGCATCAATAGCGACTGAATGATAGGAAAAAAACGATTTTTTCTGCGAGCCGCTATATTTGGCGTGGATAATCAGCATCGGCTTATTCAAATGACCGAGCTTAAAATGCTGGTGTTGTATAAAACTGCCGGGATTGATCAGTGCTGCACTGGCGGTGCCATTGAAAATCTCTTTTTGCCACTTGAAGCTCTCGGCAATCTGATTAGCGATACGCTGGTTTTCTTCCTGGCTTTGAACATTTTCAGCCCAGTAAACAATCTCTCCAACTCCCTGGGGATCAATGGCTGCGGAAGAATTGTAGGATTTGGAGGATTGTTGATAATTGTACGATTTTACTTTAACTTCAGCAGGCTGGGAGGCGGTGGTAAATTGAAAATCATAAATCAGGTTGGCCATGGGGTCGAATTCACTATCCGTTGTATAGCCGTGATAGAATAGTCGATTGATGTCCTTATTCAGTTGTAATGTGGAGTTACTGTCGGTGATAACCAGAACTTCATTATCAGCAGTGTGTTCAAAAAAATAGAATAATCCTTCTTGCTCCATCCAGCGAGTCACAAACTGCCAGTCGACCTCATTGTATTGAAATACGAATTCGCGTACAGGATGAGAATTCACAAGATCAAATCGGACATGATTAATATTATTTCTCTGAAAAACATGCCGCAGAATTTCCTCAATTCTTTTTTCGAGATAAACATGGGTACGTCTGGTTTTTTGCAGGCGAGTCACTTCAGGTTGAATAATCATCTGGTACACATAATATTCATCGAGACTGTCTGTATGGCTGAAGTAATGGACGCGGCCATGCAGAGAGCTTTCGGCTCCCCCTTTGGTCGTAAAAGTCATCTTGGCAGGATGATTAATAATTTCATTACCGAGAATGAGGCGTTTGGATGCAAGCTCAACACGAAACTCATAGAGTTCTGATACCCCCATCGTCCCTTCAAACTGCAATATTTCGGTTTCACTGCCTTCAAAAAGCGCACCGTGCATTCGGGGCATAAGAATCTGATTTTGCATGCAATTCTCCATATACGTCATTAACAACAATAGCTATTGAGTTATAGACTGTCAACTGGCTATAAGGGTTAGCCGGTAATAAGCCTTGCCAGCAAGGCGGATTGCGAGTGTTTATTATCTTAGTATCACATTGAATGAAGCGAGTTTAAGCGAATACTTCAATAATCTGGTTTGTGCTGTTAAATTTTTGAAAAGATTCTGAATTGGCAGAAAAATTAATAATTTGTGCTATGGTTAATTTATAAGTTCAGAATTGGACATACTTTTTGGAACAACGGAGAGGAAAATGGCACGCAAAGATCAGTCTGTGGCCCCGAAAGAACGGGTCAATATTGTGTACAAGCCCAGCATCGAAGGGGCGGAAGAAATAGTTGAGCTTCCCCTGCGACAGCTGGTGTTAGGTGAATTTACTAATAAACCGTCCAAACTTCCTCTGGAAAAAAGACAGACAGTCAGTATCAACAAAGACAACTTCAATCAGATTTTAAAGCTTCACGATATCAGAATAACAACAAGAGTTCCCAACCGCTTAAGCAACGATAAGAATGATTTTATTCCGCTGGACCTGAAAATTCAGTCTCTGCATGATTTTGAACCTGATCATCTTGTCAAACAAGTTCCTGAATTGAGAAAACTGATGGAATTGCGAAATGCTCTTAAATCCCTGAAAGGGCCTTTGGGTAACACTCCGGAATTCAGAAGAAAGCTGGATGCTATTGTTAAAGATCCTGGCATGAGAGATAAATTATTAAAAGATTTGGGTATTGAAGAGAAAAAAGATTCGAAAGATCACTAATCAATAACCCAATTTTGAGGAGATAATGATGGCTGATATGAAAGAAAATCCGGGCAAGGGCCAGGATAAATCAATAGTTCATGATTTGTTGTCAGGGATTGAAATTTCCCCGGAAGAAGAGCGGTATGAAGTAACTAAAACCGGGATCCGCGCGTTCATCGATCGTATTGTTGAAGAACATCGAACTGATGAAGCGGTGACTTCGGCGATGGTTGATGATGTGATTGCTGATATTGATGCCCAGTTGTCTGTGCAAATGGATGAAATCCTGCATAACCCGGAATTTCAGAAACTGGAATCGGCCTGGCGGTCATTAAAATTCCTGGTTGATCAAACGAATTTTCGTGAAAATAGTCAGGTCGACTTTATTAATGTGACCAAAGATGAGTTGTTTGAAGATTTCCTGGACTCTCCCGAAATTGTGAAATCAGGCTTGTTCAAACAGGCGTATAGTTCAGAGTATGGCCAGTTCGGTGGTAAACCTTATGCAGCCATTATTGGAAATTATACCTTTGGACCTTCACATAAAGATGTGACCCTGCTTCGTAATATTGCCGCAGTCAGTGCTATGGCGCACGCTCCCTTTATTGCAGCAGCAGGTCCTGAGTTTTTTAATATCAAATCAATGACTGATCTGCCTACATTGAATGATATCGCGGCCATTTTTGAAAGCCCTGTGTATGCGGAGTGGAATGGTTTGCGTGAGTCTGAAGACGCACGCTATATCGGATTAACTTTGCCCCGATTTATGCTGCGCATGCCCTATGATGACAGAAGTTATAATCTTCGCACTTTCAACTACAAGGAAGATGTCAGCCATGGTGATGATGGCAGCTTTCTATGGGGTAATGCGGCATTCGCTTTCGCAGGACGCCTGGCCGACAGTTTTGCCAAATACCGTTGGTGTGTGAACATTATTGGTCCTGAAGGCGGTGGTACAGTTGATAATTTACCCTGCTATTTCTTTGATGCCATGAAGGAAGTGCAAAGCAAAATTCCTACCGAGCTGTTGATTTCAGAGCGACGTGAGTTTGAGTTGTCTGAGCAGGGATTTATTCCATTAACCATGCGGAAAAACAGTAACAACGCTGCCTTTTTCTCGGCTAACTCGATCCAAAAGCCAAAAACCTTTGTCGATGTCAGCGGAAACAAGGAAGCGGAAGCCAATTATAAACTGGGAACTCAATTCCCCTACATGTTTATCATTTGCCGCCTGGCTCACTATTTAAAAGTTATGCAGCGTGAAAAACTGGGTATGCATAAAGAAAGAGTGGATATGGAGCGCGAGCTGAATGAGTGGATTGGCAGTTATGTGGTGGATATGGAAAATCCGGTTGCCGAAGTAAGAGCAAAAAAACCGCTGCGTTTTGCCAAAGTCACAGTGGAAGATGTTGCCGGGGAACCTGGATGGTATAAATCCACTTTAATTGTCAGACCTCATTTTAAATATATGGGCTCTTATATTACTCTACAATTAGTAGGTAATTTAGAAACCGCCGCTTAAGGAGAAAATGGCTATGCAACAACCGGAACTTAATGTCGTACCCTTGTTGCCGGAAGGCGAAGTGGTACGCACCCAGTATAAGCTGATGGCAAGAATAACAACGACTGCGGCAGGCGTTATCAAGGGCAACAGCTCCGTTAAAGGCTATGAGCAATGGGTACAGGCGGTGGACTTTAAAACATCAACTGTCAGAAATTTCGACGCTCAGGATCAGCTGATTGGTGTTCCTGATGCTAAGTTTTTCCGACTGACTACACTCTGGGATGGCGGTGGTATTGTTCCTTTAACGCAAAGTATTTTCACAGGAGAAGATGTAACGACCTGTGATATTCACTGTCTGCGTTCAGGTCCTCAGGGGGAAGTACAACCTGCTGTACTGATTACTCTGAGTCAGGCGAAAGTCCTTGAGGTGGATTATGTTTACTCTCATGTGGCAGGCCCCCTGGTGATTGTTGATTTGCATCCCGTATCATTCAAGATAGTTGACAATCTCAATCGTTATGAGTTTAGCTGGAACTTAAGCCGATTGTCTCGCGAAGCATAAACGACGGCTTGATTAACTGATCCATACTTAAATCACTGTGACCCGGCTGCCTGCAGCCGGGATTTCTATTTAAGGAGAGCCTTGTGAGAGGGGAGCGTTTAACCGAGCGATTAAGGCGATGGGCCAGAAAAGATTCCAGGTCTCTGGATCAGTCTGAACCTGAAATATTAGTCGAGTCAATAAGAAAACATATCGAGCAGATCCTGTCAACCCGACAGGGTAATGCGCCGATTGATGACAATTATGGCTTATCTCAGTCACCAGCGCTGGTAGAGGATTATTCCCTGGCTCGCAAGGAAGAACTGGCAGAGCATTTAAGTCATCTGATTAAAACCTACGAGCCCAGAGTGGCCCAGGTTAGAATAAGCAACCTAATCATTAATCCTGATAAACAGTTAATCACTTGCCATATTGATGGAACCTTAAAAAAACCTTTTGAAGAAATATCGGTTTATTTCACCACGATTCTGACAAGTCATGGTAGAGTAATAGTGAGACTATAGTGCCTGAAATTGATTATTAATCATTGTCCAGGTTTTACATGCTGAAGGATAAGCCATGATTCTCGATTACTACCAATCTGAACTGAGTAAGATAAAAAAACTGGCCAAGGAGTTTGCTTCTGCCTATCCTGCTATTGCTCCAATGCTAAGAGAGCAGAGCACTGATCCTGATATTGAAAGGCTTCTGGAGGGGGTTGCATTTTTAACCAGTCAAATCCAGATTTTGCTCGATGACAATTTGCCGGATATGGTAGATGATTTAACTCAGCTTTTCTTTTCTCAGTATTCTAGAGCCTTGCCCAGCACTTCCATCATCCAATTTATTCCCAAACCTAATCTGGGAGAAGCAATTTACGTCAAAAAAGGAACGGAGCTGGCTTCCATTCCTGTAAATGGCACGCAGTGCCTGTTTCGTACCGTAGTGGATGTGGCGGTTGAGCCGGTATTGATTGAACAAATCGTATTTAAAGAGTCACTTCAGGGTGACAGCCTTCTGGAAATCAGTTGCCAGCTTTGCGGTGTTACCTTGCAAAACTGGAAAGGCAAAGAACTACGTTTTTTTATAAAACAGCCCTGGGAAGAAGCTTGCAATACATTTTATATGCTGCAGCGCTATGTAAAACGGATCATTTTACGGGCTGATAATGAAAAAGAGTATATCCTGCCGCTTGAAAATCTGGTTGCCTGTGCTCTGGAATCAGATGATCCCTTATATCCACTGGCATTTAAAGATGACAATACGCATTGCATTCTGCATCAGTATATTAACCAGCCTTATAAATTTCTGTTCTTCAAGTTAAAGGGATTTGATAAATGGTTAAGAGAAACGGATGCCTTGAGTTTCAGGGTTTCGCTTGAGTTTAAAGACATCCCTGTCTGGTTTTCTCCTCCAGAAACAGGCAATCTGATTTTGCATACTGTTCCGATTATCAATCTGTTTGAGCACCATGCCGAGCCTATTCAGCTCGATCATAAAAAGCCGGAGTATCGCGTTATCCCCAGTGATAATGCCGATCAACACTATCAGATTTATGAAGTAAAGCAGGTGATAGGATATCGCCAACGCGAAAAAAGGCAGATAGTGTATGATCATGTCTTAAATTTTAATGACGAGCTGGATTTAAACAAAAAATATACGATACATAATCGCCCCTCGATAAGCGGCAACGGGCGGGATATTTATTTAGGTTTTTTTTACAATTTTGGCCAGGAGTATCCCGTTGACGAAACCCTTTCAGTGACTTTAACCTGTACGAATGGAGATTTGACTACCCTGCTGGATGAGGGGGATATTACCCGTTTTACTGACAGCTCGCCCGAGAATTTGAGTTTCACCAATATTATACCGCCCTCGTCCAACATTCCGCCGCTCCATAGTCAGGCCTTGATCTGGAATTTTCAGTCCTTGCTAGTGCTGAATTTTGTTCAGATATTGGATAAAAACTATTTAAAACAAATTGTTAATCTTTATCTCTATGAAAAGGGCGAAAATTACCACCTGAACATGAGCCGAATACAGGGTGTTGAAGATATTCTGGTTGAAAAGAGCAGGCGTTTGTATCTTGCTGAAATGATTGCTGGAGTGAACATTACATTAATATGCGAGCCAGATCACTTCAAAAGTATTGGGGATATGTACTTGTTTGGCTGTATCCTGGATATTTATTTTTCACAGAACTCACCGATAAATACATTTACTCAACTGAATTTAAAAAATTCACGTACTAAAGAGACCTGGAAATGGACACCAAGATTGAACAATCCTCACCAGAAATAGTTAAAAAGCTTTTAGCTCAGCCGAAATCTTTTAATTTTTATCAGGCTATTCGGTTACTTAATCATGAAATTGAACAGGAAAGATTGCAAGGAATTCCCGCAAGTCTTGATATCGTTCCCTGGCTAAGCCTTGCCTTTCCTGAAACCGATATTGAAGACATAAAAAAAAATCAGAATAAATATATTTTAACCGCTACTTTTTTAAGTTTGTTTGGTACCACCTCTCCATTGCCAACCTTCTATACAGAGCAGCTTATTCAGGATGAGTTTTATGAAATAGGAGAGGTAAAATATTTGCTGAACATTATTCATAAGCGATTATATGACCTGATGTATGGTGTCTGGTCTAAAAACAGGATAATTGAGCAGTTCGTTGAACATCATAACCGGGAAATAGAGGATGCACTTTTTGGTCTGATTGGTTTGGCGCTTACAGAGGTTAGGGAAAAAATTCCTCATTATCTGCGCTTGTTAAAATATTCCGGGCATTGGATTAATACTCATCGCAGTTTGAATGGCTTAAGAAATTTTCTGACGGATTTTTTCAAGGTACCAATTGAGGTGAAATCATTTTTTCTTGCCATGCAATCTATTCCTTATGATCAGCGCTGTCATATTGGGCATAGCAATCATCAGTTAAATCGTACTGCCTATCTTGGCAGCAGGATCAGGGCTAGCAGTAATAATGTGCTGATTCGCATCGGCCCATTGAATGCTTCCGTATTCCCTACATTTTTAATTGATAGTTCCAATATTAACTTAATGCAATTATTGCTTAAACTTTATGTCCGTGAGCCTTTTAATTACATGATGGAAGTGATTCTTGACCGAGGCTCACTTCATGGGATGCAATTATCGTCAAGCATGTATCCTTTGGGGGTAGCCAGTTGGCTTGCTCCTGAGAAAGAGATTGAATCCTTCACGGTAAGGTACTGGCTTAAAAGCAGACTGTCATGAAGAAATGCCAGTCTAGGTTCAATAGTTCTGATAACAGCGGCAGGTAATCATGTTAACCGTCAATTTAAAAGCTTTGCTGGAGCGTCTGAATGACTATACCGCTCTGACACTCGAGCAGTCAGTTAATTTATGTATGCAGAAAACGCATCGGGAAGTTACTATTGATCATTGGTTGAGTGAATTACTCTCCAATCCTCGCAGCGATATCAGTCTTATTCTTGAGCAACAGGCTCTGGTGCCAGACAGCATTCGTTTTGATATTCATTCCGGTATTGATAAATTGAAACAGGGGCACAGGGGAAAACCCAGTTTCTCGGTTTCTCTTTTTGACTGGATGCAGGACGCCTGGCTCATCGCAACTTTAGAGCAAAAAGTAGAGAAAATACGTTCAAGCTCTTTGTTATTTGCTCTGATTAAAAAGCACAATCATTATCCCACCCATATTGGAAATGAAATTTTTGAGCTTCTGCCTTTGGAAAGTCTAATGAGCCATTGGCAGGCGGATACAATGGAGTCTGTCGAACGGGATATCTCGCAGTTAGGTTCAAACGCAGAGTCTCCTGAGAATCAATCCCGCCTTGGGGAGTCTCTACAGCAGTTTTGTATCAATTTGACCGAAAAAGCCCGAACTGGGCAAATAGATCCAGTGTTCGGCCGAGAGCGTGAAATTCAGCAAATGGTTGATATCCTGGGGCGGCGGCGTAAAAATAATCCAATACTGGTGGGCGACCCTGGCGTCGGTAAAACCGCGCTGGCTGAAGGGCTTGCTTTGGAAATCAGCAAGGGGAATGTTCCTGATTTTCTAAAAAATACCAGTATTCTTGCTTTGGATTTAGGCTTACTGGAAGCTGGCGCGAGTGTAAAGGGCGAGTATGAAAGACGCTTGAAAGCGGTGTTGAAAGAAGTATCCGCCGCCAAATTTCCAATAATATTATTTATTGACGAAGCGCATACACTGATTGGTTCAGGGCAACAGCAGGGTGGGCTGGATGCTGCCAATATCCTGAAACCGGCTCTTGTTCGCGGTGAATTGTGTATTATCGCTGCAACAACCTGGCATGAATATAAGAAATATTTTGAAAAAGACGCCGCCCTGGCAAGACGATTTCAGCTGATTAAATTACAGCAGCCGGACATCGAGGACACCATTCGTATTTTGCGGGGATTGCAGCCAATATATGAAAAAGCACATGGTGTAAGCGTTCGTTCTGACGCCTTGGAAGCAGCGGCAGAACTGTCCACCCGCTATATTTCCGGACGACAGCAGCCTGATAAAGCGATTGATCTGATAGATACAGCGGCAGCGAGAGTAAAGATTAATCTGAGTGCGAAACCGGCCGAGGCCAGTGCTATGGAAAATCAAATTGAAGCACTTGAGCAGGAGTTGGGCAGTCTAAGTAAAGATAAAGAACAAGGCCAGTCCATTGATCCTAAAAAATTAAGGGCATTGAAGCAGGAAATTAAAGAGAACAAAGCAAGGCTCAATGCAATTCAGAACGATTGGGAGGAGGAGAGTGCTTTAATTAGTGAGCTACTGGCTATCCGTGAGGAGATTTCAAAAAAACCAAAAAAAAGCAGCAGCTTACAGAAAAGGCAACAGGAGTTGATCAACATCATGGGTGAGCGAAACATCTCGTTAATTGAGTATGAAGTTTCACCAGAACTTGTCGCAAAAGTTGTTTCAGACTGGACGGGCGTGCCATTAGGTAAATTGCTGAAAAACGAATATTCCGCTCTGCTTACGCTCGAGCAGAGTCTTGAAGAGCAAATCAAAGGCCAGCATGAAGCGATTGAGGTGATTTCACAAAAGTTGAAAGCTGCGAAAACCGGTTTAAGCTCTGTCGACAAGCCTTCCGGTGTGTTTCTACTGGTGGGACCGAGCGGTGTTGGCAAAACTGAAACTGCATTGGCCATCGCAGAGCGAGTGTTTGGGGGCCGTCAGTATTTAACAACTATTAATATGTCTGAGTTTCAGGAAAAACATTCGGTCAGCCGCCTGATAGGATCACCTCCGGGCTATGTGGGATTTGGTGAAGGGGGTATGTTAACAGAGGCTGTACGTCAGCGCTCCTATTCAGTAGTGCTCCTGGATGAAGTTGAAAAAGCGTCACTGGATGTCATGAATTTGTTTTATCAGGTTTTTGATAAGGGCAGTCTGACTGATGGAGAGGGCGAGGAGGTCAATTTCAAAAATACAGTAATTTTTTTGACTAGCAATTTAGGCAGTGATCTGATTCTTCGGTCTGATAATTTATCACAGCAGCAATTAACCAAACTAATCTGGCCAATTTTATCCGCGCATTTTCAGCCTGCATTGCTTGCCAGAATGACTGTCGTCGTTTATCGTGCATTGTCGCGGGCCACTTTAAAGGACATTACTCGCCAGAAACTTGAGGCGTTTAAAATGCAACTGGTTCGCACGCATGCTATCAAGCTCCAGTTTAAAGAAGCAATAATTGATTATCTGGTAGATAGTTATAATGAGCCTGAATTAGGGGCAAGAGAAATTGAATTAACCTTGCATGCTCAAATAATGCCTGCCCTGGCTAAATATATTCTTGAGGCAATGACAAAAAACAGAGAATTGAATGCCTTACTCCTTGAAATTGTGGACGATGAGATAGTGATAAGCGAATAGTCGTGGCAAGTTGCTTGCTATTTAAGATATTCTATTGATATCATTAAGTTGTCTAGCATTACCTGCAAATAATTAAAATAAGAAAGGGAATGTCGGTGTTCAAGAAAATATGTTTACTCTCTGTGGTATTGCTAACTGCCTGCACAATGGGCGGCAATACGAAACAACCCCAATTGGCAGATTCTTATCAGGATAATGCTATCCTTATGCGTATTGAGGCGAGTAAAGATCTCAATCTGTATAACGATCAAAAACATACCCTGAAGCTTGTAATTATCCAGGTAGAAAAAGTTGAAGATGTTCAAAAGCAGTTGATGTCTTCTGATTCTATCGCCAAACTTCTTGACAGCGCTGATGATTCTGAAGACTCCAAGAACAAGGCCGGCGACAAGCAAGTATACATGCACACCTTGTTTATCACACCGGGCAGCAAAAAAGTGTATACCTTCCCCCGCTTGGCTGGTGCAAGGCGAATTATAGTAGTTGCAGGATATTATGATCTGGTACCCAATCAGGTAGTCCGAGTATTTGAAATTCCTGTATTTGAAAACTGGAAGCCTGTAACCTTCTGGGAAATGAATCGTAAAATGGGCCGTATTGCCATATGTTTAATGCTGGGAGCGAAAGGAATTAATTTTACTGACAGCACATCAAAAGAAACAACTAGTGAATCTCTGAAATAGGATAAGCCAAAATGGTTTGGAAAACAGCAGTTGATTGGGAGCATGGACTTTTTCTACAACCACAACATTTTCAGTGTTCTGAGCTGCATCAACAGTTTCTATTAAACCAGCTGATGCTGAATGTCACGCCTTATTTCTGGGGATTTGCCCAGTTAAAATTAAATCATCAAGCGCTGAAAAATGGCCGTTTTGAAGTCGATAAAATGGCCTTGTTTCTTCCTGGCGGTGAATATGTTGAAATAGATTCCAATGCGGTTTTTTTACCACGCTCATTTTTAAAGGATTGGCCTGCCAACTCTGACTCAATGAAGGTATATGTGGGCGTAAAAGATTTATCCTTGTCCAAGAAAAATGTGACATCCGTCAACCAACTGGAGGACTTAACAGGTGTAACCACGCGATATATCAGTTATGCCTCGGGTGTGGAAACCGCTGATTTCTATCATCAGGAATCTCAGGCGCAACTAAAAACGCTGCAGTTTGTCGTTAAACTGTTCTGGGAATTTGAACTTGAAAACACCCATAATTACACCTTGATACAAATTGCTGAACTGAAGCGAATTGATAATGAGATTAAAAATAACCCTGTCTACATTCCCTCCTGTGTCAATATCGCCGCTGCGGAGAATTTGTTTATTGGAATGCGAGCGCTGCTTGAAAATTTGATGGGGGTCTGCAGCCAGCTTGAAAAGTTTAAATTGCCGATTGACTGGTATGCCAGTCATATTGACAAGGCTAATTTCGGGCGGTTATTCTCCTTACGCTCCCTTCTCCGGAGCGTCCCGGTATTAAAGCAATATGTAAAAACGGGTAATGTACATCCCTGGCACTTATTTACCCTGCTTGAAACAATCGCCTGTGAGTTAAGTTATTTTAGTACCGAGGTAAATTTGTTTAGTAGTAGCGAACAAAATACCACTATATTACCGGATTATAACCACCAGAATCTGACAACATGTTTTGCAGCGGTAAGAGCTCTTCTACAGAAATTAATTATCACCATTGTTGCTGATCCAGGCCGCATTCATAGAATGATTAAGGAGCATAATTACTACTATGCAGACTTGGGTCCCTATTTTATAAGGCCGGAGAGAAGGTATTATCTGGTCATATATGCGGAAAATAATCAGGAAGAAGTTGCCAGTATTGTCAAAGACTCCAGCAAACTGTGTGCATATTCAGATATTGTCACTTATATTGAATATGCCTTACCCGGTGTTCCTATTTCAAAATTAAGTGCTGCACCAGAAGGTATCCCTCGCGGCGCAAGCTGTCTGTACTATAAAATTGATAACCAGTCGTCGATGTGGTTGAAAATTGAACGTGAATTGAAAGTGGCCTTATATATGGGTAAGGCTCCAATTGATGTCGTCATAGATATTGTTGCTGTGGGAGCATAAATTGAACCTTCAATCCTTATTTTATGATTTGTTCCATTATGTGAGCGAATTGAAAGACAGCGAATTTTCTACGGCAAGCTTTAGTGAATTCAGAGAAGAAGTGCTTATTCGTATCAAAGAAATCCGAAATCGCAGCGGGTCACTGGATAAAGACCAGGTGAATACTGCATTATTTGCTGTGATCGCCTGGATTGATGAACTCGTGCAAAATTCTATGTGGGAAGGAAAAAAAGAATGGCAGCACCGTTTTTTGCAAACTGAGTTTTTCAATACTACGGATGCGGGAAAAGAATTCTTTATTTATTTATCCAAAATTCCACCAAAACAGGTTGATCTTTTCCGTATTTTTTATCGCTGTCTTAGTCTGGGTTTCAGAGGAGAATACCATAGTCCTTTGGACAAACCGGACTTAATCAAATATAAAGCATACGCATTGGAACATATCACACCCGATCATGCAATGGTTGACAATGTGGAGCACTTCATCGCTTTTCCTGATGCCTATGAATGCAAGGTTGGTGGAGGTATGCAAATGGGACGATCGGCTTGGAAACGCTGGCTACTATGGCTAATACCCATTCCCGTCTTGTTATTGATTTATTTCTTTTTCTATTTTGTTATCAACAACACTGTTGATAATTATTTACAAATGATTAAATAACCGAGAGATTAAATGAGGTTAATCGGGCAAACAATTTTCTGGATGGTCACGCTGCTAGTCTTCGGTTTCCTATCGACGCTTCTGGTAGTAGGCCATGATTTTCCAATCTGGATGGGACCGCTGATTTTTGTCGGAATATCGTTGGTTTTTTACCTTCTGACTTCAATGAGTTATGGTTTGGAGAAATGGTGGAGAAACCGCAAAAATGAAAAACAGAAAGCCGTAGGTGAAAAGGTGGAGACTGGCGGATTAAGCCTGACTCTGCAAAACGCGGTTAACTACATTCATCAAAATTCAGTGGCTGGAGGAGTAAAGCGTTTTTGGCATATGCCCTGGGTTCTGTTTTTTGGTAGCCCTAAAGCCTCGCAAATGAATGTGTTCAAACTCCATACACATTTCAGTGTTGGAGATACTGATGATATCGAACTGCAACGAAATAAAGCAGTAGTCCTGGAAGATTATGTTATCTGGTATGTTGATGACACTTTACTTCAAACCAACACTCCCAGAAAGATAGAACGGCAATGGCAATCTTTTCTTGAAACAATACGAAAGGGTAAAAAGAAACAACCAGCGGTCCAGCAAATTGTAGTTGAAATCCCCGCTTCTCTTTTAACAGGTGGTAATAAAGGCGAGTTATCTTTTTATGCTCGTTCTCTAAGAGACCGAATTAATCAGGTCAGCAATATAACAGGATATCGTCAACAAGTTCTCTTCATTATTACAGAGTGTCAGCATTTGGAAGGGTTTGACTCCTATGTACAGATAATTCCTGAAAATATGCTGAATCAGGCGATGGGATATGTGGTAGATGATCCCATGCGCAATTCGTCGTCCAGCAAACCTATCCAATATTTAAGTGAGCGCGCACAAGATGTAATTGATATCATCCTGTTTAACCGCGAAAAATCATTTGACTCGAAAGCATACCGCTTTCCTTTGTCTATTGGTGATCTGAAAGAGCAATATACGGTCTTTAGTGAAATATTTTTTTCAGCCACCTCCTACAGTGAGTCCCCGGTGTTACTGGGTGTTTACATGACAGGAACGATTTTCAATAAGGGAATGGAAGACCAGGCCTTTGCCTACGATTTGATTGACAAGATACAGACTCGACTCATGTGTCCGATGATGCCATTGAAAAGTGAAATGGCTAGACAGCAAAGACGTGAATACATAAAACTTGGACTTTGGTATTTGGCGTGTTTTGGATTAGCGGGCTATTTATATTATGTTTACACACAAACTTCCAAGCGGTTGCTTGATTTAGTTCAGTTGTTACCAGCGGAGGAAGTTTATGGAACCAGTCTTGAGGCAAATCTGGTTGAATTCAATGAGTTTCATATTTTAATGAATGCTGTAGATCGGTTTAAAAATCAATGGCAAATAAAAATCCTTCCCTATAGGGGGGGACTGGACAGGCTGTATGATTTTTTTGCTGATCTCTATGTTACACAATTCAAATCACATGCGTTAGATATTCTGGATGCCAAGATTCTGAGCTTACTGCGACAGGGTGATGCAGTTTCAGATCGCGAGAAAGCGTATCTGGTACAAAACATGGTAACCCGGGTAAATACAGTTCAGGCTAAAATGGGTGGCTCTGATCGGCAAGCATTGATGAGTATGCCTAATCCAGAAATACGGTATTTAGGTTATAACAACATTTCTGAAGACATACAAAATGCGTTTGGCGTATTATATAAAGATTATATTTATTGGAACTCTAATACTGAGGGATTGCGACTTGAATCGATTAAGTTATTACGCTGGCTTGAGGATTCTCGTTATCTGAATTCAAATCTGCATTGGCTGGTGGAATGGGGTAATACACGTCCAGGAGCTTACAGCATTGGTCTTAATGATTTCTGGCCGGGCAGTATTAGCATACGGGAGTATGATATTCAACCTGCCTTCACCATTCAGGGTGATCTGGCAATTCAGCAATTGCTGGAGCAAATTGAATATGCACTGCCTGTTTATATTGACATTTCTCGTCAGGAAAGTAATTTCAAAGTCTGGTACGAAGAAAATCGCGTTAATAAATGGGAACAGTTTTCCTTTGATTTTTCAAAAGGGCAGAGGACCCTGGCTTATCAGTTTGAATGGGATCAAACCTTCGATAATATGATGACTCCCAATGGGGTTTATTTCAGTTTGATGGACCGTATTAACAATGAATTTTCTCATAAATTATCCATTAAAAATCCGCGATGGATTGAGATGATTCATCAATTTGCGGGCTTGCTGAATTACCAATATGAAAGCACTGAAGGAGTACAACTTAAAGAGCTGTCCAACACTCTAGCAAAATGGGGTGAAGTACTTAATGCGCGGCCTTCGCAAATCAATCAGCCTGTGCAAACAATGAAAACAACTCAGACCATCCAGCCAGTGCCCAATGATGCCTCGCCTGATGAAATTAAAGCAGTCAGTAACAAGTTGAGTTTTGACAATCAGGTTGATGCTGCCAAAGCATTCCTGACCTACCGCGGCTTATTGAGAAAATTGTATGCCAAACCTTTTGTTCAATCGGTTAAAGCCTATGCAAGTGCCAAGAGTTTATATGAAAGCCAATCGAGTCTGAGCAGAGATACTTCCAATGTAATTCAAGCCTATCAGGCATTACTCGGTATACGTCGCACTCTGGATCATTATGATCAACTGGATGAAACCAATGCGTTCTGGGTATTGATGCGTGGCCCCCTGGATTTCTATATTGATTATACAAATCGTTATGCCTCTTGTTATATTCAGCAAAAATGGCTGGATGAAGTGTATTTGCGAACAGCCACAATTGAAGGGGAAGACTTAAATGATCTGCTGTTTGGTAAAGCCAGTGTAGTGTATGCCTTCCATGAAAAATACACCAAACCGTTTATTAAGCAGGTAGGCAACAACTTCGTCCCCATTTATGTATTAAAACACAAGTTTCCTCTCTCCACTGAGTATTACCAATTCCTGAAGTCAGGATTAAATCTCGATACTGGTGATAACAGCCTGGTTAAAATTAAGAAAGAGCTGGATGCGAAACTGCCCACCGATATTACCATCAGAGCCAAACCAGTTAATTTACAGTTGGGATCAACCGCTTTGCCTTATAAAACAGTACTTAATGTCAAATGCAATGATGATATGGTTTCACTGGAAAACTTCAACTATCCATCCCAAAGAACAATTCGCAAATGGACTTTGGAGTCTTGTGGGCCGGTTGAAATCGATATTTATTTTCCTGCGGCAACCTTAACTATCCAGTACGCCGGTAATGACGGTTTTCTTAGATTTTTGCAGGATTATAGTAAAGGCATTGTAACTTATCCTGTAAGTTTATTTCCGGATCAAGCGAAATATTTGAGGGCTAATCGAATCAATGCCATACATGTTTACTACAGTTTAAGCGGAGCAGACGACGTCACCTGGCAAATTGGACAATATTTGGCCGCCCTGAAACAAATCAAGGTGGATAAAGTTAAGTTGGATCAAGTGGTGAAAGTCCCGCGTGTGATTACTGATTGTTGGGAACAAGAGTCATAATATGCTTGAACTTGATCAAATCGCTGGATTAGTCGCCAAGCCTATCACAGATAGTGAACCCGCCGGGGCAAACTGTCAGGACGATGACAAATACATCAGCCTGCGTAATGAAATGCAAAAACTATCACGTGCAGGTCAGTCCAGCGGCATTGAGTGGAATACTGTCAGCAACAATTCACTTTTTTTGCTGATTGAAAAATCCAAGGATTTTCAGGTTGCATGTTATCTTGCCTATGCTCTTTTTCATCAGTATCAATATCCAGGTCTGAAAGTTGGAGCGAATGTTCTGACCAATATGCTGGAACGATATTGGGATAGCTCTCATCCTCAGGACCGACCTCGTGTTAAGGTTAATTTCTTAAACTGGTATGCTTCCCAGTGTTTTAATTATATTCAATATATCAAGCCTGTCGACAACGTTAAGGATATTCAGCAATCGGTCAAGTATTTTAACAAAATCAGAGACTTTCTCAGCGAACGGGAACTTGAGTTTGAGTCGTTCAACAATCTGATAGCTACGCTGAATGAGTACCTTCGCCAATTGGATTTTAAAATGGTTGAACCTCAAAAAGAGGAAAAACCTGTCAAGTTGGAAGATAGCGTCAAAACCATTCAGCAAGATGAGAGTTTGCCGCTTGAACAAGGCTTTCTGACCTTGACTCGGGGAGCCCGCGATTTGATGAAAGCGGATTTGACCCTCCCTTATCCCTATTATTTAAACCGGCTCGCTGCCTGGGGTAGCATTGCCGTGCTGCCAGATGTGGAAGACGGAGTAACCAGCATTTCACCCCCCGATTTTTTTAGTGTAAAAAGAATTAATACGATTCAGGACGGCAATGATCCTCTCGAAGTTTTAAGATTGGTTGAAGAAATTATTCCCGATGAGCCATTCTGGCTTGATCTGCAAATTCTCAGTCTCGATATGTTGAAAAAGCTCGGCGAACGTTACGAAGAGGCATTCGCTGTAGTTAAACGCGAATTTATTCAGTTTCTCCAGCGTTTTCCTGGCATTGAGAAATTAAAGTTCAATAATAACAGTGCCTTTCTAAGTGATTGGGCGCAAGATCAGCTAAACGAATTAAGGACAACAAGTTCAATGAGTTTTACCGACCGAATGAGTCATCTGTCATCTGCTGAACAACAGCAAATTGATGACATTAAAACTCTTTGTAAAGCATTCAGTAGAAAAAATATAGAACTCGAAATTGTCCAGCTGGAACAGATAAACAAGCAAGCGGTTTCCGAGCGTGTACGGTTGACTGCTTATATGGCGATCTGCGAAGAGTTACTGAAAGCAGGAAATCGAACAATCATCAGGCCTTATTTATTATTCATTCTTGAGATTATTGATAAACATCAGCTGGGAACCTGGGATTCTGTTTTAACACTGGATGCCTTAAGTCTGGTGTATCGGGGAATGAAGACTATTAGAAATAAAATCAGTGATGATTTATTTGAACAGGTTATTGATAGAGTCGCTCGAATTGATTCAAAAATGGTATTGGAATTAAGTAAACTTTAAAGAGTGCAATGCAAATACTACGTGATCCAACTCATACATTAATCCCTGTTTTTTATCGTCGTGATAATAAAGATAAGCTGGCTGTTAGCCTGATGGCCATGTTCTCCTTCAGCCAACCCAAAGTATTCCTGAGCTTTCAGGAGTTCTGGACCATTGCTAAAAAGAATTTTTCAGACAATGAAATGCTTGATTTCTATCTTCCAAAGCTTAGGGCCGAGTATTTTGTGAAGGGTAGTTGTTTTGCCTATAATCCTGAGACACGTCGATCTGAAGTAGAAGTGATTCTGGACTCGCTTGAAAAAAAGCTACTAGTTTTTGGTGATCGCTACTGGATTATTAATGGCTTGGTAAAACAAGCTTCACAACCCGCTGTATTTCAAACCATGCCCTTATCCTATGAAAATGCATTTGGGGGAGAAGGCAACATTTATAACCCCCGCGGGAAAGGCGACAGGAGTTCCAGTAACTCTGAACAGTCCAATAAATTACCCAATATAGAATTGCCTGATACCCAGTTTATAGATGAGACAGACAAGCCTTTACCGGCTTTGCTTCTACCGTATTCACCTGATTCTCAGGCCAATAATTCAAAGCTGGGAACTTTTGATCGGGAATGGTATGAAAATGAAAGGCCATTTTATCCCAAAAATATTGACTGGACTTATTTTAATCGTGCGCTTCCTGATCAACAACGTGATGGGTATTTTAAAGGGGATGAAAGCTTCAGCATTAAAAATATGCACCCAGGAAAAAAATTGCTGACTGGCAATTTGCCCGGTATGCGTACCCGCTGTTTTTATCAAGATCAGAATCCAGAGGCAAAACTTGAGGAGGTCTCTCTTAATCTTGATACTGTATGGTTTATACCAGAGTTTGAAAAGGGGATTTTAATATGGCATGGACAGATTGATTTGATTCAGGGTAAAAAGCCAGCTTTCCTTCACAGTGTTCATGAAGCGCTCGATGAACCAAAAAAAACACTTGCTTACTATTCCAAGCGTTTAAAAAACCCGACTGGTGCACTCCCTCTTCCTGCTTCTTCGCCTCGGGAGAAAAGCCCTCCACGACAAGATGTTGCTGATGATCTCGCTGAACAGCTGAAGAAGATACGGATTCAAAAAGACGACGATCCCGAATCAGCGAAGCTTCGCGTGAAGCTAGCTACTCTACTGGACGGATTATCGCCACAGGCAAAAATTACTGCGGCAAAAGCTTTTTCCAAACAAACGATTAACCATTTAAAATTGAATGAGTCGCAGCCATCTCCTCAGGCGACCAAACAATTATTTACCTATATATCCAAATATAAAGAAGAGATTGCTAATGGGAACCACTCCAGCAAGGAGAAACAGAAACTGCTGGATGAAGCGGTTATATTGGAAAAACGGCTTGGCATGTTAGATTCCACAGGAAAAATGGCGCAATACCGTTTTGAAACAGCCAGCCCCTCAGTGTACACGCGAGATGATGTTATCAGGGCTTATCAGGAAAAGACGGATCTTAAATATGAAAATCTGGCTGGTATTGACTTGTCTGAACTGGATTTGTCAGGGATTGATTTAACCGGCTGTAATTTGAGCCATTGTTTGCTTGTCAATACCAAATTAAATAAGGCTAAACTTGAGCAGGCCACTTTAATACGTACCCGGCTAGATCAAACAGATTTGCTGGGCGCCAATCTTACTGCTGCCTATGTTAAAGATTGCTCATTATGTAATGTGGAAGCGAAGCTTGCGAATTTTTCAAAAGCTGAGTTGGCTGATTGCGAGCTTAAAAACTGCAATTTCACACAAGCCATTTTTTATTATACAAAAATTAACAAATCCAGCTTTGGACAGTGTAAATTAACCTGCTTAAACGCTGAGGGTTTGATAATGAATGACTGCTCCCTAAAAACCTGCAATTTGAATCAATCCATTCTGAAATACAGCCATTTAGAACGCTGTGTGTTTGACCATGCCGAACTATCAGAAGCTGATTGGGCTTATACAGATTGTCGACATAGCCAATTTGAAGGTATCAGCATCAATCGACTGAAAGCCAAATTAATGGTGATGAGAGATTGTAAATTGAGTAATTGTCTCTTCGATTATTGCGAATTAACCTCTTTTGAACTGACCAATTCTCATTTCGAGAAAAGCAGATTTTTACATTGCGATTTGGAGAAGGCAACATTTGCTGGCTCCACAATAATAAATTGCCGAATTGCCCACTCAAATATGAAAAACTGGCGTACCAATACAGAAACAATAATTAGTAAAACAAAATTCATTAATACAGATCTAAAAAAGGCAGCTTTACTAGGCGGCCATTTTGAAAATATTTCCTGGTCAGCCTGTAGTATGGAAAACATGCATGTCACTGATACTATTTGGCTTAACTCAGAACTCACCCAATGTAACGCCCGGAAAATACGAGTTTCAGGCAGTGAAATGAAGAGGGTTGATTTTAAAAATACCAATTTGCTTCAGGCAACTTTTGATCAAACCCGTTTTATTGAGTCCGAATTTAATCGTTCTAATTTATATGGAACTACCTTTAATAGTTGCACATTAATTGACACTCAAAAACAGCATTGTCTTGAACAGCAAAGTTATTTTGACAAAATAGAAGGCTAGTAATGGATTTAGCTCAGTTAAAGAACGCATTGTCAGAACGAAAAGTAATTGAAGATCAGACCTTTGATGGTACTTTAATTAAGGAACTGGATATATTCAGACCCATCTTTCTAAACAGTCATTTCAAGAAATGTGCTTTTAAAAATATAAAATTCAAGGCTGCTATTTTTGAGAATTGCCGCTTTGATGAGGTGTATTTCGAGAAAGTCGAGATGACTATCAATACATTCACTGCCTGCACATTCAACAAGGTCCATGTTGTACATAGTGATTGGAAAAGTGCCGTATTTAACCAGAACAAGATTGATGGACTAATTATCAGTGATTCCAATCTTGCGCTAAGTGATTTCAAGGCAGAGGTATTGGAGAACTGTCAATTCCTTAATAGTGATTTAAGTCAAAGCAGTTTTTCACAATGCCGATTAATTGCTGTACAAATGCAAAATATACAATGGTCGCGCTCAACAGCAACTGAGGCGTCGTTTGAACGTGGAAATTTTTTAAAGGTCGATATGACTGCCTGTAACTTTACCGGTAGCAGGCTTTCCAGTGTACATTTTAAACAATGCAACTTTTTTCACTGCTTACTGATTAAAGCGAAAATTGATAAAGTCGCTTTCCAGGATCCTGCGGATATCAGGCATATCAATTGCCTGCAAGCGACACTTAACCAGCTCTCACTGGAGAAATTAACTTTTTATGCTGCTGTTTTTCAGGAAGCGAAAATAACCGCTGTGGATTTTAGCCAGGCCCAATTAAATACCGCTAATTTTATCAGTGCGACAATAGACGATTGTCTTTTTAATCGCTGCCAATTAAACAATGCTAACTTTGAATCTGCAATTATTAAGGACTGTGATTTTCAGCACAGTTCCTTAAACGCTGCCAGGTTTAATTATAGTCAGCTTAGTCATTGCGATTTTTCACAATCGGAAATGAACAGCGCATCCTTACATGACACCAGAGAGCATCAGGTGAACTGGAATATTAAAAGCGGTGAGTATATGAAAAAAACCGATCCGGATTTATTGAGAGCAGAACAGTGGAGCACATGATTTAAGGTTTAAGATCAAAACGTCTCCCTTCCATGACTTCGAGCGGAGAGTTACTGAGAGGACTGGATTCTTTTATTTTATATCGGCATAAATCCGGACGAGGAGAGCACTATGTTAAAAGAAAATGAAATAATGCGATTGGCCGGTACCGGCGGATGTTATCCCGCTACGATAAAATTTATCGAAGGCGATAATTTTCATTTAAAATTTTCATTTAGCAACTCCACCATTAAAGCCAAAAAAGCGTTTTCCTGCCTGTTGGAGCCCTTGGCTGATGATGAAATCATGGCTTATCTGGGGGAGGAAGAGGTTTATGTTTTAGCGATTTTGAATCGAAGAAGTGAAAATCATGCATGCATCAATATGCAGCATGGGCTTGAAGTTAATGCGTCTTCAATTGGTTTAAATTCCACTGAGTTGGCAATAAATTCTGAAAAAGCCCGCCTGAATTTGCAACACAGTCGGCTTGAGGGACAAGAATGCAGTTTTCATTTTGAAAGGTTGAAATTCATTGCCAAAACCATTGAAAAAATCTGCGACACCTTGAATCTGCAGACTATTCGCCTTTTCCAATGGGTAGAGGATTTGGAGCATCAGGTGTTGGGGCGTTTACGAAGCAGGGTAAAAAAGAACTATCGACTGGATTGCGGCGAACTGACAATCATCACAGAAGACGACGCAAAAATAAAAGCCAGGCAAATTCATTTGGGGTAAATAGTATGACTATGGCATGTATGTGGGGCGGTTCGGTTACAACAACGGGAAACACGGATGTTTGCCTCGTTCCGCCTGAGATTCCAACACCATTTCCTAACATTGCGACCTGGTTAAACAGTATAGGTTTCGTTCCGGAAATATTGATCTTGATGGCGCCCAGTTGCAATATCCTTACCTCTATCAGTATCTCAACGGGTGATGAGCCTGGCAAAGAGGGCGGAGTAAAGTCAGGAACCACACAGGGAGTGTTTCAGCCACTCACAGGTCTGCCGAATGTGTTACTCAATGGATTGCCTGCCTGCAATGTTGGGATAACGAATGGTACGTCAAATACAACCAACACCACATCTATTTATACCATTCCATCACAAACTGTAGTAGTTGCGGCCTAGGCATCAATTCAAGAAGATCACTCTCCCAAGTTGAGAGAGGGTTGATTTTAAACTCAAGGTTTAATCACAGGGCTCTATAAGTTTCTTTTTCGCCGAGCGATAACGCTCTGCCTTTTCAATATCAATATAGCGATCGGTTGTTGCACTTGAACTGTGACCGGCATCGTCTCGCACATGTTCCCGTGGCCGAATTTTAACGTCTTCAGAAATACCGGTGTGACGAAGCCAATGCACGGTGGCCGCTCCTAAACCATCGGCCTCTTCTATAAAATGATCGCGGCGCAGCTTTTCAGCAGCGAGATCAAAGCAAGTCTGGACGAGACGACGGAGGGGGGCAGTGTCGGTCATAGGGCCATTACCGCGTATTTTGGGGATCAGAGGCGTATTATCGGCGGGAGTGGGGAGATTGCTTAAACCTAAAAAGCGCCTCCAGCGGCTCAGACTATCCAGCATTGCATCACTTACCGCCACCTGACGCTCTTTGTTACCCTTTCCGATGGTTGTGAACCACCAGAATCCATTACTATCCTTGCTGAAATCATTCATGCTAGGAACCCAGCGATCACTTGCGGCAAGCTCTGAAATACGCAAATACATTCCAAAAAGCATGCTTAGGATAAAGCGAGTGCGTTCATGTTTTTCAGGATTATCTGCGGCTAAAGTCTCGGCAGCATCCAGCACCGCCTGCCACTGCAAGAGGCTAAGTCTTCTTACCGGCGCATTTTGCTGCCTTTTGCGGATAAATTTGCTTTTCTGGCGGATTAAGGCAACTGGATTGGAAAATAAGTATTCTTCTGCAATTAAGAAATTAAATAAAGTACTTAAAATTGCGAAAATTTCCTGAATAGCACCCTGAGATAATGAGAACTGATTGATAGCAGGCTCATGTCCCTGTTTGCGAGCCAGCTTACTGACAGTTGCTACAAATGGACGCCATTCGTTATTGGGCTGTCGTTTACCTTCTTTTTCAATGAATCGAGGAACTTTTTTCAGACTAATCCAGCTTGCAGGAGGATGCTGGCAAAATCGTATAAAGGCTTCAATGTCTTCTCGTTTTAATTGCGGCAAGCGGCAATCTCTGACTAACCAGCACCACTGCAAAAGACGCTCGGCTTCTCTCCGATAACTATTAAATGTGCCCAGGCTGCCGCAATAACTTCTTAAAAAATTTAATACATGGATGAAATCGGCATAACAGTCTGGAGAAGGCAGTATGACGTGATCTGAATTCTTACTTAATTGATCCAGGCTATCGAACAGCGGCAACAACAGTTTTTTCATGACTTAAACCCGAAAGCATTCCTGATTTATGTTAACTTAGCGTCATTCGGCTGGCAATTTGAATTTGTGAGTTATCATTGCCTGTTTATCAGGAATTGAGAGCGGGATCTAAAAATGATCTATATATTTGAATCAAAGACAGTTTGGGTTGAATTGGTTCACTTAATCTATGGATTTTTCAATCAATAAAAAATTAGTTCTCGAATATATTGACCTTAGGAAAAGCAAGCGGTATTATCTGCGCTCTGTCCTAGGACGGGTTTGCGGGGTGTAGCGCAGTCTGGTAGCGCGTCTGCTTTGGGAGCAGAATGTCGGGGGTTCGAATCCCTCCACCCCGACCAATATATTTGCGCCCGTAGCTCATCTGGATAGAGCATCGGCCTTCTAAGCCGAGGGTAGCAGGTTCGAATCCTGCCGGGCGTGCCAGCCTTTGTGCAGTATTCCGATATGGTGAGCGTAGCTCAGTTGGTAGAGCCCCGGGTTGTGATCCCGGTTGTCGTGGGTTCGAGTCCCATCGTTCACCCCATTTTAAAACATCAATGAGTCTGAGTTGGTTAAGTAGATTATGCTGAAAAACGGCTATAATATATAGTCGAAACAATTTTTTGGCTATATTCAGAATCCAAAGTCTAAAGATTCGCATCTCGAGTCTTTACAACCAAGTCATACTGTTCGATAATTCCACCCTGTTTTGCGAAAGTGGCGGAACTGGTAGACGCGCTGGATTTAGGTTCCAGTGGGGTAACCCGTGAGAGTTCGAGTCTCTCCTTTCGCACCATTACATGACAAAAATATCCAAGAGGTGACTAGATGCAAATTTCTGTTGAAGCCCTGAATGGTCTGGAGCGTAAGATTACCGTTAGCGTACCTACCGAAAAAGTTGAAGATGAGGTCAAATCGCGTTTGCGTGATCTTGCACGTAAAGCCAAAGTTGCCGGTTTTCGACCAGGAAAAGTCCCTATGGATGTAGTCAAGAGCCGCTTCTCAAAGGGTGTTCGTGAAGAAGTTGCCCGTGAGATGGTGCAATCAACTCTATATGAAGCCTTGAAAAGCAATGAGTTGGTTCCAGCCGGTTCTCCCTATGTTGAGCCAGAAGAGCTCGAAGAAGGTAAAGACTTTAAATTCACCGCAACTTTTGAAGTATTCCCTGAAATTAAAATTACTGAGCTGAACGGCCAGGAAATTGAAATTATTAAGTCAGTGATCAGTGATGCTGATGTTGATGAAATGATTAGCAAGTTACGGGATCAAAACAAAGTTTGGAAAGATGTTTCTCGTGCTGCTGCAGAGGGAGACAAAGTCAGTATCGATTTCAAAGGCTTCATTGATGATCAGCCTTTTGAAGGCGGCAGTGCTGAGAAATACGAAATTGTTCTTGGTTCCGGTTCTATGATTCCTGGTTTTGAACAAGGAATTATCGGCGGCGAAATTGGCAAGTCCTTTGATATTAAGGTTGCCTTCCCTGAAGACTACGGCCACAAAGAATTAGCCGGCAAAGATGCCGTATTCCAAATCACCATCCATAATGTGTGGGAAGGTGAACAGCCTGCACTGGACGATGCTTTTGCTGAAAAGTTTGGCATTAAGGAAGGCGGTGTCGACGCACTCAAAAAAGACATTCGGGAAAATATGACCCGTGAGCTGGAGCGTCGCGTCAGCGCTACTAATCGCGAGCGTATTTTCAATCAATTGATGTCTGTTAATAGCTTCGATTTACCTGCAGCTCTGATTGATCAGGAAATCGAACATCTTAAACATGATATGTATCATCGCCTTTTTGGGCATGCGCATCATGAGAATGAAAAGATTCCTGACTTTCCAAGAGAATTATTTGAAGAGCAAGCTAAACGCCGCGTTCATTTGGGTCTGTTATTCTCAGAATACGTCAAGGCACATGAATTAAAAGCGGATAAAGATCGTGTTGATGCGATGATTGAAAAATTTGCCAGTGCTTACGAAAACCCGGACGAGTTACGTAACTGGTACCGAAATAGCAAGGAACGTACTGCTGAGGTTGAAGCCCTTGTTATGGAAGAAATGGTTGCAGAAAAAATTAGTGAAAACGCTAAACTCATCGAAAAATCAATGAGCTACGATGAAGTCATGAATCCCAAAAAGGAAAACACAGAGAAAGGAGAGTGATAAATGGCAGGTCATCCCGATAACCTGATTAGAAATGCCAGCGGCCTGGTTCCAATGGTTATTGAGCAAACGTCAAGAGGAGAGCGCTCCTATGATATTTACTCAAGACTTTTGAAAGATCGCATTATTTTTCTATTAGGTGAAGTTGAAGACCATATGGCTAACCTGGTAGTGGCGCAGCTCCTCTTTCTTGAATCAGAGAACCCGGATAAAGATATTTATCTGTATATCAATTCGCCTGGAGGCGTTGTTACAGCTGGCTTGGCAATTTATGACACGATGCAGTTTATTAAACCGGATGTAAGCACTCTCTGTATTGGCCAGGCTGCCAGTGCAGCTGCTTTGTTGCTTTGTGCCGGCGCTGACGGCAAGCGCTTCTGCTTGCCCAATTCCAGGGTAATGATACATCAGCCCTTAGGCGGATACCGTGGTCAGGCGACTGATATCGAAATCCATGCCCGTGAAACGCTGGCTGTACGTGAGCGTTTAAACAGCATCATGGCAAAGCATACCGGCAAAACGCCTGATCAAATCATGCGTGATACGGAAAGGGATAACTTCATGAGTGCGTCTCAAGCCAAAGAATATGGATTAATAGACAAAGTGCTTTACGATCGTAATGCATTTACAACTGCAGAATAATTCAGAGTTCAGGACTCTTGACTCAATGGCCTCTTAAAAAGAGGCCATTATCCACTTGGCTTATTTTTATTGATTGTCTAAAATTTTACTAGGTTCTGTCAATTATCATGTCACAGGCGAAGTTGAGGATAGTCATGCGGAGCACTATACAGGATATAGATAAGAGAGTTTGGCAGCAAAAATTGTTTTGAGGTCAATTCCAATAAATTTAAAATTGCATTCCTTATGAGGAATCGGCACGAGAGGGTTTGTTGATGAGTAAAACCGGTAAAGGTGATGGTGAAAAAGTTTTATATTGCTCATTTTGCGGCAAAAGCCAGCATGAGGTAAAAAAATTAATCGCAGGTCCTTCGGTTTTTGTATGCGATGAATGTGTTGAATTATGTAATGATATCATTCGTGAAGAAACGCAGGAGACAATTGAGGATACCGAAACCCATTTGCCGACACCAAAGGAAATTTCAAAGTTTCTTGATGAATATGTCATAGGACAGCCTCATGCAAAAAAGGTGCTGTCTGTTGCTGTATATAATCATTACAAGCGTTTGCAGCACAAGCCACAGGATGGTGTTGAACTGGGTAAAAGTAACATTCTGCTGATAGGCCCGACAGGCAGCGGCAAAACCTTGCTTGCTCAAACACTTGCCCGATTACTCAATGTTCCATTCACCATCGCAGATGCTACTACTTTGACTGAAGCAGGCTATGTAGGTGAAGATGTTGAGAATATTATCCAGAAGTTATTGCAAAAATGCGATTACGATGTGGATAAAGCGCAGCAAGGTATAGTTTACATTGATGAAATTGATAAAATTTCCCGTAAATCAGATAATCCATCGATCACCCGGGATGTCTCTGGCGAAGGGGTACAGCAAGCACTGCTTAAGCTGATTGAAGGTACAATCGCTTCAGTACCACCACAGGGTGGACGCAAACATCCGCAACAGGAATTTTTGCAGGTTGATACGTCCAACATATTGTTCATTTGCGGAGGCGCCTTCGCTGGCCTGGAAAAAGTAATTCGTGATCGAAGCGATAAATCCGGTATCGGCTTTGCCGCGCAGCTCAAAAACTCCAAGGATAGCAAAGTCAATGAGAAAATACTGGATGGGCTTGAGTCAGAAGATTTAGTGAAGTATGGATTAATACCAGAGTTCGTTGGCCGTCTTCCTGTAGTAACAACACTGCATGAACTGGATGAAGATGCCCTGGTTGATATCCTGACTCGTCCAAAGAATGCTTTAACCAAGCAATTTCAAGCTCTGTTCAAAATGGAGTCAGTTGAGCTTGAATTTCGTGATGACGCTTTACGGCAAATCGCTAAAAAAGCATTGGAGCGAAAAATTGGTGCTCGTGGTTTAAGAACGATCCTTGAAAATCTTCTTTTAGACACCATGTATGAATTACCGTCACTCGAGGGAATCAAAAAGGTTGTTGTAGACGAGAGTGTAGTCGGCAACACTAATAAACCGCTTATGATTTTTGAAGAGAGAGACGATAAGCACTCTGCTGCTGGTGGGGGAGATTAATTCCTGAGTATGGAGTTGGCAAACGCCAGCTTCATACTTGTCAATTAAGCAGGTTGATGGCATGGTTCATGCTTCAACTTCCTTAATCCATACGAACCAGGCGGGTAAATACGACCTGATGTTTCAAAAGCTATCTGCTAGCCTGCATAGAATGTTAGTATTAGATTCAGAAGATTTAAATTGTATTTTCCAGCGGCTGCAAATTCTGCAGGCCAAGGGAATAAACGGATTGTAGTCTGAATAAGGGCTTATTATGTCAAGTGAAAACGAACTGATGCCATCCCCGGAGAATGATGAGTTCTCTTTTCTGCCAGTCCTGCCTCTTAGAGATGTCGTAGTGTATCCCCATATGGTGATTCCATTATTTGTCGGGCGGGAAAAATCAATCAAGGCATTGGAAGCTGCAATGGTTGATAACAAACAGATTTTTCTGGTTGCCCAGCGCAAATCATCCAACGATGACCCGTCGCCAGCTGATGTTTACAATATTGGTACCGTTGCGAGTGTCCTACAGCTTCTTAAACTACCCGATGGTACTGTGAAAGTTCTTGTAGAAGGCGAGAAACGTTCACGTGTCAAAGAATATAAGCAAGAACAGGGTTTTCTTGAAGCCCGACTTGAAGAGGTTGAAGAAGTCGTTGGGGAAGTTGATCCTCAGGAAATTGAAATATTAATGCGCTCATTGATGTCACAATTCGAGCAGTATATTAAGTTAAATAAAAAGATACCGCCTGAAGTACTCAGTTCTCTGGCTGGTATTGAAGAGCCGGGCCGCCTGGCAGACACCATTGCTGCTCATCTAACCTTAAAAGTCGATGATAAACAGGATCTTTTAGAAACATTAGTGATTGGCACACGCCTTGAGCGCTTAATGGGAGCAATCGAAGGCGAGATCGATTTGCTGCAGGTTGAAAAACGAGTTCGCGGCCGCGTGAAACGCCAGATGGAAAAAAGCCAAAGAGAGTATTATCTCAATGAGCAGATGAAGGCGATACAAAAAGAATTAGGTGAAATGGGCGAGGAAGGAAGCGAAATAGAGCAGCTTGAAAACTCTATCAAGAAAGCCGGAATGCCCAAAGAAGCCAAAGAAAAATCCTTATCGGAATTGCACAAGTTAAAAATGATGTCGCCTATGTCGGCTGAGGCTACAGTCATTCGCAACTATCTGGACTGGATGTTAAGCGTTCCCTGGAAACGTAAAAATAAAATTCAATTTGACCTGCGCAAAGCTGAAAACTTGTTGAATAAAGAACATTATGGTCTTGAGAAGGTCAAAGAGCGCATCATTGAATACCTGGCAGTACAGCAGCGGGTTAAACGAATGAAAGGACCTATTCTTTGTCTGGTTGGACCTCCTGGGGTTGGTAAAACTTCTCTTGGACAGTCGATAGCAAATGCGACAGGAAGAACATTCATCCGTATCGCCCTGGGAGGCGTTCGGGATGAAGCTGAAATCAGAGGACATCGCCGCACCTATATTGGTTCCATGCCTGGAAAAATCATTCAGAAACTATGTAAGGCAGGGGTCAAAAATCCGCTGATTATGCTTGATGAAGTCGATAAAATGGCAATGGATTTCCGTGGCGACCCGGCATCCGCCTTGCTGGAAGTGCTTGATCCCGAACAGAATCACACCTTTAGCGATCATTATCTGGAAGTGGATTATGATTTGAGTGATGTCATGTTTATCGCCACAGCCAACTCATTGGAAATTCCTGCACCTTTACTTGATCGGATGGAGGTGATTCGTCTTGCCGGCTATACCGAAGATGAAAAGATAAATATCGCTGAAACTTATCTTATCCCCAAACAGACTATTCTTAATGGTCTTAAAGAAAGTGAGTTAACTATTAATGAAGGTGCAGTGCGCGAGATAATCCGTCACTATACTCGAGAAGCTGGGGTGCGTAATCTGGAGCGCGATATCGCCAGTATTTGCCGTAAGGTAGTTAAAGATATTCTCAGCAATAAGAAAACAAAAAAAATAACGGTTTCAAAAACCAATATTGAAAAATATCTTGGGGTTAAGAAGTTCCGTTATGGACTTGCTGAGGAGTTTGATCAGGTCGGACAGGTAACTGGCCTGGCCTGGACCAGTGTGGGCGGGGAACTGCTGACAATTGAAGCGTCTATGATGCCTGGCAAAGGAAAAACAACTCATACCGGTCAGTTGGGCGAGGTGATGCAGGAATCGATTCATGCTGCAATGACAGTAGTCAGAAGCAGGGCGAAATCGTTTGGCGTTCCCGATGACTTTTATGACAAGAATGACTTTCATGTGCATGTACCAGAAGGGGCTACTCCAAAAGATGGACCCAGCGCAGGTATTGGAATGTGTACGGCTCTGGTCTCGGTGGTTACTCATATTCCTGTCCGGGCTGATGTTGCTATGACTGGAGAGATTACCCTGCGGGGGCAGGTGCTTCCAATAGGCGGATTGAAAGAGAAGCTCCTGGCAGCTCATCGTGGGGGTATCAAGCATGTCATTATTCCTGAGGAAAATCGCAAGGATCTTGAAGAAATCCCTGATAATGTCCTGAAGAAGTTAAGCATTCATCCTGTGAAGACTATAGAGCAGGTTTTAGAGCTGGCATTGCAGCGTAGTCCTCTTGCTGCAGCACCAGATTCTGAGAATTCAGAAGCCAAAGATGTGGTTTCTGAAAAAACTGCAAAAAAAAATGAAAATAAGGATTTACATACCCATTAATACCGAGTATAGTTCACTCCGTTGTCCGCTACTGGCGGGCAACCCAAGGAAGTGACTGCTTGACTGGGGCATAAGAATCTGATTAAATTCGCCTCATGGAAGGATGAATAACTGATAGGGGAAAAGATGAACAAAACTGAATTGGTAGAAGCAATTGCAAGCGGTTCTGGTGTTACTAAAGCCGACGCTGGACGAGTTCTTGAAGTGTTTATGTCTACCATTATTGATGCACTGAAAAGTGGTGATCAGGTGGTTTTACCAGGATTCGGATCTTTTTCAACTGGTAACCGTTCTGCCCGTGTTGGAAGAAATCCACAAACTGGCGAACAAATTGAGATTAAAGCGTCAAGAGTTGCCAAGTTCAAAGCAGGCAAATCTCTTAAAGAGGCTGTACAAGAAGCGTAAGTTTTCGGGTGCTTAGCTCAGCTGGGAGAGCATCGCCCTTACAAGGCGAGGGTCGCAGGTTCGATCCCTGCAGCACCCACCAAGAATTGGAGTGGTAGTTCAGTTGGTCAGAATACCGGCCTGTCACGCCGGGGGTCGCGGGTTCGAGCCCCGTCCACTCCGCCAAATTAACGCGCCGTATGGCGCGTTTTTTTTATCTGTTTTTAGCGTATTAATTTCTTGTAAACTATCAAAAATGGAACTCCAATAATGTTGCAGAAGCTGAACGAACGTATACAAGGTCTTGTGGCCTGGATAGTTATAATTCTGATTGCCGTAACATTTACATTATTCGGGGTCGACTACTACATGCAATCACACCAGGCTTCTGACGCAGAAGTAACGGTAAATGATCAGCCCATTAGCAAACAAGCCTTTGAACTCAACTATCGACGTGCCCGTCAGCAACGCGATCCGTCCGAAATGTCTACTGAAAGTGATGTGGCATTGAAAAAAGAAGTACTGGACGGGATGGTGATGAATGAAGTTACAGTACAAGCCGCACAGGCCGCTGGCTTTGGAGTCAGTATCGAGCAGGCGAATGCTGCAATTCAGAGTATCCCACAGTTCCAGCAGGACGGTCATTTTTCGGCTGAGCGCTACCAGCAGGCTTTAAGCGGAGCCATGTTTACTCCAGAGTCTTTCCAAAAGGAAGTCCGTCAGGGAATGCTGCTCAATCAGCAGCGTTTTGCTTTTATCGGTACTGCATTTGCCTTGCCCAGTGAAGTGAAGCGTTTTGTGAAGCTATACATGCAAACCAGGGATTACGATTACCTGCAAATTTCTACCAAGCTGTTCATGGATAAATCTCAAATTACCAATGATCAGATAGAGACTTATTATAACAGTCATAAAAAAGAATTTATCGCACCAGAAAAAGTAGTTATTAACTATGTCCGTCTTTCAATGCAGGATGTTCGTAAAAACCTGAAAATTAATGATGAAGAGGTCAAACGCTACTACGAAGAAAACCAGAACAACTTTCTGACCCCCGCTCAGTGGAAGGTAGCCCATATTCTGTTTGCCATCCCCGCGGATTCCTCTGATGAAGCGGCTGAACAGGTTAAACAAAATGCAGAGGAAGCTTACCAGGCACTGCAAAATAATCCAACGCAGTTTTCGCAATGGGTTAAGACAATGTCTGCCGACAAGTTATCAATCAAGAATGAGGGTGTTTTACCCTGGATAGTTGCAGGGCACACCCAGTTTGATAAAGCCCTCTCTGATTTAACGACTCCAGGACAGATCTCAGCTCCCTTTCGCAGCGGAAACGGTTTTGAAATTTTCAAATTAATTGATTACAAACCTGCGCAGTTAAAACCTTTTGAACAAGTCAAAGCGCAGATTGCCGATCAATTGATAACCGAGTTATCACAAGCCCGTTATGCACAATTATTGGAACAACTCACTGACTTAAGCTATCAAAGCCCTGATTCCTTATCGCCTGTGGCTGAGGAATTAAAATTGACTATTGAGAAATCTGAGCCATTAACACGGGGCGGAGATGATACAGAAATTGGCAAGAATAAACAGATCGTTAATACTGCGTTTAGCCATGATGTTATGGAGTTGGGGAATAATAGCGAACCAATTCAGTTGGATAGTGATAGTGTGATTGTCTTGCGTGTTAAAAAACATACAGCCGCCAGTGAAAAACCTCTGAATGCGGTTCGCGATGAAATAATCGAACGCCTCGCTTTGGAAAATGCAACGAATAAGGCCAAAGCATTAGGTACTAATCTGTTATCTACCAAGCTGGACTCCTCTGAAGATGAGAAGCTCATCGCCGCAAATCAGTTAAAATGGCAAGAAATTGATAATGCCACTCGTGATACTGACAAAGCCGAAGCAATGATTAATGATCTTGCTTTCAGCCTGGCCAAGCCGAATAGTGTCGATGGTAGAAAATTAATGAATGGTGATTTTGTAATCGTTCGTTTAAAAAAGATTTCTGATGGCAAACTAAAGAATTTGGATAAAGAACAACAAGCCAGTTTGGCGCAGCAAATAGAAGCAAATTATGGATTAATGGATTACGATCTTTATGTCAATCAACTGGTTGCCAAGGCCAAGGTTGACAAACATTAACCTATAAACAATACCCGAGATACGAAACCAGGGAGGAGTATTTTATCTTAGGCTAAAGTTTACTCGCAATGTGAGGTAAGTTTATGGCGGTATTTACCAATAATGATATGGCGAAGTTGTATTTGAATTTATCAGGAGATTACGAGCAACTTAAAAACCACAGTTATCCACGAATGGACCAGCAGCAAATTTTCTCTGAATTGGCCAGACGTGTTTATCAAGCTGTGAATGCCCCAAACAGTCCCTGGTATACCCTTCCTTCAGAGGAAAAAAATAAAGTCTTTCGTGTTCTATACTCATTTTGTAATTCTCTTCCTCAATTTGCCAAGTTAGACGATGACTATCGCAGACATTATTTTAACTATGCATCCTCATCCTATCCTGTATTTCTGCAAATCAATGTGCACTATGATCACCATCATAAATACGATTGTTACTATGCACGTCACAATGATTTTCTGTTTACCTGGTTAATGTGGGACGCCATGCTGAATCATCATAACCATCATGGTGGTATGGATGGTTGCTGTGGTCATTATAATCATGATCATGAAAATAATGGTGAAGCCTGGGCAATGCTTTTGCTAATATTATTAGCTGCCATTGCTGCAGTATTAACTTTTATTGCTCTATATTATCTGCTGCAAAAAATATGCAGTAATGTTGAACGTATGCTTTTCAATGAAGGATGGCTGCAAGCGACTATTTCTCTGGCCAGTATGCTTGCTGGTGCTGCGGTTGGTGCTGCTGTAGGTACTTTTCTGTTATCTACTCCCTTAATGTGGCTGGCGTTTACTGCAGGAATTAGCAATCCTATCGGTATAGCAATTACCGGAATCGTCGTCATGACTATTCTGGGGGCTGCAGGGGCTGCTTTTATAACCAATGCCATTCAGGAATATTACATTAATAAAAACAATCCGCATGCCGCTGACCGCGCTGATCCATTTCGGATTCGTGCTGAATTAACTGATGAAGAGACTGGTAAATTGCTTTCAAAGGGTATCGATCCATTTGAGGTCACTCAGGCGATTATCGCAGTACGACATGAAATGGCAGCTCTTGATAAGAAACATTCTGGATCAAATCATAAAAAAATTCCTTCCATCTGGGCGCGATGGTTTACTGAAGCGGGCCGTGAAAGTGACGCGCTTTTAAATACAATCAGAGACTTGCGGGCTGGGCGTTTGATTTATGTAAAAATAGGCGACAAAATCAAAAATCTCATGCATCTGCATGGCCTGACTAATGAAGAAAAACTTGATTTAGTTAGGAAAGGATTGAACCCAGATTCAGTTGAAAATGCTTTAAAGCATGTGTTTACACAAATCGAGAAGCGAATCGCAGCGTTTCGTGATGATACTCTTCTTTACGCTAAACCTACCCAGGACGATTATTTGCGTGATCAGGATGTTTTCCTCGAAAAAATAAGTCGTTTGCGCAACGGTGTAGATCGGGTGTTTGAGCTGGATGGGCGCATTTATACTCTGGAGTCTCCTCGAATGCACAGTCATCCCGGCAGCTTCTATGGCTATCCGTCACAGCAATACGCTGAATATTCCAATCAATATCCGCATCAGCACACGGGCGGAGCTGGTTTCTTCGGTGCTCAGCAACAAGCTCCTCAGCAGGGTTTGGCAGCGTCTAATGAGCCAACGCTTTATGCTTATAATCCTTCTTCTGCTTTGTATCCTAATCTATATGGTGAAGTCCGACCTTCGGCACCGCCAATGGAAGTTCCTCAGAAGTAAAACTTTTAGCTGTTGGTTGGGCTTTATGGCCCAACTGACCCAGCTTGATAAGGAAGTTGTCGCCTATGTCTCTGCAGCAAAAATTCTCAATCTATAGTGAACAATGCCCATCAAGAAATGTCTTTGAAAAAATCAGTGACAAATGGTCAATTTTGATAATTAACTGTTTACTGGATGGAACTTGTCGGTTCGGGGAATTAAAACGAAAGCTTGAGGGAATTTCTCCCAAAATGCTTACTCAGACTCTAATCAAATTGGAGCGCCTTGGTTTTGTAGCCAGACAATCCTTTCCTGTTCTCCCTCTAAAAGTGGAGTATTCATTAACTGCATTAGGGAATGAATTAGGTAAAATTCTTGGAACTTTAAGGGAGTGGACTGAGTCTAATATGGAGGCAATAATGCTTTCCAGCAGTCAGTTTGATGAAACAAGGAAGCTCTAGCTATTGTTTAAACCATTTAAGCAACGTCTCCTCACCCAAATTATCATAGATATAAGATAAATAATCTGAGAGTTCCCGTTCATAATTGTCGCTGCTTATATTTTCTTCTGCGATGATCGGTTCATGGTGAAAGAAATCACCGTTCAGGTATTCATTGCAGAAATGCTGATAATCTTTAGTGAATAAGAGGAAAGTGTGCCACATGTTATCAATATCCGACATTTCCGAATGAATGACACAGGAAAAATTTAATAAATCATTGTTCGGATTCATCTGCTTTTCTGCTTTGTGTTTCAGGCAAAGCCAGATATATTTCATCAATTCTTTCAATGCATCTTCTGCCTGTAAGACTGCTTCAGGATAGTCTCTGGTGTATCGGGAAATAATTTTATTATTTTTATAATTGATCAGTACATTCAATTCTGGCATACGCATAATACTCTTCCTTAATTTTTGCATGCACCATTTTTTAACATGGTGCATGCGCTATTCCTAGCCAGCACAGGTGCCAGGCCCACACCATCCTTTACTAATACTTGCCAGTTTCGCTTGAATAATCTTATTGATAATAGCTTCTTTCATGGAACTCTCCTGTTTGTTGAAATCGTTAATGAGAGTATAAATGTTTTATTAATCAGTCAATTAGTTACCAGATGGTAACTAAGTAAGATGGTCTAAGTAATAGAAGAAATAGGGATATTATTTTCCTTAGTTAAGCTCAACTGTCTATTGAACTGTCATCCCCGCGAAAGGCGGGGATCCATTTCTGAGCTAGCTACAATGCCGACTGAGGAATGGATTCCCGCCTTTCGCGGGAATGACATAACTCCTTAACTTAATGGGAGTGAGAGTTAGAGAGGGGGGGTTAGCCAATCGAATGTCTAATCCATGAAGGCCATCGTTTAACGGCCTGAATGACCTGTTTTATTTTAGGCGAGAAATAATTGTACTGAATTTTATGAATGGCATGTTTAGGTAATAAAAGCCAATAGCGGCCCTGATTCTTCATGTGCTCGCCAAGATAAGCGGCTTTCTTACTGGCTCCCCAGTAAATATCGCCTCGTACCAATCCACGAATAGCGCCTCCCGTATCCTGAGCAATCATCAGGCGTTTAAATTGCTTCTGCGGCTCATTTTGTACAGGAACTTTGGTAACCAGCCAGAGGGGAGCGCCCAGCGGAATCCATTGACGATCGATTGCCAGGGAATAACCCGGTGTTAAAGCCATTCCCTGGGCACCCAGTGCCGCTGGTTTTTTCAGGTTCTGGAAAAAGACAAAGGATTTGTTCTGGTGAAGAATTGGGTTTACTTTTCCGGGATTATTTGACAGATAGTGCTTAATAGCTGTCTTGGACGCATTATCTTTATTCATAATGCCTTTTTTGATTAGAACGCTGCCAATTGACGTATAAGGCGCTCCATTTTCCCCTGCATAGCTAAGATAGAGATCTTTACCGTTCTTTAGTCTGACAACAGCAGCTCCTTCAATTTCCAGAAATAAGCGATCTACAGGGCTGTTGATCCAGGCAATAACAGGAGCTTTATGGTTTAAAACCCCTTTATCAATTTGTTCACGGGTATAAGAAGCGCTTCGCTTGGCCGGCATTCCATAAATAGGCGTATTGTAGACTTTAGAGCGAGTCAGGCTGCCTTTAACCTGCGGTGTGTAATAGCCGGTAAAAACACCTTTGCCAGGCTTTTTCTTACCAAATTCGATGGGGTAAAACCATTTTTCAAAAAATTGTCTGGCTTCTTCTTCATAGACATTATTCATGGATAGCGCAGCTTTACACGCCGGCTGCCAGTCTTCAGCTTTTAAATTAATTTGCTTTGAACCCACTGGATGATCAGGATCTTTTTTCAGAAATGTTTCGCAGGATTTTCTGAAAGCAAACAAGGACTTCTTAACATCCGCTTCCTGCCAGCCTGGCAGCTCGTAATAGGGAATTTGTTTAAGTGTCAGCTGATTAACTACCATTGGGGCAGCGGGTTTTTGATTAACCATCGCTTTGGCCAAAGGCGCTTTGATAAGGGGTAAATGCCCAGAGTTATTGGTGTATGGTATGGATGGGATTTCGCTTACCAAAGCATTCAGCGATGGAGCTTGCAACTTTTTCTGGGGTAAAAAACCCAGCGCGCTACTAAAAATGCCAATGGTTGCGAGAATTATGTAAACTACTTTTCTTTTCATCGGTGTAATTTTACACAATATGGAATTAAATACAACATTTATTTTAAATTGTCTGGATGCTGTGCATAATGCACAGCACCTGGCAGGGGGGATAATACAATTAACGCAATTACTCTTCGAGATTCGACATGGAAACGGCATGATAACCCGCATCCACATGAATCACTTCACCTGTAATACCTGAGGAAAGGGAAGACGCTAGAAATGCTGCGGTATTACCCACTTCCTCAGCGGTAACATTCCGCTTTAAAGGCGTTGTATTCGCATAGGCATTTTGCATTTTACGGAAATCCTTAATGCCTGCTGCTGCCAGCGTTTTGATGGGGCCGGCAGAAATCGCATTCACTCGTAAACCGCGGCGTCCCAGGCTTGCAGCGAGATAGCGTACAGAGGCTTCAAGGCTTGCTTTGGCTATGCCCATGACATTGTAATTCGGAACTGCTTTTTCAGCGCCGTAATAGCTGAGTGTGATCACAGAGCCTTCCGTTCCTTCCATCATTGGCAGAGCCGCTTTGGCAAGGCCAATCAGACTATAGGCACTGATATCGTGGGCAATGTGAAACCCTTCACGGTTGCAGGATTCAATAAAATCACCGCTTATCTGATCGGCAGGTGCAAAGGCTACAGAATGAACCAGAATATCCAGTTTATCCCAGTGGGTACCCAATTGTTCAAATACCGCATTCACCTGCATATCATCAGCAACATCACAGGGGAAAGTCAGTTGTGAGTTAAATTCAGCCGCCATTGATTCCACACGACCTTGCAGTTTTTCACTTTGATAAGTAAAGGCAAGTTCCGCGCCTTGTTCATGGAATGCCTTGGCAATTCCATAAGCTATGGAGCGATTACTGGCAAGACCAACGATTAATGCTTTTTTGCCGTTTAAGAAACCCATAAGACTCTCCTTTATTCATTGTTATGCATGGCCAGAAGCTCACGCATTTTTGCCTGAATCATATCAATCGCAATTCGATTTTCACCGCCACGAGGAACAATAATATCGGCATAGCGGCTTGATGGTTCGATAAACTGCAAATACATTGGCCGTACAGTGGTCTCATATTGATGCACCACAGACTCAAAAGAGCGATGACGCTCTACCACATCTCGTTTTAGGCGGCGAGTCAGGCAAACGTCAAGAGGCGTTGACATAAAGATACGAATATCCATAATCTCACGCAGTGCCTTGTCGGAGAATAGTAATATGCCTTCGAGAACAATAATGGCGTGCCGGCCGACTGAGCGGGTTTCTGGTAAACGGAGATGTTTTGAGTGTGAATAAATGGGAATGTTAACGGATTCGCCGCGACGCAACAGTTTTAAATGTTCACAAAGCAAGGCATGATCAAAAGCGTCCGGATGGTCGTAATTGATTTTTTCACGTTCGGCAAAAGGAAGATGACTATTATCTTTGTAATAGGCGTCTTCGGAAATGACGACAACTTGCTGAGAACCGAGTTCGTTAACAATAGTATTTGCAAGCAGGCTTTTACCGGAAGCTGAAGGTCCGGAAATGCCAATAATAATGGGTTGTTTACTCATGATGTCAGGCTTTATAACTTTGGGCCTGATGGTAAGCGTTTATCAATCGAAATTCAATGTTTATAGCTTGAAATTAGTGTATTAATTTTGAGGACTCATGGCTCCGTTTTTATTTTTTTCAACAAAACATACACTGCGCCATTGCCGCCGTCTCTCGCTAAAGCGCTATGAAATGCAAGGACTTGAGATAGTTGTGGCAGCCAGTAATTAACCAGATTCTTTAATATAGGCTTTTCTCCCCGTAAGCCGCCTTTTCCATGGATAATCAATACACAACGATGACCGGCTAAGGTTTCTTTGCTGATAAAATGAATAAGCGCTTCACGGGCTGAATCCGGGCTCTTGCCATGTAAATCAAGCCTCGCCTGAATGTGGATGAGCCCGGTTTTTAACTCGCGCATCCTTTTTGACGGAATTGGATGAGCCGACCAGGATAAAACAGAATCGCTTTGCAATTCGTCACGATAGGAATCAGATAAAAAAACCGTTGGCCGAGGAGGCTGGGCAGAGGCTGTCCTTTTGGAAACAACCGGCAGGGGCTTTGCAGGATGTTCGGCTATTTTGTTCGATTGGCGAAGCGGTGTAACCGATTGCATTGCATTTCTAAATAATGCTTTATCTTCATCGGATAAATTGTCTTCAGCCATACATTAAGCCTCGTAATATTACTTCTGGAAATCAGCGCGCTTGCTATGTAAAAGCGACCAAGAGTATTCTTAAACCCATCTCTTTAATTATACAGGGTTTATATGACGAATATTAATATTGTTTTGGATCTTGAGCCCTCTGAACAGAATAACGGTATCCTGAGACGCGGAATTATTGATTTCAATGTCGCTCATCTGGGAGAAAAAGCTCACAACTGCAGTGTGTTTGCGCGTGATGAGAATGAGAAGATTATTGGAGGGGCAACTCTTTGGGTGCATAGCGACGCGGCTTACATCGATATTTTGTGGATTGAGGAAGCGTTTCGCCAGCAGCGTATTGGCTCTGCAATCATGAAGGTAGTTGACGATTATGCCAGAAAACAAAAGCTGTCAGCCTTATTTGTTGATACCTTTGATTTTCAGGCTCTGGATTTTTATTTAAAACAGGGGTTTCAATTAGTGGCTGAGATTAAAGCCTATCTGCTAAAGCATGATCGCTATTATTTACGCAAGAATTTGTAGACTGAGGCAGACGTTGCGTTTAAACCACGATGTGCAGGGAGATTGATTCTCCCTGATGAGAGGATTTAAAGGAAAACTAGCAGGACATCGCGTGAGTGCTGGAAACTGGGAGAGATTCATTCAGTGCTATGAGAGCCGCGTCCTCCTTGTTTTCTCCTTTATTGTTCTGAGTTTTCATAAACTGCTGGAATACAGGATTATCAGAGGCTTTTTTCCCCAGATAATTACGAATTCTGGGATTAGCTCCCGCATCCACTAAATGTTTGATAACTTCAGTTTTCTTCTTGCCCTGCAAAGCGAGATGAAGAGGCGTATTTCTCTGTTTATTCATGACATCTACTTTTGCTCCTGAGGCAATCAGAAACGCAACGATATCATCCAGGCCCAGGCGCGAGGCGTGATGTAATACGGTCATGTGTTTCTTGTCTCTGACAGAAAGATCGGCGCCTTCACGAATACAGATTTCCAGTAAATCTTTTCGCTTGAGCCGGACCGCATAATGAGCAGCTGTTTCTCCCATATCATCCTGAAAATTCACATCAGAGCCTGCTTTCAATAAAAGACGCATACAGGTGGCTTGCTTTTTAATTACAGCCCAAAGCAGAGCCGAGCGGCCAAAGAGTTCATCGGGTTCATCCAATTCCTCATTGTGAGTTTTTATCCTCTGGAGCAATACTTTTAATTCAAAAACCATACCTTTTGAAGCGGCGCGGCGTAAGGCTTCGTCCAGATCTGGATACTCTGATTCTCCGCGTTTCAGCAGGGTAACACAAACTCGCAGGTACTTTTCTTCCAGCTCTTGAAGCGCATTTGGGTTGTCCTGGTTCATAAAACCAAGTAATCGGGTAGCTAGACGCCCTTGGGCTGTTGCTACAATTTCGGCGTTTGCCTTTTGCATGGCTCGACAGAGTGATGGTTTCTCTATACAGGTTTTAAGATATTTTCTATCCGCTTGCCCAAGAGGTTTCTCTGCAAATAATATCTCAGCGAATCGAAGCATTATTTGACTGGCCTGAGGCGAAGCGCTCAGCCTCAATGCTACTAGCGACTTAAGTGTTTCAAGATAGGAGTCAACAAAATCAGCATTGTGCTGTGTATATTGATAAAATGGCAGTTTTTGATCTACGAACGCTTCCAGAGTGCTCTGGGTACCTGTGGTAACAATCAAATCGCCGGTAGACTGAGACATCAATTGTCTCATCAGTTGGTTTTTCACCGTGGCATGGTGATGAATGACGGCCGGTTCAATATTACCCTGCGCCCATAAAATTTCGTTCATTTTCCCTCGCAGAAACTCGATCTCCTGCGTTGAAAAATCACCTAGTAGCATTAATTGATGCTGACCTGTGATTTCGGTGTAATTCGTAATTGCTTTCCAGCTTGCATTAAAATTATGATTATTTACATAGGCAAAACTATAAGCAGTGTTGGGAATTAAAGCCGCCTGTTCTGCATTTAAAAGAGGCAACTGATCAAGTGGTGTTATTGCGGTGATACCTAGTCTGTCCGGGCCAAGACCTGTGGAGCTGAAGAATTTTTGTGAAGGTGGAAGGTAGAAGAACAATTCAGGCTGGTCTATATAATTCTGAAAATCCACCTCCTGCGTCATCCATTCTTCGGAGAAATCGGGTGCATTGGGTGCTCCTGCAAAAATGTATTTCGTTTCAGGAGAAAATGCTGCGAGCATCAAGTCACCATCTGCCGGCTTACAACGGTTTGCATCAATAAATGCAAGCATGGTATTTTGCTCATCAGTCAGGTCCTCGAGAGCGATAACAAATATCCCTAACTCAGTTAAGTGAGAACCGCACAGTGTTTCGTAGTGATGCAGGTTTTCGCGAGTTGAGGTCAAGACCAGCTGGATGTTTTCCGGATTATTATTTACCAGGCTTTGTTGTAAGCTTTTGGCAATCTGTATCGCCAGCATGTAGTCACCTGCGGCGATAGGACTTTGGCATTGAGCAAAAATGGCAATGAATTTAGACATTCTTTTGAGATTTTAATAAACAGGGCGCCAATTTACAGTACAAAGCTTAAGAAAATATTATGGAAATTGGGAGAGTCTACTGGATTGTCTGGATCTCGCGAACAAGTCGCGGGACCTAGAGAGTAGGGAACGCAGAGGGGGACTTTTCCTGGCAGTGACATTATCTATTCTTCAAATTAACAGGCAGTTCAATATTTTTTTTATTAACGATCAAATCCCGTATCACCTGGCTATCAAACTCAGGAGGATGATCTCCTTTAATATAAAGATATAAGGCACTGTTAAAAATGGCATTAAAGGTCGTATTTACAATCAGCCATAATCCAATAAAAATCAGAATAAACGCCATACTATACTCATTAGCTACTGCCTGAATCTGTGGCTTGAGCAGATTAGCGATAAGGCAAAAGACGGCCACAATAGCGGCTATAATCAGAAAAAGAATGAAATTAACAATCAGAAGCTTGCGCCATCCTTTACCGAGCATTCTGACCGATTGCCTGATTGCCGTAATCGGACCGACATTTTCAGCGACCATCACCGGCATGACAAAATAAGTAATCACTGACCAGGAGAATCCGAAAATCGCACTGAGAATATCAGCAACCGTACTATGGCTTCGTTCAAGGTAGTGGAAAAAGGTAGCGATGGTAGCGCTGATTAAAGTCCAGCCCAGTAAAGGAACCGTTTTTTTCAATGTGCTGCCCATTGCCTGGAAAATATTCATCTTGTGACCTTGCAGGCGATGAATCACACAAGTAATTAAAGAAGCATTGAAAAATATGGTGATGAAAGCCAGTAAAAAATAAAAAGCGAGAATAACAATAAAGAACAGGGGTTTTTGGTACTGGTAGAGGTGCATAATATTGTTAAATTCAAAAAATGAACCCACAAACAAACCTGCCACCGCAATAATTACCGCCAGCATGCTGAGAATGGGCAATATAAGCAAGGCCGGGTTTTTCATTAGAAAACGAAAGCAGGATACCAGAAATTGCCAGCCCGCATGAAAACGTTGCGCGTAAGACATAAGCCTTCTCCACTATGAATTGGAATTAAACGGTTTAACTAAGGGAATCAGTAAATGACTGTCATATTCTTCTCCGCCATAAATGCGGCATAAGCCTGTTTGACTCGGTTCATATTTACCCAGTTGGGATAAGAAAATGTTCTGGGAGAAAAACCATTTTCCTCGCAGTTCCAGTCGCAATTGATCACCCTGTTTAAAGAAAGTGGCGGAGGGAAGCAGTGAAAGTTCCACCAATACAATCTCGCCTGATTTCAGAAACTGTTGCTCCTCAAAGCGATGTTCCGGTTTCCAGAAAACACTTTCAATTTCGTCAATTTTACGCAAGGATACTTTTTGCCAGCCTTTGCTCACAATATCAAAGCCAAATCCATAACTTCCTTCAAAGAAAACTTCCTCATCCTGATGAAACTTGCGAATGCCTGCAAAAAGGTTCATATCCTGAGTATCGATCAGCTCTAGCCACAATTTAAGTTTCATCGGGCCAATAACCTGTAAATCAAAAGGGCAGATAAAAGTGAAATGCAAGTTATTATCAGGCAGAGAAAAATCCCGATGATTCTTTTCAGCGGGGAGATTTTCACTTAATGTTTGCTCTTCGTTATGCAAATATAAAGGAAGCCATTGAGTGTCAGGCAAAGGCCAGGTATTGTGGTAGCTGGTACTATGTATCTGATCACGGTTTTCACGAACTTCCAGGCGAACACCTGGTGTTGATAGCCAGTTGTTTTCCTTGTCTTTAAGAAAAAAGTCAAAAAAATGCAGTTGAGTTTCAAGTGCTTCATCACTGTAATAACTGGACCATTTACCCCCTCGGTGGGTATACAGCCATTTATGTTTTGACCGAATCTGTTCATACACACGAAATGAGCCATTCGTATGCAGACATTGATCTGAAAAGCTTCCGCAGATAAGCGCAGGCACTTCAATCGCCTTTAGATCAGGTACCCTGGCTTGCCACCAGCTATCTCTTGTAATGCGTTGCATTTGCTGCGTTCGCAGTTCAGGGTTTATCATGTGCGTCCAAAATGCATAAAAGCCATCCTCACGAATTCCGCCCGGGCGTGCCAGGTCTTTATATACATCACTGAATCCCTCCCAGGGGCAAATCGCGGCCAGGTGGGGAGGATGCAAGGCTGCGACCCGATATTGACTCAATGCCAGATAGGAAACGCCGTTTAAACCTATTTTTTGATTGGACCAGGATTGCTCTGCCGCCCATTCGATAAGTTCATAATAGTCCTGCGCTTCGGTATCACTGAGTAAATCAAGTTTTCCCTCTGATTTTCCGGCGCCGCGCATATCCCCATTTATGACTGCATACCCATTTTTGACCCAGAAATCGGGATCGGGGGCTTCCCAGCCAGTTAAAGAGGAGAAATGCGAAGGGCTTGGCTGACGCATGAATCGAAAGGCTTTTAGAGGCTTATAACGCCCAAATAATGATTTTTTGGGTAACTGGTCTTTGTCATAGGGATGAAAACAAATCACTACCGGATGCTTTAAATTGTCATTTGGACGATACACATTAACACTGAGCAAAATCCCGTCTCGCAGACGTATCTTCACGTCCTTTTCAATAATCATGGGAATTTTTGACGCGTAGATATCTGTAGGCGGAGAAATAAAATATCGAAGCCGTTTTAAAATATAAACCAGTCGAGATTCACTCATAAGGTTTTACTCTGAGGCGCTATAACTTAATGGTTGACTATAAAACGATTTTTTTCAACAAGAAGGCTTGTTTTTACAAGTTTTGACACAAACCAGATTGGCTGTGAGCCTATATGGGTCTGGTTTGCTCTGATTATACTTAAAATTCATGACCTCAGGCTGTTTTTTCCATAGGCTTTGCCTGCTCAAACAGCTCGAATTTTCCAAAGTCGCTGACCGTCAGATTCTCCAGGTTGTTTTCAAACCACTCAAGATAGGCTTGCGCCTCTTGCTCGTGTTCCAAGCGTAAACGCGAAAGCTGACTGACAATAAAATTTTTCGTCACATAATGGGTGGCCTGATAATATTGTTTGATCACTCCTCGATATTCATCGCTGATTTTGATTTCCAGATAGGCCTGGCGGTTATCGATTTGTCCGAAAAATCCGCGACTGGACTGAGTGTTACGTACATCAGCTAGACTGTCCTTTTTCATCTGATCTACCTTATTCTATGATGTTCAACTTCTCAGTTTGGACCAATATAAAAGGGCTGACAAGTCCTGATTTGTACTCGACCGGCTGTTTTCTCAAAATTGGTTTACAATTAACAAAAAGACAGGAAAAACAATCATGAACGAAGTGGATATTTTAAAAATGTTTTACGACGAAATGGTTGACAGAGGGGTCACTCGCGAACAGGTATTTCTTGACCTTGAAGAGGAGGCTGCCAGCAGATTGAGTGACAAACTTGGAACGCCCGTTTCAGTAGAAGCGATGCAGAAGCTGGCAGATGCCTGTATCGCCAATGAATGGCTTGAGCGTACCACTATTGATCCCGGTTATAAATTCTTATCGCTGACGGCTGCTGGTTTACAAATTGTATTGAATAATGAATATATCTGAGGAAGCCACCCGCTTCCTCTACACATTGTGGGTGTTTATTTCGCAATTTGCGCTGCGATACTGGCGAAAATGAGAACGGCTTAGTGTTTTAGCCTGTTCCTCGTCAACAACCAATTCAATCACGCGTTTGAATTTTGTGAAAAAGGCTGGAATTTCATCGGACAGATTCAGCAAAATATCATGAAACCCCCGTGGCTCCTGCTGATATCCAATTTGAATGACTGGTGGAGGCTCAGGACCTTCGCCCTGTAGATTATGAGGAATGAAGCTGTCATCCTTAAAAGTCCACAGCAACTCGTCAAGGCTTTCTGCTTCTTGCCGGTTATTGCAAAAAACAAACACCTGATGACCTCGTAAATAGGCTTTTTCTAACAGACGACAAGCAAACTGCAAAGCGGCTTGCTTGTCACTGCTGCCTAATAAATAAAAATCAACGCGAACTGGCGACATGGCGTAAGAACTGAATTAATAAAGGAACGGGCCGGCCGGTTGCGATGCGCTTTTTGCCGGAAACCCAGGCTGTACCTGCGATATCCAAATGCGCCCAGCGGTATTTTTTAGTGAAACGGGAGAGAAAGCAGGCTGCGGTGATGCCTCCGGCGCTTCGGTCAAATGAGGCGTTGATCATATCCGCCAGCGGGCTATCGAGAGCATCCTGATATTCCTCATCAAGAGGCATGCGCCAGCATTTGTCGCCACTTTGTGATGAGGCGGCAATAATTTGCTCTGCCAATGCCTCATCAGAAGTCATAAATCCGGTAGTGATTGTGCCTAATGCAACAACCATCGCACCAGTTAGTGTGGCAATATCAATGACCAGTTCGGGATTAAACTGTTCAGCATAAGTGAGGGCATCAGCCAGCACCAAACGGCCTTCGGCATCAGTATTTAAAATCTCCACGGTTTGACCGGACATGCTGGTCACAATATCGCCGGGCTTGACAGCGCTGCCGCTTGGCATATTTTCAGCGCTCGCGATTAAACCAATCACATTAAGCGGTAATTTTAACATTGCACAGGCTTTCAGGGTGCCAAGGACACTGGCTGCTCCCGCCATATCGTATTTCATTTCATCCATTGCATTGGCGGGTTTAATCGACAGTCCGCCAGAGTCGAAAGTAATGCCCTTGCCTACCAGAACAACAGGGGCCTGATTACCATTGCCATTATAAGCCAGTTCAATAAGGCGAGGCTCTTCAGTACTTCCCTTACTGACGGCCAGCAAGGCGCCCATGCCCAATTCTGTCATTTCGGGAATACCTAGGACACGCGTTTTTATCTGTGAATAGTCTTCGGCCAATTTCTGAGCCTGCTCTGCCAGGAAGCTGGGAGTGCAGTGATTGGCCGGCAAGTCGGCCAGACGACGGGTTAACCGGATACCTTCGGCAATTGATTGCGCAGTCGCCAATGCGGTATCACTGGTGTTTGGCAGATAAAAATCAATCGCCTCCAGGCTATGCGGTTTTTTTTGCCGGGTTTTATAATCAGTTAACTGATAGCAAAGGCTGTCCACTGCAAGCAGCATCTGGGTCAGCTGCCAGTCAGCATCCTGTTTGTTAATAGCAGGCAGGGCTATACAGGCTTTTTTGATTTTCTGCTTTAACAGTGCCATTGTGATTTCTTCAACACGTCTTCGCAGTGAAGAGGCTTTAAACTCAGCCTGCTTACCGCAATGCAGCAGCAATAAGGAGCGGCCGTTGATATCGCTTTGCCAGACACTGTCACCTGCTTCGTTAATTTTAGTCATAAGCCGAGGCAGCAAGGCGAGCAGATCGGCATCCTCGATAGTTGAAAATTCATCGGCTCTGCTTTCCGAAAAAACACCGAGCACCAGGCATTGATCTGACGCATCCTGCAATGATTGGATTAATCCGTAGTTCATTTGACTTCCTATAAGACGCAAAAACTGGTAGTTTACCCAATCTTGGATATCATTCAAATGGTTTTAATTATTCGAGACCAGGCATTAAATTGCAGCCTGCCGCAGAGCAGGAATTCGTCTCAGTAATATGCTTAATTAATATAGAGACCGAAGGTCGTGCTTATATTCCGTTATCTGGCAAAAGAAGTTTTTATTACACTGGCATCACTTACCAGCATTTTAATGCTCATTTTTATGAGTAATCAGTTTGTCCGTTATTTAAATCGCGCTGCCAGCGGGCAAATCCCGATTGTCATTATCATGAAACTGATGATGCTTGAATTACCTAATCTGATGGGATTGCTTCTGCCATTGGGCTTTTACGTAGCACTTCTTGTTGCTTATGGCCGCCTTTACGCGGAGAGTGAAATGACCGTATTGCAGGCTTGCGGATATGGGAATTCACAATTATTGAAACACAGTTTCATTCTGGCAATTATTGTCACCCTCATAGTCACCGCGCTGACCATGTGGGTGAGTCCTGTAATCGCCACAGAAAGAGGCAAGTTACTGCGTACAACTGGAATACAAACCTTAATCCAGACGATTGTTCCCGGGCGTTTTCGCGGTATTTCCGGCGGCAAGGAAGTGTTTTATGTGGAATCAATGAGCCGCGATCACAGCAAGGCAAAAAATATTTTTCTGGCTAAGCAGGTCATTAAGGATTATCAGTTTCAGTGGGATATTTTGTGGGCAGAGCAGGCCTATGCACAGACCGATCCCGAAACCCTGGAAGATTATTTAGTTTTGCAAAATGGCAGTATTTATCAGGGGCAACCCGGGCATGCGGATTATCAGGTTGCTGAGTTTAAGGAATACAAGGCCAGACTGCCGCATCCTGATATTAAAATTGACAACGACATGCGTACCGCGACGACTGCTTCCTTATTCCCCTGGTTTAATTCTGATCCCAAAAAAGCGGCTGAGCTTCAGTGGCGGATTTCCATACCGCTGATGGTGCTGACATTAACGCTGGTTGCAGTGCCGCTGAGCCGCGTCAATCCGCGTTCGGGGAAATATGCCAAACTCTTACCCGCCATTGTACTGTTTATTATTTATGCCAATTTCATGTTTGTCGCCCGTGACTGGATTGCCGCTGGAAAATTACCGATCTGGGTAGGGATGTGGTGGCTGCATTTGATTGTGGCTGCAATTGGTTTGTTGTTAATCTGGCGAAACAGGGTGAAGCTGGCATGAAATTACTGGATCGCTACATCGCTAAAAATGTTCTGCTGGCTATTGGCCTGGTCACGCTGCTACTCGCGGGTTTGCAAATCTTTATTCTTATGGTCAACCAGCTTGAAGATTTGGGCCGCGGGGATTTCGGAATTATTCAGTCGGCCATTTATGTGTTATTGCAAATGCCTTATCAGGTCTATCTTTTTTTCCCAATGGCAAGCTTATTAGGATCACTGATTGGGCTTGGGGTTATGGCCAACAATCGTGAACTGGTGGTAATGCGGGCGGCAGGGATGTCGATTGGCCAGATTACAACGGCAGTTCTAAAAGCGTCGCTCATCCTGATTGTTCTGGTCACACTTATTGGCGAAACCATAGTGCCAAAGCTTGCTTACTATGCGAATGATGTCAAAGTGCAGGCCATTAGCGGCGGACAGGCTCTTAGAACCTCTCACGGCGTCTGGCTTCGTTATCAGAATGATTTTATTACCATTGGAACCGTGCAGCAGGATAATACGCTGGTTGATGTGAGACAGTATCATTTCGACGAACATCACCAGATGGTTTTTGCACGTCAGATCTGGACGGTAAAATTTTATGATAATAGCTGGTGGGCAGAGAATATCTCGCAGACCTTGATCAGTAAAGACCATACAGTGATTCAGCATATCGATAAAATGCCCTGGGATGTCGCTGTTAAACCGTCTATTCTCAATGTCAGCAGCAGTGAACCGGATGAGATGACTTTGAAGGAACTCCGGCAATATCTGCGGGCTCAAAAACAAAATCATCAGACGGCATTAAATTACCAACTCGCCTTCTGGCAGCGAATTATTCAGCCTTTCACCACTGTGGTAATGATGATTCTTGCCATTCCCTTTATCTTTGGGCCGCTGCGCTCTTCAACCATGGGGTCAAAATTACTGGCGGGAGCAACTATGGGTTTTGGTTTTCATATCATTAACCGTTTTTTTGGTCCGGTGAGCCAGGTACTCCAATGGCCTCCTGTGGTAGCGGCACTTGGACCAACAGTTTTATTCGCCTTTTTAGGCCTGTATCTGATGAAACGGGTTAGATAATGGTTATTCGTCATTTGATTGAAGCAGTGGCTAATCCATTTTTTTTATTGATTTTATTCTTTGCTTTTTTACTTTATAAACTGGGAAAATCGACTGAGTCACGGCGTCTTTTTATTGGATTTAGTATTTTTTTTATTCTTTTGCTAGTGATAAGCACCGGCTGGTTGCCGCAGTTTCTTACCCAGTCGCTCGAAAAACAATATCCCCCGGTTAAGAAAATTAACCCGGAAGTCCAATGGATAGTGGTGCTTAGCGGCGGACAGACCGAAATCGAAGGCTTACCGCCACAATCCTTACTCTATTCGGCCTCGGTCAAACGCGTCCTTGAAGGCTTGCGTTTGTGGCGGCAAAGCGCTTCCATAAATCTGCTGCTCTCAGGCGGGGGCTATGGTCAGGAAAAAGCCGAAGCGTTTCGCATGCGTAAACTCGCATTGCTATATCCAGTGGATACCAGCAGGCTGCAGATAGAAACAGGCTCATTGAATACCGCCGATCAGGCTGCCGCCATAAAAGCCTGGGTCAGGGATAAACCCTTTTATCTGGTGACATCGGCTATTCATATGCCAAGAGCAATGGCACTTTGCAAAGCCCAGGGCTTGCATCCAATTGCCGCACCTACCGATTTTACCTTGTATTGGGGAGATGAGCGTTGGCAAAAAACAATCATCCCTAATGCGCAGAATATGGTGTTCCTCAATATTGCCTTGCATGAACTGATGGGGCTGGCTTGGGGAAGGATTAGAGGTTCGTTATAAAAATAAAGATAAGATAGGATCTTTTAACTAAAATCGTTAGAATAGGTCACTCAAACCGTTTTCTAAGTTGTCATGCCAAAACGTACAGATATTAAATCCATTTTGATTCTCGGTGCAGGCCCAATTGTAATCGGTCAGGCTTGTGAATTTGACTACTCCGGTACGCAGGCTGTGCGTGCTTTGAAAGAAGAAGGCTATCGCGTCATTCTTGTTAATTCCAATCCAGCAACCATAATGACCGATCCGGAACTGGCCGATGCAACTTACATTGAACCTGTCCTATGGCCCGAAGTAGCCAAAATTATTGAAAAAGAACGGCCCGATGCACTCTTGCCGACTATGGGTGGTCAGACCGCTTTAAACTGTGCCCTTGATTTGGCAAAGCACGGTATCCTCGAAAAATACGCTGTTGAAATGATTGGTGCGACCAAGGAGGCGATTGATCGCGCCGAGGACCGTGACCGTTTTCGTCAGCTGATGAAAAAAATTGGCCTGGAAATGCCAAGATCGGCAATCGCTCATAGCATGGAGGAGGCGATTCAGGTTCAGGCTCAATTAGGTTTTCCAACCATTATCAGACCCTCATTCACTATGGGCGGCAGTGGCGGCGGTATCGCATACAACCGCGAGGAATTCGAAGAGATTTGTACGCGCGGTCTGGATATGTCGCCGACGCATGAGTTATTACTCGATGAATCCGTTCTCGGCTGGAAAGAATTCGAGATGGAGGTTGTGAGGGACAAAAACGACAATTGCATTATCGTCTGTACTATTGAAAATTTTGATCCAATGGGTGTGCATACCGGGGATTCTATCACTGTCGCTCCTGCGCAAACATTGACCGATAAAGAATACCAGCGTATGCGTGATGCCGCCGTTAAGGTATTAAGGGCGGTGGGTGTGGATACCGGAGGCTCGAATGTCCAGTTTGCCATCAACCCTGAAGACGGCAGAATGCTGATCGTTGAAATGAATCCGCGGGTTTCCAGAAGTTCGGCCCTCGCCTCAAAAGCAACCGGCTTTCCAATTGCTAAAATTGCGGCAAAACTGGCGGTTGGTTATACCCTGGATGAGTTGGATAATGAAATTACTGGCGGCAAGACGCCAGCTTCCTTTGAACCCAGTATTGATTACGTGGTAACTAAAATTCCGCGCTTTAACTTTGATAAATTCCCCCAGACCTCAACAACCCTGACCACTCAAATGAAATCAGTGGGTGAGGTGATGGCGATTGGCAGTAATTTTCAGGAGTCATTGCAAAAAGCAATACGTGGTCTGGAAATTGGGCGCAATGGTTTAAACAGTCTGTTTAAGAAAGGGGAAGATTTAAGCCGGCTTAGAGGGCATTTACGCGAGCCTACTCCGGATCGCCTATGGTATATTGCCGATGCATTTCGTCAGGATTTAACGCTGGAAGAAATTCAGCTGGAAAGCAAAATAGATGCCTGGTTCCTGTACCAGATTCAGGATCTGGTTATGCAGGAGCGGGCAATTTACGGAAAGACGATTACTGATCTCGATCAACAGCAGCTTCTGCAATTAAAACGGCATGGATTTTCTGATGCGTTTCTTGCGAAAATTTTATATTGCCGGGAAGAGCAGGTACGTCAGCATCGGCTGGCCTTAGGGGTGAAACCGGTGTACAAGCGCATCGATTCCTGTGCTGGCGAATTCCCCAGTTCCACCGCCTATTTATATTCATGCTATGAGGACGGTTGTGAAGCCCGGGCTGAATCTGATGCAAAAAAAGTGATGATTCTCGGAGGGGGACCCAATCGAATTGGTCAGGGAATTGAATTCGATTACTGCTGCGTCCACGCGGCGATGGCATTGAGAGAAGAAGGTTACCAGACCATCATGGTCAATTGTAATCCGGAAACTGTTTCAACCGACTTTGATACCTCGGATCGTCTGTATTTTGAGCCCCTTACTCTGGAAGATGTGTTATCCATAGTGGATGTTGAAAAACCCATGGGTGTTATTGTGCATTACGGCGGCCAAACCCCTCTAAAACTGGCAAGGGATCTGGAAGCGAATGGTGTACCCATTGTAGGAACATCACCTGACGCTATCGACATGGCGGAAGATAGAGAGCGTTTTCAGAAAATGGTAGCGGAGCTTAATCTGCACCAACCAGCTAATGGTACAGTACGCAGTACGGAAGAAGCTCTGGAAGTTGCAAAACGCATCGGCTATCCATTGGTGGTAAGACCATCTTATGTTTTGGGTGGGCGGGCAATGGAAGTAGTCTATCAGGAAGAGGACTTACGCTATTATCTCGAGCACGCTGTAGCGGTTTCCAACGATTCTCCGGTACTGCTGGACAAATTTTTAAATGATGCCATTGAAGTAGATATTGACGCCGTCTGTGATGGGCAGGATGTCATGATTGGCGGGATCATGGAGCATATTGAGCAGGCCGGTATTCATTCTGGTGATTCAGCCTGTACTTTACCGCCTTTTAGCCTGAGTTCGGTAGTTCAGCAGGACTTGATTGAACAAATCAGACAAATGGCTCTGAAATTAGGGGTAGTCGGCTTGATCAATGCGCAGTTTGCTATTCAGGCCGATGATATTTATGTGCTGGAAGTGAACCCAAGAGCCTCTCGAACGGTCCCCTTTGTTTCCAAAGCCACCGGCCTTCCTCTGGCAAAAATTGCAGCGCGCTGCAAATTAGGGCAAACTCTAAGGCAGCAAGGATTGAGTCAGCATTATCCGATGCCGGCTTTTTACTCCATTAAGCTGCCTGTATTTCCGTTTATTAAATTCTCTGGGGTTGACTCCATTTTGGGACCTGAAATGAAATCAACTGGTGAGGTAATGGGAATTGCAAGGCGTTTTGGGCAGGCTTATGCGAAAGCACAGCTTGGAGCTGGTGGTAACATCGTTAAACGACGCCGTGCCTTTGTGTCAGTGAGGGATGCCGACAAAACACGAATTGGGGAAATTGCAAAGCGTTTAATTCAATTGGGGTTTGAAATTATCGCAACCCGGGGTACAGCTCTGGTATTGCATGCAGCAGGGATTGACTGCCGCAGAGTATATAAAGTGGCAGAAGGAAGACCGCATGTGGTGGACTTCATCAAGAATAATGAAATTGATTTTATCGTCAATACCACAGAAGGAAAGCAGGCCGCTGCTGACTCGTTTGCAATTCGTCGAAATGCCTTGCAACATAAAGTGAGCTATACGACGACTTTGTCAGGTGCGGAGGCAGCTTGTCTGGCAATGAAATATGAAGACCGTGAAACGGTTACTCGTTTACAAGATTTACATTAGAGGTGGATATGCATAAGCATCCAATGACAATTGCAGGTGCAGAGGCACTGAAGAAGGAATTATCTCATTTAAAAAGCGTTGTGCGCCCGCAAATCATCGAGGCGATTGCAACTGCCCGAGCGCTAGGCGATTTAAAGGAAAATGCAGAGTATCATGCAGCACGTGAGCAGCAAAGCTTTACAGAAGGGCGTATCAAGGAGCTTGAAGCCAAAATTTCTCATGCTCAGATTGTGGATATCAGTAAGCTCGAAAATAACGGCAAGGTAGTTTTCGGCGCGACTGTAACGATTTGTCATACAGAGACAGGTAATGAACTCAGTTATCAGATAGTTGGTGAAGACGAAGCTGACATTAAATCTAATAAAATTTCCTACAGCTCTCCCATCGGCCGCGCGTTGATTGGCAAACAGATTGACGATACAGTGGTCGTTGAAACACCTGGGGGCAGGGTGGAATATGACATTATTGAAGTGGATTATTTAAACTGAACGTTTGAATAAAATCTATTAGGATCGTGCCATGAAAATTGATTCCCGCCTGCGCGGGAATGACAAAGATTGCATGTGAAATGGCTTGGTTCTGCACATAAAAATACACTGTCATTTCCGCGCAGGCGGAAATCTATTGATCGTTTGGCCCAGTGCCTTTTTGAAATGGAACTCCCCTGCGCTTCCAGGCTGATGTTTATCTCAGCTCGTTAACCGCTGACTCATTTCTTTCTGTTTGCCCCACTGCCATTTTTTTCGCTTTTCTCCCGGATGACCTGGTTGAGTTCTTCTCGCTGAATAATCCCTCCGTGAGCACAGGAGATGGGGTTTTCTTTTGCAAAGTCTCTTTTAATTTCTCAATTAAGACTGCAATGCGTTTCTCCACAATCGGCAGGAGCTGCGCTTTATCCGGACGCTCGCTAATTATTTTGAGAACAGAATGGCTGCCTTGTCCGGAAATATTTTTCAAAGCGATCCAGGGGCATTCCAGTATGGCTTCAAGTTGCTGGGCGGAACAGATCTGCAGTGTGCGATAGATATAGGGTTTATCAGTCTTTGGGTTAATTTCAGTGAGAAATTTTGTGTGTTTGCTTTGTAAAAAAAGCTTTAACAGATCCAGGTTCAGAATAGCGATTAGATTTTCAAAAAAGTACTCTTCCGGCGGGAAGAGTTGGGTATCGGATCGCCGGGTTATCAGCAGCCTAGTATCGAGCATGTGCAGGACTTCCTGTCTGTGAGATAGAATGACATTTACCAGTCTATTGCCCGTTTCGCTGCAAAATCCAAACATCAATATACCGCCAAAAGAACGAGGCATTGATTTCTTTGGATTGGGAATATGAAAATGACTATTGCCTATGAAAGAAATTAACTCTGGGCGATTGTGAAGAAGACAATATAAAGCACCTTGACTTTCTATATTCATAAATAAGTGATGAAAGACAGAGACATCATGATGGCTATTTGTAAATAAATCCTCTTTCGTTATAGTGGCCTGAAACTCAGGGACCGAGAGCATGCCAAACAACATTCGACCGGCTGGAAAAGAAATCATGTGATAGAATAAATTGCTGCCGTGATATGCCACATAAGGCATGTACCCTATTTCGGATTTAGGCGTTTGCAGCGCATTTTTACAAGGGTACTTCTTCCTTAACCGCTCCATCGACAGTGTCAGGCTGGGATATCTTGCCGCCCAATTGAGCACAAGATCTGCGCCAACATTATAATGAAAAAGTTGTGCCAGCAGATGCCCTTGTTCAGTGCCTGTAAAAATTGATCTGAGATAGCCTTCATCCCATTCCAGTTCCGCATAGCCCTGGAGAGCATGCAAGGTATAAATACCATAGGCATCTTCGCAAAGTTTGGGAAAGAGGGGAGGCTGCCTTTTAGGGATTTGAGGAAATAGCATTTTCATATCAAGATAAGCATGCAATGGCCGCCCATTGATGACATCAGGATACCCAAGTAGATCAAGCTGTTTCCTGGTCTCTTCGTTTTTGCATAATAAAGGAAAGACGGAGCTGACCAAATGAGGTTTGCAGCGGAGCAGGATCAGAAAGATACCAATAGCTAAGGGATTGTTGTGTGTAAGCATAAGCGGTGCAATTTTCAATACCAGCTCATCTGGAAGCTTGACTGCATGTTCAATCGCATCCGGAGTTATAATGGGATAGCTTTCCGAATCCTTTATCACCACGGGAAAATAATCATAAAGAAGACTGTGCATTAAAGGTTTGGAAGAGAGAATAGTGTCTAAGAAATCCATATTCGTCTTTTTTCCATCATGGGTCAGTAGCTGAGTGCAGTGCGGATGAGAAAATATATTTTCCCAGAGGCTATACAACTCCTCCCCAGCCCGCCAATTAGAGGTTGCAATAGGTGCCAGCTGGTTCAATCGTCTCAGATAACTTTCTCTGTATAAAGAACATAGTTTGTTGAATAGTGTCAGCGGTTTACCACGAAGCAGGATATTAAGAATCTCAACGACCTTGAGATCTTTATGGTTTATCATCAGGGGGGCTATTTTGAGAATAAGCGCGTCTGAGAAGTGGTCCTTTCGCTCTGTCGCCGTCGGACTCAGAGCAGTTGTATCATCATCCTTTTCTATCGGGGGAAAATAATTAAACAAACTGCTAACTAAATACGAAGAGGAAAAAACGTCTTTCAGAAACTCCATACCCTCTTCGGTCAGTAGCTGCATCGATTGGGGATGGGTGAAAATTTCATTCCACACACAATCCATGGTCTCCTGATTTTGCTCTGCTGTTTTTTCATCAGGAGCAAGACCTTTAAGACAATTTAAATAATTCTGACGAAGTGTCTTTATTTCTTGAGCAAGCAGTAAACTGTCAATGACTTTTTCAGTATTGATGCGCTCCTCTTCGAGCTCTTGATTCACCAAAGAAGATTGTATGACGGCTGCTTCCTCTGAGTTTCCCTCTGGCACCTGGTTTGGGATAGTATTTGATGGGCTTGGTGAAAATGCGAGAGAAGCGGGTCCGGGTTTTGGTCTATCCCAACTGAGCAGTATGAGCTTTGACTTCTCTTCAGAATAGTTTAATTCTTTCGTCAAGACGGAAAGGGCCGATAAATATTCATTCTCTGAATGATAAGCCTTAGCTTGAGTCAGCCACTCTTCCTCGGTGGAGGCGCTATGGTCTTTGATATTGAGGCTTTCATTTTCTGCGAGCCTTCGCCCCAGTTTGTGCATGGGCGAAAGTAATTTCGCCAGCTTTTTATTACCAGAGCGCAAAACAATAATATTGGCGGTCGACCTTGAGAATAAGACCACCAGTTTATGCATGGGAGCGCTAAATTCTGGATCACCACGGTCTTGAGCGGGGCGGTTAAATTGTTGTTGATTCTCATCAAATTCAAAATCGCTCGGCAAATTTTTACTGATTTTCTCATAAACCTCTTCTGAAAAAGGTTCAACCAGTAAGGTAGTGGTATACTCCAGGCCTTTACTCGCCTCAGGTGAAATAAAGGTGGAGCCGGGGAAATGCTTCTCCAGCATGGGTTTATGAATATCATCTGCAATAATACAGAATTTGTGCGATTTTTTAAGCTCATTGATCTCGCTGATTAAAAGCGGGCTTAGGTGATCAACCCAAATTAATTCGCCTTCAGCAGCGTCTTCTGCAGATTTAATAAAACTGTTTTCATTCTTTTCGCCGATGCCACCAGTTAATTCATACTTGATTTGTAAGAGTAAATTTAAAAATTTACTATGAAGTTTGGCGCTGCGGTGCGTAGTGGATAATTTCAGGATATTGAGATGATGCCCTAATTTCTGCGCCTGTGCCTGGATAAGCCTCGTATTGGATTTATTGCCGTCGAGCTTTTGATTGCCATCACCTAAAAAGACTACCTCACCTTTAGAAATGTCAAAAATATTGGCTAATTGTTTGCCGGTTAAATCATTGCATTCGTCAACGGCTATAAATGAAGGTTGAATTCCAATATTGAGAGAGGAAAAATGCGGATGGATTTTATCTTTGTGAATAGCGGCTTCAAATTTTCTATAATGCTGGAAAAAGGCCTCACGAAACTCCGCTGGGACTTCGCTTACTCGTTTGGCTTTATCGGTATACTGAGTTTTTGTATACCCTGAGATTAATTTGAATTCATTATAAAGTCTGACCGGATCAGCGATGAATGGATGCAAACTCTGTTGATTCGCTTTTGCCAATACCTTTTGTTCTGTATAGAACGTGTCGTACCAGCTTTTAAAGAAATTATCCGCTTCTTTTTCAGTAAACAAAGTTCGCTTTGGTGCATTTTCATCGGCTGGTACATCCAGTGCTGCGAATTCTTCATAGGTCATGACCCAGACGGGAGGGAGCTCGGGATCAGTATTATCAATTAACTCCGATAATTTATCTCTGACCTGATTAACAAGCGCCGCTGATTTGGCAAGATAAATAATGGGCTGTTGCGACCCTCTGTTTTGCCAGCGCTTTTCTCTGATAAAGGTTTCAGCCAGAATCGTTTTACCGGAGCCAGGTATACCCTCTACATGAATTGGGGTTTGAAGTTCAAAGACAGATTGCTGCAGCTCGCTCAACTCGATAAATCGGTGATGGTATTCTACCGGCTTGAATCTTGGGTGCTCAGGAATCAATTCTTCCAGACCGGTACTTTCCAAATCCTCAGCGTTTACTTTTTCCCAAAGCTGATCTTTGTGGTTATGCAAATAGTTTTTTAAGACCTGGGATTTTAAAAAACGTGAGGTTTCATATTTATGATTAAGAATAACTTCTAAAACAAGCAGGCGGGGTTTGGCATTGAGTATTTCGGTGGTTAGCAAGAGCCTGTCGGAGTGGTTCATCCGAACGCTGTAGATTTTGGGATTAGTACCGGCCAGTACTTCCAGATCTAGTGCCGCCCATTCCCTGTTTCTGATTTTTGCCAAAGTATTATCAAGAATGGCAACATCCCGGTGGTTTTTCTCAAGAACCCCGTAAGTCGTTTTGTGTAAGGTGAGCATACTTGCCCAAATAAAGATTTCATTACCTTCCTTGGCTTTCTCAATTGGGGCTGAACGGGTTTTTATAGTTTTTGCTTTAGTATTTGTCTGAAGTTGGCGATTGCGTTTTTTATGAGAATGTTTTCTGGTCATAAACGTTATGGATTAGACGAAGCCGAAGAGGGGGAATATAGCATTTGGTAAAAAAATAATCAATGTGAGTAAATTATTTATTTATGAGTTGATGTTTCAGTGCATCCTCCAGATCAGGATATTGAAACTGATAACCATTATCCATCAGGCGGTTAGGGAGAACTCTTTGTCCGCTGAGCAGAAGGCATTCCCCCATTTGACCGAAAAGCAGTTTGATAACCCATGCCGGAATCCGAAATAAAAGAGGGCGCTTCAGAACGCGTGCCAATGTTTTTGCAAAAATCTCCTGAGTAACGGGCTCGGGAGAGCAAATGTTCACCGGACCCGTTATGCCTGGATTCGCGAGGAGGAATTCATAAGCCCCAATAACGTCCTGCATATCGACCCAGGAAATTACTTGCTGGCCTTTGCCTAAAATACTTCCAATCCCCAATTTAAAAACCGGGGCAAGCTGACCTAACATGCCGCCATCTGGCGATAGAACCACCCCAAAGCGGGTGATGGTCACGGGTATGTCTGCTTCAATGGCTGCCTGTAAAGACTGTTCCCAGCGGATGCCCACCTCGCTTAGAAAATCATGAGGTGTTTCATCGTCAATAGCGCTGTTTTCGTCAAAGGCCTGGCTGTCATTTTGTGATTGTGTACCATAAATTCCAACGGCATTGGCGCAGAAGTAGTGGGGATGTGCCTGATATTTTAATAGCCAATTGACCAGGGTGCGATTGGATTGAACGCGTGAATTAATGATGTCCTGCTTAATGGTATTATTCCATCGAAGGGATGAGATATTTCTGCCGCAGAGATTAATCAGGGTATCAAAGCTATTCGGATCAACATTATCGAGCTGTTCCCAGGACAAGTGTTTAACTGGCTTGGGAAATTGCGTTTGCAGAGCTTTCAGATTACGACCCAATACAGTGATCTGATGCTCGTTACAAAAAGATGAAACCAGCTTTTTTCCAATAAGCCCGGAAGCTCCTGCAACCAGTATATTCATGATGATCCTTAAGCCATTAATGACAGACTTTGAAGAATGCCTGCTGTCATGGGAGTGAACACTAAATCATTCCCTAATTCCTTTTTTAGTAATTCTATACTTAATCGCCTGGAGCTTTGCATGATTTCCCGTTTCATGTCACTGGCAGTTTCCCAGATCTCATTCCAGGCTTGAAAAGAGGCCGCTGGATAATCGAGATGGTGAGCCACCAGTTGCTGCAATGCGCCCATCTTTTTGGGATGCCCGTCTGCGATGTTAAAAATACCCTGCACATTGCTTTTGGCAGCAAGCTGTGAGGCAATTTTAACTAAATCGGTGACTAGTATGTGATTAGTATAAGGGGCTTGTTGTGGGAATAAAAGGGGGCTCTGGCTGCGCGCTGCTTCTATTGGCAGTCGATTAGGTCCGTAAATTCCGGCAATACGCAGCAAAACATACGCTGCCTTGTTTTTTCTGGCAAAGCGTTTCCATTGCTGTTCCGCATCCAGGCGTCTTAGTTGCCTGTCATGCTGTATACGACATTTAGCACGCTCACCCACCCATTTACCCTGATGGTTGCCATAGACAGCGCTGGAACCGAAGTAAACAATTTTAGTGGGCTTTAAGCTTGTAGTACTTAAAAAGTCCTGAAGAAGCGAGTCATAATCTCCAGAGGGAGGAGGAGGAATAAGATAATAGACGGTCAACTCTTCTTTCTGCTCGATATCGAGATCGAGCAAATCGCCGGCTACATGCTGTAAACCAGGAAGGTATAATGCAGGATCGTAATGTCTGGAAACCGCGGTGACTTCCCCATGCTGTTTTAATAAATGCTGCGCAAGATAGAATCCGCAATAGCCATAACCGAGAATTAGATGATGCATAATGACTTGGAAAATAAACCTTTCATTATTCAATAAAAATTTAAAAAATCAATAGATTATGTTCACTTTATTGAACGATTTCTAATTAAAACAGCCAATTTGGTTGTAAATTTACACAATTTGATATTTAATGAAAAAGAACACATCGATGGAGTAAGGGAATGCCTGTCAGTGATCTGTGCCGTAAATCATTTGAAGAAATGATTCTGAATTATCAAAAAATTGGTTTGGAAGATAGGGACTTTGAAAATCTTCATCGCCATCTAAAGCAGTGGCTATATCGAATCAGTGTAGATGACAGCGAATATAATGACGCCCGGTTTGTCATGGAAATAGCTCACAACATTCACCTTCTGAACGACCGAAATTCAGGGTTAATAGCTGCTTATCATCAATTTACCAAAGATTATTTCAGGAATACCTCGCAGGCTCAATTATTTGTGAAAGGTAATGGAGATGTTGTAAGTAATTGGCCGGTCACGCCTGAGCCGCTATCGAGGTCTCCTGCAGTTCCTTCAAGTGCTGCAACCACCACATTATTTACCAAGCTCATTCAGGAAACAGCAGAACAGTTTGCTGAAAGACGTAAAGATCGGGCATTAAATGAGATAAATAAAAAATTTACCATTCTTCCTACTGAAAACTCTCCGGAGATGACTTTAAAGTAGATGTTATTGATGAAAGGAGTTTGTCATTCCCGCAAATGCGGGAATCTATTCCTATCCACTGTATTGTGCCAGATCATATGCGAGGCTACCCAGCTCAATACATTATTTGTTAGAATACCAGACTGTGCCAAGATTGTTCCCTCCATTACGAGAAAAATGTGAAACCTTATTTCCCAAATTCTATTGAATTAAATGCTATTGGCGTTGCGAAACATCAAAATGGTTTAATGCTTTATAACATGGAAAATAAAAGCCCTGAACTGCTGCTCAGTTTCGCTGATTTATTTGATCTTCCCTACAGTGTCTATTTGCTGGATGCCAGAGGCGCCACAGTTAAAATCAATGAAATAGGGGCCGCAGTTTGTGGTTACAAGTCACCCGAGCAGGCAGTGGGGAAAACAATTTTCGATGTATCCACAGACAGTGCCAGACATTTGCTGGATAATTGTGAATCGATTTTAAAACAGGAGACCATTCAATTTTTTGATGAGTTTAATACGCGTCTGGATGGTAAATCACTGCAGTTTTTATCCGTAAAATTTCCCTGTTATGACTCGGCTTGTCAATTACAGGGTACGTTGGGAATATCGATTGTTTTAGGTGAGCATTCACTGGCGGATGCCATCATGCGCCTGACCGATGCAGGTCTTTTGCCTGAAAAAACCTCTGATAACCCAGCGATTAAACTGAATCTGGAAGATGCCTCATTAACGCCGAGAGAACAGGAGTGTCTGGAATATACTGTGAAGGGATTTACAGCCAAGGAGATTGCCAGAGCACTCTCGATTTCACCCCGTACGGTAGAGGAGTATATCAATCAGGTAAAAATAAAACTGGGTGTCAGTACTAAACGCGAGATGATTCAAAAAGTGCTTGATGTGTAAATGACCTGACAACCCCGTATCCAGGACGGAGTGCATTAAATCTCCGAGATTATTAACATGACGTTATTCAATCATGAGGAGACAAGCATGCAACCTTCCGTTAAAACCCCTGTTAATACTGATGGACAAGCTATTTCGGCTTTACCTATGCATAATGAAAACCCTGAAGGGGATACGCAGGAATTTACTATCAGCCGCTTATTGAATCTTAGCAATAATCGTCCCATCAAAAATTTTGCTCGTCGCGGAATCTTTTTTCCAGTTGCGAAAACATTGTCCAGCAAATTTATTAACTTTTATAATCATGGCTGTCCAGTAGAAGCATGGAATATTGACCCCCAAAAAGTCGCGCGTAACCAGTTCAAAGTATTTTCAACCGGCGACGCATTCTCTGTTCTATCCCCGAATGTTGCCATTCGCGGTGAGAACATCAATATCCATGTCGGGGTGTCCTCGGGTACCTATGCGAAGTCAGTCTTACTTCATGAAGCATTGCAGCTTTGCCGCGCAATACATGAGCATGGCGCCGAGCGAATAACCCTTGCATTACCCGAGCAATTTCATCCAGTGCTATATCCTGATGATTTTAATCTACTATTGATTAAATTATTCAAGGCCAGCGGTGCCAATAAGCTTTATTATTATGATAAGAATTATCAGGGTATTCTGGATGAAAATCATATTGACGCAAATATCACTTTTAAAGTATCCCAACACTCAAAGCCTGAAGAATACCAGGTCAGCAAAAGCGAACTATCATCTTACCTGGAGTTACCCGCTAACCAGACGAGCGAGTCAACTATAGACGCTAAAGTACTTCATTTTACTCGACGAAGTTATTTAAATGCCGTTTGGTCAAAACTCAATTTATCTCATAGTAAGCTCATGGAGAGGGTCTGTGAGGGTGCGCCGGTAAGTCTTGAGGTTCCTGAAAAAAAACAGGGACATGTATTAATTTGCTGTTCAGCCAATCGGCCTTTAGCTGAAGAAATCGCGGAACATCTTCGTCAGAATGGTGAGGAAATTAAACTCTACTGCATCAATGGAGCTGGAATCGGGGCCACAATTCCTGACGAGGCTGTTATCGCCGGCTCGGTAGTGACTATTGTGCAATCCACACGCCCTAATCCTGATGATTTTACGGTGTCGGCCGAATACGAGAAAAATGGCGCTTCCCCCTGCTTTTTTGAAGCTGCGATGATTGCAAGGCAGGCACATTTACGCGGCGCCCTGCATATCAACCTGATTAATCCCTACCAATTTAGCGCCAGGTCGGATAAGGCAGAAGATAATCCAAAGGGAAAAACTGGCGCTTATGTTCAGCATAATGGAAAACTGTTTGAGGCGGCAGGGGTAAATAATGTGGTTACCGCGGAGTGTCATGATAATCATACTTTATCTGGAACATACACAGGCAAAGAAATAAGGGGCTCGGCAGTACCCGCACTGACCATTCTTGCTACCCGGGTTGCTACAGAATGGCTCAGTAATCCGGGACAAGGTCAGTTACGTCTGGTGACTCCGGATGCTGGGGCGGCCAAACGAACCAATGAACTGACTCAGCACTTGCAAAGCATTTTGGGTGATAAATTGTGCTCATCACGCGTGCTGGGTGAAAAGCAGCGGGATTCTCATCAGGACACAAGTGCTTTGATCAATAATATGAATGCGGGTGAGCTGGGTATTAATGCACAGGACAGGTATTTAATTACTGATGATGAAACCGCGACTGGCAATACCCTGTGCCAGGCCATTAGTAACTTAAAGAAGCAGGGCGCTAATAATATATCGGTTATCGTGGTTCATAACAATATGCCTTTGAACTGGCTGCAGCGACAGCTATGTTTATCCCGATTCCTGTACATGGGTGTGAGTGATTTGCATTTCAGTAATACTCAGGAAATGGGTAGTCTGGCAACTGGTTATGATGATCTCATCCAGACCTATGCTAAAAAAGCAGGTTTAAGCGAAACTCAAGTGAAAGAGCAGGTTTCAGAATGGTTTAAAAAGAATATTGCTGAAAGCTTTCCTGATCATTCACCTCAGTACCTTAAGGGTGAGTTTGACCGATTTACCTCTCAGTTAGAACAACTGAAGAACAAAGTCACTGTTCACTCTCTGGCGGATGAGTTTGCAAAAAGAGTTCATATTCAGCCTTCTAAAGTGAGTGTATTTGAAAATACCCCAGGTGTTTCGATGGGGTATAGCTCTGATAAGAGAAATCCGCTATTTGCGTATATACCTCAGGCCCTGGCAACGGATGTTACTGTAAATACTCTGCCGCAGACTTTAGGCAGCGCCATTAGCAATTAATTGTAGGTTGGGCCCTTGGCCCAACATCGAGTTCTGGAGTGGTGCGAGCCGTTTGTTGGGCCAAGGGCCCAACCTACAATAGCAGGGATAGCTAGAGGGCTTTCATAAAGCTGACCAGATCTTTCTTTTCCTGATCATTGAGTTGCAGTTTCAATATCAGATTAAAAAACTCCACGCTGTCATCCAGGGTCAGCAAGCGGCCATCATGCAGATAGGGTGGAGAATCCTTAATACCTCTCAAAGGAAAGGTTTTAATCGGTCCGTCACCCACTGCCATCATGTTATTAATCATAACCGGTTTAAAGAAGCGCTCTGTTTGCAGATTATGCATGGTGTTATCAGTGTAATAGGGAGGCATATGGCAGGTTGAACATTGTGCCTTACCAAAAAAGAGCTCCTGGCCGCGCAACTCTTCTGCGGTTGCTTTGGCAGGATCCAGTTTCCCATCTACTGCCAGCTTTGGAGCGGGTGGAAAATCCAGGATTTCCTGAAACTCTGACATAAAATGAACCTGGCTGCCCCGTTCGAGAATATTCACCCCTTTCTTGGTAGCAATCACCGGATCCCCGTCAAAATAGGCTGCTCGCTGCTCAAATTCGGTAAAATCCTCCACCGTTTTTAATGCTCTTTGCGAGCCAAATAAACGCTGGATATTGACGCCGCGCAGACTGGGCGTGTTAATCCGATGTCTGAATTCCTGAGGTCTGATATCACCCACCAGGTGGGTCGCTTTATTGGTATGGCCGTTAGAATGGCAGTCGAAACAGGCAACGCCGCGGCTAGGGGCTACTGTTCGTCTGTCTTCTGTCTGATTAAATTGCTGCTGCGGGAAAGGGGTTACCAGCAATCGCAATCCTTCCAGTTGTTTTGGATTTAAAAGACCATTAAACAATTCATAATAGTTATTGATATTGACCAATTTTCCTTTGGAAACATCGCCAAGATCGGGACGGGTTGTCAGAAAAATCGGTGCAGGAAAAATGGGTAGAAAATGATCGGGAATATCGAAATCCAAATCAAAGCGGGTTAAATCACGTTGTTCCTGTTTATTGAATTCATCAATAACAAATTTTGGAAATAGCATCCCGCCTTCCGGGTGATTGGGGTGGGGCAGTGGCAGAAAACCCAGAGGGTATACGCCTTTTTCCTTAATCTCTTCCGGGGTCATTTTTGCCAGGGCTTCCCAGGTCAGACCAGCGGGTAATTTAACCCGGACTCCTTCCTGAATCGGCTTCCCGCCAGTCATGGTGGTGCCGGTTGCTGGTTTATTACTCAGGTCATAACGCTGTTCGAGCAAATCAGCATGTTTTTTTTCAACCGCTTCTTTCTGATCAACCATTCGCTTCATAATCGACTGAAAGTCTTCTTTAATATCGACTGGCATGTAACTCGAGGGATGGTCAGAATACGCGGCTGTTCCAAATCCGACAAGCAAAGGGAAAAGCCATTTGGCAGAGGTGGGCATCAGATAAAATCCTTTTCCAAAAAATCAAAAGCTTAAAAGATAAATCAAAGACTTGCAATAGGCTTTAACGGTGGTTAATCCGGCAAAGCGAGGCATAGTTACACTGCTGACAGACCGAACGATTGACAGGCTTTGGAGGGCAGAAACCTTCTGCAAACTCTTTGGCCAGTTGTTCGAGAGACTCTTGCCAGCACGCTCTCGCTTCTGCCCAGGAGTGTTCTTCGGAAAGACTCTGGATATTTTTCAGTTCATAATCGTTCTCGCTTAAGCCTTTACAGACATGCTGTCCTTCTTTGAGTGCCGAGAAAATCAGGGTATTGATGGCCTGATCCAGCAGAGCGTACACCAAAAGCTGGGGTTCGCGCGGTCGTTCTTCATTCCAGGGAAGGCTGGAGGGTATACTGGTTTTGTAGTCAATAACCCATTTGCTTCCATCAGCCAATTGGTCTATTCGGTCTACACGCAAATTAAACTCAATACCTTGCAGGGTTAAGCTAAAGTCCTTTTCAAGAGCCTCCACTTTAAACTCAGGACGCTCTTTTTCCCATTCGAGGCACTGAGACAGTAAACGGTGCAGCCGTTTAATCTCTACTTGCTGTATCAGCGGTGAAAAAGAATACACTCTCTGTCGCCGATAAGGTTCAATGGCAGAGTCAATGGAATTGGTAATTAATGTGTCGAGTTCCTCTTCGCTTAAAGCAAGTAAACGTTCCTGATCGATAACCTGTTGCCAAAAATACTCAAGAGCCTTATGAGTTAACTGCCCGCGCTCCAGTGGATTTAAGCCATCAAAGGCAGCCTGGCCTTGCTGAGCATGAAGACGATGAGCTGCGAAAGCCTGGAAAGGGCATTTGGATTGTTTAGCCAATAAAGCAGTACTTCCTTTGATTTGTGGCTTGCTATGAGGAATCTGATAGGTCTCCTCCATCTTTTCAAGTTTAATCAGAGGTTTGATATTATTAGCACCCTGACCGGTTCTTTGTACCGTGTCTTTTAACAAAGGAGAAGGAAGCTGGGGTTTATCTTCATCAATAGAGGCGTAGCTGAAGACAACCAGCGGCGCATTTCGCAGAAATGAGTCGAACTGTTTTTCTGCCAGTCGCAAGGCATAATCTGAGCTGGTGTAAATCCTTTGAAATTCCAAAGGGATAAAGGCAGAAGGTTTAATTTTCTTCGGCAGGCATTCATCGGTCATACCAGTCACCCATAGCGCATCAAAACGTGCCCCAGAGGATTCCAGTACACCCATTATATGCAGGCCGCTTTTTTCCGCTTTGGGTTGAAAAATAGTATTGGAGGCTATGGAATGCAATGCCTCAAGTGCCTGTTCCTGGCTTAAACTAGAGCTAAAAAGCTGCAATTGTTTCAATTCAGAGAAGATATGAAGCAGTTTTTGCAGGCACTGATACGTCTCCGAATCCAGTGCCTGATCACCCGGAAATCCCATATCATTCAGCCTGTTCTTAAAATGCTGCAGCCATTGAGAAGGGGAGGCTGATTGAGGATACGTCTCGATTGTAGAAAGGGTTTTATATAATCCTGGCGTCTTGTACTGAAGTTCGTTTAAAAAGAAATGCCAGTCTATCCTCTCTTCCTGAAGTGAAGCGCTGTTCTGTATGAACTGAGCCCGCTTAAGAAATTCTTTACTGGATTGATGTAAATAAGGTGAATATAACAGCAATCGAGCCTGATGGTTGCTAAGTGTCTGGCAATCCAGTTTCAGCCACTGAAGGGCATGCCCAACAAGTGGATATTCACTCAAGGGCTTGCCCAGCGAAATGCTAAAAGGTATATCGGGCAGTCTGTTCTGAAGCAGCCGCTGCAGTTTTCTGCCTTCAGTCTCCAGAGAGGGTACGACAATCCCAATTCGCCTTGCTTCAGAAAGCTGGGTTTTTGCCCAGGCAATCATTTCCTCATATTCATCGCTTGCATTTTTGGCTTGATAGAGACTGGTGGCGCTTGTGGCGGGGTTTAATGTAGTATGAAGCACATTAGCGCCGAGCCTCTCTAATTTAATCTGTAAATTCTTTTGCTGTGGAGTGTATTCCTCAAAGCAAACCCAGATGCTGGCTGTGTACTGAATGCTTTTAAGAGCCAGGGCCAGATAATCCGCCAATTGCTCATCGACGATAGCCGGGATTTTATCCAGAGCTTGCTGAAACAGGAGAGACCATTTTGCAAAAGCTTGAGTCTGCGCAGTCTGAGAAAATGTGCTGAGATTGATATCAAGTTTCCAGCGCTGACATTTGGCCCATGCGTCTTTAACCGCATCAATCAGACCTGTGTGCAGGGGAATTTCAGTCTGCTGTTTCAGAATATCTAGCCAAAGATAATCGTATTGGGTCTTATTCAATAATAAAGGATGAGCTTTATCAGAATTATCAAAACACATTCTGTTATATTGCATGCGCAGAAAATCCTGATAAGGCATGCAAAGCGGTTTTTTTAATGTGTTGCTGGTATGAAACTGAAAGTACTGCTCTAAAAGTTCAATCGAAAGACGCTTGGTCGGCGTTATAACCACAGCGCCGTCTGCCATCAGGGCAAACAGTTTGTCTTTAGCAATCATCCGCTTCAGAGTTCCTTGTGTCGGCGCTTGTCCACTGCGCGTAAACCGGGAAAGAAGTGTTTATTAAAATACACTGCTGCCAAAGCGGTAACCGGAATTAGCCAAAGTCCGATAATCAGAGTGGCCGACAAAAAAATTGCGCCAAAAACAACCATATAGTCTTTGACTGAGAGCCTGGCGAAATTAGGATCATTCCAATAGGAATTGACCAGGACGGCTAGACTGATAATTAGCAGATAAACGAAGGCTAACAGAATTCCAAACAAAAAAGGCCTCCACCAGCGCGAAGGTTTGGCTAGCTGATTTCCAAACCAAGCGCCCAGCAGAATACCGATAAATGGCACAACAAGTAAGGCATATCCCAGGGGAAAGCCCTGGCTGGCTTTTAAGGGGAGCAAGGTATAGCGAGTAAATATCAGAAATAGAAAGGCAAAAATGCCAAAGAAAACAGCGGCTGCAAAACGAGCGCTGATTGGTTTTGGTTCACTTGTTGAGTTCATAATCTTTTTTGTCTGCTTATCGTTTTTCTTTTCAGCTGGAAATCACGCTGTTCCATTTCGCTATGCAGGATAATGTATACCAAATGACCACGCAAATATACCGCTGCAAACCCGGATAAAATCGCCAGCCACCATCCTACTATGATAATGCTGTTCCTCAAAACAAAAAAATAGATGCTCAGCCAGTCTGGAGAATGGGGAACAATACTGAAATAGGTATCATATTCTTTGAGAAAGTAGAGGAAAAGAAAATCATAAAACGGCATTGCTGCGAATACCATGAAAAAGCCATACAGAAACACTTTCAAAGGATAAGGCCTTGGGCAATGCACTATTCGTTTGCCAAATAGAAATCCAAAGACGCAGGCGATAAAACCTGCCAGAGCTACGGCCAGAAAAACAGGCAGGATTTGCTCAAATCCTATTAAAAACAGAAACGCATCAATCAGGATGGTACCGATAACAGCAAGAAATGCGTAATAGGAAGCGCATAGCAATCTGGGATTATGTAATGATAGCGCATCGTCTTTGCGTTTTTTCATTAGCATGTCTCCTGTATTAAACCTGATGACAGCCAAGGTTTGAAAAACCGAGACAAGTTAATTAGTTAAGACTGAAATTAACGACAGTCTTCTATTTAATTTTAGACTAGATTGGTTAAATTCATTTCATTTATCTACAATTAAAATAATAAAAAAAGAAAAAAATCGGATGAATATGGATATCACACCTTTTTTCAAACTGATGGTTGAACGCGGCGCTTCAGATTTATTTTTTAGTGTGGGCGCTCCCCCTCATATCAAGATTGAAGGCATCACATCCCCGATTGGTCAATCGCCTTTAAAATCCCAGCAAATGGCTGAAATCGCCTCCTCTATCATGAACGATGAGCAACGAAAGGAATTTGATGCCACCATGGAGCTGAATATGGCAATATCTCTTACCGGAGTTGGCCGTTTCAGAATTAATCTGTTTCGCCAGCGCGGTGAAGTCGCTATGGTGGTGCGGTATATCAAAGGGATTATACCCAGTATTGAAGAGTTGCAACTGCCTTCCATTCTGCAATCGATCATTCTTGAAATGCGCGGCCTGATATTGGTCGTTGGCTCCACCGGGTCCGGGAAATCGACAACACTGGCGTCAATGATCGACTATCGAAATGACAATCATAGAGGTCATATTCTGACCATTGAAGATCCCATTGAATACCTGTACCGCCATAAAAAATCGATCGTTGATCAGCGTGAGGTGGGGCTTGATACCCTTAGTTATGAGTCAGCTCTTAAGAATGCCATGCGCGAAGCGCCTGATGTAATTTTGATTGGTGAGATTCGCGATCGTAACACAATGCGGCATGCGATTGCCTATGCGGAAACCGGACATTTGTGCTTATCAACTCTGCATGCCAATAATGCCAATCAGGCTCTTGATCGTATTCTTAATTTTTTTCCCGATGACGCGAGACAGCAATTGCTGCTTGATCTCTCGCTGAATCTAAGGGCCGTGATTTCTCTTCGCCTCGTACCCGGTCTCGAAAAACAAAGAGTACCGGCAGTCGAGATTATGCTCAATTCGCCTTATATTGCTGATTTAATTGAAAAAGGAAAAGTAGATGAAATCAAAGAGGTGATGGCTAAAAGCAGGGAACAGGGTATGCAGACCTTTGATCAGGCCTTATTTGATCTTTACAAAGCAGGAAAAATCAGTAAAGACAATGCCATACGCTTTGCTGATTCCAAGAATAACGTGGGATTACAAATCCGCCTGACCGACGAAAAAAGCCTTGATGACATTCAGGATTTAACCATCCAGGAAGACTTTCCCGAGGGTTCCTGACCACCTAATGAGTCTGCATCTCGCCCAGGCGAAATGGATAATCAACCCGGCATTGTTCATAGGCTCTATACATGCGCGCAGGATTCGGATAATAGCCGTAGTGTTCCGCTTCATAAGCGCAGCAGGGCAGCCGGCTTAAAAAGCATCCTCGCTTGGCATTCCAGACAAAGCCTTTGCCGGTGCAGCTAAGAGAGCGCCCGTCAATGCAGACATAACGTGCTTTGGAAGGGGGATTGCCAATAATACAGCCTTGCGCCAGGCTGATAGCGGGGATTAAAACAAGTAAAAGAGCTGTTGTTTTCATTCTTATTTGATCCATTCACTTGCTATACTGATAAGAATAGTTGATTTTAGTAAAAATGTAAGACGGCCCGGTGACTTATCTGCATGCCTTGGCTTACAGTAATTAAAAAATACGATATTAAGGACTTCTTAAGCTTTTATAGTTAAAATGACGAAAGAATTGCGATTGGAGTATTCACATGCCTCAGAATCAGACATTACAAGATGCCATAAAGAAACTACATCATAACAATAATAAAGAAAAACATGAAAAAGCCCAGCGAGCACTTGATGCCATTTTTGCGGCTGATCCGAATGATCCAGTCGCCTTTAAGGCGGCGGTTAAGGCTCATAAGGACTTTTGGAAAGAGAATGGCTTAGTTGATGAGGTTGATGATCTTGATAATAATGGGGCTCCCAATTTTGTTGATCTGTACAAGCAGGTTGCCAAACAACGGGTGATTAGCCGCTTAGGTATTCATGAAAGCCATCTCGTAAAATTCATTCTCGATAATCCTGTCGAATTACGCAGACAACTGGTAGTAGACCCTTATAAAAACCACTTTGGCGATCTGACCAAATCAAAATTGCCCTGGGATGCCAGCAATGAGGGGGTCATTTCCAATCCCGCAGCTGCTGAAATCAGCCTGGCTGCCCAGACTTACTATCTCGAATCCAAATTGAAAGCAAGCGACGATTCCGCGCAATTAGATGCCTTGCTGCAGGCAATTGATGACGATGATGATGCGGCATTTCGGCGCGTGCTTCAGAACTGGCAAATTCCCCAGCCTGCTCTTGATAAAATGACTACTGAGGGAGTCGGTGCCCAAATTACACACTCCCTCGCGCTTAAAGCGCTTGAAGCCAAGGCGCGGCTTCTGGCAAGTCAGCAAGATCAGCACAATGCTCTGCTTGATATGATTCAACGAAATGATGATGCTGATTTCGCTGCTCATCTTGGGGCTCCTTATGATGGGAAAGTAGTCGCTGAAGATGCAAAAGCACTTCGTGGCGTGATGGGGGGAGAATATCTCAAAGCTAGGCTGAACACAGAGCAGCGGCAAGATACATTATTGCAACTTGCCGGAATGACCATACTTGGCGATTTGCAAGCAGCGTTAGCCAATGAGTATGGCAGCCAGGCAGGTAATAAAGATGCGCTGAATCAGTATATTGTCGAAGCAGTCACCCAGAGCACTATAAACAGCTTCCGGCAAGCCGCAGCCAGTAAAGCTCTGACTCATAAAATTGCAACGATGAATGATGTGGCGGCCCTTGAAGCGCTGGCCAGGGCAAAAACGCAGAAAGACTTCTCTCAGGTATTGGAGACTGTTTCGGCTTTTGGTTTAAATACACCGGCTAAAAAATCGGTCTGTGAAGCCTTTACCAATTTAGAAGAAATTAAAAAACTGAGTACTATTGCTCATGTTCGCAGTAATTTACTGCCTAAAACACCGCAGACGGACAAAGACTGGGAGCAGGCCAGGGTACATGCTGATCGTTTGGCCACCCTGCTTGATCCCGCCTATACCTCTGCCAATTACGCTGCGCAATTCTTATCCGCCAATCCTAAACCTGAGGAATTGCAATCGTTCAAGGATTATTTCAGTGATCCGGCGCGCTTAATGGAAACACGCAAAATGGCTCTGGCCGGTTTAATGCCTGCTACCCTGAAGAATGCCGATTCAGGGCTTTTAAATGGAATCATAGCCGCCGATGATACTAACAAATTGAAAACGGCAGTTGCTGCAGTATTGGGACACGATAAAGCCAATGATTTGATCGATAACGATTTGAATTCTCCCTATAATCTGAAGATTCGTGCCTATGCACATCTTTACCAAATGCCGCAATTTCTGGCGACCAGGAATTACGATGAGTTGTCGCGGATTGTAGGGGCAAATGGCTGGGAGGGCTTGCCGGATCTGATGCGGACAGTGCTTCCTGGTCTAAGTCAGAACGATGCGCAGAATCTTGAAGCAGAGCTGATTCAGGCCTTGCTAAATAAATACCCTGCTGATGCTGATTTGAATCTGTTGGTTAATTTAACCAAGCCTGATATTACAGAAGCAGACTTTAAGCTGGCTTTAGGCGCTCTGCATATTAATCGCCAGGACTGGGTGAATCCAGCTCGTATGCAGGCGGTTCAAAAGGTTGCCGCTGAACGAGCCATGATTATTCGAGCCGAGAATATCCTCGGGGCTTCGCTTGATCAAAGACCGGAACTGAAAAAAGTCATACTGAATCTTCCACCAAAAAAGCAGGCTTCCCTTGCTGCCAATGGCGAATTGATTTCATTATTGGCTAGCCGGACTGACGCTGATAAAATCAGGGATTTGCTGAACGACAAGCATCTGAATGTCGATGCACTGGTTCAGGAAAACACAAGTCTTGGGCTATTCCACAAGATTCATAATGCCGCGATTGCGAATACCTTAAAAGCCCTCAACGTAAAAATTGACCCCAGCCTGGTGCGCAGTATCAATGAATACATTGATTCTAAAACAACGGCTGAGCTTTCAGGACAGCCACCGGCATTTGCTGCTTCAGTAAAAAAGCTTTGGGAAATTCTGGAAAGGGCTAATCGGCATGTTGAAGAAGCAGTCTTTAATCAAGCCTTCGGCTACAATGACGATAGAAGCGCTTTAAATCGGCATGATCCCAAGAATAACATTTCACATCAGCATGATCATAATCAGGATTTACGCGCTTTTATGAATGGCGCAAATCCCGCTGGCAGGAAAAGAGTTGCTGATTTTATGCTGGGCTTATCCAAAAACCAGCAATTTACAGCGAATCAGTTTCAGCAATTGTGTACGCATCTGGGTGCAGCAAAGGATCGGGCTGAATTACTTCGTTTGATCAATAATGATGCTGTTTTAAACGGAGCAATGCCGCCTGAGTTTAACCAGCAATTGACCGAGAGCACCTATAGTTTCCTGACTCAGGGCATCAAGAGCGATAAATTCAAAGACATGAGTCTTGAAGAGCTAAGCACTGCCATAACCGCTAGCCATCTTGAAGTTCAAAAGAATCTCGATAAGCTTCATAATTTGCAGAAAGAGTCCGGCCATTCTCATTTAAAATCTTTCAGTGAGCTACAGGAGGCCCTCTGGCTTGATCCCGCATTTGAAGGATTGTCTAAAACCAATGCGGTGCGAATAGAAGAGGATCTGATAAACACAGAAAAAATGTGTAATATTGTAATCCCTGCACTTAAAGCACATTTGGCCCTGATTGAAGAGCAGCTCAAATCATTACCAGACAATGATCTTAATAGCAAAAAAGCCAAGGCAATTACGAAAGAAAAAGCATTCCTTACCAAGGCTTATAACGAGATTAAAGCCGAATTGGATATGTATCTCAAAATAGAGGATGTATTGAAGGGTAACCCCAATGCCTCTGATGAACGCATGCAAAAAGGATTGCTGGCAGCCGCTGAAGAAGCGAAAAAAGGCGAGTATACAATCCAGTTCAGTGAATTTAAGGTAAAGGTCGGCAAAGATGAAGATATCAGTACTTTTGATGATCTGATTAAGAAGGAAGACGGGCAAAGAAAACAGGCCAACTATAGTCAGGCTTTACAGCTAGATATCGGGGTGGAGATTAAGGATTATGAAATCGAGAAAAAGGTTCCAGTCGGCAAAGTCCGGCCCTATATTCTTGAGCACCAGGCCAAAGGCAATGATGGTACGGTCACCATCACTAACAGTACCATACTCGAAAGACGCTATCCGCAGGATATGGCCCCTAAAACCAACAAGGGAGAAGAGGCATATAATCCTTCAAAATCACTGACTTTAGTTCCTAGGCCCTTAACCCCTGGTAAGAAACGTACTGAAGGTGAAATGGAGAAAGTTGCCATATTTATGGCTATGAAAGCTCTTACTGGTTTAGCGAAAGCCCCTGATAAGGATCATCCGTTTTTGCTGACCGGTGATAATGCCGATGAGGTTAGATTATTGTATGGTGCTTTACTGGCTGTCGGAGAGCTGCATCCTCGATTTAAAATCAGTGAAGATTGCATCCGTATGGGTACTACTGCTTATGTTCCGCCAAGATCGAGTGTATGGAGTGACCCCAATTATAAAGTAATAAAAAACAACCCTGAATTTAAAGCCTTAACTCAGGGATTTAGTAAGATGGTAATCCAACAGGAAAAGGCGCAGGCTGATTTGAAGCCTGTGGAAAAGCAGGTCACTAGTTCTGGAAACATGTATAAAACGGCTATTCAGGATGGACGTGCGCTTAAGGACTTAGAACAAGAGAATGCCAATCGGCCTCAAAGCCCTTCGGTTGGTTCTCCATAACAAGAGCAATTAAGGACAACATGAATAATAATAATTTGCCAGTCGGTGTATTCGACTCAGGGATGGGCGGACTGACCGTTTTGCGTGCCTTGAAAAGCTTATTACCCAGAGAGTCTTTCATCTATCTGGGGGATACAGCCCGTTTGCCTTATGGAACGAAAAGCGCGGAAACTGTGCAGCAATATGCTGTGCAGATGGCAAGATTATTGATAGCCAGACGAATCAAGGCGCTAGTGATTGCCTGTAATACAGCAACCACTGCCGCCTTGCCGTATTTGCAGGCCATGTTTACCGAAATACCGGTGATTGGAGTGGTTCGGCCTGGAGCGGGAGCGGTGGTTGCCGCCACGCGAAACCAGCAAATTACTGTGTTTGCTACCGAGACCACTATTGCTTCCAATGCATATCAACGCTTAATTACTGAACAGCTTCCCCAGGCGACTATCAGTGCGCGTGCCTGCAGCGTTTTGGTAGCGCTTGCGGAAGAGGGGATGGTAAATAATGCGGTAGCACGCGAAGCGCTGCTCTATTATCTGTCTGAATTCAAAAACGAGGATACCTTACTGCTAGGCTGTACTCATTTTCCAGTTTTTCGCCCCTTGCTTGCGACGCTGCTGCCCGAATCAGTCGCGGTGGTTGATTCTGCCGAGGCAACTGCATATGCTTTTCAAAAGTTATTGTATTCGCATCATCTGCAAACAGACTCTGCTTCTCCAGGAAATATCGAATATCTGGTCACTGACTCTATTCGTCGTTTCCAGACGGTAGGAGAGATTTTTCTGGGTGAAGTTCTGAAAGAACACCATATTGAACTGGTGGACGCCTGTCTTCCTGTAGAGGCTGATAACTCAACTCGGGCTGCTTAGGGGGAAAGAGGTGTGGAAGTTGCAAATCCACATCCTTGTGGACCAGCGCGTCCTTGCGCTGTTTCCTTATTCCTGGAACTTCCTGTTCCTGAATTTGCAACTATCCTTACCCTAAAGTGTAGCTTTGACTTGGCAATTGATCATTAAGAAACTGTATGCGCGCCACTTGAGAAATATCTCAATTTACAAAAAGAGGGCCCTGGGGCTCCACATTTCCTTAAAGAGATTCCAAAGCAACATAGCTAAATGATATTCTTGATGGATGTATCCTGGATGTGATACCCAAAGAGTCCCTTCAATGAGAGTTAAATTATTTACATGGTTAAAATCACTAACCAAGCTTGTCTGTTTATCCCTTTTAATATTATTAGGGCTAAGAATATTTGAGCTACAGCGGGGTCCTGCCTTGGAGCTATGGCATACTTATGTTCCAAAGGAAAAGCATGCTAAAGAACTGGATAAGCTCAACTGGTTACAATACACCGACACAGAAAACTCTCTTTTTGATGCCGTGCGCGCTGAAGTTACTGAAAAATTAACTAGTAAACAGCATACCCCCGGTAATCGATATTTCTCCGGCAGCCCGGTTTATCCCGAAAAATTTTCTACTGACTGGAATCGCTCTTATATCCTTGAACCCCAGGGTCCAGCTGTGGGCGCTGTAGTCTTATTGCATGGGTTGACTGATTCACCTTATAGCCTGCGTCACATAGCCAGACGATATGTCGCTCATGGCTATGTTGCAATAGCAATTCGACTGCCAGCTCATGGCACAGTACCGGCTGCCTTAACTGATGTGAAATGGGAAGATTGGCTGGCGGCCACCCGGTTAGCAGTACGTGAAGCGCGAAGGCGCATAGGTCCATCGCAGCCTCTCCATCTTGTGGGTTTTTCAAATGGCGGTGCACTGGCATTAAAATATGCGCTTGATTCTCTTGAAAATAAAGAATTAACAAAACCCGACAGGATAGTTTTAATTTCACCAATGATTGGCATTACCCGCTTCGCGCGTTTTGCGGGATTTGCTGCACTGCCCGCGATTTTGCCCCCCTTTGCAAAAGCAGCCTGGCTCAATATACTTCCTGAGTTCAATCCATTTAAATACAACTCTTTTCCGGTTAATGCGGCAAGTCAGTCTCATCGTTTAACTACTGTATTACAACAACAAATCATACGCCTTGCTAAAGAGGATCGACTAATTGAACTGCCTCCTGTATTGACCTTCCAATCTGTGATGGATTTTACAGTCAGTACGCGCGCGATAATCCGATCGTTTTATGCGAATCTTCCAGCAAATGGTAGCGAATTAGTATTATTTGATTTGAACAGGGCTTCAAAATTGGGTCTTTTATTACGTCCTTCAGCTGATACTGCAGTGGAAAGGCTACTAAATGCTCCTCCGCGAAACTACCGCAGCGTCATTATCACTAATGCGAATAATGACAGTGTTGATGTGGTTGAGCGCGTTACTAATGCTGGAACTGTCAATGAACGTGTTCTTCCTCTAGGATTGACTTATCCGCGTGATGTCTATTCTTTATCACATGTTGCAATTCCTTTTCCAATGAACGATAGTCTGTATGGTCTTTTTCCTGATTCAATGGACTATGGTGTTCAATTAGGAACCATTGCTTCGCATGGTGAACGGCAAGTGCTTATCGTCAGTCTGGACTCAATTCTTCGACTTTCATCCAATCCATTTTTTCCCTACATGATTAAGCGTATAGAAGAGCAGCTCCCTAAGAGGAGCTAATCTTTTTCTTTATTAAGTTCATAACCTGTCGTCTTTGCGAACGAAGCATAATAATCAAGCACCGCTTGATTCCACTGCTGCGGTTGTTCCAGACTGGCCAGATGGCCGGCATTCTCAATTATTACCAATGCGCTATTTCTGGCGATCTCATGCAGATTCTCACTTTGCCGTGGAGGGATGACTGAATCGTATTCTCCACTAAGAATTAACACAGGGATTTCCGCACTTGCAAGAATGGAGGAAGTGTCTTCTCGCTGCGCCATTCCGCGTAATGCCGAGGCCAGGGCAGTGGCTTTCTGGGATTCGAGAATTTCGAGAAGCTCTGCCTTTATTGGTTCCGACGCCTGCGAGGAAAGTGCTTTGCTGATAAATGCCTGGATAAATGACGAAGTGCCATTGCTTAAGATTTCCTGGGCTGCAAGCTCGCGCTGTGTTTTTGTGTCCTCGTTATCTGCAATGGATTGCGTGCCAGATAAGAGCAGGGAATTAACGCGTTGGGGGTATTTTTTTAAAAAAGCCAGTGCAACGTAACCACCCATTGACTCCCCGCCAACAATCGCATTGGGAAGTTGCAAGTGATCAAGAACCATCCTTATCTCCTCGGCATATTCATTCATAGAGACCGCCTTACCATTAACCTCACCAGACTGACCAAAGCCCCATAAATCCACAGTGATCACACGGAATCTGTGCTTTAGTCCTTCTCTCTGGGCTTTCCAGATGTCCTGGTCGGCAGGAAAAGGATGAATTAATACCAGCGCAGGGCCTTCGCCAACGTCAGTATATGAATAAAAATTACTCTGGGCTGCTGCATTCTGAAATAGTAAGCAGAAAACCAAGCATTTTAAAAATCGGATCATCTGATTTCTTCCATGAAAAAGTGATATACAGCTTAAGGCAAATAAACGCATTTTCATAATCAATAATTTTTATCAAAATCATAGATAAAATTAATAATAGATTCATTCCTAAATTAGCACTATAAATAGCTCAGAGATATTTCCCCGCCTTCGCGGGGAAGCGACTTCAATTTAATAAGTTAGTTCTTAATCAGCCGTTTTTCTATTAAAAACATGAACAGACCGATGGCTAAAAAATATAAGGGCATTGCCTGCAGTGTGCCATTATGAAAATATCCCATTCCCAGAGTAAAGACGGAAATTAAACAGTAGTAAAAGAAACCAAACACACTGGATGCGGTGCCAATACACCATTTAAAGTCAGTCAGAGCGAGCGCCAGGGCGTTGGTCGTGACCATGCAAACACCAAACATAATACTCATTTGCATTACCAGGCTCAGAATAATCATCAGCATTGCAGAAAGATGCAAATAAACAGCGATAAAACTGTATATTATCGTCGCAATCAAAATAATCATTAAGCCGTATTGCATGATTTTGCCGGAAGAACGATAGGCATGCAGATATTTGGACAGGAGACCGCCTGACATGGTGCTTATGGCAATGGCAATGAAACTCATACCAAATTGACTGGGTGACAAACCTAGCATTTTGATGAAATAAAAAGGTCCTTCAGCAAAATAACTAAATGAAATGCCATTACAACCTGCCACCAGAAGTGCGGATCCCATCACTTTTTTGTTACTCAGTAATTGGATAGCCACTTTGGCAATTGAAATCCGGGCGCGTTGCTCCGGCAGATGCGTTTCAGGCAGTTTTCTCGCTACCAGAATGATTAGCAGCAAGCTAAAAAACGTCAAAGCCGTAAAAATGCTTCGCCACCCAAGATTTTCTGCAATAAGCCCACCTACGACAGGACCTACCGCAGGGAAAACAGCCAGTGCACTGCCGACTATAGAATAGACTTTACCTAAGGCACTGCCTTGAAAGGCATCCCGGCAAATTGCCTGTCCCAGGACACTGCCGATACTTCCGCCAAAGGCCTGAACAAAACGACTGAGCATTAACCCGCTGATAGTTGTCGAATAGTAACATCCCGTACAGCCTATGATGAATATCAGCAGTCCCAGTAGAATTCCGGGTTTTCGCCCAAATCGATCGGAGAATTTTCCCCATACCAGCGTGCCAATGGCAAAGCCGAATAGATAAATGGTAAGCGTATATTCCATCATTGACGCAGAGGTATGCAAGCTCTGCGCAATGACAGGCAGGGAGGGCGTATAAACTGTTTCAGACAGTTGGGGTAAACCCGCGATAAGTACAATAAGCCACACAGGCGGCATAATAAAATTCATAAAATCCTCGAAGTTTATAAAATAAAACATATCTGCTTTTAAAAAAGCAGTTCATTGTGAAAAATGAATTAGTTTTCTTTTACACTACGACGATTTTTTTCATTTCATAATACCTGAAGCAAAAAGTAGAACGACTATTATACAGTAAAACAAAAGGAGATGTCATTAGCTTATTAATATTATGCAGGTCAGGCGCTTCGCCGACATTTCCCTGGGCAAGTGGCTGTGTCTAATTTGTCCATTTGCGTGAAAAAACGAGCGTCGGGCGAAGCGCCCGACCTACGCGATCCATACATTAAAAAGATTAAACTTCCGCAGGGGTTTCACTTTGATTGATTGCATTTAACACCCATTGAACCTGGCTGGAAAGGTCAATGTCAATGTAGGAAAGCTCTTCATAGCGATGATCTTCATAGGGATTAGACTCGGGATCCTCTGCTTTGATACGGGCAATTTGCTTATCTCTTTCCTGGTGCAGCCAGACAATCTGAGGTTCAAATAAATGAAGCATGCCTTCAACCCATTGATCCAGAATCATCCAGTAGGGGTCATCTTCCAGTGTCATTTCATATTTTTTGATGAAACTGGACACGTGTTTTGCATCATACCAAATCTCGGAGGACACCCAACGGTTTACGGTAAAGAGGCGTATCGGCTGACCAAGGCAATTCATGGAAATAGCCACGATATGGGTCATCGGGTTATCCATGTTTTTATCCCAATCGGATAAAGGAGTAGGAGTTATTTTGGCGGGGATCCCTTTATAACGAAGGAAACAATGAAAATGGCCATGCTCCATGCTTTCATAATCTTCACGATGGCAATGATAAAAATACTGAGCTCCCGTTTGGCGATCAATACGATCTCCCTTGGGATAATGGCTCATCGATTCATGACGACGCTTCTTTTGTAAAGTGTAATGAATAATGTTTTTTCCTTTGGCAGTGGTCATCTGTTGCTGGGCTTCCAGAATCTGAGACGCATAGGCCAAAAGGCGGGATTGTTTCGTTTTACTCAAATAAGGTAAAGAAAATTCAGACATAAATACACGCTAGAAAAAAAAGGAAGCGTTTCCGCTTCCTTTAAAAATATTAGCTACCGCTGCAGCCGCCACAACCTTTGCAGCCATTGCAACCTTTGCAACCTTTGCATCCGTTGCAGCCTTTACAACCTTTGCAGCCTTTGCAACCAGCGCAGCCACTTGCTTGAGTAGTAGTTGAATCAGCGTAGGCAGCAGGAACAACAGAAGCAGCTGAAAGGGCAGTCAGTAATGCGGCCACGGCTAAAGTTGATTTTTTCATGATGAATCCTTCCTTTGAAAAAGTTTAGAATTTGAAACACAGTTAAGGACCAGAAACAGTATCTGGCAACATTTACTCCTTCGGAACTTTGTGAGCCGCAGTTAAAGCTTGCTTACAGTTTCAAAAGGTCAATTTAATTATATTAGAGTGGCGCATTTGATCAAGCTATGTTCTTCATATTTTTGAAAATTTTTGTCGCCAAAGGTTTCATTATGATTAAGAGAAATTCACATTGGCAATTTATGGCAGGTCAAAGTTTTAAGCCTGAACCTTCATTGGGTATACAATCATCTTTCATCTCGCTTATCCTCTGTTTAAACTGATGCGATTTACTAATGTTGGCGAGCGGGTTAACCGTGAGCGACTGGCTTAACAGATTGTTTACGGGTTGCCACCATAATGAAGTAGAATACTCCGATTCATTTTTTTGCAGTGTATTTGCAAAAGCGGCCAGGGCTTCACTTGCATGGGGGTAGATTTGTAAGGTATCAATAAGCTGATTAAGGCGATTAATTTCAATCAGCAACCCAGGGTGTTCTCTAACATGAGCATTGGATTGAAACTGAGACTGATAATCTGTCAGTGCTCTGAGTAGTTCATCACGCAGGGCGAAATCTTTTAAATCGATCATGAGATCCTGCAGTAATACTTCTATTTGGGAGTTGGGCACAACTTTTGATAGATCATCCGTACCAAATATTATCTGGCTAATTGCATCAAGTTCAGCTTGTCGAATATGGGGGTTATCTTTGCTCAGCTTATTAATAATTGTATGAATCCCCGTGATCGCATTATTAACCCAATTGATTTCGGGATGATAGGCTCTATGCTTTGCTTCGTAGATACGTATTGATAAATCATCGACAATTTTCTTGATTAACTCAGCTTCTTTGGGAAACCTTATTTGCTCAATGTTCTTATACAGTAAGCTAATTTCAGGGTGAGTTTCTTTAATATTTTTTATCAGATTTTCAGGATGAAAAGGGTTTCGACCCGTGACAGGGATTTTCGTTTCAATCCAGAACTTGTCAAGATCAGCCGCGCTGTTTATATCAATAGCGACTAGTTTACTATTATTCTGAGCGATCACATCATTCACTTGCTTCAATTGGTCATCAAACAGCAGGCCAATGGCGTCATTATGTCCCTCCTGATGATATAATTGAAGAATTTCAGCCATTTTATGGCCTTTAAGGCCTGCCGGCGCACGTACTATTTCAACATTATGGACATCATAGGCTTCAAGAATATTGACAATTTCATTGGTGGGTTTTGTTCCTAAATAGCTACTCAAAGCCTGCAATCCTCTATCCACAAAGCCAGGTCTGGCAGTCAATATCAGGATATCATAGCCTTCTTTCTGAGCTCTGCGAACATATTCCAGTAATACCTGTCTCATATGACTCTGCTTATTGCGAAGGCCATAAAGAGGATTCTTGTCAATTTTTTCTACTAAAGTTGTTCCGTCTATATCAATCGCGATGAAACCTTTGGATGATCTGGGCATGTAAGTTAGTTAAGTAGATTGCTTACTATTTAGTCTAGTAGAAAATAATTCACTTCCCACGTCATCTCGAACGCAGTGAGAGATCTCCCAAATCCTGGTTTGTGCCAGCATTCGGAGATCTCTCACTGCGTTCGAGATGACGGCGTGCCTGTGAGTAATGACATAGTTTAATGAACACTCTCGAAATCTTTTCCAATAGGGAGATCCCTCGCTGTGCTCGGGATGACGTGGGGAGTTACAAAATGAATTGGTTTATTTTAGGTGGGTCTGTTTTTAGAATGTTACTTAAGTTATAATATTAGGCATCTAGGTAAAAATAAGGTCAATCATGTCCCAGCTCAGCCGCTTTAAGAAGTCGTCAAATAAAATTGAATTTTTAAATGATCCTTATCTGGACAAAAAATTCTATGATGAATTATGTGCAATGCCGAAATCCGAAAGAGAAGCATTCGCCAGTGAAATTGCTGAGCAGCTCACGCCAGACAATCTTTCCCAGTTCATTACTCGTATGACTGATCTTTGTTTTGAGGCCAAAGGTCATGAATTTATTCGAGCGGCCAGTGGAGATTTCTTCGCTGGTGTATTATTTAGGCTGATCAAAAAGCTGGATGTAGATAATACGTTTAAAACGGCTTATCAAAATAGCAATAATAAACATGTCTATCCCCAAGAACATGTGTTTGATCAAAAAACAGTAGAAATACTAAACATTATTAGAAGTATCGCTGCAAAAAAAGGCGTAGAGCATCAACAAAATCTATATAGTAATTTGGCCATCAAAATATTTAATCCCTTGATTACTGATGATATCGCTAATCCTCAGGAGTTAATGGCAATTTCTATGGATTTACAAAAGGTAATTACTAACAAAACTGCATTAGATCAGTATTTCAGCACGCGCATTCCTGATGCAGAAGCTCCTGGTGTAGAAGCTTATTTTGAAGAGCGAACAAAAGCCTTGGACGAAAAACAGGAATTGCACAATAATGCGATTCAAAACATCAAACAGTTAATTCGCAGCAAACCCTGGAGCATACCAGGTTTCTTGTTCATTCGAGGCGGGGTGGATATAAATGTCGACGGTAGAACATTGAGAGTACCTCATCGAGTCGCTGAAATGGCAAGAGCCATTGATACTTATGAAGCCAAACAAAACAAAACGGAAAATGATTTATACGACTTGTATGAGCAGATTAAGGATATCGCCCAGGAAGCACTGGATAATCCTCGGCAGGGCCGACAGCCTTCTACTACAAAGTTTTATAAGGATGTGCTTGAAAATGTGTATCGGGCTGCAGATGTTGGTCTGGTGAATACTAATGAGGATGATAGGGCCAGGTTGTTAGGTCTGGATTAATAAGTAATCGTTTAACTCCCCAGGTACGTCATCCTGAACGCAGTGAAGGATCTCCTGAATCTGGCTCAGTTCCAAGCAGTTTGAGATCCTTCGCTACGCTCAGGATGACGTAGCTGGGGAGTTACATAATCGTTTGAGAACGCCAGCATTTTTCATTTGACGTTCTCCCATATCGTATTTGGCTAAAAGCGCTCAGGATCTGCTTTTAGCCAGTGTTTTTTGAAACATTCCGGAATCTCTTCGCCAAGCAATTGTCCGGGTGTTAAATAATCATAGATTTCGTTAAAGGGTTTAACACAGTCCGCACTGACCCGTCTCATCAGATATTCTGGCGATAAGTCGCTGGGGTTACATAATCCCATAGCACCTACCATCTCAAGAAAACTCCTGACGGTATTATTATGGAAATTCAACACACGGTATTGTTTCTCTTCGACCACGAGTCCACGCTGTAACCTTAAGTTTTGTGTGGCGACTCCGGTAGGGCAGGTATTGGCATTGCATTGTTTTGACTGAATGCAGCCCACCGCGAACATCATGGCACGTGCCGCGTTACACATGTCGGCTCCCATCGCAATATTGGCGACCAGATCAAAGCCGCTGGCTACTTTCCCACTGGATATAATTCTGATTTTATCCCGTAAATTAACGCCGACCAGAGCATTATGGACAAAAACCAAAGCTGCCTCCAAAGGCTCTCCCACTCGATTGGTATATTCAACCGGTGCGGCTCCTGTACCGCCTTCAGCGCCATCAACTGTAATGAAATCAGGAGTAATGCCGGTTAAAAGCATTGCCTTGCATATACCCAGAAACTCATGGCGTTTGCCTATACAGAGTTTAAAACCTACAGGCTTGCCTCCGGATAATTGTCGTAAATGTTTTACAAACTCCAATAATGTACGCGGGGAATCAAAGGCTGTGTGGGCTGGCGGAGAAAGAATATCGCCTCCGATTTTAATTTTACGCACCTTCGCTATTTCCGGAGTCACTTTAGCTGCGGGCAAAATTCCGCCATGCGAGGGCTTAGCCCCTTGCGAGAGTTTGATTTCAATCATTTTGACTTCTTCGCGAGTCGACTCTGCGATAAACTCCTTTTCATCGAAATTGCCATTTTCATCCCGACAGCCAAAATAGGCAGTACCAATCTGGAATATAATGTCGCCGCCTTGCAAATGATAGGGGCTTAAACCACCTTCACCGGTGTTGTGAGCAAAATTCCCCAGTTTTGCTCCTTTATTAAGCGCCATGATGGCATTAGGCGATAAGGAACCATAACTCATTGCCGAGATATTCAGACGTGAGGCACTATAAGGCTTGCTGCAGTCAGGCCCGCCGACCACAATTCTGGGTTCAACTTCTGACACATGTTTGGGAGCGAGTGAGTGTAAAACCCAGGTATAACCGACCTGTGTAATGTTACGGCTGGTGCCGAAGGGAATCGTATCACGCACATTTTTTGCCCGTTCATACACCATGCTTCTGATTTCACGATTATAGGGAAGCTCTTCCTGGTCATCCGCAATAAAATATTGCTGAATTTCAGGCCTTAAAAATTCCATAATGAACCGGAAATGACCTAAGACCGGAAAGTTTCTGAGAACGGAGTGTTTGGTTTGTATCAGATCGTAGATTCCCACGATAATGATTGGTACCAGAAAGACAATGCACCAGATGGTATCGTGCATCATGATTAGGAAAAAAATAAAGCTTAGCAGGATGAGCCCGAATCCAATATACCACTGGCGCCGCATAGTTAAATCCTCTTAAAAAAGGTAGGGAATACAAGCCGGGAGGCTTGTATTCAGGATGGAATTACTTCGTAAATACCTCATACTCAGGGTACCACATGGTTTCTTTTATCGCTGTTTCAATTTCCGCATCACTAATTTTATCCGCGTGGTTTTCCTTAATAGCCTGTAGAATCACCGCCTTGGCTATATGTCGGCTTACATCCCGAATGACTCGAAGATCAGGTAAGAGAGCGCCTTCACCCTTAATCATTGCCGGAGACAGATCGCTTAATGCCATTGCAGCGGCCATCATCATTTTATCGGTGACGCGACGCGCCTTTCCAGCGACGACGCCCAAGCCTACACCTGGGAAAATATAGGAATTGTTGCATTGGGAAATTTCAATGGGATGAGAACCAATTAACACCGGATCAAATGGACTTCCTGTAGCAACCAGGGCCTTACCCGCACTCCATTCCAGTATTTGCTGTGGAGTCGCCTCAGCTCGTGAAGTGGGATTGGAGAGTGGGAATACAATAGGGCGATCGCAGTAACTCGCCATACTGCGTATCATGGGCTCGCTGAATTGCTGGGGCTGTCCTGAAACGCCGAGCAGGATAGTCGGTTTGGCGTTATTGATTACTTCAAGGAGATTAATCTGCTGACTGTTTTGAACCGTCCAGGTTTTTAATCTGTTTTTGGATTGAACAAAGCCTTTTTGGAAGGGCAGAATATTTTCCAAGCCTTCCTGCAGTAAACCCATTCTGTCAACCAGATAAAAACGAGATCGTGCTTCGGATTCGCTCAGCCCCTGATTAATCATTGCCTGCACCAATTGCTCGCTGATGCCGCAGCCAGCTGAACCGGCACCCAGCAGGGCGATACGATGGTCTTTTAATGGGACACCCGAAACACGCGTTGCAGCAATGATAGCTGCTACTGCAACTGCGGCTGTTCCCTGAATATCATCGTTGAAGGTACAGAGCTGGTCACGATACTTTTCGAGAATCGGATAGGCATGCTGTTGGGCAAAATCTTCAAACTGCAGCAGTACATTTGGAAAGCATTTTTTGACGGATTGCACAAATTGATCGATAAACTGATCATACTCTTCGCCAGTAATACGAGAATGACGCCAGCCCAAATACTCAGGATCATTAAACTTTTCCTGATTATTGGTACCTACATCCAATACAATAGGTAATGTATGTGCAGGATGGATGCCCCCGCAAACGGAGTAAAGCGATAATTTTCCAATTGGGATGCCCAAACCGCCAGCGCCCTGATCACCCAATCCCAGAATTCGTTCGCCGTCAGTCACAACGATCACATCAATCCGTCTATTTTTCGCAACAGTCGAAAGAATCTTCTCCATTCTATCCCGTTCCGGATAGCTGATGAACAAACCGCGGGGTTGACGATAAATGCGATGAAACTGCTGACAGGCCTCACCTACTACAGGGGTATAAATTATGGGCAAAACTTCCAGTAAATTATCCAGGACAAAACGATAAAAAAGGACTTCGTTGCGATCCTGCAACGCTCTCAGGTAGATATGTTTTTCAAGAGGAGTATCTTTGGCATCGTAGGCATCGCGGCTGCGTCTCAATTGTTCGAGAATACTCTCGGTATTGCAGGGAAGAAGTCCATGCAGCTCAAACAAGTCTTTTTCAGCTTCAGTAAAAGCGGTGCCTTTATTTAATAAGGGGTCTTTTAATATTTCCTGGCCGCGTGCAGTAATTTTGGAACTCATAACCACTCCCTGGTAACTGTAATTTAAAATGCCAAATCGACATTATGCTAGTTCATTCTTGAGAATCAAGATCCTCGTTGCAATATTTATCAAGTTTCTGATTCCAGGTTTCACACTGGAGTTTGACCACCTGATTCAGAGAACCACTTTCCTTGAAAACTTTCCTCAGCAAAAAAGCATCATTGATTTTGTTAAGAATATCATTTTGGAGGAGATTCATAAAATATTGATTATTCAAAAACTCAATTTGCGGCCTTATTTTTTTTAGCGTATTGAGAATATCATCCTGAAGCAGATAATGCTGACCATTATCGGAGTCAATGATGTCGCCCTCAAAACCATAACGGCTTGCCTGGAAGCGGTTATAACTGTATAAAAAATACAGATCATGACTGACTTGAGTGGGACGTTCTTCGAGAAGATACAGTGACAGACTTTGTAAATAAGCCGCAATTTGAATGGCTTTACCAAGGCTTAATGGCGTATCGCATACTCTGACTTCCACCGTGCCGAACTCAGGTTTGGGGCGAATATCCCAGTAAAAATCTTTCATGCTGCCAATTATTCCCAGTCGGCGAAATTTATAATAGTACTCAGACAACTCATTCCAGTTAATTAAGTAAGGGATTACACCGCTTAAGGGAAAGGCGCTAAAAATACTGGAGCGGGAGGAGCAATAGCCGGTGTCAACACCCTGGTAAAATGGAGACGATGCCGCTATTGCGATGAGTTGCGGAACATATCGACCCAAGGCATGTGTCAGATACAAAGCATCCTCGGGGCTGGTGCAGCCGATATGAATATGCTGACCAAAAATAGTGGCTCTTTTTGAAAGGTAACGGTATTTTCTGGCCAGATTTTTGTAACGTTTCGCTGGAAAAATTTTTTGCTTTGACCAGCGCTCATAGGGGTGTGAGCCGCCGCCGCAAATATAAGCGCCGACTCGCTCGGCTTCCTGTAAAAGATATTGCTGCAGTTCTGAAAACTCGTCAAGCATGGTCTGAGCCGACTGATGCACTGAGGAGTTAATTTCAATCATGCTCTGAGTAATTTCCGGAACAATACGCGTTTCAAAATTACTTCCGTGCACATCCCGGATGATGTCTTTTGAGCAAAATTTGTGACCCCAGCTTCTCGGATTGATTAATTGAAACTCAAGTTCTATTCCAATCGACACCAGAGCTGATTTTTTGAAGGGTAATCGTCGCATTGTCGTCCTGTTATTTTCTGCAATCCATTGCACGGGAAATTCGATACAAACCTATAGTCAATTATAATCTGTAAATGCAAAATGTTCTAAAAATAATCAAATGGATTGTCAATTAATCCTATTCTCAAATGACGGCGTGCCTGTGAGTAATGACACAGTTTAATGAACACTCTCTTTAATTCATTCAATCCTAAGGCTAATCCAAAATATGTCGATATGAATCTTAAATGTCATTCTGATTATCATTTGGGCATCCGCTGCGAGCCTCGGAACGCATTCTGTATTAAAGGATTAAAATAACAACAAGGAAGAAAACATGAGCCCGGAAAAGATTTCATACTTTGTATTAATGGGGGACAGCCTGACCGACCGTGGCACTATTGCGAATAAATATTTATGGGGTTGTATTCCTATGAGCTGGATAACTGGTTTGGACAAAAAATCACCAGATGGACGGTTCACCAATGGCTATGCCTGGAGTGATCATCTGAGCGCCGGCATTGCTGAAGATTTCATCATCAAAGAGGTGGGTAAAGAATATAAAATGGATGCGACTGACATCAGCGACGCCGTGATTGCCCATGATAGTAAGGTTCGAGCACATGTTCAGGATAGTTATGATTTGGATGATGATCTGGTAGTCCGCTATAAGGGAGTTGATTTCGTTAGAAATTACAGCGAAGGAGGATTAAGCGCTCATGATTATAGCTGGGTTCCAAGCTCAAGTTTAAGCCGTTTCTTTAATCGAATGGTAGTTTCTACGCTGGAAGAAATGCGGGAGAAAATGATTAAATATGACGAAACTCATCAGGTATCGAATACACAGAAAAAATCAACCCTGGTTATTGAATGGTCTGGAGCCAATGATTTAATCACAGTGAATGAGCGTCCAACCATAGGTGAAGCTAAAAAAGCATTAAAAGCCAGAGTTGAGAATGTTGAGGAACTGATAAAAAAAGGCTACTCCAACTTTATTTTATTTAACCTGCCGGACTTGTCATTTACTCCCATGTATCAGCAAAAAAGTGAATATGAGAGAGATAATGCTCAATCCTGCTCGCTTTATTTTAATGAACAGTTACGGCTAGCCTGTAATGAATTAAAGATTCGCTACCCCAATTGTTCAATTGAATGCTTTGATATCAATTCACTGTTTACAGATATAATTCAGCATCCTCTGAAGTGGGGATTTGATCCGGAGAAGGTGAGTACACCATATTACGGCTCCGAGGATTTTTACAATGAAAACGGCAGCTCTCCGGCAAAAGGTTACATTTTCTGGGATACTATTCATCCTTCAGCCGATATGCATGCTCTTCTTGCCCATCATTTCTATCTGAAATACCAGTTTAAATACAATTTCATTGCGCCTGATTTTCTGGCCGAAAGCCAGCGAAAAGAAGCCAGCTCCACTATCAGTGAATTACGGCGTCAATTCATCCAGGAATACGGCACACGTCTGGCTAAAGATAAAAACAGCTTTTTTGGCAGCTTGTACCGTTCCAATATTGATTATAAAAATGCCAGTCTCGAAGAGATTTTTCGCCACGCACTGTATGAAAAAGGCTATAGAACGCGAGCCAGCATCACTCATTTAAACTGGATAGACAAGAAGGGAAATATCACCTTGAAAGTGCCGCCTTTGGAAACTGCAAAAATGGTTGTGGAAGCGAAGGAGGGGATAAGGAGGAATCCTCCTGAAGAAGAAAGAATATCGAAAAGAATCTGAGATATGACCGGCCTCTTTCCCCATCTTGAAATGGGGCCGGATACTTGAAGTACATGCAGGTTATTTTTCAGCGTTTGACTGTCACTCTTATATCGTTGGCGTGGGCTACAGAATGTGGTTTGCTTACGCTAACGACCACCTGTTCCAGCTTAAATTCTTCTTTAATTAAAGCAGCTACCCGGTCTGCAACCGTTTCAATTAATTGAAATGAATTGGATTCAACATATTCAGTAACGCTTCGGCAGAGCGCGTCATAATCAATCGTTTTATTAATATCGTCATTACATTGACTAAAGTCGCCGGGAATGCTGATATCAATAAACAGATTTTGCTTAATTTGCTGTTCCCAGTGATGAACTCCAATGCGAGTGGCAATTTTTAACGCTTTAACTTCCAGAATATCCATTTTTTGATCAACGAAAACAAAAAGGGCAGGGTAGCAAAGTTTGCAGGCTTATACAATCTTGTATGCTTACGTTCTCGACCTGCAAATTAGGTCAATACATTGTATAAACTGTCCTCCCCGCGCAGGCGGGGATCCATCTCTGAGCTCGCTATAATGCCAATTAAGAAATGGATTCCCGCCTGTGCGGGAATGACAAATTTCTGTAACGCATCGGCGGTGACCTACGTCGACCCTGTATACTTACGTCTGCGACTTGTTCGCCGGATCATGGAATCCTTGCCAAGATTCCTCGAGTCTGCGAATAAAACCGCAAAACCTGGATGCTATCCGAACTATGCTGACTTCTGCAGACTAATTAATTCTTTTATCCCGGTTTCAGCCAAATCCAGCATGCCGTTTAATTGAGCGCGGTTGAAACTGTTTTCCTCTGCGGTGCCCTGTATTTCAATAAAGTCACCGGCCTCATTCATAACGACATTCATATCCGTTTCAGCCAGCACGTCTTCTGCATAGTCCAGATCCAGCACGGATTGTCCGCGGTAAATGCCTACAGACACTGCTGCGACATAGGTGAACGCCGGCATTTTTCTAATTTTCTCCCGGCTAACCATCCAGTTCAGCGCGTCTCTTAATGCAAGACAAGCCCCTGTAATGGCGGCTGTTCTTGTGCCTCCGTCAGCCTGAAGCACATCACAGTCGATGGTAATGGTATTTTCACCCAGCACTTTAAGATCGAAGCAGGCGCGAAGCGAGCGGCCAATCAGACGCTGAATTTCAAGGGTTCGGCCGCCTTGTCTGCCTTTACTGGCTTCCCGGTCAGAGCGGCTGTGAGTGGCCCGGGGCAACATTCCGTATTCTGCAGTAATCCAGCCTTGATTTTTTCCCTTGAGAAACCGTGGAACACCGTCTATAACTGAAGCATTACAAATAACTCGAGTCTGGCCAAATTCTACCAGTACAGATCCTTCAGCATGCTGCGTATAGTTGCGGTGCAACTGAATAGATCGAAGTTGATTGGGTTCACGATTGCTGGGGCGCATGGCTTGCTCCTCGATAAAATTGCAAAGTATACCCCTTTCTTCCTAATGATGCACGCAGACTTGCATTTGTACAAATTTAGTTTATAGTCGGCCATCCTCAGAAAGAATTAGTAGTAAAACTCGATTATGACTAATAGTATGACCGCTTTTGCACGCGAGCAGATTCAAGTAGACGGCATGATTTTTTGCTGGGAAATTCGTTCGGTAAATCATCGGTATATGGACGTTTCCTTTCGCTTGCCAGAAGCCTGGCGTTTTCTCGAAAATGACCTGCGAACAATGCTTAGAGGGCAGATTAGCCGCGGTAAACTCGAGTGTCAGTTAAAACATCAGGATAATTCCGGTGTTGAAAAAACGATTGCAGTTAATGAGCCATTATTGAATGCTTTAGTGAGTACGGCTGAAAAACTATCCAGTGATAACCATCTGGCCAATGATATGAGTTTGTCAAAGGTGCTGGCATGGCCTGGAGTTGTAAACATAGAGCAACCTGTTCTTGAGCAATATTCGGCTTCGATTTTAGACCTGTTCAATCATACGTTAAAACGACTGCAGTTAATGAGATCTGCGGAAGGAGCGGCACTGCATCAACATGTACTGGATAAACTTTCACGGCTAAAAACCGAGATTGGGAAAGCCCGCGAGTTTGCTCAGAAGAACAGCTTGCTTGCCCGCGATAAACTGCTGACTCGATTGCAGAGTCTGAATCTGGAAGTGGATAGCAGTCGAATTGAACAGGAACTGGCGATTCTTTTAAGTAAAATGGATGTAACCGAGGAACTGGAACGATTGTCGGTACATATCCATGAAGTGAATAACAGTCTCAATGCAAAAGAGCCCGCGGGACGACGGCTCGATTTTTTAATGCAGGAATTAAATCGCGAGGCAAACACACTGAGCTCAAAATCTGATTCCATTGAAATGACGCAGTCTGCGGTAGAAATGAAAGTATTAATCGAGCAAATGCGAGAACAAATTCAAAATATAGAGTAAAGATAAATGGCGAATGATGGCACAGGAAATTTATTTATTGTAGCGGCCCCCTCAGGCGGGGGAAAAACCAGTCTCGTGAAAGAGCTTGTTAACAGCATGCCCGATATTGAGGTATCTGTTTCGCATACTACCCGTTCCATGCGTCCGGCCGAGAAAAATGGCGTCGATTATTTTTTTGTTTCGGAAAGCGAATTTCTGCGCATGATTGATGACTCTGCTTTCATTGAATACGCAAGAGTTTTCAACCATTATTATGGTACTTCAGTGATTCAGATTAAAGACCGACTGGCTTCGGGCATCGATGTGGTACTGGATATCGACTGGCAGGGGGCGCAGCAAATCAGAAGACTGTTTCCTGGGTCTGTCAGCATATTCATCATCCCGCCCTCGCTGGAAACTCTCAAACAAAGGCTTCAAAACCGTAAGCAGGATAATGAAGCGGTGATTGGGAGTCGAATGTTACAGGCACAGGAAGAATTGAGCCATTATTCTGAATTTGATTATCTGATTGTCAATGACAGTTTCGAGGTCGCGGCCGATGAACTGAGGTCTATTGTGCTTGCCAATCGCTTAAACATACAGCGGCAATCAGTAAAGATTGCAAAATTACTTTCCTTCTTATTAGCATCGAAGTAAAATAGATTATTTTGGTTATAAGCTTAAGATCGTCACTGCGGGCCTTGGTGAAATGGATTCAGGCTTACTATTTCGTCTGATGCTATAACTTAATACTTGTATTGTGGGGGTTCTAATGGCACGTGTCACAGTTGAAGATTGTTTGGAGCATGTTGCGAATCGCTTTGAATTAGTGATGGTTGCAACCAAAAGAGCGCGTGAAATTGCTGTTCGCGGCGAGCAACCTTTAGTGGAGTGGGAAAACGATAAACCGACGGTTGTGGCTTTAAGAGAAATTGCGGCTGGATTAGTAAAACCAGATATTCTGGATAAAGATTAATTCAAATCGCAGTATCAGTTGCAATACAATTTTTCAGCTTTAAGCGAAGGGAGTGCTCTGTGAGCTACTTTAAGGAGTTACACGAAGAGCTTCAACATTATCTTGAGCAACAGCAGGTTGAAAAGTGCCATCAGGCCTATCTGGTTGCGGAAAAAGCCCATCATGGGCAGATGCGCCGATCGGGTGAACCTTATATTACCCATCCAGTAGCCGCTGCGCTGATACTCGCCCGGATGCGTCTCGACTATCAAACTATCATGGCAACCCTGTTGCATGATGTGGTCGAGGATACCTCCATCAGTAAGGAAGAGCTAAGCCAGTTGTTTGGTGAGGAAGTCACTGCCCTTGTAGATGGTGTCACCAAACTGACTAAAATCAAGTTTGAGTCCCGCGCGGAAGCCCAGGCTGAAAATTTTAGAAAGATGGTTCTGGCAATGGTGAAGGATATTCGCGTCATCATTGTCAAGTTGGCTGATCGCTATCACAATATGAAGACTCTTGGGGCGATGCCTTCGTCCAAGCGTCGACGCATTGCAATTGAAACCCTTGAAATTTATGCGCCTATTGCTAATCGGCTGGGGATGCATGCTATTTATGTGGGCCTGGAAGATTTAGGTTTTCAGGCGCTCTATCCCATGCGATTTCGCGCAATTAAATCAGCCGTTGAGAAGTCAAGGGGCAATCGCCGTGAGCTCACACAAAAAATAGAACATGATTTGGAAGAAGCCCTCAGACAGTTAAATATTCCTTACGAGCATGTATTCGGCCGCCAAAAACATTTATACAGTATTTATCGAAAGATGCGCCAGAAAAAGGCCTCTTTTACTGAAATCACTGATGTGTTCGCTTTCCGTGTAATCACCGAAGATATCGATGCCTGCTATCGTGTGATGGGGGCTTTGCACCGCACTTACAAACCTGTCCCGCAACGATTCAAGGATTATATTGGTATTCCCAAAGCGAACGGCTATCAGTCCCTGCATACCACTTTGTTCGGCCCATTTGGTGTTCCTCTGGAGGTACAAATCCGTACGCGGGATATGGATAAAGTAGCAGAAAACGGGGTGGCGGCGCACTGGATTTATAAATCCGCTGGTCTGGAAGTGAACGAGGCACAGCTTCGTGCCCGTGAATGGGTACAGCGGTTATTGGAAATGCAGCGAAGCACCGGGAGCTCTCTTGAGTTTATTGAAAACGTTAAAATTGATTTGTTCCCGGATGAAGTTTATGTATTTACCCCCAAAGGCCATATCATGGAGCTTCCCAAAGGAGCCACTCCGGTTGATTTCGCTTATACAGTACATTCTGGTGTCGGTAATAGCTGTGTGGCTGCCAAGGTCAACCGCCGTCTGGTGCCTTTAAGCATTCCCTTGACGAATGGGCAGACGGTAGAAATTATCACAGCTCCAGGGGCTCATCCCAATCCAGCATGGCTTAATTTTGTGGTTACCGGGAAAGCGAGAAGCAATATTCGTCACTTCCTTAAAAGCCAGCAGCATAATGAGTCGATTGTGATGGGGAAACGCTTATTGGAGCAGGCACTTGCGGAATTGTCTTCCGATTATGCCAAAGTACCTCCCGAATCCCTGCAGGCAATACTCCATGATTTAAATTATAAATCCGCTGAAGAATTACTTTATGCTATTGGTATTGGCAATCAAATGCCGATGGTCATTGCAAAACGTCTGGTGGTTCGCCCGGAGCCTGCCGAACTCGATAAAAATGGTAAAAGCCGCCCTCTGGCCATTAAGGGAACCGAGGGAATGGTGGTTCATTTTGCCGAATGCTGTCAGCCCATTCCAGGTGATAGCATCGTCGGGCGCTTTCAGCAGGGGCGGGGAATCATCGTACATGCCAGTGATTGCCCACTGATTCATCATGTCCGCAGTCCTGAGCAGTTCATTGCCTTACGTTGGGATGAGCAGGTTGAGGGTGAGTTCTGGGTGGATATTACCGTTGAAGTGGCCAACCAGCGAGGTGTTCTCGCTGCCTTGGCAACCGCGATTGCCGAAGCGGAATCCAATATTGGAAATATTAATGTGGATCCTCGCGATGGACGCCACAATGCCGTTACTTTTTCTATCAGTGTGCGTGACAGAACGCATTTGGCGCGTGTGATGAGAAGGCTTCGTTCCAACAATGTCGTCATGCGCCTTTATCGAAAAAAACAAGGGGAATGAGAATGCAATCAATTCATAGTGAACAGGCTCCGGCTGCTATTGGAACTTACAGTCAGGCTATCCGCTGCGGCGACACAGTTTATCTTTCCGGTCAAATCCCATTGGATCCCGCGACCGGTGTTTTATGTAGTGACGAAATTCGACTGCAAATCGATCAGGTGTTAAATAACTTAACCGCCGTTTGTCAGGCCTCAGGCGGAAGCTTGGCCAATATTGTCAAATTGAATGTCTATCTGACCGACCTAAATCATTTTCCTTTGGTAAATGAAGCAATGAGCCGCTTTTTTGTCGAGCCTTATCCTGCTCGCGCTGCTATTGGCGTGTCAGCATTGCCGCGTAACTCCCAGGTCGAAATGGATGGCATTATGGTGCTTAATAAGTCTGTTACAGGATAATTCAGTGGATAATAATCAGTACGCCCAAACCGGGCGTCGGATGTTTATTATTACCTGGATTCTCCTTTTTGGTTTGCTGTTTATATTTTTTTATTACCATGGCCAATCTGATAAAGGGCGTGTTGAAAGCCATCCAGGCAAGGTGATCATCAAGGCGGATGCACAGGGGCATTATCGCATCGATGGCGCAATAGATGGTCAACCTGTCCATTTTATCATTGATACAGGGGCGACACTGTTAGCGATACCAGAAAAAGTTGCGCGGGATTTAAATTTAAGCGGGCGCTATCCAATCCGTATGCAAACTGCAAAAGGAGCCGTTGATGGCTCACTGACACGGGTAAATAAACTCTCTTTCGGTCATTTTACTTTATATGATGTTAAAGCCGTGATTATTTTAGGTGCCGAGGATGATATGTTATTGATGGGTATGAATGTGTTATCGCATTTTAGCCTGACACAGACAAACAAGACATTAGTGATTAAGAAATCGGATGAGCAGTAAGGCATTTCCCCACGGCTTAGATTTATAAAACGAGAAATACATGAGCATTGTGACATTAAACAAGGTCATCTTGAATGTGGGTGGCAACAAGCTGCTTGATGAAGCCGATTGGCAAATCCAGCCCCAGGATCGTGTCGCCCTGGTGGGGCGAAATGGGGCAGGCAAATCCTCTTTGCTGCGCTTATTGCAGGGTGAGATGCTGCCCGATAGTGGACAGATAAACCGTCTTAGCGGTCTTAGAGTTGCCGGATTAACGCAGGAAGTTCCTGTGCATGATAATGAAACAGTGTATCATTTTCTGGTAAAAAGTCTGGGAGAAACGGGTGAGGTGTTAGCCGAATTCTACCATTTGTCTCAAGGCGAGGACTTATCGGCTTTGGCTCGTTGCCAGCAGCAAATGGACAATTTGCATGCCTGGGATCTTTTGCCTCGAGTTGATACAATGGCTTCACGTCTGGGTATTGATCCTTCTGCAAGAATGGACAAATTGTCTGGAGGGATGAAAAGACGGGCATTGCTTGCAGCGGCACTGATTGCCAATCCTGATCTCTTACTGCTAGACGAACCGACCAACCATCTTGACGTGGAAGCCATTGAATGGCTGGAATCTTATCTGAAAAGCTATCAGGGAGCCGTTTTACTGGTAACTCACGATCGGGAGTTTCTTAGCGCTGTCTCCAATCGCATAGTAGAAATCGATCGCGGCAAACTCTACACCCATGAATGTGATTATGAAACCTATCTGGATCGGCGTGAGGCAATGCGGGTGACCGAGCAGCGTCATAATGAGTTATTTGATAAGCGTTTAGCGGAAGAAGAGGCCTGGATTCGTACTGGTATCAAGGCCAGACGTACTCGCAATGAAGGCCGGGTTCGTGCTTTAAAAGCGATGCGGGAACAGTATAAAGCACGCCGAAACCAGCAGGGTAAAGTCAAAGGCATTAATCTTGAGATTGCTCACTCGGGGAATGTGGTCATTGAAGCAGAGAAGCTTAATTATCAGATAGGCGGTAAGACAATTCTACGCGACTTCTCGCTGCTGCTTTCCCGGGGTGATAAATTGGGTATTATTGGACCTAATGGTTGTGGTAAAACCACACTTGTTCGCCTGCTTCTTGGTGAATTGACCCCCGATTCAGGTCGAGTGAAACAAGGCACATCGCTGGCGGTCGCCTATTTTGATCAGCTCAGAAGGCAATTGGACGAGCAACAGACCGTGATGGCAAACGTTGCGGATGGGGCGGATCATGTCAGCATCAATGGCAAGCAAAAACATGTTGCCAGTTATCTGAAGGATTTTTTGTTCCCCTCGGAGCGTTTCAATCAGCCTGTTTCCAGTTTGTCCGGAGGCGAGAGAAATCGTCTGTTATTGGCGAAATTACTGGCTAAACCGGTCAATTTTCTGGTCATGGACGAACCAACCAATGATCTCGATATAGAGACCATGGAGCTTTTGGAAACCATGCTGGTAGATTACCCCGGCACCTTAATTTTGATTAGCCATGACCGCGCGTTTATTAATCAGGTAGTGACCAGTGTGCTGGTATGGGAAGGCGAAGGGCAGTTTAACGAGTATGTAGGTGGATACGATGATTACCAGATGCAAAAGAAAGCTCAGCGACAGTCTGCCTCCGCTGCTTCAACAGCGAAGACTTCACCAAAACGGACCAACACTTCCAGTAAACTAAGTTTTAATGAGCAACGTGAACTTTCGCAATTGCCGCAGCAGATTGAAACGCTGGAGGCTAAAATTGCTGAAGCGCAGTTAAAAATGACGGAAGCTGATTTTTACCAACAGGATGCCCAGGCGATTGCCTTATTTGGTCAGCAGCTTCAAGCAGATGAAGCTGAGCTCACGAAATTATATTCTCGATGGGAGGAGTTGGAGGGTTAGTGTTTTTATGAGTCTTCTGGATCCTCGGCTGTCCGCAGCATGTAGGTTGGGCCCTTGGCCCAACATTGAGTTCTGGAGTGGCCCAACCTACAATAATTCCGTAACTTAAGGGCAGAGCCCCTACGTCCCTCGGCTTGTCCGAGGGATACAGGAATGCTTGTAACAGCTTTGATTGAATCAGCCAGTGAGGTTAAGTCGCGGTACGTAGCGGGTTAGGTGATCGTGCGATGACACTGCCCCTTGATAAGCAAGCCGCAACAGAGTTATAGTTGATTAATATCAATTTTCCATCGTTTTGGAGAAATGCACTGTGTTATTAACCTTGGCACTGGTTGTGTTTTGCTCGGCAATAATTGTTTTTTTTGCGGAGGAGTTTGGCGGCGTCGTTAAGAAAATTTTCGCAATTCCTGGTGTTAAACTCATCCTGCCCTTGTTAATTGCTTCATGCATCGTAGCCCTTTATGAAGATTGGATCGTCTGGATATTACTGATCAATAAATATGCATTTCATAGCGCTATGAGTTATATCGCATCCTTTTTTCCGTTTGAACAGTTCGCCGCTGAAACTGTACAGATTTTATTTCTTCTCATTTTAACTCTCGTGCCTCCATTTATTTTTATCACATTACGCAAGCGTAAAACAATACTTCCCTTTCGTTATACCTGGCTGATTTGTCTGCTGCTTTGGCTATTTTTCAGCATTTTATTCACAGTTAAATAATTTTAATTAAATTTTTTTTGGATTTCATTTCAAACGCTTATAAGCCACCTATAATTTATTTAGACAAGCTCAGTTCACTTTGAGGGGCTATGAAAATTTCAGGCAGGCTTTTACAAAAAGCAGTCGAGGCAAAAATCATCGATGAAAACCAGGCGAGTCGTTTACTGGAATTTATCAAGGCAGAGTCCGCACACGAACCCCATTTTGATTTCACCAATGTTCTTTATTACCTGGGCGGCTTAATCGCTATTGGGGCCATGACCATTTTTATGAATGTCAGCTGGGAACACTACGGCGGCATGGGTATATTTTATGTTTCACTGCTCTATGCAGCAGTCGGTCTGGGGTTGGCCCATATACTCGCCCAAAAGAACTTTCCGATACCAGCGGGTATTTGTGCAACCTTTGTTGTCGCTCTAACCCCGCTGGCTATTTATGGGCTACAAAAAGGCATGGGATGGTGGCCTGATGACAGTGTATATAATGAATTTCATTACTGGGTTCAATGGCATTGGATTTATATGGAAGCAGGCACATTAATTGTGGGAATTATCATGGCCTGGCTCTACCGTTATCCTTTCATGATTATGCCCATCGCCGTAACCCTGTGGTATCTCTCGATGGATGTGGCGGCATTGATTGTTGATCCGCATTCTATGGATTTTGAATTCAGAGCCATTATTTCCATGTATTTTGGACTGGTTATAGTTTTGATTGCTTTCTGGGTAGATGTTCGTTCGCGTCATTCAGCGGATTATGCATTCTGGCTTTATATTTTTGGTGTTATTGCTTTTTGGGGAGGTCTCACCTGCCAAAGTTCCGACAGCGAGCTGTCGAAATTTTTCTATCTCTGTATTAATTTAGTGATGATCATTATTGGTGTCGTTTTGAACCGTAAGGTATTTGTGATTTTCGGAGGCATCGGTGTGGCTTTTTATCTGGGGCATCTGGCATCGAATGTGTTTAAAGACAGCCTGGGATTTCCTGCGGCTTTGGCCTGCATTGGACTTCTGATTATTTACCTGGGGACCTTATGGCATAAAAACGAAGATAAATTACGAATAAAACTCCAGTCCATGCTCCCGAAACCTTTGCAGGAACTGTTGCAGGCAAGAGACTAAGAAACATGCAAGAACGCTGACTTTAGAGCTTTTATATTGTTTAGTGTAATCCTTATAGCTAGAATGCCTAAAAAATAAGTAAGCAAGCGGTTATAAGGATAATTCATGTTTCGCAGATTTTTAGGTTTTTTTAAACCCACTGAAGAAAATAGCTATTCTAAAATAGATGTGGAAAATCCAGATATAAAACCTCAATTACCCTCTGTTATCCCAATCTCTGAAAAACAGGATTTGCTGACACATGTTGAAAAATTACAACAACTTAAAGCAGAGATTTTGGAAATGGAGCGTGCCTATGAAAAATCCTATTTCAGGTGGCAAGCTTCAACTTTGTTGGGCAGCCTTGCTTTAACTGCTGTATGGGGAGGGGCAATCGGTCGACTAAATCATAAGTTTTTTAATCCTTACTGGGAAGATAATAAACTTTTATATAGGAAAAGATTCGATTTTATGGCACTAGATGATGATGGATGCACGCCTGCTTCTTTGGGGTGTGTGGGTTACTATCCCAACTTTCTTAATTTTGGTTCCAAGCCCCTGGCTAACTGCACTCAAGCAGGTTATTCGCCTCTGGAAAATTTGGTATGCCCAGATCTGTATATTCAGGCATGTTTAAATATAATGGATACAATGTGTGATATTTTAAACTCAACGACCTATCAATATGTTGATGATGAAACAAACAGACATAATTTAAACAACGCTTTCGGCACATTGATGACATGTAGTTTTATAACACCACTTATCGGATGTTTAGTAGTAGCGCTGCTAAACGAATATAAAAAGAAAAGGCCTGCCGATCTTGTTCCTGTTTCAGCTTTGCAAAAAGATAAGCTGCAAGATTACATCAGTCAAATCGGTAGCGGTATTCATCTTAATATAAGCAAAAAAGGGTTTGGTAATGAATATATTAATAGCGCAGAATTATATTCTCAGATTGATCGAGAAATAGCTTTAGCTAACGCCAGACTGGTTGTAAATAATATCGATCAGGATAAGAACAATCGAGCGAGCTTTTTTCAACCGGATAAGGATGAACAGCAAACAGGTATTAACCTCCCTGACGAAGCGGTTTATTCAGTCTGAGCGGAACTGACAGGTAATTCGCCATCAGGTTCATACAAACTTTGTCATTTCCGCGCAGGCGGAAATCTATCCATGATTTGGAACAGTCCTCGTTATGAAATAGAGTCTAAAAATAAAATCGTTCACAAAACTAATCTTCCTCTAATATTTTAGCGGAAGCATTTTTCTTCATCACAATAATACTGATACGTCGATTTTTGGGATTTAGCGGCTCTTTTTTATCCAGCAGAACGGTGGATGCATAGCCTGTAACCCGCATTACTTTATCTTCCTTTAACCCCGCTTTCAGCAGGGCACGTCTTGCTGTATTGGCGCGTTGCGTTGAAAGCTCCCAGTTGGTTTGCTCCAGATCTTCCGGGTTATGATAGGGATGGGCGTCAGTGTGTCCCTGGATGGTTACTTTATTGGGAACAGAGTTTAGCAAAACGGCGATTTTCGCAAGGATCTGTGCCATCGCTGGATCAATCTCATCGCTGCCTAACCCAAACATAGGCTTATCGTCATTATCAATCAATTGTATCCGCAGGCCTTCCGAAGTCACGTCCATTAGCATGCGATCTTTTAATTCAGTTAAAGCAGGATCATTTTCGATGCTCAGCATGATGTTGGATTGCAGCTCCTTCAACTGCTTCATTTCTTCCTGTTTGAGATTGCCGGCGGTGGATTGCTGGCCTGACTTGGCCGGTTGATTGTTACCAGAAATCTGGCCATCTTTCTTCTCTAAATTGTCACCACCGCCTTTTACGGTTATCTCTCGGGAACCCATGCTATCGCCGCTTATAAGCGATATCTTTAAAGGCTGCTTAAAATATTCGGCTAAGCCATCTTTCTGGGCTTTGTTCAGTGATGCCAATAACCACATGAGCAGAAAGAAGGCCATCATCGCGGTAACGAAATCGGCGTAGGCAATTTTCCAGGATCCCCCATGATGCCCATGACTATGCCCATGACGTTTCTTTATAATAATGGGTGGGGTTTCTTCTTTGTTAGCCATTTAGGTAATTTTTCCGAATTTAAGCTGTTTTAGGAGTTTTGATTTCCTCGCTCAACTCATTAAATGACGGTCTGTCATTATTGAATAGAACCTTTCGCCCAAACTCCAGTGAAATAATAGGGGGGTTATTATGCAGGCTTGCCAGAATGATTACTTTAATGCAATTCAGCATAATTTGTGTTTGATTGGCACGCTGCTCCATTGCTTGAGCTACAGGCCCGATAAAACCATAACCCAGCAATATACCGAGAAAAGTACCTACCAGCGCCTGCGCGACCAGAACCCCTAGCTGCGCGGGGGGAAGGTTAATCGATTCCATCGTGTGCACTACGCCAAGCACGGCGGCAACAATACCAAAGGCGGGCATGCCATCGGCGAGCTTGGTAATCGCATTCACCGGGATCATCTCTTCCTGGTGATGCGACTCTATCTCAGCATCCATCAGTGATTCAAGTTGGAAAGGCTGCAGGTTGGAAGTGATTATCAAACGAAAATAATCACAGATAAAACTGACAATGTGGTGTTTCGCCGCAATTTTCGGATAATTACTAAAAATTGTACTGTTCTGTGGATCGTCAATATCCGCTTCGAGTGACATCAGGCCTTCCTGCCGGGCTTTATTGAGCAACGCATACATCAACCCCAATAAATCCATATACACTGCTTTAGGCGCTTTCTGGCCTTTAAAAGCAGCAGGCAGTGCTTTCCCAATCGATTTCAAAACAGCCGGGCTGCTTCCCACAATTAACGATCCAATCGCAGCACCGGCAATAATCAGTAATTCAATCGGCTGAAAAATTGCCTTTAAATGACCACCAGCCATCGCGAACCCGCCAAAAACACTTGCCAGAATAATCAGATATCCAACTAAAATCAGCATATAGTTCCTTATTTCAGGTAATCGTATACCACTTTCCCGTAAGGTAAGACCAAGTCACTCAGAATATGTACTGCATTTACGACTTTCTTTACCGGTAATAAGGCGATCGGTGCCAGGGCATGATGGAATAGTTCCAGCTGAGCAGGTCCTGACCAGGCCCCTTTGATGACTACGTCCTGCAGTTCATATTCAACCAGTTCACAGATTCGTGTAGTACCATCCACATGAGGAACGAGTTTCAGCAAATAGTTAGGACTGACCATTGAACTATGAATTTTCTTATGGTCAAGGCTTTCGTATTTATAACCCATAGTGGCCGTTGCGATACGTGTGGTTTCATAGTCAAGAATCCCCATTAAGGTTTCCTGAACTACGTACAATTTGGGATTAGCCAGTTTCTTGGGAAAGCCCCAGATTTCGCGTCCGGCGGCGATTGGCGGCAAATCATCAAGATACATGGCATGGGTGTATCCTCCCTTCCTGCCTTTGAAGCTAACCGGAATGACTTGTCCCGATTCTGTATAATCTCCAAAGCCTGTAGAGTCAGGCATGCGAATGAATTCAAATTTAACGAGCGGCTCGGTTACTTCAAGGGGGGCCGGAACTACTTCCCTTAACAGATCAATGTCTGTTTCATAGGTAATGATCAAATATTCACGATTATTAAATCGATAAGGCCCCCGCGGATAGGCGGGACTCGCTAAAGGCATGGCAAAGGCCTTGTCTCTTACTTCAGATTCCTTCATGTTAAACTCCTTTTACTGTAAGGGCTTACTCCATAAACCAGCCATGACTGACTACAATGGATTGACCGGTCAGTGCGTTTGTTTCAAATGCCGCAAGGAAAAGAGCTGTATTGGCAACGTCATCAACAGTTGTAAACTCCCCATCGACGGTTTCTTTCAGCATGACATTTTTAATCACTTCCTGTTCGCTGATTCCCAATTCTTTGGCCTGTTCCGGAATTTGTTTATCCACCAGCGGGGTTCTCACGAAGCCTGGGCAGATGACATTAGAACGAACACGATAGGCAGCGCCTTCTTTGGCCACGACCTTGCATAAACCCAAGAGGCCATGCTTGGCAGTCACATAAGGTGCTTTTAATTTGGAGGCTTCTTTGGAATGGACCGAGCCCATATAAATAACACTGCCGCCCTCACCTGAAGCATACATGTGTCTCAGGCAGGCACGGGTGGTTAAAAATGCACCGTCCAAGTGGATAGCCAGCATTTTTTTCCAATTGGCCAATGATAATTTATCGACTGATTCAATAATCTGAATACCGGCATTGCTTACCAGAACGTGAATCTTGCCAAATTTTTTGACAACCGATTCAATTCCTTCATCGACTTGCTGCTCATTCGTTACATCCATAGCGACTGCCATTGCTTCGCCGCCTTTGGACTTTATTTCGCTAACGACCTGCTCTGCCTGATCCAGATTTAAATCGGCGATGACTACTTTTGCGCCTTCACTTGCATAAAGCAGTGCGATTTCTTTTCCAATTCCGCTGGCGGCCCCGGTAACAATAGCAACTTTATTCTGAAGTTTCATAACACAATCCTTGTAAAATGGTCTGTGAAGAAGTATAGCAGTAATTTGAATTAGCGCATCCATTCAATAACTTAATTTGTTAGCCGGATTGTAGTGATGCAATGGCTTATGTTAAAACCAATAATGTAATTGAATGATTAATCAGGAGCACAAATGGATTGGATGATGGTTATAGAACACATTAATGAGGATCAGGCTTATTTGTACATGATAATTCGGGCGGCAATCCTTTTTTTGATCAGTACGATAATTTTGCGCTACGGAAATCGACGTTTTAATCTACAAACCTCGTTTGACTATCTTCTATTGATCATCTTGGGGGGATTAATCAGCAGAGGTATCAATGGGTCAGCTACTTTGATGTCCACTCTGGTAGCAACATTCAGTCTGATGCTGCTGCACCGGATTATCGCCATGCTTACCTTAAATTTTGAAGTATGTGAACACGTTCTGAAAGGGCGCTGTTATCTGCTCTTTAATCAGGGCGAGTTTCAAACGGATACGATGAACAGGCTTCATATTACCCAAAATGATTTGATAGCCGAAATGCGCCGCCAGTTAAACACTGAGGATTTTGCCAGCATTGAAAAAGCGTATCTTGAAAGAACGGGCTCAATTAGTTTTGTATGCAGGAATTCCGCCACAAACAAGAGTTGAATATCTGTGAAAGCAGGTTTAAATTTCAAACAATCGTCTGCTTTCACAGTTCATATCGAAAACTGTTAAGGCGTTGCGTGACAAACCTTTGAACCAACTCTTATTCTACGATCGTATTAGTAGTAATAATAACGATTATAATAATAACGTCGATCCTGTTCACGGCCTATGTGATGTCCTACCAGAGCGCCCGCACCTGCTCCAATGGCAGATCCCCAGCCGCTTCCACCTGAGACTGCATAACCAAGACCGGCTCCCGCAGCGGCTCCGGTTGCGGTTCCTACTTCAGTGTTAGTACAGGCTGTCATAAGGGAAGAAGCTCCCGCAAACACTAGAATGGGTAAGGTTTTTTTCATGATGTTTTCCTCATCTTTTTAGATTCCTTCTTTATCATAATAGCTCAAATTTAACCATGTTGATTAAAAATTACCTCTGGGATGATTGAAGAAATCTTGAGAAAAACTAATTCCCCCAGTAGTATTGGCAAGATTATTCCTAAAAAAATGAGGATATTATGTTTCGAGGTAGTATAGTTGCTTTGACCACTCCCTTGCTTGACGACAAGGTCGATATAAAAGCCCTGCGCGAACTGGTTGAATTTCATATTGCCGCAGGAACCCATGCCATAGTCGCAGCAGGCACCACTGGAGAATCGGGTACCTTAAACAAAGAAGAAAAACATCTGGTGATTAAAACGGTAATTGAGCAGGCACGTGAGCGCATTCCGGTGATTGCGGGAACCGCTGCCAATGCCACTCGAGAATGCATCGAACTGACACGCATGGCAATGGAGTGCGGTGCTCATGCTGCCCTCATTATGACACCGGCGTATATCAAACCGACTCAAGAGGGTCTGTACCAGCACTATCGCCATGTGGCTGAGAATGTTGCCATTCCTATCATTCTTTATAATGTTCCCGGGCGTACGGCCTGCGATCTTTTGCCAGAAACAGTGGCCAGACTGGATAAAATATCGAATATCATCGGTATTAAAGAAGCCACTGGGCAAATGACCCGTCTGCAGCAGATTCTTCGTTTGTGTGAATCTCGCATGGATGTCTACAGCGGAGATGACGAAACTGGCGCGCGCTGGATGCTGGCGGGCGCAAAAGGGGTTATTTCAGTAACGGCCAATGTTGCTCCGCGGTTAATGGCTAAAATGTGTGATGCTGCTTTTGATGAAGATCAGGCAGCTTGCCTTCGCTATAATGACCAGCTGATGCCCTTACATAAATTATTATTCTGTGAAGCAAACCCGATTCCTGCCAAATGGGCCTTAAGCAAAATGAATTTACTCAAAAATGAATTGCGCCTGCCATTGACCCCTCTGTCAGAAAGTTATCATGAGGAACTGGAGAAAGCGCTTCAGGAGCTTCAGTTAATTTAAAATGAGGTTAGGGTGTGTTACTTTTAAGTATCAAACAGGCTACACTAATCGCTGACTCAAAAAATGAAACCGCCTGTCCTGATATTTGCGATTATTGATTGTATGTGGGTCAGAAAGTTCAAAAATTGTTGTTTTTTCTTTAAGTTAATGGGGATAGTTGTGAAAAAATGCTTTATAGTTATGGTAATAATGGTGCTGCTTTCTTCTTGCTCACGCTATGCCAGTAATGGTGAAAGTTTGTATTTAAGGAGTCAAAATGGACCATCACTTAACGTACCATCGCCCCTGACCAGTGATAATATCAGTCATTTTTATGATTTGCCTGATCAAAAACAAAATGCAGTAGTCAGTATTGTTCCGCCAATAGAAGCGGGTGCACAAGCAGGCTAACAGAGAGGGTTGACTAAATGTCCAGTGAATCTAGCGAATTAACAGTGATTCAAGAGCTGTCCAAGCGTATGGTGGAAGCACAGCGTAAAATTCGTATCCTGGACAGTATCAAATGGGATGATACGATCAAAAAGGAGTTTTTTGAAAATAAAGCCCGAAAATTGCCTCTGGTTGATAAAACCTACTATGATAACAAGCCGCTCCCCTTTGATGTGCAGGAAAAAAAAGAAGAGTTCCGGTTAATCCTGCGCGACTCCAATAATAGCCTGGGTCAATATTCTCCTGTAACTCGATTAATCAAACGCCAATGCGAAGAATACAGCCGCGCGGTGGAGATGCTGGCGGTGCGAGGCACCCCGGCCTTCAGCGAAATTGCGATGGAATTATATGGCAGCCCCAATGATGTGTTTTATTCAGGCGGCCCGCGTCTGTCCGAACTGGGTACTCTGCTGTTTGATGTGTTAACCGCTCTCGATGTTCAATTACAGTCTGATGCGGACTTAAAGCGTCATACACCATTCCAGGCTCAGCAAATTCTGGAGACCCGTTTAGGCTCTTATTTTGACCAGCATCCCGGTAAAGTGACAGTGGTTGTCAGTGATGACATGGTCGCTGATGCCTCAGCGGGCGCCGACAATATCAAATTAAGCCAGCATGCCATGTTCAGCGATCGGGATTTGAAATATCTCGAGGTGCATGAAGGCTGGGTGCATGTCGGTACTACCCTGAATGGTTCCATGCAGCCTTATTGTTTTTTCCTGTCCAAGGGATCTCCTTCCAGTTCGGTTATTCAGGAAGGACTGGCAGTCATTACCGAGATTGTGACATTCTCTTCTTACCCTGGACGGGTACGCAAGATTACCAATCGGGTAATCGCGCTGGACAAAGTGCGCCAGGGTGCTGATTTTCTTGATATTTATCGTTATTTTCTCGAGTGCGGCCTGACAGAAGAGGATAGTTATAATCATGCTGTGCGGGTGTTTCGCGGTAGTACACCCACTGGCGGACCATTTACCAAGGATTTATCCTATTCCAAAGGCTTTGTTCTTATTTATAATTTTATCCGTTTTGCTATCAGCCAGCAGCGGGTTGACGCAATTCCGCTGTTATTTTGCGGCAAACTGGTTTTGGACGATATCCCTCTGTTGAGAGATTTACGGAATCATGAACTTTTAGCCCCTCCGGTCTATCTGCCGCCGCCTTTTCGGGATTTGGCCGCTTTAAGTGCCTGGATGAGCTTTTCATTGTTCCTCAATAAATTCAGTCTGGCGGAAATTTCCAAGGGGTTCAGCTTCTTGCTGGGCTAATAATTATCAAGGAGATTACTATGGGATTATTAGTAAACGGTCAGTGGCAGGATCAATGGTATGACACCAGTAAAAATAAAGGTGAGTTCAAGCGCGAGAATGTTAAATTTCATCAGGTGATTAGTCCTGATCCAAAGGCTGAATTTCCCGCCGAGGCCAAGAGATATCATTTATACGTCTCTTTAGCATGCCCCTGGGCTCATCGAACACTGATTTTCCGGAAGTTAAAAAAACTTGACTCCCTGATTGAGGTGTCGGTAGTTCATCCCCATATGCTGGAAAATGGCTGGGAATTAAAGAGCGGCCTGGGTGCTACGGGCGACCGCTTATATAATCGCAAATTTCTTCATCAACTCTATACCAAGGCTGTTCCAGATTATACTGGCCGGGTTACAGTGCCGGTACTTTGGGATACCCAAAAAGAAACGATCGTTTCAAATGAATCGGCAGAAATCATCCGTCAATTTAACAGCAGCTTTAATGCGCTGACAGGGGATACGCAGGATTTTTATCCTCAGGCCCTTCGTGCTGATATTGATCAAATCAACGAACGCATTTACCACACAGTCAATAATGGCGTATATCGCTGCGGCTTTGCCACGTCACAAGATGCTTATAAGCAGGCATTTCTCGAGTTATTTGATACGCTTGATTTTTTGGAGTCGCATTTATCAGGCCGCAATTATCTGGTTGGTGAACAATTAACAGAAGCGGATTGGCGGTTATTTACGACGCTGATTCGTTTTGATGCCGTTTATTTTGGGCACTTTAAAACCAACCGTCAGCGGATTATGGATTATCCTCATTTATTTGCCTATCTTAAGCGCCTGTATCATTATCCTGGAATTGCCGAAACGGTGAATTTTGAACATATCAAGCAACATTATTATTTCAGTCACCGCATGATTAATCCGACCCAGATTGTGCCTGAGGGCCCGCTTCTTTATCTGGATTAATTCGTAAGTTCTATGTTTTAATAAGCATCATTTTTATTGAGAGACGAGAAATGACCTTCGTAATTACTGAAAGCTGTATCAAGTGCAAGTACACAGATTGTGTTGAAGTTTGTCCTGTGGATTGTTTTTATGAGGGCCCCAATTTTCTTGTGATTAATCCTGATGAATGCATCGATTGCGCGCTTTGCGAGCCGGAATGTCCTGTGGAGGCCATAAAGTCTGAAGATGACCTGGCGGATGAAGAAAAAGAGTTCAAGGAATTGAATGCCGACCTATCCAAAAAGTGGCCTAATATTACTGTGAAAAAAGACGGTCCTCCAGATGCAAAGGATTGGGAAGATGTGAAAGATAAGCTTCAGTATTTACAAAAAGACTGGTGAGTACTATTTCAATAAACAGCGATCCCATTGCTCATTGTCGACGGCTTTTTAGTGAAAATGGCAGATTAACAACTGCCATTCCCGGCTTTGTGGCAAGAACTGCGCAAATAGATCTGGCCGTTGCTATTGCAGAGAGTATCGAAAAAAGCTCGATACTGATTGCTGAGGCGGGTACTGGAACAGGAAAAACCTTTGCCTATCTTGTTCCCTGTCTGTTAAGCGGTAAAAAAACACTGATTTCTACAGCCACCAAAACACTGCAGGATCAATTATATCAAAAAGATTTGCCCAACCTGATTAAAGCCCTAGGCTTATCGCTGCAGGTTCAGAACTTAAAGGGACGAGCCAACTATATATGCCGGCATCGAACCGAATTGCATGCTCAGGAAGGACGTTTTTCACACCCGCAGGCGGTACATGATTTAATCTTCATCCGCGAAAAGCTGCCCTTACTACAGTCTGGCGAACGTTCTGAATTACCAGAAATTAACGAGGATGCCGCCGTCTGGCCCTATGCGACATCAACAGCGGATAATTGCCTGGGCAGTGAATGCGAATACTATAAAGACTGCTTTTTGGTAAAAGCCAGAAAAAAAGCATTGGATGCTGATTTGGTGGTGATCAACCATCACCTGTTTTTTGCTGATTCGCAACTGAAAGAAGAAGGCTTTGGCGAACTGCTGCCAGGAGTAGAGGTGGTCGTTTTTGATGAAGCACATCAGCTCGCTGAAATAGCCGCTTTGTTTAATAGTGAGCGATTTAGCACCAGACAATTAATTGACGCAGCCAATGAGTTGATGCTTGAATGGCCGGTTCTTGATCTGCCCAATCAGCCTTTCAAGGAACTGACTATTGAACTGGATAAAACAATTGATCAATTGCTTTTAGCCATTGCCAGGGAAGACGAAAAAATGCCTTGGGAACAGGTTATCAGGCAGCCGCTCTTTAAAAAATCCTGGGATTCTCTGCTGACCATTCTGGATGATTTCATCACGGCGATTGAGAAGTCCGGGAGTCAGGAGCAGAAAGGAATCGGCAATTGTCTGATGCGATTAAAAGAGTTTAAGTCACTTATTCTGCGTATCAGTGATAGCAACCAGCCATTTATTCGCTGGATTGAACGATTTAAACACAGCCTCACCTGCCATGCGACTCCTTTTGAAGTGGCTAAGTCGTTTAGGAAATTAATCAGCCGGCAACAGGCGGCTTATATTTTTACTTCGGCTACCTTAACGCTTGAGTCTTCGTTTAACTGTTTTCTTAAACCACTGGGATTAGAGAATGCTGAAACAATGATTCTACCCAGTCCATTTAATTATCAGGAACAGGCTTTATTGTATTTACCCAGGGATTTGCCCGATCCAAAACATAGTCGTTATTATGAGTCTTTGCTGGAAAAAGCATTGCCTGTTATCAATGCTTGCAAAGGCCGCTGTTTCTTTCTGTTTACCAGTCACCGAGCGCTGAAAATGGTTGCTCAGTTGCTTGGCAATACATTAAACTACCCGCTGCTCATTCAGGGAGACGAGGCCAAACCAATACTATTGGCCCGCTTTCGCCAATTGGGCAATGCCGTGTTGTTAGGTACGGCCACTTTTTGGGAAGGGGTTGATGTGAAGGGCAGTGCGTTGTCCTGTGTTATTATTGACAAATTACCCTTTGCCAGCCCTACGGATCCGGTGATTCGCGGCAAGATGGCTTACCTGAAATCACAGGGCTTATCCGGTTTTGATGAGCTCTCACTTCCCAATGCGGTACTGGCTCTGAAGCAGGGCGTAGGAAGGCTAATCCGTGATATTGATGATCGAGGGGTGTTAATGATAGCCGATCCTCGTCTCACAGGCAGGGATTATGGAAGGCAAATATTTTCCAGTTTGCCCAGTCTTCGTAAAACTCGCGATGAGAAAACCGTATTAAGTTTTATTGAACAGTTGGCATTAGATGAAGAAATTATTGAGCATTGATACGTCCACTACCCATGCGTTTGTAGCACTCAGCATTGACGGAAGTGATGCCGTAATTGAACAAAGCGTTCAGCGAAAACATGCTCAAACTCTGCTGCCTATGATTCAGCAATTGCTTGCTGAGCATGAGTTCAGCCTTAATCAGTTAGATGGTATTGTCTTTGGACAGGGGCCAGGAAGCTTTACCGGCTTAAGAATTGCCTGTGCAATAGCCAAAGCTTTAGCTTATGCTCATGATCTGTCTTTATTTCCTGTAAGCAGTCTTCAGGCCATTGCCTGGAATGTACGTCATTCTGGAGGCCTTGACAGCAAATGCCCGGTTATAGCGATGATTGACGCCAGAATGCAGCAGGTTTATTGGGGGTTTTTTAAGGATGAGTCGGCGGCGGAGCAGGTTTCTGACCCTGGTGAAATCTATCTGAATTCTGAAACCCCAGTCGTTATAGCAGGTATTGGCTTTGAGCCCTATTTGCCTCTTATGCCGGAAGCCACTCGTAAAATTATTAGCAGGCAGGTTGAAGCCTATCCTGATGCCTTGTCAATGATTCATCTGGTTCAGGCGGGAAAGATTGTGCCAGTGGATGTCGCAGCAGCCGCCCCAGTTTATATCCGTAACAAGATTACTCAGTAAGGAGTCTCAATGGATAAACGTTTGCTTGAAATTCTGGTTTGCCCCTTATGCAAGGGCAAACTGATTCTGAAAGATGAGGAATTAATTTGCGCTTTTGATCGAATTGCCTATCCTATCCGCGGAGATATACCGGTTATGCTAGAGCAGGAAGGGCGGTTAATCCCCCTGGAAGAAAAGGAGCAGTTGTGAGTCCTGATTATCATGTCATTATTCCCGCACGGTATAGCTCATCAAGGCTTGCAGGCAAACTGATGCTGGAATTGGCCGGTAAAACAATTATTCAGAGAGTGTACGAGCAGGTGCTTCTGGCACAGCCTCGTTCTGTTATTATCGCCACAGACCATGAGTTAATTGCCAATCATGCGTCTGGTTTCGGAGCTCGGGTGATGATGACGGATAGTGCTCACCCAACGGGTACCGATCGCCTTGCCGAGGTAGTTAAAAAAAATAACTATCAGCCTCAGGATATCATTGTGAATGTGCAGGGGGATGAACCCTTCATTCATCCTGAGTTAATAAAACAGGTAGCCGCCAGTTTACAACAGGCTGAAACGCCAATGGCGACTCTTTGCTGGCCGATAGAAACCAGCCAGCAATTAAATAATCCCAATGTGGTGAAAGTCGTTCGCGATCAATTTAATAACGCCCTGTATTTTTCGAGAAGCGCGATTCCTTTCAACAGGGATAATCAGGATTCATTGGAGCATGTGTTTCGCCACATTGGCTTATATGCCTATCGAGCTTCCTTTATTCTTGATTATGTCAAATGGCAGCCTGCTCCTCTGGAAGTGGCGGAGTCACTAGAGCAGCTACGTGTTTTGTGGGCAGGTCATAAAATTCGCATAGAGCAGGCCTGCGTAAAACCCAGACAGGATATTAATACCCGAGAAGATTTCGATGCAGCCTGGCAGATGCTTGAATCAGAATAGGCGAGGCATTGTTGCGTAAATGAAGATAGGTGGACAAAAAACTGTCTTTGCGAGCGTTAGCGAAGCAATTGCTCCTTGCTTTGTTCAAATTCCGATCTGGATTGCTTCACTTCGTTCGCAAAGACGACAGATAAGTCGCTTGGTTCCATTCACGCAACAACCCCTTTCCGCGAAGGCGGGAATCCATTCCTCAATTGGCATTATAGCTAGCCCGGAGATGGTTCCCTGCATTGGCGGGGAGGACCTTTCATATATAAAGAGTCAGGCCGCTGGAGCTGTCGATGCCAGCTCCGAGGACATTTCATTGCCCAATGCAATCAGGTTTTTCTCAGTCGAAGAAGCGCCGGGAGTCGCATAAAAGAATTGGTGCTTATTGTCTCGTTTGGCAAAATAATCATAGGTACCAATTGCGGTGGTTTGTAGTGGCCTGAGCACATAAGTTCTAATCCATTGCGTAAAAGAATGACGTGTGCCGTCAGAATAATGTTCCATATTGCCATTATGAAGATGGTCATTCACATGTTTTATTAAAGCCTCCCTGTATTGCCTAGGATCAGTCAGATGAGGGTTGATGCTGATGTAGCTATTATTTTCCTTAATAAAGAGTAAGCGAATATTAATTAATTTCATGATACGGCGATCGATTTTGTCATACATGATGTTCTCATCATCACTGAATTCTTTCTTTTCAAGACACAAATCCGGATTTTGTGTGATATCAGCCAGCATGGATTGCTCCTCTTCATTGCAAAAATTCCGCATTTTAGGGCTGTATTTTTGCAAAAGACGAATAATCTCTTTATCCAGGGCATTAATGATTTTAATGGAAGCCTGATAAGTAGGATGCTCCAGGCGTTGCTGGATAATTTTCGCCTGACGCTCCAGAGAATTTCTATACTGGATATCATAATATAGTTCATCACGATGCGATTGGAGATTGCCAAGCCAGGCTCGTATTTCAGCACCCCCTGTTGTTTCCAGCTTTCTCCAGTGCTTATCCAAACTCCTCTTCTGTCGGGCCATTGCCAGATAGTGCTGTTCGAGCAATGGTTGACAGGGGTTAGTTTTACTGTACTGGGTGTAACCGGAATGAGGAGTATAATAGGCCTCATAAAGCTGCTGAAGATCTGGCTGCCATTTATTCTTAATCAGCTGTTTTACGGCACTTACCTGCTTCTCTAATTTGTTTGCAATGTAATCGGCATGCATTCTTAGCGCATAGAGTGGTTGTTGCTGCTGCAAAATTTTCTCGCAAAATGAACGGGCTTCTGAAAGTTCGAAATCGACCGTTACTTTATCCCTGATTAATAGTAAGGCTTGATTCGTCTCTTGAATGCTTTGACTAAGCTTATGAAAAAGCATTTTCTTTTGAGATTCATACTCAAGACTAAGCTTTTGTTTGAGCATCGAGTGTTCAGGCCGGTACTGCTCCATCAGCCTCTCAATATTCTGAAGTGCCTGTATACAGATTTCCTGCTGTTCGCAAATGGATTGCAATCGTTCTAATGCGGATAGCGATGGCGCTAGCTGACTGCATTGCTGCTGATAGGTTGCCAGAATGGCATCGACTTGATTTAACCATTCATTCAATAGAGGCCGCTTTGTTCTGGCTTTAGCAATAATCGGTTTTTCGCTGTCTTCACTGCTAAAAAATCTGAGCCGCTCATTCAGGTCCCTGGAAAACTCACTGAGTTCTGCGGGTAATTTCAGGGCATGCGCTTTAATCGTTTGTTCATTTTGTTCAGTGAGTTGGCTTAGCATGTCAAATTCCTTAATAGCGTGAAGAGGAAAAGCAGCAATTTTAGTGTTCAGATGATGCAGAGCGACTAGCTGCTTTTTTAAAGTGACTATGGATTCCTGACCTTGCCAGTAAAACAGATTGGCAATCAATTCACTGGTGTTTTGAGAGGCTGCTGTTTTCATAAACCAGCTCTTTACTCCAAGATGAGCATAAACTGAACGCTCTAATGTCTTGACAGTTTCCATATTCAAACCGGTAGTTTTGTCTTTGAGTAAGAGAAAGGTATCATTCAGAAAATTAATTAACTCTTTGGTAAGTTTGCTACTGGTCGGATCTTTTTTATTCCCTATCCTGAGTATAAAAATGCTTGGAAAGAATTTGTCCAACTGCTTTTGAAGCGCTTCGGCTGCCAACTTTCTATGAACCTGCAGTTCATCCATATTATTGGTATCAGGGAATACTTGCGCGAACCGCTGCTCTATTGCATTCTGCAGGCTAGTACGCTGGATTGCCAGTTTCTGTAATTGCAGGATGGTCTCAGTGATTTCTTTGATGAGAGACTGATGGTAGGCAGGATGATCAATTCGGTTTCGATAATGCATCAGGATTTGTTCAATGAGACTATTGGCTTTGGCTGTCATTTTCTGAAAGGCAGTGACGTACTGATTTAAACTGAATTCTCTATCAGCCACCCTGGAAACAGCATCTTCCAGCTTAAGATTCCTATGTATTTTTGCAAGGGAGTGGAACTGCTTCATTAATTCATCAATTTCAGCAGATTGGCTGCAGTTTTCGTCGGTATCAGGGGAGAGAATAATGACTTGTCTGGGTTTTTTTGAGTTGTTTCTACGCATTTGGAAGCTCAAGACTCATTCAAGTGATCACAAATTACCATCCGATTCTTAAGAAAATATTAAAGAAATGTAACTGAAGTGTAAATTTATGATGGCCATTAAGTTAGGGAGTTCTGCAATTACATGTAGGTTGGGCCCTTGGCCCAACATTGAGTTCGGGATTGGTTCAAGCCGTTTGCGGGGCAAAGGTGCCCAACCTACACTGCTTTATCACTCACTTGGCAAGCAGGATTCGACGCCTCAGATAAAGAATAAAAGCAGGAAAGATCATTAGTAATATTCCACAGCTGAAAACAAGGCGAAAACGATCTGCACCGCCAATATCCATACTGTTTTCAGGAGGTATAAAACCTACGACCAAGGTAATGAAGCAGCCGATTAGACCCAGGAGGCAGGTTGCATAATAACCTGCTTTACCGCCAGGAATCTGAAAGGTTCTCGGCATGCCTGCGGCTTTACTTTTTAAACGCCAGGCGGCGATAAACATGAACACGTACATCATAATATATAATTCAGTGCTTAAGTCGGTGAACAGCCAATAGATGGCATTCACACTCGGAAATAATAAAAACCCACTGCACAATAAGGTGACAAGAATCGCTTGCAGAATCAGAATTCGGGAAGCAATCCCATGTTTATTCAGCCGATAAAGCCAATGAGGGAGAAAACCGTTATCAGCGGCCAGTAACAGGCCTTTGGCGGGCGAAATAATCCAGTTCACCATTCCGCCGAGACTGCCTAAAAGCAGCATGACGATAATCAGCGGCATTAGCCAGGTCATGTGGTAAGCCTGAAAGAAATTATTAAATGCCTGCATAACACCATCGACAAGACTGATTTGGTCTTGCGGCAAGACAAAGGCAATCGCCAGGGAGCCAAAAATCATGGTAGACAAAATCAGCAACACTGAAAAAAACATGGCTTTAGGAAAATTATGTTGAGGCGATTCCACATTTCGGACATGGACTGCAGCTAGCTCCATCCCCAGAAAAGACGTCATGATAGCCGTTAGTGAAACCCAGGATTGAGTATCTCCCCAGTGAGGAAGAAGATGAGCAGGGCTTAAATCAACCGCAATCGGCTGGCCTTTAATTAGCCAGATAATTGCCAGCAGAATTATAAAGGCCATAGGAATAATCATTCCAAAAATGGCGCAAAAACTGGCAAAACGGGCAGAGGCTTTGAGACCGCTTAATCCCAGCAATGTAAGAGACCAAAACACTGTCAGAATGACTGCGATGAGATAGTATTTGTTTTGAGCCAAAGCAGGATTAACCAGATAGGCCAGCGTGCCGGCGATAAACGAGAGAATGGTCGGATACCAGACCATCGTATTGATCCATTGCAGCCATATGGTGAAAAAAGCGAGAGTTTCTCCAAAGGCATGTTTTACCCAGGAAAAAACCCCGCCTTCTTCTTCTGACCAGGTCGAGGATAATTCGGCGGATACCAGTGCCACCGGAATTAAAAATACAATAGCTGAAAAACTGAAAAAGAATATCAGGCTGGAGCCAAAAAGGGCTGTTGCGGGTAAGTTACGAATACTATCGATCGCTCCTGTAATTAAGAGTACAAGTGCTAACACAGATATTTTTTCGGAGGACCAGGCTTTCATTAAAAAAAGTTCCAACAACAGAGATTGACAAAAAGATATACATTATAGGGGATTGAGCCTTTTGAAGAAACTGATTTTATTTAAAATTCCATATAAAAAACTTAAATCCGAATGCTTGTATCTCTTTTTTTCATGATGTTTAATGGAGGTTCTATATTAACAGGAGTTCAACATGTCTGGTTTTTTTAGTGCAAATAGTTCCTGGCGGGCCGCCTTGCAGAGACTCAATCTTGCAGCAACAGTAGCCGCTGCAGTCTACCTGCTAGCCAGTGAAGATGCAAAGGGCAGCGAATTAGCCTTTAAAATGCTGGTGCAATTGGTTACTGCTATGGGTCTTCGCGACAATAACAGCACGCTGGCTTATATTTCAAGCGTCATATTAAATGGAATGGCGCTGGGAACTGATTACTCCGCATTAACAATGTGCAGCAGCCTTCCTGATAGCGTCAATTATGTGCTGAGCGTAATGGATGGAGTAAATCTGGGGACTGCTATTTTAAATACGCCAGAAGAGGAACAGAAGCAGGCTGCAGAATTAAAACCTTCCTGATTTTATGGTCTTGCGAACAAAGTGAAGCAATTGTAAGTTCGCAATGACACTTAAATCAGCTTAGCAGCCCTGAATGGTCACTATTAATTGGCGAGCACCGGCCTGATTCCGGTGTTCACAAAGGTAAATTCCTTGCCAGCGACCCAGCAATAACCGCCCGTCCTTTAGTGGAATGGTAAGGCTTGAGCCAAGCATCACATTTTTAATATGAGCTGGCATATCGTCTGAACCCTCAAGAGTATGACGAAACAATTGATCATCGTCAGGAATCAAGCGATTAAAATGGGTTTCCAAATCTAATGGTACATCCAGGCAGGTATTTTCGCTTATCGCCAGCGAAGCGGAAGTATGTTGAAGGAAGAGATTGGCCAGGCCAGTTTTAATCCTCGGTGCCGCCTGCATCGATTCAATGACCTCGTTTGTAATCAAATGAAAGCCGCGCGATTTGACTGGAAGTTGAATGCCGGTTTGCCAGTAAATGGATTCAGCCATGCTTGAATCCTCCCCGACAATGAGGAGAATTGCTTGTTTCCCCTTGTCGTTCTTTCCATTCATCCTCAGTGAATAAATGCATACTGAGCGCATGCAGACCCTGGCTAAACTCTTCAGCTAACAGTTTATTGATTAAACGATGCCGGGCGATTCTCGATTGGCCTTTGAATGAATCAGAGACCAGAACAAGCTTAAAATGAGTTTCTGCTCCCTCTGGTACATGATGCTGGCTGGATTCATCTAAAACTTCCATGTGATAAACAGGAAGCTCCCGATTTAAAATAGATTCAATACGAAATTTACGATTCATTGTTGCCAGTTAAAAAAGGGGGTGCAACAATTATAATCCATTTACAACTGAAAACTATGTCATTTAGTGACTGGATTGGTCCATTTTTATAAAAAATTATTGCCAGATTTCCATTTGACAAGTTGCTCTACATTTGAATTAATAATAGATGTTTGAAATATCAATCTTTTTTAAGACTGGCATTTAATTTGCTTAGTTAAATCAGAATGCTGAAATTAATCGAAGGAGAGTAGCATGAAGCAAAAAGGTTTTACATTGATTGAGTTAATGATTGTTGTGGCTATCGTAGGTATTTTAGCAGCGATTGCAATCCCTGCTTATCAAGACTATACGATTCGCGCTCGAGTGACAGAGGGATTAAGTTTAGCTTCCTCTGCAAAAGCGGCGGTCGCCGAAACGGCAATTTCCAATAATGCCTTGCCGGCTACACAAGCTGCTACAGGATATGTTAGCCCTGCTGCAACAACGAATGTACAGTCCATTGCCATTGGCGCCAACGGAATAATAACGGTTACCTACACTGCTGCAGCGGGTGGAGGAACAATTATTCTGCAACCAACCCTGCAAGCAAATGGGGATGTGACATGGACCTGTACTGGCGGAACTTTACTCGCTAAATATCGTCCTGCAAGCTGCAGAGCCTAGTCACTAGCTTATTTTGGCGGGAATCTTCAAGATTCCCGTCTGCATTTTCAGGATCCTCCGTTTTATTGCATAAGGAGTTTGGTATGAACAACAAAGAAAAAGGTTTCACACTAATCGAATTGATGATTGTCGTAGCAATTGTCGGAATTTTAGCTGCCATAGCGATTCCTGCTTATCAGGATTACACTATCCGCGCCAGAGTGGTCGAAGGATTAAGTCTGGCATCTTCTGCAAAACACGCGGTTTCAGAAACCACTATAACTCGCAATGCTTTACCGGCAACACAGGCTGCAACAGGTTATGTATCCCCTGCAGCCACTGCGAATGTCTCATCGATTACTATTGGAAATAATGGCTTGATTACAGTGACATACACTCCTGCTGCTGGTAATGGAACCATTATTTTACAACCAACCCTGCAAGCGAATGGCGATTTGACCTGGACTTGTACGGGTGGAACATTATTAGCTAAATACAGGCCTGCGAGTTGTCGATAGCATTAATTAGAATGCTGACTTTAGAGCCAATCCTTAGTTCTCATGAGAAAACCCCTCTCCCAGGTTGGGATAGGGCTCGTCACCCGCCATTAAGCTCAGTTGTATATTAAACTGTCTTCCCCGCCAAGGCGGGGACCCATCGCTTTGCTAGCTATAATGCCAATTGAGGAATGGATTTCCCCCTTCGCGGGAAAGAAAAAGTCCTTAACTTAATGGCAATGGAACCGATGTTCAATCCTCAACCGCAAGAAATTGATTTTTACATTATACTTATATGATTGAATATCGATCAATTGGGTGTAAAAATGGCTAGCGTAAAAGAATATGATGATAGAATCCGGGTAAAACAGAACGATATTTCTGTAAAAGAAAAAGAGTTGAAACAACAGGATGCGTTCCTTTTAGGACGAAGAAGGGAACTTAAAGGTTTAGAAGAGACTCTTGATGATGTTAGAAGCAAATTGGCGAGAGTCGATTTAGATTTCAATAAAGAGGATGCTGTTCTTGAAAAGAGAAAATTACAGGCTGAATGTGAGCAAATTGAGGGAAGCCAGAGAAAGCAATCTCTCTCTTGTGACGAAGCATCGGCAGCTCGCGACAAGATAGTTGAGGACCTTGTAAAATTAAGAGCGGAGATTGTCGAGTTAAAAAGTGCAAGAGAAAAACAGGCAGAGCTCGAAGACCTGGAGGCAGGAAAATTGCAGGCTGAAGCAGAAGCAGAGGCTCAGAGAGTCAAGGCAGAGGCTTTGGAGGAAGAGAAAAAAGCTTTGGAAGCAGAGAAGGAGGCTGCCAGACAGAAACTAGAGGAATCTCACCTGGAAATTAACTCCATTTTAAAACCAATTGAAGATGCACTGACAACTTTAAAAGCAGAACTGGCTGCCATTGATCAGAAAGCGCAGCCAGAGGCGTTTAAAGCCGCAAGCGTTCTAATACAAAGCCTGGATAATGCTTTTAGCCAATACCAGCAAGCTTTAGTTAGTGCTGTGGGTGCTAATCACTCTAAGGAACTAATCAATGATGCGGGGAAAACATTCAAGCAAAGCTGCAAGAATGCAATAGAAATTGCCAGTCCAAAACTTGGAATTGGCTGGGGAGAACAACTCAAAAACTTTTTCAGAGCTATCGGCAATGGAATAAAATATGTTGCTAGTAAATTGGGAGCCGATGTTAATTATTACGAATATAAGCAAAGCAAGTCTCTTGGAGCAGTCGGTGTTTTCAAAACTGCTACGAAATTAGATAAAGAGGAGCCTGCAGAGTTGGAGAAGGGGAGAAGTATTACTCCTGGGCAGAGTGAGTAATTTCGAGACGCTTGTGTTACCAGATCAAACCAGCTGATATATTTCTAATCTCCTTAGAACATTCCTGGGTACTGCGCCAAGCCGCAGTACCCAGGCACGGTGGTAACTGGTTATAACTTTTGCTCAACAAGCTGATTCTTCAATCGAACATAAACAGGCAGGCCATTATTATAATGGGGATAGGCTTCACCCTGAATCAACGGACTCAGATAACGCCGGCACGCCTCGGTAATCCCAAAACCGTCTTCGCTGATAAAATCCGCAGGCATGGCTTTTTCCTGATTAGCCACTTCACTTAATGGAACATGACTGATTGACCAGCGATAGGGTGAATCCTGTTCTCTTTTAACGATTGGCATAATGGCATTGTGCCCGTTAATTGCAAGTTCAACAGCAGCCTTGCCCAAGGCATAAGCATGTTCCAGATCAACCTGGGATGCTATATGACGCGCTGCGCGTTGTAGATAATCAGCGACCGCCCAATGATACTTGTAACCCAGACTGCTTTTTATCAATTGCGCAATCACAGGCGCTACCCCACCTAGCTGAGCATGTCCAAACGCATCGCGAAGACCGGCGTCACTCAGGAACTTTCCTTCCTGATTCTTAATTCCCTCCGACACCACGACTACACAATAGCCATATTCTTTTACGCAGGCGTCTACTTTAGCGAGAAATTTCTGTTCATCGAAAACGTTTTCGGGAAATAAAATGATGTGTGGCGGCTCGTTTTGTTTTTGTGAAGCCAGTCCGCTGGCGGCTGCGATCCAGCCAGCATGACGTCCCATGACTTCAAGAATGAACACTTTTGTCGAGGAAGCGGCCATTGAGGCAACATCAAAACCTGCTTCCATCGTTGAAACAGCGACATATTTAGCGACAGAACCGAAGCCCGGACAGTTGTCTGTGAAGGGTAAATCATTATCTACTGTTTTGGGAATGCCGACACAGGTAATGGGATAATTCATCTCTTTACTCATCCTGGCAATCTTATTGGCCGTATCCTGAGAATCGCCGCCCCCATTATAAAAGAAATAGCCGATATTATGGGCTTTGAACACCTCGATCAGGCGCTCATATTCCGAGCCGCTGTCTTTCAGTTTATAACGGCATGAGCCGAATGCACCGGCTGGTGTAAACATTAATCCGGCAATAGCTTCATCACTTTCAAGTGAGGTGTCGATTAATTCTTCGTTTAAAGCGCCAATGATGCCGTTTTTGGCGGCAAATACTTTGCCGATTTTTTCAGGATGTTGACGCGCAGTTTGAATGACCCCGCAGGCCGATGCATTGATAACTGCGGTAACTCCCCCGGATTGTGCATAAATTGCATTTTTCACTGACATTAGGACTCCCTAAATAATTACGTGTTAAGTGGCGTAAAGACTATCATATTCATCGATGACTTCATCAATATTGCGGATTAATTCAGCAAAAGCAGTTTTCATTTCATCAATTTTTTTCGCTTCTTTAGCCTGTTTTTCCAGTTTGGAAACCTGAGTTTGCAGATGAGGTACGCCACAAAAGCAGCAGGCTCCGTATAGTTTATGGGCTGCATTCTGTAAGCCCTGGATATTCTGTTTGTTATATAGCTCAAAAAACTCGACACGGCTTTTGTGCAGCTCCTCCACAAAGCGATTTAAAAATTCTTCAGCCAAAGCCTGATTACCGGATACCTTTTGTACGCATAATTGCCAGTCAATTGCCTGGTTTTTTGATTTTTTCAGTAAACGCAGCAGATGAGTCAATAATTGCTTTTCATCAATAGGTTTTTGCAGACAAAGGTCTACGCCTGCCTTTTTCATTTTATCTTTATTCATGTCATTGCCGCTGGCACTGATAACTACAATGGGGGTTAGCTTATTCAACATGGATTGCTGGCGTATCTGCTGTGCGGCTTCCAGTCCGCTAAGCTGCGGCATTTGCAAGTCGAGAAGCAAAAGATTATAGCGTTTGCTATTACAGGCTCTCACTGTTTCCTTTCCATCTTCAACCGCCTCAATATTACTTAACTCGCTCAGAAGTGAATTTAACAGCATGCGGTTGACTGGATTATCTTCGGCAATCAATATTTCAGGATGAATCAAGCGCAATTGCTTGCGCAAATTGTCGAGTTCCTGATCCATCGCAACAGGAACGGTGGTCTGACTTGAGAGCTGCTCGATGACTTCATGGAGTTTCTGAATGCTGATTGGCTTGAACAGAAAGCCATTGGCTCCCAGTGACTGTGGATTGTGGATAAGCCACTTGGAAATCAGCACACTGGGCATTTTTTGTTTGCCAAGAATTTGTGCCACCTGTTTTTCGCAGCCTTCATTCACATTAATAAAAGCAATGGTGCATTCCCGGTGTGTGCTGAATGCTTTCTCCAGTTGATTAAAGGAAGTGACTGGAACGCATTCAATTCCCCAATAACCCAAGCCATTACACAATGCCTCCAGCTGCAGGCTGTTATCATCAAAGCAAAGCGCTTTTATGTTGTTAAAGCGGTGGCTCTGATTTTTCTCCACTTCATAGGCCGATAATTTTTCAAGTTTAATATACACTGAAAAGGTAGAGCCTTTGTTAAGCTCACTGTTAAGCACAATGCGCCCTTGCATGGCTTCAACCAGCTTTTTGCAAATCACAAGCCCAAGACCTGTGCCGCCATAACGTCGGGTGATAGAGGTATCTGCCTGATTGAAGGCATTGAACAGACGGGTTTGATCATCAGAGGAAATACCGATACCAGTGTCAGTTACTGAAACACAGAGCATATAATCTTTGTCTGATTCCTGTTCAATGGATGTGCGAACCAGCACATAGCCATGATCAGTGAATTTCACCGCATTACTAACCAGATTGGTCAGGATTTGCTTGATTCGCAGAGGGTCGCCAAGCACTGTTTTAGGTACATTAATTTGGGTTGAGGGGATTAGGTCGATTCCTTTCTTATGGGCATTGGGTGCGGCCAATGTCAATACCTCATCAATACAGCCTCTCAAATCGAGTGGAATGCAATCGAGGTGGAGTTTTCCAGCATCCATTTTGGAGTAATCCAGAATATCATTGATGATGGCCAGTAAATCCTGGGCCGATGACTTGATTGTTTTAACGTAATCAAGTTGCAAGGCATCCAGCTTGCTTTCCAGCAATACATTGGTGAAGCCGATAACGCCATTCATGGGGGTGCGGATTTCATGGCTCATATTGGCAATGAATTCGGATTTTTGCCGGCTTTTTTCTTCTGTTTTCTTTTTCTCCAGAGATAACTGGATATTTTTTTCTTCAAGCAGTTCGAGACCTTGCTGTAAATCGGCTGTGGCCACTTCAATGTGATGATTGAGTTCTCGTACAATATTCAGATATTGTTTTTGCAAATGCGCGCAGCCCCGTTCAATTTCCCCAAGTTCCCCAGGACTTGAAACAGTAATTTTTGTCTCAAATTCATTGCTGAGAATTTGTTTCATACTGCGGCGAAGACGAGATATCGGCTGATAGATCTGTTTGGAGAGAAAATAATGAATAGTCAAACTGATAAGTAAGCCGAGTAAGGTAATAAATATGGTAATGATGTACATTTTATACTGCTTAATCAGAGTCGATTGAGTATCGATATCGATTGAAAGCCAGCCTAAAATATCGTCAGCCTGCAGAGGAATATAATCTGAAGGGGCTCTGAAAGGAGTCGTCGCGTAAAGATTATATTTCGGGATAGTAATTGGTGCGACAAAATTAATAGAGTAGGGGGTGATTTGCTTACTCTCAATATAATCCCCGGTATATTCTGGCGGTTTAAATGGCTTATGAATAGAATGCTTGCCCCCGCGGTAGGCAACCAATTGTCCTTCAGCATTATAAAATGCCAGCGCCTGAACCTCTGGATTGACGGTGGAGGCATTAATTAAACCCTGCAGCGTTCGACGGTCATTACGCATCATTGCCAATTGGGCTGCTGGCAGTAGTTGTCTGATATAAGCTTCGCCCAGACGGGACATGTGTTGATGTAAATCTTTACTGAACTGGCCGTTGTAAAAAACAGCAAAAAGAAGAGCGACCAGAAATACTGGAATTAAGGTGGTTAGCCTGAGTTGGTATTTAATACCAATTCCCTTCATGTGGGAATCCTGTTTTTGTGCATAAATAATAAAAAAGAAAAAATTTGGAAAACAATACAAAGTTTAGGTGAAAACATCAATCAATTCCCGCATTTTATTTTAACTATTAGTAACCAGAACTCTTATCATGCCTTACTGCAGTGACGGTCATTGTGCCGGGTGTCTAAACTGAGCTATGATAGCAGGTTATTAGTAACTCCCCGCGTACGTCATCCTGAACGAAGTGAAGGATCCCATACTGCTTAGAACTGAGCTAGATTCAGGAGATCCTTCACTTCGTTCAGGATGACGTGCCTGGGGAGTTACTGTTCATTATTGACTAATTAATGGAGAGCCTGATGGTTGTCAGAACAAGGTTTGCCCCAAGCCCGACAGGGCTGCTTCATGTAGGCGGTGTTCGCACTGCTTTGTATTCATGGCTTTACGCCAGGCATCATCAGGGTGAATTTATACTTCGGATTGAAGATACGGATCAGGAGCGTTCGACCAAAGAATCAGTACAGGCCATTCTCGATGGTATGGCATGGCTTAATCTCCACTCTGACAAGGGACCTTTCTACCAGTCAGAGCGTTATGAACGTTATGAAGAAGTTGCCAGCCTGTTGCTGGAGCAGGGCATGGCCTACCGATGTACTTGCTCAAAAGAACGTCTCGAAGCCTTGAGAGAAGCGCAGTTGGCTGCTAAACAAAAGCCTCAGTATGACGGGCATTGCCGGGAGATGAATCTCGCGCCTACTGATGAAGCGCATGTGATTCGCTTCAAAAATCCGAAATCGGGAGTGGTTAGTTTCTCTGATCAGGTTTATGGCGATATTCACGTGGATAATGCTGAACTGGATGATTTGATCCTTGTCCGTTCGGATGGCCATCCAACTTACAATTTTGCCGTGGTTATTGACGACTTGGATATGGAAATTACTCACGTTATTCGTGGAGATGATCACATCAACAACACTCCGCGCCAAATTAATCTATTCAAAGCCCTGAATGCGCCAATTCCTGTTTTTGCTCATTTGCCAATGATCCTCGGTGATGACGGAAAGCGTTTATCAAAACGTCATGGTGCGGTCAGCGTCATGCAGTTTAAAGAGGAGGGGATATTACCTCAGGCCTTGTTGAATTATCTGGTTCGTTTAGGTTGGTCACATGGCGATCAGGAAATATTTTCTCTGAAAGAGATGATTGAGTTTTTTGACTTAAAACATGTCAGCCGCGGTGTATCAAGCTTTAATTATGAAAAATTATACTGGCTTAATCAGCATTATCTGAAAGAACAAGACCCTGCTCAAACGGCAAAAGCGCTTGCATGGCATTTTGAAACACAGGGCATCCACACAGAAAAAGGGCCCGAGCTTGCAAATATCGTTGCTCTTCAGGCGGAACGTTGTAAAACGCTGGTGGAAATCTGTGATAAAAGCCGTTATTTTTTTGAAGACGAAATTGCTTATGATGAGGATGCAGTTAAAAAACACCTGCGGCCTGTCATTCTCGAGCCTTTAGAAAAACTGTATAGCAGTTTGCTTGAACTCTCCGATTGGAATGCGGAAAAAATACATGAGTCGATTGACAAAGTTTGCAGCGAGTATGAAATTAATATGGGTAAGCTGGGCCAGCCTCTTCGTGTTGCAGTGACTGGTACTGGGATGTCACCCGCGATTGATCAAACACTGTTTTTAATCGGAAAAGAAAAAACTCTTGCTCGTTTGAATTATGCTCTCGAACGTATTCGTGAGCGTGCTGCGGCAAGTGCCGGCTGAGAAAGCCATGTAGGTCGGGCGCTTCCGCCCGACATTCCCTGGAAACTAAGCTTTTGACTCTCAAAGACTGACACTGAGGCTAATTTTTAGCCCCTTCCTGCTTTATCGAACTCTTCTTAAGATTCTCCAGCCAGAGAGCGCGGCGTTCCTGCCCCATATCGGCGCTGCGGTAAACATAATGCAGGACATAAAATCCATTATCTGTTCGGACAATTTTTTGAATTTCATCCTGCACAGAATTACTGGGTTCTTTAATCCTGAATTCAAAAATAATCTGATCAGGGGTTTCTTCGAGGATTGTTATTTCCGGATTAGCGATTTTTTTCAGGTTTTCCATAATGACGTTGGAAAATTGTTTTAAGCTGGCTTGTTTCTGCAGTTCAGGAAAATACTGAGTAGTCACCAGTTCTTGCCAATGATCAAGCCGTTCACCGGCCGGAAGGTACTCTATGGTTACCATGACTGAATCTTTTTTTCCCCAGGCAGCCTGCCAGACACGATTATCAAAGACCAGGTTCTGCTGCTCAGACCTGACTATTTCAGGATCCACTTTAACTTCAGGATTCAAGATCTTTGAACTGCAATATAAACCATCCTGATAAGTGTAATATTCAACGCATTGACTGGTATTCCCCTTATCAACCTTGATGAGATCTTCCGGTTTAACCGTAGCTGCCTCTGCGCTTGGCAGGAAGGAAAGAAATAAACTGGCGCTTAGCAAACTGACAAGCTTTGTCATTGTGGGATATCCTTAATTTTAAAAGAATATTGTAAATGATTTTATGATGAAAGTCTTTTTCGAAAAAAAGTAAAAACAATCATCTATAGTTAGAATAACAAGATCAAACCGGGTGTGCTAAATGAAAATTAAGGGATTTTGTTTTCTTTTCTGGCTAGGCTTTATGATGAATGTTATCGCCGCAACTCCTGTTAAGATCGGAACTCCTTTTTTTGATCCTCCCTTTGCTACAAACGATGGCCACTACTTATTAAATGGATTTGATATCGATTTAATGAAAAAAATCTGTGAGAAGCTGCATTGGGAATGTCAATTTGTTTCCCTTGAAGGGCCGCAATTGTATACTGCCTTGTCCGAACGAAAAATTGATTATGCGATTGGAGATATCGCGATTACCCCCTCAAGACAGCTGAATTATCTGTTTTCTATTCCATATATGATTACAGAGGGAGCATTTGTCACATTAACAGACAGCCCGCTGACCACTTTGAAATCCTTGTCTGGAAAGCGGGTGGGGGTGATGTCCTGGCGGGTTTACAATGAATATCTGCAACAACATAATGACTTGAATATCACGGTGGTTCCCTTTGATGATTTTAATAATCTGGCGATCGCTTTGGCCAGGCAGGATATTGACGCTGTTTTTATGAATAAATACAGTGCGCTTTATCTGGTTCGTCAGCATCCAGATAAAATTAAACTCATGAATATTGATTTAAAAATTAATGAGGGAATTGGAATAGCAAGCTATTATGGAAATGAGAAGAATATGGATCTGATTAATCATTTAATACTGCAATTTCAAGCCGATGGAACTTTTGTTAACCTGTATAATTATAATTTTGGATTTTTTATACGTCGCTGACTATGTCTAAATCACAAGAACAACACTTACAAGAAGAGCTTTCCGCCGCCGCAGTCATTAAAGAGCAGCTCACTGCCATTACAGACGATTTCATGCGTAAGTATGAAGATGAAGGGGCGAGGCAATTTGCAAAAGTGGCGCATTCAAGTACGGACAATGCCCTTGAAGGAATGCTTAAAGCCAGGACCGCAGACGATTTTTTACTACATGAAAAACGTCTGTCTGCCCTTTTAAAAAGTTTAAAGAAGAAATCAGATCTCCCTGACAATCTCGATGATTCACTCGCCAATTATCGTTTTTACCGATATCTGATGTCATTATTGGGTGCTGTGCATACTCACAACAGTGAAAGTATTTTAGCCCGCCAGCCGCAGTGGTTTTGCGACCATCCTGCTCATGAAGAATGGGAACAGAGACTGACTCAGCTCAGCCATTTAAAAAATGAAAGTGAGCTTGAAATTACAAAAGGCAAATTGTTTGAAGAGGTCCTTAAAAAAGATGCTGGCATGGATTTAGCCAACCTTGCCTCACTGGCGGTTATTGAACGGCAGGTTCGCGCGTTCAGTAAGCAGCGGCTTTCTGAATTAAAACCCAATAAACGCTGGAAGCATTTTTTGCAAGATGCTGCCTGGATGGGGCTCGGATTAGGATTAGTGATTACCTCTTCGGTACTAGGCCTCGCTTTTCCTTTTCTGGCAATGCCAGGTATTGTCCTCGGGGCGGCCGTAGTAGGTTATAGTGTTATTGATTTTATCAAGCAAAGCAAAGAAGTGTATTCGGAGCTGTATCCTGAGGACAAATCTGCCCTTGTTACTCAGGAGTTCATCGAACATTTAGAGAAAGAATATGGTGAAAGCCTCCCAGACGTTGACTTTAGGGCATTAGTTAAACAGCAGCTTGCCGACGATAAAAAATGGTCGCTGGAAAAAACGCTGGTGATCGGTTTAGGTTACGGATCATCCGCCACAGGGCTTGCTCTTGCAGTGGCTGGTATGGCCTTTCTTTTTCCAGGGTTTGGAGTTCCGCTGGCCGTGATTATTGCAGTCACTGTTACCGCCTTGGCAGTTATCAGTTTTTCCAGTCTGTTATTGGGATTTAAGGCCTACCGCGAGAATGCGGAATACAATGCCAGACAATGCGAAATGAAGCAGTCTATTATCGAAGATAATCAGTTGATCTCCGAGATTTCCTTGTCGCCAGTGGATAAGTCTGAACCCAGCAGTACTGCTAAATTATTTCAGAAGGGGATTGCTCATGCGGCGGAAGAGGAACCGCAGCCTGTTTTGCCTGAGGGGGCTTCTGAAAATGTACAGATGTTCCAAAACACCCAAAATCAGAACCCCGCCGATTCTGCAAATGTAGCCGAAACGGAGAATGAGGGTGACAGCGAAAGCGAGGGGGAAAAACAAAGACCCCATTAGAAATCTGGCATGTTTCTTGTTAATAATTTCTTGTTAATAAATAGTAACCCCTCAGGTACGTCATCCTGAGCGTAGCGAAGGATCTCAAACTGCCTGGAACTGAGCCAGATTCAGGAGATCCTTCACTGCGCTCAAGATGACGCCACAATCTGAGGAGTTACATACATAAAACAAATCTTCCGGGAGTCAGAGATGCGGTATTTGCCGATAGTCTTGTTTTCCCTGCTGTATTCGTTCACTTGCCAGGCACAGACCATTCACATCATAGCCGTTGGTGATGTGCTTATTCATAAACCACTGCGCGACAAGGGTATGAAGCTTGGCTTCACTCAGTTATGGAGTTCTCTGATTCCTGAATTGAAGAAAGCTGACATTACCTACGGCAATCTTGAAGGCCCTGTTGCCGCAATGGTAGATTCCAGAGGCCGAGCCACTGAGAGCGTTCAGGCCGCTTACACTGCCTTCCCAATGTTTAATTATCCGCCCAGTCTGGTATCGGGATTAAAAGATTCCGGATTTGATGTGGTTTCAACAGCCAATAATCATGCACTGGATCGTTATGGTACAGGCATTGATAAAACAATTGCTGTTTTGAGTAAAAACGAATTGGCCTTTACCGGAACTAAAAAAAGCGGCAGTCAGGAGCGATGGTTCGCAGAAACCAATGCCAATGGTATCTCAATTGCCTGGTTAGCCTGTACCCAGGATACCAATGGAATTAATGATACAGAGCAGCAGGTATTATTATGCCATCGTGATCAGGAACTGGTTTTAAATCTGATAGCTGAGTTGACCAAAACGCATGACGCGGTCATTGTGACGCCTCACTGGGGAGTTGAGTATCAGTTAAAACCCGATAAATCACAGCGTCGTTTAGCGCAGCAGTTTGCTGATGCGGGTGCGATGGCTATTTTGGGTTCTCATCCCCATTGTGTCCAGCCCTTCGACTGGATAAAGGCGAAATCCGGACAGAAAGTGTTTGTCGCTTATTCACTGGGTAATTTTATTTCAAATCAGGGCAGTTTAAAAAACCGTTCCAGTGGCTTATTGTCCTTGTATGTTAAAAAAAATGAGGTGGGAACTCATATCGATAAAGTAAATTACCAGCCGACCTATATGGAAAATCGCGGCGGGGAAATGCAGGTGAATTGGGTTAATTCTCGAAACCATCCGGCGTATTTGTGGCTGAAAAAAGTTGTGGGGGAACAGTATCTTAAGCTGGCAAAAGAAAACGATAAGCAGCCTTGATACTTATCAAGGCTGAAATGTCCCTGAGGGATTAAGCCGCCTTCGGTGGTTGATGACTACTTAATAATGCGTCAGCAAGAGCGAGTATGGAACACTGAGGATTCTGCTTCCTGGCAACATCAATATATTTAGTAACTTCCTGCCACTGCTGATTCAGGATAGCCAATAAGGCCAGACCGGACCAGGCTTGGGAAATCGAGGGCTCAAGCCGAGTGGCCGACTGATAACAGCGTTGTGCTTCAGACAAGTCATTCATTAGCAAATGACACCAGCCCAGGCCTATCCAGGTAGGGTAAAACTGTTCATTCAAATGAAGGCTTTTTTCAAGCGAGGCTTGTGCATCTGGCAACTGATGTTTTTCCATTTGCTTAACGCCATAATGATACCAAAGACGGAAGTTGGCTGAATCCACAGCAATGAAGACTTCGATATCGGTTAATGTAGTTTGTTCATCCAGAAATAGCATCACCAGCTGTGCTTCACGATTCGTATCATTTAAAGACAGACATAATTTGGCATAGTAAACAGCCTCGTGCTCATTCTCCAGCTCAAACCAGGATGCTGCCAATATACCCAAAAGCTCCGCATTCTGCTCATGGTGCTCTACAGTACGTATTAGCTCAATACTCTCTTCAAAACGTTCGAGCCGCTGCAATAATCTCGCTTTCATGGCGAGTATCTCACTACTGGCCTCAAGCGGCTTGAGTAATTCCAGGGCATAGGCATAATTTTTTTGTAAACTATACGAATAAGCCAGATAATAGCGCCGTTGCGGCAGATCGCGCTCCTGTAATGCTTTTTCAAAAACAGCAACAGCTTCCTCATAATTTTCAGCTGATAAGTGCAGCAGGCCTTGTTGCAGCCAAAGCGCCTGGTTGGAGGCTTTTTTGGCCTGATCCAGATAGTGCTGAGCCTGATGCCAGTTTTGCTGGTTTTGGTAGCTTTGACTAATTGAAAGAAGCAGATTGGTGTTATCCGGATCTTGTTTCAGATAATGCAGATAACGTTGAAGTGTTTGATTTTCCATTGTTTTAAATCCTTTAATTTGCTTGCGAGGCAGCGGCGATTGTAAAGGATAGTCAATGGCCTAGTAAAGAAATTTAAGATCATTTTAATTACCTCAGCGAAACGCATTACTTTCGCTGAGGCAGATTCGAAACTTAAGTGCGTGTATTAGAAGAGCTGCTTTGCGCTTCTATATCATCATCGCCCAAAAATTCGAAATCATCCAAACTAATTTCTTCATCAGAATAAAGATTCTCAAATTCATCGGCGAGGCTGTTAACCTCTTCATCATTGATATTTTCTTTTACTGATACTGCTGGTGATGATGTTACACTGGGTTGGGTAGAAAGAAGAACGCTCATTAAACCAAAGCCTTTCTGTGCAGCTTGACCGGCAAATGCCCATCCGGCTTTGCTTATATCACCAAATTTATATCCTGGTTTTTCATCAGGTTTTTCAGCGGGCGTCATTTCAGTAGTCGCCTTATTGGCTTCACTTGCACAATGTTTAATATGGGCTGACATTTTCTGGAACTGTTCTATTTGCTTCTCATTCAATTTTACCGAAGGATTTACTTTCGCAGATTGATTATATTCAATAATATTTTTAATCAGAATGTCATAACGAGGACCACGCTGCACAGGTTCGATCAGATAATCTGACAAGCAAAAACCCTGTGTGTTGCTGGCATAAACGTAGTCTTTTAATGCTTTGAATGCCTGAGGGTTTCCAGCCTGCTGCGCAAATGCTGCATAATTTTTAGCATATTCGGCATAAAGCAGGAAATACTTTATCAATAATTGCTGGCGAGCCTCTCTTAATGAGTCCAGAGTTTCCTGCTCCTCAAGGGAGATAGTCTCTCCTGCTGCTATTTTTTGAGATATTTCCAAGCCCTTAGTCACATTTGTATCGAGTCTCATCGAAATATCAACAAGCCTTGGGAGTAATTGTTTGAACCTGTTTAAAACAGGATTAGCTCCAATTAATCCAGCTCTCGAAAAAACACTGACCAAAAAAATTAGTTTATTACGATAAGTTTCTTCAGTTTTAAACAGCTCTGCCAGGGAGTGGTTAACAGGGTTAACTGGGGCTTTGGGTTCTGACTTTTCTAGCATGGTAATTCCTATCTTCTACATGTAGCCTAAAAAATAACCATTTTAATCGACTTTCATTAAGATAAAATTAAGTATGATTATTTTGACTAATAACTATTGACCCCTACGTTCCGTGGTTAACCGGTGTTGTGGGATAAATAGAAAACCTATCGTCTTTGCGAACGAAGTGAAGCAATCCAGATCGAGCGTTGAACAAAGGGAGGAGCTGGATTGCTTCGCGAAGGCTCGCAATGACGGTTTTTGGTGCGCCTATCTTTATTCATAGAACAATGTCGAACAAGTCGCTGAACATGGAGTAATAAGTTTCGAAGATCAGGCTGCGTTGGCCGTAGGCCTTTCGTCTGGGCAGATGACGAGAGTCTGGCGGCTGCGTCTCGAAAGTTTGATATAGGCAAAAGGAACCACGTACAGTGAAAAGAAAGTACCCACTAACATTCCACCGAGAATAACAATACCCAATTGCCGGCGGCTTTCCGCGCCCGCTCCTGTTGCCAGAGCGAGGGGGAGGGCGCCAAGCAGCATTGCCAGGGTGGTCATTAAGATAGGACGGAGTCTGATTTTTGCACTTTCAATAACGGCATTAAATTTATCCATGCCTTCCTGTATTTTCAGGTTGGCAAATTCAGTAATCATTATCCCGTGTTTGGTGATAAGCCCTACCAGAGTCACCATTCCGATATTGCTATAAATTGAAATAGTCTGATTGGTGAGATACAGGGTGAGCAAAGCACCTACCAGGCATAAAGGTACACTGAGCAGTACAATCAATGGATCGATAAAACTCTCAAACTGCGCCGAAAGCACCAGATAGATAAAGAGTAAGGCTAAAAGCATTGCGTAAATGCTGTTTCCAGAGGATTCAAGGTAATCTTTGGCAGTACCGGTAAAGCGAAACTGGATGTCATCAGGTAGTTTTTTATCCAAAATATCCTGAATTTTATCAATGACTTCATTTAAATGAGCACCGGGTGCGAGTTCAGCGCTGATACTTGAGGTTCTTAAACGATTCAAATGCGGCAAACTATCTGGTCCTATTGAATGGCTGACATCAATCAATGTGGATAATGGCACCATTTTTTGCCGCCCACTTTTAACATAAAGTTTATTGAGAATGGCAATATCGCGGCGCTGAGAATGATTTAACTGCAATATGACTTTGTAGGTTTGCCCGTCATAATTAAAATTAACCGGATTACTTCCGCCAAGCATTGTTGATAATAATTCTGCAACCTGAGCCAGATTGACATCAAGATCGGCTGCCAGTTGTCTGTCAATTTCAATATTAACTTGCTCACTATCCAGCGCGAGATTGTTTTTAACATGCCTTAACTGAGGAAACTCGCTTAAGGTTTTGGCTACATCGTTGCTTATCTCGTTGAGCCGTTTGTAACTGGTGTTTCCCATAACTGCCAGGCTGAACTGATTACTGCTGCCGCCGCGATTGCCCAAGGGATTAGGGCTTACCGGATACACATTAACCCCAATCAGTTTCTGCATTTTTGCACTGAGTTCGTCACTGATTTCCTTTTGTGAGCGTGAGCGTTCATGCCAGGGACGCAGTTTTAAAATGGTAAAGGCTGAGGAGGGCTTAACGGAAACAAAATAATTCAGCTTTTCCGGAATAGATTCATATATAGCCTCCAGCTGCCGGCTATAGTGGTCGGTGTATTCGGTGCTTGCATTGGTGGGTGAGGCAATGGGTCCTATGATGTAGGACTGATCCTCAACCGGAGCCAGATCTGCTCCTAACTGATGATAACAGAAGAAACCAAGCAGACAGGATGCAGCCAGAATCAGAGATAAGCGGTATGGGCGATGAAGCATCGCGTTTAAGCTTCGGCTATAGCAATCGCCCAGTTTTCTAAAAACCTGATCAAGCCAATGACTGTAGCGGCTTTCTTTTTGATTCAGCAATTGCGAGCACATCATTGGAGATAGACTTAAAGCAACCAGTCCGGATAGTAAAACGCAGATTGACAAAGTCGCGCCAAATTGAAAAAACAGTTTCCCGGTAAAGCCATCCACAAAACCCATCGGGGCATAGACTGCCGCTAAGGTAATAGTCATAGCCAGAATAGCGAAAACAATCTCATTGCTTCCCTTTATAGCGGCTCGAATGGGAGATAAGCCGTTTTGTATGTGCCGGTGGCAGTTCTCCAACACAACAATGGCATCATCAACGACAAGGCCAATCGCCAAAACCATTGCCAGAAGGGTTAATGAATTCAGTTCAAATCCCATCCAGTACATGGGCCAAAAGGTTCCAATCAGGCAAATGGGAATGGTGACGATAGGAATTAAAGCCGCACGGATGCTGCCCAGAAACAAAAGAACCACCAGTCCGACAAAGAGAGACGCTTCAAAAAAAGTCCAGTAGACTTCATGGATGGAAGCTTTAATAAACTGGGTTGAATCAAATACAATTTCAGATTTAAACCCTTCAGGAAAGGTTTTCTCCAGGCGCACCAGGCTTTTACGGACTACTTTGGCTACGTCGACGGGATTGGCATTGGATTGAGCCAGAATCGCCAGACCGACTGCTGGTTTTCCGTTAATGCGCAGCAAGTTATCCTCATTCTCACTGCCGACGGTGACTGTTGCCACTTCACTTAAACGAATTAGCTGGTGATCTCGCTGTGCAATAACTAACTCTGAAAATTTCCTGGCATTTTGCAGCCGTGCATGGGTGACCACTGTGTAATAGCGGTTAGCACTCTTAATTTGTCCGCTGGGTACGTCAATATTTTGTTGGGCAAGCGCTTTTTTTATTTCAGCCACTGTGATCTGGCGGGCAGCCATTTTTACCGGGTCCAGTGCAATTTTGACGGCATAATTACGGCCGCCATGATAGCTGACTTCACCTACTCCCTGAATTTCCTGCAAAACCGGTTTGATATTTCTTGAAATATAATCCGTAATTTCAAGTGGATTTTTTCGTTCATCATGAAAACCAAGCACCACGACCGGATTGGCATCAGAATCATTTTTGTTGACTACGGGTGCGTGGCTGCCCAAGGGTAAATGGGTTTGCAGCGAAGACATTTTGTTACGAATATCACTAATGACTTCATTGATATCCACACCCAGTTGAAAATCAATGGTCACTCGGCTTTTACCCAGCAAACTGGTTGAGCGCAAGCTATCGACCCCGGGAACGCTGGACAGCATGTTCTCCACCGGAATGGTAATTTCCTTTTCTACAAGTTCAGGACTTGCGCCATCGAATTCAGTATTGATAGTGATAGAAGGTTTTTCAATATTGGGAAGATGCCGCAGAGACAATTTGGCAAAGTGTAAAAGTCCTGTAATTACTATCATCAGTGTTAAAACAATAGTAAAAACAGGGCGCTTAATGCAATGCTCTGGAAATGTCACCGCGGACTCCTGATATGATTCACAGCGATAACCTTACTGCCTTCTTTTAATTTATGCTGACCGCGTACGATAATAATGTCATCTGCCTTAAGTCCCTGGCAAACTTCGGTCATGGCGGCATGGTGAGTTCCTGTTTTAACGCGAACGGTAATGGCTTTGTCGCCTCGAAGAACAAAAATTTTCTGCCCGCTAATTGTTGGAATGAGGCTTTCCTCAGGAACCAGCAAGCGTTTTCTGGCCAGACCAAGCTGGTGTTTAACTCTGACGAAAAGCCCAGCTGAAAGCTGGTTTTTACTATTATCTATCAGAGCCTCGACCGCAATGGTGCGTGTGTCTTTATCGATGGCGGGTGCAATATAATTTACCTTTCCAATGAAAACCTGAGTAGGAAAGGCATCTGAACTGATTCGTACCCTTTGGCCATTGTGAAGACGCGGCAGCAATCTTTCAGGTACATTATATTCTACACGCAATTGCTGATTGGCAACCAGATGGACCAGGGCCTGCCCCATTTTCACATATTGACCGACACTGACTTGTTTTGAACCCAGGGTGCCGGTAAATGGTGCACGCAGATTCAATTTTTCCAATTGCGCCTGTTTGACCTTAACCGCGTTTCGTTTTTCGCGCAGATCAGCCAAGGCTCGATCAAGGGCCTGTTCGGAAGCCAGACTTTTCTGTGCTAATTCCTTTGTTCGTTTGTAATTGGTTTCACTGAGTGACAGGCTGGCTTTTGCACTGGCGAGCTGGCTTTTCATAACAGTACTGTCGAGTTGTATCAGCAAGGTATCTTTTTTTACCAGTGCGCCGGGCTGAAAATGGATCGCTGAAATTTGCCCGGCAATTTCCGAGCTGATATCGATACTATCCATACTGGCCAGACTGCCCAGCGTTTCAAATTGCTCGGCTAATACACGCTCTGTCACATGCGCGGTTTCAACAGTGATCAGCGGCGGTTGCGGTTGAGAATGCTGTTTACCGGATACTGCGAATTTGACATATAAAACTGAAATAACTGCCAGGATTGCTAACAGCAAAAGTGAAAATCGAGATTTCATGCGAGATCCTGGAAGGTTTGGCCGATCGGGCTATTATAAAACAACTTGCACACAGGTTCAAAAGAAAGCTTGGTTTTTAGAGGGGGAAAAATTCTGATAGTTGGATCGATAGACGTGTAGGTTGAGCCCTTGGCCCAACCAATAATAATTTCTTAACTTAAGCTTTCAATTACTCAGCTGCCAGCCACTGGTTTAACACTTCAACAATTTTCCGCGCCTGATCTTCACTGGAAATATTAAATTTGGATTTCATCCAGTATTGATTATTCCTTTTCTGATAGCGTCTTATGGAATATTTGATCGGGCCGAAATCGTTTTTTGCATTATCCCAATCCTGATATTTAAACATAATAGTGGTCCAGGCCCCCTTGGTTAACACATATTTATCCAATTCTTTGGTAGTTTCTGTGCCATTTTCGCTAAAAGCAATAGTCAAATCATCAATTGTTTCACTCATTTATAAACCTTTGGAAGAATTAATCGATGGATTGTAGTTTGCCGTCAACAAAAGTCAAGGACATGGGCGGGCCATACTGGGAAGGCTGGTAGGTCCAAATCTGCGGTTTAGTCTGACTTTGCACAGGCACTTCGATAAAGGTATTGTTCACGATAGAGGGGCTTCCACAGGCGCCATATACTTTACCGACCGGATCACCTGCCTGAATGCTGGTACCTCCGCAAATAGAAAAAGCATTAGTGGAATTACCATTAAGAACAATGTCATGAACCTGATTATTAACTACGTCTACCTGCAACTGCACCCCGCCCGCAGTTCCCTGAAAGGGCGCGCTGCCGTAATTACTGTTTCCGACAGGCAGCTTCCATACACCATAAAAGGCGGTTGGAGCTCCTTCATTGTTGTAATAAAGCTGTTGCGCAGGAATTTTCTGCATCAGAGGTTTGTTAGAGTTTTGCTGACTTAAAGGTTGTCCACAGGCGGCGATAACCTGATCCTGAGTCATTCCCACATTGATATACCCGTGATTCTGCGGGCAATATACTGAATCAGCTGCCCAGAGCATACAGGGGCAAATAACAGTTACTACAGCTGCTACTGCAATTTTTCCGGCCATTTCAGCCTCCTCAAGTTCCCTCATAATCAGTATATACCCTGTGAAGAAAAATAAAGTGATTTAGTCTGCCGGAATAAAAAATGTTTTATTCAACGACTTTGTTAATAAAGGCTTCAGAATTCTTTTTTATACTTATAGAAAGTATGTATGTAGTTGAGATTAATCATGGCTCTAACAATTAAAATTGAAAATCCTGATGAAATAAGTAAGGAAACTGCAGCTAAACGTAAAAAAGTAGTTGAATTAAAAGAGGGCATTCAGGATTCTCTGAGGAATGTAGAAGAAGATCTGAATGGTGGTCTGGACACAGAACTTGCAGAAGGACGGCTCAGTCCTGAGGAATATGAGCTGCATAAAGGAACTAATGAGCAGATGTTAGAGAATTATACTAATGCGCTCAAGGCTGCTGGCAATACTATTACTCGTTATGATCAGCTCTTATCAGAAAACTCTGGTCTTTGTATCATAATACCGGCCAGTACTGGAAGAGATGAACTTAAGCAGATTATTCAGGGCATAGAGGCGCTATTAAAAGAAAACAAGAATGCAGAAGAGGTTGAGTTTTTCAATGCCATTCTTGCCCGAACGAAAAATTTGAAAGATATTGTGGATACGGGTAAGGCTATCAAAGAAACCAATATTCCCATTACCAGAAGCGAATTGGTAGTCTGGGAAAGAATTGCAAAGGATCTTGGTCAGGATAATAGTCAGGCGAAAGATCTGAACTATTTGAATAGTCAGGTGTCCGCTGTACATAGCAGCAAAACATTACGAGGGGAAGAGAAGAATATATTAATTGATTTATACAATAAGCTATCATCCATTCTACTAAGTGATTCCACGGACAAACACAGCAAGATCCAGCAAGCAGTAAGCGACGTGGCCGATACCTCTGCATCGATTAAACGCACCGAGGGGTTCAGAGGCTTTCTTAATGCCGTCTGTCAATTTTTTAAGCTCCCTCTTGTCTTTACCATGAAATCAGAGTCGGTGGCTAGCACGATCAGCATTAAGCAGGAATTGCAATTGTTTAAGAAAGCACAAGTTGCAGATGATTCGCCGGAGGTGGAGTTTGACCATGATCAGCAGGGGGATGAAGCTCCGACAATAAGCTATTCAAGCTGATTGAGCGAGCACTTCCCTGTGCATCAGCACCCTACACTAACGGTAAAGGCATGGACGCGCTAATGAATAAAGTAATGACTTTGATCATCACCATCATAATGTAGGGTGCAAAATCAAATCCTGAAACATTGGGAATTATTCTGTGGCCAAGGCGAATCAGTGGATTAGTCATTAAATTAACCACATATCCTGCTGGATTCTGCTGTTCCCAATGTGGATTGACCCAGCTCATGATCACCCGAATCAGGAGCGCAAAAAACATCAGGTTGAGCGGCTGAACGACAAGATCAGCTATTACGAAAAGAAGAATGAAGGAAACCGGCAGCAACCCTCCATAGGCAAGCAATCCAAGACAGATGAACTTGATAATCTCAACTACGACAATCAGGGCCAATCCTGGCCAGTCATATTGGGAAAGGGGTTTTCTGGTTTTTCCCGGTGTATCCTGCTGTATCATTCGCTCAATTGGGCCGAGAACAGGACCTAAAAGGGCATTAATACTTTGGTTGACAGGATGAAGAGGGCTTAAACGAAAATAACGCAGAATCACCCGCGCCCAGAGAAGAAACAGTATTAATGTAAAAATCACGGACACTAAAAAATAGGCTGCCGTTAAAAGTCCTGTCATCATTTTTTCACCTGCACTTTATGAGTCTGGCAAGCAGTCTCGAATGTTGTTTCTGCATTTTACGGCATCACAGTGATTTGACAAGAGCTGAGACAGCTACAGAGGCTTATCAAAAGTAATCAGATATAAACGGCTATTTTCATGTTTTAAACCGGCAATGCCTGTCTTTTTATCAAGTTTTCCATTCAAATAAAAATCATTATCGATGATTAGAGCAATCTGATTAGACCTGACCAGACTGATGCCTTCAATTTTAGAATCTCTAATACCAAGAGCGGCTAAGTCTAATACCAGTTCCTTTTGCAGGGTTTTAATCCCCAGGGCTTTAAGTGAATCAGCGCTCTGACTTTCCAGGTTTTCATTGAGTTCTTTTAGTTTCGGATCTGGAGATTGCAGGTTGCTCGCATGAGAGAGAGCGATCAGATAGATTTTTTTATAGGCATTTTCCCCAGTCTGATCGTTTTGTTCAATTACTAAAAAACGCCCATTGCCGAGAGACAACATATCCCCGATTCGATCCGAACCCTTTTTATCAAGCAGATAGATGAATTGGCCGGTGGTTTGTTTTTTGTAAATGTCAAACTCAATCAGACGAATAATTTTCGAATCTTTTTTAGGATTCTTAGCAGGATTTTGCAAGGGACTTTGTAAAATAGCATAGACTTTTGAGCCTTGCAGGGCGACTCCTTCAAATCCTCGATTGAGTTGACGGTGTTTCAAAATTAGCGGTAATCCTTTACCCGGATAAAAGCCCTCCAAAAGCCTTCCCTGTGAAGTAAAATGAATGATAGACGGACCGTACTCATCAACCATCCAATAACTGTGATCATTGGCGACATCAATACTTTCCAAATCCAGGCCTGATGGGTTATAAGCCAGTTTATTGCCAAACACATCCACCGGTTTTTCCTGGCGTTCAGAAGACGGGGGGAGTCCTGAAACGGGTTTGCCGTTTGTACTTTTAAGAAAAACTTGCTGGCGTACAGTCAATGTTTTACCGACAGGATCTGCCAGTAAAATAACCAGACGAGGATTAAAATCTGGCAGAAGGAAGGGGCGTTTAGTGCTCCCGTTCTCTTCATAGGCCTCGGGATTAGGGCCTCGATCTGTATGGCTTAAAAATTGCAGTTGGCCTTCACTGGTTTTTCCTAAGAATCTTAATCCTGAAAATCCACCGAGCAGAATAATCTGGCCCGCCCGGGTTTTGCCAGCGACAGGAGGATTTTTCAATTCAAAACGCTCAATTATTGGGGTTGATGGAACTGCTTGTCCAAAAGAAAAGCCAGGCCACATCATAAATAGTAATATAAGCGTTTTTAGTGAACTCATGAGGATTCATTATCCGATTTTGCCAGATATTCTTTGAACACTTCAATCCCCTGGCTGCCAGGTTCTTCAAAAACATAATGAGCGGGTGAGGGTACGCGTGTGACATAAAATTTGTCTATTTCATCCAGATAGGCGGTGGCGTCTATTCCCACTTTTGAACTGATCATATGCTTTTTAATCGAAGGATCCAGTTTTGAACCAAGGGCTCCATTTACAACAACCAGATCGCGCTCTGCCTGAAAGCGAGTGGCAATGGCCCATTCGATGTCATTAGGATCGTCAATGTTAATATCATCATCCACCACGATCACCAGTTTGATGTCATAATGGCATCCAAAGGCGCAGCAAATCACATTTTTGGCTTCACCCAAATTGGTTTTCTTCATCTTAACCACCAGATGGTAACGTCCTAATCCGCCCGTTGTTAATCTTATGTCAATGACATTGGGGAAATTAACACGAATTCTTTCCAGCAAGGAGGCTTCACGAGGCACTCCGCCCAGAACGACATTTTCCAGCCCGGAAGGGTGGTTGGTTTCAAAAATCGGTTTACGCCGGTGGGTAATGCATTGAATCTGAATAACAGGAAGCATCGAGCTGCCGCTGTAATATTTGGGAAATTCACCAAACGGTCCTTCCAGGGCTCTTACTCCGGGTAACACCAATCCTTCGATAGCAATTTCGGCTTCGGCTGGGATATACACATCATTGGTATAAGACTTCACAACAGATAAAGGTCTTCCCATCAAAGCGCCTGCAATTTCAAGTTCGGATTGATCGCGGGCAGCAATCATTTGTGATGCCATTTTAGTGACCGGATCATGGCCTATCGTTATGGTCACAGGGAGAGGTTTCCCCATACTTTCTGCATCCTGATAATAGGCATGCAGATCACGAGGCAGCATGAGAATACCTAGCTTGTCAGGGGCATGGACCTGCAAGCGATTAATGGAGGTATTTTGCTTGCCGGTTTTTAAATTCAAACCATGCACCAGGCCAGACGTAATATAGGGACCTACATCTTTTTCATGATGAGTTACAATAGGAAAAAGCTTTAACAAGTCAATTGACTTATCATGAATAATCTCATGAACGGGGGCTTGCTCCTGATTGACGACTGCCCAGGGAAGAGGCTTGTGCAAAGCATTTTGAATGTGACCAAGCATTTCCTCTTCTCTGACATTCATGGCTTCTGCAGCCCAGGAACGCTGGCCCAGTGTTCCAGAGACAATAGGAACAGAATGTCCAAGTGGATCTGGAAAAAAACAGGCTTTCCTGCCTTCAAATTGTTCTATCCAGGTCATCACCTCAAATTTTGGATCAGCGCCGGTTTTACAAATCATCAAACGCTCAGTACTAAACAGCCTGTCAAGCCAGTCACGAAGGTTATTCATAGTCCATCCCTGGGTTAATAGTGTTGACAATCAAGAAAATGCGAGTCACGAAATGAATCCTCAGGTGGCTCGACAAGAGGTGTCGGTAATGAGTGAATGTTTTCAGGTTCCAGGGCAAAAAACAATGGATATCCGGGATTGTCTTCTACCACAATACGGTAACCTTCTATTGTGATTCCCCTGCTTTTTAAAGTTTCTTTGGGCTTTTCAATCAGTTGTTTTTTCAGAGTATTATTATTTTCTGCCTCAGTCACTAAAGTGGAAATCATTTCCGCCAGCTGAGGTGATTGAATATCAGACATCTTATTCTCCTTGAGATCACTGATTTTAAGTATAAACACTTCCGAGATTAAAGGGTATTGAGTGATTCGCCCAATTCCTGAGCTCGCTCAGACGCTTTTTGAAGTGCGCTTTCAAGTAATTGCTTAAACTGTCCTTTCTGCAGTACATCCAGTGCAGCTGCTGTAGTGCCGCCTGCCGAGGTGACATTCTGCCTCAAGGTTTCTGGAGATGATTGTGTGCTATTTAGCAAATCAATTGCTCCCAGAATGGTCTGTTTAGCGATAAATTCTGCCTGAGCTCTGTTGATCCCCAGCTTTTCTGAGCCTTCAGTCAGCGCTTCCAAAAACAAATAGACATAGGCCGGCCCGCTGCCTGACAAGGCGGTAATGGGATTGAGAAGTTCCTCATTTTCAATCCAGAAAGCATAGCCTCCGGAGTTAAACAGGCGCTCAACTCGTTGACGTTGTTTTTCACTGATTTGGGGATTGGCAACCAGTGCCGTAACGCCCTTGCCAACTGCAATCGGAGTATTGGGCATGCTCCTGACGATAGCCTGGGTCTTTGGGCAGTATCGAGCCAGGTGCTCAAGGCTGATACCGGCCGCCACTGACAGTAAAACGGCTTGTTCAGGCAGATGCCCTCCAATTTCGGTAAGTACTTCATTTACTTTAAATGGTTTGATCGCCAGGACAACCAGATCTGCGTTTTCAATAATCGCTTTGTTGTTAAAATCAGTGAATAATCCGCTGGGTAACTGTTCTTTTTTTAAAGAGGGCGAGGAAACAGCTAATTGAATGTCTGGCTGAGTGATTAAATTGTGCGCCAGGGCTTTGGCCATATTACCATAACCAATGATACTTATTTTCATTGACGCTCTCCAAAAATAGCTCGGCCTATTCTAATCATAGTGCTCCCTGCTTTAATCGCAGCGTCCATGTCATCACTCATTCCCATTGAGAGTGTATTGAGTTTAAGACCAGTTTGCTGATTGAGTTTGTCAAGCAGCTGAGACAGCCGTAAAAGACTCTGATATTGTTCTGTTTCATTCTCACGAGGCATGGGAATCGCCATCAGGCCGCAAAGCTCAAGACGGGGCAGTTCAGTGATTAATCTGGCAAGCGGCGCTAATTCCTCTGGCGTAATCCCTGATTTACTGGCTTCCTGGTCAAGCTTCACCTGAATGCAGATTTTAAGAGGCGGCATGGAAGCCGGGCGATGCATGCTGAGCAGGCGGGCGGTTTTTTCTTTGTCTACACTGTGAACCCATTCAACACAGGCTGCGATTTCTGCAGTTTTATTGCTCTGAATAGCTCCAATAAAATGCCAGCGGATTGGCAGATCTCGTAAATCAGAGATCTTTTTTTGAGCTTCCTGCCAGTAATTTTCGCCGAATTCATTTAATCCTGCTGCCTGCGCCTGGCGAATCGATTCACTGCTGTGGCCTTTGCTGACTGCAAGCAGGGTGACGCTGCCTGATGGCCGGTGGAATTCGGCTTCAAGCTTTTGAATATGATTTTTTATCCGGATAATTCGCTGTGCTATAGTCATTTTTCAGATTCATAAATAGCAACATCATAACTGATTTTGATTTATGAGTGAATTTGCTCTGAGCAGCATCCTGAGTTAATCTTGCAATTATTCCAATGACTTAGAGCACTATATGGATATTGCCGAGCTGCTGGCTTTTTCTGTTAAAAACAACTCCTCTGATTTGCATTTGTCCGCCGGAATGCCTCCTATGATTCGGGTTGACGGTGATTTGAGAAAAATCAATATCCCCCCCCTGGAGCATAAAGAGGTAATCAAAATCATTTATGATATTATGAATGACAAGCAGCGCAAGGAGTATGAAGAGCATCTGGAAACAGATTTTTCTTTTGAAATTGCAAATCTGGCGCGCTTCAGGGTTAATGCCTTTAATCAGGCTCGCGGTGCAGGGGCGGTATTCAGAACTATTCCTTCCAAAATTCTGAGCATGGAAGACTTGGGATTGCCGCCAGTGTTTACCGAAATTGCCTCGTTTCCCAAGGGGCTGGTATTGGTTACCGGTCCTACAGGTTCAGGAAAAAGCACCACACTGGCAGCGGTGATTGATTACATTAACTCAAATCGCTACGATCATATTCTAACCATCGAAGACCCTATTGAGTTTTTGCATACCAGCAAAAAATGCCTCGTCAATCAACGGGAAGTGCATCGCGACACACACAGTTTCGGTGCTGCCTTGCGTTCTGCCCTGCGAGAGGACCCCGATATCATTCTTGTCGGTGAGCTAAGAGATCTCGAAACCATTCGTCTGGCGATGACCGCAGCAGAGACAGGCCATTTAGTGTTTGGAACTCTACACACGAATTCAGCAACCAAAACAATTAATCGAATTATTGATGTGTTCCCTGGTGATGAAAAATCAATGATCCGTACAATGCTTTCTGAATCTTTACAGGCGGTGATAGCGCAGACACTGTTAAAGAAGCGAGGCGGAGGACGACTGGCTGCTCTGGAAATTATGATGTGCAACTCTGCAATCAGAAATCTGATTCGTGAAGATAAAGTGGCTCAGATGTATTCTTCAATTCAGACAGGACAAAGCAGAGGAATGCAGACACTGGATCAGCATTTGACCCAGTTGGTTAATCAGGATTTGATAGCTAGGCACACGGCCCGTGAAATCGCGATTAACAAGTCAATATTCTAGATACTGACATCTCCTTGAAATAATGCAGCATTGAAAGGGAGGAATACTTCGATCTGTTATTAGTTTTTTATTTAAGGTAATATCGCTCATCCCAATTTTTTAAGGATAAAAAGGTGATAAAACAATGGTTAAAAGCTGGTTTTTTTACCAGTTTGATTTTTTCCGGGGTGGTTGATGCGGCAATTCCAAAATTTGGTCTGGCCCCTCTGAGCCCTACAGTCTTACAAGTTCCTTCCAACGCTTCATCCTCTGTCAGTTATCTGGTACGAAATAATACCAGCATTCCCCGTATGCTCACCATGCAGCCTCTGCCGGGCATTGCTCAGGTGGTCAATGCAGGCACTTGCAGTAATCCGTTTTATTTGAATCCGGGACAAACCTGTGTGCTTGCTCTGCAAGTTAATGGCAGCCAATTACCTGTCAGCGGTATTCATGATGGTCCCGTAATTTGCAAAACCTATGGACCTGGAAATAATAGCCCTGATCCTTTTCTGTGTTCCCGGCCAAGCGCTCTGGAAATTTTGAATATCAGTGTAGTTGCTGCGACCAGCGGACACCTGCTGTGGCTTTATAATGGGGTTCCGGTAACTAATGTTGATTTACTGACCGATACCAGTGGTAATATTACATTAAGCAATACCGGAATTAATACGGTTACCAATTTACAGATAAGCATTCCAGCGCCCTACAACGCTTATTTCTCTAATGGCTGTGGCGCCAGCTTATTACCCAATAGCAGTTGTAATATCAGCTATAACATCCCATCACCGGTATTCTCGAATAATTTCGTGATTACTGCGACGGGCTTAAATGCGGATAACAGTCCCTTACCCTTGTCGGTTGAAATTGGCCCTGTAGGCCCAGTGCAATGTTGGGGGGAGAATAATACCGGACAACTGGGGAATAATACAACAACACCTCCAGCGCTTCCTGTAACCTCTCCGGCAGACCCATTGAGTCTAGTTATGGGAATTACTAACGCTACCGAGATAAGCGGCGGTTCCACCTATACCTGCGCCCTGTTGGCCACTCGCCAGGTTCAGTGCTGGGGTGCCAATAACCTGGGTCAGTTAGGAAATGGCGCTCCACTTCCTGGAGCTACTTCCTTAACAGCTGTCAACGTAGTTGGAATCAATACTGCTGTGGATATTAGTGCGGGTGAGACGCATGCCTGCGCAGTGCTCGCCAATGGTACGGTACAGTGCTGGGGTGCTAATAACGTAGGCCAGTTAGGAAATGGTCTGACCACGAACAGCAGCACGCCTGTGACTGTGGCTGGAATTACTAACGCGGTCGAAGTCAGCGCCGGCTTTTATCATACTTGCGCTGTGCTCGCGAACGGGCAGGTATCCTGTTGGGGAGGAAATGACTTTGGTCAGTTAGGAAATGGTACAACCGCGCCTCTGCCTCAGTTTTTCCCCGCTGCTCCGGTAATAGGCGTTGATAATGCCATTGCCATTACCACCTCGAGTTTTACCTCCTGTGCTCTTTTAGCAAATACTCAGGTCAAATGCTGGGGAGTGAACAATGTAGGGCAGGTGGGCATGGGGCAATTCAGTCCGTCCGTACCGACTCCAACAACCGTTGTGGGAGTTAACAACGTTGGCGTATTATCCGGCATTACTGATTTGTCAGGTCGAGGCTTTCATACTACAGCGCTTGGCAGCAATGGTTTGGTATATGCCTGGGGATTAAATAATGCTGCCCAATTGGGTAATGGTACGCTTGACAATAGCCCGTTCCCGACTATGGTTTTGGGAATTAGCGCACCTGCAATTGATGTGAGTTCCGGTCTGGTGCATGCCTGTGCTCTTCTGATTAATGGTCAGATGCAATGCTGGGGTAAAAATGAGTTTGGCCAGTTGGGACTTGGGAATGCGCCACCTCCGCCCTCTGTTCCGCCGGATATCTATACTTCAGCGCAAACAGTGCTTGGTTTAACGAACGGCATTGGACTGCTCGAGCATGGTTCAGCGGCCATAAGTTGTGCGATTGTTTCTTAATCCTCAATAAAATGTTACCTACCGCGGGCGATGTCCGCAGTAGGTAACTTCCAGTCCTTCACCTAAAAATTCTTTTTAATATTCTGTTAATAATTTTTTGATTAAATAAGCACTCTTTTAGCAAGTTAATGGAAAAAGTATGGCTGCTTATTCAATCGATAGCCCCGTGATTTTGTTCTCTCATTCTGAATATGGTAAAAGACTTTTATTTAAAAATGGCGCTACCAATCCCAGAAATGAATTAGGAAAAAACGGGGTTACTCTCCACAGCGGATTTGGTTCATTAGCTTATAAAACAATAAAAATCAATGCTAAAAAAATTAATCAGGATGGTACTGAAGAATTATCTACATTTAGGGTCAATCGAAACAGTCTTATTAAATACCTTGGTATTAAAAATCCTAAAGGGATGAAGGATGCAGACCTAATCGCCACTCTTCAATCGCAATTCTGGACAGATGACTACGAAAATCGAGATACTGCTAAAGCTCAGGGGATGGCTGGTGAGCGTTTACGACATGCTGGAGAACATAACAAGAGAAAAATCAGCAATTGGCGTAATGCGATTGGCGATAGCCTTAAAGGCGGCTTTCTGAGTTGGTTGTATAAAAAAACGATTAGCGGCGTAAACCGGATTAAAGCCCGTTTTCTTTTTGTACGTACGGAAAAAGACATTTTTGAGGCCGGAGAAGTATTGGCCAAGAAACGAGCTAAGCAAGCCTATAAAGAGATTCCTGCATACAAAGAGCATTTATCACGCTTCAATTGTAAAATTAATTCTGAAACCACATTTTCTGACCTCCCGGTTACCACCAAAGAAAATTATATTAAACATAATGATAAACATGAGAACAGAACGCATCGTCATGGTAAATTTCCTGCAAAAGCGAAAGTGGATACCTCAACCGGCACCACTGGAAAGCCTACTGCATGGGTCCGCAGCCATGAAGAGGTTGAGCTTGTAAAAGAATCATTGCAATTAGCTGCAAAAATTCAGTTTGGTGATCGCAAACTTCATTATATTGATGCTTTTGCACTGGGTCCCTGGGCAACGGGTTTAACTACCTATGAGCTGATGCGAAATACCGGCAGTGTGTTTGCTACCGGTTGCGATAAAGAAAAGATTCTGGACGAATTACTCCGCATAGTTCGTTATGACACGGATTTACGCGAACAGGCCTTAGATCGCTGGCAGAATAAACATCCAGGAAAAATCACAGACGGCGATAAAGAGCTGATTGGCAAGTTAATTAAGGATACTTTGGCCAAGGTTTTAAAGAACCGTGATCTGGACTTATATGATGCTTTGAAAGAAGCATTCCAGCAAAGTGAGGGTCGAACTGCTGAGCTTGTTCAGCGGTATAAATCTGAAATCCGACGGATGGCTGCCGAGTTAAACAAGGACAAGCAGCAGATCATCATTGCCGGATATCCACCCTTTTTAAAGGATTTGACCGCCTATGTTGAAAGTAAAGGCTATCAGTTTGAGGATTTTTCGGCAATTGGTGTAGTTGGAGGTCAGGCCATTTCAGAGGCAATGCGTGAATTGTTGATAGAAAAAGGGTTCAACCAGGTCTACTCCTCTTACGGCGCCTCAGATCTTGATATTAATCTGGGCGTTGAAACCGAATTTGAAATAGCACTGCGAAAGGCGCTTGAAAAGCACCCGGGCCTTGCTCGTGAGCTCTTTGGAGAGAATAAAGGCATTCCGATGGTATTTCATTATGATACGATGAACTATCATGTGGAATGCGATGAAAAGAACCAATTAATCTTTACCTGTACTCATGATTACCAATCCTCGCAACGGGCGCGCTATAAATTGGGAGATGAGGGCCGCCTTTATGCCTGCAGTGACGTTCAGGCAGTGATGGCTAAATACGGCATTTTCAATAAACCTAAAACCAATCTTCCTTTAATGTTTGTCTGGGGACGCGAGTCTACCGTGGTTTATAACGGGGCCAATCTGGCTTTCACGGAGCTGGAACGCGCAATCACCGATGACGAGGAACTCAAGTCACAGGTACTCAAAAAAGCGTTTTATGTTTATCATGACGATGAAGGGTCTGAGAAAATGGAAATGTGGCTTGAGCTTAATGAAGGGCAAGAGTTCCCTTCTGAAGAAGAAATGTTTGATTCCTCGCAACGCCTGTATACTAATCTGGCATCGGTTAACCAGGATTTCAGATGGCAGTTGAAACAGCTGGATGAAGGCAGACAACTGCCCGTGATACGTTATTTCAAACGCGGTGCAAGTCCGATCAGTGAAACTGATGGACATCACAAACAGGTTCTTGTCTTTAAACAAAATGCCAATCTGGCCCGGGATTATCAGTTCCCTGATGAAAGCTTGTGCAGAGCCGTTACCGTACCGATGAGTGGTGAAATTCTTAAGGAAAGGTCTGCGGAGTTCGGAATCTGAATCATCGGATTCCAGCCTCTGCGGAAAGACGTTGTGCGTGAATAAAGACAGGTACACAAAAAACCGTCTTTGCGAGCGTTAGCGAAGCAGATCCTAACTCCATTCAAGTTTCGGTCTGGCTTCACTTTGTTCGCAAAGGCAGATTAGTTGGTTGGTTGTATTTATGCAACAAAGCCTGCTCGGAAATGACAGACACGTCTATGTGAAACAGGTTAATCTGCGATAGAATACAATTTTTATCGGAAGGTTAAAAACAATGGGTGTGAACGAATCAATTTTCCTGCGCAGTCTGCGCCGAGAGGCAGTACCAAGAACTCCTGCTTGGTTAATGAGACAGGCAGGACGTTATTTACCGGAATATCGTCGGGTTCGTGCACAGGCCGGCGACTTCATGACCCTTTGCAAAACCCCCGAGCTGGCGTGCGAAGTCACCTTGCAGCCGCTCAGGCGGTTTCCTCTGGATGCCGCTATTTTGTTTTCAGACATTTTAACCATTCCGGATGCAATGGGGCTTGGCCTGCATTTTGTGGAAGGCGAGGGGCCCTGTTTCCGATTTCCGCTGCATACTGAAAATGCCATTAAAGCGCTTCCTTTTGAGCAATTAAACGAAGGGCTTTCCTATGTTTTTAACGCAGTTGAATTAATCCGTCGAGAGATGCCCGCCGATCTGCCTTTGATTGGTTTTTCAGGCAGCCCCTGGACGCTTGCCTGCTACATGGTGGAGGGCCAAAGCAGCCGTCAGTTTCCCCGCTGCATGCAGCTGATTGAGAAAGAGCCACAGATTGCCAGGTTGTTATTAAATAAACTAACTCATGCGGTTACTCACTATTTACTTGCACAGATCCATTCAGGTGTTAACGCCGTCATGTTGTTTGATACCTGGGGTGGACTCCTGTCAACCGAGAATTATCTGAATTTTTCACTCAATCCGATGAGAGAAATTGTCCAAAATATAAAAAAACAGTATCCCCATATTCCCGTAATTTTATTTACCAAGGGTGGAGCGCAATGGCTCTTGCAAATGGCTGAAACCGGTTGCGATGCCTTGGGGCTGGATTGGACAGCGGATCTGGGAGAGGCCAGAGCACTGCTTGAGGACCGGTTGAGCCTGCAGGGAAATTTTGAACCGGCCTTGCTTTTAAGCGATGAAGAGACCATTACTAAAGAAGTAGAACGTATTCTCGCCTCTTATGGAAATGGACACGGTCATATTTTTAATCTGGGGCATGGGATTACACCGGACGTTCCTCCTGAACATGTCAGTATGTTATTGCAGGCTGTACAAACCTTTAGCCCTGCTTATCATAAGGAAAGCAAGTGATTACCGAGAGTCAATTTAAGCCGGCCTGGTGGCTGGGTAATGCACATAGTCAAACCATCTATCCCACTATTGCGCGCAGCATTCGATTTGTTATCGATAAAAGCGAACGCATCGAATTGGCTGATGGTGATTTTCTGCAATTATCCTGGATGACTAAGGGGGTGCCACAGAATGCACCAGTGGTTGTTCTGTTGCATGGTCTTGGTGGAAATCTGAATTCGACCTATGCCGCCGGCTTAATGCAATCATTTAATAAAGCAGGCTGGCGAGCAGTAATGATGCATTTTCGTGGAGGCGGCAGTAAGCCAAATCGTTTGCCAAGAATTTATCACTCCGGTGATACCAGTGATTTTTCTCATTTCCTGAATATCCTCGCAGATAGGGAGCATGACGTCCCGAAAGCAGCGGTAGGGATCTCTTTAGGAGGCAATGTGCTCTTGAAGTGGCTGGGAGAAGCAGGCGAACAGAACCTTATCCAAACTGCAGTCGCTGTTTCAGTACCTTTCAAATTAAATATTGTTGCTGAAAAAATAGATAAAGGCTTTTGCCGCCTCTACCAAGCCTATCTGCTGAAGAAATTGAAAAAACTGGTTGTAAGGAAGCAGCAGATTTATGCCGATCAATGGGAAGATATTTCCAGCAGACTGCAACAATCCAATTGTTTTCGCAGTTTTGATGAAAATATAACCGCTCCTTTGCATGGTTTCTCCAGTGCGAATGATTATTATGCCAAAGCGAGTTCGCTGCCTTATTTATCAAAAATAGCGACGGAAACCTTAATTATTCATGCCAAGGATGATCCTTTTATGACTACGGAGGTTATCCCTTCTAATGGGGAGTTATCTGATAAAGTTACTTTAGAGTTAAGTGAGAAGGGCGGGCATGTGGGCTTTATCAGCGGGAGTATGCCAGGTTTGCCAGTCTATTGGCTGGAAGAAAGGATCCCTGAATATATCCAGTCTGTATTTGAAACTCCCATGAAAAAGCCCAAATAAAATCCGGTTATACCAGGGTGTTTAGTCGCCGCATAGCCGAAACGCCTGTCAGGCTCCTTGTTCTTCCTCGGTTTTCTTCATTGGGCGAGGATTAAAATGCCGGCTTAGCTGAATTGCCATTTCTAATGATTGTTCATAATTCAGGCGAGGATCAACGAGGCTTTTATAAGCGTGCTTTAAATCTTCTTCACTTAAGCCACGGGCTCCACCGATGCATTCGGTGACATTATCTCCAGTTAATTCAAAATGAACACCACCTAAATTGCTGTTCATTTCAGTATGAATTCGATCGGCTTGCTGCAATTCTGATAAAATATTATCAAAATGACGGGTTTTTATTCCAACTGCAGTAGTTTCTGTATTTCCATGCATAGGATCGCAAGACCAGGTGACTGGAATATTAGTCGAGTGCACTGCTTCAATTAAAGGAGGCAATAATTGAGAAATTGATTGTGCGCCAAACCGGGTAATCAGTAATACTCTTCCTGCCTCGCAATCAGGGTTAATAATTTTCAGTACATCAATCAGCCATTCCCGCGTGGCTTTCGGTCCGACCTTAATTCCAATAGGATTTTGAATACCCCGCATAAATTCGAGATGGGCGCTATCCAGTTGCGCGGTTCTCATTCCTATCCAGGGAAGGTGAGTGGATAAATCGTACCACAGTCCGTCATGCAAACGCCGGGTCAAGGCCTGCTCATAATGCAGATGTAAGGCTTCATGAGAAGTATAAAAATCCACTTTGCTTAAGTTGTTTAAATCATGACCATTTATGGCCTGAAAAAAATCCAGCGAATCAGCAATTGAGTGCACCAGTGAATGGTATTCATCCGCTTGCGGCGAATGATCAACAAATCGCAAGTCCCATTGCTGAGGATGGTTCAGATCTGCAAAGCCGCCGTCGAGAAGCGCTCGGATAAAATTGAGCGTCATCGCAGCACAGCTGTAACCCTGAAGCATCAACTTGGGGTTTGGAATACGTGATTGCGCATTAAACTGGGGTGAGTTAACCAAATCACCGCGATAGCTGGGCAGAGTCACCCCCTCAATCGTTTCAAAATCAGAGGAGCGGGGTTTGGCGTATTGGCCGGCAATTCGCCCCACTCGAATAATGGGTTTACGCATTCCATGCAGTAGAATCAGGCTCATCTGCAGAAGAATTTTCAGTTTGTTACTGATAATATCCGAACGGCATTCGCTAAAAGATTCCGCGCAATCGCCTCCTTGCAGAATAAACGCTTTTCCCTGTCCTGCGAGCGCAATTTCTTTTCTGAGATTTTTAATTTCACCGCTGGTCACCAGCGGCGGTAACTGACTCAACTGTTCAACGACTTTTTCCAGCTGTGTTTGATCAGGATAGACTGCTGCTTGCTGGTAGGAGAACTGTTGCCAGGAAGTTGGCGACCACGCGTTCATAAGCACCTTGGATTACATTAATAATTCAACAAGTATGCGATAACTGCGTGGGAGTAGCAAGAAGGAATCAGCCAGGGGAGCAAAGCGTTACGAATATCCATTGCTACTATTCTTCAAAAAAATGATAAAAAATTTCCATGCAAGCCTTGAATTTATAGTTATCATCCCCATTTTCTGTTGTCGGTAAATTCAGGAGTTGTTCAGATGAGCAGTGAAAAAACAAAAGACTGGAAAAAAATTAAAGAAGAAATCGAGCAAAAACTCAATGAAGACACTGAAAATTCAATTGATACGGATGAAGAGGAAGGTGAGAGCGGGAGCAGTGGAAAAGCATCTGAAACTGCCCTGGATCATCCAAGCTACACCGCGCTCGAGGAAAAGCTGACTCTGGCTGAGCAACAGGCTCATGAGAACTGGGAAAAATCGGTACGCGCAATGGCCGAGCTTGAAAATGTCCGACGTCGGGCTGAACGCGATATCGCCAACGCCCATCGCTACGGGCTGGAGAAATTTATCACCTCGCTTCTTCCTGTAGCTGACAGCCTGGAACAAGCAATGCAGTTGGCTGATAAATCGGCTCAGGATGGCATGTATGAAGGCCTCGAACTTACGATGAAGTTATTTCTGGATGCGCTGGCCAAGCAGGATGTTGTGCAGATTGATCCGCAGGGGCAATTGTTTAATCCCCAGGAACATGAAGCCATGTCAATGGTGGCAGTGCCTGATGCAGAGCCTAATACAATCGTCACTGTATTTCAGAAAGGATATAAATTGGCGGACCGAATTATTCGTCCGGCTCGTGTTATTGTGTCAAAAAAATAAAACTGGTTGCAGGCATATTGGCTTGAATTTATTAGATTCACCCCCATATGTTGGACTAATTGCAATAAAAATTTATATTGGAGCAAAGGCAAATGGCAAAAATTATTGGTATTGACTTAGGTACGACTAACTCCTGTGTTGCGGTTATGGAAGGTAAAAATGTACGTGTTATCGAGAATAGCGAAGGTCATCGTACCACGCCATCCATTGTCGCATTTACTGAAGACGATGAAGTTTTAGTTGGGCAATCAGCCAAGCGTCAGGCAGTAACCAATCCGGATAAAACCTTGTTTGCTGTCAAGCGCTTAATCGGCCGCCGCTTTGATGATGCGGTTGTTCAGAAAGACATTAAAATGGTTCCTTACAAAATTGTCAAAGCAGACAATGGCGATGCCTGGGTTCAGGTTAAAGGCCAGGATAAAGCGCCTCCGCAGATCTCTGCAGAAGTACTGCGCAAAATGAAAAAAACCGCTGAAGATTATCTCGGTGAAGAAGTGAAAGAAGCGGTAATCACTGTTCCTGCATACTTCAATGACTCTCAGCGTCAGGCAACCAAGGATGCGGGTCGTATTGCTGGTCTGGAAGTCAAACGTATTATTAACGAACCTACTGCCGCAGCTCTTGCTTATGGTATGGACAAAAAACGCGGTGATTCAGTAATCGCTGTTTATGACCTGGGTGGTGGTACATTTGATATTTCAATCATCGAAATTGCTGAAGTTGAAGGTGAACACCAGTTTGAAGTATTGGCTACTAACGGTGACACATTCCTCGGCGGGGAAGATTTCGACCTGGCATTGATTGAATACCTGGCTGCTGAATTCAAGAAAGACACTGGTATTGATCTGCACAATGATCCATTAGCGCTGCAGCGGCTGAAAGATGCAGCAGAAAAGGCAAAAATTGAATTGTCATCTGCTCAGCAGACCGATGTGAATCTGCCTTATATTACTGCCGATTCCAGTGGTCCAAAACATATGAACATCAAGCTGACCCGTGCCAAGCTGGAGTCACTGGTAGAGAAATTGGTTGAACGTACTATTGAACCCTGTAAAACAGCACTTAAAGACGCTGGATTAACTGTTTCCCAGATTAATGAAGTGATCCTCGTAGGCGGTCAGACTCGTATGCCTTTAGTGCAAAAAACAGTACAGGATTTCTTTGGTAAAGAACCGCGTAAAGATGTGAACCCTGACGAAGCGGTTGCTGTGGGTGCGGCTATTCAGGCTGCTGTATTGTCCGGTGAGGTAAAAGATATTCTGCTGCTTGACGTTACTCCGCTTTCTCTGGGTATTGAAACTCTGGGTGGTGTAATGACCAAGTTAATTCAGAAGAATACTACTATACCGACCAAGGCAAATCAGGTATTTTCCACGGCTGATGATAGGCAAACCGCGGTCACTGTGCATGTTTTACAAGGAGAACGTGAGCAGGCTTCAGCTAATAAATCGCTTGGTCGATTTGATTTGACGGATATTCCTGCAGCGCCTCGTGGCGTGCCCCAGATTGAAGTGACTTTTGACATTGATGCAAACGGTATCTTGAATGTATCAGCAAAAGACAAGGCAACCGGTAAAGCGCAATCTATCGTCATTAAAGCGTCCAGCGGTCTCAGCGATGAAGAAGTTGATGCAATGGTTAAGGATGCTCAATCTCACGCGGAAGAAGACAAGAAATTTAAAGAGATGGCCGACTTGCGCAACCAGGCGGACAGCTTAATTCACAGCAGTGAGAAATCACTGACTGACCTGGCAGGAGAACTCGATGATGCTGAGAAAAAAGGCATTGAGTCTGCAATAGCCGAGTTGAAAGAAGCTGTGAAAGGCAATGATAAAGAGCAAATGGAAGAGAAATTGAAAGTTCTCTCAGACGCTTCTGGAAAAATGGCTGAACGCGTTTATGCCAAAAAAGCTGCTGAAGGACAAGCCCAGCAAGGTGGCGAAGCGCCTCATGCCGGCCAACAGTCACAGGCTGGTGAAACTCAGTCGGGCAAGTCTTCTGACGGTGTTGTGGATGCTGAGTTTGAGGAAGTTCAGGACGATAAGAAATAAAACCTTAATAAGGTTGTTTCTTCTTCGGTGCAGGCGCCAACTTAAGAGTTTCCAAAAATCCTCTCTCCCCTTAGGGGAGAGAGTTAGAGAGAGGGGTTTAAAGTGAACCCTCACCCTTACCCTCTCCCAACTTGGGAGAGGGTATTTCTTTTGAGGTTGACGCCCATATGCTAAAGCAGAGATTTATTTAAATGTAGCCTTGATATGCGAAGCGCATCAAGGTTTTTTTGCTTAAGAATGCGAAATCCGGATGTCATTTATTTCGCAAGGGCTACAATTTAATAGTATAGAATAGGTGGAAGAGCGTCGCGGTTTCGATAAACCAGGCGTTCTTTTTGTATTATTCCGTTTTTACCCCGGGTAAAAGCATAGTTATTGGTGTGTGCAGTCATGGATCAACGGGATTATTATGAGGTTCTGGGTGTTAATCGTGGAGCCAATGAAGGCGAAATAAAAAAAGCTTATCGAAAATTGGCAATGAAATATCATCCGGATCGTAATCCAAATGATAATGTCGCTGAAGATAAATTCAAAGAAGTACAAAGAGCCTACGCAGTGTTGTCCGATCCGCAAAAGCGGACTGCCTATGATCAGTTTGGTCATGCGGGTGTAGATGGTGCTGCAGGCGGTTTTGGCGGCCAGGGTGGATTCGGGTTTGGCGATGTGTTTGAAGATATCTTTGAAAATATTTTCTCAGGCGGACGCACGCATAGCCGGCAGTCCAGAGGGCAGCGTGGCTCGGATTTACAGTATAATATTCAGTTAACGCTTGAAGAAGCAGCACTGGGCAAGCAGGTTGAAATCACTGTGCCCCGGCATGCGGCTTGCCAGACCTGCAGTGGTTCGGGCGCAAAAGCCGGTTCAACCCCAAAAAATTGTGAAACCTGTGGCGGGATAGGCCAGGTACGAATTCAGCAAGGCTTTTTTTCTATTCAGCAAACATGCCCCGGTTGTCATGGTGAAGGTAAAATAATTACTGATCCCTGCACGAGCTGTCATGGGCAAGGCCGAGTCAGAGAAAGTAAAAAATTAACCGTTAAAATTCCCGCAGGTGTGGATAATGGCGATCGCGTTCGTTTGTCCGGCGAAGGGGAGGCTGGCGCTTACGGCGGCGGTTCGGGTGATTTGTACGTCCAGATTAATGTCAAGCAACATGCTATTTTTGAACGTCATGAGAGTGATTTATATTGCGAAGTGCCTATTAGCTTTGCCACCGCAGCTTTAGGCGGCACGATTGAAGTACCGACTCTCGAGGGGCGCGTTAGTCTGAAAATTCCACCTGAAACACAAACTGCTAAAGTGTTTCGATTACGCGGAAAGGGTATGAAATCGGTACGCGGACATGGTGTTGGTGATTTGCTATGTAAAGTGGCAGTAGAAACGCCTGTGAATTTATCCAAAGAACAGAAAGAACTGTTAACGAAATTACAGGAATCTTTGGACAGTAGCAAAAAAACCCATTCTCCCAAGTCAAGCTCCTGGTTTGATGGTGTAAAAAAGTTTTTTGAAGACATGAAATTTTAACAAGTCTGAGCTACAATTACGGCTTTGATGTATTTTTCCGCCGTTGTACGGCACTGCCATTCAGGAAGCGCATTGAGGAATTCGCGCCATGTGCGCGAATACAGGATTAAGCAGCTTATACTGGCTGCTGCCTCGCAGCATACAAAGGGATTTCACGCAATGGCAGCGAGACTAATGATTGCCCATTTGTAGGATTTTCTTCATGTTGAATAAACCAGCCATATTAGCTCTTGCTGATGGAACGCTTTATCATGGACTCTCTGCAGGTGCTTCCGGCCACTGTGTTGGAGAGCTCGTTTTTAATACGGCAATGACTGGTTACCAGGAAATGCTCACCGACCCTTCCTATGCCCGCCAGATAATTACACTGACCTCTGCACATGTAGGGAATACCGGTTGTAACGAAGAGGATATGGAATCATCACGAATTTGGGCCGCAGGACTGGTTATGCGTAACTGCACTCAATATCCCAGTAATTATCGCTCGACGCTATCATTACCTGAATGGTTAAAACGAAATGGGGTTGTGGCTATTTCAGGGATTGATACCCGCCAGTTAACTATTCATTTACGTGAACAAGGGGCGATAGGGGCTTGCATCAGTACGCAGGCAGATAAACCCGAGCAAGCGATTGAGAGAGCCCGGGCCTTTAGCGGGTTAAATGGTGCGGATCTGGCCTGTGAAGTGTCGCGTCAGGCAATTGACCGCTGGGATGAAGGCCGTGGGCAATGGGCATTAGACTCGCGCCCGCTTCAATACCATGTAGTGGCTTATGATTTTGGTGTGAAACATACCATTCTTCGTATTCTGAAAGACAAAGGCTGTTACATCACCCTTGTGCCTGCTAAAACCAGCGCAGAAGAAGTACTCGCTCTAAACCCTGATGGCGTATTTCTCTCTAATGGACCCGGTGATCCATTAGCCTGCGACTATGCAATCAACGCAACCCGAATTTTTCTGGAAGAGGGGATCCCGTTATTTGGAATTTGTCTTGGTTTTCAAATTTTAGGGCTGGCTGCTGGCGGCAAATCACTAAAAATGAAGTTCGGCCATCACGGCGCCAATCATCCCGTGGCTGAATGTGATGGGAAAAAACGCGTGTTCATTACCAGTCAGAATCATGGCTTTTCAATTGATGAAGCCAGTTTGCCAGATTGTCTGGAAGTGACCCATCGCTCTTTGTTTGATAATAGTTTGCAGGGAATAAGACACAAAACGAAGCCTGCTTTTGGATTTCAGGGACACCCTGAATCAAGTCCGGGGCCTCATGATATTGAAATCCTGTTTGAACAATTTATTTCGATGATGAAAAATGACAAGTAATTGACCCCTATTACTATAAAGCCAGAAACTGTTTTTACATCCTGATGAATCGCGTCTCGACATAAGCATCAGACAATTTAAACCAAGAGGTCCGGGAAGCAATGTTGTTTGCCGCAAACTCAGAGCATTAACGTTAAAAGGAAATATAGAAGTGACCGAGCTAAAAGTATTTACTTCAGAATCCGTTTCTGAAGGTCATCCTGACAAAATCGCAGATCAGATTTCTGACGCTATTCTTGATGCAATTCTTAGCAAAGACCCCAAAGCAAGAGTTGCCTGTGAGACTTTTGTAAAAACCGGTATGGTTTTAGTCGGCGGTGAAATCACGACTTCTGCCTGGGTGGATGTTGAAGAAATTACCCGTCAGGTGATTAAAGAGATTGGCTATAACAGTTCGGAGATGGGTTTTGATTGGGCCTCCTGTGCCGTTCTTTCGGCAATAGGCAAGCAATCGCCTGATATTGCCCGTGGAGTGGACAATCAGGACACAAAAATTTTGGGTGCAGGGGATCAGGGCTTAATGTTTGGTTATGCAAGTCGCGAGACCGATGTTTACATGCCTGCTCCGATTGCTTACTCTCATCGTTTGATGGAGAAGCAGGCAGAGCTCAGAAAAAATGGCAGCATTTCCTGGTTACGACCCGATGCAAAATGCCAGCTGACGCTTCTTTATGAGAATGGTATGCCGGTTGCTGTGGACACGGTTGTATTTTCGACCCAGCATCATCCTGATGTGAGTTATAATGAGCTGGTTGAAACAATCAAATCCGCAATCATTCATGAAGTGATTCCAGCTGAATGGTTGAATAGCAAAACACGTTATTTTATTAATCCCACCGGGCGATTTGTAATCGGCGGGCCCTTAGGGGATTGCGGTTTAACCGGAAGAAAAATCATTGTGGATACTTATGGCGGCATGGCCAGACATGGCGGCGGCTGCTTCTCAGGAAAAGATCCATCCAAGGTTGATCGTTCAGCGGCCTACGCTGCGCGCCATGTGGCTAAAAATCTGGTCGCCGCAGGAATTGCAGAAAAATGTGAGATTCAGGTTTCCTATGCGATTGGTGTTGCGGAACCTACTTCCATCAGTGTAGAAACCTTTGGCACCGGGGTTCTTCCGGAATATACCATCATCAACCTGATTCGCGAGCATTTCGATTTAACGCCGCAGGGTATTATTGATCATCACGAACTGTTAAGACCTATCTACCGTCAGACAGCCACTTATGGCCATTACGGCAGACCGGATTTTCCCTGGGAAAGGCTGGATAAAGTCGATGCTTTAAAAAAGGCGCTTTAATTCATAAGCTGTCAGTTATTAACGCAAGGAATATTATGAAACCAACGAATGTAGCCAGTACCCTGCAAACACATCAAGATTATAAAGTGGCTGATTTGTCACTTGCAGACTGGGGACGCAAGGAAATCGCCATCGCCGAAACGGAAATGCCAGGCTTAATGGCCTTACGTGAAGAGTTTGCTGCTCAAAAGCCGCTTAAGGGGGCTCGCATTGCAGGTTGTCTGCATATGACGATTCAAACGGCAGTTCTGATTGAGACTCTCATCGCTTTGGGTGCTGAAGTCAGATGGTCTTCCTGCAATATTTTTTCTACTCAGGATCATGCCGCTGCTGCGATGGCGGAAGTGGGAGTTCCCGTGTTTGCCTGGAAAGGCGAGACAGAAGAGGAATACTGGTGGTGTGTAGAACAGACATTGCGCGGTCCAAATGGTTGGACTCCCAATCTGTTGCTGGATGATGGCGGCGATTTAACGCAGGTTCTGCACGAAAAGTATCCTGAGATGCTGAAAAACATTCATGGCGTTTCAGAAGAAACGACCACGGGTGTAGCCAGATTGTATGAAATGGCCCGAAACAATCAATTAATGATCCCTGCTATCAATGTCAATGATTCGGTCACCAAATCCAAATTCGATAACCTATACGGTTGCAGAGAATCCTTGCTTGACGGGATTAAACGGGCTACTGATGTCATGATTGCCGGTAAGATTGCCTTGATTATGGGCTATGGCGATGTGGGTAAGGGCTGCGCTCAGGCGCTTCGCGGCCAGGGAGCCACAGTGTGGATTACCGAAGTGGACCCAATTTGTGCTCTCCAGGCTGCAATGGAAGGATATCGCGTAGTAACCCTCGATGATGTGGCACATGAAGTGGATATCGTGGTAACAGCCACAGGAAATTATCATGTGGTAGCCCATGAGCATATGATTCGCATGCGCAATCAGGCGATTCTCTGTAATATCGGTCATTTCGACTCAGAAATTGATATCCAGAGCCTGAAACAATATCAATGGGAAAATATCAAACCGCAGGTGGACCATGTCATTTTCCCTGACGGCAAACGATTAATCGTCCTGGCTGAAGGCCGCCTGGTGAATCTGGGCTGTGCGACTGGACATCCAAGTTTTGTGATGTCAGCTTCTTTCTCCAATCAGGTATTGGCACAAATTGAATTATTCACCAATGCCAGCCAATATCAAAAGCAGGTTTATGTACTGCCTAAATTATTGGACGAAAAAGTGGCTCGTCTGCATCTCAAACGCATCGGGGCAAAGCTGACGACCTTGACTAAACAGCAAGCTGAATATTTGGGTGTGAAGGCCAACGGACCTTACAAGCCAGATCACTATCGATACTAATCAATATTCCAAACAACTAATCTGTTGTCTTTGCGAACAAAGTGAAGCAATCCAGATCGAACCTTGAACAAAGTTAGGGGTTGGATTGCTTCGCTGACGCTCGCAAAGACGGTTTTTCTGAATCGTCAAGGAAGACTATGAATTATGAATTTCCCTATCATATTATTGACCTGACCCAGACAATCTCTGAAAATTGCCCCACCTGGGAAAATAAATGCGGTTTTTCTTCTTCGTTGATCATCGATTATAGCGATTGTGATACTGATGTAAAATTTCGCGTTGAACGCTTTAACATGGAAGCAGGAGTGGGTACTCATATGGATGCACCTGCACATTGTGTTCCCGGCGGTGCCTCGGTTGAACAAATTCCTTTATCTCAGCTCATTATTCCCGCAGTTGTTATCGATATCTCTGCAACCGCTGATGGGTCTTCTGTGCTTAGTGTACAAGATATTAAAAAATTTGAAGAGCTGTACGGGCTGATTCCGCAAACAGCATTTGTGCTTATCCATACAGGATGGTGTCGTTTCTGGAGTCAGCCGGAACGCTATCATAACAATTACCAATTCCCTTGCGTCTCTGCAGAGGCTGCACAATATTTGCTGTCACGCCAAATCAGCGGTCTGGGTATTGATACATTATCCCCTGACAGACCGGAGTCTGGTTATCCTGTACATCACCTGTTGTTAAACGCCGGTAAAATAATCATCGAAAACGCAACTAACTTAGAACAGCTTCCCTCTGTCGGGAGTTTTCTTATTATTTCACCAATGAAAGTACAAAACGCTACAGAATCTCCTGTACGCTTACTGGGACTTATACAAACCAAAGGAACGCTACTTTCTGATTAGCGTTTGTAATTAGGTTGAGTCAAGTACTGAATAGCCAGTTTGATGCTTTCATCTTCTGGTTTAAACATCGAATAAAAATTATGCTCTGCATTGGTATCAATATCTAAATATAAGGGTTGTTCAATTCCATCCGCTGATACAATGCGCAGTATCATTAAATTGAAATAGTTGCCATCCTTTAATTCCAAGCTGGCATTCACTGACAAAGTGGGGCTGGTTCGTTCACCCAGGATATGGGATGTGCTTGAGTTTTCTTTCAATGCAAAAGCTGTAATTGCACCAGAACTACCTGTTCCCTCATCGACTAGTAACACAATAGGTATATTAACCCGATTCACTGGTGGCAAATAATCGATTTGGTGAAGTATCACATTTCATGACGATTTATTTGGATTAAGGAACATTTAGTTATTCTGTGGATATCATTCGATCCTTAAAAACTCTCATCCCTTTGAAGATTGGATCCGCAATCTTTTCTGGGAAGTGGTTTGGTAATTGTGTTGAGACCTCATCGATAGCAGAATCAATACGGTCAATCACTTGTTCAAAAATCTGAGCTGCTTTAATTTTAGAGTATTGAACGTATTTTGCCGTTTCAATAAAATGTCTTTTTTGAATACCGTCAATCTTATAATGACTATTTTTACCATATAAAGCCATTGCCATTTTCAATTTCTTAAAGGATAGCTGTTTTTGTTCCACGAGTGGATAGGCTGAAATGATGTCGTATAAGGGGGTGAGCTGGTAACCGCCTTGCGGTTGTATACTTATACTGAAATTTTTGGCATGCGCATCAATAGCGCCAAGGCACCAGTAAACAACCTGTGCTCTGAAAAATTCATCTCTATTTTTTTGAGGCTGCTGTGAGCCATTAAGTAGCTGCATAATTTCTTTAATGCCTGGCCCACCATCTGATTGATATTTTAAATTTGGTGAATAACCCAATGCTTGGCATAGGTCTTCTTGCGGTAACCTGAGTATATAGCGGTTATCACGATTCCATTTTCTATCAAATCTTTCGACAACCAGCACCTTTACATCTTCGAATTGTAAGATTTTTGATTTTGCAACCTCTAAACCAAATTTGCTGGCTAGTAGTAAACAGAGATGTTCATTCTCACAACTCTCACTTAAATCAATTCCTTGATGCGGTAAATATCCAATAGGTAATTTGAATATGTGAGTTGTTGGTGTAGGTCCAAATGGTTTATGCCATTCATTTTGGTAGTATAGAAAAGCGGTTTTTTCCTGAGCACCGGCTATTGAGATTCTAAACTCATCATCCTCTTTATCCATTCCCAGTGGTGAGATTTGATAAGAACGTAAAGTGCGAGCTATCTCGGCCTCACTGACAACGTGACTTTCAATGCGGAGGCACTGTGTCTGAGGAATACGTTCAACAATTTGTATAGCACCAACACAATCACTGCCAATTAACGCCAATAAATCAAAGGGTCGTGATGATTTTGCCTGAAAACGAGCTTGAATTCTGGCTCTTATCTGCGGATTATCAGGAAGTAAGTTATCAAAAAAGTTATAAACAACTTCTCCTGAAAACCTTTGATTTATTAACGGCAACGATAAAGATACTGGTCGCGAATGTGGCTTGGAGATCCAGTCCCCAACATAGGAAAAACTCAAGCCTCCTGCATTATCCTGTATAAGCTCACCCACAAGTTCATTATTCATCAATAGGTATAATTTACGCATTACCATTCTATATCTTCATGAGTTTCTTGATTTTTTTCAACAAGGCTAATATTTAAATTCAGGGCGGACAATATTCTAAATAAAGTATCAATTCGACTATTGTCAGGGCTATTTTCAAACTTTGATATAGTATCCTGTTTTAAACCCACTAAATCCCCGACTTCAGATTGACTCATTTTGAGTTGCTTGCGCTTGTCATTTAAATATAATGCCAAATCTTTTGCTGATCGAATAATCATAAACCCTGTATTTTACCCTCAATTGCCAATAATACCAACTATACCCTTAAGTGCGGGTAAAATCAAACATACCCGCATTTGCGGGTAAAAAAGTTACAGCGCTGCTGAAAAATTTAACCAATAAAGCAACTTATCATACATACATTAATTACGACACAAGCTGTGTCACAATTACCATGGGAACACATTGTAGCTCTAATGCAGATGGTTAAGGATGGAAGTAAGTGGCAGAATAAAAATTTACATGAAATTTTAATAAATTTTTTTTTAAACTAGACAGTGCTTGTATATCATATAACCATGAAACATTAAAATGTGATTTTAAGCCTGGTATCGTGTAGAGCGTCGTCAAAGTTTTATTAAAGCTCATGAACTGGCTGCTTGGTATCTTGGCGTACAACAATTACAAAGTGAGGTTTTGCGAGATTACCTAATGTTAATCATACTAACTGGATTAAGGCGTCAGGAAGCTGCCACTTTACGCTGGGATCAAGTTGATCTCAGCGCTAAAACATTAACCGTACTTGATACTAAAAACCATGAATCGCATACACTTCCTCTTTCTAGTTACCTTTATGAACTGCTATTATCGCGCAGCCAAAAAAGGATTAATGAATATGTTTTTCCCGGTATGGGAGCAGCAGGTCATATTATTGAGCCACGTAAGCAAATGGCCAATGTGACCAAACTCTCAGGCATTCATTTTACGGTTCATGATTTAAGACGCACCTTTATTACCATTGCAGAGGGACTAGATATTTCGGCTTATGCTTTAAAGCGTTTGATGAACCATAAAATGAACGGTGATATCACAGCCGGTTACATCGTGACCGACGTTGAGCGGTTGAGAAAACCGATGCAACAAATTACCGATTATTTTTTAAAGTGTATGGGTGTCCAGCCATCCGCAACACTAGTAGCAATCCAACCACAAGGAGCAGTTCATGAGTAAAGAAATTAAAGTTCAAGATGACGCATTACGCTTAAACCAAGATTACAAACATTTTTTAACCGATATCAAAACAAGGTTACAAACCGCACAGATTCGTGCAGCATTGGCTGCCAATAGTGAGCTGATCAAGTTCTATTGGGAACTTGGTACTGATTTAATCGAGAAACAAAAAAATCATCAATGGGGATCGCATTTTCTTGAGCAATTCTCACATGATATTCGGCAAGTATTCCCTGAAATGCAGGGGTTTTCTAAAAGAAACCTTGAATACATGCGGCGATTTGCACAACTTTATCCTCAAATTGAATTTGCGAAACAGCCCGTTTCGCAATTGCCCTGGGGGCATATTGTGCGTTTAATGCAGATGGTTAAAGATGAATTTAAGCGAGAATGGTATGCTGAACAAACTATAAAAAATGGTTGGTCAAGAACCATTCTTGAAATGCAGATCGAGAGTAGTTTGTATGAACGCCAAGCGATTACCAGCAATAAAACCTCTAATTACCATCATCATTTACCCGAATTACAATCGGATTTAGCCAATGAAATATTGAAAGATCCCTATAACTTCGATTTTCTGACAATTCAAGGCAAAGCCCATGAACGATCTATTGAAAATGCTTTAATTACGCATATACGTGACTTTCTCATTGAGCTTGGCCAAGGTTTTGCATTTGTCGGTTCTCAAGTGCCCTTGACGTTTGATGACCAAGAGTTTTTTGTTGATCTACTATTCTACCACCTCGAATTACGAGCATTTGTGGTTATCGAATTGAAAAATACGAAATTTAAACCGGAACATACAGGACAATTGGGTTTTTATCTTGCAGCTGTTGATGATCAATTACGAAAGCCTGGGGATAACCAAACGATTGGAATCTTGTTATGCAAATCGAAAAATAAAGTCATTGCAGAATACGCATTGCGAAACATTAGTGCCCCAATAGGTGTTTCGGAATATACATTGTCTAAATCAATTCCAACTGATTTGAAAGGCAGTTTACCGACAGTTGAAGAAATTGAAGCTGAGTTAAATGAATCGGCAAAAGAGGATTAATGATGTGAGCCGCCAACTATTTTGCTACCGATAATCCCATAACAAATCTAAATGAGATGCATTAATTCTATTTTTTGCAAATAAAACCACTCTGCAATAGAATGCATCGCAGTATTTTATTAGGGTTTTCTTAAATTGGATGTGCTTTTTGTACTGGTATGTTTGTTCAGTTTGTTATCTAGTAACGCCTATAGTGAAAAGGTGAATAGCATTTCTCTCTGGACCTATCCTGTTGAAGCAATATACATTATTAACCATCCAAGAACTGGTGAAATGGTCATTGGCTCAGACTATCATGGCGCTTGTGAGTTATTAGGGGAACAGTATTTTTGGGGTGTCGTACCCTCGAAATATGAAAAACCTGCCTGTTATTCAAAAACTTCTTACGATATGGTTATTGGCGCGGACACATGGTATTGCTCGGACGGAACGAATGCTTATTTTAATATTCCACATAATTATTGCCTGAGTTTTCCTGGTTGTCCTGATGCAAGTTGGACCTTATCTTCAGATAGTAAATATTGCACACGTGATCTTCCTTGTATTCCAGATCCGGCAAGCGTATCTGAAGAGCAAGCTCTAGCTGCTTTAGCCTACGGGGAATCGCATTGGTCTAACAATTATGAGGAAATGGCGGGTATTGCTAGTGCAGCTCGAAGAAGGATGAAAGCAAAGGGATTTAAGAGTATCAATGAATTGATATTAAAGGATAAAAATTTTGCTTATGCCACTGACCCCAAATCTAGGAATGAACGTTATTATAATTTGATGTGTGGAATCGATTCGCCAGGTGTAGAATTGGCGTATAAAGCGGCTAGAAACGCCTTAGATGATGGAATCGATTATTCAAATGGAGCATGTTTTTGGGATGGGATCGATTTGAAGGTAAATGGAAGGCAGGCATACAGATATGCGAGAGGATTTAAATTTTCAGATTTGACCCACAATATTCTTTCCGTGGAAGAACCAAGGCCATTAAATAGAAGGGGATCTAATGGGAAGTATTATGAATATACATATATATCAACATCTGGAATTAATAAAACTATATTTTGGAAATTAAGTTCTGAATTTTTGGCTGCAGGGGGAGTGCAATGTATTTAAAACCGTTAGCTGTATTAATTATAAGTATGTTATGGAGTGGTGGCTTATCAGCAATGGTGCCTGTTGAGATTCTGCAATCCTGTAAAAATATGGAGCCGGCTAATGACACGCTCACCATGAAATTACTCGATGACGCTGGTTTGTCAGATAAAACAGACAGGAATTGTAGTGCACAGTATGAAAGTATTATTGACAATAAGCTTTATGGTTGGGCGACCTGTGATGATAAACCATATTTAATTATTGCTAATAAAAAATTTAGTACCGAATCGGCCGAAAACTACTCCATGAATCCATCCGTAAAGCCGGATATTCCAATTATCTCACATCCATTATGGTATAGAATTGACAAAGACGAGAAATCTTATCTTTGTCTGTTATCCCCTCTATCAGACACAGGGTCTGCAGCTAATTCCTGGCAATACTATATAGTTGAAGATGCATTTGATGCGAGTAAAACAGAGTATAACATTAGCTATTATTTTTTTGATAAAAATGTCTATAAACGTTTTTGAGGCCTATTGATTATTAATTTATTATGCGGGGACTTAGGGGACAAGAGAGACACCCGCGCCATTACTGGATTATAGCTGTCCCAACCTTGCTTTCTTCGGTGGGGCATGAGGGACATTCGATTGTTTAGAACAATATTATTATCAACCAATAAACATATCTTTGAATTCGATCTTTTTTTCTTGACAAAGTTTGAAGGAATACGCAATACTTTTTTCCGAGCTTGAAGTAGAAGCTTTCATAGCCAAAAGGCTAGTGAATATCAATTACTTGTCCAAGTTTAGTCGGATAGGCATTTGAATTCATCCCCAAGGACGGTGCAGGTCGGCATTATGCTGAATGAATAATCACTTGCGGAGTCCCTTATGTCTGTTCAAAAACCATCCCCGGTTACATTTATTAAACGAATTTGAATCTGCGCCACATTCTGCGCTTTTTAATCAACAAACCATCGCGGCAGTATTAAGCTGCTCCACCCAGTTACTTGAACGTAACCGCTGGGCGGGAGGTGGTGTTCCCTATTTAAAAATTGGTCGCAAGGTGTTGTACCGAAAAAGCGATGTGTTGAATTGGGCTTCCCGTATACAAGTAAGCGGGCTTGTATTATTTTAAATTATCTTCTATTAGCTTTGCTTTATTTAAAAGATCATTAAAACAAGTTTTTAATTCTTCAGAATTAGAATCTGCAAAGACATATTTTTTGCATTCACAAAATATTTTTTTATTATAAGATTCAATTAATTCCTTTAGATTAATTTTGTTTCCATTTAAATTGGGCGGGTTGTTTATGTCATAAACAACATTTTCATTAAAATTATTTCTGTTTACCATCAGTAAGCTCAAATTCTTAGAGAGCGGTATGTAAACACATACATCAAGCATTGCCAAACTTAATCCATAATAACCAGTGCTGAGAGTGGGGTGAGAAACATGCATGAAATTATCTGAGGTTATAAATGGTAGCTCCTTATTAGTTTCAATTAGAACCCATTTCATTTTCTGTAATAAAGGGGCTATTTCTAACCCTAACATTACCATAGTAACTAATGTGTAATCATTGTTTAATTCTACGGAAATCTCGTTGTTTAGAATATAATATCTGTCTTTTTCTATGGCAGTTTCATCAAGTTCCGGATGTATTTTTTTGTAAATTGAATGAAAATAATTTTTATTGGAAGCACCTGCTTTTGCTTTTTTTTTTTAGCCCTTGTGAATGCTGCATACTTAAGCTATCGATATAAACAGGTGTTCTAACCATTAACATACCAAAAAATAAAGATAATTTTTGTTTATCAGTCTCATTTGGAAATTCTTTATTTAAAAGTCTTTTAAATGCAGGTGAAGCTGGAGTTTCAACAGTTTTTTCAAAGTAATTTTCAATTTCATCTTTAGCATTTTTCATTACTTTCTAAATGGTATAACTTTTTAACCAATCCCATATCACCGGGCGCACCATCAACAGGTTGCATAGGATTTGTTTTATCGTACATCCAAACCCGAGAATTAGAATCACAAAAACCCTTAAGGTAGAAACGTGGTAGATAATGATTTCTTTTTTTTGTTTTAATCATAAATTTTCTCTTTAGATTTACCCCAACATATAAATTAATTTGTTTGTATGAAAAGTTAAAATTTGACCTCCAACAATTGAGCTAGCCCAGATAAGCAAACTGTAGAACTAGAACCAAGTTTCAAATATTAAGGACTCAGATGACGTGGATAAAATTTTAGATATTTGATCTTGTAGTTGTTCTGTCCTCCATTCAACTAATTTCAATCTGATGAGATAGTTTTGCTCGGTAATAGAGAGTTTTTCAATTTGCGGGTCTATATTTAATTCTGCTTGAAATGTTGATTCGTTTTGAAAGGATTCTGATAGCTTTGTTTTAAGTTCTTTATAATTTATTGGGGACGAGCTTTGAATGAGTGAATTAACTGACGCGAAATTATATTGTTCACTTTGTACTTGACTGGCAACGAGCAACTGATTTTGCCATACCGATTATTTGACTAATTGAGAAGACAATCACAATAAAACAGGCAATGAATACAAGCAGCGGCGCATAAATAGCTGCTAACTTATTTTGATCTTTAGTCGTCATTTGATAACTCATCTTTGTTATAAATTTTGAAAAAGATTATTAGCGTGATTTTAAAGCCCCCATCCATAATCTTTTTAAAATAGATCAGCATTCTGGTAATTGCTCTAGATTGTCCGTTTCTATGCCATTTGCAATAGTTCGGAGATATGCATCATTAGGTGTTAATATCCCATATCCGCGATTTACTACAATTACATTTATGGGATTTTGGGTGATTTGATCTTTAACATAGAAAGTACATTGCTTATTTGTAATCATTTGAATTGCTTGTTGAATACTTATTATTTGCTTTGATTGTCCATTTCTGTAACATATATGTGTGATTTTGTCATTTCCTAGTAGTAACCCCTTTGGTTTTTGTATACAAACAATTTCATATGAAATCATTATAAATCTTCCTTAATAAAATAGTTTTATAATATTCAGATTATAGATTATGAAAGAGGTAACAAAATATTAGGTGGTAAAGAAAATGACTTTCGGCATTTCACTCCAAACTTCGACACATATTCGACACGAAAAATTTAAGATTTAGAACAGAGAGCTTAGAAGCCTTGTGGGATATGGCTCCCCGGGACGGGCTCGAACCGCCGACCTAATGATTAACAGTCAAATGGAATGGACCTGGCAGCTTAGATTCAACCACGTCATTCCTGTCGGACGCAGGAATGACGTGATTCTGGAGCGTCAGATAGACGACGCTTATTCCCAGGCTGGTATTGCTGCGTCACCAAATAACTCTTTGGCTTTTGCTTTGACTTGAGGTGATTGGAAAGCCTTAACAAACTCTTCGAGTTGTACTTTCTTTTCACTGTTTTGATTAATGACAATTAAATTGGCATAGGGTGAGTTTTTATCCTCAACAAAAATGGCGTCTTTAAGTGGGTCAAGGCCGGCTGGAATGGCGAATGTAGTGTTGATGATCGCTGCATCCACATCATCCAGCACGCGCGGCAATTGGCCTGCGTCCATTTCCTTGATTTGCAGGTGTTTGGGATTTTCGGAAATATCCGCAACAGTCATTGTAGTGTCGTCTTTCTTTAATTGAATCAAGCCGGCTTTTTGCATTAAAAGAAGGGCTCTTTCCTCGTTACTGGGATCATTTGGAATAGCGATGATGGCATTATCGCCGATTTCGCTGATAGCTTTATGTTTGCTGGAGTAGATCCCTGTTGGGTAAACAAAGGTTTTGCCAATAGGTTCGAGCGTATAGCCGTGGGCTTTCATGGAGGCTTTCAAATAGGGAAGATGCTGATAGACGTTGGCATCAATGCTCCCATCCTGTAGCGCTTCATTTGGCAAGTTATAGTCATTGAATTCAACAATTTTTACTGCTAAATCATATTGTGTCAGTGCTACTTCTTTGGCGGCTTCCACCAGGTCGGTTTCCGGGCCGGAGATGGTTCCTATAATCAGAGTATTAGGGGAGGGCTTACTGCATGCCAATAAACTAAGACTTAGAAAAATAATGGAAAATAAGCGCATGAAAAATCTCCTGTTAACAATGAGTGTAGCGTCTGGTCAATCGGTCACCTGCCATTTGTAATAACTGGACGATACCGACAAGAATGATTACGGTGACGATCATTACGGTCGAATTAAAGCGCTGATAGCCGTAACGGATAGCCAGATCTCCAAGACCGCCTCCGCCGATTGTACCGGCCATTGCGGTATAGTTAACCAGCGCTATAGCAGTCACCGTGGTGGCCTGGATGAGCGATGGGAAGGCTTCGGGTAGTAAAATGTGTTTAATCATTTGCCAGGTATTTGCGCCCATGGAAAAGCCGGTTTCAATCAGGCCAGCGGGAAGTCCCTGATAAATATTATCCACCAGACGTGCATAAAAAGGGATAGCACCAATGGTTAAGGGAACAATAGCGGCATTGATTCCAATGGACGTGCCTATCAAGAGGCGTGTGAAGGGAATTAAGGCGACCAGTAATATAATAAAGGGAATTGAACGTGTAAAATTAATCAGGCCGGCGGTAAAACGATTAATCCAGGCATGCGGTCTTATTCTGGAGGAAGTAAATAATAAGGTACCCAGGGGCAGACCCAGTAAAGTTGCCAGAATAGTGCTTACTGCCGTCATATAAACTGTCTCAAGACTGGCTTGAACAACATCATAAAGCAGGTTCAGTGACATAACCTAAAATCTCCACAGTTAAATTGGCTTTCTCACAACGCTCAATAAAAGCAGTTAACAAGTTGTCATCCGCTATCAGTTCTACAACCAGCACCCCACAGGTCACCGTATCGAAACGATCAATATTAGCCAGCAGAATGTTAATATCAATATGCAATTCCCGACTGGTTTTACTAATGAAGGGTACGGTGGCATTGTCGCCCTGAAAGAGTAAACGCAGCAGAGGTTTATTATTGGGTTTCTGAGTCAGTGTGCCAGCCAGGCATGGTGGTAATTGCGGGCTTAATTGGGAATATAACATATTCCTTGCCAGACTTTGGGGATCCTTAAATGCACTGGCCAGCGAAGTAACCTCAATAATCTGGCCTTTTTCCATAACCGCCAGGCGATGGCAAATTCGCTTTACTACATCCATTTCATGGGTAATCAGAACGATGGTAATCCCATAGACTCCATTTATTTTTTTTAACAGCGATAAAATGGACTCGGTGGTTTCAGGATCCAGGGCCGAGGTTGCTTCGTCACAAAGAAGGATTTTGGGTGAACAGCTCAAAGCACGCGCAATGGCGACCCGTTGCTTCTGACCTCCGCTTAATTGGGCTGGATAGGCATGTTTTTTGTCCTGCAATTCGACCAGTGGTAATAATTCTTCAATCTTTATGGCGATTTCATCTTCGCTGATGCCCTGTATCCGCATGGGCAGTGCGATATTGTCATACACGGTCTTTGATTGCAGGAGATTAAAATGCTGAAAAATCATGGCTATTTTATGGCGGGCCTGTCGCAGCTCAGATTCGGTCAGTGAAGTCATTGCTTTATTGTCAACGAGAACTTCGCCTGAATCTGGCCGTTCAAGCAAATTGATACTGCGCAGTAAAGTAGATTTTCCAGCACCACTGCGGCCAATTATGCCAAATATTTCACCTTCCTGAATGAATAAACTGACGTTATTCAGAGCAGTTACCTGATGGTAAGATTTGTGAAGCCCAACTAATTCAATCATATGTCTATATTACCTACGAGGAGTACAGCAGGCGGGAATAGGGCAGGATGGGATGTGTGATCCGCTTTAGCCGTTTTACAAAAACCAGAGACTGGTCTTGTGCGCCCGCAAGCTGAAATTTCAAATCGGCGCAATGGATTAATAATACGCTATTTTTTCAATAAGGGGAATATATTTTTTAAATTTTGCTATGTTTTTGAGCAAGATAGCAGAGAGAAGAAGTTCATATGAATTTGACTTTCATTAAAGTTCTTGGCATCTTAACGCTTTTTTAGCAAGGAGCAGTAATGAAGAAAACAGTCCTCTCTTTAATGGCAGCAGCCGCTTTCTCTGTTCAGGCAGCTGAGCTGACCAGTTTTCCAGAGGTTGCCGATGCAGTGAGTCACGGACAAGTCTTAAGTTTTGTCTGGTCGGTTAAAAACTGTGTCTCGGAAATGCCTTTACCTGATGTCACAACCTCTATACAACCCAACGCTGTAATGCTGATAGCAGGTCAACTGGTCACCGCTTCAGATCGTCATTTTACCCTGAACGACCCATTTCTGCCTGGAACACCTGCCTTTGGCTATAGCAAATTTGAGCTGACAGCGGACGGTAAGGCTGCATTGAAAATTACATTAATGCGTGCTGCTGACTACAGCAAGGTTAAGGAATATAGCATCCAATGTCATCTGGGAAATGGTTTGAATATTTTTACCGCGGGCTAATAGTGGTCTGAAACTAACCTTGATGCATTGCGCATCAAGGTTATTGACCATTACTGCTTTAATTCTTCTCTATTCCGGTAATACTCCAGTGCTTCCGGGTTTGCCAGAGAACTTAAATTGCTGACTGTCTCACCATGAACTACCTGTCTAACCGCGACTTCAACAATTTTCCCGCTCATCGTTCGCGGAATATCCGCCACTTGCAAAATCCTGGCCGGCACGTGTCGAGGTGAGGCATTTTTGCGGATAATATCCCGTATTTTATGTTGTAATTCCTCAGTCAATTGATAACCATTACGCAGCTTGACGAATAAAACGACTCGTACATCGTCCTCCCATTTCTGGGCAATTACGATGCTTTCCAGCACCTCTTCCACTTTTTCGACCTGACGATAGATTTCAGCGGTGCCTATTCTTACGCCGCCGGGATTTAATACTGCATCGGAACGCCCATAAATAATCAGGCCTTTGTGCGGTGTAAGTTCAGCAAAATCACCATGAGCCCATACCTTTTCAAATCGTTCAAAATAAGCATGCTTATAGGCTTTTTTATCAGGATCATTCCAAAAGCCTATGGGCATTGAGGGAAATGCCTGAGTGCATACCAGCTCCCCGCATTCTTCCTGTACCGCCTGACCTTCTTCATTATAAATTTTCACTGCCATGCCTAAACCGCGGCATTGCAGTTCGCCGCGGTAAACGGGCAGTATCGGGTTACCCAATGCAAAGCAGGAGACGATGTCTGTGCCGCCGGAAATTGAACTTAACTGCACATCGGATTTGATTTGCTGATAGACAAAATCATAATTTTTGGGCAGCAGCGGGGAACCTGTCGATAAAATAGCTTTTAATGAGGGCATGGAATAGCGCGAGCCTGGAGTGGCTCCCGCTTTTTCAACAGCAGAGAGAAACTTGGCACTGGTTCCAAACACGGTAACCCCTTCTTCATCTGCCAATTGAAATAACCGATAGGCGTCAGGAAAATTGGGAGCCCCTTCATAAAGGGTTAATGTCGCGCCTAAGGCCAGCACAGAAACCATCCAGTTCCACATCATCCAGCCGCAGGTTGTATAAAAACAAAGGTTATCCTGTTCTGAAATATTACTGTGCAGCCCAAGTTCCTTAATATGCTGCAATAAAGTGCCGCCAGCGCCGTGCATGATACATTTGGGCTTACCGGTTGTTCCTGATGAGAAAAGAATATAAAGCGGATGCGCAAAAGGCAGGGAGGTAAACTGGCAATCTGCAGCAGGCTTAAGAAAGTCTTGCCACCAGACGGCCTTATCGATTGCGTCGATATTAAAAGGCTCATTGATGATCGGGGAAATAATGACCTGCTGTATAGAGGGAATCGCTTTTTTTAATTCTGCAATTTTGTCTTCGGCGAGATGTGTTTTGCCCATATACTGGTGGCCATTACAGGCAAATAAAACTTTGGGTTCAACCTGGCCAAGCCGGTCAATGGCCGCCTGAGCGCCGAAATCGGGGGAGCAGGACGACCAGATTGCACCCACTGAGCTGGTTGCCAGCATGGCGATGATGGTATGGGCGACATTGGGCATAATAGCGGCCACTCGGTCGCCTTTGCAAACGCCGGCATCGAGAAGACCCTGGGTACAATAGGCCACTTGCTGTCGTAATTGTTTATAGCTTAGCTGTTCACGTTTTCCATTTTCATCAATACTTACAATGGCGGGGTAATCGTCATTGCGTTTCAATAATTGGCTGGCGAAATTAAAGCGTGCTCCTTCAAACCATCTGGCTTCCAGCATATGCTCATGATGATTTAAAACCTCTTCAGCTGAATCATCCCATTCTATGCCGAAAAAATCCGCTATGGCTTGCCAGAATTGTGCAGGTTCCTGGATAGACCAGTCATATAATTGCTCATAGTGATTAAAATCCAATGAGAAGGATTTTTCAACGTAGCGCATAAATTGCCACATTCTGCTTTCTTCAGAATGCTTGGGCTGCCAAACAGGAATGTTCATAATGCTTCCTTTCTTGAAACAATAGTTTATCTGGACACGGGTTGCTGCTGAGTTATACAGTGTATTCCACCGCCGCCAGCAAACACATCCAGTGCGTCGATTTGGCTGATCCGACAGGTGGGAAACAGTTGTTTAAACAGAACAAACGCGGCTTCATCGTAACTTGCATGGCCGAAAGAAGGCATTACAATACCCTGGTTGGCGCGATAGAAGTTAATATAGGATAAGGTGAGACGCTCATCATTCATATAAGTGGCGGGGGGCTGTTCGACAGTGACTACCTCCAGTGCACGTCCTTTGGCGTCACGAGCGGTTTTTAAAATTTCCAGGTTTTCCTGAAGCAGGTAATAGTTAGCATCCGTTTTGTCGCTGGTGGTCAGGGCTAATACTTTGGCTGGCTCAATGAAGCAGGCGATTTCATCGATGTGTCCATCAGTTTCGTCGCCAATTAATCCTCTATTTAGCCAAATCGCTTGTTCTGTTCCCAGAAACTCATGTAAATAACTTTCGATCTGATGCTGGCCGAGCTGAGGATTACGATTTTTGTTGAGCAGGCATTCACGGGTAGTCAGAACAGTGCCCTCGCCATCGACGTGAAACGAGCCGCCTTCCATAACCAGCGGTGCTTTAAAATAGCGGGCCTCAGTATAATGAATAAGGGCTTTGGCAATTTCCTGATCCAGTTCATACTCGAGATAGTTTCCACCCCAGGCGTTATGGATCCAGTCAATTCCTGCCAGCTCATATTGATCATTAAGAAGGAAAGTCGCTCCGGTATCCCGTGTCCAGGAGTCATCCAGGGGCAAAGGGATTATGCGGACACTGTCATTACAGTATTCTGCCACCTGCGCTTCTTCACCAGGCTGAACCAGCATCATCACTGGCTCGTATTGACTTATAGCCTTGGCGACTTTTGCATACGCTTTTCGGGCGCGTTCCAGCCCAATTGCTGACCAGGTTTGTAAATGGCGTGGCCAGGCCATCCAGCAAGCTGCATGAGGATACCATTCGGCGGGCATGTAATATCCGGCTTGTCGCGGAGTAATCATAAAGATCCCTTTGTTTTGTTGCTGTTAAGATAAGTCAGTTGTGAAAATACACTACGCAATTCATTTAAATAGGTGTTAATGCTTTCCTCAGGAAGATCCGTGTTTAACAATTGTTTCTCATAAGATTGCAGCAATCTTTTTGTATCATAATGAGCCATATTTAACACATTGGTTACAGTATCCCCGCTGACCAAATCATTAATTTCAAACCCTTGATTATCTGACAATTTTACATCGAGGGAATTGGTATCGCCAAATAAATTATGCAGATTACCGAGAATTTCCTGGTAGGCTCCTACCATAAAAAAAGCAATCGCATAGGGATTTTGCGGGTCAAAATGGGGCAGCATTAATGTCGGATGTATACGTGAACTGCCTGTATACTGTTTAAGAGTGCCATCAGAGTCACAGGTTAAATCCTGTAAGATACTGTGCATTGCAGGCGCTTCGGTTAAATGAGTAATAGGCGCTACTGGAAAAATCTGGCCAATGGCCCAGGCATCTGGCAGTGACTGAAAAAAAGAAAGGTTGCAAAAAATTTTGGCGGCCATTTGCTCATGAATTAAAGCAATTAATTCATTATCTCCTGGACTCTCCGGATCGAGCCTATTCTGAATTTCCAGACAAATTACAGTAAAAAGCTGCTCAACTTTCGCTTTTTCCTGAAGGCTTATCACGCCATGCTTAAACATTGAGTGGGCTTCATCAAGCGAATGCCGGGCATAATTGTAAATTTCACTCGGTAAGCTGTCACTAATGGATTGATAGGTATCCCAGATATCCCGGATGACGTGTGAATCATTGGCGTCGATTTTAGGTAAAGAAGACGATTTTCTGATAATTTCCACATCGGTGATATTGGATATCAGTACCGCATGATGTGCCGTCAAGGCACGGCCAGATTCAGAGATAATATCCGGCTCTGGCATATTGGCTTCTTCACACATGTGCCGAAGTGCCAGCAGAATATTGGTCGCATATTCATTGACGGTATAATTCATTGAGCAGCCGGTACTCGAGCGAGTGCCTTCGTAGTCCACTCCTAATCCGCCGCCGACATCAATAGTGCCAATTGGGGCCTCGAGCCGTCTTAATTCAACATAATAGCGGCCAACTTCCAGCATACAGTGGCGAATATCATGAATATTGGCAATTTGTGAGCCTAAATGACAGTGCATAAGCTGAAGGCAGTCTAATGCGTTATGCGCTTTCAGCTTGCTGACTACCTCGAGCACCTGTTCGGCATTCAGCCCGAATTTTGACTTTGCTCCTCCTGTATTTTCCCACTTGCCAGCGCCTTTGGTAACCAGTCGAATGCGGATGCCGATGCTGGGTTTAACACCCAGACGAGCAGCTTCTTTGAGTAAAATCTCAAGTTCGGATTGTTTTTCAATGACTATAAAAACCTGATGCCCCATTTGCTGAGCAATAAGCGCAATACGAATATAGCCGCTATCTTTATAGCCATTGCATACGATGGTTGTTCTTTGATGGCTAAGCATACCGATAACAGCCATTAACTCCGGTTTGCTTCCCGCCTCAAGGCCTACGCTGAAATGCGGCGATTTAAGCAGTTCGCGGACCACGCATTGCTCCTGGTTGACCTTGATTGGATAAACCAGTTTGTATCTTCCCTGATAATTAATTTCCTCAATCGCTTCATAAAAGGCTTCATGAAGTTTTGCGACCCGATCATGCAGAATATCGACAAATCGAATAAGTAAAGGTAGTTGCAGACCGGCGCGGCTGGCACTATTAACAATGGCTTGAAGCTCTACACCCGGCTTATGCGGATGTTTGCTGACTTCAATATTGCCCTTGTTATTGATTGAAAAATAGCCTTCTCCCCAATGGGAGATATTATAAAAATTCTCGGAAGATGGTTGGATAGGCATCAGGGGCATCCTGTTGGTTGATGAGGTTTCAACAAGTCATGATAAGTTGCTGGCTGTCTTTGTTTTGGGAATGGAAATAATCGACCCCATAAGTCTCTTTGATTAAAATCGAGTTCTGCAACCACTACTGCGGGTTCATGGCGGGGAGCCTCGGCAATAATTTCACCAAAGGGATTTGAAATAAAACTGCTGCCGTAAAATTCCAGGCCTTCTTCTGTGCCAATCCGGTTGACGGCGATGATAAAGCAGTTAGCCATAATACCCTGAGCAATCATCACTTTCTGCCACATCGGTTGACTGTCAAATTCCGGTGCAGTGGGTTCGGCGCCAATGGCGGTAGGATAAATTAAAAGTTCTGCCCCTTTAAGGCCATAAATACGGGACAACTCGGGAAACCATTGATCATAACAAGTCGGAAGCCCGGCCTGATGATCGGCAATCCTGTGGATCGGATAGTCAGAATCTCCCGGTTTAAAATAATAATCCTCATGGTATTTTTCGCCGCTAGGGATGTGTTGTTTACGTGTGACAGCTATTAACTCACCCTTGTTATCGAAAGCGACTGCCGTGTTATAGCCCTCTTTCTCAAACAATGAAGCAGTAATAGTAGCATTTGCGGTTTTTGCCATCTGGCCTACAAACTGGGCGGTGGGACCTGTTTTGATATCTTCCATATAGGGTTCTGGATCAACAGAAGGACTGGTACAGAAGTAGGGGGACAGGGTTAATTCCTGCAGACAAATCAGTTTAGCTCCTTGTCTGGCCGCATGAAGAATACCTTTACTCAATTCTTCCTTGTGCTTGTCAGTATTTGGATACCACTGCTGTTGAACTAATCCTACTGTTAATTTTTTACTATCCACTTTTTCACCTGACTTCGTTGAGAGTTAGAAAAAATAAGTGTGAATATTACACCGGTTTTTAGAAATTCATACAGTAAAGAATCGTTAAAGGAATGAAAAAATTTGTAATTCCCCAGTGCGTCATCCTGAGCGTAGCAAAGGATCTGAAACTGCTTAGAGCTGAGCCAGATTCAGGAGATCCTTCACTACGTTCAGGATGACGTTGAGGACGATTTTATCAATTGAGCTCTTGACTAGCTGCCGCCTTCCGGAGGGCTTGCTACTTCTGTCGGTACTGAAGCATTGGTTGAGCCTGTTTCAACGGAGTGAAAACCCTTGTAATTATAAAAGGCGAGGGCGGCTATAAGTATAATGATAAGCAGGCTGATAATGCCAATAATTTTATTTCTGTTATCCATAAAAAGCTCCGTAAGTTTGCTGCGCCTGCATTGCTGACTGGCAATTGTGTTCGGTTCTTTTAGTAATTATATATCCTGTAGTCTGAGATAGGGCGGGGAATCTCGGTTTTTTTCAAAAAACATACAATTTTTTAAGGATTTGCCAAAAGTGCTGTAGCGACTTTGGACTGATTTTTTTTACCCAGGATTTTACAAATCATATCGCCGGCAGCCACAATTTTATAGATATCAACCCCTGTTTCTATTCCTAATCCGTGCATGAGATAAAGCACATCTTCAGTCGCAACGTTTCCGGCTGAACCGCGCGCATATGGACATCCGCCAAGTCCGGCCACGGAGCTGTCGAAGCGGCTAACCCCCAACTGCAGTGAGGTATAAATATTGGCAACTGCTTGCCCATAGGTATCGTGAAAATGCATGGCTAGCTGGTGTCGGGGTAAAATTTCAAGAATTTCTGAAATCAATCGGTGTGTCTGTTTAGGTGTTCCAACGCCAATTGTATCCCCCAGACAGACTTCGGTTGCTCCAAGCTCAAGCAGCATTCGCATAACGCTGACGACCTGCGCCGGGACGATAGTGCCTTCGTAAGGACAGCCAAGCGCACAGGAAATATAGGCTCTGACCGGCATTTTTCGTTCTTTGGCGATATCCATTACCGGCTCGAAACGGCGAATGCTCTCGGTAATTGAACAATTGATATTGTATTGATTAAAAGCTTCGCTGGCGGAAGTAAAGAGCGCGATTTCTTTAACTTCGCAACTCAAAGCTTTTTCCATGCCTTTCATGTTAGGCACAAGAGCCGATAAATGAATGTTATCGGATTTGTTAATTGATTTGAAAACCTCTTCGCAGTCTGCGAGCTGTGGTATGGCTTTAGCTGATACAAAGCTGGTTGCTTCGATAAAACGAAGGCCGCTTTCACTGAGTAAATTAATCAGTTCGATTTTGGCTGCCGTAGGCACAAAGACTTGTTCATTCTGCAAGCCGTCACGCGGGCCTACTTCTACTATCGTAACTTGTTGTGGATAGCTCATTTCAGTCTATTCCTATCGTTTCGCCGAAACTGTTTATCGAATGGTTTTCTGTATTTCGCGCAGATGTGCACTTGCATCATGTAAGCTTCAGCAATTCCTCACCTTCATTCACCTGGGAGCCGATGCTGTAATATAATTCCGTTATAACCCCATCTTTGGGAGCGCGGATGCTGTGTTCCATTTTCATGGCTTCCAAAATCAGTAATTGCTCTCCTTTTTTTACCACATCTCCTTCATTTTTTAAAATAGCAACTACGGTGGCGGGCATCGGCGCTGTTAAACGGCCACCCTGATTAGCTGTGTCGGCATGACTTGTTTGCCAGCTAAAGCGTTCAATTTGTACATTAGCTGTTGTATTGTAGATTTCAATCTGACCATCTCTGTCTACAACCCAGGCAGAACGCCGTTGTTGACCATCATTGATTGTTAAACGCTGATTTTGATAGGAGGCAGACAGATTCCAGGTTTTGTCCTGAATATGGGCAATAAATTCCTGGCCATTGACGGCAATAATTTTAACTTCTTTAAGTTCCTCCCCCAGTGTATAGCGGAAAAACCAGAAGCCTTCCAAATTCAGCTGCCAGGCAAAATTCTCACGAAATAATGGATCCTGTTCCTGGTTGACTAATCTTAAATAGTCATAAGCCGCAGAAAATAATAAGCACTCCTGCTCATCAGACTTTTCTATTTCAATCGTTTCACGGCTAAGAAAATCAGTGCCCAAATCCCCCTTGATAAACCGAGGATGATTGCAAATGGCCTGCAAGAAGCCGATATTGGTTTTTAAACCGCCCACAGCATAAGATTTAAGAGCTTGCTGCAGACGTTGAATTGCTTCAAGCCGTGTTTCTCCCCAGACGATCAGCTTTGCAATCATCGGATCGTAATATTGGCTAATTGTTGAGCCAGTGCTTACGCCTGTATCAATGCGCACACCCTCTCCACAAGGCTCTTTCAAAAAATTGATTTTTCCAATGGAAGGAATAAAGTTCTGTGCCGGATCTTCAGCGTAAACCCGGCATTCAATGGCATGGCCTGTCGCCTGAATATTCTCCTGCTTAAGGGGCAGGGGTAAATTAGCAGCAATTTTGATTTGCCAGGCGACTAAGTCAAGTCCGGTGATCATTTCGGTTACGGGATGCTCCACCTGCAGACGAGTGTTCATTTCCATAAAATAAAACTGATTATCTCCAGCGACTAAAAATTCGACTGTACCGGCGCCGCGGTACTGAATTGAACGGGCTACTTCGCAGGCAGCCTCCGCAAGACCTTGTTTTAGTTCTGTATCTAAACCGGGAGCAGGGGCTTCCTCAATAATTTTCTGATGACGACGCTGGATGGAACAATCCCGCTCGAAGAGATGAACAACCTCTCCATGCTGATCGGCCATGATTTGTACTTCCACATGACGTGGGTTCAAAACCAGCTTTTCAATAATCATGGTATCATCAGCAAAACTTGCCTTGGCTTCACGCCGGGCTCCTGCCAATGCAGAATCAAATTCAGCAAGCTCATGAACTGCCCGCATTCCCTTACCTCCGCCTCCGGCAGCCGCTTTTAGCAGAATGGGGAACCCGATACGGTTTGCTTCTTCCTTAAGACGCTCATCGCTCTGATCGCCGCCGTGGTAACCTGGAGTTAATGGAACAGCGCTTCCCTCCAGTAATTGCTTGGCTAACTGTTTTGAAGCCATTGCTTCAAGCGCTTTAATAGTAGGGCCGATAAAAACAATATCTTCTTTTTCACAGGCTGCTGCAAACTGTGGGTTTTCTGATAAAAAACCATAGCCGGGATGAATAGCCTCTGCCTTCGCTTTTTTTGCGATGTCTATGATCGCATGGATATTTAAATAGCTTGCCAGGGCCGGGGAGTCTCCTACCCAATAGGCTTCATCAGCCTGCCTGACATGTTGGCTCTCTTTATCCGCTGTTGAATAAATGGCAACAGTGGTAATTCCCATGCTTTTTGCCGTGCGAATGATTCGACAGGCAATTTCACCGCGATTAGCGATAAGAATTTTATTAAACATGAAAATCCTTAGTTCCAGTTAGGGGGTTCTTTATTTAAAAACGCATGCAGGCCGCGCTGTCCTTCCTCAGAAACCCTTTTTGCAGCAATAATGGCAGCTGTCTCTTCAATAAGCTGCTCATCAATGGGTCTTGATGCCACCCGCTCAATCAGCGATTTACAATCAATAATAGCCTGGGGTGCGAGATGGCTGAGTTTGCTGGCATAATCCAGCGCAAATGAATCCAGTAAATAATCATCAATATAATGATGAACCAGATTATATTGTTTTGCTTGTTCCCCATCGAATACTTCAGCACTCATGAACAGCCATTTGGTTAATCGCTCACCAATTGCTTTGATTATATAGGGGCTAATCACAGCAGGTATAAGGCCTAGCTTAACTTCAGAAAAACAAAAACGCGCGGAATGGCCGGCAATAGCAATATCACAGGCAGCCACTAGTCCTACTCCGCCGCCATAAGCGGCTCCCTGTACCGCGGCGATTGTCGGTTTAGGGCAGGAATACAGAGTATTCATAAGTTTTGCGAGAATCATGGCATCGGCCAGATTTTCCTCTTGCGTGAACTGAGCCATTCGCTGCATCCACTGCAAATCAGCACCTGCTGAAAAATGGCGGCCATTGGCGCGCAGTAAAATCACAGAAACTGCAGGATCCTGGATTGCTTTTTCCAGACTGCTTTGCATTATTCTTAATAATTCATCATCAAAGGCGTTATTCTTTTCGATTCGATTCAGACTGATTTCAAAAACCTGTCCTTTTAATTCACATTCCAGGTCGCTCATTTTTATCCTTACATTCTGAATATGCCAAAGCGGGTTTGGTCAACGGGGGCGTTTAGAGCTGCCGACAAGCTTAAGCCCAGAATACGGCGAGTGTCTGAAGGGGCAATGACGCCGTCATCCCATAGTCTGGCACTTGCATAGTAGGGATTCCCCTGTGCTTCGTATTGCGCCCGTAAACTGGCTTTGAAGGCTTCTTCCTGCTCAGGCGGCCATTCGGTGGCATGTTTACTGTGTTTATCGCGATTGATTTGAGCTAAAACATTCGCAGCCTGATCACCACCCATGACTGAAATTCGTGCATTGGGCCAGGACCATAAAAAACGCGGATCATAAGCACGGCCGCACATGGCATAATTTCCAGCGCCAAAACTTCCGCCGACAATCACAGTAAATTTGGGCACCTGAGTGGTGGCTACTGCGGTAACCATTTTTGCGCCATGCTTGGCAATTCCGGCTGCTTCGTATTTACTACCGACCATAAAGCCAGTGATATTCTGCAGGAATATAAGGGGAATATTACGTTGAGAGCATAACTCGATAAAATGGGTTCCTTTCAAAGCACTTTCACCGAATAAAATTCCATTATTAGCCACAATACCCACCGGATAGCCATATAAATGGGCAAAACCGCATATTAATGTGGTCCCGAACAATGCTTTGAATTCATCAAATTCTGAACCATCCACAATTCGGGCGATGATCTCGCGAATATCAAAAGGTTTGCGGAGATCAGTTGGAATAATCCCATTTAATTCGCTGCTATCGTAAAGTGGTTCGATGCTTTCTCTTCGCTGGAGTACGCGCGGTTTTTGCCGGTTCAAATGACTGATAGCGACCCGTGCCAAATGCAGAGCGTGTGCATCGTTATCAGCATAATGATCGGCGACCCCCGATTGCCTGCAATGCACCTCGGCACCTCCCAACTCCTCGGCACTGATTATTTCGCCGGTTGCGGCTTTAACCAGGGGAGGGCCGCCCAGAAAAATAGTGGCCTGATTTTTAACCATAATCGATTCATCCGCCATTGCGGGTACATAAGCACCCCCTGCGGTACAGGAACCCATTACAACCGCTATTTGCGGAATGTTTTTCGCTGAAAGATTGGCCTGATTATAAAAAATACGACCAAAATGATCGCGATCAGGAAAGACTTCATCCTGACGCGGGAGAAAAGCACCTCCCGAATCCACCAGATAAACACAGGGCAGATAATTCTTTTCAGCGATTTCCTGGGCGCGCAGATGTTTTTTTACTGTTAGAGGATAATAAGTGCCTCCTTTAACGGTGGCATCATTAATCACAATCATACATTCAGTTTGATGAATACGACCAATGCCGGTAATGATGCCGGCTGCGGGAACATTATCATTGTAGACCTGATAGGCGGCCAGTTGTGATAATTCTAGAAAGGGGCTGCCTGGATCAAGTAATTGCTGCAAGCGCTCACGTGGTAATAATTTTCCATGCTCTAAATGGCGCTGTCTTGCCTTTTCATCTCCCCCCAGAGCAATCTGGCGGATTGTATTCTGCAAATTGTCCAGCAGCGATTGCATCGCGGCGGCATTTTCTCTGAAATCCTTGCTTGCAGGGTTAATTTGACTGCTTAACTTTGACATTGATTTACCTTAACGTATCAAAATGTTGCTGAGTACAATGACGAGCCATAAACACCAGGTCAATTCGAGAAAATAAGGCATTGGTCTTCCCTTAATTGGACGATAAATCAAGGCGGGAACCAATGCAATAATAATTGGTATAAAAGTCAGCAGAATAATTTTGCGAATTAATACACCCACTCCGGTATGAGTGAACAAAGGGCTAAGTTTTATATTGATGTAGGTATAAAACAAATCGATATAAAGGATCAGGGTGTGTGCAAATTTGGCGAATACGACAACCAAAATGGTTAGAACCAGATAAATAAGGCTTTGTCTAAGCATAACTCTCCATTTAAAACAACAAAAGGGTTTGACAAATAGTCACATGAAGGCGAATCTGTCATCCTGCGTTCACAGAAGATGACAGATTCTTAAACTGCAGGTTATTACACCAGCTCAATAGCCATTGCTATCCCTTCGCCTCCACCGATGCAAAGCGCTGCAATACCTCGTGATTTTTGCTGTCTTTGCAGAGCATGCAACAGAGTCACCATCACGCGTGTGCCGGATGCTCCAATAGGATGCCCCAGGGCGCAGGCGCCGCCGTGAATATTAACTTTGGAATCATCGAGTTCCAGTTGCGTGATAGCCGCCATAGCCACTACAGCAAAAGCCTCATTGATTTCAAATAAATCAACATCCTGATGCTGCCATCCTGCTTTATTCATAACCTTGCGGATTGCGTCAACAGGTGCTGTGGTGAACCATTCGGGAGCTTGAGAATGGGTAGCCTGAGCAACAATACGCGCCATCGGTTTGATGCCTAATTTTCGCGCGTGACCGGCGCTTGTGATAATGATGCTTGCTGCTCCATCGGAAATAGAACTGGAGTTTGCTGCCGTCACTGTTCCATCTGCCTTGAAAGCAGGTTTCAATTGTGAAATCTTGGAAAGTTTGCTTTCATCCGGGCCTTCATCCATGGATACAATGGTATCACCCTTGCGTCCGGCAATGGTCACAGCTGTAATTTCTGCCAGAAAAGCATTATCTTGCTGAGCTTGCAAGGCGCGAGTTAAAGAGCGTACTGCAAATTCATCCTGCTGGCTTCGGCTGAATTGGAAATGACGAGCAGTCGCTTCAGCAAAACAGCCCATCAATTGTCCACGCTCATAGGCATCTTCCAAACCATCCAGAAACATATGATCTTTCAGTTCGCCATGGCCCAAGCGATAGCCAGAGCGGGCTTTAGCCAATAAGTAAGGGGCATTACTCATGCTTTCCATACCGCTTGCCAGAACTACATTTGCGGAACCTGCCTTGATCATGTCATGACCCAGCATAATGGATTTCATACCGGAACCGCACATTTTATTAATCGTGGTTGCTCCTGCTGAATGGGGTATGCCTGCTTTAATCGCTGCTTGTCTGGCCGGAGCTTGTCCAATCCCTGCCTGTAATACACAACCGGAAATGACCTGATCAATTTCTGCAGGATTAATATTGGCCTGTTCCATTGCGGCCTTGTGAGCAATTGCTCCCAGCTCAGGTGCAGTTAAACTGGATAAAGAACCAAGCATTCCTCCCATTGGGGTTCTTTTTGCGGCAATAATGACAACATCATTTTGATCCATTTGAATTTTTCCTTATTCAGTTTCTTTAAAAAGTTCACGACCAATCAACATTCGTCTGACTTCCGAGGTGCCAGCGCCTATTTCATAGAGTTTGGCATCTCGCAGCAGTCGTCCGGTCGGGTATTCATTAATGTAACCATTCCCACCTAAAATCTGAATGGCTTCCAATGCCATTTGTGTTGCTCTTTCTGCGGTGTATAAAATCACTCCGGCTGCATCTTTGCGGCTCACCTGATGTTTGTCACAGGCTGCGGCAACACCGTAGGCATAAGCCCGGCTTGCGCTAAGCTGGGTATACATGTCAGCCAGTTTGCCCTGAATAAACTGAAATTCACCAATAGGTTTATCAAATTGCTTACGCTCATGAACATAAGGCAAAACCACATCGAGGCAAGCTTGCATAATACCTACAGGGCCCGCGGAAAGAATGGTTCGCTCATAGTCCAGGCCGCTCATCAATACCCTGGCTCCCTGATTCAGTTCGCCAAGAATATTTTCAGCGGGAACTTCACAATTATTAAAAACCAGTTCGCAGGTGTTGGAGCCGCGCATTCCCAGTTTGTCTAATTTCTGTGCTGTTTTAAATCCTGGAAAGCCTTTTTCAATAATAAATGCAGTGATGCCTTTGCTTCCCGCATCTTTCTCTGTTTTGGCGTAGACAACCAGCACATCGGCATCGGGCCCATTGGTAATCCACATTTTGGTGCCGTTTAAGATAAAATGGTCGCCGGAACGTTTCGCCTGTAATTGCATGCTCATGACATCCGAGCCGGAATTGGCTTCGCTCATGGCTAATGCCCCTACAAACTCGCCGCTTATCAGCCGGGGTAAATACTTTTCTTTTTGTGCCGGACTGGCATTTAAGGATATTTGATTGACGCAAAGATTGGAGTGGGCACCGAAGCTTAGACCGACTGAGGCAGATGCGCGCGAGATCTCTTCCATAGCGATAACATGAGCGAGATAACCCATATCGGCTCCGCCATATTCTTCACCGGCGGTGATTCCTAACAGGCCCATTTCCCCTAATTTACGCCATAAAAAATGGGGAAACTTGTTTTCCTCATCAATTTGGGCAGCCAAAGGCGCAATTTCTTTTTGGGCAAATTGGTAAACACTGTCACGTAATAAATCAATTGTTTCGCCTAACTGAAATTGTAAACCAGTATACATGATGACTTTCCTGTAGTAAGGAGCTGTCCTAGCAATAATCACTTAGGTCATGCTCAAGTCAATGAATAAAAAAACAGTGGCTTGTTTTTCCTGTTTGTTTTTTCAGCACTCACATTCATGGAGCAAATGAGCTAGACTATACCCAATCAAGTTTAACTTTCAACCTGATTTTATTTGTTAAACGCATCCTATTGAGATTTTTAGCTTAGCACAGTAAATCATCGCAGCAAAATCCAATGCGTTCAAAAAGAAGAAGAGGTGTGTAAATGAGCAAACTGGTACTTTGGGGACATCATATTGATGATTATCGTGAGATGTTTGATTTAAGTGATGACGATCTGAAATCCAATATACTCGAATTCGGTTGTGGCCCCAGCGCTTTCAATACAGAGGTTCAGGCTTATACCAGTTCCTGCGTAAGCTGTGATCCCCTGTTTTCTTTGGATCTCTCCACGTTAAAAACCAAAACTTCCCTGGTATTTGAGGATATGATTGCACGTGTTAAACAGGATCACGACAAATACGATTTTGCTGATTATGGCGGTTTGGATGGTTTGGTTGAAAAAAGACGGCAGGGAATGGAGGCTTTTTTTTCAGACTATGAGAAAGGGAAGCATGACAAACGTTATCAGGGAATTCAACAGATCCATTTACCTTTTGACAGCTTTCATTTTGATTTGGCCCTGAGTTCCCATTATCTGTTTGCTGGACTGGACGATCAGGGTCTTGATTTTCATATTGAAGTAATTCAGGAGTTGACTCGAGTGGCTAAAGAGCTGAGAGTATTTCCTCTTATTGATCGCTTTGGTACTCCTTCACCGTTACTGGGCCCGGTGTTGTTAGTATTACAGCAGAAAAATTATGGTGTTGAATTACGCACAGTCGCCTATCATCTGCAGGAGAAGGGCAATGTAATGCTGCGTATCTATGCGCAGGAATGCGAATTATAAAGTTTGACAGAGCCACCGCAGAAGTGGCTCTGGCTGCTTAATGAGATAATCCATAACCGAACAGATCACAGTCTTCCGGTATATCAATGACACAGTCTGACAAATTGTCTATCAATTCGTCCTCGAATTCCTGCTCTCTTTCTTCAGGGGTAGGAGGGGTATAAATCAATTCATCGAGATTAGCCTCTTGCAGCAATTGGTCACATAACGCCATCCCATCCTTACTTGTCAGTCGAAATTTTGGATTATATCGGGTCAAGCCATAAATCAGAGTGTCCAGAAGGATTTTTGCAGTTTCTGACAAGTTCATTCGAGCGTACAGATCTTTAAATTTTTCTTCACGATTTCGCCGATATAGGCGTTTTGCGTCGCCACTAATGGAAATGAGATCGAGAAGTGTGTCCCCCCATAGCTCGGCGAGACAAAGACCTGCGGAATAATCATCACATTGCGAGGTTATATAACCATGCCTGTACACCTCGGGGGCAAGATAAAGAGGGGTTCCTTTATTTGTTTTACAATACGTCTGAGGATGTTTCAGTTCTTTGGCAAAAGCAAAATCGACCAATGTCGCCTTACCTTTGGACAGATCCAGTAAAATATTAGCAGGCTTAATATCACGATGTCCGTATTTTTTTTGCTGAACTGTATCGACCTGCATTAAAATTGACTTGGTTGCAAGGATCATCTGGCGCAGGGTAGGATTGATCTCACCGATTTTCATCTTATCAATCACACGAGAGAGCGGAATTCCCTTGGCTTTACTCATTACTAAAAAGGCCCATTGATTGCTGAACAATGGCGGTTTGCATTTTATTTCATCACCCAGACTGGCTCTCTGGGCTTCTTTTGTAATTTTTTTCCGGTCATCTTCAGTATAATGAAGTGCTTTAATGACATTTTCATTGTCACCTTCTTTTTTGAGGAACTTGAAATCCAGACGAGTTTTCACTTTACCCTCTGAATCATAAACTTTCGCGAAAGTGCCTGAGCCTATTTGATCCGAAAAAATATCAAGGGTGAACTCACCGGGATATTGTTTACTGGGTTTAGCGAGAAAGGCTTTTTTAACCAGAACAGGAATAGTGACCTGGTTTTCGCCTTCAGGAAGCAGGTTGCTATACAATGGAATATAGTGGACCCCCTGCCCAAACAACGGGTCGTTTGTAGAGGCGAGCAAAATTCTCATAAAAGGCTTGGACAGCGCGTCCAAATTAGCAGGATCAATCTCAATCATTAACAACTCCTTTTGTCAATTAACTGATAAACTAGGTAAGGCTGGTTCGTGCTGTGGCTTGACAAGAATCCAATATGTCAAAGGGCTGTACTACACTTGAATATCATAGCAATGATTTTTAAATAACAGCAATGGATGAGCAGTCATGATTTCATGGACGATGAAAGAATGTTAATCTAGGGAAACATTAATAGTGCAGACCAGATTCATCGCCATTAAGTTACGAAAATTTTGTCATTCCCGCGAAGGCGTTGTTGTGTAAATAGAACCAAGCAACTAACTTGTCGTCTTTGCGAACGAAGTGAAGCAATCCAGATCGAAACTTGAACAAAGTAAGGAGCTGGATTGCTTCGCTAAAGCTCGCAAAGACGGTTTTTTTGTGCACCTGTCTTCATTTACGCAACAAGACTTTCGCGGGGATGACAGTTCAATTTAAAGCGAGCTTAACTTAATAGCAGTGAGGCCAGATTAACCCCATTCAGGGTTCAGATCATTACACTGGTTAGCATCCAAAGCAGTTACCCTGATTTTCTGAAAGGAGAGGGAATGTACTCACTGATTCGTCCGTTATTGTTTTCTATGGATGCCGAAAAAGCGCATCGCATGACTTTGGCTCTACTTGATTCGCTGCCTGCTTTTTGTTTCAGACAAGCTCCTTCCTTACCTGTTGACGTTTTGGGGATGCGGTTTAATCATCCTGTAGGCTTGGCTGCCGGACTGGATAAAAATGCATCGCATCTTGATGGTTTGGCTAAACTGGGGTTTTCATTTGTCGAAGTAGGAACGGTTACACCGCGTCCGCAGGCAGGAATGCCAAAGCCGCGTCTTTTTCGTTTGCCCAATGCAGAGGCACTGATAAACCGCATGGGGTTTAATAATCGGGGAGTCGATGTATTAGTTAATAACATTCAGAAATCCTCTTACAGAGGGATCCTGGGTATCAATATTGGCAAAAATAAAGATACTCCAATGGATAAAGCGGTTAATGATTATCTGTTTTGCCTGAAAAGAATTTACACCTGCGCATCCTATATTACGATTAATATTTCTTCACCCAATACTCCTGATTTGCGCCTTTTCCATCAGGAAATGCTGCTTACTCAATTACTGACCAGTATTGTGGATGAGCAAAAAAGATTGTCAGATCAGCATCAGCGCTTTGTACCTCTGGTGATCAAACTGTCTCCGGATGAAAGCGATGAAGAGTTAAAGATTGTTGCCAATGTTGCCGCACAATGCGGGATATCCGGAATTATCGCAACAAACACCACCTGTACCCGGGTGGGTGTGGAGAATCTTCCGGAAAGCAAAGAGATGGGGGGGCTTAGCGGAAAACCGTTACAGGAGCGCTCAACACAATGCATTCGGGTTCTTAAAGAAGCCATTGGCAACCAGTTGATCATCATTGGCGCTGGCGGCATTCAATCTGTGGAAGCCGCTAAGGAAAAGCTCAATGCCGGGGCCTCTCTGCTACAAGTTTACACCGGGTTAATTTACAAAGGCCCTCAATTGATCTCTCAATTGGTTAAAGGATTAAAAAAAGATAAAAAGTAATGGGGCGGCTTTTGAATGCTCTTCTGCAGGTAAATTTGGTACTTCTTGCAAATGGCGTTACAATTTGCCCTTGTTTAAAGCTATTCAGTTTTATTTATGACCGAAAAATTGACCACTAGCACCAGTTCCCTTTACCGTCGCCTAATGAGAGACGTTAAACCATTCTGGCTAGTATTGTTACTTGGAATTGCCGCCAATATTATCTATTCGCTGGTTGACGCGGGTCTCACATATATGCTGCGTCCCTTTCTTGACAAAGGATTCATTGATATTGATATGAGCTTTGTCAAGAAGATTCCGCTGATTATTTTAGTCGGTATTACTGTACGTGGTCTGATGAGCTCTTTGGGCAGTTATTGCATGACCTGGGTAGCGCGCTCGGTAGTAAAGGCTTTACGGCAGAAAGTCTTTTCCCATATATTAAGGTTGCCTGCTGATTATTATGATGAAGCCACCTCCGGCCAGCTTTTATCAAAGATATTATATGACGTGGAGCAGGTAGCTCAGGTCAGCGCGGACGCCCTGACTGACTTTGTGCAGAATACCTGTCTGGTTATTGGTTTGCTGGCGGTGATGATGATTATCTGCTGGCAACTCTCCCTGATGTTTTTACTGACGATTCCTTTCGTTGGCATAATTGTTAATTTTACCAATAAGCGGGTTCGCCGAATCAGCCATAAGTTACAGAAAACGATGGGCCTGGTTACAGAAATTGCCGCTGAGGCAATTGATGGCTATGGCGTGGTACGCATTTTTGGCGGTGAAGACTATGAAACCAGAAAGTTTAATCGGGCAACGGAGCTCTCTCGTCAAAATGATATGAAGGTTGCTGTCACTAAAGCAATCAATGTTTTTGGAGTACAGTTTGTTATTGCCGTTGGAATTGCATTGATTATTCTGGCTGCCATTCAGCTTACTACCGTAATCACCATTTCTGCCGGGTCCTTCCTGGCAATTATTGCGGCCATGCTGCAACTGATAAAACCCATGAAAACCTTGACGACATTGAATGCCACTATTCAGCGGGGCCTCGCGGGTGCTGAAAGTGTGTTCTCCTTGCTGGACAAACCAATTGAATCGGATAAGGGTAAAACCTTATGCGCAGGAGCCAAGGGAAATATTGTTTTTGACAAGGTAAGTTATGCCTATCGTCAGGGTTCTCCTGTATTACATGAAATCAGTTTTACAATCAATGCGGGCGAGACCGTCGCTTTGGTAGGTCATTCGGGGAGTGGTAAATCGACTATTGCCAGTTTGCTGCCGCGTTTTTATGAAGTGAACCAGGGGCGTATTCTGCTGGACGGTGTGTCTTTGAAGGACATAAGCCTTGCCAGTCTCAGAAAACAGATTGCCCTGGTAAGTCAACAGGTTACCTTGTTTAATGACAGCCTTGCGAATAATATAGCTTATGGCTGTTTTGAGGCAACTGAGGCGCAAATTATTGAGGCTGCAAAAAAAGCCTATGCCGATGAATTTATTCGTTTATTGCCTGAAGGCTATAACACTCGGGTCGGTGAAAACGGTATCCTCTTATCGGGCGGCCAACGGCAGCGTCTTGCCATCGCTCGAGCCATTTTGAAAGACGCCCCTGTTCTGATTCTTGACGAGGCGACCTCCGCATTGGATAGTGAATCGGAAAGGGCTATTCAGGCAGCCTTAAATGAGGTGGTGAAGAATAGAACCACATTAATTATTGCCCATCGTTTATCAACCATACAACGAGCGCACAAGATTATCGTGATGCATCAGGGAAGAATAGTAGAGCAGGGTACTCACCAGCAGCTTTTGGCGAAAGAGGGCCACTATGCACAGCTTTACAATGCCCAGGGTCTTGGTGTAAACCATGAAGAGGAAATGCTAGTTTGATACAGTCCTGTTTGGAAAAAATGTGGTATGGTTCAAAACGATTCGGCTGGTTAATCTGGCCGCTTTCGCTTTTTTATCAGCTTGCGAGCATGCTGCAGCGATTCTATCTGCGGACATTTAAACAGCAGCATTTTGAAGTGCCTGTGATTGTAGTCGGTAATCTGAGCGTTGGCGGGGTCGGTAAAACGCCTTTGGTAGTAGCGCTGGTGAACGAATTCCAGAGCAAAGGATTGCGGGTAGGGGTAGTCAGCCGTGGTTATGGCGCATCAATAACTACTTTTCCGCATGAAGTTTCAACAGCTGATACAGCAAGTGAGGTCGGTGACGAGCCCTTGCTGCTCGCTTGTAAATTATCCTGCCCGGTAGTTATTGCACCAAAACGGGTAGAGGCCATTCGCTATTTACTGGAAAAATTCCAAACGGAAATTATTATCAGTGACGATGGCTTGCAGCATTATAGCATGGGAAGGGCAATTGAAATTGTAGTCATTGATGGTGTGAGGGGGCTTGGAAACGGTTTTTGTCTTCCGGCCGGTCCTTTGCGCGAAAGACCGTCTCGGCTTAAAACCGCTGATCTGGTGGTCGTTAATGGCGGTCATTGGCAGGAAGCGCACACGATGAGCATACACCCGGGGGCTATACAGCACCTGGCAAGCGGGCATACCGTTAACGCGGAATCTCTGGAAATGCCTGTAGCTGCTGTGGCGGGTATTGGACATCCGGCCCGCTTTTTTACTACTCTTAAAGAAGAGGGAATCATTTGCAGGCAATATTCTTTTCCAGATCACTTCCAGTACAATGCAAGCGATCTTTGTTTTTCGGAAAAAACCGTCATCATGACGGAAAAAGATGCGGTTAAGTGTAAATCGTTTGCTGAGGATAATTGGTATTTTTTACCGGTAGAAGCCAGATTAGCTCCCTCATTCTGGCAGGCTTTGTGGTCGAATCAACATTTGAAAGGTTATCAGAGATGAAGCGAGCTTCTTTATACATCCCGGGATTTTATCTGGCTTTAACCGGTCTTATTTATGCGGATACCCAACCGGCTGAGGTAAAGAGCGGCTCCAATGCGGAATTAATCGCGACTGCTGAAGTGCCGGTCAGCAAACCGGTCCCATCCCTTGATGCTTTACAGGCCAATTGGACTTTTGCCGGTATTGTGGTTAACGAGAATGACGAGCGGTATCAATATTACCTCGAAATACAGCGTAACGATAAAGAACTGCATGCTTTTGCAACATTGATAAATGGCACAACCAAGGAAGTAGTGCTTTATGAGGAAAGTGATGGCCAGGTCGATGCGGCTGATAAAGCCTCACTGAAAGCCGGCAGAGTCTTTCTCCATTATTATCCCATTAACGACAGCTGGATTTTTGGTGTAAAAAGCAAGGAAAATAAAGGATTTAATTTTAAAGTGGATATGCTGGGTTTAGCCGAGACTTCTTCAGCAAAGCAGCAAAAACTTCAAAGCGGGGTGGAATTGCAGATTAGTCAAACTGGTCATTTGAATGGTCATTTACAAACAGGAAGCGGTAACAAAGAAGAGTTTGTGACTGCGTCCAAAGCCTGGTTTCGGCAAGTCTGGGCTGATTCTTCAGAGGCAAGCAAGCCTTTGTTCATGGGGGTTTTGTGCCAGTTTAACGATGGAAGTGCCTTTTACTCAGTTAACTTGAAAGAGCCTGATGCGATGAAGGCGGCTGTAGCTGGCTGGCGAAATGATCAGGGAGAAGCGGTTAATATGACGCAATCGGTGACCGTTAAAGAGGAAAAGCAAGGCAGTTGGCAAATTCAAATCTCATCTCCGAAAGTGAAGCTCTCTCTGGAGGATATGCTATTCGATAAAACTGTCAATCACCGTATAATCCTGGGCCTAACCAATGGGATGCGTCCGGGGTTTTGTGCAATTAGTAAAAATGACTTGAGTCAGGTCAGTGTCGATAAGACAGTGAGCTGAGCGGTTCGACTATCTATTTCGCTTTTTTCTCCGGCAAAAAATAAACCAGACAACTCGCAACTAATAAATTCACTGGCAAAACGGCCAGGGCAATCTGATAAGCCTGAAGATTATAGTGATGTTCAGGACCGCCATACAAGTCTAGAAGAAACCCGGTAAGCAGCTGGAAAATCGGGGCAGTGAGCATGGCCAGTGTATTTGTAAATCCTGTGCTGGTTGACAGCGCCCCCTGGGGCGAAATTTCATTGGAGATCGTATAGGAAAGCATATAAGAACCACAGCTAATCCCGGTCATAAAAAACAAAACGCTCATCAACACCGGATCGTTATATGGGAAATAAAGCGTTACATAAAGCAAGATAGCCGTCAGAGTGCAAGAAACGAACATTAGCGGTTTTCTTTGTTTTAAACAGGCGTTCAAATATCCAAAAAGCGGGCAACTGATGGCTGCTCCTAAAAACAGCATGGAATCGATGACGCTGGCTTCCTTCAGACTGCATCCGAGTTTAGCCTGAATAAAGGGAATGGCCCACATTGCGCCAAAGACTGTGATTACCGTAAAGCCGAGGCCGGCGAAACAGCCGTTAGCCCATTGGGTTTTACAACGAATGATAATGTTCAGTGAATCAGCAATTGAATAATTGCCTGGTTGTACAGAGGTGGTTGCCGGAATAAAAAGCCAGGCGAAAAAGGCTATCAGACAGCCCACCAGGGCGGCTGAATTGATGAATTCACGCCATCCGAAATAGCTGACTAATATACCCAGCCCGATAATACCGAACATAGTGGCGACAAATCCCAGAGTTTCTGACAAGCCAATTAAAAAGCCAAACTGCCGCAATGAAAAATGCTGGCGCAAGAGATGTGACAAACCCACAAAGGCAAAAGCCGAGCCCATTCCAATAATGATCCGACCAAAAAATAGCAGATAAATATTCATTGAGTTGGCAAAAATAAAGCAACCGATACTGCATATCAAGGCGGTGGTGGTCAGAATGGTTTGCGTATTTCTGCGATCAAACAACATCCCGGCAGGAATTTGCAGGCTGGTGTAAATGTAATAGAAAGCACTGCTCAATAGGCTTGCGGTAAATGCTGAGATCAGCGTTTCCTGCATAATCGCACCTATGATGACGCCAGATGACAATTGCAGAAAAAATTGAAACAATACAAAGGAGACTCCTACCAGCCAAATGAGAAAGCGAGGAGAGTGTAGACTAGTTAATGACTTCATTCGTTATTATATTTATTAGAATTTCTGAATTGGGTTAGCTTTTATCCATTGGTTTATTTTTGGATAAAAACGTAAATTTTGACACAGCTTTATAAAAAAGGCGAGAAAAAGTCGGAATTTTTGCGAGTATTTATTAAAGTGTGTCATTCTTAAAGTCCTCTCTCCCTCGGGAGAGAGTTAGAGACACTGCCATTAAGTTAAGCTCAGTTGTATATAAACTGTCCTCCCCGCGAAGGCGGGGATCCATCTCTGAGCTCGCTATAATGCCAATTAAGGAATGGATTCCCGCCTTCGCGGGAAAGACAAAATTTCCTTAACTTAATGGCAGTGAGAGTTAGAGAGAGAGTTTAACAGAGAGCTGCACCATGTCTATTTAGTGTAATAAATAATCTGGTGCTAAGAGTTATTAGTTAATTTTGCTGGATGCACATGAATTTACGGGATTTGCACTATTTTATCGTTTTGGCAAAAACACAGCATTTTGGCGAGGCAGCCAGGCTTTGTCATATCAGTCAGCCTACTTTGAGTATGCAGCTTAAAAAATTGGAGGATGAGCTCGGCGTCCTGCTGTTTGAAAGGTCTAATAAGCAAGTGATTTTAACGGAGGCCGGTAGAAAAATCCTGGAAAAGGCTCAATGTGTCTTGCATGAAACCCGACAATTAAAGGAAATGGCCCAGTCATTGTCCGATCCCTTTTCGGGTGAACTGCGTCTTGGTGTGATTCCTACATTGGCTCCTTATCTGTTACCTTTGATAATGCCCGAGATTCAAAAACGTTTCCCCAGGCTTCGTGTCTGGTTAATTGAAGAACAGACACATCGTCTGACTTCCAAACTGGCACTGGGTGAGCTTGATGCGGCTATAATGGCAATGCCGGTGGAAGCAGATTTTGAACCGATTATCCTTTTCAAAGAACCTTTTTATTTCGCCTGCTCCAAGGAATACCAATTTTCTAAAGCAGCGCCTCTCGATCTGAATGATTTAACAGAGCAGACAGTGCTGCTGCTGGAAGAGGGACATTGCCTCAGAGAGCAGGCGATGGATATCTGTCGAACTGCAAGAGCCAACACAGGTGTGGACTTTACCGCAACCAGCCTTGAAACTTTGCGTTTAATGGTGCAAGCGGGTTTGGGGGTTACTTTATTGCCTGCTTTAGCTGTAAGAAATAATTCAGAACAGCTTGAAATATTTCCTTTCGCTGAACCTGCTCCATACCGAACTATTGCGCTTTTTCATCGCTCACAAAGCGTAAAACTTGACTGTTTGAAACAACTCGCCAGCTTGATTGAGGCGATAATTAATCCTTTAATGCGACCTGATTTATGAATCAATTAAATGATGCGGCAGAAGTTAAAAAATTATCTATTTATTTTGAAACCCGAGCCAAAACGACCCGAGCGGTCGAAGAACTCGATTTTTCATTATTGCCCGGGAAGACGCTTGCATTACTGGGTGAGTCTGGCTGCGGTAAATCAATCACTGCTTTGGGCCTGATGCGTTTACTCCCGGCAACGGCCCGATATGGCATGCAGAGTCAGATTTTAATCGACAATAAAGATATACTTGATTTACCTGAAAAGATAATCCGGGCTTTACGTGGGAAACGTCTGGCGATGATTTTTCAGGAACCGATGACCGCTTTAAATCCGGTGCTTCGTATTGACGCACAGTTGGCTGAAGCCGTTTGCCGTTATCAGAAGTTATCAGGCAGTGCCTTAAAACAACGTTTGATTGATTTACTGACAGAAGTTGAGATTGCAGAGCCAGAACTCCGTTTGCAGCAGTATCCACATCAACTGTCTGGAGGACAGAAGCAGCGTGTTGTTATCGCAATGGCCCTGGCGAATCAGCCCGACATCCTGATTGCTGATGAGCCGACAACCGCCCTGGATGTGACCATTCAGGCTCAAATCCTTAAGCTATTGAAAAAACTGCAGCAGCAACGGCAGATGAGCATGTTACTAATAACGCATGATTTGGGGGTGGTGAAAGCGGTCGCTGACCGGGTCTGTGTGATGTATGCCGGTCAATTAGTCGAGGCGGCAGAGGTTGAAGAATACTTCAGTCATTTGAAACATCCCTATTCCCAGCAATTAATGGCCTCTTTGCCCAGGTTTGAAAAACGATTTGGCCGCTTGCAAACTATACCAGGCGCTGTGCCCTCATTGGATAATTTACCAGAAGGTTGCTTGTTCCATCCTCGTTGCGCCTATGCCTTTGAACGTTGCCATAAAGAAACTCCGCTGATACAAGAGTCGGGCGAACATCTTATCCGTTGCCATCTTTATCCCGAATTAAAGCAGTTGCCTCCACTTAATGCCTCTCAGACCTTATGGAATATAGAGGAAAAGGAGACGCCAGTCTGTTTATCAGTGCGTGATCTCAAAGTCCACTTTAAAGTGGGAGGCGGGCTGTTTAAAAGAAATCAGCCTCTGATAAAGGCAGTCGATGGCTTATCACTGGATCTGCATAAGGGCAAAACATTGGCGTTAGTGGGTGAGTCTGGTTGTGGAAAAACAACCGTATGCCGCAGTATTTTAAAATTACAGCCTGTGACTTCTGGTGAAATTCGATTCAAAGAACAAGATATTCAGGCGATTAAAGGCAGGGATTTACGCGCTTATCGCAAGAAAGTGCAAATTGTATTTCAGGATCCTTTTTCTTCATTAAATCCGCGCTTAACAATTGGCGAAATAATAGCAGAAGGTATGATTGCCCAGCGAATATCCAAAGCCTTGATTCATCGCCGCCAACAGCAGTTACTGGAGCAGGTCAATCTGCCGCGCAATTGCCTAAGCCGTTATCCCCATCAATTTTCAGGTGGACAAAGACAGCGGATTTGTATCGCTCGCGCGCTGGCAACTGAACCTGAGATTTTAATATGTGACGAACCCACCAGTGCCCTGGATGTCTCCGTCCAGGCACAAATTCTGAATCTTCTTAAAGAATTGCAATATGAACTGGGAGTCTCTTATTTGTTTGTCACCCATAATATGTCAGTTGTCTCTTATATCGCTCATGAAGTTCTGGTGATGCGCAATGGCAATGCGGTGGAAAAAGGCAGTGTAGAGCAGATTATGAACTCGCCTCGGGAAGGCTATACAAAAAAACTATTGAACAGCGTATTGTCTGTTTAATTAAACCCGGTTGCATGGCAACCGGGCTACTGACTTATTTGGCAGTTAATAAACGTTTCACAAAGTCACTGACCTCATCCAGCGGAATCATACTAAGCTCTTCTTTATTCCGTGCCTTGTATTCTACAGACTGTTGCTCTAAATGGCGTTCGCTGATTACCAGACGGTGAGGAATACCTACTAAATCAGAGTCTGCAAATAATACACCTGGTCTTTCATTGCGGTCATCCAGCAATACTTCCACACCGAGCTCGATTAATTGGCTGTATAGCGTTTCAGCTGTAGCTCTCACGGTTTCAGAGCGTTGAGCATTAATCGGGATAATCACCAGTTGGAAAGGAGCGATGGCCAGGGGCCATAAAATTCCTCGTTCGTCATGGTGCTGCTCGATTGCTGCAGCGACTACGCGTGAGATACCCAAGCCGTAACAACCCATTTGCATGACCTGTAATTGGCCGTCTTCATTGATGACGGAAGCATTCATGGCGGCTGCGTATTTATCACCTAGCTGGAACACATGGCCGACTTCAATTCCGCGACAGGACATTAGTCTGCCTTTGCCATCCGGACTCAGATCACCTTCTTTAACGCTGCGTAAATCATAGGCATCCTGATACTGAGCATCTCTTCCCCAGCAGGCATGAGTATAATGTTTATGCTCAATGTTCGCGCCACATACAAAACGAGCCAAGGCCAGTGCATGATGATCCGCAATAACAGGAATGGATAAGCCCACAGGCCCCAGAGAGCCGACAGGCGCTCCCAGTGAGGATTTTACCATTTTATCGTCAGCCAGACGCAGCGGAGATTTCACCAGAGGATGTTTGGCAGCTTTAACCTCGTTCAACTCGTCATCACCGCGTAAGACCAGCGCAACCAGTGGATGCTCTTGCCCCTCTACAATCAGGGTTTTCACCATCTCAGCCGCTTGAATCTTTAAGTGGCTGGCGACTTCGTCGATAGTACGGAGATTCAAGGTATCAACCAGTTGAATATCATGAGCCAAATCAGGACTTGCTTTTGCAGGAATCACTGCGCTGGCCTGTTCGACGTTGGCGGCATAATCACTCTCGTTACTGTAAAAGATAATATCTTCTCCAGAATCAGCGAGTACCTGAAACTCATGCGAAGCGGAGCCGCCAATTGCTCCTGTGTCTGCCTCGACCGCGCGATAACGCAAGCCCAGGCGGTCAAAAATTCTGCAGTAAGTCTGATACATTGTATTATAAGTGGCTTGAAGACTTTCCTGGCTTAGATGGAAAGAATAGGCATCTTTCATTATGAATTCACGGGCCCGCATTACCCCAAAACGCGGCCTTATTTCGTCACGGAACTTGGTTTGGATCTGGTAAAAATTAACAGGCAATTGCTTGTAGGATTGCAACTCATTACGCATGATATCGGTAATGACTTCCTCATGCGTGGGTCCGAAGCAGTAGTGACGCTCGTTGCTGTCGGTCATGGTAAGTAACTGGCCGCCAAAAGTATCCCAGCGCCCGGTTTCCTGCCAGAGTTCGGCTGGTTGAACAGCGGGCATCAGAACTTCCATTGCCTGTGAGCGGTTCATTTCTTCTCTGACTATGTGCTCGACTTTTTGTAACACTTTTAGCCCCATAGGCAGCCAGGTGTAAAGTCCTGAACCCAGTTTTCTAATCATACCAGCACGAAGCATCAGTTGGTGTGACACAATTTCTGCGTCATTCGGTGTTTCGCGAAGAGTTGGTAAAAACCATTGTGAAGCCCGCATTGTTTTTCCTGTTTATTTTACGAATAAAGCTATTATAAGGAGCAGCAGGGAAAGTGCAATCGGTTTTGGGTAATAGGAAATCAGTGGAAGCAGTTAGTTAATGTATTAATGCTCTCATCTCGGCAAGGCGTTGTTACTAACTTGTCGTCTTTGCGAGCGTCAGCGAAGCAAGATCCAGATCGAACCTTGAACAAAGCTGGAAGTGGATTGCTTCGCTGACGATCGCAAAGACAGTTTTGTGCATTATTCTCATTTATGCAGCAAAGCTGTCCCGCATAGATGTAAATCCATTATTAATTACGAAGCTGTCATTAGAGGAGACAAATTGCACAGGCAAGTCGACGATTAATAGCGAAATTGGCTATCGTTTTTCTCAGTTTCCTTTTCATCGACCTCTGGCAGTCCTTTCTGCTCATTTTCTGACGGACTTTGATGCGGCAGGAAAGTGCTCTGAGATTTCTGATAGGCCGCGATCCCATCATAAAACATAAGCAATGCTTCCGCCAATTTACTGCGGTATCCTTTAAGGCGCGAGGGGTTTTGCTCTATTTCCTTGCGGGTGATGGGACATTTCTCAAGATGCTTTCCATTATGATATAATACCGAGCTATTAAAGATATATCCCGATTCAAGCACATAGGGCTCACTAAAAAGCTCTTGTTCCACAGGGCAAAATAAATCTTCCTCTAGTCGGTTTATTTGAAGCCATGTTGAAAATAAATCCTTCATGTCTTTGGCAATCCCGGATTCATAAGGAAAGGGCTGGTTTAAAGCGTTTTTGAACAGTTTTAGATCGGGAAGGGTTAGTTCCTGATACCTTTGAAATAGAGAGGGTTTGGTTTTGTCCCAGTAATTAATACTTCCTGTTGCCATGCGCAGTACGCTCATAGCTTTGTCAAGACCTTTCAGGGGTTCAACATACTTTTTGGGGCTCGGTATCGCTTTCTCATGCCAGTTAATATAAGGGCTTTGATGAATGTAGTTTGAGTTTGAAGAGGCTTGCTCCTCTGTTGGTAAAAGTAATCTATCTTTGACGATTTCCGGAAACTTCGTGAATATTTTATCCAGTAAAGAGGACAGCATTGTTTTTTCCTGACCGTCTTCGGTTTCTTTTTTTTCCAAGGTTTCTTTGTAATGCGGTTTAAAAGAAGGATCGCATTTCGTCTGTTCAATTAACTCGCTGGTTACAATGACCCATTCGTTATTACAGTAGGCATAGCGCTGGTGTTTGACTGGCTGATTTAATATTACGAAGGAGAGGGTAATCATACCAGGGGTGCGGCTCTCTCTGAGCAGCCAGGTTCCACTCCTGCGGTACTCAAGGAAACTGACAAATTCATTTAACACATTGCCCCTCGAGTTCGGAAGAGCCTTTTTAAAAACAGAAACCATATAATCATTTTCAGATAACACTTTGTGTTCTTTATCCTTGGTTAAGGCGGCTTGAATAATTGCTGTTGATTGCACGAATTACCTCTAAATCAATATTGTTTATAATTTGCGCGGATTTTATATTTTTTAAGATATTTTGTCAAAAAATAGCTTTTTTGAGAATGGATGAGGAGTGAATTTGAAGCCCCTCTCTTTAGCTCTCACTGCCATCAAGTTAAGGAAATTTTGTCATTCCCACGAAGGTGGGAATCTATTCCTCAATTGGTATTATAGCTAGCTCAGAGATGGATCCCCGCCTTCGCGGGGAGGACAGTTATATACAACTAAGCTTAACTTAATAGCATAGAGGATTTTAAGGACAGCAAGTTGATTAACACAGAATTGCAGGTTATTCGTCATCCCAGTTTAATGTACCGCCTGCCTGATATTCAATGACACGGGTTTCAAAGAAGTTTTTCTCTTTCTTGAGGTCCATCATTTCGCTCATCCAGGGGAAGGGATTTTCCGCGCCAGGATATTGCTCTGGCAAGCCAATCTGGCTTAAACGTCGATTGGCAATGAAGTGGAGATACTCTTCAAACATTTCGGCATTCATTCCCAAAATACCATGCGGCATGGTATCCCTGGCATATTGATACTCGAGTTCTACACCCTGACGAATCAATTGAATGATTTCTTCTTTAAAGGCGGGTGTCCATAAATGTGGATTTTCAATTTTGATTTGATTAATGACATCAATACCAAAATTCATGTGCATGGACTCATCACGCAAAATGTATTGGAACTGTTCGGAGGTTCCTACCATTTTATTTCGACGGCCCATTGACAGGATCTGGGTAAAGCCGACATAGAAGAAGATACCTTCAAAAACCACATAAAATGCGATCAGATCGCGCAGCAGGCGCTGATCATTTTCCGGCGTACCGGTATGGAAGTTCGGATCCCCCAGACTTTGGGTAAAGGGCAGGGCCCAGGCTGCTTTGGTCGCGACCGATGGAATTTCCCTATACATGTTGAAGACTGCCGCTTCATCCAATCCAAGGCTTTCAATGACATACTGATAAGCATGGGTATGCAGCGCTTCTTCAAAGGCCTGACGAAGCAGATACTGACGGCACTCGGGATTGGTAATATGCCGGTAAACCGCTAATACCAGATTATTGGCAACTAATGAATCGGCTGTTGAGAAGAATCCCAGATTGCGAAGCACAATCAGTCGCTCATCTTCGGTTAGCCCGTTAGGATCTTTCCATAAGGCCACATCGGCACTCATGTTAATTTCATTCGGCATCCAATGGTTGGCACAGCCGGTCAGGTATTTATCCCAGGCCCATTTGTACTTGAAAGGTACGAGCTGATTTAAATCAGCCCGACAGTTAATAATTTGTTTATCGTCAACATGAATGCGTCCTGCACCCATTTCCAGCGCTTCCAGGCCGGTTGCCCCCATATGAGATAATGGGGTGTTTAATGATTCTTGTAATTCTGGCATGGAGTTCTCCTTTATTGGCATGCTTCGCAATCGGGATCAAGGATAGAGCATACTTTCGGCTCATCAATCTTGACTGCATTAAGCGCACCGTCTGTAACTGTGGATTTTTCTGCGTTACTTGCCCCTAGGCTTCGCAGATAATAGGTGGTTTTCAAACCGCGTAACCAGGCGTGTTTATAGAGCTGATCCAGCTTTTTACCGGATGGTTTTGCCATATAAACGTTCAATGATTGCGCTTGATCAATCCATTTCTGACGTCGTGAACCGGCTTCAATTAACCACATTGGGTCAATTTCAAATGCGGTTGCATAACGGGATTTCAATTCCTCAGGGATTCTGCTGATGGGCTGAACACTGCCATTGTAATATTTCAGGTCATTGACCATTACCTCATCCCAGAGATTCAATGCTTTCAAATCGGCAACCAGATAAGGGTTAACCACGGTAAATTCGCCGGACAGATTCGATTTAACATAGAGGTTCTGATAGGTTGGCTCAATGGATTGCGAAACGCCGCAGATATTGGAAATAGTTGCTGTGGGAGCAATCGCCATCACATTGGAGTTACGCATGCCCTGAGTACGGACTTTCACACGCAAACCTTCCCAGTCCAGACGTTGTGAGCGATCCTGTTCCAGATATTTACTGCGAGCCTGCTGCAATAAGTTGATAGAATCAATCGGCAGAATGCCCTTGCTCCACAATGAGCCTTCATAAGTGGAGTAACTGCCGCGCTCTTTGGCCAGCTCGCAAGAGGCTTCAATAGCATAATAACTGATTAATTCCATAGATTCGTCAGCAAACTGGACGGCTTCCTGTGACGCATAATCCAGCTTCATTTCATAAAGCGCATCCTGAAAGCCCATTAAACCCATACCGACTGGGCGATGCTTTAAGTTGGAGTTTCGAGCCTGAGGCACGGAATAATAATTAATATCGATCACATTATCCAGCATACGAACAGCAGTCGTAATGGTTCGTTTTAATTTTTCACGATCGATTTTGCCGTTTTTAATGTGAGCTGGTAAATTAAGGCTGCCCAGATTACAAACCGCAATTTCCTCATTGGAGGTATTTAAAGTGATCTCCGTACACAAATTGGAGCTATGAACGACGCCCGCATGCTGTTGTGGTGAGCGAAGATTACAGACATCCTTAAATGTTAGCCAGGGGTGGCCAGTTTCAAATAACATGGAAAGCATTTTCCGCCATAGTTTAATCGCGGGGACAGTTTTGGCATTGTGAATTTCACCAAGACGCGCCTTGCTCTCATACTCTTTATAGGCTGATTCAAACGCCTGACCGTAGAGATCATGCAAGCCGGGTACTTCATCAGGAGAAAACAGGGTCCACTCGCCTTCTTCATGGACACGTTTCATGAATAAATCAGGAATCCACAGGGCAGTATTCATGTCATGAGTACGGCGGCGGTCGTCACCGGTATTTTTGCGAAGCTCAAGAAATTCCTCAACATCACGATGCCAGCATTCAAGATACGCACAGACAGCGCCTTTGCGTTTGCCGCCCTGATTCACTGCTACTGCGGTCGCGTCAGCCACATTCAGGAAGGGAACAACACCCTGTGATTTGCCATTAGTGCCTTTGATATGAGCACCCATTGCACGAACTGGTGTCCAGTCATTGCCCAGACCACCGGCAAATTTGGACAGTAAGGCATTGTCTTTGATTGCGCCATAAATGCCATCCAGATCATCAGGAACTGTTGTCAGATAGCAGCTCGATAATTGTGGACGGACTGTACCGGAATTAAACAGAGTAGGAGTTGAGGCCATATAATCGAATGAGGATAGCAATTGATAAAACTCAATGGCCTTGGCTTCACGATTGGCTTCACGAGTAGCAAGCCCCATCGCGACACGCATAAAAAAGGCTTGCGGTAATTCGTAGCGAATGCCTTTTTCATGAAGGAAGTAGCGATCATAAAGCGTTTGCAGGCTCAGATAGGTAAATTGCATATCGCGCTGCGGTAATAAGGCTTTTGCCAGTTTTTCCAGATCGAATTCACCCAGTTTATGATCCAGCAGGCCTTGTTTAATGCCTTGAGCAATATAGGCTTTGAAATAAGCAGGATAGAGGTTGCTCATTTCATCAAAAGTGGCCTCAGTCTGCATACCTAATTTAGACAGGGCTTCACTGCGCAGGCTGTCAAGCAGCAGACGTGCGCTGACATAAGTATAATTAGGCTCACGCTCAACCAGCGCACGGGCAGCCATAATCAGGGCCTTATGAACTTCTGTCAGTTTAGCCTGATTGTATAAGTTACGCAGAGCGTCTTTAATGACCGGCTCGGCCTGAACGTTGGAAAGATTTCGACAGGCTTCCTCGACAATAGTCTGCACACGCGACATATCAAGCGGTCTGCTTTCTCCATCCGGCATGACAATTAAAGGAACCTTGCTGTCTTTGGCCTGTTGCTGCAGCTTGGCTTCACGCGCTTCCCGGTGTTTCTCGCGGTATACCACATAGGCTCTCGCCACTTTGTGATGGCTGCTGCGCATTAAGGCTAACTCAACCTGATCCTGGATGTCTTCAATATGAAGGGTTCCGCCAGTGGGCATGCGTCGCTTAAAGGCTTGAGTAACCTGATTAGTCAGTTCTTCAATTTGCTCCCGGATACGATCGGAGGTTGCAGCGGCAGCGCCTTCTTCTGCAAGAAAGGCTTTGGTAAGGGCAATTCTGATTTTACTCGCGTCATAATCAACCACTTTCCCATTGCGTTTAATGGTTTTAATCGCACCAGGGGCGTTGGCGGTCAATTCCAGTTGACTTATGTACGGCACATCTTTTACCGGCTCAAGAAGTTCTGACATATTAGCTCCAGAATTATTGTGTTTTTATTTTTCAGAGCAGAATATTCTAACATACTCAATTTCATACTCAAGTTAAAAACCCAATATATTGTGTTGGTGCTAATTAAATTTTAGTACATATAGTGTTTATCTGCAAGTTATCCCCAGAATTCACAAGAGAACAAAGCCTGAAGTTTATTAGGGTTTTGGAGGATATTTACATTTTATCCACAGGGTTATAAACAGCGTGGATCTGCTGCTTTTACCAATGCTAAAGCGGCACTGACGAAGTATTGTGATGCGCTATACTCGGTCAGGATTTCTTTTTAACAATCACTGCATCAGAAACATTGGAGAAGCCATGAACATTCAGGCGGAAGGCATCAATTTGCGCATGCAGCTGGCTGGAACTTCCGCCATCGAGATTCAGTGCATTCAGGCAATTCAGCGGGGGTGCTTTCATGATTTGCGCAAGCTCAATGGTAGACAGCGCGGCATTGTCGGTGACCAGTATAATAACTTCTCCATCACGGGTAATGCCTAAGGCGCTGCGTTCCGCCCGTCCCGGCTTTAGCGGAGGGATTTGACCATTAATTAAGAGGCGAGGCCCGCTTTGAACTGCAAATTCTATCTGACTGTCTCGTTTGAACTGACGCACATTGGTGATGTAGGGTTTATCGTTTCTGATATAAAAGATTCCCCACCAGCTGATTTGCTTCAGAGGGCTTTTTAACTGTCTGTTTTTTATCCGAAGACCCAGAGGCTTAAAGTCCTGATCAAAAAAGCCGCCGTTAATAGTGATTAAGGCATTACTATGCTGTGCATATTCGTCAGCTGACGCGTATTTGACTGCCATATCTTTGGCAAAGACTAAAGAAAGTTGATTATACTTTAAATTGATTTTGAAGGCGTACACATGAGCCCAGGGCGTTAAATAACTTTCTTTAAGCTCCTGATACTCAACGCCCGATGTTAGTTTATGCCAGTTATTGGAAGCAAGAGCATAATTAAGCAGTAAGGCCAATAATGAAACGGTGAGCAGGGATTTCCAGATCCGCGTCAGCCATTTTCTGTTTACAATGGTTTGACTGGGCATAGTAATCTTGTATCCTTGTGAGCAAAAATATTTTTCAGCAGTGGAAACCGCCATGCAAATAACAACGCAAAATAGCAATGAATTACAACAAAAGTCAATCGAGAAGTTATCGGAGTTGATGAAAGATGTCCTGGATCGCGCAAAAGCCCTGGGCGCTTCTGATGCTTCGGTTGCTGTCAATCACGATAACGGATTCTCGGTCGATGTGCGGATGGGGGAAGTTGAAACCGTCGCTTTCAATGATGACAAAGGGGTGAGCCTGGTCGTTTATTTCGGGCATCGGAAAGGAAGCGCAAGCAGCACCGATACCTCGCCTGAAGCACTTGATTCACTGGTGGCTGCAGCTTGTGAAATCGCTAAAGTCAGTGCGGCTGATCCCTGTTTTGGACTGCCTGACAGCGAGTTGATGACTAATCAGTATGCCAACCTCGAGCTCCATCATCCCTGGTCAATAACGCCTGCTCAGGCTATTGAAATGGCATTAGCCTGCGAATCCCACGCCTTAGCTCTGGATAAGCGCATCAGTAACTCAGATGGCGTCAATCTCTCCACCTATGAATTCTGTCATGGTTTTGCCAATTCTCACGGCGGAGAAGGATTTTTGGTTGGAACCCGGCATGGATTAAGCTGCTCTTTGATTGCTCAGGAAAATGAAGCCATGCAAAGGGATTATGATTATACAACGGCCCGGCATGCTGGCGATCTTGCAGATCTCAGATATTTGGCTGCTAATACAGTGGAGAGAACTATCAGCAGACTGGGTGCGAAGAAAATCAGTACGCAGCGAGTACCAGTCCTGTTTTCCTCCCGTATTTCCAGCGGGCTGTTATCCAGTTTTATTAATGCAATCAGCGGTTCAAATCTTTATCGGAAAAATTCATTTTTAATGGACTCGATTGATCAGCAGGTTTTTCCCAAAGGATTTAAAATTTACGAACAACCTCATCTCTTGCGTGCTCTGGGCAGTTCTCCTTTTGATAGTGAAGGCGTTCCTACCCGCGATAACGTGTTTGTTGAGGATGGACGGGTTAAACAGTATGCACTGAGTACCTACTCAGCTCGCCGAATGGGCCTTAAAACATCGGCTAATGCCGGCGGCGTCCATAATCTGACGCTTGACTCCACTGCAGGTAATTTACAGCAGCTGATTAAGCAAATGGATAAGGGATTATTAGTCACAGAGCTGATGGGGCAGGGAGTTAATGGGCTAACTGGCGATTATTCCCGCGGAGCCAGCGGTTTCTGGATTGAAAATGGAGAAATTCAATTCCCAGTCGAAGAAGTAACCATTGCAGGCAACCTCAAGGATATGTTTTTAAACATCGCGGCAGTAGGCAGTGACATGAATCCGAATATTGCCACACGTTGTGGATCGATTTTAATTGAGAATATGATGGTTGCTGGAAAGTAGAAGATATTCTAAGCACCCTCTCTCTAGCTCTCTCCCTGAGGGAGAGAGGATTTAAGGAAGGTTTCCTTTTAATAGAAATCCCCTCTCCCAAGTTGGGAGAGGGCTAGGGTGAGGGTTGATATTAAGCCCCCACTCTCTAACTCTCTCCCTGAGGGAGAGAGGATTTAAGGCAGGTTTTTAAGAAGAAGGGAGTTACCTGGAGAAGCGAATCTGCTTTTCTAATTTTTATCGCGAAAAATGATACGGCCTTTGGTCAAATCATATGGAGTTAACTCAACCTTTACCTTGTCGCCGGTCAGGATACGGATATAGTTTTTTCGCATGCGTCCGGAAATATGAGCCGTAACGATATGCCCGTTTTCCAACTCCACTCGGAACATGGTGTTAGGCAATGTATCAATAACTGTGCCTTGCATTTCAATATGATCTTCTTTTGCCATAGGTCTCTCAAAATTGCTTCAAACAAATAAAAGCAAGATAGTGCACTAAAATAAAAAAAATGGCAATCAAAACTGCTTGCGAATGCCTCTTCCTTACTCAAATGGGCTGGTTGAATCGTTACTGGCCAATTTAGCCCAGCTCCCCCGAAGTGTCGGATGTTGCATGGCCTCTTTAAGCCGGTGCAGAAATTCCTTGCGGCTGATAATCGTGCATCCAAGGCTTATCAGATGAGCTGTTGGTAATTGACAATCGATAAAATCGAAATGCTGATTTAAAAGGATCTGGCTAAGATAATACATCGCCATTTTTGAGGCGTCCTGTTCGTAGTGAAACATTGATTCACCGAAAAAGGCTTTTCCAATGCTAATGCCATAGAGCCCGCCAATTAAGCGGTTTTCACGCCAGATTTCAAAACTGTGAGCAAATCCCATATCAGACAAATGGATATAGGCCGCTTGCATCTCCTTGGTTATCCATGTGTTATTTTCGCGAGCTTCTACCGTTGCGCAGGCCTGAATCACCGCTTTAAAATCAGAATCAATTTTCAATTCATGGGGTTGTCTCAGACTCTTTTTAAGACTGCGGCTTAACTTGAATTGCTGGGGATAAAGAATCAGTCGGGGGTTAGGAGACCACCAAAGAATAGGGCATCCACGTTCGTACCAGGGAAATATTCCCTGGCGATAGGCAGATAGCAATCGTGCAGGCGACAGATCGCCGCCAATTGCTAATAATCCCTGTTTATCACTGCTTTCCGGATCAGGGAATGAATAGTCTTCACCGTCTTCAGAAAAATCAGAAATAATTATTCTCCCAGATCATCCAGATATTTTTCGGCATCCAGGGCCGCCATGCAGCCAAATCCGGCAGACGTAATGGCTTGTCTATACACGTGATCAGCCACATCCCCACAGGCAAACACGCCGGGAATAGAGGTTGCCGTGGCCATGCCTTCCAAACCTGAGCGGATAATCAGATACCCATTTTCTTTCATATCCAGTTGGCCTTTAAAGAGGCTGGTATTGGGATCATGACCAATCGCAATAAAGACACCATCAAGATTGAGCGTTTGAATTTCACCGGTGTCGACATTGCGGACACGAGCGCCGGTTACTTTCATACCGTCACCGATAACCTCATCCAGTGTGTTATGCCAAAGTAATTTAATATTGCCATGCTCGGCCTTTTCAAACAGACGATCCTGAAGAATTTTTTCTGCTCTTAAGCTGTCGCGGCGATGGATAAGCGTAACAGAAGCCGCAATATTGGATAAATAAAGTGCTTCTTCAACAGCGGTGTTACCGCCTCCTATGACGCAAACAGTTTTGTTGCGGTAAAAGAATCCATCGCAGGTCGCACAAGCGGAAACGCCGCGTCCCTGATAGGTACTTTCCGACTCGAGACCCAGATAGCGGGCAGAGGCGCCAGTGGCTATAATCAGCGCATCGCAGGTATAGGATTCACTATCCCCCTGGAGAAGGAAGGGTTTTTGACCAAGATCCGCCTTCACGATGTGATCAAAAATAATTTTGGTGTCGAAGCGCTCTGCGTGTTTTTGCATGCGATCCATCAGTGCCGGGCCTTGCAGGCCTTCGATGTCTCCTGGCCAGTTGTCCACATCAGTAGTTGTGGTAAGCTGTCCTCCTGGCTGCATGCCAGTGATTAATACAGGGTTCAGATTGGCGCGTGCTGCATAGACAGCCGCGGTATAGCCTGCCGGGCCTGAGCCAAGAATTATCAGGCGATGGTGATTGCGATTAATCATCTCTGCCTTCCTCGCGAATTATGGTAAGATGGCAAATGGTATGACAAAAACACAGATTTTAAAATAGCTATGGCAAAACAAGAATCCGGGCGGCAAACTGGTGCCCTTAAAAAAAACCTGCCACCATTTATACGAAATCGGATTAGCGAGGGTAGTTTTATTCTCGTATTAACCTGTTCGCTGTTTATCTGGCTCTCACTTGCAACCTATAGTGTGACTGATCCCGGCTGGACGCATGTGCCCCGTAGCCATGTGCCGATTGCCAATGCCGGCGGTACGGTAGGCGCCTATATTGCAGATACTCTTTATCTTCTTTTTGGCTATTTTGCCTACATCCTGCCAGTATGTATTGCCTACCTGGCCTGGGCCATTATGCAGGATCAGAAAGCGTTTAAAGCAATTAGCCGTTTTAGTCTGATGATTCGAGGCAGCGGTTTGATTTTTCTGATGATTGGCGGGTGCAGCCTGCTAAGTCTGGAACCCGGTATTACTGCTATTGACGGCTCACAAAGCGCAGGGGGCGTGCTTGGAAACTTCATTGCCGATGGGTTTAACTATGCCTTGAATTTGCATGGAGCGACATTACTTTTATTAGCGATTTTATTGGTGGGAGTTACATTTCTCACCGGCATTTCCTGGATTCAGACAGTAGAATCACTGGGATATTACACGCTTGAGCTGGGAAGAAAAACAGTGAGAGGGCTTGGTACAAGCAGTCGGGCAATCAGTCGAATGATTGCCGGCCTGAGATCGCTGACAAACTATTTACCCGCTCGCAAGGAAGCCGAAGAATCAGCCGGACAAGCTGTAGTCAGCCGCTCTCTGATTAGAGAAAAGAAAGAAAAAAGAGAGACCAGAGATAAAAATATACCTGTGTTAATGCCGTCATCTGTCTCTGTAGAAGAAAAAAAACCAGTCGAGCCCTCCATTGCTGCTGTAGGGGCATTCAGTTCTGTTCCAGCCACTGCATCAGTTTCTGGTCCTGCACTGGATACATTACCTGTGACTAAAGCAGCCAGAGAGCCCAAGGCCAGTAAACCGCCGGTTACACCTGGATTGCCCTCACTATCTTTACTGGATAAGGGACAGCCAGGCAAAGTAATGGGAGGATTTACCCATCAGGAGCTGGAAGGATTGTCCCGGGAAGTAGAACAGCATTTACTCGATTTTGGCATTCAGGCCGATGTGGTTGCTGTGCACCCAGGACCGGTTATTACCCGTTTCGAATTGCAATTGGCTGCAGGCATTAAAGTGAGCAAGCTGAGTGCCCTGGCCAAGGATTTGGCTCGCTCATTATCAGTGACCAGTGTGCGGGTTGTTGAAGTGATTCCGGGCAAAACCGTTGTGGGTATTGAATTGCCAAATCAGCACCGCGACATGGTCCGTTTATCTGACGTATTAATATCCGACACCTATCAGCAGGCTCATTCGCCTTTGGCTTTAGCCCTGGGTGTGGATATTGCCGGGCATCCCATGGTCGTAGATCTGGCAAAAATGCCTCATCTTCTGGTTGCAGGAACCACTGGCTCAGGTAAATCAGTGGGAATAAATGCCATGATCTTAAGTCTGCTCTTCAAAGCATCTCCCGATCAGGTACGTCTCATTATGGTGGATCCCAAAATGCTGGAACTGTCAGTTTATGACGGTATTCCTCATTTATTGACTCCAGTGGTGACCGATATGAAGGAAGCCGCCAGTGCCCTGCGCTGGTGCGTTGCCGAAATGGAGCGCCGTTACCGTTTAATGGCGGCTATGGGCGTTCGCAATCTCGCAGGTTTTAATAACAAGCTTACTGAGGCTGCAGCAGCCGGTGAAGTGCTGACAGATCCTACCTGGAAACCCAGCGATTCAGTGGATGAACAGGCTCCCGCGCTTCAGCCTTTGCCCTATATTGTAGTGGTCATTGATGAGCTCGCCGACATGATGATGGTTGTCGGTAAAAAAGTTGAGCAATTAATCGCCCGGATCGCTCAAAAGGCCAGAGCGGCAGGAATTCATCTGATTCTGGCGACTCAAAGGCCTTCTGTCGATGTGTTAACCGGTTTGATTAAATCCAATATTCCGACCAGAATGTCATTTCAGGTGTCTTCAAAAATTGACTCGCGCACTATTCTTGACCAGCAGGGAGCGGAGCAGTTATTGGGACATGGGGATATGTTATATCTCGCGCCTGGAACCGGGGCACCCCTGCGTGTTCATGGAGCATTTGTCGATGATATGGAAGTGCATCGTGTCGCAGATGACTGGCGCTCACGCGGCGAACCGGAATACATCGATGAAATTACTCAAACCTTCGATCCTTCTGAAGGGCCAGGGGAAGAAGGAGGCGGTCAGAATACAGAGGATTCTGATCCGCTCTATGATCAGGCAGTTGAGTTTGTGCTTCAAACCCGTAAAGCCAGCATCTCCTCGGTTCAGCGCCGTTTGAAGATAGGTTACAACCGGGCTGCGAGGCTGGTTGAAGAAATGGAAAGAACAGGCATAGTTGGTCCTCTTGAAGGGGGATTTCGTGATGTCCTGGTATCGTCTGTCAATGAGGAATAAGTATGAAAAAATTAATGGGTATTGCATTATGCTTTTTAATGAACACAGCCTTTAGTCAATCACCCGGTGAGGAACTGCAGGCAAAACTGAATGCTCTAAAAACTATGAGCGCCAGTTTTAATCAGGTAGTAAAAGCAGGTAAGCGAGAAGTTTCACAGACTTCTGGCACAATGGCGTTGTCCAGACCCGGCAAGTTTCGTTGGGAGACCAAGGATCCAATGGAGCAGTTAGTCATTGCTGACAGTAAAAGAATGTGGGTTTATGATGTCGATCTTGAGCAGGTCACTGTAAAAAAACAACAGAAGGGGCTGGGCGGTACGGCCGGTTTATTTTTAAGCGGTTATGATAATACCGTTACCCGTGATTTTGATGTGAGCGCCGCTGTTGACGGCAGTAAACAGGTCTATAGTCTTAAAGCTAAATCGCCGAAGGAGAATTTTCAACAGCTTAAACTGGTTTTCAAGGGCGATAAATTAACTAATATTGAATTATTTGATCAATTAGGGCAGCACACCAGCGTTCAATTGTCTAATATTAAAAATAATCCCAGTTTGGCAAGCAGTCTGTTTCAATTTAAGCCGCCTAAAGGTGTTGACGTAGTCGAACAATGAACTTATTTTCAGAGCAATCCCATACCCCGCTTGCCGAACGAATGAGGCCTGAAGTTTGGCAAGAAGTTGTTGGCCAAACCCATCTTCTGGGGGAAGGCAAGCCGCTGCGTCTCGCTTTTAGCTCAGGCAAACCGCATTCCATGATTTTCTGGGGACCGCCCGGAGTGGGTAAAACCACCCTTGCCCGCCTCGCAGCGAAGGCCTTTGATTGTGAATGGATAGCCTTATCAGCGGTATTAGCCGGTGTGAAAGATATCAGGGCGGCAGTCGAACAAGCCGAACGAAATCGATATCACCAGCGTCAGACTATTTTATTTATTGATGAGATTCATCGCTTTAATAAATCACAGCAGGATGCCTTGCTTCCTTTCACTGAGTCAGGTCTGGTCACTTTTATTGGTGCGACTACTGAAAATCCTTCGTTTGAAGTCAATAATGCCTTGCTTTCCCGAGCACAGGTTTATGTATTGAAATCCTTAAGTGAAGAGGAACTCGGGCTGCTGGTTAAGCGTGCACAGGATAAGGGCTTTATTAAGATTCAATTTGATGCAGAAGCACTGGCGGCTCTCACTTCAATGGCGGATGGCGACGGCAGGCGTTTGTATAATTTTCTCGAGCAGATTGATTCCGCTGCCAAACTGGAAGGCCATTCTTTAATCGACCATGAGCAGTTGCTGAGAATGCTCACCCCTGCGGCGCGGCGTTTTGATAAGGGTGGGGAAAATTTCTATGATCAGATCTCCGCTTTACATAAATCCGTACGCGGCTCTCATCCCGATGCGGCCTTGTATTGGTTGTGCCGTATGCTTGATGGAGGGGTGGATCCCTATTATTTATCAAGACGTATTGTTCGCATGGCCTGGGAGGATATTGGTCTTGCCGATCCCAAAGCCATGCAGATTGCCAATGACGCAGCGGCAACTTATGAGCGTCTGGGTTCTCCCGAGGGAGAGCTGGCACTGGCGCAAGCCGTAATTTATCTGGCTGTTGCAGCAAAAAGCAATGCAGGATATATGGCTTATAATCAAGCCAGAGATTTTATTAAAAAAGATAAATCGCGGGAAGTTCCACTGCACATCCGCAATGCGCCCACAGCTCTTATGCAGAAGCTCGGTTATGGTCAGCAATACCGTTACGCGCATGATGAGCCGCATGGGTATGCAGCAGGTGAAAGTTATTTGCCTGAAGGAATGAAAGAACCGCACTGGTATGTTCCGGTTCCGAGAGGCTTAGAAATTAAAATCGCAGAAAAGCTTAAATTTCTCCGCCAGCTGGATGAGGAGTACAGGAAAAAAGGATAATTTCCAAAGCTCTGTTTAGTTTAATTAAGTTTTGATACATTCAATAATTAATCATCAACGCAAATCAGCGCATGTTATCCGAAATCTCAATCAAAGAAATTCTATCCTGTGTGCCTACAGGATTAATTGTTCTGAACAGTCAGGGTCTTATTGCCTGGATGAATCAGGCTGCCATTGATCTTCTTGAAGCCGATATGACCGGGCAAGAGTGGCGAGGTGTTATCGATAAGGTGTTTTCCCCCAAAGAAGATGATGGCCTGGAAGTCTCTCTTGTCAATGGCCGCCGCGTACATCTGTCCATTTCGTCACTTTCAACCCCGCCAGGGGAGTTAATTATTCTTACCGACTTCACCGCTACCCGCGAATATGAACATGCCAGGGAAAATCAGAATCAGCTTATAACGCTCGGACGGATGACTGCGCAGCTTGCCCATCAGATTAGAACCCCTCTGGCTTCAGCAATGTTATACACCGAACATCTGAGTACTACGCAAAAACTTGAGGAGCGCAGCCAGCTGTGGTTATCAAGGCTGCAGGCCTGCCATAGTGCTATTGAGCAGCAAATTGAGGAGTTATTGCTGTTTGCCCGTGGAGAGCGGCTGGAAAAGCAGTCTCTTGATCTTCAGCAATGGGGCAAGGTATTAGAGGAAAGAATATATATCTTGTTAGAAGATAAAACGGTACAATGGAAAATAAATAACCAACTACCTGCACGCCGATGTCTGTTGCACGAAGAAGCCCTGATTGGAGCTGTATTAAATCTGGTAAATAACAGTCTTCAGGCAGAAGCTCGGCATATTAGAGTCGATATGCTGCCGAATGAAGGAAACTCCGGCTTTGTAATCAGAGTAAATGATGATGGTAAGGGGATGTCTGAGGAAGTCAAAGCTCAGGTTTTTTCGCCCTTTTTTACCACGCGCGCTCAGGGTACAGGCCTGGGTTTAGCCATTGTCAAAGCAGCTGCGGCCGCTCATAAGGGGCGGGCAACAATACAGACATCAGAGGGAGAGGGTTCGACGATTGAGTTGGATATCCCCTGGTAAATAATGATTACTTTCATTTAGTTATTGAAGCATCTTGTTTTTTATGACATGTTTAGATTCTATGAACAGATATCGTCATCATTTATTGGTAACGATTAATTGAGGAATAGGTATGGGCGATGTGTTAATTGTAGAAGATGACCCAGTGTTGCGGGAAGCACTGGCGGAAACAATGAACCTGGCAGGTCATTCCTATTTGTCTGCCAAAGACGGTAAAGAAGCACTGGCCATGCTGGAAAAACATAGTCCCGCCATTGTACTCAGTGATGTACGAATGGATCGGGTTGACGGACAGCAGCTTCTTGCGGAGATACAAAGGCGCAATCCTGGCGTTCCGGTGATTCTGATGACCGCCTATGCGTCTGTTGAAGACGCGGTCAGTGCTATGCGCAATGGCGCCGTTGATTATCTTCAAAAGCCATTTAGCGCTAATTTACTGGCCGAAAAAATCAATCGCTATATTAAACCAGCCTTTATGCAAGATGATTCCCAGCCCATTGCGATGGATCCTAAGAGCCAGGCCTTGCTTTCTATGGCTTTACGCGTGGCGCAGTCGGATGTGGGCGTAATGATTAGTGGAGAAAGTGGAACGGGCAAGGAAGTTCTTGCCCATTTCATTCATGATCATTCACCGCGCGCACAAAAACCGTTTGTGGCGATAAACTGTGCTGCGATTCCCGAGCAAATGCTTGAAGCTACTTTGTTCGGTTATGAAAAAGGGGCGTTTACCGGAGCCTATAAATCAACACCCGGAAAATTTGAACAGGCCCAGGAAGGCACGCTGCTACTCGATGAAGTCAGTGAGATGAGTCTTGCTCTGCAGGCCAAATTGCTGCGTGTTCTGCAGGAAAAAGAGGTAGAACGCATAGGCTCCAACAAGATGATCAATCTTGATGTGAGAGTGCTTGCTACCAGCAATCGTCATTTATTGGAAGAAGTAAAAGCGGGGCGCTTCAGAGAAGACCTTTATTATCGCCTGAATGTGTTTCCCCTCCACTGGCTGCCGCTTCGGGAACGGATTTGCGACATTATTCCGCTTGCAAATTATTTGATTAGACGCCATTGTCAGGATAACTTCCCCGTAATTCCTGTGTTGAGTGAAGAAGCAAGACAGGCTTTACTGCATTATTCCTGGCCAGGAAACGCCAGAGAGCTTGACAACGTGGTGCAAAGAGCGCTTGTCTTGCAAACGCATGGGGTGATTGAAATAGCTCACCTGCAATTACCGGATTTAAACAAGGACAAACCGGTTAAAAAGACAGAGACAAAAAACCTTCAGAATCACGAATATGATCTTATCGAAAAAACATTGAAAGATTATAATGGTAATCGTCAGCAGGTCGCTGGAGCGCTTGGTGTCAGCGAAAGAACATTAAGGTACAAATTAGCCAGGATGAGAGAAGAAGGATATGAGGTGTAATCTGGCACAAGCCCAGGTTGTATCAGTTAAATAAAAACGCAGGTAAAAAGAAATGACTGATGTGAATACGGTTTCACTGTTCAATCAAATGCGAGTCATGGCCGCTGAAGCGCAGGGAAAAGCCCCTGAACTGACTCCTGCTACGACCTCTTTTGGTGACATTTTTCACAATGCGATGGGAGAGGTTAATCAGTTGAGTCAGACGGCTGATCATTTGCGAAACCAGTTTGAGGTAGGCGCTGCCAATGTGAGTCTGGGGGATGTTATGATAGCAGCCCAAAAATCGAATATTGCTTTTGAAGCAACACTCAGAGTCAGAAACAAACTGGTTCAGGCTTATCAGGATATTATGAATATGCCGGTTTAATCCCGGACAATCTATACAGGAAGTAAGTAAATAATGACAGGAGTATGTCATGGCCTTGGCTGATACTGCGGCCAATGCGGCCACAAAGTTTACCCGCTTACCCATTGCCAAACAATTAGGCCTGATGATTGGGCTTGCAGCGAGCGTGGCAATTGGTGTTGCTGTTGTTCTCTGGTCACGCACGCCGAGTTATATGCCATTGTACAGCCAGTTAAGTCCGCGTGATTCAACCGATGTGATGGATACATTGCAACGTAACGCGATTCCTTTCAAGCTGGATGAAACCTATGGCACCATCATGGTTCCCAGCAGCGATGTGCAGACTGCCCGCTTAAAACTGGCTGCCGAAGGCTTGCCGCGTGGTAATAATCCAATCTCGGAATTATTTGCTAATGGAAATACATTTACCACCAGCCAATTCATGGAAAATGCCCGATACAAACAGGCACTGGAGGCCGAGTTAGCCAGAACCATCAGCCAGTTGCATGATATTAAATCGGCGCGTGTTCACCTAGCCATTCCACGGGAATCGGCTTTTGTACGCGATAGCCGCGAACCCAGCGCTTCAGTATTCATTGATATTTATCCCGGTGTGGAGTTAAAAAAACAGGCGATTGCATCCATTATTAACCTGGTTGCCTCGAGTATTCCCAACTTGTCGGCAAGCAGAGTGACTGTTGTTGATCAAAATGGGCAATTATTAAATGAGGGCGGTGGCGGTTCTGTGTTTAGCAGTTCCGAAAAATATCTTGATTACCGTCAGACTCTGGAGCAGCAATACGCTCAGAAAATACAGGACATTTTAACTCCCTTGCTTGGTTTTGGAAAAGTGAAGGCCAAAGTTTCAGCGGATATTGATTTTACCGATTTCGAGCAGACTCAGGAGCTCTATAATCCTGATGGCGGTGCGGTACGTAGTGAGCAGCTGGTAGAAGAGCAGCGCAAAACAGCCAATGCAGGCGGGGTTGCCGGTTCACTCTCTAACTCTCCTCCTAAGAACGCTAATCTACAGGGCAAAGGACAAAATAAAAATGCGCCCAACACCCCAACCACGGCTAATCAAGAGCAAGCCGATTCCCATGATATGCAGAAACAAGTAGTCAAGAATTTTGAGCTGGACAAGACTGTGAGCCACACCAAAAATCAGCCTGGCAGTATTAAACGTTTAACAGTGGCTGTGTTGATTGATAACCGCCCGGTGCTGGATCCGAAAACCAAAAAAATGGTATTAAAGCCCTTAACGGCTAAAGAGCTGGATCAGGTCAAGGCGCTGGTTTCAGACGCAATCGGTCTTAATACCGAAAGAGGTGATAGTCTTAATGTAGTGAATAGTAATTTTGTAAAACCTGATCCTATTGAACCTATCCCTGAACCCCATTTTTGGCAGACCAGCACATTTTGGTCCATTGTAAAGCAGAGTTTAGGGGGCTTATTTGTTCTTGCTCTGGTCTTCGGAGTGTTTCGTCCTTTATTCAAAACCCTTGCAAGCAACCGTTCTGAAGAGGTGGAGGAAGAGCAGCAAAGTGAACTGACCTATCAGGGGCAAGGCATGCTGCCTTCAAATGCCAATGACTATGAAACGCAACTGGCTTTATTGCGCCAGGTGGTGGATAAAGAACCAAAGCGGGTTGCGCAGGTGGTCAAGACCTGGGTAGATCGAGGATAATGTTATGGATGGAATAGAAAGAGCGGCCATTTTATTACTCGGCATGGGGGAAAAAAATGCTGCTGAAGTGTTAAAACATCTGGAGCCTCGTCAGGTTCAAAAGGTCGGAATGGCAATTTCGACTTTAAGCAGTGTCAGTAAGGCAAAAATGCAAAATGTGCTGGGGGAATTTTTAAACGCCATAGAAGAACAAACCAGCCTCACCGTCGATGCGGAAAACTATCTGCGTACGGTATTAATCAATGCACTGGGTGAGGAGAGAGCCACGCCCTTTATCGACCGGATTTTAGTTTCTGATAAAGATAGCGGTCTGAACCGATTAAAATGGCTTGATGGACGATCTATTGCAGATGTAATCCGCAACGAACATCCACAGATTATCGCTACCATTTTAATTCACCTGGATAGCGAGCAGGCTGCCGAAGTGGTCAGCTATTTCACGGGCGAGAAACGCGCTGAGGTGCTTTTGCGCATGTGCACGATTGATACCGTCAAGCCAGAGGCAATTTCTGAGCTTGGTAAAGTGATTGAAAAGCAATTAAGCGGACAAAAAATTAGTAAAACAGCTTCAGTAGGAGGCATTAAAACAGTAGCTGATGTCATCAATTTTCTGGAAGGCTCCGTAGAAGAAGAAGTGCTCGAAAAAATAAACGCCTGGGATCAGGAAATCTGTGAGAAGATAAAAGACAAAATGTTTGTCTTTGAAAACCTTGTAGATATGGATAATCGCAGCGTGCAAACCCTTCTTCGTGATATACCCTCGGAGCAACTTTTATTGGCATTGAAAGGCACTACAGAACCGGTGAAGGACAAAATATTTGGTAATATGTCAAAGCGGGCTGCTGATTTATTACGAGATGATCTGGAAATGCAAGGCCCTGTTAAGGTTAGTGAGGTCGAGAAAGCACAGCGCGATATACTTGCCCTGGCTCGAAGTCTTGCTGAAGAAGGGAAAATTGCCCTGGGAACGAAAGGCGGGGATGAGATGATTTAGAGTCTTACACTGGGAGAAGAGGCATTTATTTCGCCTTAAATTCCACCAAAACAGGCTCTTCTGCTGAAAACTCTTCCAGGGCTGCTTTTTCATTCTTCACTGTTTCAGCAAGTTTTTCCACATACTGGAGTCGACCTTTCTTTGGATTAGCTTTATTGAGGTCGATATAATTTTTGCATTGCTCAGCAATAGCATTTAATGCAGATAACCGCAGAGTTCTGGACACATCAGGATCTAACTCTTTATAAGCTTTTACTGCCTTTAAAACAGCCTCAGCCTCCCTGGAGGTTCTAGTGCCCATGAATCCCTTATCCCAAAGAAGAATCCCCGCCTGATGACTTTTCGTAAACTGCAGACTTTCTGCAGGACTGGATAATCTGACGAAGGCAAAATCTCTGCTGTGAGCTGCGGTTTCGCCAGTGGGTCTGGAACTCAGTAATTTCTGATAAGTATTATTCAAATGCTGTTCAATCACTCTGGCATTCTGAGCAATTTGATTGATAAGCCCCTGGGGTTCAGCCAGTTCCTGATTACCGCTGCTCAGTTGATTACAGGCTTCCAGGAGATTAACCAAGGCACAGGATTTGCGATAAATTTCTTCCCGATATTCTTTAGTATTAACATACTGATGTGACTTGGGTAATTTGCTTTCCAGGCCGAAATAATCGTCCAGGGCCTGATGAATATTCTTAAAATCAGGAGTATCCTCAAGCTGCTCTTTGAGATTTTTTAACAAGGCTTCCTTGTCCTTAACCACTTCTGACGTTACAGGTCTGAGTTTGCTGTCTGCTTTTACCAGAGCAATTTCTTCTTTGGTATTTCGGATTTTTGACGCTGCGTCACTTTCCATTTGCGAAAGAGCGCTTCCCATTTGCTTCCACGAACTGGCCGTGGGCGAATTTCGTAACTGGCCGCGAGCAGTATAGGTAGCCCCAATCTTTTTGCTATCTTCATAGGAGTCTTTAACAAAAAACACATCAGGCAGAATATTGGAAAATACATTATTCCACCAGTCGCCAACTACATTGATCACATTTGGTAAATGCTTAATTGGTTTTGCCAAATTGGCGAATGAGGAAAAGATAGCACCACCGGCCAGGTTTACCGGTGCCAGAACCACATCCATGACCATCCACCAAAAGTCTCTGGGGTGGGGAGAGCGGCCATAGGCAAAGGCCTGATGCGCCATATTGGCAACTGAGATAATAGAGGCTGCATAGGATATGAAGCTTATAGTACCGATGATCCCGGCGGGTACAAGCAAGGGTGGAAAAAAGATTCCTGCCAAACCGAGAATGGCCGCTGGAAAGCTGGTGACCCATCCGATTAAAGAGGTTGCTGTAGCCACATCGTAGCCAATAGCCTCCGTCAGGGTCATTTTTTTGGCATGTTCGTATTGTCCATCGATGACTCGTTTTCCCAAGACTTCCAGCTGAATAATCGTTTCGAAGGCGTCTTTATTTTTTGCATCCGCAAAAGTGCGCAATTCCTGACAAAGTAAACTGATTTGTCGATGCGTTTGAAGGCAATCATATCGTCTTTGTAATTTCAGTAAGGCATTGGCTGAAAAAAGATTTCGTATTTTATCTTTAATCTGATTAATTGATTTGGCTGCATCGTCATTGGCGATGGATAGATCATCGATGGTTTTGTTAACAAATTGAATCAGTGCTTTTTCTTTAAAATATTCAGATTGCTTTTTGAATAATTTTTCAAAAGCAAGGATCTCTTTTAAAGCCTTCTCGTCTTTCTTGTTTGCTTTTTTAGATTTTTCAATGAGTTCTTCAATTGATTCAGAAGCGGGTTTTTCCTTGCTTTTAGCTGCGTTGATTCGTGTTTCAAACAACCGTGCGCCGGACCATAATGCAGGGTAGTTCAAGATGCTATACTGGGATGTTTTTATCTGGTCGGTATCTTTGACAGTTTCAGGCACATGGCTTTTAATCCATTGTTCAAATTCTTTTTGAATAGATTGGTCAATGGACTCAAGATTTTTGAGCGTAATAGCCATTGTCCCCTCAGTGCTTATAAACCGCTTCTAATTATTATAAGCTTTCAATGCTTAATATTTGCTTAAGTGATTCGATAAAGATCAGAAATGATTCATTCCTTCGTTAAGTAGGAATTATTATAGGTTGGGCCACGGTCCCATAGCCGTCAGGCTAAGAAGTAATGTTATCCCCTCTCCACCGCGCGCAGCGTGGGGGAGAGGGTAGGGTGAGGGGGGTTAAAAAATTTATCACGTTAGTGATTCCATTTTGTTGTGGCAATAAACCATCGCCACAGAAATATGATTAATGAATCGCTACGCGACCTTGTATATAGCCCCCTCACCCTAACCCTCACTGCCATTAAGTTAAGGAATCCTTATAGGTTTTGCCCTTTACCCACGCAAAAGGTTGAACCACTCCAGAACTCAATGTTGTGCCAAGGGCACAACCTACATGCAATTGCATTCAATAAAATTAATTTGTTTTCAAAGGTTTTTTTTGTGATACTAGCCCGCATGTCTGTTGGAGTTAGGGAAAACAGCGAATGGAAAAAGAGTTTGAACCCTTCCATGAAAACGCCAGTCCAAATGAATTTTGCCCCTGGGATTTAAAAGCACCTGTATCCGAGTCGCCGCCCTCACCGGTTGATACACAGGCAATTTTTGAGGCGGAGTGTCAGCGTTTACGGGAAGAGGCTCGCTTGGCGGGATATAAGGAAGGCATGGCAAATGCTGTTTCTGAAATAGAGTCGCTCAAATCCAGATTACTGGAATGGATTGATTTTTTTCAAAACCCCATCCGTTTGCTCGATAAGGAAGTCTGTGACGAAATTGTTCAAACGATTTTCTGGATTTGTGAATCCTGCATTGGGCTTGAGTTGAGCTGTAATCCTGAGAAGGTCTTGTGCCTGGTTGAAGAGATTAAGAAGGAATTGCCTTCCGTTAAAGGAAATAAGCAGCTGACCATGCATCCTTTGGACGTTGAATGGTTAAAAAATCATTTGGATAAGCAAAAAGTAGCAGTAATCACCGATATTTTACAAGAAGATGCTAATCTGATGCGCGGGGATTTCTATTTAAAGGGTGCCTACACTGAGCTTGATGGGCGGCTTAAAGCGCGATTTGCACAATTATTTTCTGAGCAGTTCAGTCTGGAAATGAGCATCCCTTCAAGTGATGATAATTCCCTGGATGATTTCTATGATTCATTATGAATCCCGCCTGGTTCCACTTTTAAAACGATTAAGAAAACGCTCTGCAAGCGGTTTGCTTCGACGCGGCAGAATAAGCCGCGCGGTAGGCTTAACTCTTGAAGCCCGCGGATTTCAACAACCTGTAGGAGCATTATGCTGGGTCAAATTGTCTGCTTCAGAGCGTGTTGAGGCAGAAATTGTTGGTTTTGATGATGATGCCTCCTATCTTATGTCGATTAGTCATACCCAGGGAATTGCTCCTGGCATGCTCATAACGCCCACCGGGCGGATTGCTGAGGTAAGAGTAGGAGCCCAGCTGTTGGGCCGAGTTCTGAATGGGGCGGGAGAAGCGATTGATGGCGGGGAAAAGCTTGAAATTATTGAGAATTATCCCCTCATTAGTGCCCCAGTCAATCCTTTAAAAAGAGCTAATATTGATACAGTACTTGATGTGGGGATTCGAGCAATTAACGGCTTGCTAACCATTGGGCGAGGTCAGCGAATTGGCCTGTTTGCCGGCAGCGGCGTCGGTAAATCAGTATTGCTGGGCATGATGAGCCGATTCACTGCTGCTGACCTGGTGGTGGTCGGTTTAATTGGAGAGCGCGGGCGCGAGGTAAAAGAATTCATTGAAACTAATCTTGGCGAAATGGGTTTAAAACGGGCAGTTGTGATCGCTGCACCGGCTGATGAAAGTCCCTTGATGCGTCTGCATGGTGCAATGGTTGCTACCAGTATCGCGGAATATTATCGGGATCAGGGCAAGCATGTATTGTTGTTAATGGATTCTCTGACTCGTTTTGCACAGGCCCAAAGGGAAATTGCATTGTCTATAGGCGAACCCCCGGCAACCAAAGGCTATCCACCTTCGGTATTTGCCAAACTCCCCCAATTGATCGAACGAGCAGGAAATGCCATGCCAGGGGGAGGTTCGATCACTGCATTCTATACTGTTCTTACGGAAGGGGATGATCAGCAGGATCCCATTGCGGATGCCGCCCGTGCGATTCTGGATGGACATATTGTATTAAACAGAAGCCTCGCGGAAGCAGGGCAATATCCCGCAATTGATCTTGAGGCATCCATCAGCCGGGTTATGCCAAACATTGTGCCGCAAAGCCAGATAAAGGCTATGCTTGTTTTAAAAAAATATCTGTCCATTTATGAAAAAAATAAGGATATGATCCTGCTTGGGGCTTATACAAAGGGAACAGACAAGCAATTGGATAAGGCCATACTTTGCCGCGATCAGATAAGAGACTATATTTCTCAGGATATGAATCAGTGTGTTAATCAAGAGGAAAGTTTATCAAAGCTAAGGGAGTTGGCAGCAATTTTGGAAAAATAAACTATGAGTCAGGCACCTATAAATCAGCTGCTGCAAATTCTTAAAATCCGAGAGCAGGCAGTTTTGGAAGCTGCAAAAAACTGGCAGCTGGCTCGGGATCAGTTTCATGCCGGCAAAACCAAACATGAGCAATTACTGGTTTATCGTCAGGATTATGTGGAGCAGTTGCATCAGTTGGGCAATGCTGGTTGCGAAATCGGACGTATGCGAAACCGTATCGAATTTATCACGCAACTGGATCAGGCCTTAGGGCAAATGAATCAGCATCTGGCTTCTCTTGCGAAACAGCGATCGCAACTTGAAAAAACCTATTTTCAGGCTAAAGCAGAACAGGATGTAGTGCTTGAGCTGCTGAAAAAGCTCTATGACGAGAAAAAAAGCGAGCAAGAACGTCTGGATCAGAAAGAAAGTGATGAGTACGCGCTCAAGCAATGGTATAGTAAGGGTTCAATAACCCATTCAAAAAAAACTGGTGACTAAACTTTTAAAACGCTGCCGTTTACCCTTGGCGATATTGATTATTGCTGCGGCAGTGATATCCAGCCTGTTTCGCGCTCTGACTCCCTGGGCCTCGCAGTATAAAACAGAAGTCGAGAAGCATTTGTCGGCCCTGGTAGGAGAACCTGTTCATATCCAGACAATGGAGACGGGATGGTACTGGTTTGAGCCGGTAATTAAATTAAAGCAGGTCAGCGTTTCAGATGGCAAAGAGGGGGCTATTCATTTAAAGAATCTGCTGGTAGGTATTAATCTTTTGGGCTCGTTGTGGCATTGGCAGATACAGCCCGGTGTTCTCTATGTCGATGATCTGAATCTGGATATCCGTCAAAACAATAATCAATGGTCAATAGAAGGCTTAAACCTGGGCAATGGAGAGTTCAAACTGGATCCTGCTGTCTATACACCAGTTCTGGCCTGGATACTTAATCAGCAAAAAATTATTATCAAGCATTTCTCCACCCAGATTCATCTGCAAAATGGCAGCGTCATTCCAGTGAAACGCTTTAATCTGGTAGTTTCCAGAAAAGCAGATCGCTACCGCATCCGCGGTGAGGCGGCACTTGAACAGAATATGCCGACTAGTTTCCGGTTGATTGCTGATTTATCCATTGATCCTTATCATCTTGCGCAAACCGAAGGCCAAATTTATTTTGCATCAGAGGATTGGAAATTTGAACAGTGGACCAGTTTGCTGCCACAAAATCTGCAGCAAGACCTTAAAGGATCCGGCGATTTAAAATCCTGGATTGATATCAAAAAAGGACAGGTGCAAACCGTTCAGGCCAAACTGAATTTAGAGCAGATTCAATGGCGAGAACTGCTGAATGACAAAACAAATACAATTCAGAAATTTAAAGCCAGCCTCGCCTGGACATTAACCAAGTCCGGCTGGAAGTTAACAGGCGATGAAGTGGTTTTACGTTTAAATGGCACTAAGTGGCCAAAAAACTCTTTTGAAATCAGCTATGATACGCAGAGTAACGCTTATAAGACCTATATTAAACAGCTCAATATCGCCTCTGCTTTGGAAAGCTTGCCAAATCAGCTGACTGAAAAGTTTTCCAGTATCCGATCCTATAATCCGATTGGTTTTATGAGCGATACACAGCTGGTGATAAAGCAGGGCCAACCGGATTGGTTTCTATCTCGTTTTAGTAAGCTGGGTTGGCAAAATTCGGCAACAGTGCCTGGAATTGATAATTTTTCTGGTGTCCTTCAATGGCAGCCAGGACAAGGTCGTCTTGAACTGGATAGTGAAGATGCGGTGATACGCGTGGAAGATAAGCCTCCGGTCAAATTATTGCTGGCCAATGCGGCTCTTGACTGGAAAACGGTAGATCAGGAAACAACGATTGATATTGACCGAATGGTACTGCAGCATCCTGATCTGCTGCTTAAGCTCGAGGGTAAATGGTCAGGGATAAGTGATCAATCCAGGGGAAATCTGGATTTGACTGCAGAGCTGGAGGGCAACAATGGTGAGCAATGGTTGAAATACATCCCCTCAGGCAAGCTAAAGCCGAAGCTGGATTTATGGCTGAAGCAGGGAATTAAACAAATTGATCATATGGTGGCTGAAGTTCATCTTCATGGCCCTGTCGCAGAGTTTCCATTTGATCAGAATAACGGCGAATTTCTGGTTAAAGGTCATCTGCGGGGAGTCGACCTGTATTATGCCAGGCATTGGCCTATAACCCGCAATGTCGAGGCTTATCTTTCTATTGACAGACGCTCGCTTAATGTCGATGTAGTGCATGCCAATTTGCGCGGTATCATGTTGGATAAGGCCAATCTTCGTGTCAATGATATTGGCCATGATCGGGAAACCCTGCTCCTGCATGCCAAAGTCAATTCAGATTCCAGAAAAGGATTGGCCTATGTTTTGGCTTCTCCGCTTAAAAAGAAACTCGCCACATTGAAAATGCTGCAGATGAGCGGTGATCTCAGCCTCGATTTTCGATTGGAAGCGCCACTATATCCGGAAAATGACGAGATCCTGGTGTTGGGCGATGTGGACTTTGATAATAATGAGGTTACAGTTCATCACAGTCTGGAGAATTTGCAGTTAAGCGGCGTCAGCGGGAATCTGCAGTTTGATCAGGAAGGCATTCTGGATAGTAACTTGAAAGCCTCGCTTTTACAAAATCCGGTCAGTATTTTAATTAAATCCGTACGCAAGGGTAAACCTTATACCGAAGTCAGACTGAAAGGGAAGACGAGCATTGAATTGCTTAAAAATAAATTGAATCTGGCCTTATTTTCATTGATGCAGGGTGATCTTTGGCTGGAAAGTACACTAACTCTTACTGACGATCCAAGTGATTTGGATCATTTGCTAATCAAGACAAATCTCCAGGGTGTTGGTATTAATCTTCCTGCGCCGTTCGGCAAAACCTCGATGAGTAAAGCACCGCTTACACTGGATGTTCAGTTTAATCCTGAAAAAGCCGTTAAACTGAATATGGATTATGACAAACGCCTGTCGGCGAGTTTGAATTTTGCCGGAAAGAAAAAAGAGTTTCATCTGGATAAGGGTAGTATTCTATTTGGCAACGGCCGTGCTGACCAGAAGATCAATGGCCTGCAAATTGCGGGCACTTTGCCCGTGTTTAATTTGCAGCAGTGGCAGAACCTGTTGGCTAAAACCAAAGCGGATAATCAAAAGGGAATAGCCGGACTAGTGACTTTTATTAATGTTCGCCTGAAAAAAGCAATTGTGGGTAGTTATGAATATAATGATCTTGGCATCAAGGCAAGCAAAACGCCAGAGGATAGCTGGGCTATCCGAATTAATCAGAAAGAGATGGATGCCAGCCTGAACTATGATCCCAAATTCAATTTAATTAAAGGCAGTTTCAACCGATTGATTCTGGGTCAAAATAAAAAAGTTGAAGGAGCTTCCTGTAATCCGGATATCAGTGATATGCCCAATATGGAATTGAGCATTAACGATTTACGATTTGCCGACTGGCGTTTGGGTAAAATGACTTTGAAGGCGATTTCAACACGATCCGGTTGGAAAATCGATTCTTGTACTTTGAAGTCACCTGCTTATCAAATGACGGCAAAGGGATTATGGTCCCCTCAGCAAAATGGCAGTAAAACCGAAATTCAAAGCAATGTGGAACTTACCGACCTGGCCAAAGGACTGGAACAGTTTAATATTAGTCCGGTGGTTGAGGGACAGGAGGGAGCTATCCGCTTTTCAGGAAACTGGACAGGAGGTTTTCAGGATTTTTCCATTGATAATCTCAAAGGTAATATGTCGATTATTCTCAAAAACGGACGTATAACTCATCTGAGTTCGGATACAGAAGAAAAACTGGGACTGGGTAAACTATTAAGCATTCTCAGTTTGCAAACCATACCAAGAAGATTAAAACTGGATTTTAGTGATTTGTCGAATGATGGATATAGTTTTGATATATTTGAAGGCAATTTCAACATTGCCCAGGGGATGATGACGACTCAGGACAGTTATATCGATGGTCCCATAGCTTATGCGAGCATGAAAGGGAATCTCGATATTTCCCGTCAGCTTTATAATCTCGATTTGCGGGTGACTCCGCATATCACTGCAAGCCTGCCAATTGTCGCTACCATTGCCGGAGGGCCGGTTGTTGGTTTGGCGACTTGGGTGGCCAGTAAAATTATTAATCAGGGAATGCAGAAAATCAGCGGCTATACCTACAAGATTTCAGGTCCCTGGAAGCAGCCGGTGGTCGCTCAGGACAAAATTTTCAGAAAAAAGAAACAACAGGCCTAGTCGGATTTGTTCACCCAATAGTCTAATCAGAGCTTATAATTTAAGTATCTGCTCAGCTGTTAAACTTTTCGAGATCAGGACTTTGGCGCAGAATTAATGGATGATCATGTGGAAACATATTTTGCAGCGATATTGGAAAGTAACTACTTTAAAAGAATCACCGGCCCAAACGCCGTATTCATTGTATTTACTAGTGATTTTGACGCTTCTTTTTTTTATTGTCGTTAGTGTCCAGTGGTCTTTAGTGGCCCCAAAAAAGCAGGCCTTTCAGGTACCCTTTCTGGCGGCAGCCATCCTTCTTGGGACTTATTTTATCTATACTTTATTTCTTTTATATCTGGCTGGAAAATCAGAACGACTTGTCCAAACGGTCAGCTCACTCTATGTGACCTATCTAATCATTCATTTACTTGCCTTTCCCTTGATTTTTTTCTCGCAAATTATGCTTGGCGAGCAAATTAATAATCTTCTTATGCTGCTTCTGCTGTTAATTTACTTAGTGGCGGCACTTTTCCTAACCGGTTGGCAATTTTTAGTGACTGCCAATATCTATCGGCATGCTTTGGATTTAAGCTTTGTTAATGGTATTCTAGCTTGCCTTGGATTAATGGCATTCAGCCTTCTAACTCTTTCTTTTATCCGGTGAAAAAATGCATCTACATATACTTGGTATTAGCGGTACATTTATGAGTGCTTTGGCACTACTGGCCAGGGAAGCGGGATTTACCGTTACTGGCAGTGACGCCAATTGTTATCCGCCCATCAGTGATTTGCTCGAAGCCAAAGGAATTGACTGGGTTGAGGGCTATGATGATGCATCAATGGCATTGAAGGCAGATTGTATTATCATAGGAAATGCAATTAAACGCGGTATGCCTGTACTGGAAGCGATTCTCGATGCAGATAAACCTTACACTTCTGGCCCTCAGTGGCTTGCAGAGCATATTCTCAGCCGATATCGGGTACTTGCAGTTGCAGGAACTCATGGAAAAACAACAACCACATCAATGCTTGCTCATATCCTGGATCAGGCCGGTCTGGAGCCAGGATTTCTGATTGGTGGGGTCGCTCCCAATTTTAATACCAGCAATCGTCTGGGCAAGGGTAAATGGTTTGTTATTGAAGCTGATGAATATGACAGTGCCTATTTTGATAAACGCCCGAAACTCATGCATTATCGTCCCGAAATCGCCTTGTTAAATAATCTTGAATTTGATCATGCCGATATTTATGCCAATCTGGAGGCTATTCAACAACAATTTCATTATTATTTGAAAACAATCCCTGCCAAAGGAGTTGTTCTCAAACCTCGCGATGATGCAGCGCTGAATGCTGTTGTAGAAAGAGGGGTATTTTCACGACTGGAAGAATTAGCTTTGAATGGCGATGCACAATGGCGTGCCGAGTTACTCGAGGAAACCGGGCGTGCTTTTCGTGTATGGCATCATGGCAAAATCGTAGCAGAGGTGAATTGGCCGCTGATAGGCCGCTTCAATGTCGAAAATGGCCTGGCAGCCATTGCGGCCAGTTCTCATACTGGTGTTAATCCCGAGGTTGCAGCCAGGGCACTCGAATCATTTCGTCCAGTCAAGCGTCGGCTTGAAGTAAAATCCGATCAGAATGGCATAACCGTTTATGATGATTTTGCCCACCATCCGACCGCAATCAGTAAAACCATTCAGGCTTTGAAGAACAGTCAGCGCCATAAGCGCATCACGGTCGTGCTGGAATTTGCTTCTTACACCATGAAAATGGGTGTACATGGCGATAAAATTCGAGACGCTTTACAAGAGGCTGACAAGGTTATTATTTTAAAGCCGCAGCATTTTAATCTGGACGGTTTGGTTAAAAACTGGAATTTTAGCTATAAAATTCTTCCTACCAGCACTGAAATTGTCAACGAAGTAGCGATTAACAGTCAGTCTGGCGATGCCATTCTGGTGATGAGTAATCGCGGGTTTGACAATATTCATCAGCAATTGACCGCAGCTATTGCCCAACGTGGTTGACGCTGTCTGTTCGATATGCCAAAAACTCTCAACCGCTGCGTTCCCCCATAAGCGTGGGGCGAAGCGGTTCGTCGGAAGTCCTGGCTTGCTTTTTGCACCTATAAAAACTTAGTTAATCGACTATTTATATTGCAAAATCTTTAACAGATTGTTATAAAAAAAAAGGTTCCCAAGGAAACTATGGATTGGGATTAGCAACGTCGCTGATTTTTAGCTGCGAGTGGATGCTTGTGGAGGGATGCCATGTCAGATTTTAAAGTTCTGCAAAAAAAAGCAATAAAACTCCCTGCGGATTTAACTCAAAGCAATAACACTGGGTTGTTCGGTACATTTTTCGGCTCCTGTTTACCTTTAAATCGAATCAATATTCAACATCTGAATGATGCAGAACTTCTGAAGCTGGTCGCAGAAAGCCTGAATTTTTATAAAGCCGCCAGCGAAAAGCTGAAATTCGATATCTTAGTGGGCATGTATATATTTATATGGGAGCGTCACGACAATCCGGTAGAGTGGATTTGGGATAAATCTTTATTTAACGCAATGCGAAATCACCTGGGAGTGGATGACATCCACAACCTCGAAAAAGAGTATTATGAGCGCGCACTGCTGTCCCTGCGGCATTATTTTACCTGGCTAAATGATAATCAAAACACAGTGGAATTAAACCCTACCTGGCTAGCTTTCCCACTGGATACCCAAAGTTTAATTCATGCATTGCTATGCGCGGAGCCCGAGGAAGAAAAGATTAGCTGGAATTGCGGCATTTTTAATTATTGTTAAAAGGAGCTCTCATGGGATATCGTAAGCCACCCTTATCGCATCTGTTAGAGAAAACAGCTTCGCTAAAGAAGGATTTTGTTCAAAAAGCCAGAGGCTATACTCCGCCTACTTATCAATATTTGTTTGAGCAATTAGATAAATTAAAAAAAGATTATGCGGAAGCCGCGGCTAAAAGCTATAAGACTAATGAAGAATATGTAACGCTGCTCATCCAAACGATGGCCTTACTACCCAGACCTGAGGAAATTGAAGAGAGAGCAAAGGCGCAAAATGTTGATCGTGATGAATATGAGGCGGAGTGCAGAGATATTTTGATGGGGGCTATATTCGATCGATTCTTTCGAATGAATACAGGATATAGTTCATGGTATTTCTGGGATCGCGAAAATAGTGTTTTATATACAAAATTACGAAAAATTCTGGATATAGAAAAGAACACAATCACAGATGCCAGGACTTTGTCCGAGTATTTCAAGAAACATCCTTATGCCTTGAAAGAATATCTCAAAGCCTATCATCGATTTTTAAATCAGGCCTACAAAACGGAAGGAACTGAATTTACCTGGCAAGCTTTGCCGCATGTCCGTGATCAGAAGGCACAATATTTTTTCAAATTAGAGGGATTTATATCCAACGCAAAAGAAAAAATAAATAAAGATAAAACCTATCATGATATAAAAAAGCAGATTCCTTATGTTCATTTTGTGTTATCCATGAAAAATTCTCTGGTCAGTTGTCAAACCAGAATTTCAGAAATAATTAATCAGTTAAAAATTCAGGCAGCGTCTGCTGGTCCGTTTAACGATGAAGATGCAATACTAGCCTGGGCTAGAACCCTGGTGCCGAGGGAATTGATGAGTGTGTTTGAATATTGTGCTGAACGCTTTGAGTTTAAAGAAGATGCTGACAACGTGGCAAGGTTTGTGGAGCATATACTTAGCCGATTGAACGGTATGTTGAGTCACTCTCTATTGGCAGTTTATATTATGTGCTCAGAGCAAATGAAGAAAAAAGATCTCAAAGAATCCATTCTTTATAAACTCTGCCATCATGCTATACATTCAGGACTTGGATTAATTGACCCTGAATCGGTTCATGATGCACTGGAGATTTTTGCGACTTTCAGGAGTAAATTGGGTGAGGTCTATGCTCCAGTATTAAAAAATACACCTTGGGAAAAGCTTGGAATAAAAGTGCTCAATGATGAATTTAATAATTTGACCGAGGAATACCAGCTACTGCTGCAAGGAAAAAATGCAGAGGAAAAACGCAGCAGTATGGTGCCTAGTTAGGGTTCAAGCTCCTGTATCAACAAAAGTTCTTCCCGCTGAGCGGGAAGAACTTAAAATCAATTAGCAATATGAAATTGCAAGCTGTCGTCTTCCCAACTTGCCTTAATGGTATCACCTGATTTGAATTCCCCGGTTAATAAGGCCTGAGCTAGCGGGTTTTCAAGCTTTTGTTGAATGATCCGTTTTAAGGGTCTGGCTCCATAGACGGGATCAAAGCCTGCTGCCGCCAGATGTGCAAGGGCATCCGGAGTTACTGAAAGCTGAATATCCTGCTGCTGCAGGCGCTGCTGTAAGTAACTGATTTGAATAGCGGCGATAGTAGCTATCTGCTCTTTGTTCAGGGGATGGAATACCACTGTATCATCAATGCGGTTTATGAATTCAGGGCGGAAATGCTGGGTGACAATTTCCATGACAGCGGCTTTTAGCTGTTCATAGCTCAGTTTTTTAGCCATATCCTGAATGAGATGAGAACCCAGATTGGAGGTCATGACGATTACTGCGTTGCGAAAATCAACAGTTCGTCCCTGTCCGTCGGTCAAACGTCCATCGTCCATGACCTGCAACAGGATATTGAAGACGTCCGAATGGGCCTTTTCGATTTCGTCCAGCAGGATGACCGAGTAGGGGCGTCGTCTGATAGCTTCAGTCAGATAACCGCCTTCTTCATAGCCTACGTAACCTGGAGGCGCGCCGATAAGACGAGCGACTGAATGCTTTTCCATAAATTCGGACATGTCGATACGCACCATTGCATCGCTGGTATCAAAAAGAAAGCTTGCCAGTGCCTTGCATAACTCCGTCTTACCAACTCCGGTAGGTCCAAGAAATAAGAAGGAACCAATCGGACGGTTGGGGTCTGACAGACCGGCACGCGAACGTCGGATGGCATTAGCTACGGCGTCAACGGCTTCATTCTGTCCAATCAGACGTTTGTGCAGGGCGTCTTCCATATGTAAAAGCTTTTCTCTCTCCCCTTCGAGCATTTTAGCGACAGGAATACCGGTCCATTTGGAGACGACATCCGCAATTTCCTCTTCGGTGACTTTGTTGCGTACCAGTCGATTTTCTGTTTTTTCGGCTTCATTAACTTTAGTTAATTGTTTTTCCAATTCAGGAATTCGTCCATACTGAAGCTCGGACATTCGGGTCAGATCTCCTGCACGTCTTGCCGTTTCCAGTTCCACTTTGGCCTGTTCCAAAGATTCCTTGATTTGGGTCGCACCCTGCAAGGAGGCTTTTTCAGACTTCCATACTTCCTCCAGATCAGCATAATTTCTTTCAAGCTCATCAATATTGGTTTGTAAATCCTGTAAACGCTTTTTGGAGGCCTCGTCATGTTCTTTTTTCAAGGCTTCACGCTCAATTTTCAATTGAATCAAGCGACGCTCGAGCTTATCCAGACTTTCTGGCTTGGAATCAATTTCCATGCGGATTTGGCTGGCCGCTTCATCGATTAAGTCAATGGCTTTATCGGGCAGCTGCCGGTCTGTAATATAGCGATAGGAGAGGGTGGCGGCGGCAACAATTGCCGGATCGGTAATTTCAACCCCATGATGAACTTCATAACGTTCTTTTAAGCCCCGAAGTATTGCGATCGTATCTTCTACGGACGGTTCGTCAACCAGCACTTTCTGAAAACGGCGCTCAAGAGCTGCGTCTTTTTCAATGTATTGACGGTATTCGTCTAAAGTGGTGGCGCCAATGCAATGAAGCTCGCCGCGCGCAAGGGCGGGTTTTAACATATTGCCGGCATCCATGGCGCCCTCTGCTTTACCCGCTCCTACCATTGTATGCAATTCATCGATGAAGAGAATGATCTGGCCCTCCTGCTTGGAGAGATCATTTAAAACGGCCTTTAAACGTTCTTCAAATTCACCGCGGTATTTGGCGCCGGCAATTAAAGCGCCCATATCAAGAGATAAGAGGCGTTTACTCTTTAAACCTTCTGGAACCTCACCATTGATGATACGCTGAGCAAGTCCTTCAACAATGGCTGTTTTACCGACGCCAGGTTCGCCAATGAGGACAGGATTATTCTTGGTTCGTCGCTGTAGTACCTGAATAGTTCGCCGAATTTCATCATCCCGGCCGATTACGGGATCAAGCTTTCCCTGCTCCGCTCTGGCGGTTAAATCGATGGTGTATTTTTCCAAAGCCTGCCGCTGCTCTTCAGCATTAGGATCATTGACTGCGGCTCCGCCCCGCAATTCATTAATAGCCTTTTCAATGGACTGAGTGGTGGCGCCTGCCTGTTTCAGAATTTTACTTAAATGACTGTCTTCACTGATAACAGCCAGTATGAACAGTTCGCTGGAGATATAGCTGTCTTTTTTTTGTTGAGAAAGTTTGTCAGTCAGATTAAGAAGCCGATTTAAGGCGTTGGATATATGAATTTCGCCGCCAGTGCCGCTGACTTTAGGGAGCTTTTCGAGCGCCTGATCAAGCAGGGTTTTAAACTCGGTAAGATTAACTGCCGCCTTTGCCAGCAAAGCGCGGCAACTGCCTCCTTGCTGATCGAGCAAGGCTTTCATAACATGTTCCGGCTCGATAAAGCCATTATCTTTCCCTAACGCTAAAGATTGTGCGTCAGCAAGGGCCATTTGGAACTTGGATGTTAACTTGTCCATGCGCATAAGAGGAACCTCTTTTTTGTTATTTAATTTACCCGCTATCTGCCGTAAAATGTGGGTTCATTTTTTAAAATCAAGTAGCCGCAACAATGAATAATCCTTCAGTAGAGAATTCTTCGGATTCTCAAGTCCTGCTAAATCAAATTGTAATTGAATTTATGAAAGAACAAAAACGCAAACGACGCTGGCGCTGGGTCTGGCGTATTCTGTTTTTGCTATTAATTGTATGGATTGTTTATGAGGCGGCCTGGGATACTGAAGAAAAGGGAGCGGGCAGCAAACCTCATGTCGGTTTAATTGATGTCAATGGCAGCATTTTTGATACACAGAGCAATAATGCCGAAAATTTTGCCAAAGGTTTGGATGCCGCTTATAAAAATAAAGGCTTAAAGGCATTGATTTTGCGAATCAACAGTCCTGGCGGCAGCCCGGTACAAGCCAGTTATATGTATAACTCATTAAAATACTATCGCAGCAAATATCCGGACGTAAAAGTGTATGCAGTGTGCGTGGATATTTGCGCATCGGCTGCATACTATGTCGCGGTTGGCGCTGATGAAATTTATGCGGATGAATCCAGTCTGGTAGGATCCATCGGAGTTTTATATAACGGCTTTGGTTTTGTAGATGCCATGCAGAAGCTCGGGATTACCAGGCGCTTGCAAACCGCAGGCACCAACAAGGGAATACTGGATCCATTTTCTCCAATCACGCCAGAGCAAACTCAGCTGATGCAAACCATGCTGGATGATATTCATCAGCAATTCATCGCCAAAGTTAAAGAAGGGCGGGGTACGCGTCTACTCATTGATGATCAGACATTTTCCGGTTTATTCTGGACAGGAACACAGGCTAAACAACGCGGTTTGATTGATGGTATTGCCAGCAGCGGCCAATTAGCGAGAGATACTATCAAAATTGATACGGTATCCGATTACACCTATAAACAAAGTGTATTTGAAAAAGTAAGCAAAAATATTGGAACCGCTATGGCTGATCAATTGCCCCTGGCTCTTGGTTTGAATACCGGGCTTCGATAGATAATCGTCTTTGCGAGCCTGGCGAAGCAATCCAGATCAAAACTCCGTTCGGGCACTGCTCTGGGTTGCTTTACTTTGTTCGCAAAGACAAAAAAAAGCGATATAAGTGGAAAAATGAGATTTAAAAAGAGCGGCTGATTAGTGACTTCAGATTCAGCAGAAAATTTCGTTTCATACTGCCGATTGCTGTCAGTATGGCGAATTTTGCTGCTTCTCTTAAAAAGGCAAAAATCCCTGAAGCCCGAATCATTTTCCATCCCACAAATACCAGTGGAAGCGCTCCAAGGGCAACCATGCGTTTATCACCCATGTTGTAGTCAAGATTTCGCTTATAATAGCGAACTTTACTCAACTCGAGCTTTAACCGCATGTCTGTCTGCATCAGCTCTTGGTAGATTTGTTGTCTCTGCTTCATCATGGATATCTTCCGGATGGTGAGAAAAATATTCTCGGGTTTTTTCAAAACTCATCTTTCTTATATTTGAAAGGGCAAGCCTGTAAATGGTATACATTATCCCCAGATTTATAACTACCACTAATAGTAAAGCTAGTGCGATACTGCCAAGGAGATAAAATAAACCATAGGCCACCAGCGACATTACCAGCAGCCATAAAGTCATGCTGATAATCAAAAACATGACTGTATGAATAATGAGAGGCAAAACCCCCATAGCTGCCAGTCTTGTTTCCAGCTGGAATACTTTCGCGAGTAACTTGTAGCTTTCCAGTTTACTGGAAACAAGGCCTGTTATCGATTCAAATAGGTTACTCATTTTATAGATAAAACTTTGGCCAACACGAACCCAATGCCTCCAGCGATTAATAATGCACTCAGCGGATTGGTTTTTACCTTTTCAGTTAACTCATCAGAATATTGTTTCACTGTTTCCTGCGCTTCATTCACTTTCTGGGCAATATTCTCCTGATAGAGTTCATTCGCCAGTTTTTTACCTTCTTCGAGAAGCTGACTAGCCGCTTCACCTACATGGGATTGTGATTTAAATCCAGATTGATTGCTCATTTGCGGTCCATTTGATCGTGGTTGATTAAGATTTGAATTTTCCATTTCATCGTTCCTTAACTAGTTGTCGATTATTCTTTAAAAAAATATCGTTACTAATTAAGTATAGTCTATGAATGAGATTTGTTATTTTTAAATGCTGTTTTAGTTTATTGAGGGAGCGAAGCTTGTCTCCAAGGACGTCACCGATGGTGAGTCCTCGAGACGGATAAGGATAATTGTTACTGTTTGTTACTCACCAAAGTGGGTACATCAGATGCCGCTGCTCCTTCAATTCGGGATGCTTTCGGCAAAGCGAATTTGCCAAAACTTGCCAAAAGACTGGCTGTGCCGGCTTTTACAGGAGCCTCGAAAGCTGCTTTTTCAACCGGACTAAACTGAGGCGCTTTATTTGAAATTAAGTCTGGCGTGTTGATTTTGTTTGTAAACCCGGAAACCTTCAGATGATATGCACCCTGGCTCTGATCAAACACCATCTTGACCGTTCCATTTAACTCACAGACCGGCACAATATTGCCTTTTGTTTTTCCGCTGACCTCTGCTGAGGCTCGCGGTATGACCTTTTCAATATCATCGTTACTGACCTGAACCAGCGATGAACCGTCACTGCCAATGGTGAAAAACTTCTGTGGATCTTCGACATCATCCAGATCGGCGGTGGAGCAGGTGAAGATTTTCAGATTAATTTTTGCAGAAATTTCTTGATTTTCAGGATTCTTAACCCAATCGATGTGGCCTTTCACCATACCGCGCTCAAGAATAAAATCCGGGTTATTGGCTAGCTGCATGCTATGGGTGAATTCCTGCAGAAGAATCGCTTCAAGAAACTGGCCGCCAAAATGATACATCTTATTAGCCTTTGAGTTGGCGGTATCAATCTGCTCTCCTGTGAAGTTTTCGATGGCCTGCCGAATCCAGGGATCATTATTATCATTACTGTCTTTGGCTGTGATCGCTTTTCCATTAAGAGTCACTCCTTTGCGCTGAATATCTTTAATGATGGTAGCACTATCTGGAAGCTGCGCCTGCTGGCTCGTCAATTCCAAATCAAAAAATGATTGAGTGCTTTGTAATTGCTCTGCACTGTATTTCACTTTACTAACAGGAATCTGACCTTCGGCATGATTGCGGGATAACTGATAACTGTTCAGTAAAGATTCATGCAGCTTTATCAGCAGACTGCTTATCTCGATATCTCCTTCCGGGATAATAATAGAAAGTTTTTTTGCTGATGGAGCGGGTATAGATTGGGCTTTGTCCAGTATTCGATACTGTTTGCTGTCCAGGTAGTCTTTAAAATGAATTGCCGCAGTAGCTCCTTCGGGTTTAATAAGCAGATTCTCCACAGTAGATATCGCACAAGCCAGGTCACTGATACTCATCGTATCGTTTAAAGACAGGGCTTCGTCCAACTGCTTAAGAAATGCTGCTTTATTATTGGTACTGAAATATCCATGCTTTTCTTGACGAACTAATTGTCTTAATTGTTCCAGGATGTTGCTTTGTACGGTAACTGCCGTTTGCTTGGTTTTCATATAATTTTAAAACTTAATGTACACCCTGCGTATAATATGGTATAAACATTAAGGCCGTATTAAGTACAAAAGAGAATCAAAGTGACCGGTTTTTTTAATAGAAGTGGGGCGGTGGTCCCAGAAAATAAAGAGGCAAACCAAAGTTGGTATTACGTTCCTGTACTTGAGCAGTATAGAAATCAGACCGCTGGGAACAAGCGAATGTGGCTCTGCGCCAGCCAGAGTAATGTGGTGCGTCAATTTTATACATCCACAGACTCTTTAAAAAAAGCACTATCTTCACGTCTGGGTGCTCATCAAACCCTATCCTGCTACAAAGTGTGGCTTAGTGCTGAACAGAAAGAAAATCTTGCTCAATTAAACAATAATCCCGAGATCTTCACTGCTGCAATTTCATTGCAAAGCACTCAAATCAGATCATTGATTAAATTACGTGAGCAGGAAATTGAGGAAGTGAATCCCAATTTTGGCGAAGCTGTTTCTGCTTCTGCCTCCTGTGCTGCCTGAGTAATAAGCAGCCCTATTCACTTTTAAAAAAATCCCCTCTCCCAAGCTGGGAGAGGGCTAGGGTGAGGGTTGATTTTAATCCCTCTCTCTAACTCTCTCCCTGAGGGAGAGAGGATTTCGTAGGGCCCCCCTGATTTAAGCGGAGCAAAAATGGCTAAAAAACAATATAGCATTAAAGAACTGCAACAATTTAATACCATGAAATCCTGTGTTGAAGTACCAGCAGGAATTCCGGAAGAAATACGGGTCGCCCCCCAAACGCACATTACTCGTATTTTCAGAGAGCGTAATACCCAATGCGGCAATCAGTTCTTTGGTCACTGTTTACCCAGGAAGCCGGAGGAACCGGATACAGCAGCGAGCGCTATTCTGGTAATGTAGGCTTATTGTAGCTGCTTCCAGGATTGACGGCCGAAAATCTGTGGTCCCGGGTTTTCACCTACTTTTTGAATACCGCCGCTGGTTCCTGGCATGTATTTGTATTCTTTACTGCCGGCATTCAATATAGAAGGGCTGGCAATAAGACCCACTTCCGATTTAATGCCGCTAGGTGTTACAGTGCCTCCGCCATCACTGGAGGTGACTGAATCGGCGGTGGTAAACGCGCCGTCTCCATTCAAATCAAATACATTATAATTCAGACGGCTTCCCGTCAGCGCATTTAATTCCATAAGCCAGCTTTCACCGCCGAAATCGCAGGGATCAGAGGTGGGGATAACGGTTGCAAAAATGATTTTGCCGTTTAAGTAAGTGAGATTGGAAATAACGCGCTCCCCTCTGGCCTGACCATTCACCACTAAATCGAGAAACCAGCCGCGATCATTATTCGCTAACAGATTCGAACTGGTCACCCGAGTGTTTCCCTGCTCCGATAAAATAGTCTGCTGACGAAGCTGGTCGCGTCGTATTTGAGATGTATTGTCATCTCTTAAGGCATAGACAGATTGCACGCTCAAATCAGTTTTATCACTGGGTTCAAGGTATTTGCCTGTTCCGATGTAAACCTGTAAGGCTGAAGCACTGAAAGTCACTCGCGAAATCTCGGGTTTGGTAGTGATTGGCTGACGTTTTCCAGTGCTGTCCGCCGCTACAAAAAGAGGCAGAGGCTGATTTCCCTGCTTATACCAGAAGTCCCACTGGGACGGATTAGCCGATGAAATATCAATCTTCCATAAGTTACCGAACAGATCACCCGCATAGATAATATTAGCGATCGAATTACCATCGGTATCGACCACCGCTGGCGAGGCCATCCCGTTTGGACGCCCAAGGCTTAGCGGATCACCACTCATGCCAACCCCGGTATCCAGCTTTTTAATCAGCTCACCGGTATCAATATCTACAATATAAATAACCGCGTTACCCGTGGTGCTGGCGAAACCGTCACTGGCTGTATTGTTATAGCCATTGCCAAAAACAGCTGCCCAGCGGCCATTCGCCAATCGTACAATGGACGCCTGTCCATAAGTAAATCCCAGGTCCACATCATCGCTGTCGGTAAACTCCCATTTCACAATGTTGGCGGCATTATTTTCATTAAACTGGGTCGGAGTAGTAACATCCAGAGCGAAAACTCCCTGGCCGCCGCCTCCCAGCGTACCGACCAGTGCTGTTCGCCACTGGGAATTAATAAACACATCAACCACGGTCGGTGAGCCATCGACATAGAATTGATGGGTGTAATTAGGATCAGTTAACAAATTGAGCTTGGGAAACACTTCAGCAGGCACATAGGCGAATAGTTCATTTCCTGCCTTTGCATCAAAGGCGTGCAGCATACCATCATTAGCACCGACATAAATAACGCTCTGCCGATTGATATTATTTTGACGAAATGTGCTGTATGGAGCCGTATTTTCCGGGGCATTATCCGGCCAGACGGCTGGGTAGTTCTGATTAGGCGCTCCAACAACAACGGCTTGTGAATTAATAATATCGCCAAGCAGGGTTTTTCGATTACGGAATGTGCCGCCATTTTTCTGTTCAAGCGATTGATCACCCCTTAAATAATTAAGACGGCTGCCTCCAAGATTGTCACTTAGCGCATTCTGAGGATTGGTGTTAAGGGCGCTAATCTGTGCTGAATCGAGATCGGATATACCAGGAAAAGAAGGGGCGCCAGGCCATCTGAATTTAATTCCTTTTTGGGTTGAGGGTTTAAAAGTCAGTATTTTTCGACCAGTGTTAAAGTTTTGCAGGCTGAGAAGTTGACCCGCATCCCAGACAGAGCCTCGTGGACCACTACCGGTGGCAAGAATATTGCCGCTTGTTTCGTCAATAGGAAAGGCCAGTAATTGGCCGCTCCAGTCTTTGGTTTGAAAGATGGCCTGATAAATAAAGGTATCGGATGAGAGAAAACCGCTGCTTAGGGCGGCTGAAGAGAATGAGCCCGCCCGATCTACTATCTGAGAGAAGGCTTTGGCCAGTTGCGCCCGCAGGCTATTGGCATTAGTGACCAGGAAGTAATTATCAGGATCCCCGCTGTTTGAGGTATCAAATTCCCCCTGAATGTCAGGAACATTATTCGCATTGGAATCATTAAATCCTCCCCATTTCGCAGCATACCAAAGCGGCGAATTGAAAATAATGGCCGAAGGGGTATTGCTGGGAGTAAAGGTCCTTGTCGTGGATATTGGTAATGCCGCTTTATCTTGCCAGGCTTGTCCAGGCAATTTTCCAGGCGGAGTATCCAGAAAATAATCGACATCATTGATCGCAGCGGTATCGCTGTCTCTCACCTCGAGATAGACCCCATCGGCGGTGGTACCTGAAATGACATATCCTAGGTGTTGATTAATGCCACCCGCAGCATAAATCGTTTCAGTGCTGATCGTTAAGGTATTATTCGCGTTGACTGTAATCGTATACTTAACCACCGCATCCATATCGAAATCAGCGCCTTGCTGCAAATCGGCAAAATTGACCCGGAAAATCCCGCCGGTGTTAGAGAGTGACTCAATATAAAAATCAACGATTTCATTGGTTGGTTGATATTGGCCTTGCTCCGCATTGATATTTAAACCTGCAACTGATTTTGCGAAGGGAACAATAGTGACAATATTATTTCCCACCTTGAATTTTATTTCGGGTTGCGGTGAAGAGAGGGCGACAATGTATGACTTCACATTTTGCGTGCCTCTTGCGCTATTCAAGTCATTTATCCAGCCATAATAGGCAGCACTTGCTGCATAATAACTGCCTTCCGAGTTTGCTTCCTGCGGAGCGAGTCCTCGTATATTACCAAAGCTGGTCACGGTCTTTGGTGTGGGGGCACCATTGGCTACTGCGCCGGATTGACCGATGAAAGCCGAGACACTGGTAAATCCCTCTCGATTAAAAATAGTTTGAGCCAGCGAGGATGCATTCAGTGCAGGATTTAAATCGCTGCTTGCCGTATTAAATGAGTTTCCCGGCACCTGATCGCTGTCATAAGAAGGATAGAGATCGCTAATTACCAATAGATTGGCCTGAGAGCAATATGGATAGATGCTATAAGGGTTTTGCCAACCCGGCTTTGGCAGGCCAAGCGTCGCATCGGTTCCACTGGAATAGTCGAAACTGGGAGTGGGGGAACCTTTGCCGCCGAGATAGCGTAAAGCTTCATACATAATTTCGCCAATTGGATTCCCCCACATCTCACATTCCCCATTGACAATATTTCTGGTACTGATGAATCCACAGGAATAGTTATAATTGCTATCAAAGCCGGTGACTGTTAACTTGTTAATCGTCGAAATAATGCCATTCACCGCCGTAAACTGACCGGTATTTAAATTGATTTCATCGGTGATACTTGAAATATTTTTTCTCAATACACCGCCCGCCAGATTGTTCTTGTAAGAGCCGGTCATAAGGCCAAAGAGCATCGAATTATTTTCACCAAACTCCTGGAGAAGCCCGATAGGTTTATATTGACCATTGGGATAAGCCCGGCAGTTGCTTTCAAGTCCAACGCTAGAGTCACACACTTTGACTCTTACCGTATAGTCAGTGATCCCGAGAATAAGGGGACCACTACTGCCATTAAGCGCTCGGCTGCCGGCGACCGGCACCTCAATGCTGACCCACTCCCATATGCGATAGGGTTGATTAGTTGCCACGCGCAATAAGGGGGCACTGGTTCCATTTCTAAGTGTGGTATTGACAAATAAATGACGCGTGCCCAATAAGGGCGGGAGGAGGGGAGTATAGTCGCTTATATTATACCCATCGACAGCGAAACTGGTATACTCTTTACCCCAGCTATGCCCGTCTTGTGGAATATAGGTTCGTTCAAGAATGGTTTGATTGAGCGCATCATTGGAGCGATATCCGCCATAAAGTACTTTTCTTATCGCGTCCAGTCTGGCCGTAGTTACATAGTTTAGAAAATTTCCACTCCAGGCGCCAATACATTTTTTAGTGCTGGTTACTGAAATAGGATAAAAAAATTGCTGCAGGCCGCTGTAACCATAACATTTATAGCTATCATAATACCCATAGTAGTCAATGTCTGGATTGAACCGTAAATCAATAATATCATCGCCATTAATATCTGATGCATCATTGTAAGCTTCAAAGTAGAGCTTATGGTCTCGCTCAAGAATCAGCATCGTCAAGGGAGCTACTGAAGAAGAAATAAACAAAGGGGTTTGCGATAAGTTCAGGGTTGCGGCCTGACTGGTCAGGATTCCAAAACACAAAAGGCAAACTATAAGCAGGAGTCGTTTCATTAAAACCTCCTTCCCACTGTGGTCTGCAATACGGTAATTGCCTCATCCGTAAAACCATAACCTCTTCCGGTAACCTGGTAGTAATAAACCCCTTTGCTTCGAGATGACGAGGTTCCAATCACAGGAGAATCAGGCACAAATTGTAGAAACTCAATAATAAATCGCGGTTTAGAGCTTGCTTGTTTCAGGGTGGAGCTATACTCAGCAGAGTTGCTTTTCCACCAGCTGTCTGACTGACTGGCAAAATCAAGATTTTGATAGGGCTCCTGAACACAGGGAAAGCTCGGGCAGAGTGTGTAAAGGGTGGGCTGCCTGCTTTGACGAAGTAACCAGTTTTCTCCGGCAACTAAAGCAGTTTCTGCAGATGCAAAGGACATTTCCTTATTTTGCATATTGGCGGACATTCTTTCCTGCATTTGCGTTACCTGAACGGCACTGATGGCTAATAGGGTAATTACAAGCAGTAAAAGCAGGCTAACTGCCAGTGTGGCTCCTCTCTGGTTTATACGAAAATCACTTTTCATAAGGGGAGTCCTCGATTACGCAAGGTAACAAAAATAGTCCATTCCCGTCGGAGCTTGCGATCACCTGGAGTAAGGCTGCCCCCGTTGTAAGAATAGGACATTGCCTTGTCGGCCACATTTTCAACCGTGGCCAGGAGCAGATTAATTTGGACTGAAATGACATTATTCCAATTATCGCCGCTTTGAACCTGAGCTGCTGTCTGATAGGTATCGACCGTGTTATCGCCATTGGTGTCGACGCCGTAGCTAATGCGCATCTGCTCAATTCCTTCTGCTATCTCGTCCTCATTTCCATTCCTGTCTTGCCGGACCAAAGCCAAAACAGCCTGATTTTGAGCATTTACCCGCCCGGTATCTTTTATGTAGTAGGAATAATAATCAAATATGGCTATCTGGGCAGTACGCAGATAGGCCACACTTAAATCATTAGAAGTGTTTTGATTTGAAGAATGGGTAATGGCGGTAGCATTGCTGTTGGATCCGGCAATGAATATATCCCCTACAGAGCAATCAGTAATCATCAAAGGGGTTCCAGCTTCAATTCCCATGCGATCATAGACCAGAATAGGATTGTTTGGTCTATTCATGTCATCACGAAGCTGTACTCCAAGACTGGATGCCTTGCGTATTTCGATAACATCGCTCCCCGTGACGGATTTTCCCTGCAGGTTTGCGGGCAGGCTCGGGCTGAATGTGGATCCAACGCCATCATAACCGCGCAAGGGTTTGTCATAATCTAGCATGGTTGATAAATTTTTTATTAAATTGGTCACCTTGACTTGTCGCTGGTTTGCGCAGCCCTGATAGCCCGCCATCCGGAGATCATAACTCAGCATGTAATCGGCATAACGTCCATTTTCCTGCAGTCTGGCAAGCGCGTCCTGAATGACAAAGGTGGTTTTATTACTGAGATAGACTATAGAAATACTGGCTACCAAAAGAGTCCCCAGACTTATGGCAATCATAAATTCAATAATGGAAAATCCTTGCGCACTTCTTTGTAAACTGCTCATAACTCAACATCCATGGTAAGACAAGCCAAATCGACCCGATAGTTGCCGCTGCAATTCATCCCAGTGGCACCGGTACGGTCATTGTCCCAGCGAATAATAATTGTAAATACATTGCCATTACGAGTGACACTGCCCTGTCCATTGGGTAGTAGCTGACTGTTTGTCTGATTCCATTGATAGAGATCGCGCTGGGCGATTTGCGACATACTGCAAGTGCTGCAGTTAGGATTTGTGGAAAGACCAGACATATTATTGTAAGAGCCCGCTTGCACCCCTGCAGGATTAGCCATCATGCGGTCAAACATATTACTCATCTGGGAAATGGCAATCGAACGCAGATAAGCGGAATGATTGTAGCGAACCGCGTTGGTCTGCAATGAGGCAATACCTAATAAGCCAATGGCCAGGATTACTGTGCTGATGAGGACCTCAAGCAAACTGAATCCTTCCTGTTTGCTTAGCATGTGCATAGGAGTTCGGAGTAATGAATGTTAATTTGGGCTTGCAAGAAGTATGCCAGATATACCCGGGATTTTAAAATTACCTGTAGGTTGGGCCCTTGGCCCAACAATTCCATAACTAATGGCTATGAGGGCGGACCCCATTGTTATAAAAGTTTAGCTGCCTCTTGTAACCGGCATAAGGGTTTGTAGTAAAGCCTTGAAAATCTTCGGGTTTCCTCCGGAAATATCACCTTTTTTGAGATAATCTTCCCCGCCCTGGAGATCACCGACCAGACCACCTGCCTCTTTAATCAGTAAGGCAGCGGCTGCCATATCCCAGGGTCTTAGCCCCATCTCCCAAAAACCATCCAGACGACCACAGGCCACATAGGCAAGGTCCAGTGCGGCAGAACCGGTTCTGCGAATGCCGGCACATTTTCCAATCAAGGCTTCAAAAGTAGGCATATATCTCTGAGCGAGCTTGGGATCACGGAAAGGAAATCCGGTTCCCAGCAGGGAAGAGTCAAGCTGGGTTTGTTTGGATACTCGAATACGCCGATCATTCAGCTGCGCGCCACAACCACGGCTGGCTGTAAAAAATTCATGGCGAATTGGATCATAAACGACTGCATGTTCAATCCGGTTTTTGATTTTGCAGGCGATAGAAACGGAAAAGAAGGGAAAACCATGCAGATAATTGGTTGTGCCATCAAGAGGATCGATCATCCAGGTAACTTCTGAATCGATATTATGAGTGCCGCTTTCTTCAGCAAGAAATCCATGATCAGGATAGGCTTTATGTATAGTATGCATAATTGCCTGTTCGGCTTTAATATCCACTTCACTGAAATAATCGTGAGTACTTTTAGCGCTGACCTTTATTCGGTCAAGTTGCTCTATATGGCGAACAATAATATCACCCGCCTGTTTGGCGGCGGTCACTGCAATATTTAATAGTGGCTGCATAATTTAGCTCATGAAAAAACAAAGGGCGATTCTAGCACATTTTTTTTGTACAGAGAGAAGACATTGCTGGTATAGTTGCTTTTTTTTATTTAAATTGGTTAAGATGAATTTTTCTGCAATACGAATAGTGCTTGTTGGGACTACTCATCCTGGCAATATCGGCTCTGCGGCAAGAGCGATGAAAACGATGGGATTAACCCGTCTTTATCTGGTCAATCCAAAGTCTTTCCCTGATCTAAGGGCCTGTGAAATGGCAGCGGGTGCTGATGATTTATTGGAAAGCGCGGTAGTAACTCAGGATCTGGAGCAGGCTTTACAGGGCTGCCAGCTTGTTTTGGCGACCAGCGCGAGGCCGAGAGGAATTGCTTTACCGGGACTAAATCCGCCTGAAGCGGCCGCCTTGATTGCTGGCAAGTCCGATGACACCGAAGTGGCTATTTTGTTTGGCCGCGAACATGCGGGACTAACCAATGATGAGCTGCTGCGCAGTCAGTTCCATATTAATATTCCCAGTAATCCTGAATACAGTTCTTTAAATCTTGCCCAGGCAGTGCAAATTATTGCCTATGAGTTACGAATGAAATTGCTGTCTTCACCTAAAGTTGAAGTTGCACTGCGTGAAGATCGTGTGGCAACAGCAGAAGAAGTAGAACAGTTTTATGGGCATTTAACGGATGTGATGGTGGCAATCGATTTCTTGAGACCTGATAATCCCGGGCGCTTGCAGCAACGCATTCGCCGTCTTTTTAATCGCGTAGGTCTGGAACATATGGAGGTGAACATTCTGCGCGGTATTCTGAGTCATATGCAGAATGCTTTGAAATGGGCGAAAATTAATAAAGGGAGTTAATCATGAACAAAATGCCTCTTTATTTTGATTATATGGCAACTACACCAGTCGATCCTAGGGTTATAGAAAAGATGCTGCATTATCTGGGAAAAGATGGCATTTTTGGTAATCCAGCTTCAACTACACATAGTTATGGTCAACAGGCTCAAATGGCCGTGGAAACAGCGCGCGCACAAATTGCAGAAGCAGTTCATGCTGAACCTGGAGAAATTGTATTCACATCAGGTGCAACCGAGGCTGACAATCTGGCTATTCTTGGAGCGGCGAGATTTTATCAGCGAAAGGGCAGGCATTTAATCACATCTGTTACCGAGCATAAGGCTGTTCTTGACAGTTTTCATCAGTTGGAGCAGGAAGGTTTCCATGTAAGCTATCTTTCGCCCCAGCCTGATGGATTGCTTTCCTTACAGGATTTGGAGCAGGCGATTACCGACGAAACCATTCTTGTTTCAATCATGCACGTCAACAATGAAATTGGTGTAGTTCAGGATATTGCAGCCATCGGCGAATTATTAAAGAACAGAGGGATTATTTTTCACGTGGATGCAGCGCAAAGCGCAGGGAAAATTGCGATTAATCTGCGTGAGTTGTCGGTTGATCTCATGTCGTTTTCTGCTCATAAGAATTATGGCCCCAAAGGGATCGGTGCATTATTCGTGCGTCAGAAACCAAGAATTCGACTGCAGCCGCAAAGTTTTGGCGGCGGGCATGAGGGTGGTTTACGTTCAGGAACTCTTGCGACCCATCAGATTGTCGGTATGGGGGAAGCCTTTGCTTTAGCCGAAGCGAGCCGCGAGCTGGAACAGGAAAGAATACTTAAATTACGTGAACAATTATGGAATAACATAAAGGTTCTGCCTGATATTCATCTCAATGGCCATCCAAGACAAAGAGTGGCTGGCAATTTAAACATCACTTTTCCGGGAGTTGAAGGCGATTCACTGCTTTACGCATTGAAAGATCTGGCGGTTTCAAGTACCTCTGCCTGTGCATCCTCCAGCATGCAGCCTTCCTATGTACTGAAGGCCATCGGGTTAGATGATGAAAGTGCCTTTAGCTCGATACGCTTATCGTTAGGTCGATTTACAACAGAGGCTGAAATTATCGAAGCCTCGCAGATTATTCGTCAACAAATCTCACGATTACATGAAATATCACCATGATCATTTATAATGAATTAGTAGAGCGTTGTTTTTTTAAGCCCTGCCATGCAGGTATTCTGGATTGTAGTGAGCCCTATACGGTGCACGTCAGGGCTGGTTATCCTGGCCGATCGGGGCATTTTGATCTTTACCTGCAGTGTGATTCAGGTTTGATTAAAAAAGCAAGATTTAAAGCATTTGGTAATCCTTATCTGATTGCCGGCTTGGAGCTTCTCTGTGAGCAAGTGGAGAATAGTTCATTAGACGGACATCCTCACTTTGAGCATCGAGAGCTTGCGCGCAGGCTGGATTTGCCAAAAAATCAGCAGCAGCTTGTTTTTTTGATTGAAACAGGGTATCTCAGTGCTATAAATCATATGAAAGAGAAATTAGGGGTTTAAAATGAGTGTGGTGCAGCAACATGTTAACGATTCAATAATGGGGGTTTCTCTGAGCGAGGCGGCCATTAAACATTTATTAAGCTATCTTAAGACGCAAGCCGGAAGTAAAGGGGTACGTTTCTCAGTTAAAAAAACAGGTTGTTCTGGCCTTTCTTATGTCGTGGATTATGTGAATGAGACGGTCGAGGAGGATGTCAGTTTTCCTCTTAATTCGGAGTATCAGATTTATATCGATCGAAAAAGTTATCCTTATTTAAAAGGGATGCAGATTGATTATGTCAAACAGGGTTTTAATTCCAGGTTTATCTTCAATAATCCTAATCAAACGGGTCAATGCGGCTGCGGTGAAAGTTTTACTGTTGATTAAAATCTATCCCGGTTGTCACAACCGGGATACGGCAATCGTCCAAAATCCTCTATAGCCCTCATTTAATCCAATTTTACACTGTTTGATAACAAATAATTGCGAATGTTTAAATATTGGTAATTACTTTTCTTAAGCTTTCTTTAGTGAAATTATGCAAAATTTGCTCCAATTAAAATTAATTAGTATAAATTTGCAACGAAATATGCAAAAAAACTTGATTAAATCTTAATTTTTTCTTAATATTTCCTTAATAAATGAGTATCTATAAAACAATGTTTACATAGTTTGTAATATTTGGTAGTATTGCGATCATGATGCTCAAAATGGGTAACTTTTTTTAATGATTCAACAGAGTCTTTGGAGAGATCAATGAGTGCAGTAATGCAAGATGTGACACAAATTAATGATGCCTTGATTCAGCAAGTAATCGGAACCGTCAAAGGGTATCTGAATGCTGTCAGCAATAAAGATAATAATCTTAACCTTTATCAACTGATTGTTGAGGAAGTAGAAGCGCCCTTATTTCGTACAGTGATGGAACTGACTCGCTATAATCAATCAAAAGCTGCTCGTGTACTTGGTGTTAGCCGCGGCACATTACGTACTAAATTAAAGCGTTATTTTGATGATGAGTTTATTGGTACCCGTGGTTAATTTCTGAAGGCTTCTGTTGAGTGTATCTTGCGAAAAATTATAGAGTGTTTTGTTTAAACTGTTTATCGCAGGATGCATTCAAGCTTATCTCAGGTTTCTCTTTATTATAAAGAGATTTTGCTAGGAGCTAATTCTGTTGACTTGTTTTCAGTCTTTTCCTGCTCTTTTAAGGTCTGATTTTCCAACGCTTTTAAATCATTTATCGCGACTCTCATGCGCTTTAGTTTTTCTTTAGCAGAGTCTTCAGAAGCAGAGGCGTCTTTAGGTTTCCCATTATACCTGCGATAGAGTGGAACTAATCCAAAAGAAAGAGCCACAGTTAGTATTGCTTGTATCTTTTCCGACCAGCTTGGTTTTTTTATCAAACCACTTTGCTCAGAAATTGTTTTGCAGTTCCTATGAAAATCGTTAAATGACAATTTTCCCTCTTTGAAACTTTGGAGTTCCCCTCGCATCAGGCTGCAATATTTTTTAATTCTGTGTTTATCAGGACCCTCTCTCTCAGATAATCGTTCCATATTTGACAAGAGCGCTTTAAAATGACTGAGCTTTTGAGCGTCAACAGGGGATTTAGCCAGTTGCTTTTGATGCTGCTGCGCCTGCTGATCAATGCTCATTTCTTTTTGATGAAGCAGTTCTCTGTATTTATTTTTATCGCCAGGCTCAAGATTTGATACTAGTTGCTGAAACCGGTTCTTTTCCTGAGCGACTTTTTCTGCCAGCTCACTTGCCGTATCACAGTCGCTGAAATCGGCTGTAAAATAAGTTAATCGTTCCTCTATTCTCTGATTTTTTTGTTGTTCTTCATTTAACTGACTGTCTAAGCCATTTTTTTCCAGATTGCTCATGTCTTTGATATATTGCCTGGGGTTATCCAGCATTTTCTCAAATTCAAGTTGCACTTTTTTACTGTCCGCTTCGCTCAAACCCCCTCCCGGAGCCCTTAAATTGTTGACTGATTTTGAGTAGATAATTTTATTGAATATTGCATCGAAGGCGCATAAGGGTATTTTTTCCAGTTCTTTATTATCTTTATGTTTCTCAAAGAATTTAGCTATTTCTTTGTCCATAAATGGATATTGGCCATAGGTCTTGTTGACCTTATTTGTGTCAAATCTTCCTGAGACAAATGAATTAAGACCGACTGAGCTTTTTAAATCGTCCGTTATCTGATTTTCTGGTACCTTATGTTGAAGGAGATAGGTATTTATTTTCTCAGACAAAGAAACAAGATCCGCAACAGATGCGTAATTATTCATGTAAATTGTCAATTGAGCAGAATTCTTAAACCGCTCTGTGTTATGTAACTCAGGTGAAATAACTTTAAATTCATTGACATTATGTGCCCAACTTTCCTTATTAATAAACTCTATCAGGCCCAGCAGGGTATTTTGATCCAGATTACCTATATCATTCAAATTGACATGTAGCTTGAACGAGGCATCTTTAAGAATATCCGTTCCTGAAGGATGTGGAATTATATGATTCTTACTCAATTTTTCCTGGACCTGCGGCCAGAACTTCAGATGAGATTGATCATCGAGTGTCTCATAAAGATTTCGATAAATTGTATCATACTGACTTTGCAGTGGTGCTTTCTTTAAGCCTTTTTCCCCGGATGAGTATATATATATGAATTTCTGCTTCATCTCGCAGCGGCCAGCAGTTTCTCTTTTAATTCTACTGATAAACTGATTTTCAGAAAGCAACTTGAATGGTTTATTAGAAGCCATAACTTTATAAAAATGAAGCAGCTTGTCAGTTAATTATAGAAGCATCCTGACTTTTGTCATTGAACAGGGCTTGTTACTATACAAATTTCTCTGGTTTTCCAAAGTTCAGTTTGCTATGATGATGGTCAAAGTCGGTTAGGCAATCGCTCTTTGCTTTGCAAGGGGAGGAAAGTCCGGGCTCCATAGGACGAAGTGCCAGGTAACGCCTGGGAGGCGTGAGCCTACGGAAAGTGCCACAGAAAATATACCGCCATGAAAATGGTAAGGGTGAAATGGTGCGGTAAGAGCGCACCGCGCAACTGGCAACAGTTGTGGCAGGGCAAACCCCACTTGGAGCAAGACCAAATAGGAATCCATCCGGTTTACCGGAACGTATGGTCCGTACGGGATTCGGGTAGGTCGCTTGAGGCATTCGGTGACGAATGTCCCAGATGAATGATTGTCCCTGACAGAACCCGGCTTATCGACCGACTTTTTTCTCAACTCCGTTTAGCCTGCGAAGCAGCATTATCCCGTCTCGGAGGCTCGCAATCATGGTTTAAGCTTGATTATGTTCAACCCAGGCTTTACTATCGGAAGCCTGAATTCCTGAACAATAGAAACTTATGATTTTATGCCTCGATGTGGGAAACTCTCATATATATGGTGGTGTCTTTGCAGGGGATGAAATCCGCTTGCGATTTCGTCATACATCCAAAGCCTGTACATCAGATGAGTTCGGTATTTTTTTGAAAACGGTCTTGCGTGAGAATCAGTGCTCACCGGAAGCCATTAAGCAAATCGCTATTTGCTCCGTTGTACCGCAACTGGACTATTCTCTACGTTCAGCTTGTCTTAAATACTTTACTGTCGACCCTTTTTTTCTGCAGGCGGGTGTAAAGACAGGACTCAATATCAAGTATCGAAATCCTCTGGAGGTAGGGGCAGACAGGATTGCCAATGCCATTTCGGCGGCCCATATTTATCCTGGTAAAAACATTATTGTGATTGATTTTGGCACAGCAACTACGTTCTGTGTCATTACTGCACATAAATTTTATCTGGGAGGAGCTATTCTTCCGGGAATGCGTTTATCGGTCGATGCACTTTCCAATAATACGGCTAAATTACCGGCGGTAGAAATTGTAAAAATGAACCAGGCTGTTGGCCGTTCCACCATTGAAAGTATCCAGTCGGGCGTTTATTTTGGCGCCATAGGGGCTTGCCGCGAATTAATACACCGGATAAAAGCTGAGTCCTTTCATGATGAAGAAGTGTTAGTTCTGGCTACTGGCGGTTTTGCTTCCTTGTTTGAAAAGCAAAATATTTATGATCATCTGGTACCAGACCTGGTATTGCAGGGCATTCGCCTGGCCGCATTAATGAATCAATCGATGTAGCTCCTTTGTTCCTGATATCACCCGTCTGTAATCAATCATTTCCGCGCAGACGGAAATCTATTCATGATTTGGCACTGTGCCATATTTAAAATGGATTTCCGCCTGCGCGGAAAGGCATTGTTGCGTGGAAAGGTGGGTGCGCAAAAAATTGTCTTTGCGAGCATTAGCGAAGCAATCCAGATCCCGGCTTTGTTCAGGTTTCGATCTGGATTGCTTCACTTGGTTCGCAAAGACGACATGTTTGTTGCTTGGTTCTATTTACGCAACAATGCCGCGCGGAAAAGACAAAGCTTGAATAAAGGAAAATGAGCAATTCGAAAGAATCCTTCAGTCCTTGAAGGCTTATTACCTGCACCGAGCAACCTTCTGTCACTCCATAAAAAAATCAACCTGCCCACCACTTGGTCAAAAATATCTCTCCCTATTAAAAATTAAACAAAATTTGTTGACGAGAAGGATTTTGTGTTTCTATAGTGTAAGAAAGTGGTGTAAAATACTAAAAAAGTGGAGAATTGTGGGATAGCCTGCAAAATTAATCATGTTTCGTGGCATAACGTCTTTGACAATCGATGCGAAGGGTCGTATAGCGGTTCCAACACGTTACCGTGAAGCATTGGACAACGCAGGCAATGCCTCTTTAGTCATCACTATTGATACTGAAGAAACCTGTCTTTTGCTGTATCCCGCTGCACAATGGCAAGTTATTGAAGATAAATTGCAGAATTTGCCAAGTTTTAACGCGGCTGCAAGGCGTATTCAGCGTTTGCTGATTGGGCATGCAACTGATGTTGATGTAGATAACAATGGACGATTATTATTGCCTCCTTTGCTGCGTGAATACGCAGGACTGGAAAAGCATGCAGTAATGATTGGCCAGGGCAATAAGTTTGAGATTTGGAATGATAAGACCTGGGAAGAAAAACGTGAAAGCTGGTTAGCTGAGGAAGCCTCTCAGCACGACGTCTTACCAGACGAAATGAAAACATTTTCTTTATAGTGGAACAAAATGCATCAATCAGTCTTATTAGAAGAATCGATAAATGGTTTGGCAATCAATCCGCACGGTATCTATATTGATGCCACTTTTGGCCGGGGAGGGCATAGTCGTGCAATTCTCGAACGCTTGTCTGAACAAGGCCGATTGATTGCGATTGATAAAGATCCTGAGGCTATTCAGTTTGCCAGTGAAGTATTTGCCCAGGAAAAACGCTTTGAGATTTTCCACGGTTCGTTTGCTGATATTGCCATATACGCGGAAAAAGCAGGCGTTTGTGGTGCTGTAGATGGAGTGTTAATGGATTTGGGAGTGTCATCTCCGCAGTTAGATGACGCAGAAAGGGGGTTTAGTTTTTTAAAGGAAGGCCCTCTGGATATGCGAATGAATCTGCATCAGAAACTTGATGCCGCAACCTTTATTAATCGTACCGACGAGCAGGAAATGAAGGAGGTGTTCAGGAAGTACGGAGAGGAGCGTTTTGCAGGAAGGATTGCGCGGGCGATAGTGGCAGCCCGCCAGCAATCCCCTATATTGACTACTCAGGCACTTGCCGAGATCGTCAAGGCGGCAAATCCAAAATGGGAAAAACATAAGCATCCTGCAACAAGAGTATTCCAGGCAATACGTATTTATATCAATGATGAATTAAGCGATTTGGAAAAAGCGCTCAAATCATCTGTTGATGTGTTAAAGATCGGGGGGCGTCTGGCGGTTATCAGTTTCCACTCCTTGGAAGATCGAATAGTGAAGCAGTTTATGAAGGCAATGGAGGAAGGCAATAGACCGCCTCCCGGTGTGCCTGTGAAATACAATGAGATTGTAAAAAAATTCAGACGAGTAGGTAAGGCGATTATGCCGGAAGAAAATGAGATTAAAGAGAATATCAGATCCCGTAGTGCGGTCCTTAGAATAGGAGAGAAGTTGTCATGAATGCCGCAGCCAGAGCGATAAATCAAAGCAATTTATTTACTGGACAATTATCTGAAATGCGCTTATCCAAACAGATGAGTTTGATAATAACTTTGCTAATCAGTGTGCTCTTAAGTGCACTGGCAGTAGTTTATATTACCAATGAACATCGATTACGCTTTGATTATTTGCAGCAATTAGAGCAAAATAACCACCAATTGCAATTACAGTGGGGACAGTTACTTTTGGAACAGGCAAGCTTGGCTACTCCGGCGCGCGTTGAGCAATTGGCTATCGAAAAATTACGTATGCGTTTACCGGCAGATAAACAAACCTTTGTATTAAAGCCACGATGAAAAAAAACGGACACCGTTTACGGTTAATCACCGTTTCAGGCTTTTTTGTTCTCATTCTGGGTGTCCTGGTTTGGAGAATGCTTGACCTCACTGTCCTGCACAGACAATTTCTTAAAGGACAAGGCGACGCCAGAAGTTTAAGAGTTCAGGATATTCCTGCGTATCGGGGAATGATAACCGATCGTAACGGCACGCCGCTTGCTGTCAGTACCCCTGTTCAATCTGTTTGGGTTAATCCCAAAGAATTTTCTCCTACCCCTCAGCAACTTGCAACATTGTCCAAAATAACCGGCATTCCCGCCAAAACACTAAAAGCACGAGTTGAGAAAGCCAAAAGCCGGGAGTTTCTTTATTTGCAACGTCAGCTACCCCCTATGCTTGCCAAGGAGATTGAAGTATTAAAAATTCCAGGTGTCAATTTCCAGCAGGAATTTAAACGCTACTACCCGGAAGGGGACAGTACTGCTCAGTTAATTGGTTTTACCAATATTGATGATGCCGGAATTGAAGGAATGGAACTGGCCTATCAGGACTGGCTAATGGGCGTTCCTGGCAAAAAGCGGGTTGTGAAGGATAGAACAGGCCATATTGTTGAAGTATTAGGAATCCTCAAGGAACCTAAACCCGGACATGATTTGGTTTTGAGTATCGATCGCCGAATCCAGTACCTTGCGCATCATGAATTAAAAAATACAATGGAGAAATTTGCCGCTCGCAGCGGTTCCGTTGTTGTCGTCGATACTCAAACAGGTGAAATTCTGGCAACCGCCAATTATCCCTCGTTTAATCCTAATGCCAGAGCTAACTATTCCCGGGATAGTTATCGTAACAAGGCGATCACCGATACCTTTGAACCCGGCTCAGTTATCAAACCCTTCAGCATCGCCAGTGCGCTTGGCAGCGGTCTGGTAACGCCGGCTACAATTATTGATACCCGTCCGAGCTGGATGATTGTTCATGGACATACTATACGAGATGTTCATAATTATGGCGTACTTGATGTAACAGGAGTTTTAGAACATTCAAGTAACGTCGGGGTGACCAAAATGGTGCTCTTAAGCCCGCCAGAGCAATTACTTGGGCTTTTGCAGCGCAGTGGTTTTGGCCAAAGAACAGAGAGCGGTTATCCGGGAGAAAGCGATGGGGCGATTGTCAAGCCTAAAGATGCCAATCCTTTCGTTTTAGCGACCGTCAGTTTTGGATATGGACTATCAGTGACCCCCCTGCAATTGGCCAAAGCCTATCTGATATTTGCCAATCATGGCAATTTGCTGCCTGTTACTTTGTTGCATAATCCCGATTATCACCCGAGTGTCGAAAAGGTAATTGACGAGAAAACTGCCAATGATGTTCTGGCTATGATGGAGGCCGTTATGGTTGAGGGAACGGGTAAGGCAGCCCAGATTCCAGGCTATCGTGTAGCTGGTAAAACAGGAACCGCCCGAATCGCTGGAAAAAATGGCTATGAGGCCAATCGGCATATAGCAAGCTTCGTTGGTATTGCTCCAGCATCGCGTCCTCGACTGGTTGTGGTTGTAGTCATTCATGAGCCGACTAAAAATGGTTATTATGGGGCAGCGGTCGCAGCACCCTTATTTGCAAAAGTAATGTCAGGCGCCTTACGCACTCTGGATATTCCGCCCGATATAACAACAGGCTAAGTTAAATGAAACTCAATAAACTCCTCTGTCCCTGGATTGACGATGTAATATCTGAATTGGAAATAACTGGTATCAGCAATGATAGCAGGTCAGTTAAGGCTGGTGATTTATTTATAGCCTACCCCGGTCATGCGTCAGATGGACGACAGTTTATTCCACAAGCTGTAAAGAATGGGGCTGCTGCAGTTCTTTTTGATCCTCAAGGGTGGAAGATTTCCGAACCTGACACGTCTATTGTGTATATTTCACTGGCTAATCTTGTATCAAAGCAGGCTGAACTGGCTGCCCGATTTTATCAAAACCCTTCGGACAGCCTATACGTTACCGGAGTCACTGGCACGAATGGTAAAACAACAATTGCCTATCAGTTAGCACAGGCGCATGAGCTTCTTTCTGCAAAATCGGCTTATATCGGCACTTTGGGCTATGGAAAAGCGGATGAACTGCAATCACTGGCAAATACCACACCCGATGCATTTTGTTTGCAACAGCTATTCAGTCAATTTCGTCAATCCGATATTAGCCAGGTGTGTATGGAGGTATCTTCACATGCTCTTGATCAGGGACGCACTGATTGCATTCGTTTTTCTCAGGGGATTTTTACCAACTTAACTCATGATCACCTTGATTATCATCACACCATGGATGAGTATGCAGAGGCCAAAGCAAAACTGTTTGCGTTTCCAGAGTTAAAGTGGGCTATTGTAAATCAGGATGATAAGTATACCCCACAAATCCTGAAATCGGTTTCTGCAAATTGCCAGTTGTTAAGCTATGGTGTTCATCAGCAGGCAGATGTCAGAGCTATCGAACATGAAATCAGTCTGACAGGAACCCGAATTAAGCTGAACTCTCCTTGGGGAAGCCATGAATTGCAGATTAGAGCTTTAGGATATTTTAATATTTACAATGCCCTGGCCATATTTTCCAGTCTTATGGCTGCAGGCTATCCCGTGTCTGAAGTGGTTGATACGATGTCTAAACTTCGAGCCGCTCCCGGCCGTATGGAGATTGTAAGCCAGGAACCCTATACCATCGTGGATTATGCTCATACACCGGATGCTCTGAAAAACGTTCTTGAAACCTTAAATGGTGTCAAAAAGGGTAAAATCATTGCGGTGTTTGGCTGCGGCGGCGACAGAGATAAAACGAAACGCCCCATTATGGGGCAAATTGCCAGTGACAATGCGGATATTGTGATTATGACCAGCGACAATCCACGTACCGAAGACCCTGTGCAAATTCTTGATGAAATTGAGCAAGGCATTCATAAACGAGACAATTTATATAAAATTGCCAACAGGGAAGAAGCAATCGCCAAAGCAGTCAGTCTTGCTTCAGCTGATGATATCGTGTTGGTGGCTGGAAAGGGGCATGAATCCTATCAGCAAGTTGGCAGCATACGCCATCATTTTTCTGATCAGGAAGTCTTGAATCGCTATGTGAATAAGAACTGAATGAGAGTTGTTAATAAATTCTTGCAGATTGGCCCTTGGTCCAACCTGCATGCTTTTTCTAAAACAATCGCTGATTTCTCATAATACTAAATGACTTTGCATCCATCTCGGCGGATTCCCCATCCAGAAAATAGGCCACATCATCTCGGGCACCGGTTTGCTGGTAGTCGCCACCCCATTCGAGGACTGCCCATTTGATTAGGGGATTGAAAATATTGTGATCCCATTCAAAGGCAGCATGTCTGCTTGCTTCAGCCAGATTAATTTTTACAAATTCTTCCTGATCCGCTGCATCGGACTTATTCTTAAATTCGGCAAAACTTTTGGCATCCATTTCGGCCGTTTCCGGATTTACAAAATAGGCAATGTCTTTTCTTGGGGGCAGAGCTTGCGGACCACCAAATTTTTGCCCAACACTGGCGCATTTGACTACTAGCCAACCAATGGCAAATTTGCCGATTTTGTGATCCCATTCCAAGGCTACATAAGTCATAATCAGTTTATCCTTATCTAATTTTTCCATGAACTATTGAAAAAGAGATATTTTTTTATCTTTTAATCAAACATTATAAAATGTAGACAAGAAGTAAAGGATTGTCGACTTCTGATTTAATTTCCAACACCAGCAATTCGCTGCAGTTCAGCAAGTTTACCGGTAGCCATTTGATAACGATCAAAATCATGCCTTGGTGGATGTGCCTTGCGTAGCTGCAAAAAGGCTGTTTGCGGATCCGCAGCTTGTTTAAGCGCAAGAGTTTCCGGCTCGGGGTTATACAGGGCTAAGACCAACTCCTCCCAGGTCTCTGCTGCCGGTTCATCCATAAATACCTGGTTTTCCGGAAGAGGGCTAAAGGGAAGATGATACAATGTATGTAATTTGCCGCTGAGTATTTGCACCGCCCGCAATTTCGCTTCGATGCTATGGCCGGCGATGTGTGGAGTGTTAACTGTGGCCATTTTGATAATCTCGGGATTTATCGCGGGTTCACTACTGTACACATCGGTGCAATAAATTAGCCCTGGTCGTTTTAATAGAGATTGTTCATTAACGATATGTCCTCTGGCGGCATTAATAATAATCCCTTGCGGGTTGAAGGCATTAAAAAATGGCTCATCCAGAAGGTGAAAACTGGGGTAGGGAGCTGTCGTGTGTAAATTCGCATGAATGGTTATAAGATCGGCGTCAAATAACTCATGATAGCCGCAGCTTTTAAAGCCGGTATCAGAAGCGGCCTTCAGAGGATCGTAGGCTAATACCTGAAACCCTAACATCTTCAAACGTCGGCTGACTTTTGAACCGACCACACCAGCGCCAATCACCACCGCATTCTTACCGGTAAAATTGCGATTCTTTTTTAACCAGGCAATACTGCAAACGACATAATCCGCAACCGCTTGTGCATTACAACCTTTTGCATCGAGTAATTCAATCCCAAGTTTGGCCAGCAAACCGCTATCGATATGATCGGTGCCACTACTGGCTGTCGCCACATATTTGACCCGATGTTTTTTAAAAAGGGCCTCGTTGACCTTCAATGTGGCTCGACAAAGAAGGATTTCCTGTCCTGCCAGCAAATGAGGGATATGTCTTTGATCTTCATAAACTGTCAGATTAAAAGGCGCTGGGAAAGCGGCCTTCAAATTGGGGAGCGATGCGTCGGCTAGTATGTTCATAAATGAAAAACAGCGACCAGCAGACGAAGAGAATAATTCATAAGCGGATTGAGAATCCAGCTCAGAGCGCCAGTGATCAGCAACAGGAGCACGATGAAAAATCCATAAGGTTCAATTTTCTGAAATTTCATTGCGGCTCGGGGTGATAGCAGACTCATTACCACTTTACTTCCATCCATCGGGGGAATAGGCAGCAGATTAAAGAAACAAAGCAGCAGGTTTATGATCATTCCGGCTCTTGCGGCCAATAATAGAAACAGGGCATAGCTAGTGCGCTGTGGGTCAAGATAAAACGAAATTTTAAAACAAATGGCCCAGAATATTGCCATGACCAGATTAGACAAGGGGCCTGCCAAAGTGACTAAAGCGAGATCACGACGCGGATTGCGCATACGAGAGGGCATAATGGGCACAGGTTTTGCCCAGCCAAAAACAAAACTGAATTTGCTTAGAGTTAATACCAGCAGAGGAACAATAATAGTTCCAAACAAATCAATATGTCTAATAGGATTAAAACTGAGCCGCCCTTCCTGCTCAGCAGTTCGATCGCCGCATAATGAAGCAACCCAGGCATGTGAGGCTTCATGAATGGTTATAGCCAGCAAAACAGGAATAATCCAAATAGCGATTTGTTGTATCGTAGATAATTCTGGCATGAGAAACGCTGATAAAAAGAGAGAGTTTAACTCGCAATGACAACAGGAACAAGATCATAAGCTACCTGCATTTAGGTTAAACTGAACCGGAGAGAGGATTTTTTTGTCATTTCCCAGGGAGTTAAGTATAATCAGCCCAGCCGAAGATTCAGGAGTTTAAGGCATTGCGCAAATTAGTGATTTGGTCAGGGCTAGTTATTTTATCCCTCATATTTTTTGCCTCAGGCATTAGCCAGTTACCGGTGATTGACAGGGATGAGGCGCATTTTGCACAAGCCAGTCGTCAAATGCTCCAATCAGGTAACTTTTTTCAAATCCGCTTCCAGGATAGAACACGCTTTCAGAAACCGCCCGGAATAAATTGGCTTCAGGCTGGCAGTGTAAAATTATTCAGTGAACCTGATGCAAACCAGATTTGGCCTTATCGGATTCCTTCTGTTTTAGGGGCGTTAATTGCCGTATTGGCAACTTTTTATTTTGGTTCACGTCTGTTGAATGAACGCTCCGGATTGATTGCCGCGCTATTGCTGGCCTCTTGCCTCTTGCTTGTGGTTGAGGCGCATATGGGGGTAATTGATGCCGCGCTTCTTGCCACTGTGGTGTTAATGCAGGGTGCCCTGTGGCTGATTTATCAGGCAAGCGCTAATAATACCAGGATTCACTGGGCCTGGCCTTTATGTTTTTGGCTGGCAATGACTGCGGGGCTGGTCCTGAAAGGGGTTACCCCTTTAGTAGGATTTCTGTCGATAGCGGCCCTCTGTCTGGTCGATAAAAATATTCGCTGGTTACGCAATCTACGGCCGTTTACAGGCTTATTGATTCTTATTTCCCTGACCTTAATCTGGGTTATCCTGGTTAATCAGGCTGAGCACAGCAACTACCTAATGCAAATGATTCATAAGGACCTGTTACCCAAGCTGAAGGGCGGGCATGAATCACACGGAAAGCCTCCTCTTTTTCATTTGGCTATCCTGCCATTAACCTTTTGGCCCGCTTCTCTTTTTTTATGGCCCACTGCGGCTTATGCGTTCAGGCATCGGCATGAAAAGGCAGTGAGATTTCTATTGAGCTGGGTCATTCCGAGCTGGCTTTTTTTTGAAATCATGCCAACCAAGTTGCCCCAGTATATTCTTCCCGTTTTTCCGGCTTTGGCGCTGTTAGCAGCAATGGCGATTGATTCTTTAATCAATATGAAAAAAACTGGTCTGCAAGAGGGGAGAGCTTGGGCTAATCGCTGGCTTAAATTCTTGCAAAGCCTTTGGGGAATATTATCTATTGGACTTGTGATATTCCTGACCATTATCTCCTATGTCTTTTTAAACCACAGCAGCTGGCCGGCTGTTTCAATACTATTTTGCGGAATAACATTCGCAGTGGTAACGCTTTATTTCATTTTTAAACATGCTTATTATCAATCCATCGCTTCACTGCTGATTATGGCAGCTGTGGTTTATTTTCTAAGCTTTAATCGAATTTTACCAGAACTCGAGCCGCTTTGGATTACTCCTAAAATCGCTGATCTGGCTTTAAAACATGCGGTTAACTCCGATAATCCTTTAATTGCCGTAGGTTTTGATGAGCCCAGTCTTGTTTTCAATCTGAATACCAACTGGATAAAATTTGCAGATAGTGCCGATGCTATTTCCTCTTTGGAAAAAAATCCAAGGCAGTTGCTCCTGGTTGATGACAAGACATTTGCTCAATGGACTATCGCTTTTGATTCTTTTGGCGTTATTGCAAGACTGCGTGGTTTTAACTATAGTAAAGGCCGATGGCTCAATCTTTTTCTCATCGGGCCTAAAAATAAAGAGAGTAATGATGTCTCCGTGTAACAAAATAATGTCTTTTTTTATCAAACCCTGGGTTATGGTGTTAGCAGTAAGTTTGATTGCATTTTGCTTTTTCTTTATAGATAAACCGCTGGCAGAATTCTTCTTTGATATTGATCTGCGCCATAATTACCAATTTCTGGAGTTATTCACCAAACTGGGGGCGGGCTTCTTTTATTTTTCAGCTTTTATATTAGGAATATTCATTTTTAGATATATCAGGGTTAATACAGACTGGGAAGCGAAATGCTGGTTTCTATTGCTCTGTGTATTAGTACCCAGCTCAATTTGCGGATTTCTGAAAGTAGTATTAGGACGTGCCAGGCCCAGTATGCTGCTTGAAGGCCAATACTTTGGTTTTTATGGTTTTCAAACACATTCCCCCTTCTGGTCTTTTCCGTCTGGTCATACGACCACTATAATGTCGGTTGCTGCCGGCTTAAGTCTATTGTACCCACGTTCCAGCTCTTATGTGCTGACTGTAGGATTTTCAGTCGCTGTTTCGAGAATTATATTAAACCACCATTACTTAAGCGACGTGCTGGCAGCCACTTATCTGGTGTTTATAGAGCTTGCCGCATTGCTCTGGGTTTTACGCAAACAGAAATGGCTGGAATCTGCCTGGCAAAACTCCCAGTGCAGTATGTATGGATGCAGCAGCAGGACGATGAGTCAGTAATATAGTAAGGGAGTGACTTTTGAAACAACCTATAAATTTATCAGTAATTATCCCTGTATATAATGAAGAGGATAATGTTGAAGTACTTTTTCATGAACTAGTGAATGTTTTGGAAAAAGATGATTATTGCTTTGAGGTCATTTTTGTTGATGACGGCAGCAATGATAAGACTGTCAGCCGTTTATTGAAGCTGGCAGCAGAGGATGAGCGATTGCAACTGGTACGGCACAGAGTTAACTGTGGTCAGAGTGCTGCTCTGGTTAGCGGGGCAAAGGCAGCGCGCTATGAATTTTTAGTGACGCTTGATGGCGACGGCCAAAATGATCCTAATGATATTCCTGCTCTTTGCGGCTTTATTGAAGACCACAAAACGGTGGTGCTTGGAAATCGAAAACGTCGAGATGATAAGCTGATTCGCCGCATTTCTTCCCGTATAGGCAACGGCGTGCGTCAGACTATTTTGCGTGATAGTTGTCCTGACACCGGTTGCAGTCTGAAACTGTTCCCTAGAAGTGCATTTTTAAATTTGCCTCATTTTAATCATTTACACCGCTATTTACCGGCATTATTTTTAAGAGCTGGATACAGGTTAGTGAACGTGCCTGTTAACCACCGTCCAAGAAGGCATGGTGTGTCAAAATATGGGGTCATGAACCGATTATTTGTTGGTATTTACGATCTGGTGGGGGTGCGCTGGCTATTGAAAAGACCCTGTTCGCCGGAGGTTATCAATAATGAACTCTGAGTCAATCTGGCTATGTGTTGGATTAGTTGGGCAAGGCATTTTTTCTGCCCGATTTTTTATTCAATGGCTAATAAGTGAAAAAGAAAAGCGAAGTGTTATTCCGGTTGCTTTCTGGTATCTAAGCTTATTAGGCGGTATCACATTATTAATGTATTCAATTTATAAAAAAGATCCGGTGTTCATCCTGGGCCAGTCCACCGGTGTGTTTATTTATTTAAGAAATCTTTATTTAATTCAACGGGAAAGAGTCGCGCGGCAATTAAAAACAACGGGGTGAGTTTTTTCAGTCTGGCTTGCTATGTATTTCCGTCATTGCTTCGCGGCGTCCACAATGACGGGCTTGAATTAAGCTTCGGTAATCTCGATCATCTTCCTCAATGCTTTTTTAGCATTATCAATCACCCATTGCTGATCATTAAGCTGCAGGCGCTGACGTAAGCCAGTAAACTCGTTGACTACGTCACCCGCTTTCACTTCATTGTATGCCATTTCTTTGCCTTGCCTTAGCAAATCAACAAGCCCAATCAAATGAGGGGGATCATTTCTCGACATCGTTGCGCAGCCGCAGCCAATGCCTTTGGCATCATCAGGTTTAGGGGCTTCGGCGAGATTTACTACCTGGATGCCCAGGTTTTTACAATGTTGTTTTACATTTTCTACCATATGGTTTTCTGTACCGATGGCATAACGTTTGGTGCCAGCACGATCATTCACAACATAATCCCAAATGAATGCTGTAGAGCCAGCCTGCTGTGCCGCGCGAATCACTTCGTTTCGGCATTCGGGATGTACCACTGTGGCATAATTTTGTGAGTGCCAGTAATCGCACATATAAGCCTGATAGTGGGTATGAACTGCGCATTGGCTGGAAAACAGTATTAACTCGGCTTTATCAAAAGTATCGAGTGTTGCCTTATCCTGAGCTTCCAGTGAGTATTGGGCACCGGCAGTTCCGCCTGGCCAATAAGCCAGATTTTTAATCCCCAGCCAGTAGGCTACATTTTCACCCATGTGCTGATCGGGTATGAACAGGATCTTCTTATTTTGAGCGCGAGCCCATTGGAAGATTTTTTTTACGTTTGAACTGGTACAAACCGCGCCTCCCTGAGCGCCAGTCATGGCTTTCACCCGTCCTGAGGTGTTCATATAGCAAACCGGTAAAATATTTTCAGCCCCATAACGTTCATTAAGATCCAGAAATGCAGGCTCGACCATAAAGTCTTTAGCCAGCATTTCCATAGTACAACCCGATTTAGGATTAGTTATATAAACATGTTGATTCTCATTGGCGAGAATACTTATTGACTCCGCCATAAAATGAACGGCAGACTCAATAATAACCGACTTCTGCGGGTTTTGCGCTGCCATTAATGCCAGCTGGTAGGAATCCCCAATCTGGCCGCCGAACTGCTCTACAAGCCTGACAATATCTCCGCCCATATAATAATGCGCTAAAAGCAGCAGGCGCTCGCCAAAATGGGACTGCGCTTTTTGCATATATGGCTTCATCCAGGCAAGTACCGTGGTAAGCTTGCGATCAGCTAATGCCTGATACTCCTCGGCGTAGGGAATGAAATCTTCCTGGTACCAGTCCAGCGGGTAATCACTTTGACAGATACTCATGTCATTAGTGATGTGCATAATACTTTTTTCAGGTTGGTAAATGGATGAATAGCCGAACATTACTACCTCATAAGAAAGGTCTGATTAAAAAAATGGGTTTTGCGGCGATGTTAATCGAGCAATACTTTCCTGGGCATGGAGATTTTTATCAGGGAAGTCTTCTCGATAATGGCCTCCCCGAGATTCTCTTCGACAGAGTGCTGCCCTGACAATAAGTTCAGCATTCAGAACAATATTTCTCAGTTCGATGAAATCTCTGGTGATACAATGCTTCCAGTAATACTCCTCAATAATTTTCTTTCTCTTCAATATTAATTGTAGTAAATCTTCAAGACCGGCCTCAGTTCTTACAATTCCGGCATAGGAGGTCATTTCGCCGCGCAAACCGCGCCAGTGTGCATTAATCTGGCTCGCTCTCCGTGGATTGACGGCGCCTGAAGACGACCAGTTAGGGATATCCTGAGACAATTTGTTCGGAGTGGAGATATCTTTTAATGTACAGCGAGCGGCATTACTCGCCATTGCCAGTGCTTCCAGAAGGGAATTGCTGGCAAGCCTGTTGGCGCCGTGCAAGCCGGTGAATGCCACTTCACCAACAGCATACAGCCGTTTAAGGTCTGTTCTGCCGTCGACATCAGTTAATACCCCTCCGCATTGATAATGGGCCGCTGGAACAACTGGAATCATATCCTGGCTCATATCAATCCCTATCGTTTGCAGAGTAGAGAAGATTTGAGGAAAACGTTTTTTAAGGAAGGCACGGGATTCATGAGTAATATCCAGATGTACGAATCCCTGCTGCCCTTGTTCAATTTCACTAAAAATAGCACGGGCCACCACATCGCGTGTTGCCAGTTCCATTGCTTCCGGCGCATATTTTTTCATGAACCGCTCGCCGGATTCCGGATTGATCAGGAGTGCACCTTCACCGCGTACTGCTTCCGAGATTAAAAAATTATTCAGGCTATGATGATGCAAAAGTGTAGGATGAAACTGATAAAACTCCATATTTCCTACACGTGCTCCAGCCCTGTAGGCCATGGCCACGCCATCTCCGGTCGCCACCATTGGATTGGTGGTATATCGATAGGTCTTGCCCGCTCCACCCGTGGCCAGAATGACGCAGGGAGCAAGAAATGTGTGGATTAGATTAGCCTTGCAGTCGAGAAGGTACGCGCCCAGCACTTCCCCCTGGATATCGGTTCGATGCGGGTGATAATGAGTGATAAGATTAACCGCGATATGATGTTCAAATACCGTGATTTGTTTCAACTCTGCGATTTGGCTCAGAAGGGCCTGCACGATAACCAGCCCGGTTTGATCTCCGGCGTTAAATATACGGCGAAAGGAGTGCCCGCCTTCCTGAGCCAGGTTATAACCAGTATCTGTACGGGTGAAGGGAACTGAATAGCCTAGTAGTTCTTCAATAATGGAAGGGGCTTGTCGAATGATAAATTCAACAGCAGGTTCATAGCATAAACCATCTCCTGCCAGAATAGTATCTCCGATATGAGCTTCCAGAGAGTCTTCTTCCGTAAATGCTGCGGCAATACCTCCCTGGGCATAACGGCTGTTGCATTCACCCAGCTCTGCCTTACTGATTAAAGCAATGCGAAGACGAGGCTGTAATTTAAGGACCTGCAGGCAATAATGTAAACCCGCAATACCCGTTCCTATGACAATGACATCAAATTCCCGAGAGGTCCCTTGTTGTGATAATGATTCTTCGATCATGAAAATGCTTTCACCAATTGCGCGGCCAAGCCAGTGTAACTCTCGGGTGACATGGCTAATAGTCTGGTTTTTGCTGCCTCGGGTATATCCAGCCTTTTAATAAATTGTTGCAGACTGTCTGCGTCAATTCCCTGACCCCGGGTCAAGTCTTTTAATTGTTCATAAGCATCTGGTATCTGATAGCGCCGCATGACAGTCTGAACCGCTTCGGCAAGAACTTCCCAGTTATCTTCGAGATCTTCTTTCAATGCGGATTTATTAATCTGCAGTTTATCATTGCCTTTGGCAATTGCCTGATAGGCGATGAGCGTATAGGCAAATCCTGCACCGAGATTTCTTAGCACAGTAGAGTCGGAAAGATCGCGCTGCAGACGGGATTTCGTTAATTTATCCGCAAAATGCTCAAACAGGGCATTGGCTAATCCCAGATTGCCTTCGGCGTTCTCAAAATCAATGGGGTTCACTTTGTGCGGCATGGTGGAGGAACCAACTTCGTCCGCAATTGTTTTCTGGGTGAAATAGTTTAATGAAATATAAGTCCAGATATCCTGAGTGTAGTCGAGCAGGATATTATTGATTCGCACCATAATATGACAGACTTCGGCGATGCCGTCATGCGGTTCAATCTGAGTGGTGTAAGCACTGAAAGACAAACCCAGTGAGCTGACAAAAGAAGCACAATGTTTACGCCAGTCTACTTCCGGATACGCCGCGACATGCGCGTTATAGTTGCCAACCGCGCCATTGCATTTGGCGGGGATCAATACTTCGGCAAGCTGTTGCTGAGGTCTTTTAAGACGTGCCACAAAGTTAACCAGTTCTTTGCCTAAGGTTGTCGGGGTTGCAGGTTGCCCATGAGTGCGGGATAACATTGCCGCATCACCATGTTGTTTCCCCAGCAGGGTGATACCGCCAATAATTTCTGCCAAAGTGGGCTGAATAACCTGAGCTAATGCCTCTTTTATCATCAGGGCATAGGAGAGATTGTTAATATCTTCCGAGGTGCAGGCAAAATGAATGAAACCGGCTGCGGCGCTCAAACGAGGATGGTCAGTCAGCTTTTCCTTTAGATAATATTCAATTGCCTTGACATCGTGATTGGTTTTTTTCTCAATGGTTTTAACTTTTTCAGCTTCTTCTTCATTAAAATTACTAAGAACTTGTTCCAGAAAACGTTTGTCGTCTTCTGACAAAGGCTTCACCTCCGGAATATCCGGATTAGCAGCCAAAGCTTCCAGCCAGCGAACTTCCACTATCAGACGATAATAGATGAGTGCAAACTCGCTAAAATAGGGGCTTAGTATGCTGGTTTTTTTTTGGTAGCGGCCGTCAAGCGGAGAGACGGCAGTTAAAGAAGTTAAGCTCATGAATATTTTCACCACAGTCATAAAGCACATATAATATTAGAAGCTAGACCATATGTGAATAAAACAATAGAAATATGCCATTTTTTTTCACTTAATTAAGGCTGTCGGCCCACATTAACAGCGGGCAGCACATGCCGGTTTAATAAATAAACCGCGAGAAGTAACGAAAAGCGGCTTTTTGCAGCAAAAATACAGGAAAAGTAAGCAATCTTTGTCTAAACATTATAATATTCTTTGAAATTGGAAATCAGACCATTGAATGAATGGGGGGCGAGGTTATTATTTTACTGGCAAGTTTTAACAGCAGACATTCCCATTAATGGGCATTTTGAGTAGAATGGCCAATATTTTTAAGGATTATAAGGGTGGCGTTATGGCATTAGAACAGCACACGATTAGTTTTACGCAGTTAGGTATGCGTGATCTGGAGCAGGTTGGCGGAAAGAACGCGTCGCTGGGAGAAATGATTAGCCACTTATCCTCGGCCGGAGTCCAGGTTCCTACCGGATTCGCCACTACAGCCGCGGCCTTTCGTGAATTTTTACAGCAAAACAAGCTGGATGAGAAAATTCACCAGATGTTGCAATCCCTTGATACGGACAATATCAATGACCTCGTCACCACGGGTAAGTCTATTCGGGAACTCATTATCAATACCCCATTTACCCGGCAATTCATTCAATCGGTAACTGATTCCTATAATGCATTGATTAAAGAAATAGGAAACAAGGATTTTAGTGTCGCAGTACGTTCTTCGGCTACGGCGGAAGATCTGCCCGATGCCTCTTTTGCTGGTCAGCAGGAAACCTTTCTTAATGTGAAGGGGATTGATGCGATTCTTCATGCTATCAAGCTGGTGTTTGCTTCATTGTACAATGACAGGGCGATTGCTTATCGTGTGCATCATGGGTTTGCTCATGATGAGGTCGCCTTATCCGCCGGGATCCAGCAAATGATACGCAGTGATCTTGCGGTGAGTGGCGTTATGTTTACTATCGATACTGAATCAGGCTTTGATCAGGTGGTATTTATTACCTCTTCTTTTGGGCTTGGTGAAATGGTAGTGCAGGGCGCGGTTAATCCCGATGAGTTCTATGTTCATAAACCCGCCTTAAAAGCAGGCAGACCAGCAGTGATTCGTAAAACTCTGGGCAGCAAGGCGCTCAAGATGATTTATGCACAAGATGCCGATAACGGCAAAACTGTGGAAACGGTCGATGTTTCTGAGTCGGAGCGGCTGCGCTTTTCATTAACACAGGCAGATATTGAAGAACTGGCTCGCTATGCGGTCATCATTGAAGAGCATTATGGCCGGCCTATGGATATTGAATGGGCAAAGGATGGCGTCAATGGCCAGCTTTATATTTTGCAAGCGCGCCCGGAAACAGTGAGAAGCCGCGATAAACAACAGAAAAGAGAGCGCTATCAGTTGTTAAAGCGGGGCGAGGTATTGAGCGAGGGCCGCAGTATTGGCCAGAAAATTGGCCAGGGCAAAGCAAGAATTATTCATGACATTAGTGAAATGGATAAAATGGAACCCGGCGATGTGCTGATATCGGATATGACTGATCCTGATTGGGAACCCATTATGAAGCGTGCAGCAGCGATTGTCACCAATCGTGGCGGGCGAACCTGCCATGCGGCAATTATTGCTCGTGAGCTGGGTATTCCTGCAGTGGTTGGTTGCGGCGATGCGACCAAACACATTCGTGACGGTGAGGAAATCACTGTCAGTTGTGCAGAAGGAGATAATGGTTATGTGTACAAAGGAATTTTGCCCTTTGAGTATGCAACGCTTGATGTCGAGTCGATGCCTGAACTGCCAATGAAAATTATGCTGAATGTGGGGAATCCGGAGCGTGCGTTTGCGTTTCAGTCTATTCCTAACTCCGGTGTTGGCTTGGCACGCCTGGAATTTTTAATCTCCAATTCCATTGGTGTGCATCCCAAGGCGCTTTTACAATTTGAGCAATTGCAGGACGAGAAGCTGAAAGAGTATATTTCAAGAAAAACCGCGGCCTATGAATCGCCAGTTGAATTTTATATAGAGCGCCTCAAGGAAGGCATTGCCACAATTGCCGCGGCATTTTATCCCAAGCCGGTTATTGTCCGATTATCTGATTTTAAATCCAATGAATATGCGAATCTGACCGGGGGTGATCTGTTTGAGCCCCATGAAGAAAACCCGATGCTTGGTTTTCGCGGCGCTTCCCGCTATGTTTCACCTGCGTTTGCGGATTGTTTTGCGCTTGAATGTGAGGCGGTAAAACGCGTACGTGAGGTCATGGGCTTTACCAACGTCGAAGTCATGATTCCTTTCGTAAGAACGGTACAGGAAGCGCATGATGTCATTAATGTGCTGAAACAGCAGGGGCTGGAGCGCGGAAAGAATGGCCTTCGTATTATCATGATGTGCGAACTGCCTTCTAATGCCTTGCTGGCTAACGAGTTTCTCGAATATTTTGATGGCTTCTCTATTGGCTCCAATGATTTAACCCAGCTAACACTTGGTCTTGACAGGGATTCTGGTCTGGTTGCTTCGCAATTTGATGAGCGTAATGCTGCAGTTAAAGCTTTACTGCATATGGCCATATCAACTTGCAAAAAGGCAGGTAAGTATGTGGGTATTTGCGGACAAGGCCCCTCGGATCATAAGGATTTTGCTGAGTGGTTGATGGCAGAGGGAATTGACAGCGTTTCCTTAAACCCTGATTCTGTTGTAGATACCTGTCTGTTTCTTGCCAAACGCTCATCATGAGTTTTACAGAGTCTTGTCAGTCCTTTAATAAAAAGGCATCTTCTCTTCTTGAGAAGATGCTTAATTTCTCAGCAATAAGCAAGGCTTTGGGTTGCTTCCTGTTTTTAATGACCTTTCCTCTGACTGTTTTAGCCCAGACACAGCGGGAAGCGGAGCATGATCCGGTAGCCAGCATTATCTTTTGGGTCACTTTAATTTTTACCCTCTCCATTATAGGCCGATGCATCGCCAAAGCCTTTCGCCAGCCTGGTGTGTTAGGTGAATTGTTAATGGGCGTTTTATTAGGAAATATCTGTTATTTTTTTGGCTCCGAGCTGATAGTTGTGCTTCGCGAAGGCTCGGCGATTTTTAATATTATGAGAGATATACTGGGAAATGCCAATCTCGCTGAGGCTGTACAAAATAATATTGCGGATCCTGTTTATGCTCAGCAAATGGTGGTTGCGCTAAGCAGTGTGAAAGGCATTGATTATTTAAAAGTAGGTTATATTCTCGATATCTTTTCGCGCTATGGGGTCATCTTTCTCTTGTTTATGGTAGGGTTGGAAAGCTCTTTCCAGGAGCTAAAGCATACAGGCCGTGAAGCCTTAAGCGTGGCTCTTATTGGTGTGGTTGCCCCTATTATTTTAGGCTTTGCTATTGCTCATTGGCTACTGCCGAATGCCTCCTACCAATCTGACTTATTTGTAGCCGCTACCTTATCAGCGACCAGCATTGGCATCACAGCACGCGTCCTTGCCGAGTTAAAAAAGTTGCGTACCCGGGAAGCGCATACGATTTTAGGCGCGGCAATGATAGATGATGTGCTGGGGTTGATCATTCTTTCGATTGTCAGCAGTATCGTAATTAATAATAGTCTGGACATGTGGGTGATAGTCCGAGTGGTTGTATCGGCATTTTTATTTTTTACCGCCGCATTGACGATAGGCCCCTGGGTTTTAAGAAAATCGGTCAAAATGCTTAACTTTCTTGAACTGTGGGAAGCAAAGCTTTTCCTGGCTTTTATTTTTTTAATGGCACTGGCCTGGTTTGCAACTGTCGTTGGATTGTCCTCCATCATTGGCGCATTTGCCGCCGGTCTGATTATTCATGACGGCTATTTTGAACCTCATTCTGATTCAGGTTCTGTAAAGCCTTTTAATATTAAACAGTTAATTGCTCCTCTGGAGTTCATATTAGCGCCTTTGTTTTTTATACTGATTGGTATCCAGGTGAAACTGGAATCCTTTTTCGATTGGCATGTGTTAATGACTTCGGCAGGATTAATTGTTGCTGCCATAGTCGGAAAACTGATTAGCGGTTTGGGAGGAAACAGAAAAGATGATCGCCTGTTAATCGGCATCGGTATGTTGCCACGCGGTGAGGTCGGGCTTGTGTTCGCGTCCATTGGCCGTACACTGGGAGTAATTTCCGATCAATTATTTTCGGCCATCGTTTTAATGATTATCGTCACTACTTTTTTAGCGCCTCCGCTATTAAAGTCTCGTTATGCTGCTTATGACCGGAGGAAGAATGAAGTTAACTCCTGATTTAATTGAAGCCGATGTGAGCAGGGCATTGGCCGAGGATTTGGGCACTGGAGATGTCAGTGCAGAGTTGCTGCCAGAGAGTCTTGAGGTGCGTGCTGAAATCATAAGCCGGGAAGCCATGCTGGTTTGTGGGCAGCCCTGGGTAGAAACAGTGTTTCGTAGTTTAAGCCCTGCAATACAAATTGACTGGCATGTTGCTGAAGGACAGTGGCTGGCCGAACCCGCCATACTCTGTCAAATCAAAGGGCCTGCACGTGAGATTTTGTCAGGCGAGCGTACAGCCTTGAATTTTTTTCAAACGCTTTCGGGAACGGCAACAAAAACACGGCATTATTTGAAAGCACTGGAAAATACCAAAACCAAATTACTCGATACGCGAAAAACCTTACCCGGATTAAGACTGGCACAAAAATATGCGGTTGCCTGCGCGGGAGGCGTGAATCATCGTTTAGGTTTGTATGATGCTTTTCTGATTAAGGAAAATCATATCAAGGCCTGTGGTTCAATTACCCAGGCAATTCAAAAAGCAAAAACGATGCATCCTGAGTTAATGGTGGAAGTCGAAGTTGAAAATCTTGTGGAATTACAAGAAGCCCTCGAGGCAAAACCTGACCGAATTCTCCTTGATAATTTCAGTTTGCAGTTGCTGACTCAGGCTGTAAATCTTAATCAATCCTATGGCTGTACATTAGAGGCATCTGGAGGGGTGAGCCTTGAGACCATCCATGCAATCGCTCAAACAGGTGTTGATTTTATTTCTGTAGGCGGTTTAACCAAATGTGTTGAAGCCATCGATCTCAGCTTATTAATCAAGGAAATTCAATGAGCCCAAGAATTGTTTTAACAGGCGGCGGCACTGCAGGGCATGTCACACCTAATCTGGCCCTGATTGAAATTCTTAAGCGAGAAAATTGGCAGATTGACTACATCGGTTCGAAAAATGGGGTGGAAGACAATATGATTCGGGCGCAAGGCGTTCCCTTTCATTCGATAAGCTCGGGTAAATTGCGCCGCTATTTTAGCTGGCAGAATTTTTTGGATCCTTTGCTTATCCTCAGGGGGATCTTTCAATCCTGGCGTTTACTTAAACAGCTGAAAACAGATGTGGTATTTTCAAAAGGCGGTTTTGTCGCATTTCCTGTAGTATTTGCCGCCTGGTTACGCGGTATTCCGGTAATTGCTCATGAATCCGATTTAACCCCAGGTCTCGCTAATCGTTTGAGTTTTCCTTTTGTTAATAAAATCGCCGTAAATTTTGCCTCAGCCAGGACTCATTTTAAACAAAAAGAAAAAGTGGAAGTGACTGGTACTCCGATTCGTTCGGAACTTTTTCGTGGCAATCGACAAAAAGGACTCGATCTTTGCGGCTTTACTGATGAAAAGCCCTGTCTTCTGGTGATGGGAGGGAGCCTTGGTGCAAGCAAACTAAATACCATTATTCGTGAGGCTCTCCCCGAATTAACCCAGAGCTGGCAGATTATTCATCTCTGTGGAAAAGGGAAACTGGACTCATCCGTTAACAATCCTGCCTATTGTCAGTTTGAATATGCCAATGAAGAGTTGTCTCATTTGTTTGCCGCCAGTGATTTGATTATTTCAAGAGCAGGAGCCAATGCAATTTACGAAATTCTTGCTCTACAAAAGCCTCATATTCTGATTCCCTTATCTGCCAAAGTAAGCAGGGGAGATCAAATTCAAAATGCACGCTACTGCAAGCAGCAAGGTATTAGCGTGGTGCTCGATGATGATCTTTTTAACGAGGCAGATTTGCTGAAGGCTATTGAAGAAGTCAAGGCCAATCGTGAGCATATTCTCGATAATATCAGACTCCTGGGAATTGAGTCTGCTACGGAGAAAGTATTAGCACTAATTAAGGAGTTATTAAGTGTTGAATCACCAAAAGCTGTTTGAATTCATAGGCAATGAATGGCAGGAAAATATTTTACCAAGCTTGATGGAATACATAAAAATTCCTAACAAATCTCCTCATTTCGATCCGGATTGGGAAGCACACGGTTATATGGAACAGGCTGTTAATCACATAGCGGACTGGTGCGTACAGCATGCACCAAGCGATATGTTGATGGAGGTTGTGCGCTTGCCTGGCCGAACCCCTCTTATCTTTATGGAAGTTCCAGGACAGGGTGAGGAAACAGTATTGCTTTATGGGCATTTGGATAAGCAACCAGAGATGTCTGGATGGAAAGAAGGCCTTGGTCCCTGGCAGCCTGTTTTAAAAGACGGCAAACTCTATGGCAGAGGGGGGGCTGACGATGGTTATTCTGCTTATGCCTCGCTATTGGCGATCAACGCATTACAGAAACAGGGGATTTCTCATGCGCGCTGTGTCATTCTGATTGAGGCTTGCGAGGAAAGCGGCAGTTATGATTTACCTTATTACATTCAGGCTCTCGAGGAGAGAATAGGAAAACCCTCTCTGGTTATTTGCCTTGACTCTGGCGCAGGAAATTATGAGCAATTATGGATGACGACGTCATTGCGTGGCAATATTGTTGGCGAATTATCCGTTGAGGTGTTAAAAGAAGGGGTTCATTCAGGCAGCGCCAGCGGCATTGTCGCTGACAGTTTTCGTATTGCCAGGCAGTTATTAAGCCGGGTGGAAGACGAAACAAGCGGGATTATCGAGCTTAAAGATCTATATTGTGAAATTCCGACAGAGCGTGTAAAACAGGCTGAAGCCTGCGCTGAAGTGCTCAAAGAGGAAGTTTACAGAGCATTTCCTTTTCAGGAACGCGTGCTACCCGTCAGCATGGAGAAAGCGGAACTGATCTTAAATCGGACCTGGCGTCCTGCCATGACGATTACTGGCGCGGAGGGTTTGCCGAGTCTCGCCAACGCCGGCAATGTCTTAAGACCTAAAACAGTGCTAAAAGTCTCTATGCGTATTCCCCCTTTGGTCAATCCTGAGAAAGCCGCTCAAGCACTTAAATCAGCCCTGACAGAAAATCCTCCCTATTCAGCAAAAGTAGATTTTAATATTGCGGACGGCGCAGAGGGTTGGCACGCTCCCTTGTTAACTGAATGGTTCTCAGAGGCGGTAAATGATGCGTCAATGACTTTCTACCAGAAGCCGGCAATCTATATGGGGGAGGGTGGTACCATTCCGTTCATGGGCATGTTAGGCAAAAAATTCCCGCAGGCACAATTTATGATAACGGGCGTCCTGGGACCGCAGTCCAATGCGCATGGGCCGAACGAATTTCTACATTTGGAAATGGTTGAAAAATTAACGGCTTGCGTTTCATTCGTTCTTGCAAAACATTTTGATCATTTTGCCCTCGACAGAACTATTAATAGCTGACATACTGACGGCCGTTCTAATTATGGAAATAATGGAACGGTCAGAAAATAGCCTGGAAAGGCTGTTAGTCCAATCAATATGGAGAAAAAAATGAAAAGCAAATTAATTTGTTTAATGCTGTCTTTTATTATGTTCAATCTACCGCTTCATGCTTCAGAAGTTCCGGTTACCCCTGCAGAAAAGCAATCTGGCTCAACGATCAATCTCAATAGCGCTGATGTAAAGGCTTTATCCAAATCTATCAAAGGGATTGGAAAAAAGCGGGCGGAATCTATTATAAAATATCGGACCGAGCATGGGGATTTCAAACGGGTGGAGGATTTGGCCTCAGTTCCTGGAATTGGAAAAAAATTTGTAAATTCGCATCTAAAGGAATTGCAAAAAACATTTATTATACAGTAAATTAGTATCCGGCTGCGGGCTCACGTTCATCCCACGCTATTAATCCCTCTAGTGAATCCGCAGCCAGTTAGTATTTTACAGCAAAACTTATCCCTGTTTATACATTGGTCATCTCGACATACGTTAGACATAGAAATATCAACGAAAAGGAATTCTAGCGGATCGTCTATAGCGATTTTCGTTTATTCTTATGCTCTTGTTATCTTTATTAGTCTAATATTTTAGAATACAGTAGTTGTTCACCTGTTCTTTTGAGATTTCAATGATCATTAAGATAGTTATCGCTTTTTTCATTATAATAGCCGGACTGATTGGTATCAGAATTGTGACCTGGCCATCTAATCCTTACCCAAGACAACAAGCCAACGCTGAATCAATTCCTCATTTTGACAGTATCGAATTAAATTTTGTACACAAATTTAATAATGAGAAATCACTGCCATTTATGGGAGCTGCAATTTTTAATCTTGAGGGGAATGATGTCCAGTATCTGTTTGCAGGAGGAGGATATAATCAGGAGGATAAATTATTCAAATTTGCAGAGGGCCAGTTTGTCGATGTTTCTGCGCAGGCTGGATTACAAAAGCCTGCTAACGATACAACTTACGGAGTCATTGCCGTTGATGCAAATCATGATGGATTGCCTGATTTGTTTGTCGCGCGTGACAGTGGTATTTATTTCTACGAAAATGTACAGGGCCGGTTCAATGTCAAAAAGCTTGATATTCAAATAGACCCACGCTACTCCCCCATTTCAATAGCCAGCGCTGATTTGCAGAAAAAAGGCACTGTTGATTTGTATGTCGCAGCTTATATCAAACCGGAGTTTGTAGAAGGTCAAACGATTTTCAATAAAAAAGATTATGGAGCAAAAAGTTTATTATTAAAAAATAATGGTGATAATACGTTCACAGATATTACCGACAGTGCCGGATTAAATTATATTCATAACACCTTTCAGGGTGTCTTTGTGGATTTAGACGGTGATAATGAACTTGACCTGGTGGTGGCACACGATACAGGGCAGGTAAGAACTTATAAAAACATGGGTAACCTGACTTTCAAATACATGCCCAATCCCACTTCGACAGTATACTCCTATCCTATGGGGATTGCCGTTGGGGATTATAATGATGACGGCCTTCCAGATCTGTTTTTTAGTAATATCGGCCCATCCTATTGGTGGAATTTTGGTTCTACACCTCCAGGCTTTATAGTCAGAGGTGATTTAAGGAAAGACCAGACTTTATTACGAGATAATATTTTTCTGAAAAATAAAGGTAATTTTCAGTTTGAAGATGTGGCTAAACAGACCATGACGGCCGACTACGAGTTTGGATGGGGTGTGATATTCCAGGATTTCACTAATGATGGCAGGCAGGATTTGGTAATTGCTCAAAATTATATTGGATTTCCATTGCATAAATTATTCCGGCTGCCTGGCCGAGTTTTGAAAGAATTACCCAATCAAACTTATGCCAGCATTGAAAAGCAGGCAAATGCAGAAGACCCTTATTTTGCTATCTCTCCTCTAAGCACCGATTTCACAGGGAATGGGTATCCGGATTTGCTTTATACAAACCTTAATGGACCGCTTAAAGTCTTCCTGAATAATACAGGGGGAGCTAATAAGTTTATAAAAATTCAGATGCCTTACTCTCCAGAGGCACTGGGTGCGGTGCTTAAATTGAAGTTGACAAATGGGAAAGTGCTGACCCGATTTTTTGTGCCGACTCAAGGTTTGTGCGCGTATCAGGGAAATCAGATCATCTTCGGTTTGGGCAAGGACCAGACGGCAGAACTTCTGACTGTCCACTACATGAATGGAACTGAGCAAACAATAAATCATCCAGCGATCAACAGTACCATTCATATAGGTAAAACGGACTCACCCCCTGAGCCGAATGGCGAAAAAGGTTGAGAGTGCAAAGAACAGGGTGTAGGTAACATTCATGGCTATTGGCATAATGTACTTGCCAATAGCTGGTGATATAAAATAAATCAAAAAGACGGCAAGCAGGATGAAGAAGGGATTTAAAGCCCACATCCAGCCTGGATAATAAGTCGATCCCGTTAAAACGAGGTAGACAAATCCGGCAGACATAGCCAGGGTGGTTACACGTATGATCTGAAGTAATGTTTCCTCATAAAGCTGATAAGATGCAATTAACTCTGCATTGGCAGAGGTTTTGCTTTGTATAATAGCCGCTATGATTGCCCGCGAACCAATCCAGACAATTCCCATAATAAATCCATATGCCGCAGTTAATGCTACTGCGGCTGGCAATTTACCGCCTGCTGGAAGTAACATTTGATAAAGATGCCAAAAGCCAACCAGGTAAAACGGAGCTGCGAGAACGGCGATAAAATGTCCCCATAGCAAACGTTTACGGGATATATCGTGAAAAAACTGATAAGGGATTTTAGAATCATAGCCACTCGAAGTGTAGTGGAGAAGGAACTCTCCTGTGCCCACCAGAACTGCTGCTGCCAATCCAATAAAGCCAGCCAGAATAATTTTGTCTATGCTCATATTAGTATCATCCCAAAATAATGAGTATCTCTATGTATACTATGAAATCAGGCTCGATAGAGCAACCCAATGATGAGTGGGTCAAAAAATTATATGACCAGGCACGACAAGAAACGAAAATGGTACCTAATCTTTTTAAGGTAATGGCCAATGCTCCAGAACTGCTGCAAGCCTATCTGGATACCTACAGATTATTCAGTCAAAACTCTGGATTTTCTTCTGCGGAACAACAGATCATTTTTCTGGTAATCAGTTATGAAAATGGATGTGGTTATTGTCTGGCTGCCCATGGAACTGTTGCCAGTATGGTGGCTAAAATTCCTTATGAAGTGACTGACGCTATTAACAGCAATGCTGAAATTCCTGTATCCAAATATCAGGTTCTGGCTAATTTTATCCGGGAAATGATCTGGAGCAGGGGACGGCCATCCGAAGATAAAGTAAAGGAGTTTCTGGCTGAGGGTTACACTGAAAAGCAGATATTGGATATCATTCTTGCCATCTCATTGAAAACCATGTCCAATTATACAAATCATGTATTTAATACTCCAATCGATGCTGTATTCAAGGCGCAGCAATCGAGATTGGGAAAATTTGTCACACGCGTATATCAGGGATTTAATCGAAAAAAATAACTTGTTATCACTGTTATCCGTCGCCATAGCAGTGCAAAGCTTTAGCTCACGTAGATAATCATAACATTTTGCAATCCTGAGATAATTATTACGCCACACTTATCCAAATCGCAGTTCCCAATAAAAACTGCGATTTACAATGACAAAATATCTGCTAAGCCCTGATTTGAACACCAATATAGGGCCCATAATAAGTAACATAGTTCAGCCGTAATGGGTCATTGGGTCCTGTTCCGGCGCGTCTGCCATGAATATCATCATAATAAATGACTTTAAATCCACCGTTGATACCCGCCTCATAAGCACCCAAAGGCATATCATACTGCAGTCCAATGTCGAGGAAGCCATAGGGTACGAGCCTTTCCCGATCGAAGTTTTTGAAGTCAATATAGGTAATAGGCTGGATGGGGGCATCATTAATGTCTCCCATTGTCCGCATATCGGCATCTCCAATGAGGAACCCTAAGGTGAAGTCATTTTTTAGTGTCAATCTATCGAATAGTGGATAATGGCTTTCAAGGCCTATTATGGGGCCAATTCCTCGAAAACGACTGGTGAGATAATGGACAAAAGCAGCGTCGCTGCGATAAAACCGCTGGATTAATCGATCATTTTCCTCAACATAATGAAGTCCGGTGTAAGGTCTTAATCGCCAACCCGATTGGAAGGCATTGATGTTAGCACCGATAGATAATTCATAATTATCCAGATCAAAGAGCACTTTCCCTGCCGCCCCCCCAAAAAAATCGGAAACAAGTGTCGAGTTGACGACTAATAATGAATCAGGGATCGTCACTGAGGAGCCAAACTCATGATCAAAATGAGTCGTCCTGAACTGAATATCAGCTTGAGGTGTCCAGTCATACTTGACAAATGCTGACCAGGAAGGCTCGTAAGAGGGGTTTACATAACTCCCATGCGCAGTAACAACTGTGGGCGTTACAAAAACCATTTCAGTCGCATAATCAATCATCGCGCCATCGGGTCTTAAATAAGACAGCTCACCGCCAATAGTCCATCGGCAGCAAGGACTGCTGCTTTGTTGAGGCCCCATATCCCCCGCGCTAGCCGTCGTTAGGACAGACAGTAATAACATTCCAGTTACATATTGCTTCATCGTTAAAAACTCCTTGTTTCTGATATCAATAGCCAATTTACTCTGATTACTTTGCGTGTGATCTGAAGTTGGCACAAAGAATACTACATGAACCCCCATCCGTCTTTAATATTTTAGTAATTGCGAATACAGCTAAACTGGCAATGGCATAATAAAAGGTCTAATGCAAAGATCTCACAAAGATCTGTCGATTTTTATCCAAATATAAGGTAAAGTACAGGCCAAAAAAAGAACGAGGTAATGTTGCACATGTTCAGGAAACTCAGGGGCGTATTTTCCAATGATCTGTCGATTGACTTGGGAACCGCCAACACATTGATTTATGTGAGGGACAAGGGGATCGTCTTAAATGAACCCTCTGTTGTGGCCCTCAGAAATGAATCCGGGCAGAAGCGGGTTGCCGCTGTAGGCCTCGAAGCCAAAAGAATGCTGGGACGTACTCCCGGAAATATAAACGCGATCAGGCCCATGAAAGACGGTGTTATTGCCGACTTCTTTGTTACTGAAAAAATGTTGCAGCATTTCATACACAAAGTTCATGAAAACCGATTTTTACGTCCAAGCCCGCGTGTTCTGGTATGCGTGCCTTGCGGATCAACGCAGGTAGAGCGCAGAGCGATTCGTGAGTCAGCGATGGGTGCTGGTGCCCGCGAGGTATTTCTGATTGAAGAGCCGATGGCTGCCGCATTAGGTTCAGGTATGCCGGTTGAAGAAGCCAGTGGTTCCATGGTAGTGGATATTGGCGGGGGTACTACCGAAGTCGCTATTATTTCTCTTAGTGGAATTGTGTATCATCAGTCGGTTCGCATTGGTGGTGACAAATTTGATGATGCCATCGTTTCCTATGTGCGCAGAAACTATGGAACACTGATTGGTGAGACGACCGCTGAGCGTATCAAGCATGAAATTGGCTCAGCTTTCCCCAGCCGTGATCTGTTTGAGATTGAAGTGCGTGGAAGAAATCTGGCTGAGGGAGTGCCAAGAAGTTTCACACTAACCAGTGCCGAAATTTTAGAAGCTTTGCAAGAGCCTCTCTCTGGCATTGTAGGTGCCGTACGTGCCGCTCTTGAGCTTGCTCCTCCCGAATTGGCAGCGGATATTGCCGAGCGTGGCATGGTGTTAACAGGTGGTGGTGCGCTTTTGAAGAATATGGATACACTGCTTATGGAAGAAACCGGTCTTCCGGTTCTGGTGGCAGAAGATCCATTAACTTGCGTAGCACGGGGTGGTGGTAAGGCATTAGAAACAATGGACCTTCGCGGCGGTGATTTCCTCTCAACCGAATAATTCCAAAAATAGATTATTTTCCAAAGGCAGGCACAAGACCTCAGGTTTTGTGTTTGCTGTTGCTTTATCTATTGCTTTGATGTTCTCTGATTACCACTATAACTATCTGGGTTCATTGCGTAATGGCTTTTCCTTTCTCGTTTCTCCCTTACAATACGCTGTCGATTATCCCGTTCGTATTATTGGCTGGATTCAGTCACTGGTAGGGTCCAAAAACGCCTTAATTAATGAGAATATGCAGCTTCGCTATCAACAAACTATGCTTGAAGCGGAATTGCAAAAATTAATGGCGATTAAAGAAGAGAACTCTCAGCTTCGGGAGTTGTTATTAACCTCTTCCAAAGCACAAATGCGGGCAATGGCTGGGCAAATTCTTGCCGTTGATACAACGACAGCTCGTCAGTTTGTTGTATTAAATAAAGGCAAGAGGGACGGTGCTTATGTTGGGCAGCCTGTTTTGGATGCAAAAGGTGTGATGGGGCAGATCATTGATGTGGGTTATATGACCAGCACCGTATTGCTGATTTCAGATTCAAAAAGCGCTGTTCCTGTAAGAAATACCCGCACGGGTGAGCGGGCAATACTGGTTGGCAGCAATAATCTCGGGCAATTGTCTTTGATTAATCTGCCGCGCACTTCCAATATAGCGAAAGATGACTTATTGGTTACCTCAGGCCTGGGCCGTCTATATCCCGAAGGATATCCTGTGGGTCGTGTGGAGTCTGTCCAAAGTATTCCGGGAGATGCCTTTATCAAGGTGAATGTGACGCCGGTTGCTCTTTTAAATCGGAATCGACTGGTTTTGCTTATCTGGCCGGATAAGGAGCAAGCCGAGTTAACTCGTCAGATTAATGAGCGAATCAACGCTGCTGGAGCCAGCTCATGAGTTCAATGAACATCCGCTTACTGGTTGCATTTCTACTGGCATTGGCACTGAGTATTCTGCCTTTGCCCGAACTCATAGTAGGTATCAGACCGCCCTGGATATTGCTATTAATGCTTTATGTTCAGTTCTACCTGCCTGATCGTTTTAGTCTGGCGGTTCTTATTCTCATGGGGCTCATTCTTGATACTCTGCTGTCGACGATTATTGGTGAGCATACCTTTGCCCTGTCGATTGTTACCTGGATTGCCAGCAGCAAATCCAGACGATTCTGCCTTTTTTCCATTGGCCAGCAAATGGCTTTGGTAGGCATTGCGGCTCTGGTTTACCAGTTATGTATTTTTGGCATCGATATCATTCTTGGCGGCTATGCCAGTCTTTTTGATGTCCTGGGGAGTGCAGTCATTAGTGTTCTGATATGGCCCTGGATTCGATTATTAACTGAGGATACGCTGCTTACTAAAATACATCCGCGCTCGCAATTTAATTGAACCCTTTATAAAAAGCCGGCTTATCAGATGCTCACCATTTTATATTGACCGGGTAAGAGATCCCCCAGCTCCCAATTGCCTATCCGATGGCGTATGAGACGCAGAGTTGGAAAGCCAATTGCGGCCGTCATTCGCCTGACCTGATGATTTTTCCCCTCACAAAGTACAATCTCAAGCCACGAGGTGGGTATCGACTTGCGAAAACGGACCGGCGGATTTCTTGACCAGAGATTGGCAGGCTCCTCAATGATCCTGGCTTTGGCAGGAAGAAAAGACTCCTTTTCAAGTTTTAAACCAGCACGTAATTTGTTTAAATCACTATCAGCAGGACTCCCTTCAACCTGCACCCAATAATATTTCTGTTTACGTTTATCAGGATGAGTGAGTGCGTGTTGGAGTTTGCCGTCATTGCTTAGTAACAAAAGTCCTTCGCTATTTTTATCAAGCCTGCCTGCAGCGTAGAAGCCAGGCATCGAAATATAATCGGCCAGTGTTTTGTCTTGTTCTTCACCAGTAAACTGGCAAAGGACTCCGAATGGTTTATTAAACAGAATAATTTGTTTCACAAAGGGGGTCTATACAAATAAAAGATAAATTATGCCGAATTACAAGAGTAGTGTCTAACCCCCGCAGCCGTTCATTTTGAGCAAGGGAACGGTTTGAATCCAAATCACTTCGAGGTGCTTGGGTTAAAGAGTTTTAGCATGCTATGATAGCGCTCATTGGAGTAATAAGCGTATTATTGTGAGCATGGAAATGGCTCTCGTATAATTTTCCTGCTTCATTGCATGGATTATATACTCAAACGTAGCTATTTGGCCTGGATATAAGATTTCTTCCTTGTATTACTTGCTTTCCAAATGAGCACTGAAGCCCAAATCGCCTTGGTGATCATGAATTTTACTAACGGAGCAGTCGATGACATTTGAAAAAATAAAAGTACCCGCAAATGGGCAGGCAATTACTGTTGCCCCTGATTTATCTTTACAGGTTCCTGATCATCCGATTATCCCTTTTATTGAAGGCGACGGAATTGGAGTGGACGTTACTCCTGCAATGCGTATGGTCGTAGATGCCGCTGTTGAGAAAGCCTATGGTGATAAAAGAAAAATCGCCTGGATGGAAGTATATGCCGGTGAAAAAGCAACCCGTGTATATGGTGAAAATCATTGGCTTCCCAAAGAAACACTTCAGGCTATCAGTGAGTTTGTCATTGGGATTAAAGGGCCTTTGACCACGCCGGTGGGCGGTGGTATCCGTTCTTTGAATGTCGCGATACGACAAGATCTTGACCTGTATACCTGTTTGCGCCCTGTGCGTTATTTTCAGGGAACACCAAGCCCTCTCAAAGAGCCCTGGAAAACAGATATGGTAATATTCAGAGAAAACTCTGAAGATATTTATGCCGGCATCGAATGGCAGGCGGATAGTGTTGAGGCTAAAAAAGTAATTCGTTTTCTACAGGAAGATATGGGCGTTAAAAAAATTCGATTCCCCGATCACTGCGGAATTGGAATTAAGCCTGTCTCACAACAGGGAACTGCCCGATTAGTTAAAGCAGCTATTCAGTATGCAATCGACAATAACAGAGACTCTGTGACGCTGGTCCATAAAGGCAACATCATGAAGTTTACGGAAGGTGCCTTTAAAGACTGGGGCTATCAAGTCGCTCGTGAATGTTTCTCCGCAACGGAATATCAGGGTGGTCCCTGGCTGCATTTCAAGAATCCTAAAACAGGAAAGGACATTATTGTTAAAGATGTTATTGCAGATGCTTTCTTACAGCAAATTCTCCTGCGTCCCGATGAATACAGCGTCATTGTAACCTTAAATCTTAATGGTGATTATATTTCCGATGCCCTGGCTGCACAGGTCGGTGGAATCGGTATTGCTCCAGGGGCCAATATGGCGGATGCGATTGCTGTTTTTGAAGCCACACATGGTACTGCACCCAAATACGCGGGGCAGGACAAAGTCAATCCCGGCTCGCTTATTCTGTCTGCTGAGATGATGTTGAGACACCTGGGCTGGACTGAAGCTGCTGATTTAATTATCAAAGGAACTGAGGGTGCAATCGAAGCCAAGACTGTAACTTATGATTTTGCCCGATTAATGTCAGGAGCAACTGAAGTAAGCTGTTCCGGTTTTGCAAAAGAAATAATTAATCATATGTAAAGCTTGAGCCTGTTCAGCTTGTTGCATAAATAGAACAAGGCAATTAACCGGTTGTCTTTGCGAACGAAGTGAAGCAATCCAGATCGAACCTTGAATAAAGTTATGAAACTGGATTGCTTCGCTGACGCTCGCAAAGACCGTTTTTGTGTACCTGTTTTCATTTATGCAACCACGACAGCCTGCTCGCAGCCCAGGTCGGTAATCCAGCGGTTTGCGACCCAATTGCAAAGAGCCTTTGATTTTTGTCAGGATATTTTGCAAAATGGATGCAAGAATGTGGGTTTTATCAATTGCTTGAAAAAAATAATCTGCTTACTGTTATCTAAGACCGTCAATTTGAATCTTTAAGAAGCAGGATGCTGGCGAGAACTACAAAATTAATTTTTTTCATGAATTAAATCACTTTTTTACTGGCCAAATGCTCGTGGTAAGTCTATAAAATTAGTAAAGGGTGTACGTAATGAGCGAGCGATTTTCAGGTGAAATAATTGAGCGAAAGGTGACGGAGCTAGAGGTCCTCCCAGCGCTGAAATTGCCCAAAAAATATAAGGTTATTCTCCTGAATGATGATTACACCCCGATGGAGTTTGTGGTGGATGTGTTGAAGCGTTTTTTTCACTTCCGTGAAGAACTGGCGACACAGATAATGCTACAGGTGCATATAGTTGGAAAGGCTGTATGCGGCGTTTTTACTCGGGATATAGCAGAGACGAAAGTTGCTCAAGTCAATGATTTTGCCAGAAGCAACGAGCATCCACTGTTATGTACCATGGAACCGGAATGAGTGCAGATGGGTGAAGAGGAGCAACGACAATGTTAAACAAAGAACTTGAATTCACCTTAAATCTTGCTTTTAAGGAAGCAAAGGAGAAACGTCATGAGTTTATGACGGTAGAACATTTGTTGCTATCATTGCTTGATAATCCAGCAGCAGGGAATGTTCTGCAGGCATGTGACGCTAATATTGACTCATTACGCCGTGATTTGATCGAGTTTATCGATGAGACAACTCCCCGAATCCCAGAAGATGAAGTCGATCGTGAAACACAGCCGACACTCGGATTTCAACGGGTACTGCAAAGAGCGGTTTTCCATGTACAATCGGCCGGCAAAACTGAGGTGACCGGAGCAAATGTACTGGCTGCTATTTTCAGTGAGCAGGAAAGCCAGGCAGTTTATTTTCTCCGCAGAGAGAATATTACACGCCTGGACGTGATCAATTATATATCTCATGGTGTTTCCAAGTACCAGAACAACGACATGAGTGATAACATGAATTCTTCGATGGATGAAGAGTCAATGTCAGGCGAGGGCAGCGAGTCGCCGCTTGAAAGCTATTGCATGAACCTCAACAAGCGAGCCAGACTGGGCAAGATTGATCCACTCATTGGCCGACATGAAGAAATTCAACGCACAATACAGGTACTCTGCCGTCGTCGAAAAAATAATCCATTACTGGTGGGCGAAGCAGGGGTTGGAAAAACAGCAATAGCCGAAGGTCTGGCCAGACGTATCGTGGACGGAGAAGTACCGGAAGCGATCAGCAGCTGTATCGTTTACTCTTTGGATCTGGGCGCTTTGCTGGCTGGAACCAAATACCGTGGTGATTTTGAAAAACGCCTGAAAGCGGTGCTCAAACAATTGGGACAGCAGGATGGTGCCGTACTTTTCATCGACGAAATCCATACCATTATCGGCGCTGGAGCCGCTTCTGGTGGTGTCATGGATGCGTCCAATCTCATCAAGCCTCTGCTGGCGAATGGTGAGTTGAAATGTATCGGTTCTACTACCTATCAGGAATACCGGGGTATCTTTGAGAAAGACCGTGCCTTGGCAAGACGTTTCCAGAAAATTGATATTAAAGAACCAAGTATTGATGAAACCTTTGAGATCCTCAAAGGGTTAAAAGGGCGTCTGGAAGAGCATCATGGCGTCAAGTTTTCAATCCCTGCACTTAAAGCTGCTGCGGAATTGTCTGCTAAATATATTAATGATCGGTTCTTGCCGGATAAAGCGATTGATGTCGTTGACGAGGCAGGGGCATACCAAAACCTTCTTACAGCCAACAAACGCAGAAAAATTATCAGTGTTACTGAAATTGAGAATGTGGTTGCGAAAATTGCCCGTATTCCGGTGAAAAAAGTTTCTGCAAGAGATAAAGATACTTTGCGAAATCTCGAGCGTGATCTCAAATTACTGGTTTATGGTCAGGATATTGCAATTACCGCTCTGGCTTCTGCAATCAAACTGGCGCGCTCTGGCTTAAGAGAGCCGCAAAAACCAGTAGGCTGTTTCCTTTTTGCGGGACCTACCGGAGTAGGTAAAACCGAAGTGACCCGCCAGTTGGCTAATGTACTGGGTATTGAGCTCTTACGTTTCGATATGTCTGAATACATGGAAAAGCATACTGTATCTCGGTTAATTGGAGCACCTCCTGGATATGTGGGTTATGATCAAGGCGGATTATTAACTGAAGCAGTGACTAAAAATCCTCATTCGGTATTGCTGCTTGATGAAATAGAAAAAGCGCACCCTGATGTGTTCAACCTGCTGCTTCAAATCATGGATCATGGCACGCTGACCGACACCAATGGACGTCAGGCTGATTTCCGTCATGTGATTATGGTGATGACCAGTAATGCCGGCGCTACTGAAATTTCTCGAAGCTCTATCGGCTTTGCCATGCAGGACAATAGTCTGGATGGACTCGATGCTATCAAGCGTCAATTTAGTCCGGAATTCAGAAACCGTCTGGATGCTATCATTAACTTCGCACCATTGGATAATGTCACTATTGGTCTGGTAGTTGATAAATTTATTATGGAGCTGGATGAGCAATTAAGTGCCAAGGGAGTGACTTTCAAGGTGGATAAGGCGGCCCGAGAGTGGTTGATTGAACATGGCTATGATAAGGCAATGGGGGCAAGACCAATGGCCCGTTTAATTCAGGAAAATGTCAAGAAGCCTTTAGCTGATGAGTTACTGTTTGGTAAATTAACAAATGGCGGTCATGTGATTCTGAAAGTCAAAGAAGGCAAGCTGCACTTTGAAAGCCATGATTACCGTGAAGGCGTTTTCTAGCCAGTTGATAGTCAGATTCTAGAAAATCCCGCTTAGGCGGGATTTTTCATTCTAGGCTACAATGGTTGATCCGGTTACCAAGGTAGTGTCATTATTCGTTGAGTTTACATTCAGGTAGATTTCAACTGATTTGGCTAAACTTTCACCCTCAGTATTCCCACTGTAAATTGCATCCATCATTCTCTTACGCTCCATCGCTAAAGATTTTCTGTCCATATTATCCACAGCAGCATTGCTAAAGAGACGTAATTTGTAAAAGTTATGGGTATAACTCATATTGGGCAAAACATGAAAGCGAGATTCTTTTTTGTCGACATGGATTAATTCACAATATCCTTTAATCACTACCGCGCGTGTTATGTGCGGATTTGCTTTAATGCTCTCCATAACTTCCTTCAACAATGAAGTTCGTAGCTTGAAAAATGCTTCTGTTTCTGTAATGGTGAATCCACGAAGGAAGGGCAGATTGTTTTTGTGCACTTTATAATTTGCATGAGATTTACTAAAGGGGCTCCGGCCTGATAATTCCTCTAGCAGTTCAAGTTCAGCCACTCTAAGCGGGTTCTTTTTATTTTTCAATGTCGCTATATTCAAGCCTTTTCCAAAGGCTGTATTTAAATCATTTTTGCGCGTAAACTGATTTTGCAAAAGAGTAACGTTATCCTTCGATAGAAATGCAGATGTCTGAGCATTCCCTGTGTCGATATTGCTTTTTGACAGGTAGAGCAATTTATATTGATACCCTTCATTCGTCTGGTGCTGAACAATAACATAAGTTTCATCAAGCCCTGATGCACGTAAAAGTTTGGCATAATTTTCTGCAGAAGCTGATTTGGATATGGCAGCGATTAATCCGCAAGCGGGAGTAGTTTGTGGCTTTTTTTCGGCTTTGGCTTTTTGAATAATGGCTTTTTCCTCTTCCAGCTTCTCGATTTGAGCGCTTTTACAGCCAAATAAAGTGACCTTGGTAAGACAAGAATATTTTTCCACTATTTCGGTGATTTGACTGGCATCCAGGCCCGCGATTTTCTTAACAAAGGAGTTAGCATGTCCAAGAATCATCAGGTGAATGCCTTTCAGATCAAGCGACTGTAAATCCTTCATCAGATGATCCAGGTGATCAGTAGTCACACAGGTGACTCGTTCCTCACGTGACTGTTTACGTTTATAAACCTCCATTACATCCACGAGTTCCTGATCATAGAGATCTTGCTTATTAATCAAAATGACATGCTGTATTTGCTTTAGAAATTCTTTGACAAAACTGGCTTTATCTCCAGGAAAATACTGGTGAGACATGTAATTTCTTTCGAGATAGACACGTCGGTTCTGGGTGCATAGTAATTTGCGAATCGTTTCATCGACAAATTCCATTGCATAGATGTTTTGATTGATGGCCGTTTTACACACATCATAATTGTCCTGCGCTTCAAAAATATATTCCAGGGCCAACCCATTGATTGAAACGGCAGCAAGGTAGAGCGCTTTTTTAATGTCTTCTGGCAAGGATCTGGGTACAAATTGGACGCTTTCCGGATTTTTCTGTATTGCTTGAAAGCAAATTGAAACATAGTCTTCAACTTCTTTTGGCACATGCTCCAGCAGGAAACCATCGGCGGCAACCGCTTTAATATAGAACAGCCTATCATCAGAATAAATTTCCTCAACGTAGGTTAATGCATACGGATCATAACTTATCGCTTTGGCGTAAAAATTTTTCCTGTACCCTGGTTGAGAGAGAGAAGCATTATCTATAGAGTTCTGCAGTGCTTTTCTTAACAACAAGTCATCATTATTTGTAATGGCTCGATATAACTGAGTAATTTCTTCGGCTGTGAAAATGTCACCTAGCCTTTCCGTTATTTCTTCCAGTGAAAGATTTGAGTGGATAATCTTTTTAACAAGAATGCATGCATTTGTAATAATCATATCAATATGGGTTTATATTGTACAGAAAATGCAATTTTATTAAATTATTCTTATGAGAAAATTAAGACGCTCTGAAAAAAAGGAATTATTTTTATTAATCCAGCCATTTTTACTCACAGGGAGACACCATCATCTCGAACGCAGTGAGAGATCTCCGGATGCTGGCACCAACCAGGATTTGGGAGATCTCTCACTGCGTTCGAGATGACAGGGTATGTCATAGTTTTGATTTCATATTATTCTCACTGTATAATAGTTCATCATTTTGTCGGTTGTTTGTTTTTGGTGATTCATGCAAGAGAAGAAAGAAAATCGTACGGTTCGTTGGAAACGTGTATTTATAGACAGGGCTGCATTAGCCAAATATACAAAGGGTCCTAAGCTAGTGAAGAACCTGGCGCGAAAGCTGCTGAATAGTCCCTCCTCAGCCGGCTATGAGAAATTATTTGGTGAGAAATTATTACTCGATGAGTTGGCGAGCGGTCGTATAACCGGAGCTGATCGAGCACTTATTATTGATTTTGAAGTGGACGGCGAATGGACTGCCGTGATAGCGGACATTGCAGAAAATCATGATTATAACAAATCCCCTCTTTACTCAGATAAGCACGGGGTCGAAAAGTATCGCGCTAAGTATGGTCCCTCGATAATCCAGCGTATCCGCGAACAAATGGCAGAGGAGCGTGCCGCTGCTGCCCGTCAGGCAGCCGGGGAGGCAATTGTACCGCCCCATCCGGTGGTTACGCTGGATTATTACAACCAGAATTTCATTCGCTTGAACAGCCAGCAGGAGTCGGTATTGGAGACAAGGCTTCCTGCCTTGATCAGTGGAGCGCCTGGCTCTGGAAAATCCTGTGTGGCGATATCGCTGATTACAGAGTTGCTAAGCCGCCTGTCGGATAATCCTGAGACGCACATTCTCTATGTGACCAAATCCCCTGAATTAATCGAGGCGATGCAAGCGATCTGGGATGCGCTGTTACTTCCTGAGGATCTGAAAAATCGAGTTGAGTTTAAAACCTATGAAACGGTAGCCCGCGAACAGCAAGGACAAGCCTTTGTTGGGAAAGAGCTTGCTCAGAAGGCTGATTTTGAGTTGTGGTTAAAGAAGTACCGAAAAACTGGTCTTTTAGAGGATGCAGCTCAGATTTATGAAGAGTTTCGACTGCGATCGGGTTATTACCCAAGTGAATACCTGGAGCTCGGGGAAAAACAAAGCCTGTACCCCAATAAAGAGGATAAGCAATGGATCTTAAGGGCGTATCAGTCCTATCTGGCCTATCTGGATAATCAGCACAAGGTGGCTATCGACTTTCTTGATCTGAAACAGCAGGGCAAATATGACCTGGTTCTGAGCGATGAGGCCCAGGATCTATCGGGACAGGAACTGGTAAACCTGCTGAATCTTGCTAAAAATGGGCAGATTTGCTTTTGCATGGATTCGCATCAAAGTCTTTTTGATAGTAAATCCAAGCGTCCATTTATTTTTGAAATGATGAACCGCATAGAGTTAAAGCTTGAGTATATTGAATTGCCGCATTCTTACCGTTGCCCTGCCGATGTGGTGCATTTCGCGAACACAGTGATTAGTATAAAAAACAGAGTGGTGGGCGGCAGTTCAGACAAACTGGAAAAGCCTGAAATAAAGATGTCTCCTGAACAGGCGAATACGCCAGGCATGGTCCATTGGTTAACGCAGGATGAAAAAGAACTGGCCAAGTTAAGGGAGATGGCTAAGCAAAGTAATTTTGCCATTATCACCCTGCCTCAGTATGTGAAGGAAGCCCGGGAAAAATACCCCGAGGCGGTAATGATATTTACTCCTGAGCAGATCAAAGGTCTGGAGTATGAGAATGTGATCCTGTATCGGATGCTGGATGATCCACTTTGCCGTGAAGCGAGCCGTGAATGGACGGATGGCAAAGTACCAACTAATCTAGTCAAACGCGGTTGCGGCAATAGCCGTTTTGGTCCGCCCTTAAATAAATTTTTTACCAGCAGTACGCGTGCCACCAAACGCCTGTTTATTGACCAGGGTGATGACCATCCCTTAACCAGGCTTTGCAATGAGCTGGAGAAAGGAATAACAACTCCGGACACGGCCTTCTTAAACGAGGTGATTCTTGAGCAAACCAAGGAAGAATCTCTCGCGGGATGGCAGGCCGAAACCTGCAGGTTGTATCGGAATGGCAAGAAAGACATGGCAGAGAATGCTTTTAATCGCTGGCTAAAGGGGAAGCTGCCTTATGCTGATTATACAAGCTTCCTGTTGGCCAATGAGCTAATTAAGATAGAAGAGCCAGTTAAGCCAAGTGAAACAGCTCCTAATCAAGAGCCAGAAAAGCTACTGGAAGCTGCTTCTTCTGCCAATGAAAAGGAGGACACAGCGCCTGATTTAAATACCGTAAGAGGAAAACGAAATTCTAATAAAGGAAGACGAGGCAGACAGCGTATGAACCCCGCTGGAGGGAAACCTCCGGCAGCCACAACTACCGCCAGTCTCTCAAGAAATAATGTTTCGGGTGGTTTGGCAGGTCTGTTGCCGAATTTTTTTAACAGTAACCAGAAAAGTCAAGAGAAGTTGCCGATCAGCACTGGTGGTAATTTAGGCGTATCCAGGCTGATAGATACAATTAAAACCGATCTTTCCATCAATGAGCAGACTAAGTTGATGAGTTTATTTGAAAGCAAGGATACCAAGCCTATGGCCTTGTTTGCTGAGGAAGCGCCGTTGCCGTCAGCTACATCTGCAACAAAGGACGAGACAACTCAGTCAGATTTGAATAAATGGTTTGAGGTTTTTTCTGACGACTGGCTTGATCGTCTAGGCGTAGAGAAACCACAGCCAGAGATAATTCTTGAATTTCTATTGCTTATCAGGAATGCGGGTTATGAATGTTTCCTAAGCAGGTTAAAATCCGATAATGATAAATGGATGGCGCTTAAACGTTCTTTTACTAAAAACCCCGAGATGACCGAATTCTATTTTTCATTAAATGAATTAATCAAAAAAGAACCTGCGAGTGGAAAAAGCTATTTTGAAATTCTATGCCGGAAACAGCATGGTCTCGATTTTTTGAAAGAGGTCCTGGAATCTCTCCCAGTTCCTGAAATGCTCGATAAAGGCCCTTTCCTTGTATTGTCGGTTATTTTTTTTGGTGCGACCTCAAACACTGAGTGGGATAAGCTCGGCGATGAGAACAATTTGTTAATGTTCCTGCTAAACAGTCCAACAGGCCGCCAGATATTTAAGCTTCTTTTCACCAGCCAATTGTTTTCAGGCTTAGTCTGGAAAGACAAGGCAAATGAGACACTTTTGCATTGGGCGGTCAGAAACCAGCGCATCAATGTGATTGTTTTAATCATGGCTGCAAGGGATAGCGTATTGCGTGATGGTCTTTTAAAGCCTGAATGCGATGTATGGAGCATAAAAAATAAGGATGGGCTTACGCCTCTCGAGTTGGCTCAAAATAATAATCTGAGTAATGTAATCAAAGCGCTTGACCCTGCTCTTTATGTAAGATCTTCCGTTAAAAAGGCTACCTCCACCTCACATGAAGCAGATAATAGCGAGGAGTCTCTTATGAAAAGGATGAAAGACGTTGTTGTAACAAGAGGGGCTTTTCTTCTTCCTGACGCTAGGAAACTGAGAAATGAAATTAATGAGTTGAACCAGGAGGTTGCCACGATACGAAATAAAATAGCATCGGCCAAATTGCAAATGCAAAAGAGCAAAGAAAGGAAAATCCTGCTTCAATTGAAAACAAAGGAGCAACGTGTCGTTGCAAAACAGGACGCGCTCAATGAACTCTGTAACAAGGCAAAAATGAGTGCTCTCCTTGACTTATTGACTACTACACTGCACTCAGAAGAAGTCTATGCTAATTTTGATCTATTGATGATAGGCACAGTTCCGAGTTTATTGTACTCGTTTCTAGCGAGCCCCTTGAAAGACATGCCTTCCCTGCTTAAGTATTTATATGAAAAGAATCTTAAAACCGGAGAGGAGGAAAACCTCTGGCGTTGTCTTGAAAATTATTTGGCAGAGAATCCTGAGCTGGTCAATTTCAGTTTTTCTTTAAAAGAGTTGTTCAAGCCCTTTGAAGAAACTGGTAAATCCTGCTTTGAAAAGCTGGCTCGTACAGAAGAAGGTCTTGAGTTTCTGGTATTAATTTTCAAGAATCTGGCTATATCCAATACTATAAAATCAGATCTGGAAGATGCTATCGGATTAAGTTTCTATCATGATATAACAAGAAAAAGCTGGGATGGATTGACGGAGTCTGATTCTCTATTACTTCATTTATTCAATCGTCCGCAGGGTCGTTATCTGCTTTCAAGGTTGCCTGCGCATATTTTTTACAATTTAATTAGGCAACAGGATTTGCAATCGAATAGTTTTCTGCACTGGGCTGCGGCTACGCAGCGAACGGATCTGATCTCTATGGTACTTGAGCTTCAACTAAGACTTAAGGATGGCGCTACAATACAAGTGTTTGCCGGCATAAAAAACAAAGAGGGGCAGACTGCACTGGATATCGCAAAAGCGAATCAGTTTGAAGATGGGATTGATTTATTCACCCAGCTGGAAGCAAATCAGACCGTTCAACCTGTACTGGCGGCGTTTTCCTCTCTGTTTCATCCTGCAGAGAGGCTATCCGCAGAAACGGAAAGCAGGGACGGCCCAGCATTAACCCTTCCAATCGGCTCTCCCAGTCAAAGAAGTTAAGCTGGCATCAGGACAGGCTAGGGTACAAAAAAACGTCTTTGCGAGCCTTGGCGAAGCAATCCAGATCGGATCTCTTCACTTTGTTCGCAAAGACGGTTGGTTACGATACTAAAAATGAATCACAAACCGGACTACGCCCACTTTGGCCTGTGCTCTGTTCCTTGCATCCTGTTCTGCATAATAGTTAAGGAAGAGAAAATGGTTTTTTGTGATGTTATATAATAAACCAGGCCCAATGGACCAGAGTTTTTCACGCCTTCCCTGTATGTCCGCTCCGTTCACTTTGGTATCGGTGAACTGGTTGAACCAGTAACCATTGATACCTGCGAAGAATTTGTCTGTGAACTGATAGCTGCCAGCAAAATTGGCGTAAACCGCCTGACCTGCTTGTGTGGTTCTTGCGTATGGGCCAAAGGCAACATTGGGATCATGATTTTTAGCGTTCCATAAATAATGGAGACGAAATGAGGCAGCTATTTTGGGGGTAAACCAGAATGTTCCTGCCCAGTAAGGGTTAATTGACCAGAAATTGCTCCCCGGGTTAATTGCATAGTTGCGGTTATACTCGCCTGTGGGTACGACAATATCCAGATCCAGACGATGGACCCACAGAGGGCCTTGTCCATCTTTTCGCATTACCGGGTCAAACTGCAGAGCGGGGCCAATGAATAAATCCCCTTGTCCCACCTGACCATATAGGGCTGTGTTGCTCAAGCCATCATCCACACTGGTGTTGACTACCCAGGGGAGCAAAGCAGACATTCCCAGGCTGGCGCCAAGAACTCTAATTTTCGAGAGATAAATCAATTGTGTAATATTGACAGTGACATCGACATCTGTTTTTGGCAGAGGCAGACGATCGCCATTTTTATCTTTTAGCTGATCGGTAGTGAAATATTGGAAATAATCCTGAAAATACACTCCTGGTCCAGCAGGAGGCCCGCCATCGAAGAAGCTTGTAAATCCCAGGTTAACATAAGGTTCATCATAGGCATGTGCAGTAGTGAAATTTAACAGCAATAATAAACCCGCAATACAAATCCTTTTCATTTTACTCCTAATAAGGTCTAGGTTTGAATAGACAATCTACTATATTATGCTCTTTTACCGCCCTGGGAAAGAGGAAAAAATAAATGCTGCAAACGTGGTACAACAGCTTGTGATTTTCAAAACTGTGCCATACTTAATTCATCAGGATGTAAAATCTGCTTTGCAATTCCCGTAGTAAACCGAAAGGTTTTACATCGCGTGAACTTCATTGTGTTTAATTGCTGCTCATTATTGTGAATGGGGAATTGTTATGTTTATATATACGGCTAAGATTTACGTCGGAGCACAAGAAGTTCAAAATAATACAAGCGATGATCTTGAGCAACTGTTCATTTGGATGCTAACTCAGGTGCAAGGCAAAACGGGTGATTATCACGGGCATATTGTTAATAACTCCACCAATGAAATCATAAGAAACTTTCGTAAATGTCATGATGAATAATTTTACTTATGTCAAACATAAGCCCGCTCGCTATCAAAACTGTGTCATGCCATCTCATGTCATCTCGAACGCAGTGAGAGATCTCCGAATGCTGGCGAACACTCTCAATTTACTTCTTTAAAATATCTCTTCTTAGTTACAAGCTCAGGCATTCTCGCTAAAATAAGGCCAAGTTAACTGTCGGGTCGATTTAATGCTCAGTGTTATTATTATTACCAAAAATGAAGAAGCGAATATAAAAAGATGTCTAGACTCGATTGATTGGGCCGATGAGATTATTGTACTCGATTCCGGGAGTACCGATAAAACGGTTTCAATTGCTCAGGAATACACAGAGCATGTGTATATTAGCGATGATTGGCAGGGCTATGGTATTCAGAAGCAGCGTGCGCTGGCATTGGCCTCAGGGGATTGGGTATTAAATCTGGATGCGGACGAGTCGGTTAGTGACGATTTAAAATCAGAAATCGAGTCTGCCATGCAGTCGGGAAAAGCCCAGGCTTTCCGTGTTCCTATTCGCATGAATTTTTATGGAAAAGTATTACGCTATTCTGCCAGCCCCAAGCGCCATATTCGCTTGTTTAAGCGAGACGGAGCTCGATACAGTGATGATATAGTTCATGAGAAAATCATTCTTCCCGATAACCGTGTTATAGGTAAGATCTCTAACCCGATTATGCATCATTCCTTTCTCGATGTGACGCACGCCCTCGCTAAAATTAATCGTTATTCGTCTTACAGCGCAAGAGTTCGCATTAAACAAGGTAAAGCGCCTTCGTTTCTGTCGGTAATGATGAGTACCGGCTGGATGTTTTTCCGCTGTCTGATTTTGCAGCGCGGAATATTAGATGGTAAGGCTGGCGTCCTAATGGCAGCTTTCAGCGCTCAGGGAACCTTTTACAGAGGGGTGAAGCAGATTTATCCCGACAGGCAATTGCATAAACTGCCGGAAAGTAAAAATACGGAGTGAGAAGTAGGTGCTTCTAACCCCTCTCTCTAGCTCTCTCCCCAAAGGGGCGAGAGGACTTAAGGCTGGGTCAGGGCGTTAATTAACCCTCTCCCCCCAAAGGGTTTAAGGTGAGGGTTAAGAAAAAAATCCCCTCTCCCAAGCTGGGAGAGGGCTAGGGAGAGGGTTGATGTTAATCCATCTTCCAGCTGTCACTAAAACGCCAGCTTAAGCTGTTCCCAGTACTGGTTATATATTAACAAGGTATCTTCTCCCACATCTCTTTGAAAATGTCCTTGCTTCAAAACCTCCGCCGGCGGGTAAATCAGCGTGTTTTCCTGAAGTGAGGGAGGCAGTAATTTTCGTCCTGACAAATTGGTGATGGCATGGCCTTCTTTTAATGCAATCTGACTGGCAACGTCGGGGCGTAGAATGAAGTTGATAAAGGCATAGGCTTCTTCGGGGTGGGGTGGGTTGAGCGGCATTGCCAGACAGTCTACCCAAATCACAAAACCATCCCGCGGAAAGTTAAAACGGATGTTTGTATTTTCCGCCTGCGCCTTAAATGCATCACCATTCCAGGCGCTACCGAGCGAGGCATCTTCATCAATCATGATGGCCTGAATACTGTCGCTGGCAAAGAGTTTGATATTGGGAACCAGCTTTAAAAGATGTTCATAAGCTAACTGAATATGTTTTACATCCGTATCATTGGGATCAAAGCCGAGACTCATCAGGGCAATCGCGAATACTTCCCGAGAATCATCAAGAAGCATTAACTGGTTTTTCCACTGTTTCCCCCAAAGTTCTGCCCAGCTTAGGGGGGGATTCTTTATTTTGTTCTGATCGTAAAAAATGCCGGTTAATCCCCAAATCATGGGTACGCTGAATTGATTACCCGGATCGAAGGCATTATTGGTAAAAACAGGATCAAGATTTTTAAGATTAGGTAATTTTTGCGGATCAATAGGATGAAGCATATTCTGTTTTTTCATTCGTTCAACAAAATAGCCTGAAGGCAGAATCACATCATAAATGGTTCTGCTGCTTGCCTTTAATTTGGCATACATGGTTTCATTGCTGTCATAGGTGGAAAAATTCACCTTAATCCCTGTTTCATTTTCAAATTGCTGAACAACTGATTTGGGAATTTCACCGCCCCAGACATAGACATTCACTACAGCAGAAAACCCGGTTACTGAATAGAATACAAACCAGAATACAAGCATCAGCCTTTTCATAGTGAACGCCTGGATAATAAATGAGAAATAATGACCAGAATCATCGAGAAGCCAAATGTGATAGAACAAAGCGCATTGAGCTCAGGAGTAACCCCTGCGCGAACGAGCGAATAGATGGTCAGAGGAAGAATATTGAAATCAGGCCCGGCCACAAAATAACTGATAATCACATCATCGAGAGACAGGGTAAAGCAAAGCAGAAAGGCGCTAAGAACGGCAGGCCAAAGCAGGGGCAGCAAGATTTTTCTTAATGCGGTAAAACGGCTAGCCCCCAAGTCCAGCGCACTGAAATAAATATTGGGATTTAGGGTATTGATGCGTGCATTAATCGTTAAAATAACAAAAGGCAGACAAAAGGTAATGTGTGCAATCAGGAGACTAAAAAATCCAAGGGGCAGTCCGGTGATATTAAAGAATATCAACAATGAAACGCCTAAGACCAAATCAGGAATAATCACCAGCAATAAAAGCATTACAGCCAGAACTTGTCGATGTCTGGTTTTGAAGAGAAAGAGGTGTACCGCAGTTAATAAACCCATAACCGTAGCGATTAATGCCGAACTGACTCCTAATATTAATGAGTTGCTAAATGCGGCCCACAATCCGCGATCATGGAAAAGTTCAGTGTACCACTTTATTGAAAAACCATGCCATTGCAGGGAAAACTTGGCATTATTCACTGAGTAAAGCACCAGAATGAGAATAGGAAAATATAGGAGAGTGTAAACAAAGAAAAGAAAAAAACGCTGGGCGAACTGTTTCATGCGCTCACCTCAGTATTCTGACGTCGATAAAACATAAGAATTAAAAGCAATAGTAAAGTAAGCACAATACTGGTCGCTGAGCCCTGTGGCCAATTCTCAAGAACTAAAAACTGATTCTGAATTAAATTACCAAGAAGAATGGAACGCGCCCCTCCCAATACGTTAGGAATATAAAACAGGGTCATAGCCGGAAGCATGACTAAAAGAGAGCCTGCAATGATACCCGGGGCTGTGTTGGGCAGAAAAACTCGATTGAATATCGCCCATTTACTTGCCCCCAAATCTCTGGCCGCCTCAATTAAGCGAAAATCAAAACGTTCCATATTATTGAAAATTGGCAATACCATAAATGGAAAAAGATTATAAACAAGGCCGATAATGACCGCAAAATTGGAGTAAAGCAGCGATAAAGGTTCATGAATGATATGAAGCTTTAAAAGTACAGCGTTTATAATCCCTTTATATTTCAGCATAGCGATGAGTGAATAGGTCCGTACCAGAGAGCTGGTCCAAAAGGGTATGATAATCAAGAGAATCAAAATGGATTGATGACGGGATTTCACTAGCAGATAACTAAATGGATAGGCAATCAAGAGACATAAGAAAGTTGTAATCGCCGCAATCAGCAATGAGCGAAAGAAGATTTTTGTAAATACCCAGTTTAACAGAGCTGAATAATTTTCAAGCGTAAAGGGCAGGGCCATCAGATTCACGGGATCCCTGGAGAGAAAACTGGTTATCAGCACAAAGCAAAGCGGCAGGAAACTGAAGATAATCAGCCAGCTGTAAAGAAAATAAAGTGAGAATGCCTTAGCTTTCATCGCGTAAAAGCACCTCCCATCCTGATAACCATTCTACCCAGACTGTTTCATTCGCATTGTATTCCAGCTTGTCGTCATCCTCATCAAAAAATTCAGAGGCATTAATTATTTTTCCTGAGTCAAGGCTTACTTTTAAATCAACGGTCGAGCCTTTATAAACAATTTCATTAATTTGTCCCGGCAGCATATCGTGGCTGTCTTTTACCTCGTGCAAATCCCACACACGAATATCTTCAGGCCGTACAATCAGATGAACCTTCTCTCCAGGTTTGAAATTGGAGGTGTTTTTGCAGGTGAGCTCCACCCCCTCAATCTCAACAGTCAGATTCTGTTCACTGACTTCCTTGATTGTGGTCTGAAAGATATTGGCTTCGCCGATAAAACTGGCCACATGCAAATTCACCGGAGTTTCATAGACTTCACGTGGAGTGCCAATCTGCTCAATCTGGCCGTGATTAAAAATGACGATTCGATCAGACATTGACAACGCTTCTTCCTGATCATGGGTGACAAAAATAAAGGTCATATTTAATTTTTGCTGTAGCTGCTTTAATTCAGATTGCATGGCCTTTCTCAGACGATAATCCAATGAGCTTAGCGGCTCGTCGAGCAGCAAAACCTGCGGGCGGTTAATTATTGCTCTGGCAATGGCAACCCGCTGTTGCTGGCCCCCGCTCAACTGCTTGATATTACGCTCGGCGAAGGGTTCCAGCTGCACAAGCCGTAATGCATCCAATACCCGCTCCCGAATCTCTTCTTCTCTGATTTTGCGGCAGCGCAGTGCAAAAGCCACATTTTCAAATACAGTCAGATGGGGGAATAATGCATAGCTTTGAAATACTGTATGCACATCGCGTTTTTGCGGAGGCAAATTATTTACGCAGATACCGTTAATATAAATTTCCCCCTTCGTGGGCTGTTCAAAACCGGAAATCAGACGAAGCAGCGTCGTCTTTCCGCAACCCGAGGGGCCGAGTAATGTTAAAAACTCGCCATCAAGGACAGATAGGGAAATATCGGTCAGAATTTCATTCTGGCCATAGGATTTAAAAACGTTTTTAATTTCTATCAGAGGAGTCGTCATTGATTTTTGCTGAGCAAAACCTTAATTATGATTGTTGCAGGGAAAGTTGTCCAGTAATAGATTTTTTGTATCGATTCAGCACATTTTGAATCCTTTAGGGGAAAAGACAGATTTGAGTGCAGGTTGGGAGATCTCGATTCAAAAAAAGCGCAGCATACATCAGTATGTGAGCAGTTTTTTGAATCGAGATCTCCCAAGATACACCAAATATGGCTTTTCGGTGAACGTGGTGAATAGTTATTTTTTTTTATGACAGAATGCTCGGTTATCAGCACCGAGCAAACTCTGTAAATTAGAACTGGATTACCAGGTTACTATATTCTGAGTAATATCAAGGCTGCATGATTCTGAAACCTGGCCGCTATTGCAAATTACCGCGCCAGTGATGTCGTCCACTTTTAAAACGCCTCCCTGCCAAAGGCAGCAACCCTGGATTTTCTGCAGATCCATAATCGCATGACGAGTACAATAACAGGCGGAATAGTAGCCGTTGTTACATACAAAGCGTCCAGCCGATGAGTCGCAATATGAAATACCGCCCATATTGCCACAGCACTGATCACAGCAAGTTGGACAGGCTGTGGAAGTGTTTCCTAAACAGCGTCCGGCATGTGCCAGAGACAGACTGAATAACAGAAATGTAAACAGGACGAGACGCGAAACATTATACATGAGTAGTTCCCTCAGAGCTGATTAAGTCAGCATATCAAATTGCGGGTTTGAAAAGAAGTTCTTTGAACTCAATCGTTTATTCCGTTGATTCCTCGGAGATCAGCAAATCAACCGATTCAATGCGCTGGAAACGCTGAGTGATTTTTCTCGCTGAAGTCGAGACTTCGTCGACATCCTGATGCGCCTGATCGATATGCTTCGACAATTTATCCATCCTTTTTTCAAAGCGCTGGAAGTCATCCGCCAGAGCATGTAAATGTTTTTGAATAATATGAACCTGTTTGCGAGTGGCGTCATCTTTAAGTACCGCCTTCGCCGTAGTCAAAACAGCCATCAGTGTAGAAGGGGAAACCAGCCACACTTTGAGTCGTTGTGATAAGGCAACCACCTCCGGGTAATTGGCATGAATTTCAGCGAAGATAGCTTCAGCCGGTATAAACATCATCGCACCATCGCTGGTTTCACCTGCAATAATATACTTTTCCGCAATATCTTTAATATGTTTGCTGACATCCTGACGAAATTGCTGCTGTAGTATTTTTTTATCTGTCAATGAGCAGTTGCTGTTAATCAGTTTTTGATAGGTTTCCAGCGGAAATTTAGCATCGATGACCACTTGTCCAGTAGGTTCGGGGAGAAAAAGTATACAATCAGCACGTTTTTGATTACTTAAGGTGTATTGCATTTGATAGTGGGTGGATGGAAGCATATTGGCGATCAGGGCATTTAACTGGACTTCACCAAAGGCGCCTCTTGAGCGTTTATCCTGCAGTACATCCTGAAGGCTGACGACATGAGTGGAAAGCTCGGTTATTTTTTTCTGTGCTTCATCAATAATAGTCAGGCGCCTGACCACATCTGTAAAGGTGCTGGAGGTTTTTTCAAAGCCTTCGGCCAGCTTATGATTGACTTGTTGAGTAAGTTGTTGCAGGTGATTGCGAATTTCCTCTGTCAAAGAGTGGAGATGAGAGGTGAGCCCATTAGCGTGCTGTTTAAAACTGAAGTTGATTTGCTCTCTGATATCCGTCATTTGCTGTTGTATATTTTTAGTAATCAGCTCCTGACCACTTAACTGGTTTTGGATGATCAGTTCATAAAGGCGTTGCTGGCTGTTTGAAGCATTTTCACTGATCACCATTTCCAACTGATGAATCTGCTCTATAAACAGCTCTCTTAACTCAGTGATTTCCAAAGAGGCGCTTCTCTGTAATTTTCGCCGTTGTGCAATCAGCAGAAAGAGAAACAGCAACTGCAGCAGGTTGGTGTAAACCAACCCCTGCAGCGAAAAAAGATAGGATAAATCAGGCATTAAATAAATTTTAAGAAATGAGAATAGGGTTATTGTACTCAAAAACTGACTTGATTTGACCATAGTCAATCAATTGAATAGCGGTTAAATAAAAAGGTCCGCTATAACGGTTGGCCAAATCAGGAGAAAAACTAAGCGTTAAGCTTGTTTTTCCAGCGTCCAGCCAGTTTGCAGATTGTGCTGTTTCCACTGGAATCTTATGGCCTTGTTTATCTGTGGCCAACAAGACTGCCTGTAAGGCATAACGGCTTGACATGGCTACATTTAATTTGGCGCTATATTCAAATGCCTGTTTGCCGGATGGCTTTATCTCAAGCAGGGCCGCTGAGGGCAGTGAATAGGAGAATGCAGTGTGAGCCTGGTACTTAAGCTCCTGACTACCTAAAAGAATGCACTCCTCGGCTTCCACATACCAATTTTCACCCAGAGAATTGATCTCTTCTGTTAACCGGGTTTTTCCCTGGTAAACCCCTTCACTGATTTCTTTAAGGGTAAGGGCGTATTGGGTACCGCCAGGACTAAACAGGGTTGCTTCAATCCGATCTGCGTTATAGTCAGTTGTACGAATGGTGGCAATCAGCATGTCTCCATAGCGATAGCTGCTTTTATCCGTGCCTACACTGAAATAGGCACTGGAGCCTATATCGTTCACATAAATAATAAATTCATCTGCAGGGGAATTATTTCCTGATGCGGCTGTCAGCAAAAACATGCCGCTGCCCAGTGAGGAGCTAAGTTGCATCACCACTCCATTCCTGGGAAAGGGGGTATCGATAAGGGCCTCATCTTTCGCCATCAGCTCAGCCGCCTCTTTCAATGTGTATTGAATATTGTCTTTTTGAATCAATAACTGCGGCATTTCAGGAAGAGCGGAGGATTTTTTTTGAACAGGGTTTATTCTAAGAATCGCACCGGCTGCCTTTGTTGGCAGCTGGATCCCTTTCTGCAACTGCGCAAAACTCACCTTGATGTGGTAAGACTTTGTCTGCTGTTCGCGCAGAGGGCTTGTTTTTTTCAGCAGGCGGCTATCGGTAAATGGCCAGTGAGTGCTAAGGGCTGCACGAGGCAATGAGGCGCAATTCTCACAGGGATAAGTGTGAACGGCCTGTTCCGGAAATGTAGCTGCTATAGCCTGTGAGGCGCCAAGCGCCAGAAGAATACTGTATTTTGCTCTCATGGCTATACTCCTTGTTGCGCCAGATCGGTAATGAGAATTTGTTCCAGACCGAAACAACTGTGTCTGCTTTGGCTATGACTTAAAGGCGTCTTATCGATTGTTTTCTCTGTATCAAAAAACCAAAGGGTTCCGGCAATGACCTGTGAGCTGCAATTAAGAAAACCATCGGAGCATCGTTCCAGGTATAGTTTGGTTAGCTTTAAACCGGTGCTAAGCAAATAGCCATTACAATAGCTTGCGCTGGAAAAAGGAGATGCGGTGACATCTGTACCTACTACAACTCTGAACGGTACGGGCAGGTTGCTTCGGCCGGCGCTTCCCAGGAGAAGTTCATTATTAAACAGGGCCATATCACCGACACGCTGTTGTTTAACGGAATTATTTCGATAGCCAAGCAGCCATCCCACTGATTCTGTAAAAATATTTCCGCTGATCACTTCATCAGCAAGCGGAGTTCCGCCGCTTGAAGGGGCCAGTGCGACGACCCGGCGAATGATTTTACCTAATTTGAAGAATCGCTCGTCATAGGTGGGGTGCGACAAGATCCAGCGCATGACGTTTGCACCATTGGAATGAGTATATACCACCAGCTTGTCAATATTCTTATTTGTTACAAAATCCAGAATCTGATCGGCTGTGCAGCCAGAGGCCTCTTCTTCCCACATGTATTTACTGTAGTCACAGGCTATAACCAGAGCATTGCCAGGTTTAGGCAGACTTTGGCTCATCTGGCTGATAAAATCCTTTTTCCAGTAACCGCCATCAGCGTCATCGCGGTGATCATTGGTACCATGAATGAAAATAATACCCAGATTGTCTGCGGCCGTTGAAGAATATGTTATCGTTGAAACAATAATCAAAAAAAGACTAAGTATTAAGCGGGAAAAGTCCATTTCTTTTAAGTCCTGTTTAAAAGTCTAGCAGTATCTATATCACAGGTTATGAGAGAACGACAAGCGGGTCTTTAAAAAAATAAAATCCTGCCGGCTATAATAATCCCGCGGTTTTGATTATGATTAATCACAAAATTATTGCATTATCCAGGGTTAGAAATGAGTCTCGAAGCAGTCAGAAAAAGACTTGAGTCATTGCGTGAAACAATCAGATTGTATGATTATCAGTATTACGTTCTGGATAATCCCAGCGTTCCTGATGTTGAATACGATCGCTGTTTTCGAGATTTGCAGGCTCTTGAAAGAGAATACCCGGAACTAATGACGGTGGATTCTCCCACACAAAGAGTCTCAGGAAGTGCTGCGCATGTCTTTGAGCCGGTGAGACACCGCCAGCCCATGTTATCACTTTCCAATGTGTTCAGTCCTGAAGAGCTGCAGGCTTTTATCAAGCGGGTGGCGGATAGACTTGACGCTGCAGACAACGAGTTATTATTTAGCTGCGAGCCCAAGCTGGATGGTCTGGCGGTTAGTCTTACTTATGAAAACGGCATCCTGGTAACGGCTGCCACCCGTGGGGATGGAAGCGTTGGGGAAAATATTACTGCTAACATTAAAACAATTGCCGCGGTTCCTTTAAAACTGATGCTTGACACTCCACCTTCCTTAATCGAGATTCGTGGCGAAGTGTATATGCCAAAAGCCGGATTTGAAGCCTTAAACCAGCGGGCAATTGAGCGCGGTGAGAAAACCTATGTGAATCCTCGCAATGCGGCTGCGGGAAGCTTAAGACAGCTTAACCCGCAGATAACGGCTACCCGTCCTCTGGCTATTTTTTGCTATGGTGTTGGTGCTCGTGAAGGTGTTGAGCTGCCTGATAGTCATTTTCAGCAATTGCAATGGCTTCGTCAGTGGGGATTTCGGGTGTTTGCCGACAATCGTCAGGTTCGCGGGTTAAGCGGGTGTCTCGATTACTACCATGAAATGCAAAAAAGGCGAGACAGTCTGCCTTTTGAAATCGATGGGGTAGTCTATAAGCTGGATAGTATTGCTTTGCAGAATGAGCTGGGTTTTGTAGCACGTGCACCGCGCTTTGCCTGTGCGCATAAATACCCTGCAAGTGAAGAAATGACAGAAATATATGCTGTTGATTTTCAGGTTGGCCGCACCGGCGCTTTAACTCCTGTCGCGCGTCTGAAACCTGTTTTTGTAGGCGGCGTCACGGTCAGCAATGCGACCTTGCATAATATGGATGAAATCAGACGCAAGGGGATCTTAATTGGCGACACTGTGGTGGTACGCCGGGCTGGTGATGTGATTCCTGAAGTAGTAAGTGTGGTGCTTGAAAAAAGGCCTGAGACCGCCAGGGAAATCACCTTGCCTTCTACCTGTCCGGTTTGTGATGCGGAGGTAGTGCACGAAGAAGGCGAGGCTGTAGCGCGCTGTATGGGAGGATTATTCTGTCAGGCTCAGTTGAAAGGGATGATTTGGCATTTTGCCTCACGCCGGGCCATGTCCATTGATGGATTGGGTGATGTATTAATTGAGCAGTTAGTGAATCAGCAGTTAGTAAAGGATGTTGCGGATCTTTATGCTGTAACTCTGGATCAATTGATGGCCTTGCCGCGTATGGGCAGGAAATCGGCCGAAAATTTATTGAATGCAATAGAACAGAGTAAGAAAACAACCTTCAAACGCTTTTTATATGCTTTGGGGATCCGTGAAGTTGGAGAGGTCAGCGCAGGCGTTTTAGCTGATCATTTTAAGGATTTGGTCGAGCTTAAAAACGCCAGTATCGAGCAGTTGATGGAGCTGAAGGACATTGGGCCTGTCGCTTCGCATTATATTGTTCATTTTTTCTCCCAGGATCATAATTGTGAAGTCATTAATAAACTGGTGCTTTATGGGGTTCACTGGCCGCAGGTAGAAAAAAAACAAATCGACACAACAAACCCTTTTTATAATAAAACACTGGTCCTAACAGGTACTTTGAACACGATGGGCAGGGATGTGGCGAAAGCCAGGCTGGAAGCGCTTGGTGCAAAGGTAACCGGCAGTGTTTCAAGTAAAACCGATTTTTTAATCGCAGGTACCGAGGCTGGCTCCAAGTTAGAAAAAGCCGCTAAGTTAAAAGTAATGATTTTAGATGAAGAACAGTTTCTTCAAATGCTGGATCAGTAAGTCAGGATGTCATTTTGAAACTAACAGGGAATATTCAATTAGGAGTTGCAGTGCTGCTGCTAGCCAGCAACTCGAGCTATGGTCTGGTTTTAAATGATCCTTATCCTGAAAGCGATTCTGGAAAAAAAATCTACTATTCCTCATTTAATGAGCAACCTAAAACACTGGATCCGGCTCGTTCATATTCCAGTAATGAATATGTTTTTATCATGCAAATTTATGAGCCCTTATTGCAATATGACTATTATAAGCGGCCTTATGAACTGGAACCTTTAATTGCGGCGAGCATGCCGCAAGTGACATATCTCGACAAATCACTGCAGCCTCTGCCTGATTCTCTTTCAGAAAACGTGGCATTCAGTCTTTACAGAATTGATATCAAACCTGGAATTCTGTATCAACCTCACCCGGCATTTGCTATGGATAATAAGGGGAAATATCGCTATTTACCTCTTCCGGATAACTATCTTGAAGACAATGATATTAATCAGCTGGCTGATTTCACATATACCGGAACCCGGGAATTGGTCGCTGATGATTTTATTTATCAAATCAAACGCCTGGCTGATCCGGATGTCAGTTCACCAATCAGAGAATTAATGAGCGAACACATCGTGGGTTTCAGAGAGTTTGCCAATCAGTTGCCTCCACTAAGAACGCATCATTATGTGGATCTGAGACAATATCCCCTAAGTGGTGTCAAAAAATTGAACGATTACAGTTTTGAAATTCTGGTGAAAGGTTCTTATTCACAGTTTCTTTTTTGGCTGGCAATGCCTTTTTTTGCACCAGTTCCCTGGGAAGTCGACCAGTTTTATTCACAACCTGATATGGATGATAAAAATTTAAGCTTTGACTGGTATCCCGTTGGAACGGGGCCTTTTATGCTGAGTGAAAATAATCCTAACCGAAAAATGATTCTGTTGAAAAATCCCAATTACCGCCAGGATTTTTATCCGGACTCTACAGATCCGGAGGATGTGAAAAAAGGATATACCATCAATGCGGGGAAACGACTGCCTCTGATTGATGAGGCTTATTTTACTTTGGAAAAAGAGTCGATCCCGCGCTGGAATAAATTTTTGCAGGGCTATTATGATGCCTCTGCGATTAGTAATGAGAATTTCGATCAGACTATCCGTCTGGATACAAAAGGCGAGCCCCATTTGAGTGGCGAAATGAAGGCACGAAATTTACAGTTGCAACAAACAACCGATCCTTCAATTTATTATCTAGGCTTTAATATGCTTGATCCAGTGGTCGGAGGAAACAGTAAGCGTGCCCGGAAACTTCGTCAGGCGATTTCTATCGCTGTGAATTATGATGAGTTTATTACGATTTTTTTTAATGGCAGGGGCCAGTCTGCCCAAGGTCCGATACCGCCAGGCATATTTGGCTACAAAGAGGGCAAGGCTGGAATGAATCCTATTGTGTATCGCTGGGACGCTGCTGATAATAAAATGCTGCGCCGAGATATTAACGAAGCACGGAAACTTATGGCAGAAGCAGGTTATCCCAGGGGGCGCGACCCTTCAACCGGCAAAGCCTTGATATTGCATTACGACAGCGCTGTAACGGGCGGCCCTGATGACAAGGCGCAATTGGATTGGATGAGAAAACAATTTGCCCGAATTGGCATTGATTTGAATATCCGAGCCACCCAATACAATCGGTTTCAGGAAAAAATGCGGGTGGGCAATACGCAAATTTTTTATTGGGGATGGAATGCGGATTATCCAGACCCGGAAAACTTTCTTTTTCAGCTTTATGGCATCAACGGGAAAGTTAGCTATGGCGGCGAGAATGCCGCCAATTACAATAATCCTCTCTATGACCGATTGTTTGATCAAATGAAAAATCGTGCAAATGATCCAAAACGTCAGGAACTAATTGACAAAATGCTGGCCATAGTTCGGGAAGATGCTCCCTGGGTGTGGGGTGTGAATACGGAAAGCCTTATTCTGGCGCAGCAGTGGGCTAATCTGGCAAAGCCAAATACGATTAGCCTCGGGCATTTAAAGTATGCCAGTATTGATGTCAAGCTGCGTGAAAAATTGAGAAGCCTATGGAATCAACCGGTGTTATGGCCTGTCGCTCTGATAGTACTTATCCTGTGTCTTTTGATCTTACCCTTGCTGTTTGCCTATCACCGTAAGGAAAAAAGTCCTGCAAAGAGATTGCACTCATGTTAATTTATCTCGTAAAAAGAATAGCTTATGCATTGCCCATACTTTTTGGAATCAATTTAATCACCTTCGCACTTTTTTTTATGATTAATTCACCGGACGATATGGCCCGTATGCAGTTAGGACAGAAGCATGTCAAGCCGGAGGCGATTGTACATTGGAAAGCAAAGCATGGTTACGATCTGCCTTTATTTTACAATGACCAGGCCCCCGGGATGCAGAAACTGAGCCAAACCCTGTTTTTTCAGAAATCACTGAAGCTTTTTGCTTTTGATTTTGGTATGTCGGACGCTGGCCGCGATATCAGTTTTGATATCTCGCATCGAATGTGGCCAAGTCTTGCGATTGCTATACCTATTCTTTTATTCAGTATGTTGGTGAATATTATTTTTGCAATGGCGATGGCATTTTTTCGTTCGACTTATCTCGATATCAGCGGTGCGGTTTTCTGTATTATTTTAATGTCAATATCCAGCCTGTTTTATATTATTGGCGGCCAGTATTTATTTGGTAAAGTGCTGAAACTGGTTCCCATCTCCGGTTATGACGGCGGCTTTGAAAGTATCAAATTCATTATATTGCCTGTGGTGGTGGCTGTAATTAGTGGAATAGGTTCGGGAGCACGCTGGTATCGAACGCTGTTTCTCGAAGAAATGAATCGTGACTATGTCAAAACCGCACGCGCCAAAGGGGTTTCAGAAACCGGCATTTTATTCAGGCATGTGCTGTGGAATGCTATGCTGCCTATTCTGACAGGAGTGGTGGTACTGATTCCTTCGCTGTTTATGGGAAGTCTGGTTCTTGAGTCTTTTTTTGGTGTGCCAGGGCTTGGAAGCTATATTATTGATGCGATTCAACAGCAGGATTTTGCGATTGTGAGGGCAATGGTTTTTCTCGGATCAGTTTTATATATTCTTGGCTTAATTTTAACGGATATTTCCTACACCTGGGCAGATCCGCGAGTAAGGTTGGGTTAATCAATGCTTTGGACGGATATTTTTTTTCTTGGCATGCTGGTTTTTGTTTTTGCCGGCCTCTTGTTCAGTTTAAGGAAGGAGCCAGCACGAGTGGTGCTGTTGAAGCTTTTTCAGCGGCCCATCGCCATCGCTTCAGGGATTATTCTCATATTTTTTTTAAGCATAGCCATTCTTGATTCCTTCCATATTGAAGTTTCAGAGGGTAAAGACACTGCTGCTCTTGAATCTAAAACCTTGCTCGATGCCATACTAGCCCCTTTGGATGAGGTGTATGAAAATACTTATTCTGCGCCAATGGCCTTAAAGCTTTATACCACCGAAACAGCTATCCTCGGCGGCAAAATTCAGCAAATTTATCCTCGCCTTTCCTATCCACCCGCGACAATTCAAACCAGTCAGGATAAAAACAGCTTAATCCTTCAAACCTTTTTTAAAGCGGGGATGTATGGAATATTATGGACAGCGGGATTGGTATTAGTGTTTATCTTAATCGCATATTTATCAGGCCATAGGCATTTCAAATATTCCCCGCAGCTTGCAGTTGCTCTGGGAACTGTTTTTATCTGTATTTTTCTTGGCATTCTGGCGTTTCAGCTCTCCCGTTACTTCCACGTCTTTGGCACTGGAAAAATTGGGCAGGATATTTTCTATTACACCGTAAAAAGTATTCGCACCGGCCTTGTTATTGGAACCTTAACGACATTATTCATGCTTCCTTTAGGAATTGTTCTAGGCATTGCAGCAGGTTATTTTGGCGGGGTTGTCGATGATATTATTCAGTATATTTATACTGTTTTAAGCTCCATTCCCGGGGTGCTTCTTATCACGGCTTCTGTATTATCGATGCAAACTTATATTGCCAATCATCCTCAGCAATTTCCAACGCTTGAAAAAAGTGCTGATGCGAGGTTATTCGCCTTATGCCTTATTCTCGGGATAACCAGCTGGACCAGCTTGTGTCGTTTACTGCGTGCAGAAGCTTTGAAGTTTCGTGAAATCGACTTTGTATTAGCCGCTAAAGTTATGGGAACTCGAACTTCGAGAATTATCTGGAAACATTTATTGCCTAATATGATGCCGATTGTGCTCATTTCACTGGTTCTCGATTTCAGTTTTCTGGTGCTGGCTGAAGCGGTGCTTTCCTATGTGGGGGTAGGGGTATCCCCAATGACCATCAGCTGGGGAAATATGATCAACGGAGCCAGGCTCGAGCTGGCCAGAGAGCCGCTGGTATGGTGGCCTATTATGGCAGCATTCCTGTTTATGTTTATACTGGTACTGGCGAGTAATCTATTTGCCGATGCGGTACGAGATGCCCTGGATCCCCATCAGGCTTGATAGATGTATTCAACTTAAGAAAGATCCTCTCTCCCTCAGGGAGAGAGTTAGAGAGAGGGGTTTAAAATCAACCCTCACCCTCTCCCAGCCTGGGAGAGGGGATTTTCTCTTAAGTGGATTCCTGCTAAAACAGGTTCTCACTTTCTTCCGATGATGAAGAGGAAGAGCTGCCGGCAGTTACAGGCGCCCCTTCTTCTGTGGGCACATCCTGTTCCCTGAAATATTCCACTATCGCATTGCTTTGATTTTCATTGGCCAAAAGACCCGTTTTGGGATCAATGCGAACTGCGACCACATTTTCAGGTTTGGTCAGGCTTTGTTCTGCCACGTTTTTGAGGGCTGTCTTCATGAATTCAATCCACATGGGCAGTGCAACGGTTGCGCCATATTCGTGAAGCGATTGAGGCGTATCATAGCCAACCCAGGCTGTTGCAACCAGATTGGGAGTAAATCCGGCGAACCAGGCGTCGACCTGATCATTGGTGGTTCCTGTTTTACCAGCCAGGTCTTGTCGATTCAAAACGCGAGCGGCACGAGCAGTTCCCTGCTGAACAACGTCTTTTAATGCTGTATTCATTAAAAAGGCGATATCGGCTGGAATAACCCGTGGTGCGAAAGAGTCTGAGTCCGACTTGGCTTGTGCGCAATTGTCGCAGACCACAGCAGGTTTTGCGCGAAGCAGAATATTTCCGTCTTCATCGCTGATATGATCAATCAGATAAGGTTCCACGCGATAGCCGCCATTGGCAAACACTGCATAGGCTGCGGTGAGCTCAAGAGGACTGACCGACAAACTTCCCAAGGCCAGAGACAATGCGCGGGGAAGTTGTTGCTTGCGAAAGCCGAAACGGGATACAAAATCAATCGTATAATCAAAGCCCAAATCATCCAGTACACGAATGGAAACCAGATTGCGAGAGCGAATCAGGGCTTCTTTTAAGCGCATGGGGCCGTTAAAAGTCTGGTTGTCATTATGTGGACGCCACAAGGTGGGCTGACTGGGATCATCAACAACAATCGGCGAGTCATTGACCAGAGTCGCCAGCGTATAATCTTTATTGAGTGCTGCGGCATAGACAAAAGGTTTGAAGCTTGAGCCAGGTTGTCTGCTGGATTGCGTTACCCGGTTAAACTTGCTTTTCTCAAAATTAAAGCCGCCAACCAGGGCCTCGATAGCGCCATTTTGCGGATTCAACGCAATAAGCGCTGCTTCGGCCTGCGGTACCTGGTTTAACATCCAGTTGTTTTCTTTCTGGTTGACATAGACAATATCACCAATTTTAAAAACCTGATGCGCGTTCTGAGGCGCTTTACCCATCCATCCTTTTCTTAGCGCGGGTCTGGCCCAGGACATTCCTTCCCATTTGATAGTAATGCTATTGCCGTCCCGCATCAGCGCGGTTGCTTCTTTATCTTTAAGGCTTAAAATAACCACAGGCTGGAGATCGTTTACCGTGGGATAAGAAGCCAGCAATTTACGGGCGGCAGCAGGGGACTGATCATTGACCGGGCCTGCATTGGCCACGGCTCCCCGATAGCCATGTCGATGGTCATAGGCCATCAGTTGACTAAATACGGCCTGATTAGCTGCGAGCTGCAGGTTACTATTGATTGTGGTATAAACTTTATAGCCCTTGGTATAGGCGTTTTCACCATAATGATCATAAAGTGATTGGCGAATCATTTCTGCAACATAGGGAGCGCTTACTTCAATATTGGGTCCATGATATTTGGCAGTTATTGGTTGCTGGATGGCTTCGTTATATTGTTCCTGAGTAATGTACTTTTCTTCGAGTAATCGTTCCAGCACGTGGTCGCGTCGTTTCTTGGCAGCAGCCGGATTAATAATAGGATTCTGTGTGGAGGGGGCCTGTGGTAAACCGGCGATGGTTGCCAATTCGGCCAGGTTCAAGTCTTTCAGCTGCTTTCCATAATACACTTTAGCCGCGGCTCCCACGCCGTAAGCGCGATTCCCCAGATAGATTTTATTCAGATACAGCTCAAGAATTTTTTCCTTGCTTAACTCACGATCAATTTTGATAGCCAGCAGGATCTCATTGAATTTTCTTAAAAAAGTCTTTTTGCGGCTCAAGAAAAAATTACGGGCTACCTGCATGGTAATCGTACTTCCGCCCTGTGATTTGCTGCCTGTCTGGATCATATTTACCATGGCGCGGCCAAGCCCCATGACATCGACTCCGGGATGTTCAAAAAAGCGCTGGTCCTCAGTTGCCAATAGTGCAAAGACCAGGGTTTTAGGAATCTCGTCATAAGTCAGTGGAATGCGTCGCTTCTCCCCGTATTCCTGGATTAACTTGCCATCCTGCGTATAAACGCGCAGTGGTACCTGAAGGTGGACAGTTTTTAATGAATCCACATTCGGCAGCTGACTTTCCAGATAAAGATAGAGGAAACTGACTCCAACGACACCAACAAAGAAAAGGCTTAAAAGCGCCCAGAGCCCTTTACGCCAAAAGTAAATCATTTTTTTCATGTTGTGTGGAGCTTTAGAAATTGAAATGCGATGATTATAACGCGATTTTGCGCTTTATTGCGAATAATAAAGCGCAAAGAGAAGGTATTTGCTGTTTAATCGACCAGTGAGCCGTTAAAACCACCTAATTGCAATCCGGGAAACTCATCGCTGTCTTTTGCGGTCTTGGATTTCTTATCTTCCTCCGGTTTTGGAGTCATATTTCGCATGAGGATATGGCGATTTGTTCCGTATAATTGAGCTGTTAATGAAAAAGGAGCGCCGAAGGCCCGTACTGCGGAAAGCTCAGTCTGAAGTTTTTCACAGGCGTCATCTTTATTCCTGCTGCTTTGCTCCAGGGCTGCAATTCTTTTCTGCATAAGGGCCAGTTGTTGTTCCTTTTCTGCCAATTGCTGCTCTTTCGCTTCAAGTTGTTTGTCTTTCGCTGCCAGTTCAAGATCTCTGGCGGCAATTGTCTTGGTTTTTTCGGCGTTTTCCTGATTTAACCCTGCATTTTCAGCAACCAGATTATCCTGAGCTTTTCGCGAATCCTCCAGGCGCTGCCTGGCTAATTCTTCGCTCTTTTTCAACTCCTCAATCACGATGTCTTTTTCACGAACAAGCCCCTCAACCTGCGAGCGCAGCTTTTTCTCTTCTTCACTGGCTTGCAGGGTTGTGGCAAGTTTTTTTTCAAGATCTTTTATTTGAAGATCAAGAACATGGATAAGGGACGGGGCGAAGCAGATCTCGGCTTCTTCCTTACATCGTTCTTTAGGAAGTTTATCTTTAAGTACTAGCTGGAGAATGAACTTTTCGGGGTCACAGAACAAGTCACCTGTATAACAATAATAGCCGAAGCGACGAAGCAAACCAGGCATTTTGATTATTTGCTCATTATAGCTTATCTCGATTGTTGATGTTTGTGATGTTTTAAGAAGAGTAATTAAATTCCATAAAAAGTTCTCAAAATCATTTTGAGCCTTAAGGACCTCTTCTTTAGTCAGGCTGGGTTTCGGAACAAGCTTTCTTGTGGATTCATCAATCACATGCAGTGAATGCAAACTCGAAATAATATATAACACGTAATTATAAAGGGTTTGTCTTTCGCTATAACTCGCCTTCATAGCGTCTTCAACCAACTTTTCCAATCGTTTTGACTTGCCCTCAATGGAGTCGCGATTGTAAGCTCTCACATCTAAAGAAACTCCTTGCTGAGCGCAGTATTCCACGACAATAGTTTCTAAGGCACCAATGACGTCTATTATCTTCATTACAACTCCTTGTACTGTATCTGAAAACTGTTAGCAGATTATTCACTATATTTTAAGCGAACTAAGAGTGCAAGGGTTGAACAGGTGGTTAGCAAAAAATAAATACGGACAGTTTTAGGGCGATTAGGCAAGTTTTATCATTCTCTGACGAGCAAATGGAAAATAAGATGAGCGATTATCAATCGAATAGAGTCAGGATTGGCAGTATTAAAGAAAAAGTTCCTTTTTTTAGATGCTTACGTTAGGATATACAGGGAAACAACCTCAAGATCCGCATAGTTTACACGTTAGCTTTCATTGCATGGTGCACCTGAAGGGAGATTATACGCGTGCTTAAATTGTTTAAACCAAGACGTCAGTCCTTGCTTGGAATTGATATCAGCTCGACTTCGATCAAGATTATAGAGATTTCAGGATCAGGTCAGCAGCACTGCGTAAATGGCTATGCTTCTCAATTATTACCCCTTAATGCGGTTGAAGGAAATACAGTTAAAGATATAGATGCTATTGCCTATTCTATTAAGCAGATGATCTCCTCGGAAAATCTGACTAGTAAAAATGCTGTACTCGCAGTTCCTGACTCAGCGGTTATTAGTAAGACCATTCAAATTAATGAAGGTTTGAACGATTCGGAAATGGAAGAGTTCATCACCATGGAGGCTGAGAAATATATTCCATACCCTGTTAATGAAGTCAATCTTGATTTTGAAGTGATAGGGCCTGCTGCAAAAAATGCGTCTCTTCTCGATGTGCTAATCGTTGCGTCCAGAAGCGAAAACGTAAATAGTCGTGTAGAGTCTGTAAAAAGGGCAGGATTAGAGGTTCTGGTGGTCGATGTTGAGTCTTTTGCTGTAGAGCGAACCGCCCAACTGGTTAGCCGCGCCTTGCCAGCCCAGGGGAAGGATAAAGTGATCGCTATCATCGACATAGGAGCGCTGTATTCCCATTTTTTTGTACTTCACGGAATGAAGATGATTTTTACCCGCGAAGAGGAGTTTGGTGGAAAACAGCTTATTGACGCAACTTCCATGCATTATGGAGTCTCTTTTCATGAGGCGATGAAAATGAACTCAAATGGCAGTATGCCGGCCGATTATATGGAACATATTTTAAATCCATTCCGAGAAATGCTGCAGGTACAGATTAAACGGGCGTTACAATTTTTCTTCTCAACCAGCCATTACGGATTTATCGATCATATTCTTCTTGCCGGGGGCGTTGCAAAATTGACTGGCCTGGCGGAAAAGCTGGAAGAAAGCACCGGAATTCCCGTTTCAATTGCCAATCCGTTTGACCAGATTGATATTGCTAAAACGGTCAATCGCGATCAACTAATTGCAGAGGCTCCCTCCTTGATAGTGGCCTGCGGATTAGCCTTGAGGGAGGTTTATTAGGCAATGACGACTATTAATCTTTTACCATGGCGTGAAATCAAGCGGGAGCGTGAAAAAAAAGAATTCACTATGCTATTGCTTATGGCTCTTATTTTAGGAAGTGCCATAGCTTTCGCCATGTATTATTATGCCTCGGACCTGGTTAGCGGCCAAAAGCATCGAAATCAGCTGTTGCAGGACGAAATAAACACGTTCAACGGACAGATCGCGGAAATCAAACAGTTAAAGGATTTAAGGGCACGTTTAATTTCAAGAATGACCGTCGTGCAGAATCTGCAGGCCACTCGCAGCTTAACGGTTCATTTATTGGATGAGCTTATTAAAATACTCCCTGATGGTGTATACCTTACTCAAATGAAGCGCGAGGGTAATCGCATTACCTTGCTCGGTTATTCTGAATCCAATAGCAATGTATCCATACTGATGCGCAATATAGAGCAAAATCCCTGGATTCAAAATCCTGAATTAACAGAGATCAAAAAAAGCAAAGATGCCCTGGATCCTAATGATACCAATGCACCGACTCCAGAAACCGGGGAAAATGAATTCAAATTAAGCTTCATACTTAAACCCAAAAACAGTGCATTACTGACATTATGAATACTATAAACTTAAGTGATCTGACGCTCGAAAATGCTGGACAGTGGCCCTTGGCGGTTAAGTATATGGCTGCCCTCGTATTGGCACTTTTAGTCATTGGTCTCGGTTATTGGATAATTATCAAATCCTATTTTGAAGAATATGATAACTTAAAATCCGCAGAGGCCGGTTTAAAAACTGAATTTGAGCAAAAACAAAAACAAGCCGCAAACTTACAGGCTTATCGGCAGCAAATGCAGACCATGTCTGAACGGTTTGGAAAAATGCTAAAACAATTACCGGCACAAAATGAAATGCCTGGTCTTCTAGAGGATATTTCCAAAACCGGTACTAGCAGCGGCTTAACCTTTCAATTGTTCGCCCCGGCTCCCGAGGTGATTCATGATTTTTATATCGAAGTTCCGATTAATATTATAGTTATTGGAAATTACCATCAGTTAGCTGTTTTTTTGAGTCGTGTGGCGCAGATGGGGCGTATTGTGACTTTACATGATTTTGAAATCAACACGGTGAAAGAGGATAAGCAAAAAGCAGCCTCCGGTGAATTACTGGAAATGAAATTAACCGCAAAAATTTATCGATACAAATCATGACAGCATTCAATTTCAGATATTTAATAGTGATTCTGACTGGCTGTTTATTGTCAGGCTGCGATACCTCAGCAGATCTTGAACTTTCTCGCTATATCAATGAAGTCAAATCGCGCAAGGCACAACCCATCGAGCCGATTCCAACGATTAAGCCTCTTGCCAAGTTTATCTATCCCGAAAACGAAAGCCGCCGCAGCCCTTTTAAGCCTAAAACCGTCAAGCAATTTCAGGATAAACTCGCTCCCAATACCAAAAGGCCGAAACAGCCATTGGAGGAGTATCCCCTGGATTCCTTAAAATTTGTTGGAATTCTTAAACAGGATAATATGATATGGGGATTAATCAGCAAACCCGGTGGTGAAATAGTCAGAGTCAGACCAGGCGATTATATGGGGCAAAATTACGGTAAGATAATTCAAATTACGAATAATGCGCTAAAACTGGAAGAGTCAGTTCAAATTGATGGAAAATGGGAAAAAAAAGTGACTAGCTTTGATCTAAGTGCAAAAGAACAATAGGAGTTGATGTTGCGTAAACTAATTTTAATCGCCTTATTTATGTTGCTGGCGCTAGGTAAGGGAATAGCTCAAACTAACACGATGACAGGTATTAAGGTAATTCCTTTACCAGATGAGCGAGTTCGGGTGGATTTTTGCTTTGCAAGCCCATTAAACAACTTGCCCGCCAGCTTCATTACTCAAAAGCCCCCGCGTCTGGTTCTGGATTTTATTCAGACAAAAATGGTGATTAATGAGAAGGATAAAGCAAGAAAAATAGAAATAGGTTCACTAACGAACTATAATATAGTGGCAGTAGGCGATCGAGTCAGAGCTATTCTTGATCTTACAGACTCTATTTCCTATTCAGGTCAAATAGCAGGAAATACCTATTCCCTGACATTAAGTGGAAAAAGTCATCAGATATTTCAGCAGCGCAGAGAAATTTTTGTAAGCAATCGACCTGTTAATGCTCGTCACGGCATCACCAATCTTGATTTTCGCGGTACAGGCGCAGAAGGCGGCCGCGTGGTTATTGATGTAACTGATGCCAGTATACCCATTGATGTAACCCAGACTGGAAAGGAGGTTGTGGTTAACTTCATGAGTACCCAAATTCCCCCGCGTTTGATAAAACGCTTTGATGTGGCTGATTTCCAGAGCCCTGCACAACTATTGAGCCTCCAGCAGGACGGAAAGGATGCACGCCTGACTATTATCAGTAAAGGGGATTATGGTCACTATGCCTATCAGGTTAACAAACAGTTTATTGTGGAAATTTATCCTTTAAGTGCGGAAGAGGCAAAACAGGCCAAACTTAAGAAAATGGTCTTTACAGGTAAACGGATTTCGCTGAATTTTCAGAATATCCAGATTCGAGCTGTTTTACAGTTATTGGCAGAGTTCACCGGTATTAATATCGTGGTGAGCGACCAGGTGCAGGGTAGTATTACTTTACGATTAAACGATATCCCCTGGGATCAGGCGCTGGATATTATACTTAAAACCAATGCTCTGGATAAACGAAAAACCGGAAATGTGCTATTAATCGATAAAGCGTCGAATCTGCTGGAGCAGGAAAAAAATGCGCTTAAGGCTCAGCAGGCTGTTACCAATCTGGCTCCCTTGCGCTCTCAACTGATCCAAATCAATTATGCCAAGGCGGCGGATATTGCTGTACTGCTTAAGGATAAAAATAATTCCCTGCTGTCCAAACGAGGCACTCTAAGCGTTGATGCTCGCACAAATACAATATGGATTCAGGATACTGGCGCCCAGATTGAAGAAATCAGAGAGTTGGTAAAGCAACTTGATATTCCGGTTAAGCAGGTGCTCATCGAGGCAAGAATTGTTAATGTGACCAAAGATTTTGCCCGCGATCTGGGTATTCGCTTCGGTATCTCCCGTCCTACGCATCTTAGCGGAACATTGAGTGGTGCGAATCAGCTGGCGCAAAACGTCGCGCCAGCTGATGTAGTACCGCTTTCAGATCGTCTTAACGTGGATCTGGCGGCAACGCCTGTTTCTGCATCGCCTGCCTCTGTGGGCATCGCCCTGGCCAAACTCGGAGATGGTATCCTGCTGGATTTGGAGTTGTCAGCACTGGAAAGCGAAGGGCGGGGTGAAGTAATCTCAAGCCCGCGTTTGATAACCACCAATCAGCAATCAGCGGTAATTGAATCGGGTGAGGAAATTCCTTATCAGGAGGCGACTTCAAGCGGTGCGACTGCGGTGGCGTTTAAAAAAGCGGTCTTAAGTTTAAAGGTGACTCCGCAGATTACGCCTGATAACAAAATTATGATGGACTTGCAGATTAATCAGGATACCCCTTCGCCGCAAACTTTTAATGGCGTTCCTGCTATTCTGACCAAAGAAATCCAAACCAACGTCCTGGTTAACAATGGACAGACCATTGTTTTGGGGGGAATTTATAAACAAGATAAAAACAACTCGATTAATCGAGTGCCATTTCTTGGAAACCTGCCCGTAGTTGGCGTATTATTCAGAAATCAGTCCACAGAAATTAAAAATGAGGAGTTGCTCATTTTCATTACTCCTAGGATAATAACCAATACGCTTTCAATTACCACTGTTGAAGGTAAAGGGGTTGAACTGAATAAATTCGGAAGGCCTGCTCCCTGGAAATAGGGAAACAGGCATCTCGTTAAACAACAGGACTAAGTCCTGTTCAGATGAAGAGGTATGTAATAAAAAATGAGCATAGTTAAAGTACGCAACATTTTTCTAATTGGGCCAATGGGAGCAGGAAAAAGCACGATAGGCCGTACTTTGGCAAAGGAGCTCAAACTTGAGTTCTATGATTCAGATGAAGTAATTGAAGAACGGGCCGGTGCTGATATATCCTGGATATTCGATATTGAAGGTGAAGATGGTTTTCGTAAACGCGAACAGAAAGTCATTGATGAATTAACCCAGAAAACCAATATTGTGCTGGCAACGGGCGGTGGTGTAGTGATGACTCCCGAGAATCGAAATGCCCTGGCAGGTCGAGGAACCGTTATTTATCTGAAAACCTCCTTGCAACAGCAATTTGAACGTACCAAAAGAGATACGAAAAGACCTCTTTTGCAAACAGAAGATTTGGAAAGCCGTTTAGAAATGCTGCGTGATGAGAGAGAGCCTTTTTATGACGAGCTTGCGGACATCAGTTTTGAAACCGACAAATTAACCGTGAAAGCTGTCGCTAATAATATTATCAAATATATTTATGGCGAAGTCTGAGTTATATAAACAGATTTTAGTAAGCTTGCCTGACCAGGATTATCCAATCCATATTGGAGAAAATCTCTTGTCAGATCCTCATTTTTTGAGGAGTGTCATTAAATCCAGGCAAGTTCTAATTATAAGCAATGAAACAGTGGCTCCACTCTATATGGAGCCGTTGCAAGCTGTGTTCGCTGACCGACAATGCGATGTGGTTCTTTTAAAAGATGGCGAGCAATATAAGAATCAGGACAGCCTGACGCAGATTTATGACAAGCTTATCAGCGCATCGCACCACCGGGATACCTGTCTCATCGGTCTTGGGGGTGGGGTGGTTGGCGATATCACCGGTTTTGCCGCCTCCACTTATCAGCGGGGTGTTGGTTTTGTGCTGATTCCTACAACGCTGCTGGCACAGGTTGATGCCTCCGTAGGCGGGAAAACTGCTATTAATCATCCGCTTGGCAAAAATATGATAGGCAGTTTCTACCAGCCAGATGCTGTGATAATCGATGTGAAAACCCTCGCCAGTCTGCCAAAGCGGGAACGCCAGGCTGGATTTGCAGAAGTGATTAAGTATGCCATCCTTAAAGCCGGTGATTTATTTTCTGAAATCAAAAACTTATTAGAAGCTCCTTTTTCTGAGACTGATTTGTTGCCTGTCATTACTCAATGCTGTGAGATCAAGGTGAGTTATGTACAGGAGGATGAAAAAGAGCAGGGCCGCCGGGCTTTACTTAATCTGGGACATACCATCGGTCATGCACTGGAAGCTTATACCCGTTATGAGCGCTGGCTGCATGGCGAGGCGGTTGCCATTGGTTTATACTGTATCGCGTTATTATCGCGGGAGATGGGTTATCTCGAGCAGTCCGGGGTCGAGCAGGTGGATGAGCTTTTAAAATTGGCAGAATTGCCGCGCCGCATTCCAAAAGATATCAATCTGGACAATTTGACGCTGTTAATGGCTAAAGATAAAAAAATTAAGAATAATAAATTGCGCTTTATACTGATTAAAAAAATAGGCGAATGCTACATTGAGGACAAGGTTCCTGCCGATTTGCTACAGAAGGTATTAAAGCTCGCAGTCGAAGGAGAGTAATTCGTGCTAAATGATTCCATGGATAAAGACCACCGTGAACCAACGATGGAAACACCTCCCTTTAAACCCGCAGCCTGGCTTAACAAGATTGATTTTATTAATCATCTGGTTTTATTGAATAATGTATTAATCACTGTGCTTGCAGAAAAAGGCGGAGGGAAAAGTACTTTTGCCCAGATTTTAAAATCATCCCTAGACTCCGGAGTCAAGACTGGATTGATTAATGCCGAGGCGCCACTTAATGTGCAGCAGGTATTGTCTAAACTGTATGAAGCATTTCATTTGCGAATCGATGCCGAACAAAGCCTGTCTAACTTTGTCCAGCAAGTGAATGAAAGAAAGGTTCATGTGCTGGTTATTATCGATAATGCACAACTTTTACCTGATCTTTTTATCAAAGAGGCTTTACTTGAGATTAAAAAACAGGGCAATACGGGGTTTTTCCACTTATGCCTGGTTTCAGACTATAGTCTGGCGGCCAGTATTAGTAGTTTAGATAAAGATTTATTTGATAATTTAATTCATAGCATCGAGCTTGGCGGATTATCAGAAAGCGAAACAAAGACCTATCTGTTAAAGTTTCTCCCCTCTCCAAGACGCCTTGATAAAACCATGACTGATAAACGCCTGGCGCAGTTTTACCAATTGACTGGCGGCTATATCGGACGAATTAACACTCAGATGCAGGATTTCTTCAACCCGGATACTTTAAAAGCCAGCCGCCCCCGGCGTGCAGGCGTCAAAGCCTATGGTCTTCTGGGCGCTGCCCTGGTAGGTTTGGGATTTGCTTATACATCCACTCAGAATCAAACCCTGGCAGTGGCTGAGCCTGTAGTCGAGCCTGCACCCGCTCCAATACCCGCGCCTCAGTTTCAAGAGGTGGCTTCATTAATGGAATTGCCCGCGCCTTCGGTCTTTTTGACTGTTCCGGAAGAAAGGCTTGTGTCAAGCCTGCCTAACCTGGCAGGCAACTCCATTCACCTTTTACGCTCCCATATTGAGCCGGCACTGGTTACCGAAATTCCTTCCTGGACTGTGGCATCATCGTCTCAGGAGCTGCAACCGCCGCCAATGAGACGAGTAATCGAGTTTAATACGGATGAAGACGATGAGCTGAATAACCTGGTGGTGATGGACAAGGTGGTTGTGATTCCAAAAACGGTTAATAAAGTTAACCCTCATACCGTTCCTGCAAAATCACTCGTTAGTAATAAACCAACGAAGACTTTGCCTGTGCGTCCAGCTGAAACGAGCAAGCCTGCTGTCATTCAGACAGCGAAAACCAGCAAGCCGGCGGCCGCACAGTTTACCATTCAAATTCTCGCCAGCCGTAATGCCGATGATTTAAAACGCTTTGTTGCGCGCCATATCGAAGCTAAAAATGGAAAGATTTATCGCACGCTTCGTGAAGGCAGTGAGTGGTTCGTATTAACGCTGGGTAATTTTCCTGATTTAAGTAAAGCGCAACTGGCTGTTAAAGCCTTGCCCGGGGAGCTTGCTCAGCGTAAACCCTGGGTGAGGTCCACAAGCAGTTTGAAGGCAATTGGATAAATGAAGAGAAGGGATTGATTCTGCCATTAAGTTAAGGAAATTTTGTCATTCCCACGAAGGTGGGAATCCATTCCTCAATTGGCATTATAGCTAGCTCAGAGATGGATCCCCGCCTTTCGCGGGGATGACAGTTTAATATACAATTGAGCTTAACTTAATGGCAGTGAGGGTGAGGGTTGATTTTAACCATTTAGTGTGAGAGTACAGACTGATGCTCTTGGGAGAGGCCATAGGTATTTTCAATCACTTCCTCTAGCTGTTCCCGCATCATAATCACCAAATCATATCGTTTACTGGTTTTGGCATTTTTTCCATCAAGCCAGGTATCGATAGCCTCTAAAAGTGTTCTATCATTTGCTTCATTAGGCTCTTTCCTGGCATGCTCTTGAATGGCTCTTTCAAGTATTCTCGTGGCATCAGTTCTGAAATAAGATGCTGGGCTGATTGACTTCTTCCATTCATTCACGAAATAGTTTGTGTCCCGTAAATTTTCGCGGTTAATTTGAGCGAGTTCGGTTTTATCAACATTCATATCAACTAGTTTAACCTGAAGATGGTGGCGCAGAGACTCGACCTGAGCATATCGGGAGGAGGCTGAGTTTGCTTTTAGAATTAGCCATTGATCCGCCAATTTAAAAAGACGTTTAACATCATCTGAATCATTATAGTTTGTACAGTGAATCAGCATGGCCAAATCTTTTGTTAATTCAGTTGAAAAGCGTGACGCTTTTTTATCCTGTCTATCCCACCAATTTGTAATCGATTCATCTTTCAAAAGACCGTAGCCTGAACGAATACCTGCCTGGGGGTGTAATTTGTCCACATAACGGTAGGCATCCTTGGCACGCAGGCCAAAGAAACCTTGCAATTGCTTAGCCGGTGGAAATTGTGCTGGAGGTAGTGTTTCATTCACGGCATAAGTTTTTTGGGCTTCCTGTGTTTTTCGTGCCACTTCCTCTTTGCTGACGTAACCACGCTTTTCCAGTGATTTGGCTATTGCCATATTTAAATGCTCTTCACCATCGGCTGCATTTAGTCTGACCTGATGATGGCTTTCACGAGGAATAATAATTAATTCACGTTTTGCTGTAGAAGGAAGGCTAGGTACTATTTGTGAGAAAAAAGCGCGGTGGATATTGGAGTTATCCTCATAAAACAATTCTGTATGAAGATGCTCTGGTTTTACTAAATCGGCTAAGTGCTCTGAATGAATAGGGTGCCTACCTGCACTTAGACCCGCTTGTAGTCTGATACCGTCAGGTGTCGCCTTAGTAATCTCAGCACTCTCATTTACAAAATAAATATCACGAGCTATAACTACGTATTGATTTTTATAAGCGTTGTAATTTTGCGGAACTTTATTTAGAACATGGAGATCGACGAATTGCTTGGCGCCTGTATAAGCTCCAAGAATGATTGTCGCATTTTTTATATTTGAGCAATCACTGCAATCGGCCATATTGGCCGCGTTACTTCCAGGGATTTGATAGGAATTACCCGGTACAGGCTGGTCGGCAACGACATCGACTTCAACATTCGGTGCGAATCTTTTAAATTGTTGCGCCTCGAGAAAAGCGGTTACACCGCCGCGGCTAAAGCCTGCGAAAGTGACTGAGGTTATTTCTTTTTCCTCATCTCCAGCTTCAACAGTGGAGTAGGGATTACTGATTCCTACCTTTTTGGATGCTAAATCAGAGGTCGATAAATATAATTTACCGTCCCTCATTTCAAACACTTCATTGGTGAATCGTTCAGTAAAGCCTTTTAAATCCGGAAAAATACCTGCATTACACACTTCGCGGTCATGACAGCCTTTAACGAAGATGGTTTTAACATTGGGATCATTGACATAATCATAGCCATTTAAAAAATCGGTGCCAGGATTTCCTGTACCACAAAAATAAATAACTAAATGCATATTCGTTCCTCAACTATATTTATGTGCTAATTATAGCCATGAAAGCTTAATGTAATGTTAAGAAATGCAGATTATTGGAGAACGCCATGCGCCGCTCTGACAGCCTCTTCCAGCTGCTCACGAATAATGATGACTAAATCGAAACGTTTATTGGATTGAGCATTTTCCTGATTTAACCATTGATCAAGAATGCCCAGTAGTTTCGCCGCATTTTCTCTGGTAGGCAGTTCACCTGCATAATCATGAATAGCTTCTTCTAAATCCCTTGTTTGCTTGGTGCGAAAATAATTGGCATTTTTAACAGTTTTATTCCATTCAGAAAGAAAATAATTGGTTTCGTGCATATTTTCCCAGACAATGGCTGCCAGTTCCTTCGGCTCAACTCCCAAGGCGATTAATTTAGCACCTATGTGATAACGAAGTGCTTCGACCATCGCGTATCGTGACGAGGCAAAGTTAGTTTTCAGGATAAGCCAGGTGTCGGTTTCTTTATATAACTCCTTGAGGGAATCTTTGTCAGATAAATCCACTGATTTTAAATTTTTCACCAGTAATTGGGTTAAAAGGGTGGAGTAATGCGACACTTTTTTGTCTTGTCGCTCCCACCAGTCAACCAGACTCTCGTCATGACGGAGTTCATAACCATTTCTAAGTCCCAAATTTCCAGGTGATTTGTGTTGTACAGGTTCCTTTTTAATACCGAAATAATTCGATAGATCGTAATCAATCAGTGGAGGAATACTTGGATTTAATTGCTGATAGAGAAATGATGCAGCTCTGCGGCAAGTCAGCGTTTTTCTTACCACAATTTCCTGAGTAAGAAACCCTCTCTTTCTTAAAGATTTTGCCAACTCCATATTTAAATGCTCTTCACCATCGGCGGAGTTTTCACGTACCTGATGACTCTCTCTGGGAATCACTATCAGATTTTTGATAGCACTATCTGGAAGCAGGGGGGTAATCTGTGTAAAGAAAACGCGGTGATATGGCTCATCCGCGTCCGGAATGGCAAGTGACTCCGCATAGGCTTCAACAATGACGCTCACATGACGTATATTGTTGCAATGACTGCAGTCCCTAATGTTCGCCGCCTGGCTGCCCGGAAGTTGATAAGCATTTCCTGACACCGGTTGATTGGCAATGATGTCTATTTCCACTTTGGGAGCAAGGTTTTCAAGGAGCGGGGCAACCTCAAAGGCGGTTAAGGCGCCGCGATTAAAACCGGCCAGGCTAATTGAGGTGATATCTTCTCTGGCATCTTCCGCTGTTACCGTCGTTTTCTTCCGTGTGACAAGTTCCCCGTTATGAGTATAGGAATATTCCTCATGCGTATTAATACCCAGTTTAAGACGAGCCAAATCGACATGTTTTAATCCAGGATACTCGCCTCGGCTTTCAAAAAGAGTATGAACAAATCGTTCGGCAAAGGATTTTAAATTGGGAAACAGGATTGAATTACATACTTCAGAATGATGACAGCCTTCAACGAAAATAGTTTTAATGCTGGGGTCGTTTATATCATAACCATTTAAGAAATCATTTCCGGAGTTTCGGGCTCCACAAAAATAAATCACCAAATGCATACCTGCCCCACAACTTTACTATTTGTTAGTATAGTGAGTATAGTGGTCAAATATTGGTCTGACAAAGAAAAAAGAAATTTTTATTGTGGGATCAGTAGCACCAGCGAATAATCGCTTGTGCAATAAACAGCAAAACCCTCTGGGCCTAGATTTCTTCGAGGGCTTCTTCAGGCATGGTTACATTGAGTTCCAATACAGCACTATCTCCCATTCGCTCTAAGTTGACACTGACTTTATCGCGGGTAATCGGGATGTATTTCGCAATCACCGCCAAAATTTCTTCCTGAAGCTTTGGCAGATAATCAGGGGTGTTTCGCTGAGTACGTTCATGCGAAATGATGATTTGCAATCGTTCTTTGGCAACTGAGGCAGTACTGTTTCGTCTTCTCAAATAATTGAATATACTCATGCTGTGGCATCCTCTCTGTTCTTACCAAATAATCTGCGCAGAATTCCTTTCCGTTCACTTTGGATAAAACGCATGGGTCTGCTTTCGCCAAGAAAGCGGGCAATCGCATCCTGATAAGCCAATCCTGCATCACTGTGCTCATCCAGAATAACAGGTGTTCCTGTATTGGATGCCTTTAAAACAGCTTTGGATTCAGGAATGACTCCAATCAATGGAATAGCCAGAATTTCTTTTACATCTTCAACGGAGAGCATTTCTCCTTTTTCCACTCGCTCAGGATCATAGCGAGTCAATAATAAATGTTCCTGTACAGGACTGTTATTATCAATTGCACGCTTGGTTTTGCTGGCTAAAATTCCAAGAATTCGGTCAGAATCTCTTACTGATGACACTTCCGGATTAGTCACAACGATGGCATGATCAGCAAAATGCATGGCCATTAAGGCGCCAGTTTCAATTCCAGCCGGGGAGTCGCATACAATATATTCAAATTCAGCGGATAAATCTTTTAAAACCCGCTCAACTCCTTCAAGAGTTAATGCGTCTTTATCCCGTGTTTGTGAGGCAGGCAGGATATAAAGGTCTGAAATACGTTTGTCTTTAATCAATGCCTGATTCAGGCTGGCTTCACCGTTTATGACATTCACAAAATCATACACCACACGACGTTCACAACCCATAATAATATCAAGATTACGAAGTCCGATATCGAAATCAACAACAACTGTTTTGTGACCCTTTAATGCGAGACCAGAAGAAATTGCAGCGGATGTAGTAGTTTTACCCACGCCCCCTTTGCCTGAAGTGACGACAATTATTTTAGCCAAAACGATACCCTTCCTGTAACACAAAAATTTTGGTCCAGTTTACACGGGTTTGATTGTATTATTCAAGCTCAAGTTTTTAGGAAAATGAAATAATTTATTGACAATCATTGATTAAATCAATGAGTTTCCGATTCAACGCAGGATCTTGTTGTCTCTGCTTGCAAACAGCCCTAAAATGAAGCGCTATTATTAATCAAAAGACAGTTGTATTTAAAGAGGAAAAAATGAACCAGCGCAGAATGTTAAAATCTAAAATTCACAGAGCCACTGTAACCCATGCGGATCTGGATTATGAGGGAAGCATCACCATCTCTCCCGAGCTGCTTAAAGCCGCCGATATTTTGCCTTTTGAAGCAGTGCATGTCTGGAATGTGACTGCCGGCACACGCTTTGAAACCTATGCGATTACAGGTGAAGCGAATTCAAGGGCGATTTGCGTTAATGGAGCGGCAGCTCATTTGGTCACACCGGGTGATATTATCATCATTGCTTCCTTTGTGCAGATGGATGAGCAATCCTGTCGAAATTATCAACCAACAGTTGTATTTGTTGATGAACAGAATCAATATAAGGAAGTAAGGGGAGAAATTGCCGCTCTATTGGATTAATTATGAAGAAAAAACTATGGTTTGGTTGGGTATTATCGCTTTGCAGTTTCTCGCTAATAGCTGGCGAATGCAAAACCAGCCGGGAAAATTATTTCGAAAATGAGGATGCAAAAGCCTGGATAACGACGCTTTGCCCTGAGGATATTCTGGCTTACCATAGCCATCAGTTTCCAAGGGTTATTGTGCCCCAGGAAGACGGCAGTCTTCAGGTAGTTTATCGTTCGGGAGAAAAGCGGATTATTCAATTGAAAAAATCGATACCTCTGTTCCTCGATACTGCCCAGGGACAGGAATTACATCAGGATATCAACATAGGCAAAACAGCACTTCATATTCTGGTAATTGAGCTCAGAAAAAAATCATAAACTGCAAAATTACAACTCCCGCACTCGGCGGGAGCTGTAGTTGTCGAAATTACCAGCTGGCTGAAGTACAACAGCTTGTGGTATATCCGCAGCAGCCTGAGGTTGTCGTATATTGAACGGCTGAATAATTGGCGCATCCACCGCCACAATTATTAAATCCACAACCTGAAACGAGTACAGCAGCAGTAGCGATGATTACAGCAGATACTATTTTTTTCATGATAGCGTCCTTGCAGGATGGTTTAGTATAACTATATACCATAAAATCATGGTGTACAAATATTGGCTAAATATTTAATAATTTTTCTTGAATAATCATAGTCCGTCTATTAGGCTAACGCTTTAAAAAACTAAAAAAAGGATATTTATGAAACTGTATTTCAGTAAAGGCGCCTGTTCATTAGGGGTTCGTATTCTAATCAATGAGTTGGGGCTGGATGTTGAATATGAGTCAGTGAATCTGAGAAGCAAAACGACTGAAAAGGGAGATAATTTTCTTGATATAAATCCCAAGGGTGCAGTGCCGGTACTTGAGATTACTCCGGAGAAGAGATTGACGGAAAATGTAGTAATCCTTCAGTATCTTGCTGACACTCATAATGCCGCAAGTGTATTACCGGCGGTTGGCGATTTGAAAAGGTATCGAATTCTTGAAATATGCAACTATCTTTCATCAGAAGCGCATAAAACAATCGGTATACTTTTCAATCCGGCAGTAACAGATGACATGAAAGAAAAAATTATCATGCCGGCAATTCATCAAAAATTAAATTATCTTAACTCCATCGTAAAAGATAACTCCTTTGCGGCCGGCTCTCATTTTACCATTGCAGACGGCTATTTTTACGTCATATTAAGCTGGTTGCCCCATTTCAAAATTGATTTAAATCACTGGCCTGCCTTGCATGCTTATTTTCACAGAATGAGCGAATATCCGGCTGTTGTGAAATCTTTGAAAGAAGAACAATAAGTTTGTTCCAGACAGCGGATTGCAGCCTGGGTTCTTTGAAAACGGGCTGCAATCGTTTATTATCGCCAATTATTAATTTCTGCTCTTTGTCCGGAGATTATCGATGCTGATAAAAAAATTGATTTCAATTGCAGTAGTTTCTGCAGCGCTTGCCTTAACTGCATGTACAAAAGAACTTGAGCCGGGAGATTATGACTCCGCTGAAGTGGGTAAAATCAAAAAAGTGGTTCCCGGCACCATTATTTCAATGCGTCCTGTTCGTTTGCATAATAAAAATGCGGAAGCAGGCATTGTAAGCCCTGCCAATGAGAATTCAGATAATGTCGATACAGGCACTAACCGTTCTCACGGTTATGAATACGTCATCAGACTAAACAGCGGCAGTATCATTTCTGTAGTTCAGGCTGAAAATATCAAGTTAAAAACCAAGCAACATATTCTGGTCATTTATGGCCGCAATACAAGAGTAGTGCCTGATAACGGTAGTGATGATTATTAGTTGACAGTAAGGGATCAACTTAATATTCCTTAGGTTTAAATCGCTCTTCACCTAGCCCTCACTGCCATTAAGTTAATGAATATTGTAGGTCGGGCCCTTGGCCCAACAAGCGGGGTGAACCACTCCAGAGCTCAATGTTGGGCCAAGGGCCCAACCTACAGGGTAATTGGAGAGTTCCTTAACTTAATGGTGATGACTCTTGAGTTAACGGGGCTGATGCGGGATATCTACTCCACAAACTCCCGGATCGCTTTCAAAAAGTGCAGACCATAGTGGTTTAGCTTATGCTGTCCAACGCCAGTGACGTTCAAAAGTTCCTCTGCCGTCTGGGGATTTTTCCTGACCATGTCATGTAAGGTGCTGTCACTAAAAATCATAAAGGGCGGTTTGTTTTCCTGCTCTGCAAGCTTCCTTCGCAATGCACGCAAAGCGACAAATAAGGGATCGTTGTCCTTAGAGAAATATTGTTCTTTTATTCTTGCAATAATCCCTTTGGGCTTTTCGCTGGGAAGTACCAGCATGACTTTTTCTTCTCCCTTTAAGACCGCTTTGGCCTTTTCCGATAAGCGCAGCACATTGAAATGATGGGTATCCTGATAGCAATAATCTCTATGAATCAACTGCCAGGTCAAAAGTTTCCAGAATTTGCCGGATTTGTCTTTCCCTATGCCATAAGTGGACAGTTTTTCATGGCCATTCTGTAGTATCTTCTCAGCATTACTGCCGCGAAGCACATCAATTACATAGGATATACCGTAACTTTGCTTTAAGCGATAAATACAGGAGAGAATCTTTTGCGCTTCCAGGGTCGCATCCTGGGTTACGGGAGGGGAGTCGCAAATATCGCAATACTGACATTGGGGCTCGCTGCTTTCATCAAAATAATGTAAAAGGATATGACGGCGGCAGTGGCTGGCTTCGGCAAAGGCCATCATATGATTTAACTTATTAAGTTCAACCCGGTGTTTCTGTTCATCCTCAATTTCGGCAATCCAGCCTCTTAGACGAGCGCTGTCAGCTGGATCATAGAGTAGAAATGCCTGGGAGGGTAATCCGTCGCGTCCGGCCCGACCGGTTTCCTGATAGTAACTTTCAATAGTTTTAGGCAAATCATAATGGACCACATAGCGCACATTAGGCTTATCAATGCCCATCCCGAAAGCCAGTGTCGCTACCACAATATCGATGTGATCGTGGCGAAAGAGCGATTGAACTTCCCGCCGCTCGGCATGCGATAGCCCTGCATGGTAAGCGCGCGCTTTATGACCCTGACTTTGAAGTCTTTCAGCCAGTTGGGTAACGGCATTGCGCGTTCCGCAGTAAATAATACCGGCTTGAGACTCCTGTTCTTTTAAAAAATGCGCCAGTTGTTTTCCTGGATTATCTTTGTACTCAACCCGGTAGTGGATATTAGGGCGATTGAATGAATCGACATAGGATAGAGGCTGATAATTTAATTTGTCGATGATGTCCTGACGTGTCTGCTGGTCTGCGGTTGCGGTGAGTGCGATAACGGGTACATCAGGGAAATAGGTTTTCAATTTACCCAGTTCTGCATACTCAGGGCGAAAATCATGCCCCCATTGTGAAATACAATGAGCCTCATCAATGGCAAATAAAGCCAGTTCGCAATCCTCAAGACGCTGCAGAAAAGAAAGACTTACCAGCCGCTCTGGAGCAATATACAGTAAATCCAGTTCCTGCTGATGCAGTTGAGCCAGCACTTGCCGCGATTCTTCGCTATTAAGTGAAGAATTATAATAAGCGGCCCGGATACCCTGTAACTTCAGGGCAGCCACCTGATCTTCCATTAAAGCGATTAAGGGCGAAACGACGATAGCTACACCCGGTCGAATCAGTGCAGGAACCTGATAGCAAAGGGATTTCCCACCACCGGTAGGCATCAGTACGAGTAAGTCCTTGCCAGCTAGCAAGTCGCTAATGACCTGTTGCTGCAAACCGCGAAAAGAGTCATAACCAAAATAATCTTTCAAAATTTTGGTTGCTTGATGGGATGTGCGTTCCAGGACTTGTTCCATGATTTTTCTTTTTTTTATTTCATAGACAGCAAAAATTGGCAATAATATCATTTTATTGATTCAATAAAAATGACAGATTAGCGTGTCTAATAAATTAGTCACTACAACTTAAGGACAAACAATGGATTTCACTTATAGTGAAGAGCATCAGGCTTTTCGGGAGATGGCTGCTGATTTCGCACGCGAAAAGCTAATGCCTTATGCTGAAAAATGGGATCAGGAACATTATTTTCCAATTGAAGTGCTGAAGGAAGCGGCAGCGCTTGGAATGGCCGGTTTGGTAGTGTCTGAAGAAATTGGCGGAACCGGAATGACCCGCCTGGATGCTTCTCTGATTTTCGAGCAATTGGCATCCGGTTGTGTAAGCACCAGCGCTTTTCTGTCTATTCATAATATGGTGGTTTCTTTAATTGACCGCTACGGCTCAGAACCTTTGCGCCAGCAATGGGGGCCTCGTCTTACTGAAATGCAGGTGATAGGCAGCTATTGTCTGACTGAACCTGATTCTGGCTCTGATGCCGCATCCTTAAAAACTCGTGCGGTCAGGGAAGGTGATTACTATACGCTGAATGGCGCTAAATCATTTATTTCCGGCGGCAGCGTCAGTGATGTCTATCTATGTATGGTTCGTACCGGTGACGAGTCACATCATGGTATCTCCTGTCTTCTAATCGAAAAAGATACGCCAGGATTAAGTTTTGGAAAACTGGAAAGAAAAATGGGATGGCATAGCCAGCCCACATCCATGTTATTTTTTGAAAATTGTAAAGTACCAGTCAGCAATCGAGTTGGTGATGAAGGGATGGGGTTCAAGATTGCTCTAAATGCCTTAAATGGAGGGCGCGTCAATATCGCTTCCTGTTCATTGGGCGGTGCGCTTGCCTGTTTAAGACTGGCTCAGTCTTATTTGCACGAACGCAAGCAATTTGGCAAATCATTATCCCAAATGCAGGCCTTGCGTTTTTATTTTGCAGACATGTTAACTGATTTTGAAGCCGCCCGGCTGATGGTTTACCGCGCGGCAGATGCTTTGGATAAAAATAATCCTAAAGCACCAATGTATTGTGCAATGGCCAAACGCCTGGCAACAGATGTTGCATTTCGTATCAGTGATCGAGCGATGCAGATGCACGGAGGCTATGGGTATTTGCAGGATTATCAGGTTGAAAGAATATTCAGGGATCTGCGTGTGCACCAAATCCTTGAAGGAACCAATGAAATCATGCGCGAAATTGTTGCCAAATCAGTTCTTGATGAAGAATATTTTATTGATTAAACGTTTTTATCTAACGGCGCAGCGCGCTATTAACAGGAGTTAGTAATGGATGTTATTGAACAGGAATTAAATCAGGATGGCATTTTCACTATTACTTTAAATCGACCTGATAAGTTAAATTCCTTAAGTACAGAGGTTTTGCAGGCACTGTCGGAATTATTTCACGAAGCCAGAACCAATGACAGAATTAAAGCTGTGCTGATTACTGGGGCGGGTAAGGCGTTTTGTGCCGGTGCAGATATTTCTCGATTGGCTGAGTGCAATGCGCAGACAGGTTATCAGTTCGCCTGCGAAGGACAGGATATTTTTCGCCAGCTAGAGACACTGGGCAAGCCTTCTCTGGCTGCTATCAATGGTTTCGCTTTTGGCGGGGGCTGCGAACTGGCAATGGCCGCTACCTTGCGCATAGCCTCGACCAAGGCACAATTTGGGCAACCGGAAGTGAAGCTGGGTGTCATTCCAGGTTATGGAGGAACACAGCGTCTGGCCCGCCTGGTTGGAAAGGGCAGAGCATTAGACTTATGTCTGACCGGACGTTTTATCAATGCTGAAACGGCGTACACCTGGGGATTGGTTACTGACGTGGTTGAGCCGGAGCAGTTGCTTGAACAGGCTAATAAGACCTTAAAAACTATCTTGTCGATGGCCCCTTTAGCCATTCAGGGCGTTATGGAAGTCATTGATCATGGTTTTGACCTCTCATTAACCGATGCCTTGCATCTTGAAGCGGTTCATTTCGCAAAAGTTTGTGCATCGCAGGATAAACAGGAAGGCGTGCAGGCATTTCTTGCCAAACGGCAGGCAGTATTTCAAGGGGAATAATAAAAATGAGCAGCGATATTCTTTTTGAAAAGAAGGAGCAGTTGGGAGTCATTACACTCAATCGACCCAATGCGCTGAATGCTTTGACTTTAGAGATGATTAAAGCCTTACAGGAGCAATTAATTGAGTGGGAACATGACCGCCATATACATGCGGTGCTCATTCAGGCAACTCCCGGAAAAGCATTTTGTGCCGGGGGGGATGTGCGCTGGCTTTATGAAAGCGGTCTGCATAAAGAAAAAGAGCAGATGGAATTTTTCTGGCATGAATATCGATTAAATCATTATATTCATCACTATTCCAAGCCCTATATTGCATTAATGAACGGCATTACCATGGGTGGCGGTGTGGGTATTTCTCTTCATGGTTCACATCCTGTTGCTACCGAGAATTTTGTATTTGCCATGCCTGAAACAGGAATTGGTTTTTTTCCTGACATTGGGGCCAGCTATCTTCTGGCAAGACTACCCCATTATCTTGGGGTTTATCTTGGCTTGACGGGTAATCGCTTAACGAGCCAGGACGCTTTAGCAGCAGGTTTAATTAGAAAAATTATTCCAGCCGAGCATTCGACCGGGCTTATTGAGCTACTCAACAAGACTGATCTAGCTGTCAACGCCGCTCAGAAAGTGGATGATTGCTTTACACAGTTGCCTTTAGCCAGTACTCAGCACTCCATAGCGAATGCAGGCCAGATTGAAAAGCACTTCAAGTTCAATACAATTGAGGAGATTCTGGTTTCATTAAATGCCGCTCAGGATGAATGGTCGAAAGCCTGCCTGGCTAATTTACAGCAGAAAGCGCCATTAAGTTTAAAAATAACCCTGACACAGATCCACAAAGCCCGATTTTTATCAATGGCTGATTGCATCAAAATGGATTACTGTCTGGTGCGGCATTTCATGAACGATTCCGATTTTTACGAGGGCGTGCGCGCCTTGCTGGTAGATAAAGATAAATCCCCTCATTGGGATCCGAAACAGCTGGAAGGGGTTTCTGAAGCTAAAGTGGCGGATTATTTTGAATGCGAGCAGGAACTGGAGCTCCTTGATTAGGCCTTGATGCACTCGCATCAAGGTTTATCAGGAATATAATTATTCAACCAGAAATCGGCAATATCAATTCGTCTGGTTATCCATACATCCTTAAACTGCTTGATATAAGCAATAAACTGTTGAATAGCCAGGCATCTTCCCGGACGTCCGCTAATCCGGGGATGCAAGCCAATAGTCATTAAGGCCATCCGTTGCTCCTGATAAAGATAATCGAAGCTGGCTTTCAGGTGAGAATAAAAGTCCTGCCACAGGGCAAATCCTGGACTGGTCGTATAACGAAAATCATTGCAGTCGAGCGTGTAGGGGATTATCAGATGCTCCTCTAGTAAATAGGGCAAATCATCGGCATAACTCTCGGAATCATATTTAAATCCGCCAATCTCCAAAAGCAATTCACGTGTATTGCCGCTGCGCCGGCCAGTATACCAGCCTTGGGGCCTTCTGCCAGTTGCCTCTTTAATCGCATCAATGCATTGAGTAATATGCAGTTTTTCCTCTTCCCTGGACATTTGTGCATAATCAATCCATCGCCAGCCATGACCAGCCACTTCATGGCTTGTGTTCCGTAAATAATACCCCAATTCGGGGTTTAAACGGATGGCCAGACCGGTGATAAAGAAAGTCAGTGGAATTTTTTCCCGCTCAAACAGGCGGATAAGACGCCAGATGCCGCAGCGGCTGCCGTATTCAAATAAAGACTCCATGCTTAAATTACGCATGCCTGAAGGCTTGGCTGCCAAGGGAAACTCACCACCATAAGTTTCGGCTATTAAATCGCCATTGACAGGCGATAGTTCAGCACCTTCTTCATAATTGATGACAAAATTAATGGCAAGTTTGATATTTCCCGGCCAGCAGTTGAGTGGAGGATTAGGGCCATAGCCAACCATGTCGCGCATCATTTTCTAACCCAACTCGAAGGAGGTGATACCATAGATTGATTGAATTTTCACTTCAGGTTCCCCTTTTAAATACATACGGGCGGTGGTGAACACTTTTTCCATTTCATATTGCTTTACCAGATTTATCGCGTGAGGGTTATTTTCAGGGATATCTAAAAAAACCAAATGGCTTTTAGCCTGTTTACACAATTGGAGAAATAAATCATTGGCGATAGCAGGGTTGTCAGCGAATAATGGCCCGATTCGATAGCCTTCATGTGCGGGACGGATGACCCCATACCCACATAATTCCCCTTGGTGAAGACAGGCAAGGCTTATACTGTCTGGTTGATTAATCCAGCAGTTCAGAAATGATTCGCGCCGCGCCGGAAAATGCTGACGGTCATAATCACTCAGGCGCTTTAAATCGACTTGTTTTAAATCAATAAAAGAAGGGTCTGCGGCAATAGCGATTGAATGGGTCTCCCAGCGATAACGGGCATTGGCATGAGCTTGGCGATAACCGAGACGGCTGTATTTCTCGAGCATTTGTGGAACACCATCAATGCCCGCATTGCGGCTGCCTACATACTCCAGGCGTTTTCGCGTTAACGCCAGGCCATAACCTCCGCCACGATAGGCCTTATCGACAATATAAAAACCGCAGAACGCAAAATGCTCGTCATAACGAACAGCGGAACCGATCGCAATCGTCTTGCCGTCTAGCTTTCCAGCAAAAAAACCATCAGGGTCTGTCTGATAATAACAATTGATATCATGCAAACCAGGATTCCAGCCTTCCCTGGCTGCCCATTCAAAGGCTATATTCGCTTCCTGCCGACTCATTCGCTCAATGACATAATTCATCGCAGTCCTTGCTAAATTGAAATCTCATCTGATTATTATAGCATTCTGATGTATTTAAGGCATTGAAGTATTGCGTTTTTCAGTGTCCACCGTAACCGGTTCCACCTTTTCACGACTTAAAACGTCCTTGGCTTTTTCTGCAAACAGTTGCCCTGCAGTTTTAGGAATATAATGAGAAATAAGTTCTTTTAATTTGCGAAATAAACTATTGAAAATACCCTGATGACGATGCTCCTTAAGCAGAGTCGTACTTTTATTCAGCTCACGTCCCAAATTGCCTAAGGTGCCTGGTTCAGGCTTTTGAAGAGTGATTTCGCGCAGCCTGTTTACTGCATCCAGCTTATTCTTTAATAATGGTGGATTTTTTTCGGAATGCTCATTTTCATTAACACAGTCTTTTAATAAATGGCTTTTATACTGATGAGTCAAGTGACTAAATTTAAGCAGGGTTTCAGCCGTTTTTAAAAGCGCTGCTGGTTTTTCGGTTTGTTTTAATTCCAAAGCGGCATTGCCGACTATTGAAATGATATCAAGACGCTCTTCTTCACTGCCGGCCTTTTTTAAATAGTTTATTTGTAAGGATTCAAGCGCCTGTTGATGGGCATGAACAATTGCAACCTTATCCAGTCCTGCCCGGCCATCAGGAAATGTGGAATTATATTCAAACCAGGTTGGATTATTCTTGAATAGACTTTGCTTTAGTTTGTCAGCGTTGGGAGAGGACTTCAATTTGTTCCATAATTCCAGTTTTTCATGATGTAGTTGAAGTTGAGTCTGCATCATCCCTTGCGGGCTCAGATAATATTCATGCAGTTTTAAAAGGTAGCGGCGGTTTTCATCTGTATCGCTAAAATCATTATCCAGAATGTGTGCCGCAATCTCAGGCGCAGCATAAATAAGCGAACAAGCCAAATAATCTCTTACTTTGAGAAAGGGCGGCTGTTTTTGCAGTACCACGGGATGACTGCCAATGACCGAATGATCGCGGGCTGAATTCTTTTCCGGGGCAATCTTAACGGCAGCTTTTAACACTGGCTGGATGCCCTGTGGAGTACTGCGCTGTTGTATCTGCTGTTTAGCCAGCTCGGCATCGTTTACACTGACAATATCAAGCATTCCGCCTTTCGCAAAACCGGGACGTTTTTTATCAGCAGTTAATGGCATACCCTTTAAGTTATTTTTATAGGTGGAAGTCCTGGATTGCTGCTGATTTCCAAGAGGCGCCATAACAAGTTCCTGCATCCCGGGTGCTGCATTATATTGCCAGGGATTGGTGGAACCTGATACTCCATCGTTCTCAGATAAATAATTGCGCGTATTGGCATCATAGCCATTCGCCACCATATCAGGGGTTTTCCTGCATAAGTCATCCCAGGTATCCGCATGAAACTTGCGAGTCTTATGAAGATTTATCCAGTCCTTGGCTCTGGCTGCTTCGTTAAATGCATCAAGATGCGCATTGCTGAGGCTTAAATAAAATTCCTGGTCCTCTTTGCGGACTTGAAGTGCGGTGTGGGTTCCTCCTTTATTATACCCTTTGTCCATCCTGCCTTCTCCACGGCGGGCCAGCTGCGTTTCACTATGGACTATCTCTACCTGGGGCTTGCGAACAATAATGGTTGCCATACCCGTTTGACTGTGAAACTGCGTGTCCAGCTTGGTGTGAGTAACCATCTTTTCAGCGAAATCAATCTCAAGCGGAGCGGGAAAGGCCTGACGTAGCTGCTGGTAGGTCTTGTCAAAATTAAGCTCCTGGCAGTGCAAAACAATCAGGTCAACATCGGACATTTCTCTAGTCAATTGTTCAACCGCAAGTCTGCCTGGCGTATCGTTTCCGCAATTGAGCGTAAAGGTTTTCAGAGTTAAGGACATGGCGATTCATTGATTGGAAGATCATTTTAATTATAGTGTACGCAGTCCCTCGCGTATTCTATTACTTTCTGATAATGATGCGATTTTCTACGGTTTTAACGCCATTGACTCTTGAAGCAATTTGCTCAGCTACATCGGCCTGGCGTATTTTTTTAACATATCCACTTAAAGTTACCACGCCGTGATCACTGCTTACCTGAATAGGTGCATCAGCCAGAATTTCATTTTCGCTAAACGAGGTTCTTACAGCATTGCTGATTTGTTCATCACCATTGACAGCAAACGACTGGCCGTAACTGTTAAAACCAGACATGGATTGACAACCTGCCAGCAGACTGAGAGACAATAAGGGGATACAGAGTTTTTTCATGGAATTCTCCTGTTACAGACTAAATCTGAGCGATTTCAGCTCAGATTATTAATAAATGCGCTACTATAGTAACAGAATAGGGGCGTTGACAAGCTTTTATTGAAACAGATTAAATTGTCTGTTTGCTTAATTTCTTTTAAAATACCGCTTTATATTTTTGAGCAACTCATGTCCGATTTTTACGAAGACTTCAATAAACGCCGAACTTTTGCAATCATTTCGCATCCTGACGCTGGAAAAACAACGGTTACTGAAAAACTGTTGCTATTCGGAGGTGCCATTCAGCTTGCAGGTACAGTAAAGGGACGCAAGGCTGATCGCCATGCGACGTCTGACTGGATGGAAATGGAAAAGGAGAGGGGGATTTCGATTACTACCTCGGTCATGCAATTTGTTCATAATGAACATGTAATTAACCTGCTTGATACGCCAGGACACGAGGATTTCTCTGAGGATACGTATCGAACTCTGACTGCTGTTGACTCGGCTTTAATGGTAATCGATGTGGCCAAGGGGGTTGAGGATCGCACGGTAAAATTAATGGAAGTTTGCCGCCTTCGTGATACGCCGATTATGACCTTTATCAATAAACTGGACCGTGAGGGACGAGAACCCATTTCTTTACTGGATGAGGTGGAATCTGTTCTTGGAATTCAGTGTGCTCCTGTGACCTGGCCTGTCGGTATGGGTAAGCGCTTTAAAGGCATTTACCATTTATATGAAGATGCAGTTTATCTCTATCAGTCAGGAAAAAATGCCCAGAAACAAGAGGCGACACGCATTCAGGGACTCGACAATCCTGAACTAGATGAGGTATTAGGAAGTGTTGCTCAGGAGTTGCGAGATGAAATTGAATTGGTTAAAGGCGCTTCTCATGAGTTTGATTTGCAAAAATACCTTGCTGGCCGCCTGACGCCTGTTTATTTTGGTTCAGCGATTAACAATTTTGGCATCAAAGAATTACTGGACGATTTTGCCGCCAATGCACCGGGTCCTCGCCCACGAGAGGCTCTGGAACGGGAAGTGTCGCCTGATGAGGAAGCCTTCAGCGGATTTGTATTTAAAATTCAGGCGAATATGGATCCTAAACATCGGGATCGCATTGCCTTTTTACGAATTTGCTCCGGCCAGTTCAATAAAGGAATGAAATTAAGTCATTTGCGCATTGGCAAGGAGATTCAGATTTCCAATGCTTTAACGTTTATGGCGGGGGATCGATCTCATGCTGAACTTGCAATGGCTGGCGATATTATCGGTTTGCATAACCATGGGACGATAAGGATTGGCGATACCTTTACGCAGGGGGAGCAATTAAAATTTACCGGCATTCCCAATTTCGCTCCCGAGCTGTTTCGTCTGGTACGTTTAAAAGATCCTTTAAAAAGCAAGGCCTTGCTGAAAGGATTGATTGAGTTGTCCGAAGAGGGGGCGACCCAGGTATTCCGACCGTTAAACAGCAATCAATTGATTCTTGGAGCAGTCGGCATACTTCAGTTTGATGTGGTCGCTCATCGACTGAAAAATGAATATAAAGTCGACTGCGTATATGAATCCGTCAATGTGAGCTGTGCCCGCTGGGTTTATTCAGATGACGATAAGGCTATGGCTGAATTTAAAACAAAAGCCTATGATTATCTGGCGCTGGATGGAAGCGACTCGTTGATGTATCTGGCTCCTACACGAGTCAATCTGACAATGGCGCAGGAGCGCTACCCCAAAATTCAATTCACGGCAACCCGAGAGCATTAATAACTCTGATGCGCTGCACAAACCCAGCGCATCAGGTTTTGGTTGATTCTTAAGTGCCTTTCGATTTGCCATACAAGCAAAATAACTGTATCTTAGTTTCCAATTTTATCACTGTGGAGATTTTTAATGTTTCAAAAAATTGGTATGTTCTGCGTTGGTGCCTTACTGGGTGCTCAGGTTTTCGCTGCTAATTATCCTCTGGCTCCCTTCACCACTATCGAATACGATTTAGTACCGAACAAACCTGAAGTTCTTACTAATTTTACTTTATTCACTATCAAAGCAGAATGTGAATTACAAACCGCTGAACCAGCTGCAATCCTTCGTGTCTTTATGAAAAAGCGCTCTGGTACTATTAATGACATGCCAATTAGTGAAGGTGATGAAACAGCGCTGCTCGTTGAAAATGGAAAAACTTTACGCTTGACCGCTGTCTCAGCTGCTGTAGTCGAACTGGAAAATAAAGGGAATGAAATAGTTCATGCCAAATGTAGAACGGTGAAGTAAAACACCTGCCTGCTTACTGCGGCTTGGCCGCAGTAAGCAGGCATTGCCAAGTAGACGATTAAACCTCCGCCAGCGATTTGGCAATCGATTCTGTCATCACTTTAGCATCTCCGAAGAGCATATAGGTATTGTCACGGAAGAAGAGATCATTTTCCACGCCCGCATAGCCAGCATTTAAGCTTCTTTTCACGAACAACACCGTTTTGGCTTTTTCAACTTCCAATACCGGCATGCCATAAATCGGTGAACTGGGATCAGTTTTAGCCGCCGGGTTGGTAATATCATTGGCACCAATCACAAATGCGACATCAGCGGTTCCAAAATCACGATTGATTTCGCTTTGCTCAAACACGCGATCATAGGGAATATTAGCTTCTGCCAATAACACATTCATATGACCAGGCATACGGCCTGCGACAGGGTGAATCGCAAACCGAACGCGAATGTCTTTCTTTTCGAGCGCATCAACCAGCTCCTTTACCGCATGTTGCGCATGCGCTACGGCCATACCATATCCAGGAACGATAATAACGTCCTTGGCATTGCTAAGCAGGAAGGCGGCATCTTCACCATTGGCCTGATGAACTTGCTGATTGCCATTTAATCCACTGGCATGCGCTACCGCACTGCTTCCCTGAATCCCGCCAAAGATGACGTTGATGATCGAACGATTCATGCCTACACACATGATATAACTCAGAATGGCCCCGCTGGCACCTACCAGTGCGCCGGTGATAACCAGCAGATGGTTACTCAGGGTAAATCCAATTCCTGCCGCAGCCCATCCGGAATAAGAATTCAACATGGAGATAACTACAGGCATATCGGCGCCGCCAATGGGCATTATCAATAGAAATCCGAGTGCAAAAGATAACAAGGCGAGCAGGCTAAATACCCAGAATGCCTGAGTCATCACGAAATGGATTAATAAGGCAAGAATGGCAATTCCAAGTAAGAGGTTCACTAATTTCTGGCCGGGATATTTCAAAGGCTGGCCGGACATTAAGCCCTGAAGCTTGAGAAATGCGATAATCGAACCGGAAAAAGTAATCGCTCCAATGATTAGCCCAAGGCTCATTTCGATTAAGCTGGAGGTATGAATTTCTCCAGGCTCTCCGATATTAAAAGCAGCTGGAGATAAAAAGGCACAGAATGCGACCAGAACCGCCGCCAAACCCACCAGAGAGTGAAAACCGGCCACTAACTGGGGTATGGCAGTCATGTTAATCTTGAGCGCGATAAACGTTCCGACTATTCCCCCCGCAATAATCAGGCCGATAAGCAAGAGGTGATGATTTATAACAGGCATCATCAGAGTCGCGCCAATTGCCAGCGCCATCCCGAATATACCCAGCAAGTTACCTCGGCGGGAAGTTGATGGACTAGCCAGACCCTTTAAGGCCAGAATAAAACAGACAGCGGCAATCAAATAGAAAAATGAAATCATTGTCGTCATGACGGTACCATCCATTAAATTATTTTTTATACATACGCAGCATGCGTTGCGTAACTACGAAACCGCCAAAAATATTGATTGCGGTGATGAAAATACCCAGACCTCCCAGCCAGCCGACACTTCCGCCAAGATGTGTTCCAGTGGCTATAAGCGCTCCGAGAATAATAATACTCGAAATGGCATTTGTAACCGACATAAGCGGTGTGTGCAGCGCAGGAGTAACTTTCCATACGACGTAATAGCCGACAAAGCAGGCCAGAACAAAAATAGTGAGTGTAGCGACGTAGGGGTTGTTAATAAAAACGGCACTAGGCATTTTGAGCCTCCTTCGTGGATTGAAATGGCATATAAGCACCCTGATGACATAGCAGCGCCTGTTTCATAATTTCATCTTGATCATTAAATGACAAGGAGCCTGGTTTATCAGCCATCAGGCGAATCAGATTAAGGACATTGTTAGCATACAGTTCACTGGCTGTCGCCGGTACCAGGCCGGCCATATTGCTGATTCCGACGATGCTGACGTCATTCACCTTAACGACCTGATCTTTTTGGCTGCCCTCACAATTGCCGCCTCGGGAGGTAGCCAGATCCACTATAACGGAGCCTTTTTTCATATGGGCGACAGTAGCAGTTTTAATAAGAACAGGCGCTTGTTTTCCGGGGATTAACGCGGTGCAAACGACAATATCAGCCATTTTGGCATACTTATCTATCAATTCTGCCTGGCGTATTTTGTATTCTTCACTCATCTCACGAGCATAGCCGCCGCTGGTCTCCGCATCAGAATCATCGCTGACTTCAATAAATTCAGCACCAAGGCTTTCTACCTGTTCTTTAGCTGCTCGACGAACGTCAAAGGCATAAACGACGGCACCAAGCCGCTTGGCTGTGGCAATCGCCTGCAAGCCGGCAACCCCTGCACCAAGAATCAATACTTTTGCAGGGTGAATCATTCCAGCAGCAGTCATCATCATCGGAATGGCTCGATGATAGTATTGAACTGCCTCGAGAATGGCGCGATAGCCTGCCAGATTAGCCTGTGACGAGAGACTATCCATGCTTTGAGCACGGCTGATACGCGGAATCAGATTCATGGAGAAAAGGCTCATTTGCTGCTGAGAAGCCCAGCTGATCACTTCGCTATTGGCCTGATTATCATAGGGTCCGACAATGAGAGAATTGGTTGGCAGGCCCACCATTTCCGCAGGAGGCAATTCACTGACACAAACCAGAATTTTAGTCTGTTGCAGCAGCTCCTGGCGGTTAGCGATAATCCTGGCTCCAGCCTGAATGTAATCATCATCGGTAAACCCGGCAGCAGCGCCGGCATTGCTTTCGCAGCAGACCTCTAATTCAAGCTTGTTGTAATGTTTAACGACACTGGGAGTAATCGCTACTCGCGTATCATGGCTGTTTTCATTTAAAGCGGTAATTATCATAGTAAAGATCCTTTTTACCAGCAGTATTGAAGTCTCTCAATTTTGGAGCATATTCCAGGCAATTGAGCAGTCAGAAACTATTCCTCTTTGATGATACTCGATTTTGTTATGGGTTGACAGAATCAAGGCAAAATTTGAGTTTGCAGTTTGTTATGGGTTTCGATAAAGTAGGCGCCAATGGAAGTCCAAACTCATTATTATGGAAATTCTTTGTTTTTATGCAGGGATTGCGTTTTTCTATACGCATTCTCCCTATGCGGTATTGTTTATGCTCATTGGCTTATTATTCAAGGCAAGCCGATGGGTGCTGCTTTGGTTTATTGCGGCTATTTTATGGTCCTTAATACATCAATGGTGGGTTGCCGAGCAGGGTATTCCAAACACTGAACTGATTGCTAAAGCGACAGTGCGTGGAAAAGTCGTATCAATTCCTTCCGTATCTGAAGAAAAAGCTCAGTTTCAGTTTCTAATAAGTGAGCTGGATGGAAAAAAAGCCAGCGCTTATGCCATGTTATCCTGTTATCAGCATTGCCCTGAAATAACCACCGGACAGTATTGGCAATTCGATGTCAAATTAAAAAAGCCACAGCCGCCGGGTAATCCGGGAGGAATCAATTATCGCCAGACTTTGCAGGCCCGTCATATTCACTGGACAGGTTATTTAAAAAATAAAAATCATAAACTGCTTGAGGATAAGTCAAAGTCTCCCGGTGTTTTAAATCTGCGCTTTTACCTGTCCGAATTAATCCAGAAATATCTGAATGATCCTGTCAGTGCCGGGATCGTACAAGCCTTGACACTGGGTGTCACAAATCATATTGACAAAGCGGAGTGGGATCTGTTTCGTCGGACTGGAACTACGCATTTGATGGTCATATCCGGGGCACATATCGGCTTGGTTGCAGGGCTTATCTATAGCTTATGCCGTTGGATTTGGACACGGTTTCCTGGTTTATGTCTTTATCGGCCTGCCCAGCAGGCTGGAAGTATTGGAGGTATTCTCGCGGCTTTGGTTTATTCCTTATTGGCAGGCTTTGCAGTACCTGCGCAACGATCGCTCATCGCCTGTACCCTGATGTTAAGCAAAAATTTTGGCAGGCAACGATTTACCGGCTGGCAAACCTGGCGTTATGCACTGCTGATTGTTTTGCTTATCGAACCGCATGCCGTGTTATTACCCGGATTTTATCTATCCTTCATCGCGGTTGCGACTCTGATTTCTACCAGTCAGCGAATCAGCCATTTGAGAGGCTTGAAAAAAATAATGGCCTTACAAATTGCCTGTCTGCTTGGTTTAATGCCATTGACTCTATTCTGGTTTTCTTATGGCGCAATCAATGGATTACTAGCTAATCTGATTGCTATCCCTCTGGTTGGCTATGCTATTGTCCCATTGGGATTACTCGGCGTGTTGCTGCTGCTTTGTTTTAAAACGGCCGTGGTTTTATGGCCGGTTATCAGTGTAATTCATCTGCTGATGTGGTATTTGCACACTATTAATTCTTTGGCATGGATGAATTTTGAGTTTGGTCTTAATAATATACTGCAACTGTTTGCCTTGAGTCTTGCCGTCAGCCTCACGGTGTTTCTACCAGATAAAAAGCTGATTCTGGCCTTGAGCCTCTTTGTAGTCTGCACAATATTTCCCTACTATCCCAAAGTAAAAGAGGGTGATTTTATTTTGGATGTACTGGATGTGGGGCAGGGCTTATCGGTTGTGCTCAGAACAGCCAATCATATCCTTGTATACGATACCGGCATGAAGTTTTATCATGGAAGCGATATGGCAGAGCTCGCTATAAACCCTTATCTTCGTACCATTGGCATTAAGAAAATTGATAAAGTTGTCATTTCTCATCCTGACCTGGATCACCGCGGCGGCCTTCCCAGCCTGGAAAAACGCTTTCCTGTCGGCGAGTTAATTGTCGATAATGTAAAATTTTACAAACGCGGCAAGAACTGCCATCTCTATCCTGACTGGGAATGGGATGGCATTCACTTTCATTTCTTTCCCATACAACGAACTTTCAGAGATAAGAATAATTCATCCTGCGTATTGCAAATAAGCAATCGCAACAGAACTATATTACTGACCGGGGATATTGAAAAGAGAGCGGAAAATTATTTAACAGAAACCTATGGAAAACAATTGGCGGCAGATTTATTGGTAGTCGCTCATCATGGCAGCAAGACGTCCTCCACCGAAGATTTTATTGAGCAGGTGCAGCCCCGGTTCGCAATAATTTCTGCCGGTTTTGATAACCGTTATCATTTCCCACATCCGCAAACCCTGCTTACCTTAAAGAAGGCCGGAGCCATTGTTTATAATACTATTAATTGCGGAATGCTTGAGTGGAATGATGCAGAAATGCCAGTTTGCTATCGGAAAGAGGAACTTTTATTTAGCAAAAATTCCTCTTCATAACACACTATACCGTTAAAGCATGGCTTCTAACGAATTCAGTTTCCCAGGAAGTAATATCATTTCGCAGTAATGTCGTGTTCTGAAATTGTTCGTGCCAAACCAAAGGAAGTCTGGGTTTGGTCATTTTATCAATATATCGATCCAAATCATTTAAATAACTTTTGACATCAGCAATAGGAATTTCGCTTAATTTGTTAAATTCGTAAGTTTTAAAGATGACTGAGGCAAGCGCTGAATTGGCTATCTTTTCCTCATTCCCCTTATATTCGGCATCAATTTTGATCAACGCATAAATACAGGCACCAGTGATGACGCGAGCCAGAAAAGCTTCTTTTTTATCATGGCGGTCAAGCTTGTCATCTTGTGACATGTCCGGAGTAATTTTGAATTCTTCATCCAAATTACCATAACCGCCTTTATTGGCCTCAATGCCATTTGCCAGTGCCTCAATAAAGTAAGTATCTTGTTTACGTTTTTTATTATCTGTTTTGCCGAAAGCCCATCTGGTGATGAAGCTACGATTGTCATCTCTTTGAGAGCGCTCTTCTGCATATACTTCGGAAATGCTTTTTGTTCGAGAGATGAGAGTGGCTAATTTTGGAATATTAAATGGCATAATAACCTCACTGTTAAAAAATACCAGACGGACTGTGTATAGTTTTCCTTCACAGTTACCACATTATGGAAATAGTGTTTTATAGTCAAGTTTTATCGATGGATTGGTCCAAAATCGATATGCAGCGAGTTAATAATTGACAATTTAATGGACATATTGTATCATGCGCCAACTTTATGCTGACTGGTAAAATAGAATGCGAGTAGTTTTTTTTCTGCTGGGTTGTTGTCTTTTTTTCAATTCCACTTATGCAGCACAGGAAAACTGCGAGCAACAACAGTGTATAGCCATTGTTGATGCGGGAAGCACTGGATCGCGCCTGCATATCTACTCCTATGATTTGGAAGGTAAAACTCCGGTGAATATCACCGAGCGATATTCCAAAAAAATCAAACCCGGTTTAGCAACCATCGAAGCCAACGAACCGACGGTAGATGCCTACTTGACTACCCTTTTCTCCGGCGCCCCGGCTTATCAGATTCCTGTTTATTTCTACTCCACAGCGGGCATGCGCTTACTGCCACAGCCTAAACAACAGCAGATGAATAATTTAGTGCAGCAATGGTTTACCAATCAAAGTCAATGGCAACTTGTCGAAGCAAAAACCATCACTGGTACGGACGAAGGAATGTATGGCTGGCTGGCAATCAATTATCAGCTCGATACGTTAAAGAACGACAGCGAAACTGTAGGTACAATGGATATGGGCGGTGCTTCAGTACAAATCGTTTTCCCAGTGAGTGCATCCTCAGAGACAGACAGCAAGGATATTCGCGAGTTTGATATATATGGCCGTCACTTCAAATTATTCATTCACAGCTTTCTGGGCTTAGGACAAACTGAAGTCACCCACCAGTTTCTCGATGATTCAGTATGTTTTGCGAATGACTATCAAATGCCTGCAGGTGAAAAAGGGCAGGGCGACGCCTATGTGTGCGAAGGAGAAATATCAAGCCTGATGAATGCAGTGCATCACGTAAACCGCGTAGTTCAACCTGCTCTTCAAGCCAACCCAGTAAAAAACTGGTATGTAATGGGCGGCCTGGTTGATTTGGCAAAAAGCCAGCCATTCAACTACACCGAACAAGAATTCAACAATCAATCCCTGCTCGATGAAGCCAATTCTCAAATATGCCAACAACAATGGGGCTCCTTAAACAGCCAGTTCCCAGGCAATGAATACCTATACGGCTACTGCTTATTTCCAGCGTATTACTACGCCCTGATGGTAGACGGATACGGCCTGAACTCCCAACAACCCCTCCACTATCTAGGCGCCGACAAATCCAGCGACTGGACCATCGGAGTAGTCCTGCAACAACCCCAACAGGGGCTCGCAAACCGCTTTAAATTAAGTAATAATCATCTGATGCCGTTGTAGCTCAGTCGGTAGAGCAATTGATTCGTAATCAATAGGCCAGCGGTTCGATTCCGCTCAACGGCATAGTAAAATCAATGAGTTACGATTTAAATTTCATTCTTATGCATTTATTTGGTACCAGTATTGGTACCTAAATCCAAATGTAATTACTTGATGCTTTTTGTTATTAAGTTTTGTGAGCTGGTTTAAAAGACTGAGAGACATTAGCAGCATGGCTCTCCACAATTTCGATGGCACTGCTGGCTAACAACAGAGCACTCTAAAACAAATATATAATTTCAAGATTCCCTATAAGTCAGTATGTATAAAAATACCTCTAAATCAGAATTGTCTCTATGAAATAATGAATTTATAATCGTCAGTCTGATGAAAAATGATCTTTAATAGGGAGATGTAATGAAAGAATATTTTAATGCAATTGATACAGAAGAAGATAAAGATGAATACATGCCTTGGTAATTCAAGGCTGTCAAAGCATTCCTTCTTAGTAGCTTCGCTGTTGATATGAAATTAATTCTAAGCAATGATGTGTTTGCAGTAATCGATGATTTCTTAAAGCCATCCGGTTTTGAAAAAATCTGGAATTATATTCAAACTGAAAAATTTAAGTTTGTTCATTCTTCCAGATGGGTGAATGCTTTTAGTCTCGAAGATGGTGCCCCTTTATGGGGCAACGTTACAATTTCTCATCCTAGGCCAGAACCTTCCACTACAGAGCAGGTATATCCTACAGCTACAACCATCGATTTATTTATTCAGGAGCTCATAGTAAGCTCTGCTGAGTTCCCTCATCTGATAGGTCTTAAAGACAGGGATTGGGATTTTTTCTATGCCAGACCCTATCTTTATCCAGGTTCAGGGCTTTCTTGGCATACTGACGGGAAATACAAAATCTCTGGCGCCTATGCGTATTATTGCCATCCTAACTGGGATATGAATTGGGGAGCCGAATTATTAATTAACCCTGTACCCCAACAAGATTTTGAATATCCTGAAGTGACTTTAATTAATAATCAGAGGAAAAGGGTTGGGTTTCACCTTAACAGTAAAGAGTTGAATACCTATATTGGTGATGGGATAGGCTATTACATTGACCGAAACCTAATCGGTTAGTTATTTTTAGGAATGACATTTTACATTGCATAAAAAAGTAGAAAACGCCGCAGGAAACCAGGTCAGGGCATCGATAACAGGATTTTTTATGAGCAATGCAAGAAGATATCCCTTATAATGAACAACCCAGTCATTATCAATTAAAAAAATGGTCTGCCTGGTGTTCTGCCCATTTTGCCTCTTATAGCTTCTTTGTTAAATATAAAAATGCTCTTTTACGATGCAAGCAATTTTTGTATGACTTTGGACCTCTATCCACATTAGACCACGCTGCTTTATATGATCATTGGGTTTGGGAAATGAAGCCGCATGTACTGGACGAGGAAAATATTTGCTGGATTGGTTATGATTATTCAAAATCAAAAACATTAAGTTTTTTCTCCTATGGAACTAACATTGAACTTAGTTTACTTGAAGGAAATTTAAATGATGAAGAGTTCTTGGAGCTATGTAGATTTTTTTCCCCAATTTCTTCATCAAATGAAATTTTAAAAAAGAGTTTTTTTGAACTATCTTATTGGTCGCGTTATAGCAATTGCATAGAAAATGCTTGTATTAATAGAGATGAATATAAACCGCCTTCAAGTTTATGGAATTTAAGATGGCCAATACATAATATCCTCAGAGGAGGCAAACCTGATTGTGATATGAAAAATCTAAATTTTCTCAATTTAGATTTTATTCCAGATAGTCAAATCATTTATGGCGATGAAAATCAGGTAGAAGAGATTCAATTTGTTATGTTTCCTAATAATGGTAGGAGGAACCAAACTGCATGGTTTCGTGTGTTCAATAAGTCCTCTTTTCCAATAAAACCAGCACCCTCCAGATTACCTAATATGAATTCATTTAGTGGATATGGTAATTTTAATTTGACTGTCTTGCGTCCAAAGAATGACATGATTTCGAGCAATATCTATATTGCGAGTGTGAATGGCTGCTACGGGCCACATGATGCTCTTTGGTGGAATAATGAGAATGCTTATCTATTGCAGCTAAGTGCTGGCGTAATAATTCTATAGAGTATTTTAAGAAAATTTTTGGCCAGCTTGTATAGTTACAACAGCCTTCAAAACTGATATACAGCGCGCACATGGCCTAAGGTGCTTGCTTTATCGCCTTCACGTCATTCATACTGGCAATTAAGCCATGCTGGCCTGTGTCATCGACCCAGAAGACAATACCACCTTGATAACGTTCGCCAATCTGATGGCTGATGGTATTGGCACTAATTACATCGCCTTCGATACGGATGCCACTACCAGCCTGATAATGGCCTGCTGGTCCTCGTTCGCCCTTTGCCCCAGGCATACCCTGCGGGCCTTGTGGACCTGCGGGAATGGAGGCAATTTGCCTGGCTAAAGCTGCAATCTGATTGGAAACCACGACCATTTGGTCTTGCAGCATACCAATGTGCTGCCAGATATCGGTATCGCCTGCATTTGCACCGTTAAAACACAAACAAGAAAAGGCGGTTATAACTAATTTTTTCATGAATCACCTCATTAACGGTTTGCGCGTTGCTCCTTTGAAATAAATCCATTAGATACCGCTGGAGGAGATTGCAATTTGCGAATGTGCTTCAGGTTATATTGATGTTAGTCATTCCTGCCTTTCATTGCAGTAGATCTTTTCCATTGGTTTAGAGTTTAAGTAGCCCCAAAAAGGGGCTTAATAGTTTAAAAAAACATAGGTCTGACCATCAAACTCTACCGAACAATAATCATTAATAAAAAGATCACGAGCAAACGCTTCATAATCAAAATAGTAGATTAAACTATTTGGCATTTGATGTTCATAACACTCATCAAATAACTCTCTGGCAAAATCAACCTCTGAATCATAACTACCTTGGTAATGTTCCTCCAACATCAGTCGTGCTTCATCTATTGAATAATCAGAAAGAAGAGCTAGGCCTAGCTTTCCGTGTTCTTCGATGAAGGATGTATACTCCACAATATTGCTTATTGCTTCATATTCATGGATTTTGATGTTGCCAAATCCTTCATAATCATGGATGGCATAATCTTCAGCATCGGGTTCAGTACTGTTATCTAGCATGTCCCAGATGTTTTCCATGATTTCGTCTTCGCTTTGTGTGGCATCAACCCAAACACCATGCAAGAGTATTAGCAAATTAGGCAGTCTCGTGGCATTCGCGTGTGGTTAAGCAAAATTTTACTTTGCCATATGAAGATATCAATCCAGTAGAAAGCTATGCCCTATAATGAATATATCTTTAGAGCTATTTACATTATCGATGGACCATATTTCTGACGATACTTCTCAACACCCGCCTTGTCCGAAAACAGCGTCGATTTCTCATACTCATGATTTTCCGCGATATCCGCTATGACCAGGCTTTTTTCGCCATTGACTTCAAATTCAACCAACAGGGCACGGTCCGCTCCGTCCAGGCGCCCGCTCGCCAACCCGTCGCGATTTTTTAACTTCTCATAGCGAGCCGATTGCGTTTGCTGGTTCTTTAAAGCTTTCGCTAACTTCTCTACAGGCTTGGGACCCTTAGAATATCCCGCTAATACTGCTCGTTGGATAATGACTCGCTTCCACGGCACGCTCGCCTCTGCTCTCTTCTTCGGCATGTAAACCCTGAATACAACTTAATTATTAATGGTCCGATATTATACACGCAGACATTTATCTTGTAATTAGTTTATTTTTAGGACAGTTATTATTTTTGAAACACATAAGTTCCCGGCGCATCGCAAAGCGGGGGATACTCTTTTTCTATATTACCCATAGGAGGAGGAGAAATCTGATTTCCGGATTGTTCAACCAGCCACTGCTGCCACACCGGCCACCAGGAACCCTGATAGGAAGGCGCTTTTTCAAGCCAGCAATCGGAGGTGAGGTATTTGTCATGCGGTTTGCGGGTGCGTATTTGATAACTGCGGCCTCGATGACCCGGCTCACTGACAATCCCGGCATTATGACCGCCGCTGGTCAGCACAAAGGTAATTTCAGTGTCCGTGAATAAATGAAGCTTATATACGGAACGCCAGGGAGCAATATGGTCGGTTTGCGTACCGACAAGAAATACAGGCACACGAATATCACTTAAAGCAATACGCCGATGGTTAACACGGAATCGTCCCTGGACCAGATCATTATTCAGAAACAGATTATGCAGATATTCAGAATGAAAACGATAAGGCAAGCGAGTGGTATCATGATCCCAGGCCATTAAATCATTTAAGGGCCTGCGTGCACCCAGAAAATAATCGTGAACGATTCTTGACCAGACCAGATCATTGGAACGGAGCATACTAAATGCACCAGCCATTTGCTTGCCATTTAAATAACCCTGCTCCCACATGATATCCTCAAGATAAGTGACCTGACTGTGATCAATAAATAATTGCAGCTCACCAGGCTCTCTGAAATCAACTTGCGCAGCAAAAAGAGTGACGCTTTTAAAACGCTCATCGGATCTGCCTGCCAAAGCAGCAGCCACCATACTTAACAGAGTTCCGCCCAGGCAATATCCTACGGCGTGCACCTGCCGGGCAGGAACAATATTTAGAATCGCTTGTAAACCTTCCAGAATCCCATGGTTAACATAGGTATCAAAACCAAAGTCGCGATCGTCATGGCCGGGATTTTTCCAGGAAATCATAAAAACGGTATGACCTTTGCTCACTAAATAACGAACCAGCGAATTATGCGCTGAAAGATCAAGAATATAATATTTCATAATCCAGGCGGGGATGATAAATATTGGCTCTGGATACACTTTTTCGGTGGCAGGAGAATACTGAATTAACTCCATCAGGCGATTTCTAAACACCACTTTTCCGGGAGTGACCGCGAGATTCACGCCTACCTTAAACTTCTCCATTTCTTTTGATGGCAGGTGGAAGCACTCCCTGAACAGATCTTCCATAAGGTTTGCAGCACCATCAATAAAATTCTGTCCTTTCGTCTCAAAGGTCTTTTCCAATATTTCCGGGTTTGTCCAGGGAAAATTGCTGGGCGAGAAGATATCGAGAAATTGACGCTGAACAAAATTAACCACCCGCAAATGGTGTGGTGTAGCGCCGCGAATGTTCCAGGTCATTTCGTTAATTGCCTGCTCAACCATTAAAAAGTGCTGAACATATAACGAGAAAGGAAAATTATGCCAGGACTCCTCTTTAAACCGTTTGTCCTCCAGTTTAAGCTGCATACAATGTTCAGTCAGACTGGTATTAGTCTGTTGGCAATGAATGGCAAAAAATAATAATTTGACTACATTTTGCCAGTTCTTTCGCGCGATATCAATTTGCTTGGCGGGTGCCATATTGAAATGAGAGAGCCAGTCAAAAAAAGCCAGCGACACTGATGCAGGTGACAGCCATCCGGTAAAACGACCTTGCCAGGAGTGTAACAGAATGTCGAAAATTTGCCCTTCATAATGCCCATTGGCCGGCGGCTCGACCGGTTGCAATGACTTGTTGTCTGGATGCGGCTTATTCTTTTCTACCATTTACAATCCCTTTCAATGGAAGAGATTTTCAATTCATGGACCGAATCACATCAAACTCTTCGTCCTGCCCCAGTTCATCACAGAAATGCAGGCTTTCCTGTGCCTTATTCTCTGGCGCTAAAACAACTGTATCCTCATTATCCTGTTCATCAATGATTTCTTTAACATTTCTATTACGCATGACCTCTCCCGGATTTAAACTTATATTTTAACTTTAGCCCATAAAATAATTTTTGCTATCAGACAAGACTTGTTGCCAAAGCAATCACTTGTTGTATATAGTTTTTAATCCCCCCAAGAAAGGAAGGAAGTCATCTTGTTAAAGCGCGACATATCAAGAACCAATGTTTTAATCGCTGCGGCAGGAGGCATGATCGGTTCCGGCTGGCTCTTTAGCCCTTTTATCAGCGCGCAAATGGCGGGAAGTAACGCGTTGATTAGCTGGGTGCTGGCGGCCTTGTTTATGCTGTTTATCGCACTTCCTCTTTGCGAACTCGGAGCCATGTTCCCCATTTCGGGCGGGATGACGAATTATCCCAGTTTCACCCACGGCAATGAGGTCGGTTTTTTATTTGCCTGGACCTCCTGGTTATCCTATGTGGTTATGACCCCTATTGAAATTCAGGCCATATTGCAATATTCAAGTCACTTTTTTCCCGCATTAATCGTTAAAAATGCCAGCAGCTTCACCCTTTCCGGGCTGGGTTATTTTATAGCGATTGTAATTATGCTTTTTGTAGTATTTCTTAATTCCTATGGAATAAAAATGCTGGCTGAATGCAACAAATTCGCCAGTATCATTAAGTTTCTGGTCCCAAGTATCGCCATCGTAGCGCTGATCTCAAGCGCTCCCTCGATGGGAAATATCAATATTCATCTCAATGATAAAACAGCCTGGGTGCAAATATTTACCGCCTTATCGGCCGGCGGTGTAGCCTTTGCCTTTACCGGCTTTCAAAATGGTCTGATGCTGGCAGGTGAGGTGCAGAATCCGCAACGCAATATTCCCATAGCCATTCTTGGCGCCGTCCTTATCGGATTTGTATTGTATTTCATGCTGCAACTTAGCTTTCTGGTTGCCATACCCTCCTCCTATCTGGCCAATGGCTGGCATAACTTAAGCTTTCCAGGCGATAGCGGGCCCCTGGTAGGTTTAAGCTTATTATTGGGTCTCGGGCTTGTTGCCATCCTGCTGATGTTTGATGCCGCGTTTTCCCCTTTTGGCACCACACTGGTGTATACCGCAGCTACTTCGCGAATCGTATACGGCATGGCATTGAACAATCACCTGCCCAAATTTTTCACCCGCTTAAACCGCCACCGTATTCCTTATATTACCCTTTACGTCAACCTGCTGGTGGGATGCTTATCCTTTTTACCTTTTCCCGGGTGGCAAAAGATGGTGGCCTTTTTATCGTCCTGCAGTATCCTGTCTTACGGTATAGGCCCAGTCTGTTTATTGGCCATGCGGAAACTGCAACCGAACCGTGAAAGACCCTTTCGACTGTCTGCCAGCCACTTTTTCAGTCATGCTGCCTTTTATGCCTGCAATCTGATGTTGTACTGGTGTGGATTTGATATTCTCTGGAAGCTTGATTTGGCGTTACTGATTGGTTTTATTATCAATCGAATCAGTCAAAGAAAAAAACTTGCCTTTACAGATAAAAGCCTTTACTGGTTTGCAGTTTACATGGGCTCGATGCTGCTGGTTTCCTATCTGGGCACTTTTGGCGGCATAGGCAGGCTTAATTTCCCACAGGATATTCTTCTGATACTTCCCTTAAGCATGGTTATTCTCCATTTTTCGCAGAAAGTATTGGTGGATGATAAAAAGCATCAGGAAATCACTGCTAATTTATTGATGGCTGAGGCAATGGAGTCCTGAACTGCGGATAACTGCGAAAAATTCCCTCTCTCTAGCTCTCTCCCAGAGGGAGAGAGGACTTTAGAAAAAATCCCCTCTCCCTTTGGAAGAGGGCCAGGGTGAGGGTTGATTTTGGCTCTCTCAGGCCGGGCCGGGAGCAATCGACAGGTCATCTTTTACCTGTAAACTTTCCACATAGGCCTTGCCGTCAATAAAAGCCATATGAGTACCGTTATTTTTTTGCATGGCATGATTAATTTTCTGGCAGAGCTCATCAAACGACAAGTCAATATACTCTCCTTCATTAGGATCAAAAAAGGAGTAGGTTCCACCGGTTTTTTTGATGACCATTGAGTGCCCTTCAAACTCGAATCGCCCTTTCCGAAAAACCGAAAATTTTACATAATGCCCATCGGGAAGGGCATTAAGCTTTTCCGCCAGACGAGTTTCATTAACCATTCCATCCTTTTGATTCGATTCAAACGGTTTAAATAAATCATGAGGATAAATATTAAAAAAATAGGCAATCACTTTCTGAAAAAAGGTGCTGACATGAAGAATATGACTTTTTTTCACATTAGATTTATTAATATCTGAGACATTGAACCGGTGCCTGGATGCCATCGGCTTTCTTTCTATCAAACTTAACAGTCCATCATCCTCTCTTATCTCAAAGGAAGTTTTTGCAAACGCAGCGCTGAAGCGATTAGTTGATGAAGACGCTTTTCCCAGCTTGTCCTCCATAATTACAAAATTACAAATTAACTCACAAAGACCATTAAACTTCAGGTTAATTTTATGCAGATCGGCATAATGATCTTTTTTTTCCTTCACTTCAGCACAGAGAGGAGCCTGATCAAATTTAATCAGCTTTTTTTGCGCTCTATTGCACTTCACCCCACGTGTCTGAAAATTGCCGGAACCCAAAGCCGGGTTTTTGTTAAATAGCTCAGCAAGCTGATGTTCGGCATGGAATGATCTGTTTGCCAGCGGAATAGTGGAGAGGTCGTCAATCTCCCGGAAATTAATTGTATCGTTTTCAAGGACTGCGTAAATTGATAACTGCTTTTCTTTCATAACAACAAAATCGAATAACAAAACCACTTCATTTTAGCACAAAAAGACAAATTAAGTAACAAAAAGAACCCTAAAAATCCATTCTGCTCGAGCTAATTATGATACAATGACCGATTTTCAATCATTACTCCATATCATGTCCAAACAGTTGCTTTCCCTTACCGGGCTACATGTTTTTTTTCTTTGCCTGAGTAATGTGCTGGTGCAGCATCCAATAATAGTTCTTGGTTTTCATACTACCTGGGGAGCATTCTCCTATCCGGTCATCTTTATTCTAACGGATTTAACAACAAGACTGACCGGCGCAGCAACTTCCCGGCGTATTATTTTTCTGGCGATGCTGCCTGGTTTGTGCAGTTCTTATTTAATCAGCAACTGGTTTAGCTTCGGCAGTTTCTGGGTCAATAATCCCTTTGCCCTGCGAATTGCACTGGCCAGTTTCAGCGCCTATGTTTTGGGCCAACTAGCCGATATCAGTTTTTTTCAGCGCTTAAGACAGCGACCCTTCTGGTGGGTAGCGCCGACCGTTGCAGGCATTTTTGGTAACATTCTCGATACCTATTCTTTTTTCTTTATCGCATTCTACCAGTCAAGCAATCTCTTTCTTCGAGCCCACTGGCTAGAGATAGCCAGTGTTGACCTGGTATTTAAGCTGGTCATTAGTATTGGGTCCTTTGTTCCTCTTTATGGCCTCCTGCTCTCACTGATTTTGTCCAGCAAGCAAGAGCGCTTAATGAAACATGGCTCCCAAAGCGATACAACCTTGCCCGGCATGTAAACCGATGGCCGTTGAAACCGGCTCAACGAAAACGGGTTCCTGGCCAAAAGCCTCATATGTCATTGCCGCAAACTCAGCGGCTTTTTCCGGTACGCCAGCATGTACGATACAGTAATTATCCAGTGAACTGGTTTTGGCAAGCTCAGTGACGATATTAACCAGTTTTATTAACGCCTTGGTTTCACCAAACGCCTTGTCCTTTATCACCGCTCTGCCTTCCTGATCAAAGGAAATAATGGGTTTAACACCTGAATAATGTGCAAACATTCCTTTTAGTCTGCTGACTCGTCCTGATCGGATTAACGCATCGAACTGGTCGACCATGACAAATAAATGCGTCCTGCCAGCTCGTTCAGCCAAAGCAGCCTTGATCGCTTCAATTTCCATACCTTCCGCAATCAGCTCAGCCGCATAATACAATAACAGCCCCTGCGAGCCGGAAACCAGACGAGAATCCATTACATGCACATTGCTAAAATTGTCAGCTACTTTGCAAAGCGCATCATGCATCCCGCTTAGCACTTTGGCGACACTCAAAACCAGTACCTGATCGTAATGCAGAGATAGATATTCAATTCGCTCCCTGATTAAGGCGGGAGCAGGAAACGACGTTGTGGGATAAGCGGGCAGCGACGATAAGCTGCTATAGAAATCCTTACTTTCGATACAGTATCGATCCAATAAATCATGGCCATCGTAATGCACATTCAGATTAATCAAATGAATCTGAAAATCATCAAGAATGGCCTGCGGAATATTAACGCTGGAGTCGGTAACCAAGGCAATGCGATAGCGGCTTTCATGCATCACCTGATACTGTCTCAGCATATCCTCAACCTTGGGGGATTGTATGCTGCCGTGCTGTCTTAAAATTTTGAATACCGAAGGCGGCTGGTTGCAGTGGAGATGCAGACGGCATAATTGTTGATTAGCGGTGAGAACAATGCTGTCGCCATGCTCCTGCAGGGAACTGACAATCTCGCTTTTATTGAGCTGCCTGCCGGCGATGATGGCTTCAGTGCAATAGCGATTCTGAGGCGGATTCCCAAGGACAGGTTGTTCATGCTGATGATTTTCACTAACCGGCACCTCTTCAATCTCGTCATCAAGCGGTTGAGGATTTGCCAGATAGCTGGCAAATCCCTCGACAAAAAATCCAAAGCCTAAAGCCCCCGCATCCTCCACCTGCGCTTCCCTCAGGATTGCAAGCGTGTTTCTCGTCGACTCAACTGCCGCCTGCACCTCGGGCAATGTCTGGTTTAGCAATTCGACCACGCAGTCAGTATGAGCCGCGTCCCGTTCAAGACAGGCCGCCCATACTTCCATGACAGTCAGTATGGTCCCCTCGACCGGTTTTAGAATTGCAGCACGAACACTTTGCACCGCCGTTTTTACCAGCTGCGCAAACGAGCGGGTATCGAGGGGCTCAGGCAAAGGAAGTGCCTCCATAAAGCCATTAAAAAACTGCGAGAAAATCATTCCGGAATTGCCGCGCGCCCCCATAATGCCGGCATCGGCCAACGCCTTGCAGGTTAGCTCCAGCCCGGGCTGCTGCTTGGCGTAAGTCACAATTGAGCGTGCGGTGGCCGCCATATTATCGCCGGTGTCACCGTCAGCAACCGGGAACAGATTAATCGCATTTAAATTTTGCCGTTGAGCTATTAGCGTTTTGCAGGCACTCATTACGGCTGAGTGAAGCAATGCCGCGTCTAGTTGCAGTATCGCCATGATTATAATAAATAAAATGGAACCTTAGATTAAGCATACTCCCGCCTCTTTTTTAAAGCAACGGATGATATTAATCTCTCAGCGATTGTTTTTTTAATGCAAAAAACTGATTTACCAGTATTTATCCTGTAACTACTTTCAGGCTTATGCCATAATTTCCGGGAATATGACCGGCTAAAAGCCAATACAAACAAGACAAGTACAATGATTTATTCCGATTTACGTGATTTTATTGAACAATTGGAAAAGCGGGAATTATTAAAGCGAATAGATTATCCGGTTTCACCCTTCCTCGAGATGACGGTGGTAAGCGATCGGGTATTACGCTCTGGAGGTCCAGCCTTACTGTTTACCCGGTCTCATGAGCGTATTCCTGTTCTTACCAATTTATTTGGTACTGTGGAACGCGTTGCCCTGGGTATGGGAACAGAGCAAATCAGTGCGTTGCGAGAGATTGGTGAACTACTAACCAGTTTAAAAGAACCGGAGCCCCCCAAGGGTTTTAAAGATGCGTTGGGCAAGCTTCCCTTACTGAAGCAGGCTTTAACGATGGCCCCGAAGCTGATAAAAAACGCCCCCTGCCAGGAAATTATTATCGAAAAAGAGCAAGTGGACTTGCTTTCGCTTCCAATACAAACCTGCTGGCCCGAGGATGCGGCACCACTAATAACCTGGGGTCTGGTGACCACCAGGGGACCGAATAAGCCACGCGAAAATATGGGCATCTACCGCCAGCAGGTAATTGGCAGAAACAAACTGATTATGCGCTGGCTTTCTCATCGCGGAGGAGCTCTGGATTATCAGGACTGGCAAAAAGCCCGACCGGGTGAGCCATTTCCAGTTGCAGTGACTCTCGGGGCCGATCCCGCTACCATTCTCGCGGCCGTTACCCCAATTCCGGACACGCTTTCCGAGTATTCCTTTGCAGGACTTTTACGCGGCCAACGCACTCAGCTGACACAATGCATCGGCAATGATCTGCACGTTCCCGCCAGCGCTGAAATCATTCTGGAAGGTTATATTGAACCAGACTCGCTGGCGCCGGAAGGACCGTTTGGCGATCATACCGGCTATTACAATGAGGTCCAATCATTTCCTGTTTTTACAGTGGAGCGCATCACCCACCGGAAAAATCCCATTTATCACAGCACGTATACGGGACGCCCGCCGGATGAACCCGCCATTCTCGGTGTTGCCTTAAATGAAGTATTTATTCCCTTGCTGCAAAAGCAATTTCCGGAAATTGTCGATTTTTATCTTCCACCGGAAGGCTGTTCCTACCGTCTGGCGGTGGTTACAATTAAAAAACAATATCCCGGCCACGCCAAGCGGGTAATGATGGCGGTGTGGACTTTCTTGAGACAATTTATGTATACTAAATTTGTAATCGTATGCGATGATGATGTGGACGCACGCAATTGGCAGGATGTTATTTGGGCGATGACAACGCGAATGGATCCTGCACGCGATACGGTGATGATTGAGAATACCCCCATTGATTATCTTGATTTCGCCTCACCCGTTTCGGGCTTAGGCTCCAAGGTTGGATTTGACGCAACCAGTAAATGGCAGGGAGAAACGCAACGTGAATGGGGAAAACCGATCTCCATGGACGCGGAAATTTTGGACAAGGTAAACAATTACTGGGAAAAGCTAGGACTTAAATGATGGACAATACCGAAGTTACTGCTCAAGTTGAGCACATTAATCCCTTATCAGACAGTATTATCGAGTTAATACTATCTCCTTCTCATTATGTGGATTACGAAGCTGGCCAATATTTGCAGATCAAAACCGATAGTAGCTATAATAGCTATTCCATTGCCAATGCGCCCTTAGGCTCGCACAGATACGAATTACACATTCGCCATACAGGCAGCCCCTATAATCAACCGCTTTTCACACAAATTAAAAATGAAGGGCAAGTGACCCTCCGCCTGCCCTTCGGGAATTGCACCCTATCCAGACTTCAACCGGGAAAACCCATTCTGTTTATTGCCGGAGGCACTGGATTTGCACCTGTGAAGGCAATGATTGAGCAGTTATTGGCAACCGGCGATCAACGGCCTTTTGAACTCTACTGGGGAGCTCGCTCACACAGCGATCTGTACATGGATGATAAAGTAAAGCAATGGCAAGCACACACCAGCCATTTTAAATATTTTACTTTATTACCTCCCGAATCGGATTTTCTGGCTCCGCTGGCAATAAAAAAGCATCCTCAAGATCTTAAACAATTTGAAATAATTGTCGCCGGTCCCTTCGATATGGCTTATATTGTTCGTGACCAATTATTGGCTCAGGGCCTCGATGAATCCCAGTTGTATTCAGACGCGTTCAGCTTCAAGGAAGGAAACAGGAAATAATGGAAACCTTTTATCAAATCCTTGGGATTGCCGCCGCAGGCTTGATTGTCTGGTATCTCTATCGAACAGTAAAAAACCGGCCCGAGCTTTTCAGTCGTGAAAATATGAGCAAAAGTTTTGGAACAATGGGGGTTTTGGCGATCATTCTGATCGCTTTTATTGGTTTTTTGATTTTAATGTTGAAGAATTCCTGAGGATAAATCCTTAAGGAATTGCTTCGCTTTACTCAAATCGTTCTATTGCAAATGCCCATCCACCAGCACCAGCTGCCGATCAGTGCTTGCGGCAAAATTTGTATCATGGGTGACAACAATAACCGTTCGCTGATAATGATGGGCAATTTCTTTCAGCAGACTCTGTACATTCTGGCTTGCGGCGCTGTCTAAATTCCCTGTTGGTTCATCAGCCAGAATGACCACCGGTTCATTGGCCAGGGCCCGGGCAATTGCCACTCGCTGACTTTGGCCACCGGAAAGCTGTTTAGGCAGCTTATTCATTTGTGAGCCCAACCCAAGCTCCTCAAGCAAGCCGCTGGCACGCTTGAAAATTTCCTCTGCTGTTAAATACCCTAATCGCTGCATGGGTAACATCACATTTTCAAGGGCAGTAAATTCGGGTAATAAGAAATGAAACTGAAAAATGAATCCTAATTTGCGTAAACGAATACTTGCCAGCTGTTCCTCGGTGTAATGACTGATGTCCTCATTCTCAATCCAGATGCTGCCCATGCTTGGACTATCCAGTAAACCCAGCAAGTAGAGCAGGGATGACTTGCCTGAGCCGGAGGGGCCGGTAATCGCCAGAAATTCTCCGCTCTCAACCTGCAGGCTGACATCGTTCACTAAAGTAATGGGTACTTCTCCTGCCAGTTTCCTTGTTAAATGTTCCACTTTTATCACTGAAGCACTCATATTTCACCTCGCAGAATTTCTATGGGTCTAACCAACGCGGCTTTTCTGGCCGGCAATAAACTGGCAAACAATGCCGCAATTAAGGCGAAGCCACCGGCAATAGCAAACTGCTGCCAGCCCCAATCCATCGGCATATGAATTATTTCGGTGCTTCCCGGCGTTTTAAATTCAATTTGCATCATTCCATACATGAGAACACTGCCTAAAGGCAAACCCATCAGGCAACCTAAAACTGCGAGTATAATTCCCTGTGCCAGAAAAATGCGCTGAATGTCTTTCGCATGAAAGCCCATAGATTTTAAGATAGCAATATCACGATGTTTTTCCATAACCACTGTCGAAATCACATTGTAAATCCCAAAAGCCGCCACAATCAGAACCGCGGAAACTACGGTATACATAATGATGTTTCTAATCATAAGGGTATTGAGTAAATCCTCTGAGGCCTCTTGCCAGGAAACCGATTTATAACCAATATGATGTTCAACCTGGGAGGCTAACTTAAACGCCTGATAAGGGTCTTTTAGCTTAATGGTGATGGCATTGGCACGGTTTGGTCTGTTCAGCAAAGCCTGCACTCTTTTGAGTCCGGCATAAACCTGAGTATTGTCAAAATCAGCTCGCCCAGTACGAAATATGCCCACGATTTTGAATACTCTCACCTGATTAGTGCTGGCGATAATAGTTAGATTATCGCCCAGGCGGCGTGATAACTTTCTGGCCAGTTCACTGCCGATAATAATGCCATCCTGATTAGCTATCAGATTATCGAGAGAACCTTGCTTCATATAGGAAGCCAGAGTAGTTACCTGTCCAATCTCCTCTGGCAGCATACCGTTTAAATTAACCCCATAATCCTTGCCGGCAAAATTAATGAGTACCTGACCTTTCAGGAAGGCTGCCGCCAGTATGTTCGGATCGCGGCGAAGATAAGAAATAACTCCCTTATAACCCCTGATGCCGCGAATTTCAGTAAGCGGACGCAGATTGCTGATTTCAACAGCCCCTTTAAAATAGCTCTGTGCCGGCTGGATACGCGGATTGCGAAATTCATCGGTAATTGCGATATGGGCGGTATTATTAATCAGACGATTAATGAAGTCTCGTTCTGAACCCTGCATGGTCGCTGAAATAGTCAGAAAGAAAGATACGCCCAGTATAATCCCTGATAAAGACACCAGACTTTGCCTTTTTCTCGCCATTAGATATTTGATCGCAATCTTCACCGACAGGCTCATGATTTATCCCGCTCCAAATGGATGCGAACCGAGAGATTTTCTCTGAAATGGCTGTCGGGAGAAACCGCTATTAAATCATCAGTGGAAAGGCCGCTTAAAATTTCCACTTCATGCTCACCCTTGGCTCCCGTTTTAACGGGCAGCAGCTTAAGCCGGCCATCTTTAACCAGCCAGACTTTATCGTCTATTACCGCACTTGCAGGAACAAGAAGAGCATGCTTGTTTTCATAATAAATAATATTGGTTTCAGCCGTCATGCCAATCTTGAGTGGATTTTTCTTAGTAAAACTGACCCGTACACGATAGCTGCGGGCGATGGGATCCCCCTTGGGAGTGATTTGCTGTACGACTCCATGAAAGACTTCACCGGGGAATGCATCCGCGCGGATGAGCACCGCCTGGCCAGGCTGTACTGCGGCAATATCTTCCTCATCGATTTCAGTGGAAACCCTGAGCGGTGCACAACACATCAGCCAGAAAATGGTTTGATTGGCAGGTATCAGTTCGCCAATTTCTCCATCGCGGCGAATGATGGTGCCATCGGCCGGAGAAATCAGCTGCAGATAAGCAAGCTTCGCTTCAGCCGCATCCACAGCGGCCTGAGCAGCAAGCCAGCTTGTGCGATCGCTTTCATACTCATTCAGCGATACGTTACCTTTCTTTATCAAAGAGGCGCTGCGCTCGAATTTTTTGCGTGCAAACTCTTCGCGTGATTTCAATTCATCAAGATTATGTTCGAGTTCTTCATTGTCAAGCTGTGCTAAAACCTGTCCTTTTTTGACCACACTGCCCTCATCGACATTTAACTCAATAAGACGCGCGGTTATTCTCGAGGCAATAGGCATCATCACCGATGCTTCTACGGTGCCCGTTCCATAAGCTGCCTTGACTGCAGTACCAAAATAGGGATGTGTGACCGTAATACGCCGGGCCGGCAAAAGAAAATAGCTGGCAGCAATACCCATTGCGATAATCAATAATACAGCCCAGCGTTTTTTCATATCTGCCTAGACTAAGAGCAATTGTTGGTTCTGTATTAAGATCTTAGACAACAGAGTCTGAAAAGGAAAATGAGGATATGAGAAAGCGGATTAAGCTTGTGATTTATTCAGCCACTACTGCCGGGAGTTTAAGTGACTCGGCAATTTTATCCAGTAATTCATTTATGTTAAAGGGTTTAGTGAGATAATAAGTTGCTCCGTTTTCCAAAGCCTGCTTTTGCGCTAGCCGATCGCCATGTCCGCTAATAACAATTGACGACATTCGGTTATTACGCTTTTTCAACTCCTGCAGTAACTCATTGCCATCCATATAAGGTAAAAATAAATCAATAATCAGACATCCCTGCCAGGTTAAGGAAAATTTATCCAGAAAATCCAGTGGACTTCTGTATATCTCCACCGGAACATTAAAGAAAGAGTCTAATAGAAAATGCAAGGCGGAACACACCGCCTCATTATCATCGATGATATAAATTGTCTTGATGGTCATTATATTGCTTCCTTTATCGGGAGAGAAATGGTAACCCAGGCTCCCTTTTCATTATCATTTATTATCAGCGAACCACCGTGAGCTTTAATCAGACTGCGGCAGATTGATAAGCCCAGTCCAGTTCCCTGAGCTTTGGTAGTAAAATAGGAAGAAAGGATTTTATTGCGTATATTCTCAGGAATACCAGGACCATTATCACGGAAATGAATATGCAAGTACTCACCCTCTCTTACAGTAGAGACAGTAATTAGCGGTTTATTGCCAACGTGTCCTTCAAAAGCCTCGATGCTGTTTCGCCCCAGATTGAGAATAACCTGCATTAATTTAATCCGATCAAGTGGTATTAGGGGTAGACTTTCTGCTAATACTAGCTCCACCCGCAATTTGTTCGATTTTTCATAATAAAGAAAGGGAATTGTTTGCCTGATTAGCTCGTTGATATCCGTCAACTCTAAATACATTGTGCCATCGCGCATGAAATCTTTCATGCGATGTAAAATCGTACCCGCGTGTTCCGACTGATTGGCTATTTGAGTCAGGGGGAATTTCAGACTACTAAATGCTGGATCTTGTTTTATCTTGTGCAGGCAACTTCGGCTATAGGCCTTGATAGCAGCAAGCGGCTGATTAATTTCATGCGCCAATGCGGATATGAGTTCACCCATGATATTGCTGCGCGCCACTCGCTCTAACTCAGTTTGCTGTTTGTGCACCTCCCTTTCCTGTAATTTAAACGAAGTTAAGTTTTTAATATGCAAATACAGTTTTTTACTTTGGGAATTGACAGGCTCTATTGGCGCAACATAAAGCTCATAGTGATACATTGCTTCATCGAGATTGGAGTTTTCGATAACTATAACGCTGGGATCTCCAGATATCGCCTTGCTGCAAGCGGCCATAATTCTGCTTTTTAAGGACGTGCGCCCCTCCAGCAGACGAGGCAGACTCATCCCAATAGCGATTTTTGCTGCAAAAACCTGAGAAAAGGTGTCTATAAACGACTTATTCATGGCTATGAAGTTAAAATCACCATCCACTGCGGCTATTGCTTCATTGGCCGCTTGAAACAGGCTATTGATTAGGTTATACGCTCGATTGAGCTCATAGAACTCGGTTTCCAACCTGCGTAAACTGGTCACTGGAGAATCATCCAGCATATACGCTCCCTGTAAAACTTCTAATTAAACAAGCACAAATGAATACATTCAAGCAGGTTTACTGTGAATGGTTATTAGCAATAACAGCGGACAGTCTATACTAAACAAGTGATCTCGAAAACAAGGAGACGGAATTAATGTGGAGAATACTTTTTCCGCTTGTTTTCGCTTTGCACCTCGGAGCCGTTCATGCGGACATCCCCTCCAATCCTTTTGGCCCGAATGTTTATATTTTCGATACCTCCATGAAATCCATCGAGATCAATCGACTGATTCAATTGATTTATGAGGATCAGCGCTTCAATGAATTCGGTGTTGAACGCTATGCCCTGTTGTTTATGCCTGGTATTTATGGAGGCGATGAACATATTGATGTGCGCGTTGGCTATTATACCCATGTACTGGGGCTCGGCAAATCACCCGATCAAGTGCTTCTTATCGGTGCGGTGCGTACCCAGGATAAATCGCCAATAGATGCTAACCATCCAGAGCAAGGCCCTGGCGCCACTACTAATTTCTGGCGCGGTGCTGAAAATATGGCGATTCTGCCCACCCTGGGTTCCTTGAGTTATCCCGAAACCGTCCCCCATGATCAAAATGTCTGGGCGGCAGCACAGGCGACTTTTCTACGGCGAATTCATATAGTCCAGGGCTCTCTGCGCCTTTTTGATTTAGGTTATTCCAGTGGAGGATTTATCGCTGACTCCCTGATTGACAAGACCGTCTATGCGGGTACCCAAAAACAATGGTTAACACGAAACTCCAGTTTTAGCAACTGGGAGGGCGGCCTTCTGAATATGGTTTTTTCAGGGGTTACTGGTCTTATTCCCGGCGGTGAATGGCCTGATCCCGCTTATGTGGTTATTGAAAGATCACCGGTGATCAAAGAAAAACCGTATTTGTTTTACAAGACCGACAGCAATGAGTTTGCACTTAATTTACGGAGTCTGCAAAAAAATTCATCTGGAACAGATTGGGAGGCAGAGGGAAAAATAATTCCCGTGCGTCAATGCTTTATTGCATTTCCAAACGTCACTGCGGCGCAATTAAATGCGGCATTACTCAGTCATGAATGCCTTATACTCACACCAGGTATTTATCATCTTGAAGATACTGTACACGTTACTCAGGCCAATACGATTATTTTTGGTCTGGGTTTTCCCTCTCTGGTTAATGATACCGGTAAACCTATCCTCGCGGTCGCAGATGTGGACGGCGTACAGCTGGCTGGAATCTTACTGGAGGCAGGCCCTTTATTCTCGACTACGTTATTACAAATAGGCGCAGAAACAAGCGGTTTGTCGCATGCTGATAATCCCATCTTCCTTTATGATATATTTTGCCGCATCGGCGGTCTCTCATTTCCCGGTCAGAGTGAAACCTGTATCGAAGTCAACAGCGATGATGTCATAGCCGATAACCTCTGGCTTTGGCGCGCCGATCACGGCCCCAATGTCGGCTGGTTTGTTAACAAGGCCGATACTGGCATTATTGTCGATGGCAATAATGTAATCATGTACAATTTACAGGTCGAACATTTTCAGAAATACCAAACCATCTGGAAGGGTAATAATACTAAGGTAATCCATTATCAATCCGAACTTCCCAATGATCCCCCCAATCAGGAAGAATGGCGGAATGGATTAAGCGATGGTTTTGCCTCCTACAAGATTGATAATTCCGTTTTATCTCATCAGGCTTTTGGCATTGGGATTTACAGTCATTTTACTGAGTCGGACAATATTTATCTCGAAAATGCCATTGAAGTTCCATCCACTCGGCCGCTTGACCTGCAGTATATGCTCACTTTCTGGCTTGGGGGTCATGAGAATACGGGTATTCGACATATTGTTAATAATCAGGGCAGTGAGGTCAATTCAATCCATCAAAAATCGACCCTCCCTCATTCTCCAGGCGTTCTTGAGCACACTATAAGCATTCCGTAACGAAAGCAAACCCCAGGCTTAGATTTGCACTACAATAAAGATTATTAATTAATCATTTAAAGCAACCTATGCCAACCCGACAACCCCAAAAATTTATGCCTAATAACGGACGGCAGCGTTATTTGATTAGTAAAAAATCATTTGATGCCATCCAGGAATATCAACAGCTATTAGCCCAGGGCAAAGCAGAGCCTGGGATTCATATGAGAGCGGCTATCAACTATTTTTTAGCTGAAGGCCAAGAGGAGTACAATCCTGGCAAGGCGTTTTCCCCTGAAGATTTGAAAAAAATTGGCTCGTTAAAAATTGAAGACTTTGCCCAGCTGATCATGAATACCAGAAAAAACTGGATTTTTGCAGAACGGGTAAAAATTGGTGACAACCAGGCCTGGAATGCCGCTGAGTTTAAAATTTTGAGCACTGTCGGCTCAGTCATTGAAAATGCCACCGTTTATGATAATGGCCGCCATTCAAATCCACAAATCCAGGGAGATGCCCGATACGCAGATAATCCGCACAAAGTGCATTTACTTTGCGTGCCCGGAGCCATTCTTGATGAAAGATCCAATCCAGTCGATGCACCAAGAATCATTGATACCAAAGAGGATGGGACGAAAGTCATTAATCAGGACAAGTACAATGAAGTCTACATGGAACGTTTGGAAATCATGTTTGCCCAGGCCAATGAATTGGGGAAACAGGAAGGGCGCAAAGCCCTGGTTACAATACCAGGCATCGGCAATGGCGTATTTGCAGGCGCGTTTGCCGGAAAAACTATACCCAATCTTCAGGAAGCAATCACAGCCACTTTAAAAGCCCATCCGGAATGGGAGCATATTGGCTGTGTCTGGCTGGATGGCTGGAAAAGTGATGTGGTTGCCGATGTGAATGTCGGCAATACACTGCTTCGCGTTCGTAACTCCGGAGGAGAAAATGGCGACAAGAAATTGTATAGCGGGCAGCCTTTTTCAGATCTGGGGCAATTATCAAAAGCAGAAGAATTTGCCGAATCCGCAGCAGAGCAGGAACAATTCAAGGATTATTGCCGCTGCAAAATATTTGCCTGGGATCCATTTTCCTATGAGGGCAATGACTGGGTAAAGGGATCTCGCCTAACCGATGAAGGTTGTATCGCCGCTACCGATGCTCATGCCATTATGTCGGGGATTGAAGGAAGCTACAAAACAGTTCCCGGGAATGAGCGTGAGAAGGCCTTCCAACCCGAAGGGTTTGCAACCTGGGATGCCGCATTTACCGAGAACAATCTCAAGCAATCGATTGCCGATCGTCTTCATGTCTATAATGGTAAGGCGCTGGTTAAAAGTCATGAGGTAAGCAGTAGCTTTGAGCAAAGCCTAATAAGGAATATTCAGGATCACACCCCGGGGAAGCCTTTTCTCAGCCAGCATTATGCTAAAGCCGACTGGCCTTATGTAGCACGGTATATTATGGCAAATGAAAACAGCATCACAGCCGAAATGGATTCACGAGTAGCCTATCATATACTCCCGAATGTTATAAAAGAGGCTAAATTTGTTGACCAGAAAGGATTGGCCAGTATCAGCCATAGTTATGCACATGGGGCTAATGGAGGCAGACATCACCTGTATAATAAGGCAGCCGCTGCTGAAGGGATGAATCTTATTAAAACTGAGTTACATAGTTTACGCGGAGATGCTTTAAAACGCGGCATTCTGGATGCCTACAAGGAAAAAATTGCCGCCTGTTATTCTAAAGAAGAGCTCGCTGACTTACGCAAGACTTATGATAATTCAGACGACAAGAAAATTATTGAAACTTCTCAAGGTCTTATGAGCAGTATCAGAAAGCTTGAAACCTCTTCGCAAAAGGAAATGAACCAAATGTTTGATTCCGCAGAGGAGCGCCTTAAGGAATTTGAACCGGATTATAAACCCAGTGTGGGATAGCCATTGCTATAAATTTTGAAGGGTGTGATAGTTGATTACCCCAATTTAATAAATCGCTTTATGCATTTGCTTATAGATTTTGACGGCACCATTGCCAATTCCGCTCCGATGCTCTTGGAAAAGCTTCGGCAGACGGTTCCTTATCCAATAGAACTTGAAACACTCAGAGGTATGTCCTTTAAAGACATACTCATTCGCATGAACGTCGGCAAACTGCAGTTTTTGTATTTAATCTATTCTATTCGCAGAGATTTCAAGCGAAATTTGCACTCTATAGGGCTTGTGGATCAGATGGAGGAGGCGTTGAAGGATTTATGCCAACAAGGCCATCATTTACATATTGTCTCCTCCAATTCCGCTAAAAATATTGAGCAATTTCTAAAGCATCATCGGATTAGTCACTATTTTGAGTCCATTTCCAGTCTGTATACGGTCTTCAATAAAGCCTCTGGTTTAAAAGCTTTGCTTAAAAATAAAAACATGTCTCATTCAGATGTTATTTATATCGGCGATGAGATCCGCGATATTGAGGCCGCCTTGGCCGCTGGCATACGAAGCTGTGCCGTTTGCTGGGGAGTTAACAACGAGGAAGCATTAAAACGCCATCACCCCCATTTTCTTTTGAACCACCCGCGAGAACTTGCAGCAGTTTTTACCTGAAGATTTGTTTAGCAGCTTACATAGGGCGACTTTCCATCACCCAGTACGCAGGTGAGGTCCAGCGACAATATGAAGAATATTGAGAAAAAGCTAATCTGGACAACTAAAAAAATATTTAGTCTATAATAACTAAGTACAAATTGATTCACTAATACTCAAGGAAGAATTTAAAAGAAGTTTAGTCGTGCAGAGCCAGCCTCTGGAGGCTGTTCTGCAATGCAGTTTGTAGTCATGGTGCTTTATATCCAAGTATTACCTGTTAACAGGATTTAACTTGAAATGATGGAGGTGAAACATGTCTAACAAACAATTTTCGGAACGATTGAATCGAGAGCTGGATGCTATTGGCGTTCCCTGTATGTACAAAGAACGCGTCAAAGCTGTCGCGAAGATTTTTAAATTGCCCTCATTCACCGCTCAAGAACTACTCAACGGCAGCCTGTTCGATATTAAGCTAGTCGATATCGTCGCTGCTGAATTGGAAGTCAATCCACATTGGCTGCTGGGTAAAAGCCCGGTGAAAACCAAAGTACACTAAGAGAGAACATTATGTCCAGCGACGTGTTTATCTGTGCGCCGGTGCGCACAGCAATTGGTACATTTAATGGCAGCCTGAAGAATACACCCGCTCCCGATCTGGGAGCGGTGGTTATTCGGGAAAGCCTGCGGCGTGCCGCATTAGATTCCGATACAATCCAGACCGTGGTTATGGGGCAGGTGGTTCAGGCCGGCGCCGGCATGAATCCGGCACGACAGGCAAGTATTAAAGGCGGCTTGCCTGTTCAGGTTCCGGCTTTTACCGTCAATCGGGTGTGTGGATCTGGCGCTCAGGCTATTGTTTCCGCCTATCTTGAAATCATTAGCGGTAATATTGACTGTGCTGTGGCCGGCGGCATGGAAAATATGGATCTCGGCCCCTACTTATTACCGTCAGCCCGCTGGGGTTACCGGCTCGGTGATGGGAAAGTTCGAGACAGTGTGCTGCTGGACGGTCTGCATGATATTTTCTCAGGTCAGCACTCAGGATGGCATACTGAAGATTTAGCCAGCAAATATCAAATATCACGCGAACAGCAGGATGCCTGGGCTCTGCGTTCTCAGCAACGCTTTTCCAAGGCCCAGCAAGCAGGTGATTTCAACAAGGAGATCGTTCCGGTTGAAATTGGCTCCCGCAAGGGAATCGAATTATTTCAACAGGATGAACATAACCGCGCAGACACCACATTGGAAATTCTTGCCAAATTAAAGCCAGCGTTTCGTCCTGAAGGCACGATCACAGCGGGTAACGCACCCGGTTTAAATTCAGGCGCGGCGGCCATGATTATCGCTAATGCGAAAACTGTTAAACGCTATCAATTGGAGCCTATGGCAAGAATCGTTGCCTATGGCATTGCTGCCGTTGAGCCAGGTGAATTTGGCATTGGTCCTGTACCTGCGGTCAAGCAGGCATTAGAACGTTCGCGCTGGAAATTGGCCGACGTGGAACGGGTAGAAATTAATGAAGCCTTTGCCGCTATCAGCGTGGCGGTGCTGAGCGAACTAGGCCTTGACGAATCCATTGTCAATGTCGATGGCGGCGCCATTGCGCATGGGCATCCAATTGGTGCGACAGGCGCTATCCTGACTACGCGTTTGCTTTATTCAATGGCCAGGGATCATTTGAAAAAGGGCTTGGTCACCTTATGTATTGGGGGAGGTCAGGGTATTGCGCTTGCCCTTGAACGCTAAGATTTATTCGCTGCGTAAAGACATGATGGGTTCAAGCTTAGATGCGCGCCTTGCCGGATAGAAGCCAAAGAAGATCCCTGTAGCGACTGAGACGGCAAAACCCGCCAATGGCGGCAGGCTGTGCAGGATAAAAGTCCAGTCGCTAAAATAGGCGACAACACGGGTAAATACAAGCCCCAGCAATACGCCCAGGCCACCGCCCAGGAATGAAAGCAAAACCGATTCAACCAGAAACAAATTCTGTATTTCACTGTTTTTCGCCCCTACCGCCTTGCGTATCCCGATTTCTTTTTTGCGCTCACTGACTGAAACCAGCATGACATTCATCACGCCGATCCCGCCTACCAGGAGCGATATACCACCAATAACAGCCAATAACAGGGTAAAAATCTGCCCCTGACTTTCCATGCTGGCAATAATCTGTTTGGCGCTGCGAGTGAATAAAGTCAGGCGTGGAGCCTGCGATTCCACCTGCTGTTTTATCTGGCTGATGACCAGGTCAATATCACTCTCAGGCTTTAATAACATCACCGCGTTATTTACCTTGCTATCCTTGCTGATTAAGGAAATACCAGCCACCGGCACAATCACTGAATGATTGACATCTTCGTTGAAGAATCCATTTTCCTGCCATCGCTGTACTACCCCAATAATCGTATAAAGAGAATTGCCAATGCGAATTTTTTTGCCTATAGGATCATCAAATGTTATCTCACGAATCTGTCGAGCCAGATCATCGCCAATAACACAGAAATGCTCGAAAGTACTGAGAAATGATACGAAATAGCCGCGTTCCAGCTTGATATGAATGATATCAGCCAAGCTGTCATCGGCACCAATAATCGCGCTCTGCAAACTTCGCCCATTAAAGCTGACCGGTTGATAGGCAGTGGCATAAGGTGCAATTTTCAGAATGGACGGCACAGTGGATGGCAAGCTGCGCCAGAATGACAAAGGCAGCTCAGACTGAATAGTGGACTGACCCCGCTCTTTCTGAAACACGGTAGCCGCCAGCAAATCGGTGCCTAATGCCTTAAACTGCTCCAATGCCTTCTCAGTTGCCAGCTGCCCACAGCTGATTAATGCGACAATTGCAGCCGTACCCACAAGAACTCCCAATACAGCCAGAAAAGAGCGCATCTTGGAGGCAGTCAGATTCACCAGAGCCTGTTGAAAATGAGTAAGCCAGTTCATCCAACAATCTCACCATCGGAAAGAACAATACGCCGCTGGCACTGGGCTGCGATATGCTCATCATGGGTTACCATGATAATCGTTCTGCCTTCAGCATGAAGCGCCAGAAACAAATTCATCACTTCCGTTCCTGTTTTGGAATCCAGTGCGCCGGTTGGCTCATCCGCTAAAATAACCTCCGGTTCAGTAACCAGAGCCCTGGCAATGGCGATGCGCTGCTGTTGCCCGCCGGACAGCTGGCCGGGCTTATGATGGGCAAATTTCTCCATACTGACGCGTGCCAGGGCCGCTGTCACCAGCTCCTGTGATTCTGCCGCTGCAACTGCGCGATAACTTAGCGGTAGCGCGACATTCTGTCGGGCGGTGAAACGAGGCAATAAATTAAACTGCTGGAAGACAAACCCTATATTGCGGTTGCGATGAATGGCCAAATCATTTTCTGATAATTCCGCTACCGATTGCTGATTGAGATAATAATCCCCCTCATCCGCTTTATCCAGTAAGCCCATAATGTTCATCAGAGTCGATTTACCCGAGCCTGAGGCGCCCACCACAGCCAGCAGCTCACCTCGCCTTACTGTAAGCGAAATCGATTTGAGTACGCGGCTGCTAACTCCACCAATGGTATATTGCTTACTCAGATTGTCCATTCGCATTAGAACAGGGCTAGTCATAGACAACCACATCCCCTTCCTTTAAACCAGCAATCACGCTCACTTTATCCATTTGGGTCGCCCCGGTCGCTATCGGCTGCTTGCTGATTACCCCATCCGGCTTATGCAATTGAACCACGCTTCGGCCATTTTCCCGTGATACCGCGGCGATCGGAATCAGCAATTGTTTTTCTTCATCCAAAGCCAGTTCAATGGAAGCGCTCATTCCCACTTTGATCAAAGCCTGTTGTTCTTTGCTTAAATTTTTGACTTCCACAATCGCGCTAAAAGAAGGAAGGGCGCCGCCATTTGCCGTTGCCTGTGCATTGACAGCAACCAATTCGCCATGCAGCACTTCCTGCCCTAATGCCACGCCGGAAACACTGGCTTTCATGCCGGGATGTATTTTATCAATATCGACTTCCGGAACATCAATTTCGACGCTAATGCCGCTCATGTCGCCAATCAAACCGATGGCCTGCCCCGATTTGACAGCAGAACCTACCGACAAACGCCCGCTTTTATCATCACCGCTTTTCGGCGGATACAGCAGAATACCGGTGGCTGGCGCCTTTATGCGGATCAAATTGTGATTCGTGCTTAATGCCTGCCTGACTTTATCAAATTCGGCGAGACTTAAACTGGATAAATCGGCTCCGTCATCCATTTTTTCCAGCATTTCACTTAACTTTCGTGTTGACTGCATTAATGTGATGCGTGCCGTATCGAGACTGGATTTTTCACTGAGATAGTTATTTTTTGACAGCAATCCTGCATCCCAAAGCTCTTGTGTGCCGGTGAATTTGGCTTTAGCAACGTTATAACTGTCTTTGGCTTTCAGATAGTCGGTGAGAATGTCATTGTATTGCTTTTGCAGCTCGCTGGAATTTAAAACAATAACGACGTCTCCTTTGTGAACCAATTGGCCATAATGAAAATTCATGGTTTCAATAATGGCGTCCATAGAACTGCTCAGGGTATTTTCCTTCAAAGGCTGAATGGTGCCGGTAAACGCCAGGGTTTTGTTTAAGGGCTCCGATTTTACTACAAACTTTTGCAAGTGCTGAACCGCGGACGAGTCCTCTTTGCATCCACTGAGCAAAAACAGAAAAAAACAACAAACTATTAATTTAAAAAATCTCATTCGCCAAACCTGAGTTGAATATTCCATTCCGTTAATGTCGTGCCCAATAAACGCTGCAAAGTAGACAATTGGTTTAAATAGGCGATTTTAGCACTAATTAAACCGGATTGAGCCAGAATAAGTTGATTTTGAGTGTTGCTGACGTCCAGAGCACTGGCAATACCCGCCTGCAATTTCTTTTTTTCCAAAGCATAGGATTGCGCAGCCAGTTTTACTTGCTTTTCAGCCAGTTTATAGCGTTTTGCCAGACTTTGGATGGTGGTTATGGTATTGGTGATGGTGGTAATCAAAGCTCTTCTGCTCGCTACCAGATTCAAACGATCTTTCTCCAGCTTCACTTTGGCATTAACCAGCTGGCTACGGCGACTGATGTCATTTAGGGGAACCGTCAAACTCACCCGCGCTGATTGATTAATGTTGCGTCCGTTATAAATGCCGCGAAAACCATTATTGCCATCCACATCGGTCACCATGCCCGACTGAACATTAGCGCCCACATCCAGCTGCCATAACTGCTGATTTTGCGCCAGCTTGTAAGCCCGCTCATCCGCCCTGACCTGCATTTGCTGGGCAATATAATTGCTGTTATTTTCCAAAGCCAGACGAATGGATTCCTGTAAGTCAGGAACTATAATTTTATCCACTTTAATATCATTGGGAACCGCTAAACGCATGGCCGGATCCAGACCGATCGCCTGTAGCAAATCCTGGCTGGCATTTTCAAACTCATTAATAGCCTGCTCAACCATTAAATTCAAAGACTCTATCTGATAAGACTGCTGAATATTGGCAGTCGGCTCCAATTGCCCGGCTTTAATTTTCTTTTCATTCATTTCAAAGGTTTTTCGCGCTTCCTCCAATTGATAGCGCTGATTTTCAAGATTATTCCCGCTGACAATCAGACTGCGGTACGCGGTAATCACCTGAGTAATTTGCTCAATAACGGATTGTCGAAGGTTTATTTTATTGAGCTGCTCGGCATCAACAGCGTCCAGCAGGCCCGCTTCATTCACAGCCTTGCCAAAACCCTGCAATAAGGGTTGAGTGACTGAGAAATTCAGAACAGGGCTATAGCTATTGTAATTGGAAACATTATTGTCAATGCCCAGAGACAATTGCGTGCCCAGTTTAGTTTTTAAATCGAGTTCCGGCGATGCCATGAGATTTTTATTAACCGCAGAACCCACGCTTTCATAGCGGCTTTTTTCAATGGATGCGGTACCGGCAAGGGCGTATTGTAATTCAAACTCATTATGCGCCAGACGTAATTGATAGCGCTGAATGATGCGATCCAGCTCCGCACTCTGGATATTGGGATTGTAGCGAAGAGCCAGCAAAATAGCCTCTCGTAAACTGAGATGCTGTACTTTTTTATTTTTGGCATCGGGAGAGAGCGGCAACTCAATCCAGTGATCGAGCATGTATTCGGGATTATTAATCGCCTGCTCGAGCCTTGCTTTCGCCTCATTCACCTGTAAGGCTTCCTGATTGGGATTGGCTGTCCAGCGATATAAAGAAACGTCATCAATCGGGCTTTGAGGCGGGGTAGCTTCTGCGTGGCAAGAACTCCAGGGCAAAAGGGCCAGTAATAACCTGACAGACAATACTTGCCAAACCTTCAACATTGATCCTCTTAGCCTGATTCATGTTTAAAATTAAACCACATTCCCGAATGATTTACTAGCTATACAGAAAAAAGAGCTGATATTCTCATTGACTATTGTCTTGCATGCCTCACTGCCATTAAGTTAAGGAAACTCTTCAATTACGTGTAGGTTGGGCCCTTGGCCCAACATTGAGTTCTGGAGTGGTTCAAGCCTTTGTTGGGCCAAGGGCCCAACCTACAATAACTCTTTAATATAAACGGCAATGGCCCCAGATCAAGGATGAAGGCTTCACTTGCCGTTGGCATGTTCAATAAACAAGCGCTTCAACGGAGTAAACTGATTGCAAAACTTCAAACCAAACTCACGCAGCAAACGAAATGGCGGCAAAGGATTGGCAAAACCACTTTTTAGCGCCTGCATCAGCAAAATAGTCTGCCAGACGCTGGCTTTGCGGGCGCGCTGATATTCGGCAAGCATTGTCTTACTGAATTCCTTTTTCCCGCTTCGGTCAACAATAGCTATCCATTCAGCGATATCCTGTAATCCCACATTCAGGCCAAGTCCTGCCAATGGATGAATCGTGTGAGCAGCATCACCAGTCAGCATCCAATGCGCGCCTGCGTATTGTTTGACATGGCGCATATGCAAGGGAAATTGAAATCGCTGGCTAATAACTTCCACCTTTCCTAGCTTGTTCTGAAAGGCAGCGGTTAACTGCTGATTAAATTCAGCTTCTGGCAATTCTTTCAGTTGCCGGGCTCTTGCAGGAGTCGTTGACCAGACAATAGAACACTGCTGAGGTGTATTGAGCGGCAAAAACGCCAGAGGACCGTCGCTGTTAAAAATCTGATAGGCTGTTTTCTGATGCGACAGCTCAGTTTGTACACTGGCAACCAATGCATGCTGATGATAGGACCAATTGTGAATGTCTACGTTTAAGAGTTTGCGGCAGGGTGATTCAGCGCCATCGGCAACGATTAACAATTGGCTTTCCCAGCTTTTCGCTTTACTGTGAATTAAAATCTTTTCTGGTGAAGGTTCAAGAGCGATGATTTCAGTGACTGGATTACATTGCACATTGGTTAATTGTTGCAATGCCTTAAGCAGCGCATTTTTAATTACCGCCTCTTCGATGATAGTTCCTAACTTATCTGCACCCACCAGTCGAGAGTTGAAATCAATGGCCGCCCCTTTGGCTTCCCAGACATGCATAGCCTCATAAGGGGCGTGCCGGGACTGCTGAATGTCTTCCCAGACACCCAGCGCCCTGAGTAACTGCTCAGAAGCCTGATTAACCGCGTAGACCCTCAGATCAGGTGCTTCAGAGGTCTTTAATTCTCTGGCATCAAGCAAAGCAACCCGATATTGGCGCCTGGCCATTGCCAAAGCGGCGGTCAATCCGACAACGCCGCCTCCGGCAACCAATACATCAACCGATTCTGTCATTATTTTTCTCGTGATTTAAGGCAATTCCACAGGCCAAATCAGGAACCTGACCTGAAAAGCCTCGCGCATGGTAGGTGAGTAATTTTTGCAGGAGGGGGGAGTTATCCATTGCCAGCAACCCTATGCGTCGAGCCAGACCAACTCCTGGCAACCCACTGGTGAACAACTCAACCAGGCCATCAGTGAACCAGCTTATCGCATTCTGATCATAACGGCGCATGGATTGATAAGCTGCAAGCATGGGGGGATTAAGGCCCTTTTCGATAATTAACTGTGCTAAAGTTGCCACATCCCGCAATCCCAGATTAAAGCCTTGGCCTGCCACAGGATGCAAGGTATGCGCAGCATTACCAACAAAAACTACCGGCCACTGGATTTGTAACGGCATAATGGCCTGCTGCAGCGGGAATAAATGACGTTTGCCCGCCTTGATGAAACGGCCAAGCTTATAACCAAATGTTTTTTGCAGGCGCTGAAGAAACGCCTTGTCATCGAGCGCCATTAGCTCCTGCCCTGCGGCTGGCGGCATAGCCCAAATCAGAGACGAGCGCTGCCCGCTCATTGGCAGCAAGGCCATTGGGCCGGTTGCAGTAAAACGCTCATAGGCGCAATGGGCATGCGATCGCGCCAGGCCGATATTTGCGGCCACAGCAACCTGGTGGTAGTCTTTGACCTCTGCTGGCAGATTTAAAAGCAGCCGTACAGACGAATTAATTCCATCGGCTGCCACCAGCAAGCTGGTTTTAATCATTCGAGTTTGCTCGCCCTGCTGAATTCGAGCTATCTGCTTTTCCTTATTCCAGTCAATCAGCCTGGCAGGTGCAAGAATGCTTTGCTTGTCGAGCATGGCGTGTAATGCCTGATTAATGTGCTGCATTTCAATCACAGAACCAAGCGACTCCTCATTATTTTTAAAAAGTCGTGTACCACCAAAACGCGACTGCTCCGACACATAAATAGCCTCTATCGCGGTGGCATGCTCCTGCAGGCGCGGCCAGACCTGAAGCATTTGCAGAATGCGGATGCTGGCTGGCGATAAGGCCAGCGTTCGCGCATCAAACTCGGGGCTAATTCTGTCAGAAAAGCACTGAGCTTCAATCAGAAGACAACGGTATCCCGAATTAGCCAAAGCGAGCAATAAAGCGGCGCCGGCCAGACCGCCGCCAACGATTAGAATGTCAGTCTCTTGTTCAGCTTTGCATGAGGCGTTCAATATCATCTACCTCAACCGGTAATGCGGCCGTAAGATTTTCATGGCCTGTGGCGGTCACTAGAATGTCGTCCTCAATCCTGACGCCAATATTCCACCATTTCTCATCCACACCGGGCATGCCGGCGCTTATGTAAATTCCAGGCTCAACCGTTAATACCATGCCTGGCTCCAGCAAACGCCAGTCATTATTGATTTTGTATGCACCGCAGTCATGAACGTCAAGACCTAGCCAATGTCCGGAGTTATGCATGTAGAAAGGCTTATAAGCTTCAGCTTTAATCAATATGTCGACATCGCCCGCCAGTAATCCCAGTTCAATCAGACCGGTCGTTAAGATTCTAACCATAATCTGCTGAACTTCCACCCAGGGCAATCCTGGTCGAATGCAAGCCACGCCAGCTTTCTGTGCTTTTAATACCAGTTCGTAAACCGCTCGCTGTTCTAAGGAAAAATGACCGCTGACAGGGAATGTTCTTGTAATATCGGCCGCATAATTCTGGTATTCGCCGCCGGCATCAATTAAAACCAGTTCGCCCTGCTTAAGCGGTTGATTGTTATCGTTATAATGAAGGATACAAGTATTTTCTCCGCAGCCTACGATGGGATCGTAGGCGACACTGCGGCATCCCTGGCTAATAAATTCCTGCATTAACTCCGCTTCCAACTCATACTCATAAGCAAACTGCCGGCATTTTTGCATCGCTTTTTTATGAGCTGCTACTGAAATGTCAGCCGCTCGCCGCATCAGGCTAATTTCTGCCTCGCTTTTGAACAAGCGAAGTTCACTGATAAGCGAGTCCACATCAATAATGGCCTCAGGCGCAGCGATGCCGCGTCTGATTTGCTTCTTCAGGCGATCAATCACCCCTAGAATAACTTCATCATAATGCCGGTTTCGCCCCAGAGTATAATAGACCGCCGTTTGACCCAGCAGTAACTCCGGCAGACGCTGCTCTAAATCCTCAATAGCAAATGCCTGTTTCACCCCTAAAACCCTGCCAGCTTCTTCCTGCCCCAGACGTTTGCCGGTCCATTGTTCCATAGCTGCGTTGCGCGGGCGGTTGAATAACAGCGTATCGCCTTCATTGCCTGCCATAATGACCAGAAGGGCTTGTGGCTCCTGAAAGCCGGTCAGATAATAAAAATGGCTGTCCTGCCGAAAACGGTAGTGACTATCACCATTTCGCAATAATTCATCGGCAGCCGGGATAATAGCCAGGCTATTGGCCGGCAATGCTTGCGCAAGGCGACAGCGTCTTTGCTGATATTCTTGTTGGCTTATCATGCGTCTCTATCCTTAATGCGTACTAGTCGAGGATCCTCGATTCGATTGATTTTCATTTAAATCGCCATGAAGACGAAGCACAGCCATTCTGGCATATTCGCTGACTTCCATTAAGGCTTTTTCATCATCTTCATCCACTTCCAGCGACTGATAATCCAGTTCGGCAAATTCCTGAAGATGCTGCAAAGCTTCCTGTGACTCTTCTTCCTTTAGCTCCATTAATCCAATGCCAGCCATAGTCAAGCCCTGGGTAAATCCCTCACACCATTCGCTAAACGCTTTCGCTCTATCGATTAGCGGAATATGTTCATCGGGAAGCAGCAACTGAAAATCAAAATCCATATTGTTGATTTGATGATGACTGACTGAGTAAACATCAAACATTGCCATCGCCGCCAGCTTGGTTTCCTCGTTTTTCCGGTAATCGATCATTAGGGCCCGAACGTAGGTTTCTCCTTCACTAATCGCTCCAGCGCATAAATAACCGCATAAAACGCCATGTAACTCACTGCTGGAAATCGGTAAATTCAGTACGGACACTTTTTCGTCAAAAGTCTGATAGGCAGGGAGGCGTAAGTGGGTAAATTCATTGGACATAATTAAACTCTGAAGATAAATATTAAAAAAGATTGAATTATATTCTACTTCTTATTCTGATTATAATAACTGATTTGCTGGAACAAACCAAAATTGTTAAACTGTCCGAATGTCGCTGAAATATTGCCAAGGCATCTGCTATGACTACATCAAAAGCCTGTTCAATTCGATTGTTAAATAAGACTTATGAAATAAAATGTCCTGATCACGAAGTGGATAATTTACAGCGTGCCGGCCAGAAATTAAATGAGCAGTTGCTTGCTAACAAGAAAAAGTTCAGACAATTGGATGAATTTCAGAATCTGTTGCTGGCCGCCATTCACATCAGCCATGAACTCATTACCTGCCAACAGCAGCAGGAGCAGCAGCGTCATCAGGTCACGCAGTTTATCAACTCACTGGAAACCCGAATCAATCAGGTTGTAAACGGGAATCTCGATTTGGACCCACAAACAGATTAACTTGCAAGGGCGGGTTGTAAGCCTGATTCTCAACGTCATCCTGACGCAGTGAGGGATCTCCTGAAGCCGGCTCAGTTCCAAGTCGTTTAAGATCCTTCGCTACGCTCAGGATGACGTACCTGAGAAGTTACGAATTAATCAAAGCATACCAGCAGCCATACCTGCGGAGGATTCCAGTGAAGTATCAGCCGTAGCGTCGTTACCGAATGAAGAGCCATTAGACTGACTTAAATTAAAGGACGAGGCCATCTTGTCAAAGCTATTGTCACCCGTCAGGCTGCTCAGAGCGCCTGTCACGGTATCAGTGAGCATACCGTTAAATTGTTGAACCATATCATTCATGTCATCCATCATTTGCTGCCAGGGTTCTTTTTTTTCTTTATTTTTGTCATCACCGGAAGACATTTGGTCCATCATTCCATCCAGCTGATTCGCAGAAGAAGATGCACCACCTGAAGGGATCATACCAGACATATCAGCACCTATAATAAAATCATTTCTTTCTAAAGATAGCATAAACTGCCGCAAGAGGCAGCTACCCAAGCTTGCGCCGCTTTGAGAAAGCGGGTAAAACTTGTATGATTCACTATACCAAACTATTCATTAAAAAAATCGGCAAAGAATAGTGTTTACACTTTCTTTTCGAATTTTGAGCAAGGTCTATTATGAATCTCGATGATTTTCGTTGTATGCGGCAGGGGGTGCAGTTATCGGTATTGAAACCAGAGCAAGCCTCATTATTAAAAGCCGTTGATCGACGAAATGGACACAAACAGAGAGCCTTGCTGGTTCTACATGGCTTTTCTTCTTCTCCGGCCGTATTCAGGGAATTGTCAGCTGGTTTTGAAGGCTATGATGCCATAGTCATCCCCATTCTCCCTGGCCATGCCAGCAATCTTGCCGAGTTTGGCGGCATAAAGGCAGCCGATTGGCTGGAGTTCGTCAAGGATGTTTGTGCAAAACTGATAGATGAATACGAACAGGTTGATGTGTTAGGACTTTCTCTCGGCGGATTGCTAGCCTGTCATCTGGGTTTTGAATTCAAACTCCACCATCTTTATTTATTGGCGCCAGCACTTGATTTACCCTACACTTTGTCGAAAACCCTTCATCTTGCCAGAGTTTTACGGAAGATGGGATTTATCCGCCTGCGAAGTGCCGCTGGTAATATATTGAAGCCTTCGAGCTGTGAAATTGCCTATCGCCAGTTGCCGCTTAATACGATTGTTGAAATTTTAAGTCTTATCCGTAACTTCAATTTTAGCCTGCCATGCTGCCCGACGGATGTTTTTCTTGGCTGCCATGATAAAGTGATTTCCTCTCATAAAGTGGCAGCTCGATTTGCCGGACAACCCCATATTCAGATTCACTGGCTAAAAAATTCAGCCCATGTCATTCCTTTGGACAGTGACATCCAGGAAGTGCTTCATTGCATACGAAACAATATGCACAGGCCATAGAGCTGTAAGAATATCTTACAATATTTATTAAATTACATCTATCGGGAATGAATTTAACCTGTTATTATAGACGGGTTTTAGCAACCAGCCAAAGGGTATTTCTTTATGAAAAAGATCGCATTAATCTTATGTTTACTTCCTGTAGTTTCTTTTGCTGCCCCCAAAGATGATGCCATGATTACTGTTTACCAGGAACGTTGTGCCAAAGAACAGGATCCCGTTAAACGCCAGAATTACTGCCATGCCCTGGAGCAAGTGGACACCAACACGGTGATTGCCGATCCCTTCCGTCAGGATGTAGCGCTTGCCTAATCTTTTTTAAGAGTAGATTCACTCTCCCATTAAATCCCTCTCTAACTCTCTCCCTGAGGGAGAGAGGATTTTGGGTCACCTGCTTTTAAACAGGAGACGATTGGTAAAGGCAATTCCCAGAACCGACACGAGCAGGGTCAGATGAATAACAACCTGCCACATAATGGTATCGTTTCCATGTTTGGTCGGATCAATAAATGTGCGCAATAAATGAATAGATGAAATTCCCACCAGTGACAAGGCCAGTTTAATTTTCATTGCGCCCGCATCCAGTTCGCCCAGCCATTCCGGCTGATCGGGATGGGCATGAAGCTGCAAATGAGACACAAAGGTTTCATAGCCCCCCATAATCACCATGATTAACAAATTGGCTATCATCACCACATCAATTAGATCAAGCACCCCTAGCATAATTTCGGTGTCATCAAGTCCATTGATGTGTGAAATCAGATGAAATAACTCGATAATATATCGATAAACATAGGCCCCCAAAATACATAACAGGCCCAAATATAAGGGCGCCTGAAGCCAGCGTCCCATAAAAATCAGCTGGCTTAGCGCCTGTTTCAGTTTAATCATTGCTGCTCCCCTATAGTTATGCAGCAACTTTAAACTGAGTGCAGAAAAAAGCAAGTGTCTGGCAAAAAAGATCTCATTCCACCCGAATATTCAGAAATTGCCAGGGATCGCTCAAATCCAGTTTCTCAGGGAATAAGCGCTGCCGGTTTTCAAGCGGCGTCCATCGGGTATAGTAACCTGCCACTTTACCCAGATAGGGCCAGGCAATCTGCAAGGCAAACTGAAAATCGATGTCTTCGGGTTCTACAATGCTTCTGTCTGGATTTTTTAAAGCCCAGATAACTCCGGCCAATACTCCGGCGGCGACTTGCAAACTGGTCGCATTATTATAGGGAACCAGTTTTCTGGCTTCATGGATTGATAATTGTGAACCATACCAGTAGGCTCCTTTTTTATTCCCCATAAGCAATACACCCAGTTCATCGGTACCTTCCACCACATCCTGAATGATTAAGCGGTTGCGATGCTCTAGCGTCCAGTTGCTTGCCTCGTATTCCTGGAGCGACAAAGTAGCATCCGGGCAAGGATAATATGCGTAATGAACAGTAGGCCGATAACTGACTTCCCTATCATTTTTTATCGTTAGGAAATCTGCAATGGTTAAGGATTCCGCATGCGTGATTAAAAAGCCATAAAAAGGGCCGTGAGTAGGAGTCCATGTCCGTACGCGGGTGCTTGCCCCCGTACGCTTAAGATAAACTGCTCCGTCATTGGTAAAGGTGTGATGAATCGCATCCTCCGGCCAGTGACGCTCATGTGTTCCCCAACTCAACTCGGCGGGTTGGCTGGCCTCCGCAATCAGACCCTCAGCCGACCATGTGTTGACAAACTCCCCCGGTACTCTGAAACGATTACTTACTTGCGTATCCCGTTCCGCAATATGAATCACCTTGATACCCAGTGTATGAGCCAGTTTGGCCCATTCAGTCGGAGTAGCGGGTAGAGAACAGGAAAGCTCGTTATCCTGAGCCATATTCCACAAGGCTTGTCTTATGAAATGCGATACCAGGCCCGGATTGGCTCCGTGGGTAAGGATGGCAGTAGGCCCATGTTCCTCTCTTAGTTTGAGTACTCCCTGACGCAAATCATAACGGGTATGAAAAGAATGTTGCTTAGGCTTGACGTCCAGCCACGGTTCGGTGCAGGCATCGAGATAAAGAATGTGTTTTTGCTGGCAATATTTGATTAAATCATGGCTGGAAATTCCAGTAGACAGATTAATCAGAAAATCACCGGGGTTCATTAATTCATTGAGCACATTAAGGTAATTATTTCGGGTGATCAGCTCTCTGACAAAGCTTAGGCCTTGCTCTTTGGCAATGGCTTCTCCGATAGAATCCTGCGTTAAAACAATGACTTGTGAAGGCGACATCTCCAAATGATGCAGTAAGAGGGGCACAATAGCCTGCCCGACACTGCCAAAACCGAGAATTAGAATTTTACTATCAAGACGATGATATTTCGTATCCTTATAACTCATGATTAAACTCATTTTTGTTAATTCTTGACTTAAATTGTAGCTCATTGATTGAATTTAAACACATTCTGAGTCAAGAAACAGACAATGACTCGATCGCTCTCACAGAGCGATGCGAGTCATATTGTCTGGCATAGCAACTTCGAAGAAAAATTTTATCCAGGTCTTGCATTTTCTCCAATGAGTCTTGAAGGGTTTACTTTCTCAAAGAAATCAATAACCGGTTGGAAAAAACCGTATCTATTTTGAGGACCCATGCCTTTACTCCCTGAAGCTTCTGAATTCAGACCAGATAACACTTTCTGCTCGGACTTTATCTCATCGACAGGGCCCTCTGATTTTTCAGATATGGAATTTGATTTGATTGCTTTTGTCAAAACAGATGCCGATAAAGCCGGAAACTGGCTTGCGTTGTCAAATAAAAAAAGGTGAGCAGAAAAAGGGAAAACAAATTTTACTTTTTCTAATTCATGGGGATATTGCTCAGATAAAACCTTCAGTACTTCAATTATCTGGTTTTGACTTAAAAAACCCGTATATCTGTCTAATCGTAAGACATTCGGTTCTACCATTAAATCATAAAGTAAAGCAGTTACGGCTATCTCCAGAGCATTTTCAGGAAAAGCAATTTGATTTTCTACGAGGTTTAACCAGGTTAATTCATTCGCAAAATAGAAACTTCTCAGAAATGTCTCATTTTGATCAATTGCCTCATTCTGATCAGGGATCTCTTGTTTATGTATGTCATGCAATGAGGTGGGGCCTGTGACTTTTATGGTCCATTCTTTTAAAAAGGCACGAGTTGGCCAAGGTTTGTCAGGGTCAAATGGAGCAGAACCCCATGTATCTCTGCAATCCATCCCTTCTAATAAATCAGCTACAGGTGTTAGATATTTAGAAGCAATTTTTTCCTGAATTTTTGTGATAATCGGGCAATGTTTCACACTCAAAATAAAATCATTTGACGTGCCATAACTCATTCGGCAATAGGATTCTGGACTGTCTTTAAATTGTTTAGCCATTTTAAACAATGCCAGGGGGTGTTGATTGAACTGTGTAAATCGTACCTCACCTTTATGAATATAAAATCCTAAAGGGGCGTTTAAATCGTCTGGTAATCTATTATCCGGCTCAGGATCAGGCACCACATCCACATCGCTATAAATCCCCCCGAAATGGTAAAGAATCGCAAGACGCAACTGGTCAGCTGCAGCAGCATAATTGCGCCTTAATAGCTCCAGTTTGTACATTTCCTCATTTGGACCAATGTGACCATCCAGCACTCCACTATCCAGTAAGTGGATCTTGTTCGCTCTCGCCCACTGGATTAGATTCTCTAACTTCTCTGAGGTGTAGGCAGAAGAAGTAATCCACAAAGTGGTGATGTAATCAGGATATAATTGTTTAAAAGAGGCTATGGTTGCGAGATGGTTATTTTTAGAATTTACTTCCAAAGGATTAACGATATAAATGTAATTCATTCGTTTGGGTATCAGCAGATCTTTCGGCGCTTCATCTGATTCCACTTCCACTTTAGCAATATCATGCCGTTTCAAGAGATGAGGTAAATCCTCAAGCGGCTGGGGAGAAGAGCTCACTTGCAGCAGGCCATACGGGTCTTTTATGAGTTGCGTTTTTTTACTATTTGAAGAGGGTAGACTTTGTTGAGTTTTCATGATTTATTCCTAAATTAATTTCGATTATTAGTTTAGAAAAATCACATTAAGAGCAATTTATATGCTAATGAATAGAAGTATTCCTAATCATTCTAAAAAAGAATATCACTCTAGTCATAAGGAGTATTTGGATCCATCTTGTCAGAAGGAAGTGATTCCTGGAATAATTTCGCAATGTATTGGATTATCTTTGAATCGCTGCGGCTTCTGGGGCAATACCAACAGGTTGTAATATTTTCAGAAAAATCCTCCAGATCCAGTTTGATTAATTCATGGTCACAATAAGAGCCAGGAAGAGCAGTCCAGGCAATACCTGTTTTAACCAATTTTTGGATTGAATCAATTGAAAATAGTTCGTGGTCGATTAACAAGGATATTCCATGCTTTGCAAAAAGACGTTCTAATTTATCTCGTATGGAAAAACCAGGCTCTGTGAGTATGCAACCATACTTTGACAGCGTTTGAAGATTAATTTTCTTTTTTTTCGCCAAAGGATGGGAAGACGCGACAACAATAGCAATTGGCTCCTCCTGAAGACCTGTGCTTTTAATCGAATGATCAATCGACAAGTCTTCAGTTGTCAGCGCCAAATCAATAATTCCATTTTGTAATGCTGGAATTAATTCCTGTTTCGCCATCTGCTTAATATGGAACTGAGGATAATGCCTTCCTTTTGTTTTTAAAAACTCAATAAAATTCGGCAGGAAATGGAGTGCAGGATAAATAGAAACACCAAGATAAATTGGAACGGAATTAAAATCAGGCTCTTTTAAATTGGCAGCAGCATCCAGCATGGTATGCAAAATGAGACGCGCATAGGGAATTAATAATTTTCCTTCTATAGTAGGCATCACCATATTTGATTTCATTTCAAAAAGCTTTGTCCTGAATTCATTTTCAAGATTATTAATTCGTTTGCTGATAGTCGATTGGGTGACAAATAGCCGTTTGGCCGCTAAGGAATAGGAGCGGTACTCATAGACCATCAGGAATGACTTCAATTCATTACTATTCATCTTTATTCCAGTGCCTTATTCTAAGGTGGTTCTAAAAAATGAGTCAGCAAGTCTATTAATTATGGAGTACACATTAATCGTAATAACCAAGCCTTATATTGTCAAACAATAGCCTAGTCCATGTTAAAAAAGTCAGGATTCCAATTTTTCATAAGACAATAACTTTGAGTTAATTTTGACCAGATATCATTGGTTTTGAATTTAATCAGAGGACAATGACATGAAAAATTTTAATCCCGTGACTGAAGCTACAGTAGAATCTTCATCAGAGGGCTCCGCAGAAGCCGGCGCTAACAAGACAAGCTATGCAGATATACCAAATGATGCGCAATTGCGAATTCTATCTTTTCTTGGCAATAAAGATTTGCTGAATGCCGCCACCCTTGATAAGAGAACCAAGGCGCTGGTTGATATTGAAAAAGGAAATCGTGATTTAAAAGCTATTTCTTCCGATAATACCTATTTCATCCTTGGTGGATGTGTTGAGATTACCAGGCGCAAGCTAACCAGCATTTATTATTCGACTCCAAGAGAGGTAACCCTGAATGAAATAATCAAGGCTACACCTAAACCAAACACTCAGGTTAAGCTATTTCGAACTCGGGAAGAAGCAGAGTTAGCAGCTCATTCCTCAGATGACGATCTTACATCGTCCGTATTAAGACAAGTCGTTTTTGAAGTTCAACTGAAAGGCACACAAGCACTGCATAATATCGATTTTAAAGAGGAAAAACGTACTGTTGGTTTTTTATCTAAAAAAGCGGTGAAATTTGAATCAGCATCTATAATTTTTGACGATTCATTTGACATTCTTAAAGGTTACATTAATCGTAAAGAATATAAATTGCCAACCAGTTTAATCGAGAGCGCGGTAGGCAACGTCTCAGACTTGTGGTCATCTCTTACTAATATGAACCCTTTTAAATAAGGGCCATCCCTGGATAAGGGAGCTTATTAACTCCCTTATTTTCAAATGATTCAGGATGAATATAACTTCGTTTTTTATCGTATGGCCCAACTGAATTATCTCTTGACGACGCAGATGGCTTGAATTTGCCAGCCTTGACCAGTAGAGTACATGCTGGTAAATCATTCTCTCGGCTTATGGGTTTTGGCTTAAATTTATTCATCATCATTGCTGATCAGTTCATGCTGTTCGTGGTTAACATGCTGGTTGCCCGCCATGCCGGAGAAGAGTTATTCGGCGATTTTACAGTCGCTACCAATGCCTTGCTGTTACTGGCCACTTTAATTACTTTGGGTATAGACTCCATCATTGCCTATTACGTACCCAAACTATTCATTCATCGAAAATACAGCGAAATTCAAACCTTAACTTTCTCTATGAAGGGGTTTTTGAAGCCGGTGTATATAACTGTTCTGGTGATTGGTCTTTTGATGGCTCTTTCCTTGACCGTATTAAGTCAGGTGATCAGTAGCCTGACGCTTTTTGATATTAGTCATCCGCTGTTTTTATTTATATGGGGCACGGTCGCACTGTCCTTATACAACATTTATCTGCAGTTTTTCCGCGCCATCGATTATATGCGCACAGCAGTTATCATGAGTTTACTGCAGACCCTGTGTTATTTTATTTTCAGTCTGCTTATTTACTTTTATATCTATCCTTATTTTTTCCAGCATGAACGCCGATATTTTCCGCATATCATGCTGATTGGTTTTATCGCCAGCTACTTAGTCATTGTGATGCTGTCAATTGCTATTCAAAATCGCAGCGCGCTCAAACGCTACAAAAAATCAGCAGAGCTTCGCCATGAATGGAAAGGAAAAATTTACGGTTATACCGTTCAGAACTTGAATAAATATATTTTTACCGCAATTCCTTTAATGATCATTGAATGGCTGGGACAGCATGAACGCTCAGTGGGATTATTTTCTGCGGTAAGCTCCATTGTCTCTTTAGGATTTATCGCCATTGCACCGATTGGAATTCTCATTGGCCCTGATATTTCCGCGGCCTTTGCGCAAAGCCGTGAGCATCTGAAGAAAGTGATGCGTAAATACCTGTGGATTTGTTTTGCCATTTCCTTAGTCGTGGTTGCCATCTTAGGCCTTTCTGCCCGGCAAATTCTTTTATGGTATAAATCTGATTTTATCGATGCGCTTCCTTACACCTACTTCTGTTTAATCAATGTAGTGACTTACGCGATTTCCATGCCCCTGTCCAAGATGATTCAATATTCCCATGAAGGCAGTGAAGTGGGAGCAAAACTGACCATTGATTTATTGGTTTTTCAGCTTTTTTGCTGCCTGATATTAATTAATTGGCTGGGCCTTGACGGCGCTATTATCTGTTATATCGGCATTAATATTGTTTACAATGCTGCCATGATTCGCATGGCCAGAAAAATTATACGCATCGACCCCTTTGGCAAAGATCTGGTTTAAATGTGAACTTTGCAAATAATTAACAAAACCAAATTTGCATTAATCCCTTTCAAAGCATATTCTGAATATAACAAAGGTATTCTTGCTCGGCTAACAGCCTACTTATGGAGCCAGAACCTAGATGCGGTGTGCAAGCTTAACTTGAATTAAGAAGCCTGAAGCATCTAATAGGGCGACCACATTGGAACCTAGAACCGCAGCAAGAATACCTTTACCTCTTTTGTGATTTCTTAAGCCTCCTGCAATTCCTGCGGATATGATCTATGGCCAAATATTGTGGATATTGTTATAGCCCGGCCGACCAGCTTGTCCCTTCCTCTGGCTAAAAACGTTGAGTATGGACTGGGGATTATTCATGATTCAGAAACCTTTGGGGAAGACGCCTGGTAGCATAGCGGCGGTACCCTTGGGTTTAGTGCAATGATGATTTGGCTGAAAGAGAGTGATGTGATTCTGACGATTAATATCAGCCATTATACTGCCGGGAAGGATTTATATTTAGTGGCCCAGGATTTGGCCAATGCGCTGCGTAAATCTTTGGATACCCAACAAATCCTCTCTCCACTCAGGGGAGAGAGTTAGAGAGAGGGGGTTAAAATCGACCCTCATCCTGGCCCTCACTGCCATTAAGTTAAGGAATTTAGTCATTCCCGCGAATGCGGGAATCCATTCCTCAATTGGCATTATAGCTCGCTCAGAGATGAATCCCCGCCTTCGCGGGGAGGACAGTTTAATATACATTTGAGCTTAACTTAATGGCAGTGACCCTTGCCCTCTTCCAACTTAGGAGAGGGGATTTCTCTAAAACAGCCCCCTCTCTATTCGCTCTTCTTTTCTTTAACCCTCGCCAAAGCCTGCAAAATATAATCCTGTTTGGCGATAACATCAGCCTGGTTATTCTTTGCCGCAATGGCCAATTGTTTTTTCTGGCGATAGGCTTGCTGCTGCTCATGTTCCTGACGCAATAAACGGACTTTGCGCGCATTAAAACGCTGCCTTGACAATTGCCGATCAAAGTTCGCTACCGGTATGGGGGTCATTTCAATACAGTCAACCGGACAGGGCTCCACGCACAATTCACAGCCAGTACATTCCGTTTGAATGACGCTGTGCATCAGTTTTGCCGCCCCGACAATAGCATCCACAGGACAAGCCTGGATACATTTGGTGCAGCCGATACATTCCGGCTCGCGAATGGCCGCAATTGCCGGTTGCCGGGTATTCTTCAGCGCGCCTTCGAGGTAGGGAGACGGGTCCTGATTCAGCAGGCTGCCAAGAGCCTTAACCGTTTCTACACCGCCAGGTGGGCATAAGTTAATTGCAGCCCCACCTTGCGCAAGCGCTTCTGCATAAGGCATACAACCCGCAAAACCACATTCGCCGCATTGGGTCTGCGGCAAAATAGTATCAATAGCGTCTACAAGCGATTTCATTTTACTTTCATACCCGGCAAAGCGCCTTCATCAGGGTTAAGCAGATAAATCCCTTTTCCATCACCGGCTGCCAATACCATTCCTTCGGAAACACCAAAGCGCATGGTGCGAGGCTCCAGATTGGCAACCATTACTGTCAGGCGGCCAATGAGATCATCTGGCTGATAAGCTGACTTGATTCCGGCAAAAACCTGCCTTTCTTCCGTGCCCAAATCCAGCTTCAGTTTGAGTAATTTATCAGCACCTTCCACTGCTTCCGCAGCAATAATGCGCGCTACCCGCAAGTCTATTTTACTGAAGTCCTCTATGGAAATACGGGCTGCTTCATTTTCCTTTGCCGGCTTGGCTGCTGCAGGGGCTTCCTGCTTGCCTTCTTCCAGCAAGGCATCGATTTTTTCTTTTTCTACTCGCGTAATCAAAGGTTTAAACAGCTGAATTTGATGTCCTGTCAAGGGAGTGTCAATCGCATCCCAGTGGTTGGCAGAACTATTCAAAAACTGCTCAGCCTCTTTTGCCATTATCGGCAATACCGGTTTCAGATAAGTAATCAATACGCGGAATAAATTTAATCCCATTGTACAAATCGCCTGCACCTGCGCATTTTGCTCTGGATCTTTGGCTAGCACCCAGGGCTTGTTGTTATCGATATACTGATTGACTTTATCGGCACACTCCATAATCTGGCGGATTGCTTTGGCATAGTCTCTTTGTACATAGGCTTCGATAATCGCTGGTTTAACACTTAGTAATTCCTGGTATAAAGCAGGATCGCTTAAGTGATCGGCCAGACGATTATCAAAGCGTTTATTGATGAAACCGGCACAGCGGCTGGCAATATTCACTATCTTGCCTACCAAATCCGCATTGACGCGATTAATAAAATCATCAAAATTCAAATCCAAATCATCCACACGGCCGTTTAACTTGGCAGCAAAATAATAGCGCAGATATTCCGGATGCAAATGTTTGAGGTAATTACGGGCCTCTATAAAAGTACCCCGCGATTTCGACATTTTCTGGCCGTTTACGGTCAGGAATCCATGCGTATAAACGGCTGTCGGCAAGCGGTGCTGACTGCCTGCGAGCATCGCCGGCCAGAATAAGGCATGAAAATAGACAATATCTTTACCAACGAAATGATAGAGCTCGGTTGTCGAGTCTTTATTCCAGAATTCCTCAAAAGACAAGCCGCTTTCATTACAGTATTTTTTGAAGCTGGCCATATAACCCACTGGCGCATCCAGCCAGACATAGAAAAACTTGTCTGGTGCACCAGGAATTGGGAAACCGAAATAAGGAGCATCGCGAGAAATATCCCATTGCTTAAGACCAGCAGCAAACCACTCATCAAGCTTATTGGCCACTTCCGCCTGCAGGTGGCCTTTTCGGGTCCATTCCTTCAGCAACGTTTCATAACGCGGCAAATCAAAGAAATAATGCTCTGAATCTTTTTCTATCGGCTTTATACCAGAAATGGCTGACACTGCGTCAAGCAGTTCGGTTGGCGAGTAGGTAGCTCCGCAGGCTTCGCAGTTATCCCCGTATTGATCAGGCGTTTTACATTTTGGGCAAGTTCCCTTGACGTAGCGATCCGGCAGAAACATTCCTTTCACAGGATCGTAGGATTGGCGAATTGTTTTTTTAACGATATCGCCATTCGCCTGCAAACGCTCATAGATGCTGTTGGCAAGTGCCTGATTCTCATCCGAGTGTGTGGTGTGATAACAATCGTAGTCAACGGCAAAGGCTTTAAAGTCCTGCTCATGGCTTTCACGAATCATGCTGGTTAATTCCACCGGTGTAATTCCCAGTTGCTCAGCCTTTAGCATGATCGGTGTACCATGCGCATCATCGCCGCAGACGCTGATACACTGGTGTCCCAGCATTTTTTGAGTACGCACCCAGATATCCGTTTGAATATGCTCTACCAAATGCCCCAGATGTAAATGTCCATTAGCATATGGTAACGCGCTGGTTACCAAAAGTTTCCGCACTTTTGTCATCGTTTCACTCATCATAAAAAATTATCAAGTATAATCTATTGTGCTATAGAAATGACATGAATTAATTAACAGTTTTGTACTCAGCCTTACGAGGGAATCAAGGGCTTGCGCAGCAGCTCCTGCTCTCTGGTCACAGGCTGGCTTTGCCAGAGGTTATCTTTACCGCGGCTAAAGCAACTTTTACCAGGAGCAGTTTCCGGATTGGAACCCGGCTCAAAATCAAGGTCTTTCAATATCTGAAGATAAGCATCTGGCTTCGTCTTCCCGTAAAAATCCTCGTAATCGCCCTCAGTCAGATCGGGCACTTCATCCAGATCGGGGGGATTTATTAATTGATCCAGACTCTGAATCACCCAATGTAAAAAATTGGCGGCAGCTGAAAAAAGTAATACTGCGGTAGAGGCGATAGCAGCGCAGGCAAAGGCGGCAGGTACCATATTCAAAGAGAAGAGGAACGCAAAAGGCTGCCAGCCGCTAAACAGCGCAAAACTTGCAATTGCAGGCAGGGCAGGCGGGAAAAAAGCCACCAGACATCCCACTGCCGCCCCAAGGAGCAGAGCCAATAAAACAGCAGTCAGCAATTTCCAATGTCTGCGCAACCATTTACCCATTGTTAGCCCCTTAAATTGAACCTGACTTAATAACGCGGAATCATGATAGCAATCTTATTTGCACAAGTGAACTAAAATACAACCAATTCATGGTGATTTTAAAACAAACGGCTATTAATTGACACAGGATAGAGCCATCTGCTACTCAAAACTGTCGGGACTGGCTAATTAGGTTGATACAGGGTGGGATCAGCAATACCAGCCTCAACAAACCCTTTTTGCCGGAAAGTGCAGCTATCACATCGTCCACAGGCTCTTCCCTCATCATCCGCCTGGTAACAGGATACGGTCAAGGCGTAATTGACTCCCAAACCAGCACCCAATCGAACGGTTTCAGCCTTACTCAGATGAATAAGCGGGGTATGAATTTCCAGAGGATTTCCTTCTACCCCAGCCCGGGTTGCCAGGCCTGCCATTTTTTTGAAGGCATCCATGTATTCCGGTCGGCAGTCTGGATAGTTTGAATAATCAACTGAACTGACTCCAATAAAGATATCATTAGCGCCGATCACTTCCGCATATCCTAAGGCGATGGCCAGAAAAATAGTATTTCTTGCAGGCACATAAGTCAGCGGAATACTGTCTGTAGGCTGGTAATCCGGTACTTCTATCGTCTCATCCGTTAAGGCGGAGCCCCCGAATTGATTAATATCCAGATTCACAATGCGATGTTCAGCAACCTTAAACCAGGAGGCTACGCGCTTTGCCGCCTCAATTTCAGAATTATGACGCTGCCCATAGGAAAAACTTAAGGCAAAACATTGGTATCCTGCTGCCTTGGCAACTGCCAGACAAGTGGTTGAATCAAGGCCGCCCGATAATAATACAACTGCTTTTCTCATAGGTAAGTCTCAAACGCTAAATTCAGGACGATTGTAGCCTAGTTGTGGGATAATGTAATAGTGAACCTGAATACACGACTTACCTTCTCACCCTCATTGCCATTAAGTTAAGCTCAGTTGTATATAAATTGTCCTCCCCGCGAAGGCGGGGATCCATCTCTGAGCTGGCTATAATGCCGATTGAGGAATGGATTCCCGCCTTCGCGGGAAAGACAAAACTCATTAACTTAATAGCAGTGCTCCTCACCCTGGATAGCCACAAGGAATAGAGTCAGTTAAGAGTGCTCAAATCACTTTTTGGCGTCAGCAAATGCTCGGCCTCAGAGTCCTCTACTTTCTTCACTTCAGAAGAACCCTTGCCCGATATAAATAAAACAGGCGATTTTTTAATTTTCAGCGGGCTTAAATCCTCTACCTTGCGAGCCGGGTTAGCAGAGAATTCATCATATTCCAATGCCAGAGGCTCATCAAAATCAGGCAGCTCATCTCTTGCAGGTTCAAATTGCTTGAGAATGATATGCGATAAAGCGGCGATCGCAAAACCTGCCGCCATTATGCCAATACCAGCCCCCAAAGGCATAAAAACTAAGGACGCAAAGATCACGGCCGGGATCAGAGCGTCAATTAATATCGCTCGAACCAGCTTGATTTTCTGGAAACGCACCATCCTTTCCTGATAATCGGAATCAATCATCAGACCTTTCATCTCCAGAAACAATGCCTTGCGTTCGTTTTCATCCGTTGAAGCATTAAACAACTGCAGTAACTCCCGGGCTTCAAAATGATCCTGTTTGCTCAGCGCTTTGGACTTGGAAACATCCAAAGCCCCAGCAATACCGGCATAGGCCGCATTTAGCACAAAACACAGGCTGGCACCGAGTAGACCGATCATCATAAAGGTCGCCGGAGCAAGCATCGCTGGCGGAAAGAAAAAACAGCAGGCCACACAAAAAGCTGCCATCAGTCCACCGGCATACACCATGTCGTTAATCATGCCGAGCTTTTTATATTTCCAGTCAAGCTCAGTGCGCATGATTAAATTCCTTGCTTCGCGCACTTGCTTCTCTAATTCTGAGATTTGAGCCGGATCAGCCGTGGCGGTTTTTTTGGCTTTGAGCAATTGCTCTTCCAAACGCGCATAAGCTTCATACAGAGCAGTTATTTTTTTATTGTAGGCGGTACTTTCCTCATAAAAACGCCAGATGGAAAGACTAAAATCCATTAACAATAAGCCCATAGTTGCCAGATTACCGGCCATGCCCATAGCGCCAGGCCCTTTGAGCCAGAAAAAACAGGCCATATTGGCCAAGCCCCAGATAGAGTCATTCAGCAAGCTGAACTTCCTTTGATTCCATTGGGTTTTAAACCGTTCCCAGGCCGGGATTTTCTGCTCTTCAGCGCTCATCCAGGGACCGGCGATAGTGTGTTTCAACAGCAAGCTTAAATTGATGGCGAAACGAGTATAGTAAAGCACCCAGCTCATATAACCGGTAATCGGAGCAGGGGCAGCAATGCCTTTTTGCGCCTGCGCCTTGCGGTAGAAATCATCAGGCAGCATTTCAATAACCGAGCTGAGCATGCCGCCGCCCCATACCCAGTATAGCCTTCGCTCATTGACATCACTCATCCAGCCGATCAGAGTACCGGTCTTGGCATCAGCAATTTCAGCCATTTTATCGGCAATGAATTTCCCAACAGTGAAGCCGAGATATTTGGCAGGTTTGTCAGGGCTCTCTTCAATTGCTTCATCAAGCTGCGCTTTTTTTGCCTGCTCATCTTCCGGTGCCTGAACTTGCTCGATCTTAAGCAGCAATCGCTCGCATTTCAGATAATCATCATTCAAATCATTTAAAGGATGAAACCTGTTCTCATGAAAATTCAGATAGGTCTGATACCTTAATAATTCCTGGATGAATTTAAGTTTCTTCTTCTCGGTTTCAAGCTGCCCAGGATTTAGAAATCGATATTCTGCACCCTTGGTCAGACTAAGTTTGCTTCGATGATAGTTTAAAAATACCGACAGCCAGTCGCGGTTCGCGGCGAGCTCTTTTATATCATAAGGCGCCTCTGCATCGTCAAAGCGGCGAACCAATTCAAATCCGAGCATTTGATTAAGCATCTCTGAATTCTGAATTGTTCGGTCTGACATGATATCACCTCATTTGTTAATATGGGGCTGGTGATTTTTTAAAAAGGCACAAGCTGTTCTTTTTTATAACATAGCAGGTATTTATCACACAAGCTTAGTTTTTTCATTTTTACAATCCTGAAACGATATTTACTGGAATTAATCAATGGATATTGGTTAAACAGGCGAATACAAATGCGCATGGAACTTGGGTGAATAGTCAAAAATGTGTATAATCCTTTGTTTTTGTTGTCCAACTTCTTACGATCATGAATCTGGAAAAGCATTACGATGTCATTGTAGTCGGTGGCGGCCATGCCGGTACCGAAGCAGCTCTCGCCTCAGCCCGACTTGGGGCTGAAACTTTACTGTTAACCCATAACATGGACTTGCTTGGTCAAATGTCCTGCAATCCGGCCATCGGGGGTATTGGTAAAGGGCACCTGGTTAAAGAAATTGACGCACTGGATGGGGTGATGGCACTCGCTGCTGATCAGGCAGGAATTCAGTTTCGCATTCTTAATGCGTCCAAAGGGCCGGCTGTACGCGCTACCCGCGCGCAGGCTGACCGGGTTCTTTATCGTCAGGCGATCAGGCAATTTCTGCAGAATCAACCTAATTTAAGCCTGTTTCAGCAGTCAGTTGATGATCTCATTATTGAAAATGGACAGATTGCCGGGGTTATCACGCAAATGGGTTTAAAGCTGCGCGCCCGCGCCGTGGTGCTGACCGTTGGCACTTTTCTCGGCGGCAAAATTCATGTCGGCATGGCCCAATACGCCGGCGGTCGGGCAGGTGATCCGCCAGCCATTGCCCTGGCTCATAAACTCCGTGAACTGGATTTACCAGTTGGCCGACTAAAAACAGGCACTCCGCCGCGGATTGACAGCCGTTCGCTGGATTATTCACAAATGACGATTCAACCCGGGGACACGCCGGTTCCGGTATTTTCCTATCTGGGTAATCTTGCTATGCATCCGCAGCAGCTGCCCTGCTACATTACACATACCACCAGCCAAACTCATGAAATTATTCTGGCTAACCTTCACCAGTCCCCAATGTATGCCGGGGTTATTGAAGGCGTAGGCCCGCGCTATTGCCCTTCCATTGAAGATAAAGTGGTGCGCTTTGCTGATAAATCCTCACATCAGATCTTTGTAGAACCGGAAGGGCTGACCAGTGATGAAATTTATCCGAATGGCATTTCAACCAGCCTGCCTTTCGAGGTTCAGGTGCAATTTGTCCGTTCTATTAAAGGCTTTGAAAATGCCCACATCACCCGTCCAGGCTATGCGATTGAATATGATTATTTCGATCCGCGCGGATTAACCTCCTTTTTACAGACCAAAGCCATCAGCAATCTGTTTTTCGCCGGCCAAATCAATGGCACAACAGGTTACGAAGAGGCTGCGGCTCAAGGAATTATTGCCGGAATGAACGCCGCCTTACTGGTTAAAGAACAGGCGCTATGGTGCCCGCGTCGTGATGAAGCCTACATCGGCGTACTGATTGATGATTTGATTACCCTGGGAACTCAGGAACCTTACCGCATGTTTACTTCGCGCGCCGAATACCGGCTCCTTCTGCGTGAAGACAATGCTGATCTACGCTTGACCGCGAAAGGCCGGGAACTTGGGATTGTTACAGAAAAGCGCTGGCAGCATTTCTCTGAGAAACGCGAAGCAATTGAGCGCAGTAGGACCCTGCTGCAAAATACCGCTATTCGCGCTGACAATCAGGAAGTGCTTGAAAAATTGCTGGAAAAACCTCTTCAGCAGGATTGCAAAGCCATTGACCTGTTAAAGCGCCCTGAAATCAGCTATCAGCAATTACAGGCTTTAGACAGTCTGGAGTTACCTGAATTGAGCGACGAAGTCGCTGAACAGCTCGATATTCAAAGCAAGTACGCAGGGTATATTGAGCGTCAGCAATTGGAAATTGAACGTTTACGAAAACATGAAGCAACACAGCTTCCAGCCTCTCTGGATTATGCCCAGGTCACAGGACTTTCCAATGAAGTGGTGCAAAAGCTTGCTAAAATCAGACCAACAACTCTGGCGCAGGCGGGCCGCATTTCAGGCGTTACTCCGGCCGCATTATCCTTATTGCTGGTTCATTTGAAAAAACATCGGATGCCCGCATAATGCAGACTATCGAACCAGAATTAGAAAAGGGCTTGCAGCAACTAGGGCTATCCGTATCACCTGAGCCTTTACTCAATTATTTACTGCTTTTACAGAAATGGAACAAGGCTTACAATCTGACCGCCATTCGTGATTTGCCCGCTATGCTAAGCAAACACCTGTTGGACAGCCTGGCTATTTCGCCATGGCTGCAAGGCCCGCGGCTCATTGATGTGGGCACCGGCGCCGGCTTGCCAGGCATTCCGCTCGCTATTGCTCACCCGCATTTGCAAATCAGTTTACTGGACAGCAATGGCAAAAAAATTCGTTTTCTGCAGGAAGTTAAACGCCAGCTTAATCTGAGCAATATTGAAATTATCGAATCACGCGTTGAAAACTATAAACCAGCGACAGGTTTTGATACAGTGATAAGTCGGGCTTTCAGTGATCTGTCGCAGATGATAAGCTGGACGAAACACTTGCTTGCCAGCGACGGCATCTGGCTGGCAATGAAAGGACGCTACCCTGAAATTGAATTAAGCACTATCGACCAAGGTTTTAAGGTTATTCCCTACAGCGTACCGGGTCTCGATGGTGAACGTTGCTGTATCATTATTGCTAATACTATCAAGGAATAACCATGGCCAAAGTTATTGCTATTACCAATCAGAAAGGCGGCGTTGGCAAAACCACCACCGCAATAAACCTGGCTGCCTCTATAGCTGCACACCGCCAGAATGTACTTTTAATTGATTTGGATCCTCAGGGTAATGCCACGATGGGTTCCGGTGTGGATAAAAACGCACTCGTACATACCTGCAATGAAGTTATTTTACGAGATTGCCTGGCGGAACAAGCCTGCCTGGTTACCGCCTGCGGTTACGATATCATTCCCTCCAATGGAGATTTAACCGTTGCAGAAGTCAGTCTTATGGAGAGAAACCACCGTGAGACCTTTCTTTTCAAAGCCCTGCAGCCCATACAGAACAATTATGATTTTATATTAATTGATTGCCCGCCGGCATTAAATACGCTCACCATCAATGCTCTGGTAGCTTCTGACTCTGTATTAATTCCCATGCAATGTGAATATTATGCTCTGGAAGGACTTGCCGCACTTTTAAACACCGTCGAACAAATCAGAAGTTCAGTCAACACCCGCCTGCAGCTTGAGGGGGTTTTAAGAACCATGTATGACTCCCGTAATCGACTCTGCTCTGAAGTGTCGCGCCAATTGCTTGATCATTTCGGCAATAAGGTTTATCGCACCGTCGTTCCGCGTAACGTCAGACTGGCCGAAGCGCCCAGCCACGGGATGCCTGCATTACAATACGACAGAACATCACCCGGAGCCGCCGCTTACATGGTACTGGCCGCCGAAGTCATCAGCAAACAAACTGTAACCAGTTAGAGGTCAATATATGTCAGTTAAACGAGGCAGCCTGGGTAAAAACCTGTCCGCATTATTAGGAACCAGCCCTGCTACTGCAATTCCTGTTGCCAAACCGTCTGAATCCAGTAAATTAAAACTGGATTTACTACAGCCAGGTAAATATCAGCCCCGAAAAGCGATTGATGAGGTCTCGCTTGAGGAGTTAGCAGGATCAATCAGGCAGCAAGGTTTGCTGCAGCCAATTGTCATTAGGCCTTTAGCAAATCAAAAATACGAAATTATCGCCGGCGAACGCCGCTGGCGCGCTTGCCAGTTAGCCGGGTTAAGCGAAGCGCCGGTAATTATTAAAGAAGTTGATGATGAAACAGCGATGGCGATGGCCTTGGTTGAGAATCTGCAGCGTGAAGACCTTAATCCAATGGATCAGGCCAGAGCAATGGGCAGGCTGCACCATGAGTTTGAATTGACGCATCAGCAGATTGCTGAGTTATTATCAAAATCACGGACTGCAGTCAGCAATTATCTGCGCCTGCTAAGCCTGGCTGAAGAAGTAATGCGTATGGTAGAGCATGATGATCTGGACATGGGCCATGCCCGAGCGCTGCTTATGCTAAACCCGGAGCAGCAGATTCAGGTTGCCAAACTGGTGATAGCGAAATCCCTTTCTGTCCGCGAAACTGAGAAACTGGTTAACCGGCTCAAAGAAGGTAAAGCGCCTCAAGCTGAAGATCGGGAAATCCCGGCTCACACTCAAATACAGATTCAAACGCTTTCCCAGCATCTGAAGTCAAGAATCAAATTAAAACCCGGCAAAAATGGCAAAGGCAGCCTGGTTATTCATTACGACACTTTGCATGACCTCGACTGTGTAATTCGTCAAATAATCGAGAAGTAAATTTTATTTTTGCATGCCCCTCAACCATACTCATAATATGCTGTTTGAAATTGCCATCAACCTGCAAATGATGGTAGGGGGGTCCTATGCAGATCCAACCTGTAGAGCCGCTGGTGGTTCTGCTTAGCTGCGGTCAAATGAAAGTGGCTAGCTATCTTCTTGAACTGACTGAACATAGCCTGAGTGTAACCAGCACTGAATTTCTGGATAAAGATAGTGTCGTGCTTTTTAAATCCAGATATTTCCGTGGCGAAGCCTCAATTAAATCAATATCCTATGATCACTCCCGGTTTACCTATGCTTTAGAGATCGGTACTATTAATTTTCAGCCGGGTTTGCTGGTGAACACCCAATTATGATCTTTGCAAAACTATCAGATTGATGGAATTAAGTTAAACAGCGGATTGCTTGCATGCAATTCCTGAAGCGTGGTGGTGTGTTCCCGTTGAATCCAAAGCCGGTTGTAATTAAGCGCATCGAAAAGACTATAAGCACTACCCTGATGTTTTCCACGGACAAACAGATCAAGATCAACCATCTCGCTTTCTATTGCCCGCTCCAGGGCCGCCTCAATCATTTCTGCCTTATGCAATTTGCCGCTGTTGAAAAACGAATACCTCGCCTGTTTGAGCCTGTCTATTGTTGTTCTGACTTCACTAATAAATTTAAGCAGGCTTTCATGTGGATGTTCTATGCGAGGTAATTCTTCAGAGGGTAGATGCGGTTGAGTTTTTAGAAAATCGAGCAGCTCCTCTGCGGATTGATACACTTTAGCAGTAGAATTCGATATCACGTGAATTGCATGGACCTGAGCCATTGCTTCATTCAGACTGGCAATTTTTTGTCTGCCTTCCCAACTGTAATCTGCAAAAAAACGCTGCAGATCCTCCAGTGAAAATTTCAATACTTCAAAGCGGCCGCCAGTTTTACGCTTAAGGCTGATAATTTTACTCAGCTCCTGGATATTAAACAGGTGCAATCGATTTAAGTGAACTTCTCTTAGATCAAGCGAGTTAATACGGGGGGGTAGATAATCGACCAGTAAATCGCAGGAGCTTAATGAAAGCGATGATAAATCTTCTCCACTCCAATCAAGCTCTGTCTGATCATCAGGTATGAGGGCGACTACCCGTCTTAGCAGATCTCTGTATACAGCATAGTTTTTATGGGTTATACGAGGATAGTGTCTGGGACTAAGCAGATCTTTGATACCCATAATAGAGATTTAACAGGGAGAGAGGTGCATGCATTATAACATGCGAGCAATTATCTATCAAACTGACCCAAGACAGCACATCGCCTCTTTGCAGAGAGGCGAGTGGATGTATTTTTACGATAGCCTCATCAAACTGCGTCATGCCATGTCATCTCGAACGTAGTGAGAGATCTCCGGATGCTAGCACAAACCAAGATTTGGGAGATCTCTCACTACGTTCGAGATGACGACGACCTGTTTTACAGCCAATAAACAAAGATAAACAGGAATAACCAGACGACATCCACAAAGTGCCAATACCAGGCCACAGCCTCGAAAGCAAAATGACGTTCGGGAGTGAAATGTCCATAAATGCAACGGATCATGATGATAATCAACATGATGGTTCCAATGGTTACATGCAGGCCGTGGAAGCCGGTTAACATGAAAAAGGTGGTGCCGTAGATCCCTGCATCCAGGGTTAAACCCTTTTCTGTGTAGGCTTCATAATACTCATAGCCCTGCAGCGTGAGGAAGAGGATCCCCAAGGCAACAGTCAATGCCATACCGATAACCAGCTGACGACGCTTATTCAGTTTTAAAGCCCAATGCGCCCAGGTAATGGTTACCCCGGAAGTTAAGAGGATGAGGGTATTGAGCGCAGCCAAACCCCAGGCTCCCATCGCTTCATGAGCACCAGCAAATATCTGATTATTAGGGTTCTGCAGCAAAGGCCAGGTCGCTTTGAAATCTGCCCACAAAGTGTAATGGGTTATCGGATGTATTTCACCGCCAAGCAGTGGAACAGACCAGAAACGGGTAAAAAACAACGCTCCGAAAAATGCCCCGAAAAAGCAAACCTCGGAAAAAATAAACCAGCACATACCCCAGCGAAATGAACGATCCACTTGCAGATCATACAATCCTTTCTGGTTTTCATAGATTACCTGACCAAACCAGCCAACCATCATGGTGATCATGATGATTAAACCGAGAGTAAACAAATAAGGGCCATACCAGTCATGATGAAGCCAGGATGCAGCGCCCACCAGTGTAGTCGTTAAGCCAATCGAACCCACAAGCGGCCAGTGGCTTGGTTGGGGGACGTAATAGGTGCCGTGCGCTCCCATATTTCTTTATCTCCTGTTAGTAATTTCTACGTAATTCTTTTTCTAATTTATAACCCGGTTTGATACATCAAACAATGTATAAGCCAGGGTGATTGTTTTGACATTCTCCGGCAGCTCCGGATCCAGATGGAATAAAAGGGGCATATCCATCGCCTCATGTCCATTCAGGGTTTGCTGAGCAAAACAAAAACATTCCGTTTTTTTTAGGTATTTAGCTGCTATTCCTGGTGTTATACTGGGTATTGCCTGCACAGTCATTCGATGGTTGGTCTGGTTTTCAGCATAGAATGCCAGCTTTGCAATTTCTCCCGGATGAATCTTGATTTTTGTAGTTTTCGGATAAAATTTCCAACGCAAGTTGCCATTATTCGTGGCTACAAATTCCACAGTTATCGTTCTTTCCCTGGAAACTTTTAGCTCGGAAGGTTCAACTCGCGCCGAAGGCCCGGTGATTTTTCCATTAATTCCCAAAGTTTTACATAAGCTGTTATAGATTGGTACCAAGGCAAAACCGAATGCAAACATGGACAAAACTACCGCTGTTAACAGTATCACCAGCCTGAAATGACTTTTAACCAAATTTAATACCTCATGGTTGTCGTTCGGCATATCAGCTGCTTCTGCAGCTGATTCGCTTAGCTAATAGTTGGCGGAACAGAGAAGCTATGATAGGGCGGCGGTGAAGGCAAGGTCCACTCCAGACCATGAGCCCCCTCCCATACTTTGGCATCCACTTTTTTACCGCCTCTGACGGTCGCGATCACATTGTATAAGAATAGCAATTGCGAGAAACCAAAAATAAAGGCGCCAATCGTTGAAATCATATTAAAATTGGTGAACTGCAAGGCGTAGTCAGGAATCCGGCGCGGCATACCAGCCAAGCCCAGGAAATGCATCGGGAAAAAGGCAATATTCACTGAAATAGCCGAGAGCCAGAAATGCCATTTGCCCAAAGTTTCGTTATACATGTGACCTGTCCACTTGGGTATCCAATAATAAGTAGCCGCCATTAATGAGAAAATGGCACCTGGAACCAGTACGTAATGAAAGTGACCGACTACGAAATAAGTATCCTGATATTGGTAATCCGCAGGAACCAGAGACAACATTAACCCGGTAAAGCCGCCAATCGTGAATAAAAAGACGAAGGCAATGGCAAAAAGCATCGGGGTTTCAAAGGTCATGGCTCCTTTGAACATGGTGCTCACCCAGTTAAACACTTTAATTCCAGTGGGGACTGAAATAAGCATCGTGGTATACATGAAAAACAGCTCAGCACCCAGAGGAACTCCGGTAGTGAACATGTGATGCACCCAAACGATGAATGACAAGAGAGCAATACTCACCGTTGCATAAACCATAAAATGATAACCAAACAATGGCTTACGACTAAATGTTGGAATGATTTCGGAAATAACCCCAAAGGCAGGAAGAATCAATACATACACTTCCGGATGGCCAAAGAACCAGAATACATGCTGGAACAGAATCGGATCGCCGCCACCAGCCGCCTCAAAAAAGCTGGTGCCAAAATGGCGGTCCGCGAGCATCATGGTAACCGCGCCTGCCAGTACCGGCATAATGGCAATTAGTAGAAAAGCGGTAATTAACCAGGTCCATACGAACATAGGCATTTTCATCAGAGTCATGCCAGGAGCACGCATGTTGAAGATGGTCGCAATGATGTTAATTGAACCCATAATAGAGGAAAGCCCCATCATATGAATTGCGAAAATCATGAAATCCGTGCTTGGTGGAGCAAACTTGGTGGATAATGGGGCATACATGGTCCAGCCAAAGTTAGGACCTCCGCCTGCATGAAACATGGTGGATCCCAATAATGCGAAGGCAAATGGCAATATCCAGAAACTCCAGTTGTTCAAACGGGGTAAAGCCATATCCGGTGCTCCAATCATCATCGGAATTTGCCAGTTAGCCATACCGGTAAACGCAGGCATTACCACCCCAAAAAGCATGATTAACCCATGGAGGGTAGTCATCTGATTGAAGAAGTTGGGATCAACAAAACGATGGCCTGGCTGAAAAAGCTCCGCCCGAATCACCAACGCCATACCGCCAGCAACAAAGAAACTGATCAATGCCAGAAACAGGTAAAGCGTTCCAATGTCTTTATGGTTGGTTGTAAATACCCAACGCTTGATAAAACCCATAACGCCCTTGCCCTGTTCGGGGCCATGATCGTGCTCATGATCATGGAGATGAGCATCATGTGTATTCTGATGTGTTGTTACTTCACTCATTGTAAACCTCCAGCTTGAGCTTTATTGACCTTGGTCGGTTCCTGATCTTCGCCATGTCGAACCTTGTTTACATCAGCCGGCTGAACATCGTCATCCGTATTATTTTCCCAGGCATTACGCTCATAAGTAACCACAGCAGCGATTTCGGCATCGCTTAACTGGTCTTTATAAGCCTGCATTGCAGTGCCGGGTACACCGTTCAACACTATTCCGATGTGCCGTGAAATAGGTTTTCCAACCGCAACGGAACTGCCCTTCAGGGCTGGGAACATGGGTGGCATACCTTTACCGTCAGACTTGTGGCAAGCGGCACAGATTTGCTCATATTTGGTTTTTCCAAGATCCATCAATTCCTTGCGGGTCATTGGTTTTTGCTCGACAGCAGCACCAGCTCCCTCGGCGTATTCATCAACGACCTTGGGTTGCTCTTCTACCCATTTGGCAAATTCTTCATCGGTGACTGCCTTCACTACGATCGGCATGTAGGCATGGTTAATTCCACAAAGCTCCGTACATTGGCCGCGATAAATACCAGGTTTTTCAACCCGCGCCCAGGCTTCATGCATAAAACCAGGTATGGCATCGCGCTTGATTCCCAATTCAGGAACCCACCAGGAATGAATTACGTCATTGGCTGTTACCAGAAAGCGAACTTTCTTATGGACTGGAATAACCAGCGGCTTGTCTACTTCCAGCAAATACCATTGTCCTTTCTTCTCCTGGTTCTGGATTTGCTGATAGGGCGTGGCGATGTTACTGAAATAGCTGATTCCCTGATCCAGATACTGATATTGCCATTTCCACTGATAGCCGACGACTTTAATGGTGACATCCGAATCGCTGGAGTCTTCCAGATCAATCAGAATTTTGGTGGCTGGAATAGCCAGGCCGACAAGAATTAGAAAGGGAATAATCGACCATAGAATTTCCAGACGGGTATTGTCATGAAAAGAAGCCGGGGTATATCCCTTTGATTTACGGTGATGCACCAGCGAATAAATCATCGCTCCGAACACTACAACACCAATGATTGCACAGACCACCATGGCAATGGTATGCAGGTAGTACATGTCCTTGCTTAATGGGGTAACCCCCTTATACATATTCAGCTGCCAGGTATCCGCAGCGGCCAGGGCATTACTGCCAATTCCAAGACCTGCAGCCAGAGCAATGATTTGTTTCACATTCAGAAACCTGTTTTGCATCCCCTTTCCTCACATCAGCTAATAGCCATGACACCGGGTCATGAACGATTCATAAAATTGGATCGGTGAAGATTATATATACTTCACCGCTGAAATTCTCTCATCTCTACCAGAGCGAGTAGTTACCCTCTGTTTTGGATTGACTAACCATGTACTTAATCGCCTCAATAATTTCATCAGTAGTACACTGTTTGCAGCCGCCATTCTTCGGATGCGCATCACCATGGAGGATTTCCGCAATTAACACATCCATATTCTTTTGAATGATGGGTTTCCAAAGGGCTTTGTCCCCGATTTTTGGAGCGCCCTGAATACCGTCTTTATGGCATACGCTGCAGTTCTCATTGTATACATCTTTGCCGTTGGAAGGATATTTGGCACCGCCACTGTTGGTTAAATCCTGCCATTGTGAACGGGAAAGTGATTGATTGAGGATATAATCTGTCGCTGAGATAATATCATTATCAGAGCAGGTTACGCAGGCGCCTTTCACCGGCATGCTATTGTAGCCATGAATAGCATGGCGATATAGCCCGGTTAGTCCGCTGCTTTTCAGGCGCTGATACCAGTTATTACCATCGCCATTAAGAGGAGCACCCATTTTGCCGTCCTGATGACAAACGATACAGGAGTTAATATAAACCTGTTTGCCTCGTTTCAGTGATGGCTGGGCATCAGAGGGAGCTACTCCCAGTGTTTCAGCACTTTCAACTGTTTTCAGATAGGTCGCAATAGCCAGAGTATCCTCTTCGTTCAGATAACCGAGACTATTATGGTTAACCTCAGCCATAGGACCCGCTACAGGTCCGGCTTTGTTAATCAGTTCGCCAGACTTAAAGACATCAGCGACTTCATAATGACTTGCTGAACGCAGGCCAAGCCGGGTGATGTTGGGCGCCCAATAACCATCGACAAATCCACCGGTAAGATAATAGCGGTTTTTAGGCGCGCCAAGGACATTAAGCGGCGTATGGCACATACTGCAATGCCCCAGACCATCAACGATATAACGTCCGCGATTCCAGGCAGGCGATTTTTCAGGATCATAAGGAATTTCATTTTCTTCAGGGAAGAAAAATAGCAGGTTCCATCCCCAGAGGCTGAAGCGTGCACCCGGCACGTTAAAGGGGAAAGGCAGGGATTTATTTTTTTGATTGACCGCTGGAATGCTCATGAAATAGGCATAAAGAGCCCTGGCATCGTCATCGGTAATCTTTGAGAAATAAATATAGGGAAATACTGGGAAGTAATTGCGCCCTTGTGGATCGCGGCCATCCTTCAGAGCTCGAATAAAATCGGCTTCAGTCCAGTTTCCAATTCCGGTCTCTTTATCCGGCGTAATATTAGGGCTGTAAAACTTACCGAAGGGCGTATCAATTTCCAAACCACCGGCAAAAGCAGGAGTTTTGCCTTTAACATCGGTATGGCAGGCGATGCAGTCACCCATTTTGGCAAGATATTCGCCGCGCTTGATTAATTCCGCCTGTACTCCTTCAGCTGCCTTGGTTTGAGGATATTCCGGATAATAGCCTTCAATAAATATCTCTGGAATCTGCTTGTGTTGAGATTCCTGCGGTACTGAATTGGTTTGTTGAGCAGCAGGCTTATCAGCCTGAATGGCCACCTGTGCCGCAGCTTGCACGTCAGCGGCATTACCCCATGGGCTGTAAACTGCAGCGGTCAATATAAAGCTTATTATTTTTGCATTATTCTTCAACAAAGAGCGCACGCTCCCTCCTTAAATCACTTAACCGGGGTTCATTCAGGCAGGAAAAATTAGTTTTGCATTTTATACTTCTCCTACTATAACTTGCAATCGTGTTTCGCAGCAAATATGCCACTAAAATGCGATATCTGAGCAAAGCCTATCGCCCATTAAATAATGATTGATCAAGTTGGTTAAATTATGTAGAAACCGGTTCGGCCAACTGAAATTAGCAGAAAAGCTTCGGGAAAGATGCAGCGAAGAAAAACACAAAAAAACAGTTTAATAATAGTGCAAAATTAGCGATAATTAACCCTCCTTAATTTTTAACCAATACTATGCCCATTTATCTCAATGGATTATTATTAGGCTTATCACTGATTACTGCCCTTGGCCCACAGAACATTTTTTTAATTCGCCAGGGCGCCATGCGCCATCACGCCGTCCTGTCGGCAGCCATTTGTTTCTTCTGTGACGTTATTCTCATTTGTGCCAGTATTGCTGGTTTGAATCAGGCGCTTGAACTCCACCCCACTTTAAGAATATGGGTAACCTGGTTTGGCGCTCTTTTTCTGTTTTACTATGGACTGACTTCAGTAAGAAAAGCGCTTAAGACGGCTCCGACGGCTAAGCAGGAGATTAGCCAGGTCAGTAACCGCCTGCAGATTTTACTGCTCGCACTAGGTTTCAGTCTGTTGAACCCGCATGCCATAATCGACAGCCTGGTCATTATCGGTGGCGGCAGTGCCCAATTCCCCGAACATAAACTGCTATTCCTCTGCGGGGTTCTTAGCGCCAGCTTTATCTGGTTCAGCTCATTAACCTTTACTACCTTTTACTTTTCTGAAGTGCTCTCACGCGCCAAAGTATGGCGGCGGATTGAATTTGGCAGCGGCATTCTAATGATTGTGATAGGTTTGAAGTTAGTTACTTCATAGATTAGCACTCAGGAAGCTGCATTTACATGCAGGTTGGCCCTTGGCCCAACATTGGAGTTCTGAAGTGGTTCAACCTCTTTGTTGGACCAGGGCCCAATATGCCTTAACTTATAATTCAACTAGGCGTAAATACCGACTGCGCATAATTGAGAGCGCTATCTTTTCTGCGTTGAAGTTCCGGTTGTATGGCTTCCCAGGCCAGTTTCCCAATCCCCTTCGCATCCACTCCATAAACCTGATAGGCCAAGGTATCCACATGGCGATTCTGTGCAAGGTAGACCAAAAAGTCTTGTAGCTTTTTCTGCTGTTCATCAGGCTCAGCCGTAGTGGTAAATATCGATGTAACTGCTGAAACAGCAGCTGCTATTGCGCCTAAGCCTGTTCCGCGAGGCTCGGCATTCTTCCAGGTGATAATGGTTGCTGAAGGGACATAATTACCCAATGTATAAATAAGAGTTCTTACTTCATCACAATTCATCTTATTGCAATGATCACCGGTATCTTCGCCCATGGACCATTGGTAAGCATCAATGAGATCGGCACGCGCCTGCTTATATAATCTCTCTCTTTCTCCTATTGATTTAAACTCATAACCGGCACCAATACCCGCAAACAGGGAAAGAAATACAGGAATGAATACATACGAGGAAATGTAAAGCCCAACGGTTGCCGATAGTAAAATAACTCCCAGAACATTGGCTGAGTGATATTCCTGGAGTCTCTTTTTAAATTTGTCAGTGAGGTCAGTTAATATTTTGCGATCTGCTTCTGAAGAAGCTGAGAATGCGTGATCTGGCTTTGTAAAACAGCTAGGAACCATTTCAGAGTTGCTCGCAGCCGATTTCCCCTCAGCTGGCGTTGCTTGTGGCGCTGTCTGAGAAAAGAAAGAGCTGATAAAAGAATAGCCTGACATATAAATCTCCATCCATTGAAAACAAGTCGAGCTTCTTTTTTATTTCAAATTGCGGAAAATTACAACAGATAATCAAAAATTTGTTATTCAAGGGGGGGGAATTTTGATTTAGAAAGGGCCAATCAGTGTGTCGCCAATTGACCCAGTGGAATGACACATAGCAAGTCCAACCTCGCAAACGGAATATCTCACAGCAAATGTGCTATTGTCAACATTTCTGTACAGTAATTTACACTATTCGTAGACCCGATTGCTAATGTGCAGTAGACTCGCGATTTTGACTTAAAGCAGGCATGCCATGTTCTATGGGGATAATGTTCAGGATACGCGACAAGTTTTTTTTGAGTGCTGGAGAAAATACTGTCAGCAAGAGGCATTGACTGCTTTAGAGCAGCAAGTAGTGAATGTCATTCTTTCGCATCCTGAATATCATGCCATTCTTGATGACCCGCAGGCTAATCTGGCCAGACCTTATACTCCGGAAATGGGACAAAGCAATCCTTTCCTGCATCTGGGTATGCATCTGGCAATTCGTGATCAGGTTACAACTAATCGCCCAGCCGGTATTCTGGTTATTTATCAGCAACTGATGACCAGGCATCAGGATGAGTTACAGGTAGAACACCTGATGATGGAATGTTTAGCTGAAACATTGTGGCAAGCCCAGCGCGGCATGCCCCCACAGGATATTGAGGAGCATTACCTGCTTTCGCTTAAACGTCTGAGGTGAGCCAGAGGGCTATTTAATTAAACCCAGGGTAGAAGAAAGTCACCTCATGCTTATTATAAAACAAATTAATAAGCGAGGAGCCCTCAATCTCGCGCAATTCTTTAAGCGTGGCCCAGTCCGTTTCACCCTGCAATTTGATTGTGAAAATCATTTGACCCGCTTTACCAGACTCCAGCCACTTTCTGATAAGCGTCAATGCTCTGTCTGGATAACAGGCAATATCCGACAATACCCAGTCGTAGGTCTTCTCCAGTTTTGAAGGCTCAAGCGCAAACGCACTCTGCTTCAGGCAGCTGACACCTGGCAGGGCAGCAATTCGCGGTTCAAGGGGAGCTTTATCTACAGCCGTCACTTGCGTTCCCAGGGATTGCATGACATAGGTCCAGCCTCCAGGTGATGCACCCAAATCAAGAGCACTTTCTCCTAATCTTGGATATCGGTCTAACAGGCTTAAAGCTTCCCATAGTTTCAAATAGGCACGATTTGGAGGGTTGACCTTATCTTCTATGAAATAACAGTGACCCGCGGGCCAGGGCTTTAAACGATCCACGCTATAGAGGAGCGTATTTTGATCAAGCAGACAAAAGCCTCCGATTGATGGAACCTCCTCCTGTAGAGGGAAGGAACGCAGTAAAGGAGGGAGCTTTCGCAATTGGTCGGCAATCAAGTGAGAGCGCCGGATATGGCTTGCAGGTTGCAGGTACCAGTATTTTCCTGCCTGTTTTAATAATTTGACCGCCTCGCTGATGGATGTGAACTGATGGATCTGCGGTTTGAACCAGGTATCGAGAGCGAAACAAGCCTTAATAGCACGAGGTGATAGCACGACATTTTCAATGATTCTGGTCTCGCCGCCAAGCTCATTATTTAACTCTGCCAAGCGTTCAGCCTTGCCAATATATACCGCATTGACCGTATTAAAATTTTCCATAGATAAATAAAGATACACAAAAAGATTTAGATTTTTCAATCAAGAGATTACACTAAAAAACTAACTTTTTCTTCTATCGTGCCAGATAATCTTCCTATTGGCCTTGTGCAGCTAACCGCCCATTGAATTAAATCCTTATTTATAGAGGGTGTTTTTAAGTTTTGGCAAAAGCGAAAAAGCTACTCATTTATATACAGAATCGGTTAACATAGTACATTCTTTTTTATCGTACAAACCATGAGCAAGCATCAAAAAACGCATTTCGGCTTTGAATCCGTTGCCTGGGAAGACAAAGAAAAAAAAGTCAGGGAAGTTTTTCAGTCAGTCGCTGAAAATTACGATCTCATGAACAATCTTATGTCCTTTGGTATTCATCACTTGTGGAAACGGTTTACTGTCGAGCTCAGTCAGGTCCGGCCTGGACAAACGGTATTGGACTTAGCGGGCGGAAGCGGCGATTTAACCCGATTACTAAGCCAGAAGGTAGGCGACAAAGGTTTGGTCATCCTGGCTGATATTAATTCAGCTATGCTTGAAGTAGGCCGTAAACGTTTAATTAACGAAGGATTGCTGCATAACGTACAGTATGCACAGGCCAATGCACAGCTGCTTCCCTTTGTTGATAACAGTTTTCACTGTATCTGTATTGGCTTTGGCTTGAGAAACGTAACCGATAAAGATGAGGCATTGCGATCGATGTTTCGAGTTTGCAAGCCCGGGGGCAAATTAATGGTACTGGAATTTTCAACGCCTGTATTACCGGGATTAAAACCCATTTATGATTGGTATTCTTTCAATGTTCTACCGCAATTGGGCCAGTTATTTGCCAAAGATAGCAGCAGTTACCGCTATCTTGCGGAATCAATCCGCATGCATCCCAACCAGGAAGAATTGAAAACACAGATTGAAAAAGCCGGTTTTGAAGACTGTCATTATCATAATTTGAGCGGAGGTATTGTTGCTTTGCACATTGCCCATAAATATTGAGAGCATTTTATGATTAAGAAATATTCATTAAAAGTGTTACAAAAAGCCATCAACCTGGCTCTGTCTCTTGATGATACCATGTCAGGTAAAATTGCTGAACTCAATGGCAAAATCATTGAAATTTCCATAGATACTCTGGGAATTAAATTTTTTATAGAATTTAAGGAGGGGCGTCTTAAGCTATTGGATCATTGTGATGAAAAGCCGGATACTTTAATCCACAGCTCGCCCCTGGGGCTGATCCGTTTAAGCCTTCTTCCTGCCTCCAGGGCACGCTCACTTTTCAATGACAAAATTCACATTTCAGGCGACATTGAACTGGGCGAGAAAGTAAAAAAACTGTTTGATGAACTGGATATTGATTGGGAGGGGCATCTGGCCCGCTTTACCGGGGATGTGATTGCTTACCAGTTAGGGTCTTTTCTTCGTCAGGGAATGGATTTGAAAAATAGGGTAGAAGACTCTTTGCGCAGTAACTTAAATGATTATCTTCATGAGGAGGCCCGTCTGTTTCCGCCTCGGGAAGAAATTGATGATTTTTTTCACGATATTGATCAGTTAAATCTGGATGTCGAACGGCTGCAAGCCAAACTCAATTTATTAAAAAAAGCGTATGAAACCCGTTAAGCAACTGATTAGACTTCTGTATATCAATACGATCCTGGCGCGCAATGGTTTGGACAGTGTGATAGTCTCCATTCGTCTCTTTTCTCCATTCCGCTTTATTGTCTATTTAAACCCCTGGAACTGGTTTCGCAGGGAAAAACTGAGCCGTGGAGAGGCTATTCGCAAAACCCTTGAGGAGTTGGGGCCAATATTTATTAAATTTGGTCAGGCGCTTTCAACTCGTCCGGATATTTTACCAGCGGATATCGCGCTGGAGCTTTGCAAGCTGCAGGACAATGTGCCTCCTTTTGACAGCAAAACCGCATTATCGATAATCGAAGCCGCCTATGGGCGCTCCGCCTTTGAAGTATTTGCCGAATTCGATACCAATGTGCTGGCATCCGCCTCAATGGCGCAAGTCCATGCCGCCCGTTTAAAAACCGGCGAAGAAGTCGTTGTTAAAATATTAAGACCCAATATGCTGAAAATTATTCAGCAGGATTTGAGCATCATGTATACCATCGCCAATCTGGCCGAGCGTTACTGGGCGGATAGCAAGCGCTTGAAACCGCGGGAAATTGTTCAGGAATTTGAACACAATCTTATTGATGAGCTCGATCTGCAGCGCGAAGCCGCCAACGCCGGCCAACTTCGGCGCAATTTTCAAAACTCACCCTTACTCTATATTCCAGAAGTATTCTGGGATTATACCCGTGAAAATATCATGGTGATGGAACGCATCCACGGTATACCGGTAGCTGATATCGCCACTCTGCAAGCCAGCCAGGTTGATATTAAAAAACTGGCCGAACGCGGGGTTGAAATTTTCTTTACCCAGGTGTTCAGAGATTGTTTCTTTCACGCCGATATGCATCCAGGCAATATTTTTGTCTCCTATGAGCATCCGCATGATCCACAGTACATCTGCATTGATTTTGGCATTATCGGCACTCTGAATGAAAATGACAAACGCTATCTTGCTGAAAATCTGGTCGCCTTTTTTAATCGAGATTATCGCCGGGTTGCGCAGTTGCATGTGGAGTCGGGATGGGTAGCCAGAGATACACGGGTCGAGGAATTTGAAAGTGCCGTTCGAACTGTTTGCGAGCCTATTTTTGAAAAACCGCTTAAGGACATCTCCTTCGCCCAGGTCGTTCTTCGTTTGTTTCAGGTGGCCCGGCGTTTTCAAATGGAAGTTCAGCCGCAACTGGTATTGTTACAAAAAACATTACTGGCAATTGAGGGATTAGGACGCCAACTCTACCCTGAGCTGGATCTCTGGGCAACAGCCAAACCTTTTCTGGAAAAGTGGATCAAGCAGCAAATGGGCCCGCGGGCCTTTCTGCAGCAACTAAGAGATAATCTCCCTTTCTATGCGGAACAACTTCCGCAGCTGCCTCGTCTCATGCACGAGGTGTTAATGCTTAGCAAAGAAGAAAAAATGCGCTCACTGTATCAGATTAGTCATTTATCTCTGCCGCAAAAAAGAAGTTTCTGGTTCAGGGGGTTGGGAACAGGCATTTTTATAAGTCTGGCAGCCATCGGCATTTTAAGTTATTTTAGTTTACTGGATCCACGACAATTAGGGCTATCAAGCTTTCTGGTTGCCTGCGGAGGGGCTTTAATTACTTTAATTCATCGAACAAACAGGAGCTAATATGGGCTTAAGCGGCGTCAGTCCTTTGTCATTACTACTCATTTTATTCATCATCCTAGCCTTGTTTGGCACTAACAAACTCAAAAATATAGGCAGTGACCTGGGCAGCGCTATTAAAAGCTTTCGTAAAGCCATGAATGATGAAGACAAACCAGATGACAAAGACGGCAAGAACTCATGAACAGCGCGGAGTTACTGGTCATTGCCATTGTCGCGGTCATTGTGTTTGGCCCTGGAAAATTGCCTATGTTAGCGGAACATCTTGGAAAGCTGTTTCGCCAGTTCAATCGCTTTCGTGATCAGGCGTCTCAATTCTGGCAGCAGCAAATGAACGAACAGCAATTAAAAGAAAATGAACGCAAGGCCAAGGAAGCCGATTCTGTGTATCAGCGCGAAAAAGAATAATCCAGGTTGCCAGCAAAAATAACACAATTACCGCGAGCTGAGGAATCCCCTCATTTTTTATATAGTCAGCGGATGACTTAACATTGCTCAAACAGCTCTATTATCGTGTCGTTCCCGCGAAGGCGGGAATCTATTTCTCAAGATAATTCCTAACTTTGTTTGCTAGATGGATTTCCGCCTACGCGGAAATGACACCATTTTTTGAATGAAAAAGTGAGGGGGTTCCTCAGTCCGCGAACAGAGATATTAATCAAACCTCGATACCGGGCGATGACAATAAGGCGCCTTGTGGTGCTTCTGATAATAATCCTGATGATAGCCTTCTGCTGGCCAAAAAACCTGCGCTTCCAATACTTTTGTAGCGACCTGATGGCCTTTAGCCTGCAATAATTGAATCAGCTTTTGCACCGTTTCCAGCTGTTCATCATCATAATAAAAAACAGCACTTTGATATTGCGGCCCAATATCCGGACCTTGTCCGCTTCGCTGGGTAGGATCATGAATTTCAAAAAAGCGCTTGATAACCGAGTAATAATCAATTTGATTCCGATCATAAATGACTCTTGCCGCCTCATAATGCCCGGTATTGCCATGACAAACCTGTTCATAACCGGGATTTGCCACATGACCTCCGCTATACCCGACCTCAACCTTGAGCACGCCGGGAAGTAACTTGAGAAAATGATCCACTCCCCAGAAACATCCACCCGCTACAATCGCTTCTTCTGTATCAAGCACCGTATCGCTTTCTACAAAATCAATCGATGCCGAATTCACGCAATGACGCAGATTTTTATGCGTGAAGTGTTCGCCAGTAAATACATGCCCAAGATGAGCATCACAACGTTCACAAAGTATTTCAGTCCGCTGACCATCTGCATCCGCAACCTGTTTAACTGCCTGAATGATATTGTCGTCAAAACTTGGCCAGCCACAGCCGGAATGAAACTGACTTGAGCCGCGAAACAGAGCCAAACCACAGCGGCGACAAAGATAAGTCCCTTGTTTTATCGGTTTGACATATTGCCCGGTGTGCGGATATTCGGTGGCTTTATCGCAAATAATCCGTCGGCTCTGCGGAGTAAGACTTGCTGTTTTATCTAGATAATGGTCCATGATTCACCTTGGAAAAGCGGCGAAATGGTCTGGCTGGGAAGATTGAACCAAGTGATAACCCAGGCTATCGTCAGGGACCTTCCACTCGCGTGGAAGGCAAGTCAAAATGCGACTTTTCCTGGCTTGGCAGTTATTTCACTCTGCCACAAATTTTATCAGCCATGTAACCAATAGCGCCTGCATAGTAGATAGAATTATTGTAGCGCAAAATCATCTTATAGTTAGGGAAGGCGAGAAATACCGGACCGCCATTCGGCTGTACAATACTGGCCTCGAGATTTTGATAGGGCAGCGGTTTACCGTCTGTGGTGCGAACGCCCATCGCGTTCCATTCGCTGACCGACTTCACAGTCGTTTTACCTTCCAGATTTTTGTCAAAATTGGCAGGCAGGCGTACATGGATAGCCCAGGGCTCGCCAGTTTGCCAGCCATTTTTTTTCATGTAATTGGCTATAGAGGCAAAGACATCCGCCTTGGCCTTCCAGATATCTTTTCGGCCATCTCCATCATAATCCACCGCGTACTCAACCCAGCTTGAAGGCAGGAATTGCGGCTGCCCTGAAGCACCCGCCCATTCCCCCTTAAAATCCTTCAGATTCACATGGCCATCATTTACAATGTGCAAGGCCAGCATCAATTGCTTACGGAAAAAGTCCTGACGATTTGAATCATAGGCCAAGGTCGCTAAGGATTTGATAACCGGGAAGTCGCCCATGTAAGTACCATAACTGGTTTCCATTCCCCAGAATGAGACAATAAAACAGGGATCGACACCAAAACTTTGGCCTACCTGATCCAGCAGTTCTTTATTTCGCTGATAATTCTTTTTACCCATGGCAATACGATAGGCATCCGCACGGGTATTTAAATACTTAGTGAAGGTCAGGCGATGCTCAGGTTGTGAGCGAGCCAGACTTTTAACCTGCCTGCTGGGTTCATGAATATCTGCAAAGGCCTGATCAAACAAGGAAGCCGGAATGCCCTGTGATAATGCTTCCTGCCTTACACCAGCAACCCAGCTATTCCAGGACTGCTGATTCGCATAAGACATCGAGGTCATGGCGCCCAACAGACAGGCCAGTGCTTTTAATCCAACTTTTTTCATGTGTTTCCCCTTGTATAGGATTCTGGCTCACCTGTCGATAAGCCCGAGTTTCATGGTTTTGTATTAAGCAGGAACCATGCCTTAAATTAATACCTCACAACGGCTAATTATTATTTTTAATTAGCGGTTCAATAACCGGCCAGACATTATCGAGAATTTTACTCTGCGCCGCCATATTAGGATGAATATTATCATTTTGCATGTATTCGCGATGACCGGCAACACCTTCTAAAAACATCGCGACAAAAACGAGCTGATATTTTTGCGCCAGATCCTCATAGGCCTTGTCAAAGCGAGTCAGGAATTGCTGGCCATAATTGGGCGGCAGTTTAGTCGCTAATAACACCACGCGGGCATTGCTTTGCCGTGACATATTGATCATCGTTTCAAGGTTTTTGCTCATTTGCAGAAGAGACAAGCCGCGCAAACCATCATTCGCCCCTAGTTCAATCACAACAATCTCGGGTTTATATTTTTTTAATGCAGCCGGCAGTTTGGCCAGTCCGTTGCTGGTCGTATCCCCACTGGTACTAAGATTAACCGTTTGCCAATTACCAGGATATTGACGCAATTTCTGATCAAGCAGCGCCACCCAGTTTTTCTGATCGGCAATACCATAACCGGCACTGAGGCTGTCACCTAAAATTAACACTGTACCGGCTCGTAAAGGTGCTATCATAAAAAGTGAAAATATAAGAGCGAGGACTTTCCCTGGCATGGTATCTCCTATTCAATCGATTAGTTTACATCACCTGAATTATCAGGTTCAAAGTGGAAATGAGCAATTGCTTATTCTCAGGGATATTAACCTGCGAATCAATTCCGGAATGACAATTGCTATCACCGGGGTGTCAGGTTCGGGTAAGACCTCGCTTTTAAATATCATGGCCGGCCTCGAATTACCCACCTCTGGGCAGGTTTATTATAATGAAACCGATATCACCCAATTAGACGAGGATAGTCGGGCCAGTTTGAGAGCTGAACGCATTGGCTTTATTTTTCAATCCTTTCAATTATTACCGAATTTTTCTGCTCTCGAAAATATTATGTTACCACTGGAAATTACTAATCGAAAAAATGCACTGGCCATTGCTCTGCAATGGCTGGATCAGGTCGGATTAGCCAGGCGCGCCCATCATTTTCCTTCCCAGCTTTCCGGGGGAGAACAGCAGCGTATTGCCATCGCTCGGGCATTTGCAATCACCCCTTCGATTCTGTTTGCTGATGAGCCAACTGGTAATCTGGATAAAAAAACGGGGCAGCACATCATTGACTTACTTTTCGAGCTGAATTCAGCGCATCGAAGTACGCTGGTGATTGTAACTCATGATGAGTCTCTTGCGGCACGCTGCCATACGCATTGGCCGCTTGCAGAAGGACAGTTGAAATGCTAGCCCTGCCTGCATTTTTCCGAAGCTTTATACGAGAATGGAAAAGCGGGGAGTTGAGCCTTCTGGCTTTTGCCTTATTTTTTTCAATGGCCTGTGTCAGCGCTTTAAATAATCTGGGTGAGCTGATTAATTATCAGCTGGATCGTCAAGCCGCCCAGTTGCTGGGCGCGGATCGCCAGCTTAGCAGTGCTATGGTACTGAAAAAAGAATGGTTCACCAAAGCCTCTTCATTGGGTCTCAGACAAAGCGAGGCGCAAAGCTTTCTGTCAATGGTCAGTCATGGCGAGAATTTACAGCTTGCTCAAGTCAAGGCAATACAGACCCCCTATCCATTAAATGGCCACCTGACGATTAGTAAATCCATTGATAACTCGCAGGTATTTACCAGTAATAGCGCACCCTCAGCCGGCCATATCTGGATGGGCTGGCGTCTTTTTAGCACTTTAGCAGTGCAAATAGGGGATACAGTACAGATTGGGGCCGCTGAATTTGTAGTCGATGGAATTATTCTTGAGGAGCCCGGTCAGGTGGGTGACTGGTTCAATATTTCCCCTCATATTCTGATGAATCAGAGCGACATAGACAAAACCGCAGTGATACAGACCGGCAGCAATATCCGTTATCAGTGGCTTATCAGTGGCGAGCCAATTCTTCTGGAACAGTTATATGAGTATCTCAGGCCGCATTTAAATGAGCAACAGCAATGGTTTGACAGCAAGTCGGGCAATCGGGCGGTGGAAAGAAACACCAGCCGGACCCTGGCTTATCTTAACCTCGGCACCTTAATGAGCCTGGTTCTTGCAGGCGTTGCCATCAGTATGGCCAGCCTGCGCTTCAGTCAGCGCCACCAGCAGCACGTGGCCGTTCTTCGATGTTTTGGGGCGTCGCAAAAGCATATTCTTACCTGGTATTTTTTAAGCATTCTTTTTCTGGGCAGTCTCGCCAGTATTTTGGGCATAATCCTGGGCTATGCTCTGCAGCCGCTGTTAGTCAGCTGGCTGCGCGGAATCACTCCGGAAATGCAGGCTCCTTTCAGCTTCAGGCCTGCCTTTCTAAGCTTTGCTACCGGCATCCTGATTCTAGGCGCGTTTAGTCTTACCCATTTGCTCAAATTAAAAAACGTGAGTCCTGCCAGTATCTTCCGAAGACAAAGCACCCAGGCACAGGGCAGTATGCTGGAGGGTTATATTCTGGCATTTATTCTTTCTGCCGGCCTCGCTTATCTTTACACTCGCTCATGGACGGTTACCCTGGTAGTTGTCCTGTGCTGTCTCTTTTTTATTCTACTGGTAATCTTTACTCTCTATGTTGGGTTTGGCCTGTTAGCCAGCGCCAAACAAATTCATTTAAACTGGCGCTTTGGTTTTATCAGTATTTCACGTAATTTAGGGAATAGTGCGCTGCAGATTATTGGTATGGGATTAGCGCTTACCGCACTCTTGAGTCTCTTTCTGCTTAGAACGCAATTGCTTTCTGACTGGCAGCGTCAATTACCGGCTGATGCGGCCAATTATTTTCTCATCAACATTGAAGCGCAGCAAATTCCACCCTTACAGCAGCTTTTAAAGCAGCACTCAATCAAAAGCGCCGCGATTTATCCCATGGTTCGCGGCCGCCTGATTCAGATTAATGAGCAGCCGGTAGGACAGGTGCTGGGAGACAAAACTCAGGAAATTAATGCCTTACAAAGAGAACTTAACCTTTCCTGGACCGAGGCCCTTCCTGATGAGAATCGACTGATTGCGGGCCAGTGGAATAGCGGGATATCCATTGAAGAAGATCTGGCTAATCGCTTAGGTGTTCAGATTGGCGACCAACTCGGTTTCAGGATAGCTGATCAAATCATAAGCGGGAAAATAAGCAGCATTCGCCGTCTTAACTGGTCCAGTTTTAAGCCCAATTTCTTTATTCTCTTTAAACCCGGGGTTCTTGACAGCTTCCCCAAAACCTATATTACCAGCCTTTATTTACCCCCGGAAAATCGTGAGTTTTTAATGAGCCTGGTGAAACAGTTTCCGAATATTACGGTAATTGACATCGCAACTACTCTTGAACGGGTACGATCCATTTTTGATAATGTCGGCAAGGCGATAAGTCTTATCTCGTTTTTTGGTTTATTAACAGGACTGATTATAACGGCGCTGGCCATGTTATCCCAAAGCGGGAGCAAAAAGCAGGAGACCTGGCTTTTGAAAACCCTGGGGATGCGTAGAAAGCAGCTGCTATGGATCAAAAGCAGCGAAGCCTTTTTTACCGGTTTTTATGCGGGCCTTTTAGCGGTGTGCACCGCCATTGCTATCAATTTCTACGTGGCGAACAATATACTGGGTTTATCGTTTATCATACCCTGGCGCTATTTATTCGGCGTTCCATTTGTTGTGGCAGTTTTCACAGTGCTGCTCAATCATGCAGTATCCTATTGGCAATACGAACGAAGAACTGCTAACTAAACCGCTATAGGTTTATTGTTATAGATATTTATTAAATTCCGCTTATACTCAAGACTATAAACAACAGGCGGGATAATTGGATGAAACGAGATTGGGATATGATTCGGGAGATTCTCCTGAAAATCGAACAACTTGCCCCGAATGCTTTACTGACTCTGGACAGTTTCGATGCAGATAAGCAGAGTGAAATTTCCTGTCACCTCGAAATATTGCAAGAGGCAGGTCTATTGCAGGGAAAAATTCATAAAACACCGGGGGGTTCTCCACACGGCTTTCATTTATTACGGCTCACCTGGGCTGGATATGATCTTTTGGAATATATTCGCTCGGATACTGTCTGGGAAGATATTAAACAACAGTTGAATACAAAGCAGATTGCAATGCAGCTTGAGAATATTATGGCAATTGCGCAGGCGATTAACAGGAAGTAGTGGTTGGAAATTTTGTCATTCCTGCGCGGTGTTAGGTGCACCAAAAACTGTCTTTACGAGCGTTAGCGAAGCAATCCAGTTCCTTACTTTCGATCTGGATTGCTTCACTTCGTTCGCAAAGACGGCAGGTTAGCAGCGTGCCCCAGGCACAGGGCACTCTGGCAATTTTTATTCCTGACGCTTCATCGCATCAAAGAATTCCGCGTTCGTCTTATGATTTTTCATGCGCTCGATCAGAAACTCAATCGCATCGCATTCATCCATTGATTGTAATATTTTACGCAGAATCCAGGTACGATGCAGATCTTCAGGAGACAGCAGCAGATCTTCACGACGAGTACCAGAGCGGTTGATATTAATCGCCGGGAAGGTTCGGCGCTCGGCAATGCTTCGGCTAAGATGAATTTCCATATTACCGGTTCCCTTGAACTCTTCGTAAATGACTTCATCCATCTTGGAACCTGTGTCGACCAGTGCAGTGGCGATGATCGTCAGGCTGCCGCCTTCTTCGATGTTACGCGCAGCACCGTAGAGACGTTTTGGACGTTGAAGCGCGTTGGCATCAACTCCTCCGGTAAGTACTTTGCCTGATGAAGGAACCACGGTGTTATACGCACGGGCAAGACGGGTAATAGAGTCCAGCAGAATAACCACGTCGCGCTTGTGTTCAACCAGACGTTTGGCCTTCTCGATGACCATTTCAGCAACCTGAACATGGCGGTTAGCTGGTTCGTCAAAGGTACTGGCAACCACTTCACCCTTAACAGAGCGCTGCATTTCGGTTACTTCTTCAGGACGCTCGTCGATTAATAATACAATGAGGTAACATTCTGGATAGCTTTTTGCTATTGAATGGGCGATGTTCTGTAACATCAGTGTTTTTCCAGCTTTGGGTGGAGAAACGATAAGACCCCGCTGGCCACGCCCGAAAGGAGCACAGAGGTCGACAACACGAGCCGTGAGATCTTCAGTACTACCATTCCCTTGCTCCATAACCAGACGTTCGGTCGCAAACAGAGGAGTAAGGTTTTCAAACAGAATTTTTCGCTTGGCGCTGTCGGGAGCGTCAAAGTTAATCTGATCTACTTTCAGTAAGGCAAAATAACGCTCGTTATCTTTCGGCGGACGTATTTTTCCATACACGGTATCGCCTGTACGCAGGCCAAAACGGCGAATCTGGCTTGGGGAAACATAGGTATCGTCCGGCCCCGCCAGGTAAGAGTCATCTTCAGAACGCAAGAAACCGAAACCATCAGGTAACACTTCAAGGACACCGCCGCCCAGAATATCTTCACCCTCACCGGCATGCGCTTTTAAAATAGCGAATAAAATATCCTGTTTGCGTTTGCTGGAAACGTTTTCGACTCCCTTTTTTTGAGCGATATTGACAAGGTCGGCAATGGGCAATTGCTTGAGTTCTCTAAGATTCATACTTCTCACTTGATGTATTGGTTAAAAGAATTGGATGTCCGGGGTTATTTAAACGGAAGGTCAGCTTGAGAAAGCTGTTGCCACTCAGGCTATATTATCAGTTTACTTATTTTAATACCATTTGTGAAGAATATCTCATCCTGTCTGACATAAATGGTAAATAGGCCTACTGAATATAACTTAAGCCGAGGATTGTTGACATTTGTTTCAAATAAAACACGAAGCAATCGAAGTCAAAACAAATGTCAACAGACCTCGTTCACATGAGACTAACACAGGGTCGGGTGTAAATCCAGTTTTTTCTAAGTGTGTATTTTGCTTTATCAGGCTTTGTTCTCTAAAATTAAAGTATAGTAATGGAGGATATATGATAGTGCCTGGCATGCCGGAAAACGAACCGGAACGGCTAAAATCCCTTTACGACAGCCATTTATTCCATACTCCCATTGAACAGGGCTTCGAGCGAATCACTCGGCTTACGAAAAAAATTTTTGATGTTCCTATTGTCGCAATAAGCCTTATTGACAAGGAAACTCAGTGGTTTAAATCGGTAATCGGCCTGGATGCCAATAGTACCCCAAGGGATATCTCTTTTTGTGGACATACCATTCTTAAAGATGATGTTCTGGTGGTTGATGATGCCCAATTAGATCCGCGCTTTTCAGACAATCCTCTGGTGACCGAGTCGCCGTCGATTCGCTTTTATGCCGGTTGTCCCATTCACACCGTCAATGAGCATCGAATTGGCGCATTATGTATTATTGATACTCGTCCTAGACAAATTTCTTCCCACGATAAAATAATCCTTAAAGACATTGCCTCATTAGTAGATACAGAGATAAGAAATCACCAGCATATTCATCCGCCAGAAAAAAAACTTCATGAATTAAACGCAGAAAAAAGAAAAGAACTACTGGATCCCCTTACACGTCTTTGGAATAAAACAGGTATAACCCAGGTAATCGAATATCAAAGGAAATTAAGCAAATTCAATAAAAGTGAATTTGGGCTTATTCAGCTATCGGTGGATAGTCTGCAGGCCTTTGTCACGGAATACGGGCATGAAGCTGGCAATGATTTACTGAAGGCAATTACCCAGACGCTGATTAACTCATGCGGCTGCGAAGACTCGATTGGGTATTGGGGCGGCAAGGAATTTGTTATTGTGCTTCCCTGTGAAGAACAACCGGATGTACTCGCGGTTGCCAACCGCATCCGCAAAAATATTGCCAGCGAGCAGCATCTGACTCGTGTGGGGCGAGTGCGAACCACAGCAACAATCGGAGTAGTCTTTTTCAATCCAAAAATTCATCTTAACACGGTCAATCTGCTGACTGAAGCGGCGCATGCCTTGCAGGAGGGCAAACTGCAGGGGGGCAATAAAATAATTATCAAATAAATTAACTCACTCGCCATTAATCTTAATGTATTGAAACCACTTCAACCAGGAATATAATCTCTCTCAGATATTATTTAACCTGAAGTGTGACTGATATGGGAGAACCGCGAGTACCGCAGATAAAAAATCTTTTATTTGGCGAACTGGAGTATATAGATCTGGGCCCAGAAGAACCGGCAATTGAGGATGATCGTGTCTCCTGCAGCATTGCAATTCGTCTGAACAAAAAATACCCTTGCGATGATTTTCAAATTCGACTGACTCCCACTAATCCCTTCTCCGAAGAATCAGAGAAAGTATTCTCCGCTCATAATGCCGATAGTATTTCCCTGGACAGGAAAAAAGGAAAATTTCTCCATTTTCACCTTGATGAGCTAACCTGTAAAACCAACTATCGATATGAGCTTTTATATAAAGGAACCCCTCTGGCGATTAATGGCACCGCAGGAACGGCGGCTCGCCGGGAAATTGTCATCAGAACACCGCCGGCCCGGCAAGATCCCCAGCCTATCAAAATCGCCGTGGGCGGCGACCAGGAGCGGCACGAGCAATTCGGCGCACTAGGCCGCTGTTTTGATCTCGACAATGCGTCGCATACTCAGTTGCTGTATCAACATATTGCGGATGAAGGTAATTTTGAAGCCAGTGCAGAAGATGACATTGAGTCCCAACCCTATCAGATGATGATTCATCTCGGAGACCTGTTTAATGGTGAGTTTTTCTTCTCCTGGCGTAATCTGTTTCGTCGAGGAAGAAGCGTTTTTGAAGTGGGGGTCGACTCATTGAAGGCGTTTCGGCAGCATCTGGCCAGTGATTTTGGCAAACCGGCTAGCAATGGTCTTGCGCACCTCGCCTATGGTGTTTACGCGGTAGCCGATGATCATGATACCGGGCAAAATAAGGCCAAACCTCCTGTAACTCCAAGCGAATATCGCCGAAGAGAAAATATGGAGAAAGCTTTCCATGAAATGCTGCTTATGCCAGGCTTTTTATCTCAGCCTCGCGATGAAAATAATCCCGACGGGCCCATTGGCAGAGCAGGCCCGTATTATAAGAAGCGCGTCGGCCAAAGCGAGTTTTTCTTTCTGCATAACCGCTATACCAACAGTGCAAAGAATGCCGATGCCTGGTTGTTAGGTGAAGAGCAATGGCAATGGCTGGAACAGTCGCTCGCCAACTCCAAAGCCAGTAATAAAGTGCTTATTTCGCCGCTACCGCTGGTAATGGGCAAGGATCCAGGAGAGGATTATCGTGCGCACTGGCAGGAGTGGCAGCGATTAATGCAGCTTTGCCGAAACCATCGCATCGCGACTATTCTAACCGCTGACTCTCATAATTACAGTTGCAGCGAACTCCATGTCCGGGCTCATCACGATGATGAGCCCTGGGTGGTTCATCAGCATCTGGTAGGTACTCTGGGAGGCAGTAAACAATACGTTTCAGATGAAGAATTACAGTGCATCAATTCTCCTGGACGTCCTCCATTACTACCCAAAGGAGAAGGCTTTGACGCCTCCCTGTACGAGGGCTCAAGGGTCACCGCCTATTTTTCGCCGGGAAACCGCGAGGCCTTACTACCGGATAGGACCAGTGAAACGAAGAAGGAAAGCCAATGGACAGCTAACGGTCAATGGCAAAATAATACCCACGCCTATGCCAGTCTGGTTTTTAAACCTGCGCATGAAGCAATAAAACGTCCTTCGTCTGGTTCTGAGGGAGATTCAATTGAAATGGTCTGGCAAAAAAATTGCGCAGCGGTCTCAAGCTGGCAGGTACACAGCAGTTTATTCACCTGCTCTGACAAACGGAATGAGGTTGTTCATGAACCGCGTCTGGATTGCGATTATTCAGTGACCTGGAGTGTATGAGCCTTTCCCGGGAACATTAGCTAATATAATTAGATATGGAGAGCTGATAGTGCGAATAAAATGACACATGAAAAGAGGCCTTATAAAAGCAAGAGTGAAAATTTATTCACAAAGAAACAGGAAGCGGATCAGATAGAAGAATCTACTTCTGAAGCATCTCTTGTGAAGCGAAAAGAGGATAACGCACATCCTGATCGTTCCTATGTATACAAAAAAGCAGGCCTCGGTCCCGAATTGAGTGAAATAGAGGCTTTTAATGGCCTCTGTTATCGCATGTTGCTCGGAGAGCATGCTGCAAAAGTGAGGGGAGTTCATGATGAGTCAAATGCCACCATTGGGGTTATTTCAAAACTTATACCTAAATACATCTCTTTTCACAGTTTTTATAGACAGAATAACAAGACAGGGATAAGTACAGAGGAGTTTATCAAACTCAGGTTTCCGCAAATTTTAGTTGCTGCTTATTGCGAAGAAGAAAATGATTTAAACGCAGAAAATTTCGGGTTTGGACGCAATAAGGAAGGTGAAATAATTTCAGTCAAAATAGACCATGGTGATAGTACCTATCCTGTTATTGCCGAGCAAAAAGGCTTTTCTGCCCAAAATCAATTTATTATTACTGCTGATGATATAATTAATTTCCCAAGCTTAAAAAATGCAAGTCCGGATAGCTTTGTCCATATATATCCCGCCCGATTACTGGATGTTGATAAATTAGTTCATAATAAAGATTTTATTTCACAGAAATACTATAGCTTTCTGAAACGCATTCTTATTGATGACGACAATTACACTGAAATAGCAAAAGCTACTATTAATTCGGAAACCTTAAGAAAAGAACTTGTTGCACATAAAATTGAAAGAACCGCCCTTTTAAAAAATACACTAATCGCCATTCCTGAATTCAGGCATTACATTAATCAGAATCCTTTTGTCATCGATCAGATTATTAAGGAATTTGAAGACTATAACGATGAAATCAGAAAGCCTGAGGACAGATTTTTGAAAATTGATACCCACAAAGTGTATTCCAGATTTTTAGATATTGCCCAAATTTGTAAAGACATGGAGCCGCCTGAGAAATTAAGCGAAGAAACATTAATTGACCTGCCAGATCTCTCTCGGGATTTAGCCGAAATTGAAGAGGGAATTAACAACCTGGAACAAATTGTAGCAAGAGAAGAATTCGTTGACTTACCAGACCTTTCACGCGACTTAGATGAGATTGAGGAAGGAATTAATAGCCTTGAGCAAATTGAAATTATCAGTCCGACTGTAGCCACTGCTCTGCCCAATAAGTTAAAAGTTAGAAGCAATATTATTAAGATTCCTGCCAGCGAGCGAGAAGAAAACATTTTCGCTGTTAACGCGGTATTGCATGATGATGATCTAATGAAAGGACAAGATGGGAAGATCCCTGACATCATTCTGGAAATACGCAATATAATGGAGGATATTGATTGTTCAGATGATAAAGAAATTGCTGCGGCTATTATTCAAATCAAAGATAGAATAAATAATTCCAAGGAAAGGAATCATAGTACCAATACTCAGGAAATTATTAATGTATTCAGTCAACCGGGGCACATCAATTTTAGAGTGATTCGAGACGGTTTGTCTAAGAATGAGGCTATGGAAAAAATCATGGCTCCGATTAAAGTGGGTATGCGTCTGGATTAGGTTATCTGATTTATTGAGACCAGGAACCACTGCAATTAGGCTAAGAACTCTGCAATACGTGTAGGTTGGGCCCTTGGCCCAACATTGACTTCTGGTGACATTCTCGGACAAGCCGAGGGATGTAGGAGTAGGGTTAGAACCTTGCGGAAAGCTGCAAAATCAGCTGTTGCTTTCAACAAATGCAGTCAGTTGTGATTTGCTCAGCAGACCCATCTTCATTGCTGCCACCTGGCCGTTTTTGAAAATAATCAGAGTAGGGATACTCATAACACCATACTTGGATGGGGTTTGTGGATTTTCATCAATATTTACTTTGGCGAAAGTAATCTGCTCGTGATGACTGGCGGCAACTTCTTCCAGAATAGGTGTTAACGCACGGCATGGACCACACCATTCGGCCCAAAAATCCACCAATACTGGCTTGGTTGAATTCAATACGTCCTGCGAAAAGCTCGCATCAGTTACCGTTTTAATATGTTCACTCATGTGTTATCCCCTAAGGATTTAAGAATTTAAAATACGATCTTGATTATATACACAACAGAAGACGACTACAAATCGCCCCATACGGCCTGCAAAATACTCAGAGCGGCAATCGCAGCAGTTTCTGTGCGCAAGACCCTTGGTCCCAAAGACAGCGGCGCGCAATGATTCTTTGTTAATTGATCAAGCTCCTCAGCCGAGAATCCCCCTTCAGGACCAATAAATAAATACATTTCTTTGTCTTTGCATTGAAAATCTCGCCAGTGTTTATCAGCTCCAGGCGAGAGCACAAAGCTGGCGACAGCTGGCATTTGTTTCAAAAAGCCGGCAAAAGTGATAATCGGCTGTACTGGCGGTACGGTATTTCTTCCGCATTGCTCACAGGCGGAAATGACGATATGCTGCCACTGCGCCTGTTTTTTTCTCATCCTCTCCTCATCCAGCTTCACGGCGCAATAGTCAGTAAGAACCGGCGTTATACTGGCTACCCCAAGCTCTGCCGCCTTTTGCACGACAATTTCCATACGCTCACCTTTTGAAACGCCTTGCACAAGATGAAGTCTGATTGGCGATTCGCGATTCCTTTCCTGAGCGGAAATGATTTTAACCGTTACCTTTTTTTTATGCGCCTGAACTATTTCGGCATCGAATTCCTTGTTATTGCCGGGAAACAGGCAAAGTCTGTCGCCTGGCTGTTTTCTTAAGACCACACCTACATGCTGGCCGGCCTCAGGTGACAGCTCAATAATTTCTCCAGGGGAATATTGTCCTGGCTGGTAAATACGAATTAAACGCACAGAAATCCTCTCGTTAATTTCTATCAATGACTATGCTACTATCTCTAGGGCGTGTTTTTAAAGTTATTGATAAAACTTTAAAAACACGCCCTAGCTTTTCTATTCTGGAGAAAATAATGACCGCCACACGCATTGAAACCGACAGTATGGGTGAAATCCCAGTTGAGACCAGCCGCTATTGGGGGGCGCAGACCGAGCGCTCGCTGCATCATTTTAACATTGGCAATGACATCATACCAAGAGAAGTTACCCATGCCTTTGGCATTTTAAAAAAAGCCGCCGCTCTCACCAATCTTGAACTAGGAAAACTACCCCAGGACAAGGCCGATCTGATTATTAAAGCGGCTGACGAGGTTAGCTCCGGTGCGCTGGATGAACATTTTCCTCTGCATGTCTGGCAGACTGGCAGCGGAACCCAATCCAATATGAATGCCAATGAAGTTATCTCAAACCGGGCAATTGAACTTGCCGGAGGAGTAAAGGGTAGTAAAACGCCGGTTCATCCGAATGATCATGTCAACATGTCACAATCCTCCAATGACACCTTTCCCACCGCTATGCATATCGCAACCGCCATTGCCATTCACAAGCGCCTGCTGCCTGCGGTCCGTGAATTAAGAGATACTCTGGCTGCCAAGATGAATGCGTTTAAGGACATCGTAAAGATTGGTCGAACTCATCTTCAGGACGCAGTTCCTTTAACTCTGGGACAAGAGTTTTCCGGTTATGTCGCGCAACTTGATGCCTGCCTGCAATATGTTGAGCAATGCCTGCCAGATGTTTATAAACTGGCGCTCGGAGGCACCGCCGTTGGTACAGGGTTGAACACCCATCCACAATTTGCCGAAAAAGCGGCTGCCCACATCGCTCAAATTACCGGATTACCTTTTGTATCCGCACCTAACAAATTTGCAGCGCTGGCCTCTCACGAACCGCTGGTCATGGCGCATAGCAGCTTCAAGGCATTAGCTTGTGCACTGATGAAAATTGCCAATGATGTCCGCTGGCTTGGTTCAGGTCCTCGCTGTGGAATTGGCGAGCTTATTTTGCCTGAAAATGAGCCCGGTTCATCCATTATGCCCGGCAAAGTTAATCCCACTCAATGTGAAGCAATGACCATGGTCTGCGCACAGGTTCTGGGGAACGACACCACAGTTGGAATTGCTGCCAGTCAGGGGAATTTTGAATTAAATGTATTTAAGCCGGTTATCATTTTTAATGTGCTTCATTCATTAAATCTGCTGGCGGATACCTGCCATTCATTCAGGGAATTCTGTGCCGAGGGTCTAGAGCCCAACTACACACAGATTGACTATTATCTGCATCACTCACTGATGCTGGTTACCGCACTTAATCAGCACATTGGTTATGATAAAGCAGCTAAAATCGCCAAAACAGCGCATCATGACAACACATCCCTGGAGGAAGCAGCAGTTAAACTGGGCTACTTAACCGCCGAACAGTTCAAGGAATATGTGAAGCCTGAGGAAATGGTCAACGCCGGTTAGATCGCATACCGCGGGATCAATCCCGCGGTTCATTCAGCATTCGGCTGATAGCCCCCACGTTATTACTAAAAATCCAGCGCATCCCTCTGTGTACTTCACGGTAGAGCACATTTTTGGAATCCACAAAACCAACCCCAACCTTTTGCTCGGCAAGCTTTAGTGATTCAATTTTTTTGCTGGAAAAAAGCAGATAATGACCTAAAACACCGCCATACTGCTGCTTCAAACTATCCTGACAAAAACGAGCCATATTATTATGCCCGGCAACCAGCAGCATGGATTGCCTTGAGAATAGGGTCAGTTCGCGAAATATTTGTTCATCCAGGCTCAATAAATGATAATCGATTTCTGATTGCAGAGGACTTAAAACTTGAAATAAAGCCTCTTCACCGGCAAATGGCGCCTTTAGCTCAATAAAGAAATGCAGCGAGTTCCCATATAGATTAATGACTTCCTCCAGCGAAGGGATCATTGGCACTTCTTTTTTTAGCTCAGCAAAGCTCAGCTGATTCACCCATTGATTTTTTCCCCAGAGTCGATTCAAATCGGGATCATGATGAACCACAGGCACTCGATCGGCGGTCATTTGAATATCCAACTCAATACCCCAGCATCCCAATTCCAGGGCACGATCAAAAGCCGGTAAAGTATTTTCCATAATCCGCAGCTTCTTGCTATGCGCTCCACGATGGGCAATCAGATAAACCTCTTGCAATAATTGGTTCTCAGGCCGCAAACGCGGCACACAGGCAAAATATCGGTCTATACTTTTTTCAAGACACTCAAGAAAAGTCATTCTGGGCTTTACTAAATAAAAAAAGTGTAGCAGCTTTTCATAACGCTGTTAATGAATGCTTTTTATATAAACTAACAAATAAAGATTGACATCAGAACATTTCTTGAGTACCTTAGCCGCAATGCCGAGGTGGTGGAATTGGTAGACACGCTAGCTTCAGGTGCTAGTGGGGGCAACCCCGTGGAGGTTCGAGTCCTCTTCTCGGTACCATTAATAAACTTGTAACAGTTCACAATCATTCAAATCAATAAAGACTTTTTCTTAAACCCTTCTCAACTATCCGTCGCCATTATAAAAGCCTTGCACTTGATATTTACTAAACCCTGACCAATATTTACCAGTTAGTTTTAACTGTCCTATATTTAAATTATGTAATAAACTTTACAGACTTCGTATTATACGAATACCTATGGTGACGAAATGAATTATTATGATGAAGAAAAAGAAATTATCAAGGCACTGAAAAATAAAGATAATGGTTCTCAATCTATGAGAGTTGTTGGCCGTGGCACCCTAGTCATGAGTGCAAAAGATGTTAGAAATAGTCAAAAATATAAAGACTTAATCCAAAAAGCAGATAAAATCGTCGTGCATAAGTAAATATTTAAAGGAAATTTACGTGCTAGCCTTTCTTGTTGCAGCAGTTATTGCAAATGCATTTATTCTATTACGGTTCTCACCTTTAAATTTTTATAAGCTACATCGATATGATGGTCAACTGTTATATATAAAAGCAACTTTTCTAGGAGTGGTTGTTACCGCTATAACTTATTTAGTCAACTCCTATTTTGATGTCATCGATTATGTTGCCAGTTCTCTACCTGCTAAACAATCCAGTAGTTTTCTCACAGCTGAACATTTAGATTTATTATTTATATTTTTTTTATTATCAATCTTTATTAGCACACTGTACTGCCTGATAGAACGAGCGGGATTATGGCTTTGGACATTCTATAAATTTAGAGGAGCCGAAGGTATTTCTTATGGCCAAATGGCAAAGATCATGTTGATGTATAAGCTTTTAAAGGATAGTCCTTTAGATAAATTGCTGTATATGTCTTATGTACAAAATCGCTTTTTGCTCATGACACTTTCTGACAGAAAGGTATACGTAGGGCGAGTCATTAGCCTGGGAGAACCAAATGAGTATGAAGGCCCGGATCAAGAAATAGCCATAGTACCTGTGTTTAGTGGTTATAGAGATAAGGACACTTTAGCGGTTAATTTAACTACGACATATAAAGAAACAGATAATGCAGATGAAGTATATTTAGTAATCAAACAGGCGAATGTAGTTTCTGCATGCGAATTTGTTGAATCTCTTTATCAAAAATTTTCAGGAAAAAGTATTACGAACTAATTTATTCCCTACTTAAAGCATAACTTATTACAATTCTCTTTTATCTTTTAATTCACCCGCTTAAATCGGATCAGCGATTTGTGGTTTTTATCCCATTCTGTAAAATACAATTATTTTACAAAGGAGTGAGCCTATGTTGTTACAAGTACAGGCGTTGTCACTTGCCCTGGCGGAAAAAATGGCGGAAGCAGCTATGGCCTTTGCAGTTGAAAAGGGCTTAACTCTGGCGTTTGCCATTATGGATAATCATGGCAATCTGAAACTGTTCAAGCGTATGGATGGCAATAACTTCGTTAGTGTGCGTATGGCTCAACTCAAAGCAATGACTTCGGCGAGCATTCCGGTGTCGACTAAAACACTGGCTGAGCGAAATACTGCCTATGCCAATAGTCCATACACCTCAGTTCCTGATATTGTTTTTCTGGAGGGCGGCCTGCCAATTATAAGCAAAACTGGACAGCATCTTGGCTCAATAGGCGTTAGCGGAGCCAACCCTGAGCTGGACGGGGAATGTGCTCAGGCAGCCCTCGATGCTATCAGAGACTTCCTATAATGCAACAGAGGCCAGCTCTTGACCGAAGCGAACGGGGGAACCGGCCTGCAAGGTATTTGTCCATTGCAAGGGATGCTCATTGGTGAATAGTAAAACAACTGTTGAGCCTAACTTAAAAAATCCTACTTCGCTTCCTTGTTTCAGCATGGTTTCAGCCTGCTGATATTCAAATGCCTGAACCTTTTTCTGACGCCGCAATTCACCGTGCCAACTGGTGCCAATGGCTCCGACAATTGTAGCACCCACCATGACCATCGCCATTAAGCCCAGGCGGGTTTCAAAATAAATAACCAGACGTTCATTACGCGCAAATAACTGGGGAATAACCCGCGCTGTGGTAGGCTGTACTGAAAATAAACGACCTGGAATGTAAACCATTTTGCGAAGAATCCCATCCAGCGGCATATGCACGCGATGATAATCTTTCGGTGACAAATATAAAGTGATGAAATGGCCATCCTGAAACTCTGCCGAGACTGGCTCGTTGGCCAGAAAATCACTGACGGTGTAATAGCGCCCTTTGGCCTGCAGCAATTGCCCTTCGTTTATCCGACCCAGTTCGCTGACAACCCCATCCACAGGGGAAATGATATCGGCTGTGGCAAGAGGGCGGCTCTCGGGCTTGAGATTACGGATAAAAAATTCATTAAAACTCTTATAAATGGCCGGATCTTCCACCAGTGCTTCCTGCATATTAACCCGGTATTTGGCGATAAATTGCCGGATAATAAAATTTTTAACCGCAGGAGATTTGACATCAGCAAGCAGGCCAGCCAACACGGTCAAAGCCTGCTTAGGCAACAGATACTGGGGAAACGTTTTAATAAAATCAATGAGCATACAATTACTGCAAAAAATACTGAGCCTAATCATAAGTGAATTCTCTGGCGCTGTCACCTGACTTGGAGAGCATAGGTATCTGCACATCACAGCAACAAAGTCTGCTTCTCGCTTCTACGTCCCTCCAGAGAACTCATAGAGAAACACTGCCATTAAGTTAAGGATTATTGTAGGTTGGGCCCTTGGCCCAACATTGAGTTCTGGAGTGGTGAAACCCCTTTGTTGGGCCAAGGGCCCAACCTACATGTATTGCAGAACTTAGCTTAGCGTCATGGGTGTAGGGGATAGGTTGATGACTATGAACTGGAAGCTGGGCTTCGCAAAGCATTTACAATTGCGCTGTTCTATGGCTAATTAATAGTTGGCTTTAAAAGTATTCAAATGTGGACATCAGGAAGATTTCTCTGCTTTGAAGAGGTTGATTTATCAAAAACTAATCAATATGAGCCAGCACGGAGGGCCCACTTATGAAGGAAGGACATTCTCGTATCCCCTATCGCTCGATGCAAGACAATTCGCGGCTAAACATTGCTGCGAGACCCTTTTATGATGAACTCTGTTACACCGAAGAAGAATTACAATTTCGACAGCGCGTGATTAATCTGCGAACTGCGAGCAAAATCGATGCCCAGCTGCTTAGTACAGAAGACAGCTGGTTTAATGAAGATAAAACCCAGGCCTTGGCTGCAGTGAATGAGGGCTCATGGCTGTTGAGTGTTCAATATCGGCCACGCCACGAACTGAGCTTAGACGACTTTCATGCTGAAATCCTTCCTCCTCAGCGGGTAAGCTGGACGGGCTTGAGTATGATGATGAGGCAGATTGGCGATTACCTCCTGATTAGAAATGATGCACTTAGCAAAGCACATCTTAACCAGCCATTTAATTATGTGTTACTGGACAGCATGCAGATTCTGCGAAAACTGGCTGCCATCAATGATGCAGAATATGTCAGTGAACAATTACAGTTATTTACCCAATATTTGCGGGCAGTCGAGGTGATGACTTCTCCTATGGCCGGCAGCGATCGCCTGTTTTTAGCGGATTGTCGAAGTACTATTGAAAAAGACATTCAATTTGATATCCAGCAAAAACTGCAATCCCGGCAGTTTAAAATAAAAATCGAACGTCTTCATCATGAGCTGACCAATCTGGCCCAGAAACGACACACAGGAATGCATTTTGCTGTAACCGCTTACGATGCAAATCCACACCCCTTTTGGGAGCTGTACAAAGACGCACAAACGATTGGCTCCCAGCGCGAGTTTCCGACCCTGGCTGCCAAACATTGTGCACAAATAGTCAGTGAAACAACTGAGCTTGCCCCAGAGTCCGTCAGCACTATCGCTGCACCTGAATCCATTCGTCTGACTGCTGAGGATCTGAAGCAGTGTCCTGGTTTTAAGTTTATCGATAATCTGCCATCAACCGTTCATGAAGCTTACGGCCAGGCAATTAGTGATTTACAGGAAGTGTTAAGATTTCAGAATATCCTTGAGCAACTCTTACAGCTGCTCGATCAGGCAGGGGAAGTGTTTACCATCACACAGTTTCGCTCGCAAATGCTTGATCTCTTTGAAGGAATTGAGCTGTTCGTACAACGTTCGCAAGCCCCGGTTAAGGAGGTATTGGAGGCCAATAGCGCCGCCTATCATCAATCAATTCAAGACAAACAGGATATTCGCTGGTGGGAAAAATGGGTTTCGGATAAGCCCGAAAAAATTGATAGCTTTATTAACAATCAGGATAATTTGTCACGTTTTGCTGTAACCCCTGTTAGTCTGCAGCAGGTTGAAAAGCAGATTATGGAACAAACGAATCAAATAAAAACGCACCTCCATCAGTTCGCCAGCGAGGAAAAACAGTTGGAACTCATCAGCTCAACCAAAGAACTCATGGGGCAAGTGATGAACTCTATGCAATCCTGGGTTAATCAGCAAAACCGCCTTGCCGGCCTGCCTGAAAAACCAATGCTCCAGACACCAATTACAAACTCCTATCCGAAAAAAAATAAATTGCTCGAAACCAAAACACAGGAGCCTGCAAGAAGAAATCGCTTACCAGTAACAGAAAAGGCGAGCGCGAAACGGTCTGAACGATCCCGATTTTTTAAATCCTCTCCAGAGCCTCTTAATCAGATATTTATTTCGGCCACAGATACTCGCCGGCCGCTGCCCGCTTATAGCCCGCCCTCAATCGCCGCCAGGTCTAATGAAACTACAGCTCAGGAGGTTGCAGCCTTCAATCCGCTTATTTTTTTTAGCATCCTTATTTTATTGCCTTTAGGAATTATACTGCTTAAATTGCTCTATGATCGTTATCAGTCAAGAACGCCTAACCCTGGCGCAACCCAGGAAGTCAATCCGTTACAATATGAAGAAAGCCTCATTAAAGCCGAGGACTCACTGGCGGTTATCGCTGGCTATGTCAGCACTTATGGTGATGAAGACGAAAAGGCTGTTCTCGAAGAGTTTAGCGACACCGCTAACAGGTTAAAATCCCGGCAGAAAGCGATGCACTATGATCAAAACGCATTGGAGAGCTTGCTGGAAGAGTTAAATGAGTTTATCCAGGACCACCGCCTTGCGAATAGCAGCCCTAAAACTTAGGGCGTGCTTTAAGTTCTCGCAGGAAAGAGTCAGGAACAACTGAGTGCTGATACTGGGTTCTGGCCAGATTTCGCCCCATTTTTTTCAGTTTCACCAAGGGCTTTACCCAGCGAAGGAGGTGCTTTTGATACAGGCGGTTGCACCACTGTTTTGTCTTTAGACAATTTACGTAAATCATCAAGAAACTTGTGAGTAATATCTGCACTTTTCATTGGTCGAACCGAATCATAAGCACCAAAGGTCTCTAACTCGTTATCAGTCTCCGATATCTTAAAATCCGTCGAGCTGGCATTGCTACCATGTTTTACAGCCCGTTCATGGACGGCATACTTGCTTTGCATATCTGCCAGAATTGCTTTTACCAATATCGAATTGAGCGAACCATCATTAATTGCACCGTTAGTTAAAATCATCGCCAGAATATTGCTGCGTGAATAGCCGAATTTCTTATCAAAATACGTGGGTACTTCCTGATCCCTTACTTTCGTTGTTACAAAAAAGCTCGCAAACTGTGCTCCAATACTGGCCGGTTCAAGATACTTTTTGACACAATCATCAATAAACTTTCGGAAAGCCTCTTCGGTTTTAAACGAGTCTACCCATTTGTACATGGCATTATGAAAATTAGAAACAGCACTTACACTTCGACTGTGAATAAATTTTTCATTGGTTCTGGAGTAGGTCATAATTCGCTGTGTGTATGCAGCACTGTTAAATACTTTTGTATTGATGGCATGTCTGACACTGGCAAGATTGCAACCCACCTCGTCCTGAAAATCGACAAGCATGCTGTTAATCAGATTATTGACCAGATGGGTATTCAGAGAAGTAGTCTCATGGCCGCCCTCGCTAAAAATCCAGGCCAGTTTTTCAGAGCCTTTCAGGCGAGTCGTTTTGATATAATTCAATACACTGGTTGCACGGTAACGATTAGTGAACCAGCTGAAAGTGCCAGGGGTATAATTACGCTCAATAATCTCCGCTATAAAATTAGTTAAAGCCGAATCACCATTCTTCCCGCTAATCTCATCCTGCTCATCCGCCCAGGCAAATAATTGCTTAAAGCAAGCATCCATGACCTGCGGGTCGACATGTGATTTTAATTTAATATTGGATTGTGTTTCTTTGTTACCGTACAAAGGCAAATCATCTCGACTGATGTATCTCGACCACTTCATGATCGGTTTATATCGGTCTATTTTATCCAGTATATTTGTAAAATCGGTCGCTTTACCTGTAGTTCCCAAATGATCCAGGATGCTCTTTTCATGCTTATTAACGGTGTCTTGCATTCTCTCAAGAAAAACCGCATTTGTTCTTTCGCTTAAATCAAGAAGATCAGTACGAAAATAAGTATCCGCTATGTCGTGAAGCTCTTTGTGGAATGCCCTGATTTCCTGTAAGGCAAGATATTCAGGATTATCTGGTCTGCAATTGACGCTGATCTTCGATAAGTCAGTAGCCTTTGACAGCAGTTGCCAGGACTCTGTTGCAGTGGACTTATCCAATCCCGGCAAATTATCGTCAATGGAAGGCAATGTTTGCTGGCTAAGCTGGGTAATAATTGATCTTTCCAAATTATCCAGGCCCAGCAAAATTTGATTCACATGAGGCAAAAATGAATCTCGCCAGATTTTATGGAAACGTTTGGAAATTTTCTCGTTATCATATTTACAGGGATCACTCATGCAATATGCTGGACACATAGCCTCCATCTTTTTGAGTTTTTCAAGAGGCTCATCCGTCGCAGTAAGCTTTCGTTTCTGAATTTCCTGCATTAACCGGGAATGGTTTTCCACAGCTTCTGCAGTCTTCTTGTTTTGAGCTGCAGTCCATTCTTTGATACGCTGGACAACCTTGGGCTTTTTCTCCAGGAATGTATTAAAACTGGGAACCTTGAGCTGCCTTCTATTGGCTTCACTCCCTGGATACCCTACTACCGCACGGTATAATTCATCATATTCTTCCTGAGTCACCGCAAGCATATGATCAACAAATGATTCTTTATCCGTGGTTGCATTAAACAGTTTATCATTTGCCTTTTCCAGATCTTCTATTTTTTTCCCGGAAAGACTTCGATAATCCAATGGCTCATCGCCAAGGTATTCGGTGAGACGAGACCGCAACACATCAGGATCATAAGTTAATAATTCATAGGTAAACGCCTCAAACATCTGTTCTTTAAATTTTTCACTACCTGCGAGATCACGAAAAGCAGTGGTTGAGCGATATTTTTTTAATAAATTAAAATTTTCGGGATAACTGTTGGCTGGCCAATGCGTTCTTCCCTCTACAACCGGTAAATCACCAATTTGCGCGCTGGTAACACGAACCACGTCCGGGTTAGTAACCATATCGATAGCTCTTGGCCCGCGAATAATTTTACTATAGCGGTCATGGCACATATCAAAATCAATACCACCAAACAGACTGAGATTGTCCGGATGTCTGTCTTCATCCCCGATGCGCAGCCAGGCGGCAATTTGTCTTGCGACATTTTTCTCCAGCAAGGTCTGCATTGACGGATCGACCCACATTTCCTCGATGGCGTCAGGCGGCACAGTATCCGTTATTTTAAGCAGAGGCTTATAGTTTGGAAGATCAAAAGAAACCGTACCCACAATCTGGCCGTCGCGATAAACTAGCCGCTCCTCAGCCATAAACTCACCCATCGACAGGCGCAGAGACACGCTACTCGCTACAGAATATTTTGCCAGCAAGACCGGATAAAGCTCATTATCAACTGGCTTGAAAAAGCCTTTCTTGATTGAACCATCAGTGTCCAGAAATTCAACGCGGATTATCGTATGACCAGAAGTTGGAACGGGCGTCCCAGAGGTGGTAAATGTTAATTGATTGTGTTGAAAGGCCTTCAATGGCAGCGACATGGCTCATCCTTAAAATTTCTGTGCAATGCAGAATATTCATATTAAGCAGAAATCTTGCCAGAATTCAATAGTGGACTGCTTATTAATTAACCTTATGTAGGGTGATCCAGAATCAGAGTGCAAAAAAAGATCAAGCTAAGATTGAAATTTATTCAACCCAGGAATAATTGTATGAATAATAAGGATTTCGTGTCGGCAGGTGTCATTACAACAAATGAGAATAAATCCATTCCCTTCATAATTTATTAGTAACTCCCAGGTACGTCATCCTGAACACAGTGAAGGATCTCCTGAATCTGGCTCAGTTCCAAGCAGTCTGAGATCCTTCTACGCTCAGGATGACGTATCGGGGGAGTTACCTTTTATTCTGAGTATTCTCTGAAGATGACTCAATTTCATCTCTTACCTTTTTACTTATCGTTTGTGCTGCTTCCCTTGAACGCGGAGTGCTGAAAAATGTCCAGTTTCCGGTGTGTCTATGATGAATCAGGTTTGGTATGCCAATCAGCAAGATACTAAAAAAGTTTGCAATAATCCTCATTCCCTGACGATAGGCTTTACGGCTATCGCCTTCCAGAGCATCAAGCAATGGCTTTTCAGCTTTTTCCAGACGCTTATTTAGCTCCTCCCTGGTCCTTGGGCTGGCGTCTCCGGTCAGGCTGTCATGTAAAATGCCATACAGCGCTTTTCGATAGTCAGCTTCATGAGGTAGCATCTTCTGGTATTTTTGAGGATTGGTCGTTTCAAGACGCTTGCGCATCTGCTCGCATTGTTCTTCAATAAACATTGCAATTCTGAAAAACTTTTGACTGGTGGCATCTTGCCCTTTTAATAAATCCAGTGTTTTTTGCTCAAGTTGCAAGCTTTCCAGATGTTTTAGTGTGGTCATTTGGACATGCATCTGAGAGAGGGGCTTGGCTAATTTCTTTTTAGCATCAGTGTCCGGCTGTAAATTATCCAGGGTACTCGCAGTAATGGCTGTAAATGCCTCTTCTATCAACAGTTTTTGGCCGGAAGGAGGTAATTTATTAGAAAATATTTCCCTCAGCAGCACTTTAAAGTCATGAGATTTTACATCGCTTCCCACTGCCAGACTTGAGTAACGTAAATTTCCAGGTACAGCACGCTGCAAATTTGCGATTAACTGCCTCTGCAGCTGGGCCTCTGGTTTCAAAAGCTCATGGCTCAATAAGTTGTTTCGGGCAAGATTCACAACGGCCTGCAGGAAACACTTGCGCATTTCAGCATTAGGTTCTGCCTGAACCGCAGTTTGCAGCTCTGCGGAAAAAGGCAAAAGCAGATTGCGAATGTCATTTGCAGTATAGGGCACGCTATGGTCCTGAAATAGGCTCATCAACTGATGCTTTTCTGGATCGATACCGATGGCCATGATATCAGCTGCGCCTATCCCTTTGTCGAACAGCCGCATTAATTGCTCTGCCAATTGGGGATAGACTTGCAATTGTTCAACTAAGCTAATGAGATTAGCTTCTTGTGTTTCATGCCTTAGAAGAAACTGCAATAAACGAATCTGCGACTCATTCTTTAATCGCGGCAATACAGCCAGCGGATTATCGCCGGGATAAACAAGATAACATTGTGCAAGTGACGCCATTGCCTTTTCATTTCTGGGCCCGGTTTCCAGAATCTTCGGCTTGATCTCTTCCAAAAATACCTGGGTTTTTTGCAGGTGGTCAGCTAAGTCTTTTCCTTTCAGCGCATTGATTTCAACCATGCGTTTTAACAGGCGTAAATAGTCAATATTGTTCTGATTGGCATAGAAATGATCAAACTGTCCCTGGTTACTTAACCATAGCATAATACTCACTTTGGCAATCTTGTCCTGGTCCGGTGAGCTTAATTCGCTAATGAAGGGTTTCAATCGCACAAACTGCGCAGGGTCAAGCAGTAATTCAGTGTAGGTTTCAATTCCGTTTTTTTGCAAGAGGTGGATTGCCTGATGAAGCGCTTGATCGTCTGCGATGCTATAAAACTGATCTCGCTCCATTGTCGTGGGCTGACTAGCCAGCACTGAGGGCAAATAATAGCAGCCGTGCATTTTATCGAGATAAAACTGCAGATCATTTTCTCCATCACGAAGACGGTTTAAAATCACTTTTGCTTCACTATCATTGCGAATACTGTGCAGACAATTCTGTATCAGCGGGGATTTACTCGAACGAAGAAATGCGGCGATTATGGTTTCCTTAGTTGAGCTACTCAGGCTTTTATCCAGGGAAGACCAAAGTGTTTTAACCTGATTACAATTTTCGCGGATCTCATCTGCAGTCTTGCCCAGCATGTTCTCTTTTATATAGCTAATCAGCGCCGGAAGAAAAGCAGCTGTGGAGTAACCGGAATATAAATGAGACAGATTGGCAGAGTCTAAAAATAATAATAAAACCCCTCGCTGGGTCGCTAGAGTCTTATTACTTAATTTAGTCAGCGCAGCCAGTTGCTGATAAAACGGATTTTCCTTCCTAAGGCACTTTTGCATTGAGACAACGCTTCGATATCCGACCAGGCCAAGCTCTTTAATTGCCTTCAAGCCCGGATTAGCAAGTGCTTTATCGACATTAGCCTGCAAACTATCTAATAATTCTCTATTCTCCTCATAGCCCCCTCTATCACTTGCCAATTGCGTGAACTGTTCGATGATATCGCTATCAGGGTGAACTTTTCCATTTCTTAGAAAGATAGCCTGCAGGATATTACGTACCAATGGATTGTGAATAATGGGTGCGTCCTCAGTCCCTATCAATGGGGTCGCTCCGGCCTCAACGGAGCTTACATGGATATTGGCAGCTGAATTCACTACTTTAGGTTCAAAGCTGCTCATAAAAAGGACTTCTCGTTCCTCAGGTTTTTTATTGGTGTTTTTAATGATACCGGCTAACCATTGGCCAGGATCATCCTTCCGATATTCAAGATGGAACGCAGCAAGTTGCCCATCTTTATCAACAAAACCGAAGTCTATCGATGCCAGCTTATTGTTGGCAAAATTCTCAGGATCTTCCTCTGCCTTTTTCAAAGGATGTTCATACACATTGGCACCGAACAGCATCTTTAATACCGCGCCAAACATGTTACCCTGGGTATAAAACTCATGATCGCTTTTTTCGGAATCCTTCCATGTTTCAAGGTGGAGCAGGCATTCCTCAAGGGTACCCATAAAAGTAGAGCGCTCGAAATCGGGCTCGAGTGTTAAAATATTGGTTCCACCTCCAAGTACGAAATCGCTTCCGAAGGCGGTGAATACTTCTTTATAGGTTCCTCTAATCAGATATGGAGGCATCGCTATTGGCCGTAAGTAATAAATAAACTATGATTATACTCTTATTTAAGTACAAATACTGATAATACAGTGTAAATATTGTTACTATTTGAATAATTTATTGTAAAAATTTATGAATTTTAATCTTATTGGCTGTGGCCGTCTGGGAAAACAACTCGCTTTTGCCCTTATTTGTTCAGGGCAAGGTAAATTGCACTCTGTGTATAATAAGCACTATGAATCCGCCGTGAACTCCGTCCGGTTATTAGGCGAAGGGCAAGCGATAGGCGAACTGCAGGCGCTTTCCCGGGCGAATCTGCATTTTATTACCACGCCCGACTCAGTAATCCCTGATATTGTTCAACAGCTACAGCATTATGGAACTAATCTCAAAGGCTCTACCATTATCCATTGCAGCGGCGTATTATCATCGGCCATTTTATCCCCCTTGCGTGCTCTGGGCTGTCATATCGCGTGCATTCATCCATTAAAACCTTTTCCTCATCAGGCGCTCAATGCAGAAATTTTTAAAGATTGTTATTGCAGTATTGAGGGAGATGCAAAAGCGGTAGAGATTATTTCTCCTATGTTTGTAAATCTTGGCGCTAAATTATTCAGCATTGAGGCAAGTCAAAAAATGCTTTACCACAGCGCTGCTGCAATTGCCTCGAATTATCTGGTGACACTTGCCCATGTGGCTACCCAATGTATGCGTGAGTCTGGGGTTGAAAACGAGCTGGCAAAGGAAATTATTGTTTCTCTAATGCAAAACAGCCTGTCTAATGTCCACAGTGCCAAGGATTTGCCTCATGCATTAACTGGCCCAATCGCTCGTGGCGACGAAGAAACGATACGCCAGCACCTGCAATCTATACTCGATCCGGTGATTGAATCATTATATCGTCAGGCTGGCCTGGCTACTCTGGCATTTGCGCCATTGTCAGAAGAAAAGAAAAAAAACTTGCGGGCAATATTGAAGAACTAGGTATATGGTTTTATTTAGCAAACTGTTTGCTCTTCACATATAGGACTTTTTTTACCGCAGCAACCATCTGCTGAGCTTCATCATAAATCGTGACTGTAAAAACCGGGTTTATTTTTCCTTTGGCCAGCGCTTCCTGGCGAATTTGCTCAATCTCTTCATCGCTAAGTCTGAACTCGGCAAATACCCTGCCTTTTCCTGGGCTGAGATACTGAATTTCACCTTGCTGATCCCAGACAATAAAATCTTTGCCCAGCCGTTGTAAGAGCATGAGCATAAAAAAGGGATCGGTCATTGAAAACAGGCTGCCGCCAAAATGAACCCCTACATAGTTTTGATTATACCAGCGTAATTTAAGCGATACCCGAATGTAACTATAATCGGATTTTATCTCATCAACGTGAATTCCAGCGCCCCAGAAGGGGGGCCAGAGATTCATAATCCAGCGTAATTTTCGGGCAGTAAGTTTCATACTGCGGTCTCGTTCGACCGAATCACTTCGAGAGAAGTGACTGCCTGCAATCCACGCGGCAAGCGGTTACCGCGGCGTCCGCGCTCAGCACGATAATGGTTCAGATCAACCGGCTTAAGGGTAAAATGTCTTTTTCCTGCATGAACAGTTAACTGATCTGCTTCACAAAGCACTTGAAAATCAACGATGAACTCTTCTCGCGCACTGGCTTTTGCACTGGGGATACTAATCATTTTATTGCCTTTACCCTTAGTTAAAAGCGGCAACTCTTTTGCTGAAAAAATAAGCAGACGGCCAATATTGGTTGCACAGGCAATCAGATCATTCTCTATATTATTGACTGGTCTTGGCGATAAAATGCGGCTATTCTCAGGCAATTTGAGACAAGCCTTACCATTGCGGTTTTTAACATACAGTTCACCAAGCTGAGTGATAAAGCCATAACCGGCATCGCTGGCGAGCAGGATGTAGTTTTCTGCTTCCCCGGAAGTCACTGCCTCGAACAGCATACCGTCTGCGGGATTTAGTTTGCCAGTCAGCGGCTCACCCTGACCTCTGGCAGAAGGCAGCACATGTCCAGGCAAGGTATACACCTTCCCTTCACTATCAAAAAACACCACCTGCTGATTACTGCGCGCATTGGTTTGCGTCTTGAATCCATCACCTGCCTTGTAGCTCAAATCCTGGCCATTCACATCATAGCCCTTGGCTGCTCGCACCCAACCTTTTTGCGATAAAATGACGGTGATTGGCTCATTCGGAAGGATATCTTCTTCTTTTAAAGCCTGTGAATCCTGACGCTCCATTAAAGGAGAACGTCTTAAGTCGCCATAGCTGTCGCGATCGGCTGCTATTTCAGTTTTAACCAGATTTCGCAATTTCCCTTCGTCGGCTAATAAAGCCTGGATATGATCGCGCTCTTTACATAAGTCTTTGAGCTCAGCCTGCAAGCGGATTTCCTCAAGCTTGGCCAGATGGCGCAGCTTCATTTCCAATATCGCCTCAGCCTGCCTGTCGCTTAAAGAAAACCGCTTCATCAACGCCAGTTTAGGCTGATCTTCCTCGCGGATAATGCGAATAACCTCATCAAGGTTCAGATAGGCAATAATCAAACCCTCAAGAACATGAATGCGCTCAAGAATTTTATTCAGACGATATTGCAAACGCCGGGTTACTGTTGCCAGACGAAATACCAGCCATTCCTTCAATAAACTTAAGAGATCTTTAACCCGGGGTTTGCCATCCAGGCCAATCATATTGAAATTGACCCGATAACTGCGCTCCAAATCGGTGGTGGCAAATAAATGAGACATCAGGCCCTCAACGTCCACCCGATTCGACTTGGGTATAATAACCAGGCGAGTGGGATGCTCATGATCTGACTCATCGCGCAAATCCTCAACCATGGGTAATTTCTTTTGCTGCATTTGAGCCGCTATCTGCTCAATGACGCGCGCTCCTGATACCTGATAAGGTAAGGCATGAATAACAATCTGATGTGCTTCCACATGGTAAATAGCCCGCATTTTCACTGAGCCCTGGCCCGACTCATACATAGACCTTATTTGCTGAGGCGGGGTAATAATTTCAGCCTGGGTTGGGAAATCGGGGCCTTTGATATGCTGCAAAACATCATAAAGTTCTGCATGCGGGTGTTCCAGCAGATGAATACAGGCATTGGCTACTTCAATCAGATTATGCGGCAGAACATCAGAAGACATGCCCACGGCAATCCCGGTGGCTCCATTTAACAGCACATTGGGCAGGCGCGCCGGCAATAAAGCGGGCTCCTGCAAACTGCCGTCAAAATTATCGACCCAATCTACGGTGCCCTGCTGTAATTCCGAGAGTAATAATTCCGCATAATTGGAAAGCCTGGCCTCGGTATAACGCATCGCAGCAAATGACTTGGGATCATCAGGAGAACCCCAGTTTCCCTGTCCGTCAACAAAAGGATAGCGATATGAAAAAGGTTGCGCCATCAGCACCATGGCTTCATAACAGGCCGAGTCGCCATGAGGATGGAACTTACCTAATACATCCCCTACCGTCCGCGCTGATTTTTTATGTTTGGCAGTCGCTTTCAGGCCTAGTTCAGACATCGCATAGACGATACGACGCTGAACAGGCTTCAGCCCATCCGCCAGATGAGGCAGTGCTCTATCAAGAATCACATACATTGAGTAATCGAGATAAGCTTTCTCGGTGAACTCAGTAAGCGGCTTTTGCTCGATGTTATCAATTGCTAGCATAATTAAAGTTTCTGGTTACTGTTTGAACAAATGATGATTGACCCCTATTATAGCCGGTTTAACTTGCGCTTGATAGCTGACTCCACTTCAAGTAGAAGATGGTGGGGAGGTATTGAGGGGTACTGCCATAAGTGAAGGAGTTTTGTCCTTCCCGCGAAGACGGGAATCCATTTCTCTATTGGTATTATAGCTAGCTCAGAGATAGATCCCCGCCTACGCGGGGAGGACAATTTAATACAAAGAGGATCTCAAATTTACTTCAGGTTCTTTCTGACTTTTTGAATAGCACGAATCTGCGCAACCGCGCGCGCCAATTCAGTAGCTGCCATAGAATAATCAATGTCAGCATTTTTATTGGCAATCGCTTCTTCAGCTCTGGTTTTAGCAGCAAGAGCCGCCGCTTCGTCCAGGCTTTCAGCACGCTCAACTTCATCAGCGAGTACGGTCACATAGAAAGGCTGAACCTCCAGCATGCCACCCGATACGTAATACACTTCCTGTGTACCGCCCATATGGGTAATCCGAATTTCGCCTGGTTTCAGCACTGTAAGTAGTGGAGCATGGCCGGGAGTAATACCGATTTCTCCCAGCTCGCCGGTGGCGACCACCATCTCCACAACGCCCGAGAAAATTTCTCGTTCAGCGCTGACAATATCCAAATGGGTTGTAATAGCCATTTTTTCTTGCCTCATAGTGTCTTGGCTTTAGCGACAGCCTCTTCAATGCTTCCCACCATATAGAACGCCTGCTCAGGTAGATCATCATACTCACCAGCCAAAATACCCTGGAAGCCTTTGATGGTGTCTTTGAGAGACACGTATTTTCCGGGCGAACCAGTGAATACCTCGGCTACGAAGAAGGGCTGGGACAGAAAACGCTGAATCTTACGGGCTCTGGATACAACGCGCTTATCTTCTTCAGATAACTCATCCATCCCCAGAATCGCGATAATATCTTTCAGCTCTTTGTAACGCTGCAGCGTTTGTTGTACGCGTCGAGCGGTATCATAATGCTCTTGTCCAACAATTAATGGATCCAGCTGACGTGAGGTAGAGTCGAGAGGATCTACCGCAGGGTAAATTCCCAGCTCGGCAATCTGACGGGACAATACAACTGTCGCATCAAGGTGAGCAAAGGTAGTTGCTGGTGATGGGTCAGTCAGGTCGTCCGCAGGAACATAGACTGCCTGAATAGAGGTAATAGAACCTGTTTTGGTTGAGGTAATACGCTCTTGCAGCATACCCATTTCTTCTGCCAGTGTAGGCTGATAACCTACCGCAGAGGGCATACGACCCAGCAAGGCTGATACTTCTACCCCGGCCAAGGTATAACGATAAATGTTATCGATAAACAGAAGAACGTCTCTTCCTTCATCACGGAACTTCTCTGCCATTGTCAGGCCTGTCAGAGCAACACGCAGACGGTTTCCTGGCGGCTCATTCATCTGTCCGTAAACCAGCGACACTTTATCCAGTACGTTGGAGTCTTTCATTTCATGATAGAAGTCGTTTCCTTCCCGGGTACGCTCACCGACCCCGGCGAATACCGAGTATCCGCTATGCTCAATCGCGATATTACGGATTAACTCCATCATATTTACTGTTTTACCTACACCGGCACCACCGAAGAGTCCAACCTTTCCTCCCTTCGCGAAAGGACAAAGCAGATCGATAACTTTAATACCGGTTTCGAGCAGCTCCTGGCTGCCTGCCTGCTCTTCATAGGAAGGGGCTTTACGATGAATCGCCCAGTGCTCATCAGCACCAATCGGACCTGCTTCATCCACAGGACGTCCCAGAACGTCCATAATTCGGCCCAATGTTTTTTTACCGACAGGAACCTGAATCGGCTCGCCAGTATTTTTCGCTTCAAGGCCGCGCTTTAAGCCATCGGTGCTACCCATAGCGATAGTACGGACAACACCGTCGCCCAGCTGCTGCTGCACTTCAAACACCAGATCACCTTCAACCAGGTGCAGTGCATCGTTTACTTTTGGAACGCTGTCACGTGGGAACTCCACATCGACTACCGCTCCGATTACTTCAACTACCTTTCCTAAACTCATATTCAAACCCTCTTATAATGCGCTTGCGCCACCGACAATTTCGGCTAATTCCTGCGTAATAGCCGCCTGTCGAGCTTTGTTATATGCCAATTGAAATTCTTTAATCAAAGCACCAGCATTATCAGTGGCACTTTTCATTGCTATCATTTTAGCCGCCTGTTCGCAGGCAATATTTTCTACCACTGCCTGATAAACCTGAAGTTCACTGTAGCGCTCTAATAAAGCATCCAGCAATTCTTTGGAATCCGGTTCGTAGATATAATCCCAATGGTGTGCCAGTTGGCTGCTATCTTTTTCATCAGTTGGCAGGGGCAGCATTTGTCTGGTAACCGGCTTTTGGGTCATGGTATTAACGAACTCGTTATAAACCACGTGCAAAGCGTCAATTTCACCCTGGTAAAAGGCATCCAGCATGATCTTTACAACACCGATGATATCTCTGACACCGGGTTTATCACCCAAATGATCGGCACTTGCTATAACATGCCCGCCGACGCGTCGGAAAAATGCCTGACCTTTACGACCTATCACGCAGAGACTGATCTCTTTACCTTCCTGCTGCCATTGGCGCATGTTTTTGATCGTCTCACGCAACAGATTGGCATTCAAACCACCGCATAATCCACGATCGGAAGTTATCACGATAAGGCCGATGCGTTTGATGTCGCGAACCGTCATAAAAGGATGTCGATACTCAGAGTTTGCGCGGGCGATATGTTTGACGACATTATAAATTTTGCTTGCATAGGGTTTTGAGGCTCGCATTGCATCCTGGGTTTTACGCATTTTGCTTGCAGCCACCATTTCCATAGCACGAGTGATCTTTTGTGTATTCTTCACACTCGCAATTTTTGTGCGGATCTCTTTTGCTCCAGCCATATCTTGCTTCGCCTTTAATTATCAGGATGGTTTAACCATCCTGCGTAATCAATTATTCCTAGTATGCTGTTACCAGCTGCCTGTACGCTTGAATTCCTCTACTGCATGTTTCAGTTGAGATTCAATGTCATTATCGTATGCACCTGATTCATTAATTTTGCTCATCAGGCTGGCATAGGAGCCGTGCATGAAGCTGCGTAATGCCGTTTCAAAGGCATTCACTTCCACAACAGGCACATCATCGAGATAACCTTTCTCTACGATAAACAGAGACAGTCCCATTTCGGCTACTGATAATGGCGCATATTGTTTCTGCTTCATCAGTTCAGTGATCCGCTGGCCACGCTCTAACTGTTTACGTGTAGCATCATCCAGGTCAGAAGCAAATTGCGAGAATGCTTCCAGCTCCCGGAACTGGGCAAGAGCCAGTCGCGTACCACCGCCAAGTTTCTTCATAATCTTGGTTTGAGCAGCACCACCCACCCGAGAAACCGACAGACCGGAGTTGATAGCAGGGCGTACGCCGGAGTTAAACAAATCAACATCCAGGAAGATCTGACCATCGGTAATAGAAATAACGTTGGTTGGTACGAAGGCGGATACGTCGCCTGCCTGCGTTTCGATAATTGGCAGTGCAGTGAGTGATCCGGTTTTGCCTTTCACTTCGCCGTTCGTTAACTTTTCTACTTCAGCGGCGTTAATTCTCGCAGCTCTTTCCAGCAAACGTGAATGCAGATAGAAAATATCCCCAGGATAGGCTTCACGTCCAGGTGGACGACGCAGCAGCAGAGAAATCTGACGATATGCCCAGGCTTGTTTGGTTAAATCATCATAGACAATCAGTGCATCTTCGCCACGCTCCATGAAGTATTCACCCATAGAACAACCAGAGTAGGGCGCAATAAACTGCAGCGCTGCAGAATCTGAGGCTCCGGCGACAACCACAATAGTGTGTTCCAGCGCACCGTGCTCTTCAAGTTTGCGAACAATAGCGGACACAGAAGAAGCCTTCTGACCGATTGCGACATAAATACATTTAACGCCAGTGCCTTTCTGATTAATAATGGCATCAATGGCAATCGCTGACTTTCCAGTTTGTCGGTCACCGATGATCAATTCACGCTGACCACGTCCAACAGGGATCATCGCGTCAATCGCTTTAAGACCAGTCTGTACAGGCTGATCAACTGACTGACGAGCAATAACGCCTGGAGCCACTTTTTCGATAGGAGACATTTTGTCGGCTTCAATTGGACCTTTGCCGTCAATAGGATTACCCAGGGCGTCAACAACACGTCCCAAAAGCTTTCTGCCAACAGGCACTTCAAGAATTCGACCAGTACATTTTCCTTTCTGGCCTTCTGACAGGCTTGAGTAATCACCAAGGATTACCGCACCCACTGAGTCGCGCTCAAGGTTAAGCGCCAGACCATAGACACCGCCAGGAAACTCAATCATTTCACCCTGCATTACATCAGCAAGGCCATGCAAGCGGACAATACCATCTTTCAGACTAACGATAGTACCTTCATTTCTGGCTTCGGACGCCACATTAAAATGTTCAATTTTTTTTCTGATTAATTCACTAATTTCAGAAGGGTTTAGTGCAACTTGTGACATGAATAGTTCCTCTTGTTATGCGGCAAGGCTGGTACGAAGCGTGGTCAATCTACCACTAACCGAACCATCGATTACCAAATCCCCGGCATTGATAATTGCGCCGCCAATCAGCGACTTATCAATTACAATATTCAACTTGACTTTACGCTGCAGACGCTCACTCAAAGCCTTAATCAGTTTATCCTGCTGAGTATCCGATAACTCGGAATAGCTGAAAACTTCAACTTCGAGTGTCTTCTCATGCTCGGCGCGCTCAGCTTCAAACAGAACCATAATATCTGGTAACAGCATTAATCGTCTGTTCTCTGACAGAAGCGCGATAAGATTATTCAGTGCATCGGCATCCGCTCCGGCATTGGAAGGAAGCAATGACGATAGGAACTGACTATGCTGAGCAGAAGTCGTCGCTGGATTATTGATAAAGCGTTCGCTTTGCTCATTCATAACCAGCAAAGCCAATAGATTTAAATATTCAGACCACACCGCCAGCTTCTTTTCATTCAGAGCATGCTCGAAAATGGCTTTGGCATAAGGTCTTGCAAGGGTTACAGTATCTGGCATGTTAAATCTCTTCAATCAGGTTATCTAACAAGGCACTGTTTGCTTGAACATCAATCGTCTTCCGCAGAATTTTTTCCGCACTGGCAACAGCCAGTTGAGCCACTTGCTTGCGCAAGTCATCTTTGGCGCGATTGATTTCCTGCTGTAACTGTTCGTGAGCCAACTTAACCTGCTTTTGCGCTTCAAGCTTGGCTTCTTCTTTAGCCTCTTCAATAAGTTGACTGGCTCTTTTGGTCGCTTTTTCGATTATTTCAGCAGAATGCGCTTTAGCCTGCTTGAGCTCATCTTTGACACGGTGCTGAGCCAATTCAAGCTCTTTGCGCCCACGCTCGGCTGCTGCAAGACCATCAGCAATTTTTTCCTGACGCTCTTCCATTGCTTTCGCTAATGGCGGCCATACGAATTTCATGGTAAACCATACAAATGCAGCAAATACGAGCATTTGTACTATCAGTGTTAAGTTAATTTCCAACGCAGTTTCTCCCCTGTAACAGTTCAGGGCGCATTCACGCCCCTAGACGGTGTTATCAAGAACCCAGATTGCTTAAGAATGGATTAGCGAAAGTGAAGAACAGGGCAATACCAACACCAATCATGGTTACCGCATCTAACAGACCAGCTACGATAAACATTTTAACCTGAAGCATAGGAACCATTTCTGGCTGACGAGCAGAGCCTTCCAGGAACTTGCCACCCAGCAATCCGAAACCAATTGCTGTACCCAGAGCACCTAAACCAATTAACAAGGCTACTGCAATAACAGTCATACCCTGAACTTGTGCTATTAAATTTGCTGCTTGCATAAAAATCCCCTTTATGGACGATGATTAAAGTTAAACCTAGTGATCCTCATGGGCAAGACTTAAATAAACAATAGTCAGTACCATGAAAATAAATGCCTGTAACGTAATAACCAAAATATGAAAAATAGACCATCCCAATGATAACAGGAACTGGGCAGCGCCAAGCGTTACCGTTCCGGCGACAGATGACATGGAGTTTAATGTAAGCAAGGCGATTAGAATAAAAATTAATTCGCCAGCATACAGATTTCCAAACAACCGCAATGCCAGAGAAATAGGTTTGGCAATTAAGCCAACCAATTCAAGGACCAGGTTAACAGGAATGAAGTACCATTTATTGAATGGCTGTAATGCCAATTCTTTGGTAAAACCTTTTATTCCCTTAATTTTGATGCTGTAAAACAGTATCAAAATAAATACTGACAGCGACATGCCAAAGGTCAGATTTAAATCATTGGTCGGTACGACTTTCAGATAGTGTACCCCCATAAGCTTGGCTGCTTCAGGAAGAACATCCACTGGAACGATATCCATGAAGTTCATCAGAAATACCCAGACAAATATGGTCAGAGCTAAAGGCCCGATCAATTTATTTTTGCCATGGAAACAATCCTTCACCTGACTATCTGCAAAGTCCAGCATCAGTTCGGCAAAGTTTTGCAGTTTTCCAGGCACAGCAGTAGTAACGCGGCGAGCTCCGAAATACATCATCAGAAGCACCAGACTGCCTAGTGTAATTGAAAAAAACAGTGTGTCTAAATTCAAGGTCCAGAAACCACCCGAACCGAACTGCATCTCTTTAACATTGAAGGTCAAATATGTTAAATGATGTTTAATGTAATCTGTACTTGATACCATTTCAGTCACTTTCTGGCCTATTTCGTTGATTATCAATAAGCAGTGGTGAAAACCAGTGCGATATTACCACTACTATATAGGTTAAAAAAAACGCCAGGGGTTGCACTTTATAAGTACTAAAAACCAGCACAAACAGGAATATAGAGGAGCCTATTTTTATAAATTCCCCTAGATAAAAATTTTTCACTATTTGCCGCGCGGCTCTCGCCCCTCGATATTTAAAAAGCAGTTTTGCAAATAATAATGAAGGAAGTAATGCAATCACTCCACCCAGAAAAGCAGATATACCCGCTTCTCTGCCTTTTATTAACAAGGTAGTGAAAACAATTATCAGGATCAATAACAATTGAATTTCCTGAAGTTTTTTTACCCCGTTTACATTATTATCAAGTTTCACAAAATAACCTACCTTTCCAGGCGCGGATTATAATGGAATCAACCTGGATAAGCAACGCAATCATTCATTTCCTTATAAATCCTCTCGCCCCTCAGGCGAGAGAGTTAGAGAGAGAGTTGTAAAATCTACCAGCCCGGTATCGAGGATCCGTCTTTATGTGTTAAAGAGTGTATTCATTAAAATAAAATATGTCATTATTCACAGGTACCCGTCATCTCGAACGCAGTGAGAGATCTCCAAATCCTGGTTTGTACCAGCCTTCGGAGATCTCTCACTGCGCTCAAGACGACCTGGAATGACACAGTTTGATGAACACCCTCGCACCAAATGGCTTATTTCAATCACTTTGCCTATATTTTAATTAGGAGTGCTGCCCTTCTTTTGGGGGAGCATTTATTCCTGTCTGAACTGATTTGACAAGTTAAGGAATTACTTATGTCTGAAAAGCAACAAGGCACCGCAGCCACTATGCGGGAAAAAATGCTCCATCGCTATGACGATGGTCATCATCATAAGCACAACAAAAATCACTTCACCTATCGAAAACACTGCAAATCCCATCCTGTGCAGGCTCTTAATGGACTTGACGAAAGCGATGACAATGAGTCAACCGGATTGTTGCGTGCATTTAAATTAAGAAAAATTCGCAAACGACTGGATAAAGGTCGATTCCATTGATAAAGTTAATGCTAACCTCCAGGTTAGCCACTTCCTGGTTTGGGTCGGTACACTGTGGTCTGTGTTTGCGCAGACCACAGATTTCTAGCCATTTGGAGCGGGGGTTTCGCTCAAATTATAGTAGCGCATCAGTTTCACCACGCGAATGACATCACTTGTATTACGGGCGATCTCAATAACCCGCTCAGCCTGTCTTGGCCGCACATCCCCCATAATGTATACGATTCTATCAGAGGTAATAATTTTAAAGGCATTGGGATCAATTGAGGCATCTGCAAAAATCTGACTTCGTATTTTTGTGGTTATCCAGCTATCCTGCAAGCCACTGCCTGCATCCTGACTTACATCGACCTGATCAAATAATTCGCGATAACCACTGAGACTATTTAAACGACGAACCGCAACATCGCGCAGATGCTGGCTGGGTACATGACCTGCTAACAGTACGTCGCCATTTAATACAGCCAAGTCCAGGGAACAGCCGGGTTGCTTCAGGATTCTGTCATCAAACAGGATATGGTGGGCGTTAGCGGCCAGCTGATAATCATCCAGCTTTTTATATACATCATGCCGGTCATAAATCAGGTTAGCGCCAGTCCATACGCTGCCCAGGCAACCGCCGAGCAGCAATGACATCAAGATGATTACTATGTGCCCCATCCCTGGTCTCATACTAGGTTATGTACTGAAAAACTTTGACTACCTTTTGAACTCCAGGAACCTGTCTGGCCACTTCCACTGCCAAATCACCCTGCTCCTGAGTAACAATTCCCATCAGATAGACTACTGCATTCTCGGTAACAACCCGAATTGAACCAGACTCAAGATTTTTTCGCGTAAGCATACGACTTCGTACCTGGCTAGTCATCCAGCTATCGCGGGTTTGCTGTGACATGGATAATGGGTGTCCCAGCGTGATTTCATCATAAACCCGCCGCACATGAGGGGTTCTCTGAGCAATCTTTTCTGCCATCACCCGCAGTGAAGCAGTTGGCGTTTGTCCCACCAGCAACACTATCTGGTTAAAACTGACCACTGAAATCCGGGAATCAGCAAACTGCGGATCGGTTACTATTTCCTTATGAACCAGATGATATATCCGGGCATCACTCTCAAGCATTGACAGGCTGCGCCGATCATAGACAATAGCCCCGGCAGCCGCTCCTGCAACAACCGCTGCGACACAGCCGCTTAATAAAGCGCTAATCAGTAAAAAGCACAAGGCACGAAACTTCATGGTTTACCTCAACATCTGCCCAAACAACGACTGGTCAATTAAATCACAAAAACAGTGCAGGATAAACAAGTGTGTTTCTCTTATTCGTGCAGCACTGTCTGAGGCAACCCGGATCTCAATATCTTCAGGCCCCAGATGATTAGCCAGGAGACCTCCATCACGGCCATTTAAGGCGATAGTGTCCATGCCTCGATCATTAGCAGCATTGACAGCCTGTAAAATACTATTGGAATTCCCCGATGTGGTTAAAACCAGCAATACATCACCCTCCTGGCCCAGAGCATAGATTTGCCGTGCAAAAACCTGATCGAAATGACTGTAGTTTGCAATCGATGTCACAGCCGCCACATCACTGCTTAAGGAGACAAAAGGCAGCGAGGGGCGCTCGACATCAAAATGATTTAACATGGCGGCTGAAAGATGCAGACCATTAGCAGCTGAACCGCCATTACCGCAAATCAGTACCTTATTGTCGCTTAACAGGCAATTCACCAAACGCAGGCCGGCTTTTGCAATCAGTGAGGACAGACTGTCGGCCACAGCCAATTTGGCTTCGATGCTGATACCAAATAATTGTCTTACTCGTTCTTCCATTTGCGTCATAACTACAACGTTCCTTGTTTGAGTTTAGTAATAACTATCAAATGCATTTTTTATCCACTCTATCTGTAAAGGTTTACCTTCAAAAAGCACTACATCAAAGCGCGCTGCACATTTGTCATGCAGTTTTTTGGTTAATAAATAATAATTCGCTGTTTTTATCAACTTGCGTTGCTTGGCAACTGTGATACTGGCTATGGCACCGCCGTAGTCGGAAGAACTTCTCGCACGAACCTCCACAAAAACCAGCGTGGACGCATCACGCATAATCACATCCACTTCACCCCATCGACATCTGAAATTCGATTCAATGAATTGCAATCCCTGCTTTTTTAGAAACTGAATAGCCTGACTTTCAGTTTTCTTCCCAAATTCTATTGACATAGTGTTATCTAGGTGGTTTCACTGGTCAAACGGGCAACACCGCCGCTAAAACGGCCCCAGGCCATCACTCTGGCCACCTGCTGTGCCCGATTCAGGTATAAAACGCCGTCTTTATCATTAATTCCCATTGCCGGAAACAGTTGCAGCTGGTTCAAACGTGTTCCCAGGGTGTAACTATCTGCACCAATAGCATACAGGCGGTTATAACTGTTATATTGTTCCGGCCAGTTCTTGCTGGCGAGCTGATGATTAAATACCCAAGGCATGTCGCAGAAAATAATCCCGTCGAGATCCCGGTCACGCATCGTATTCGGGGTGCCGGCATATACAGAAGAGGTGGCGAATACCGGAACATCGCCGGCAAAATAATATTTAAGTAATGGCATGATCTGGCGAGCCTTGGAAGGGTAGGCAAGCAAAAAGATCATATCGAAGTCCTGGCGGCGAATTGGCCCGGCAAGCCTGGCTTCTTCCGTTCCTGGTTTAAATTGCTTCTCGCTGGCTTTCTTTTCAGAAACCTGCAACAGCTCGCGAATGCCCTTATTCAGGTCAGACTGATTATCGTAAACCAATTGATCAACAACGATACCCCCAGCGCTCTTCCATTGCGCATCAAAGGCCGTGACAATCTCTTTGCCCCAGGCGCCATCGGGAGCAATGATGAGCGCACGCCGCAAGCCTTTCTTGCTGGCCTTAACGGCGACCTGACGGGCCTCATTGCCAGGCGAAAGCCCGAATTGATAAGCATTCTGATTACTCTCAACATCAGTATCATTCAGAAAAACAGTGGGTACAGGATGCTCTATGGCAGCTACACGCGCCACATCCGCTTTAGTTAAAGGGCCTACCACATAATCAGCACCATTTTCTATCGCCTGCTGATAGAGACTGACCGCATCTGCGGACGCTGTGTCATAAAGCTGAACATTGATTTGTTTTCCGGAGGTATCTGAATTGTGAGCAGACATAAACCCGTCTTTTATGGCACCTCCTGGTCCTGCCAGTGCTCCGGACAGGGGTAATAACAACGCGACCTGTCGGGGTCCATCATGCAAGTTGGATTTTATCGCCGCCAGTGATGGTGGAAGCAGGTTGTTAGCAGGATGATTACTGTAGTCTTCCTGCCATTTTTCCAGTCTGTAGACCAGATTTGATCCGCCGTCGGGCTGTCTTGAAATTAAAGCGAGGTTTAGCCAGCCTTTCAGTTCAGAACCTTCTTTGGCCTCCATATCCAGAGTATTTAATTCGGCAATCGGCAACCGGGTTAAATCCAGCCAGAGTAATTTTCGATTATTGTCGGCAGCGCTGCCATTAACAAGAAGTTTATCCAGTTTAATTCGTTCATTAATTGCGTAAACGGAATTATTGCCTGCTTCATAGGCACTGGCTAACACCTCATGGTACTGGCTGAAAAAATAGGCGGGAATTTCATCCGACTTTTGAATCGAAGCCAATCGTGAAATAGCCGATTTGGGCTGATCACGCATTAGATCAATTTTTGCCAGCAGGATATTCTTTTCACTGGTTTGTGCTGCATTAAGCCCCTCTAACTGTGTTAAGATGTCATTAGCATCGCGCCACTGGCCATCATTCAAATATCGGCCGGCGGCCAGAATGAGCAGACCATTTCGCTCATCCCCTGACTGATTATTTGCCATGGCCAGATAGGCTTCGGCAGGCATACTGAAAGGAGAGGGAGCTTCGGACTGGTGAACCATTGGGCGGTTTTCGATCGCTGCCTTGGTACAGTGGCTTAATAATAATACTGAAGCAGTCAATATCGATAATTTGGCTAAACGAGATTTAACGAGCATGAAAATGAGTCCACAACGCTGGAACCACATAGGATAAACCATGACAAATTCTTCGGCAACTGTTCCCGGTACCCTTTATATTGTCGCTACACCCATTGGCAATTTACAGGATATTAGTTTGCGCGCTGTGGAAACACTTAAACAAGTCGATGGCATTCTGGCGGAAGATACGCGGCATTCGGGCCAGCTCTGTCATGCATTGGGCATTGAAAAACCACTGATTTCCCTGCATGAACATAATGAAAGCTCAAAAGCAGAGCAGGTGCTTGCCTGGCTTCAGTCGGGCAAGTCCTATGCCTTAATCAGCGATGCGGGAACACCTCTTATTAGTGATCCCGGTTTTGTTCTGGTACGCCTGCTGCGTGAACAACTGATTCCGGTCGTTCCCGTTCCCGGTTGTTGTGCCTTGATTACTGCCCTTTCTGCTTCGGGATTACCCTGCGACACCTTCAGTTTTCTGGGTTTTTTGCCCGCTAAAAGCAAAGCCAGGAAAGACAGGCTGGAAGAGATGAAAATGCGTTCTGAAACGCTGGTTGTGTATGAGTCGACTCATCGTATAATCGATAGTCTGCATGATATCGCTGAAGTTTATGGTTCTGATTACCGTCTGGTTTTAGCAAAAGAACTCACTAAAACCTATGAGCATTTTGAGCAGGGTTCTGCACAACAGATTATTGCCTGGCTACAGAGCGAGTCTGGACGCAGCAAAGGCGAATTTGTACTTTTATTTCCGCCCCTTTGGCAAGAGAAAACGACAGACGATACCCAACTGCTGGCCATTCTGCTTGAGGAACTCCCCCTAAAACAGGCGGTTAAGATTGCATCCCGTATCAGTAAAACATCAAAGAACGAGCTTTATCAATTAGCGCTTCGCTTGCAATAAGCGGCCCTGTAATATTTTTTATCACGCCGCATAATAGACTTGTTTTTTGATCAAAAAATACATATCATGTTAGATATATTTACATATCTGCACAATAATTCTGCATAAGGATTCAGAAATGGATATCCTTTTCAATGAGCCCACGTCGGCCCGCTGGTTCTTCGTCAATCCTGTTACTAATATCATCCATCTCCTGGTGCCGGCTGTCGGCGGAGAGCGGGCTGGAACTGACAACACTTGTCAGACCATGATGGCGATGAAAACTTTTTTTGGAAAAAACGCCGGGGAACATGCCGGAGCCCTTCAGGAAATGGAATTGTATCGCCGGGCCCTGCAACAGGACATTGCATCCATTAGCCCGCAAGATCAGGAACGGCGAAGTATCAGGGAGCAAAAACAATCCCGGCTTCAGCAAATTGAGAAAATTATAGCGGCATTAAGGCTAATTCAGAATACGCCTGAAATCAGCCAACTCAACCATGTGTATCCTGATTATCCTCCTTCAGTAGCCCGTTTAATGGAAGGAAGTAACGTTTACAGTATGCTGATGCCCCCGGTCACTGATGGTTATCTTTACACCAAAAACCGAGTATTCACTGTGGATAGAACGCGAAACGACCGTTTCTATGGCGCCATGATGCTCGGCTTTAATAATTTAGTTTTCGGCAGCCAATCCCCCAAGGAACAGGTAATCAGAGCTGCCGTCAGGCAACTTGAGACATTCAGAACCCAACATGGAAGGGATCCTGGCTTCCCCCAAATACAAGCAATACTTACATCGGTCATGAAAGAAAAAACCGGCCTCGATGTTGATTTTTCTTCAAGCCCGACAGGGGCTCCCATTACTCCTGAAATGCTGACAAACATTCATCTGGAAGACAATCCTAGCTTCCGGGATACTGTGGAGGCCTGGCTAGACAGTTGCGCGCTTGAACTCTGGAGCACCCTGCCAATTTCTCCCTTTCAAAGTGTTAATAATCCCAACCTGACTGCTGGTAAAAAGAAAGAAACGCTGGCGATTATGCTCCAGTTTTTGTTGGCTGAGGTAAATATATATGCCCGCAGTAAAGACTTGTCCCAACGCAATTTTGGCCAGGTTCTGGATGAAAACAGCACATTGAGAAACAGCCTGATTACCAGCGTCACCGGCACCCTGGCACAGGGCGGTAGTATTGAGCAAGCAGTCCTCGAATTCATCAATCACAACCGACAGGCGTTTGGATTAAACAGGGTACTAAATACCGCAGAGCAAAAAGAGATTGTTGATTATTTCCGCAGCGACTGGGCCACAATCAAAGATTCACCGCATTTTGATGAGTTCACTATTTGGGTGGATAAACCGGGTAAATTTGTTGTTCATCAGGGGGCTATTTGTGTGGACTTTGCGGAAGTAATCAATTCTGGCTTCAGGAATACTGTTTCTCAGGCAGATCTTGCGTATTTTGATCAGGCGCGAGCCGATTATCAGTCAGTCAATGGCAAATTAAATCATACCAATCCGAGTACATTAGCCAGTTATACTATTGACGAAACCCGCCTGCCAGGCTATTTGCTTGAGCTTATTGCCAATACCGATAATCATGAGGCGCTGTCAGCGATTCTTCTGGCAAGAACAGCAGTCAGAAATGAAGGCCAGCTTCAGCCGGGCCCCAAAGTTTTCGAAACCTTAAGTGCTGAAACCGTACAGGCACTCAAACGTTCTCCTAATTGGGCCCGTCTGCAGAATATGATCGGAAGCCATATTACTGATCCAGTGACGCAAACTGCTTTTAATGCGAAATTTCTTGGTGCCTTGCAACAGATTAATATTAGCAATGAACAGGCCCGGGCACTTTATACCGCAGTAGTCAAGAGTAGCGGCCCTCGCGCCGTTACTGGTTATGCCACTACAACCGAACTCCGTCAAATATTGACTACCTTAGGGATCGGCGATCAGATAAACATAGGGTTTAACATTCAAAACGGATTCTCGGTCACTGTGCGCGGAGAAGCCTATGATAATTTAGTTTCTATGTTGAACAATTATTCCGATAAGATTTATATCACTCCGGAAATGGCCCGCAATTTCTATCTGCAGGTGAAGGAGCGCTTTGGGGAAAACTCGTCCCAGTACCGGGAGATGCAGGCATTGAATAACGAGGGTTTACTGCCCGCTAAAATGATCAAGGCCTTGAGTTTACTGGATATTCATCTCGTTAGAAATGAACATGATGAGCCGGAAATAGATTTTCCTGCAGGGGGAGTTGACGGGTATATTCTGCAAATTGCCAATCCGCAGCGAAACTTACAGCTTATTGAAAATATTCAGCAGCAGCAAACCATCTTCCATTTGACACCTGATTTAGCAGGACTACTCTATCAAATGGTCAACAGTCTGGGACGTGGCAATGAAATCGCTTCCCTGACTAATAATCCTTCGCCTGATAAAATACGCCAGACCCTGGACATTCTGGAAATTTCGCACGGCCTGATCGGCTTTCATGGAAACAATGGCTATGATATCCATCTTTCCCCCCTTGCCAGAGAAAGGCTGCGAATGCTCGAAAGAAGCAATCCCACCCTGACTGGCGGCGGCGGCAGAGGATCAAGGGGACGAGGACAAGCTTATAGAGCAGCTACGATACCTTTACCGATGACGCCGGTAACCAATGCGCCGGTTGCACAACCCCCTGTCAATCCACCGGCAGCAAGAACAGAGCCGGTTCTGCCGCCAGCAGCAGCGCCAGCACCTGTGAATCAAATCAGCATAGAACCTGTCGCGTCTTTTCACGCAACCAACCTGCCCGCAAATGCCAGTCGAATGGATTTAAACTGTCCTGAACCTGTCTTGCAAGCATTTAGAAATCTGCTGCGCGGCGAACCCATTCTTGGCTGCAGTTTTAACAATCCTTATACCCATCAGGTAGAAACCCTGCCTAGCAATGCCGATGAGTTAACCGCAAGACATCTGCAGATTCTGGCTCGGAACGAAAGAAGCAATGTAACCGGGATCATGAATACCGGCCTTTATCAGGGAAAATTGAGTGATAACAAGATTGCCAGGCTCCGCTGCCTGGTTAAAGCGACTAATGGTGCGGGGATTGTTCAGGTTAATGCCTATGGCGGCTATCCTCACGGCAATCCCATCCACACCTACCCAAGCCCCAGACGGATGATTGTGGTGGATCAGGCCGGTTTGCAATGGCAGTCAGATTTTCGCAACACCGGCGGAATGTTTTTCTATCCTGATAATCCTGCAGATGCGCATTTACCCAATGGCTTTGCTAACTGGCAAGCCGAAAGCTTTCGCGATATGTACGGTTATCAGCGGCCAGCAGCCCCTGAGAATTATCGACAGATCAGCTGGTATGGGGTCAGTGGTAAACTTGATTTAAATCTTGTAGCTAATGCCATTTCCGCTGAATTTTTGCAGGCCTGGCATGCGGTGGTGGCACAGGGAGATGAACTAAACCAGGGTGAGCTGGTCTGTCTGAAATTTCTTAAGGCCGGTATGGGATTTTTCGCGCATGGAGTACCGGCCGCTGACAAACCTTATCTCGAACATGCCCGGCTGCAGGGAATATTGCAGGCATTGCAAACGCTTGCCGCACTTCCGGAAAACCAGCGAGCCGCGGCAATCGGTCGTATTGGCCGCCTGGAATTGCCATTTTCTGGAAATGTGCAGGGTGGTGCTGCGAATCCTCCCGGTTATCGAGACACGCTTGAGCAGATTGGCAGAGTCGTCACCCAGCTTGGATTGCAATGGGGTGGAACTCCCACTGACGATGTATTCGTAGAGCGTCAGGGCTTTATTAACGCTTGTACCAATTGCGGAGATCCGCATGCCATGATCGGTAATGAGGGTGGGCATGCCAGTGTGGATGCCGCTATGGCGTCCAATGCCAATCTCGATGGCTTGAATGCCGCCTATAACCCGCATCTGCGCTTGCGTCCCTTACCGCAAGGCCTGGCATTATCTCATGAGATAAGCCCGGAAACAGCAAGAGCACTTTATACTGCGGTAGTAAATCAAAATGGTCCGCAAGCAGTCACAGGCTATAGCAGCCAGCAAGAGCTGGAAAGAATACTTACTTTTCTGAGGTTTCCCGAAGTACACTCTATTGATAGCCTGGAAGGAAACAGATTTCGGGTGAATTTTCGTGCTCCGGCAATCGGGAGACTGCAAAATATTCTCCAAAATTATCAAAATTCCATGTATGTTAAGCCAGAGACTGCGGTCAGCTTGTATCTTGCGGTGAAAGATCGCTTTGGGGAAGGCTCGGATGAGTATCGAACTATGCAAAGCCTCAATAACCAGGGGGGCAATCCGGCAAAAATTCAGAAAGCTTTAGAACTTCTTGGCATCACAGTGGACCGAATCCGCTTTCCAGCTGGAGGGGGCAATGGCTATATTTTTGAGGCCAGCGCCGAAAATCGACAACGACTGGAAGCGATACCCCAGCAGGCTCCTGCCCCAACAGCAGCAATTCCTGCAACGACAACAACAACCACTACGACGACTACGGCTGCTACTCCAGCAACTGTAACGCCTGCAACCACTGCCAGCGTGGCCAATCAACCGACATTCTTTCAGTCAGCCCCTTCAAGCAGGCCCTCAGCCACTACAGATCAGGTATTAAGTTCCAATGTGGTTGAGTCATTAAAAGTATTCATGAAACAAGGCGCACGGCATATGCCGCGAGGAAGCTGGGCTGAAATAGGAACAGTCAATGGCAGCCCCTTTGAGATTGGGATTAACAGAGGCGGTAAATATAGCCTGGCCTCCTCTGATTATGAGTTGAGCATACTTGAAAACGGTGATCTGGAGCTTCTCAGTAAAAATCGAAGGAATGCAAACGGGCGCTGGCAAACCGTAAGCGGCCCTGAAAAAATACAAGTGCTCAATCAGTTCTTTAGAGCGCTTCCCCTCAATCAATTAGGACAGCATTTCTTGCTGGACAGCTTACAAAAGTTAAGTGCTTTAACCAGCAGAAGCAATTTTCAGAGGATGTCATTACGGGATGCCTGCGACAGAGCGAATATTTTCTACCATCAAGATATGCCAGAAAACGCGAGGCTTGATATATCACCCCGAACGAGGCAGCCTTGTATCGATATTGGTAATGAGCGCATTGAGCTGGAGCAGAGCAGACTGGATTTCGCAGTACGCTCTCTTAATACTACAGCCATTACACCATCCAGAACACAACAGGCTATAGGTCAGTTCACTGACAATTTAATGGTCTTAAGGGTAGCAATAAGCACTATTCCACCCGAGGAGGATACCCCTGCAACGAGGATAGGCAATCCTTAAGGAGAGGCTATGACATGGACCAATAGTGCTTATGAAGTCATTGAAACCATTAATGATGAATATTTTTTTGCAGGGTCAGCCTGGAATACCCAAATTGCCAAACGTTTTGTGCTAAAAACAAAGCGTTTTGGCCGGCTTATTGAGGCCTCTTATTATCTCCATCTGGATAAGGGAAAACCTTTTAATATCGCTTTTGAGCCCTCAACTTCTTTTGGCTGTTCAGTAGGCTGTTTATTTTGTGCCTCAGGAACCTTATCACCGATCAAAGCATTGACGGTCGCGGAAATTGTGGAACAGGTTAATACCTTGATTGCCATTTACCGCAGGGATTTTCCTGATTACAGAATTCGCGAAGATGTATTTTATTCAGGGATTGGCGAACCCACCTTAATGACCAATGTACTGATTGAAGCCTCCGCAAGACTTCTGGAGCAAAACCCCGATTTACAATTCAAAATGTCGACGATGGGAGCCTTACCGAGCGCATTATTACGCTGGGCGGACTCCGAACTGCCGCTTCGCTCTCTACAAGTCGGAATCCCGCATTGGAATGAAGATAAAATAAAATACCTTTATAGTAAGTGCAGCAAATATAATCTGCATGACGTTCTACAGCATGTTCAACTGTTTATGGATAAACGTCCAGATACCGCAATCAAGATCAATTATATTGTGATGGAAAATTATAATAATTCGCTTGAAGATTTAAAACGGACGGTAGAAAAAGTCATCAGTATTCTGGGACGTAATATTGAACTTAAAATTTCCTGTCTTAATCCCACTGAATTCGCTGAGCAGAATCAGCTGATTGCGGTTAAACAACAGACTTTGGAAACACTGGCTGGCGGCGTTCAATCCTTTGGCCTTAAAAAAGTCTATACCTTTGGGCCGATGAGTAAGGATAAACTCGGTTGCGGGCAACTGGCCGGCAATTATAAATTATTTAGTTAAGTATGAAAGCACAATCATTTAGTTATATTCGTGGCGAGTTAGAAACCAATACTCCCTGGTATCCCCCTGATCCTGAATTTTTAAATGCCTGGCGAGATGAATTTTTTGCGATTGAGGGTGTCGATCACTACAACTACTGGCTCTGCGGAGCAGTACTTGAATCCTGGCCGACTCAGGACGTGGATATCTTAATCACAGGTTCCGTGATTGATTACCAGCATCTTGAGCATGTGATGGTCAATGCCATGCGACTGGGATTTAAACACCGGCAGTTAATCGATATCGCCTGGAATGACTATTATAAAAAATATCTGGAGCGCGGACGCTGTGAGCGCCGCGCTATATGCTGTGATCATTATTACCAGCACGGCTGGTGTAGTCTGGAACACTGCACTGCCCAGGCGCGTCAGATTGAAACGATTGTAGTGGGTAATGAAATTATCAAAAATGGCCTGGAAATTACTCCGCCTGATCCTTATGCAGTACGACTGAGCAAATACTTGTGGAAAATTCAAATGGATAGCCCCTCCGAGAGGCAGATTCAACGAATGCTGGAAGGAAAAGTGTATACACAAAGCCCGATCATTCTACGACCGGATTTGGATTTTAAAGACTATGTTAACTGGCCATGATTTATTGTAATAAAGATAAAAATTTATTGACTCTATTTATTTAAATTTTTTTCAATTTCTGCAATAGTAGATCCCGTGTCGTTTTATTAATAAGGACTTTAATGATGACCATCACAAAAAAAATAGGGATTTCCAGTTTGCTTTTTATTATTTCCATCGCTAATGCTGCGAGTCTTGGCCACATGATTGTTAGCGATCCGGTGCTTGGCAGTCGCACCATTGTCTATGAAAAAATCAATGAATTCGCCGTGGCGGAAGGAGATATTTTACTTGCCAAAACCCGTGATTTGGATAAAGCAGGTGCAGTGTTTCGTCCCAAAATTGGCGGCAATCGCTGGGCACATGGCGTGATACCTTTTGAAATGTCAGAAGATTTGCCCTTGATGAACAAATTAGCGGTTCTACAAGCCATTGCGCACTGGCAGCAATATACGGCCCTTGAGTTTGTTGAGCTCACTTCAAAAAACCGTGCGGAATATAAAGATTATATCGCTTTTATACCGGCAGCAGGAACCACTTGTTCATCCTATGTAGGTAAAATGGGAGGCAAGCAGGAAATCAATTTATCACCGCGCTGCACTACCATGAACACGGTCCACGAAATCGGTCATGCTCTCGGTTTGTGGCATGAGCAATCAAGGGCTGATCGCGCTAATTATATTCGTATCGTCTGGGAAAATATCGATGAAGACCATCGTTATAATTTTGACCAGCAATTGACTGATGGCAAGGATTTTGGGGAATACGATTATCTGTCCATTATGCATTATGGCGCTTATGCTTTCTCAAAAAACGGCGAGAAAACGATTATTCCTTTGATGGATAATGTTGAAATTGGTCAGCGAGTTAAATTGAGCGATAAAGATATAGCCGCGGTGAAGGCAATGTATCCGGAAACATGAAGAACCAGCGGTACACAGGATTATTGCTATCAGGATGTAGGTTGGGCCCTTGGCCCAACATTGAGTTCTGGAGTGGTTCAACCCCTTGCGTGGGCCAAGAGCCCACCTACAATAATTTTCGTAACTTAATGGCAGTGGTGATGGGTAGAGCCTAGAAACAACAGCTTGTATTGGACTCAGCAGTTTCCAGATGCAGCTCATCAAGTGGCGCCTCTCTCAGATCTTTCAGCAGTTTTTCCTCTTCACTGACTTCTGGCTCAGGCAAAGCGGGCTGTTTCTGTTGATGTCTTTGATAGGCGTTCACCAGTTCATAAACAGCATAAGCAGCAATGATCACCAGGGCAGCCTGCCAGCAAATGGCTAAGGTACTAATAATCAGTGCAGGCATTACCGTATTTTTAATCATGGTGTAAATAAAGTCATGTCTGGCGTTTTGGTGTTCCTGAATCAATTTCCTGACCCGTTCATCAAGAATCAATTGATCCGACCAATAATCCTTGTCGTGCAGAGTATCGAACGGATCCTCACGATGCTGCCTGGCTAATTCGACAGCTTCCTGTAATCTTAATGTCTTTTCTCGATACTCGCCAAACGCATCGGCTGATAAATACATGCCTACTGCGACTGCGCATAAAGCGTAGGACGCCAGGATAATTCCGGGGGGCGTGAATAGCAGGGCAGCGGAAAATCCTATCACCAGCAAACTGGCCGCTGCGGCATTAAATAAGAATTTGGCATTGGCTGCTTCCCATTTTAAATCCAGCTCACGAAGCTGGGCACGGACCGCTTCATGACGTGCTTTCAACTGCCGGCTTTCTTTATCATCGACATCGCCTTTTCTCTGCAAATGATGTTCAATGTCAGCTAACTCCTGCACATACTGCTTACGCTTTATATCGTATTCCCGATGGGCAAGAAAGCGGCGCCACATAATCATGGCCACGTCGAAGACCAGAAAACCGGCGGTGATCCAGCCGGCAGCCGGGGCGGAGATATGGAAAAAGCTGTTATAATTGGTAATACCGTTTACGGTAGCCCAGACAATGTCATTTAAAAAATTGCAATGACGTTTGTACAGTTCATCCATGAACCTCTCGGTTCTGGTTCTTGATTTTTCTTCTTCCGTGGGGAAGAAAGTATGTTTAATTAAAGCCAGCGAATCCAGCATAAAACGTGAAGCAAAAAAACCGACGCTCAATGCACGAAAAATTGAGTTGGGTAATTCAAAAGTATGAATTATTTTTTCGGCATCAATATGATGGCCTACCAGTTTATCGAGTTTTTCAAGTACATGGGTATCACGAGCCAATCGCAAACCACTACTTAGAGTCATGCGACAAAATGCCCAATAAAGACGGCAAACGTTCAGGTAAGCAATTTTGTTACGTAACAAGGATAAATGAAAAGGCGTTTCTGCCAGATCAAGCAAACCTTCCTTAATCTTTTTGAGTAGATGTGCCAAAAATGACTCACGCGCTTTTAGCGTTTCTACATTGTTTTTCTCAATCCGATTTTTGATTTGTTGGCGAAGTAATGCATACAGCTCAGCCTTGTTTTTCAGATCCTTATCTCGGTCGCGATAATACTGATGGTAGGCATTAGCCTTATAGACCTCCTCGAGCATTAAACAGCAGAGATAAGCCCATATCCATATTTCAACATTGTCCTGCTGCCTTGCGAGCTTTTTATCCATGCTGCCGAGAATGTCATAGAGATCCTGCTCTATCAGTGTTTTGTTGGGAGCAATGGAGCGAAAGTTGAGAATATCTTCATACTCATCGTCTTCCAGTTCGGTGCTTTCGTTTTTATGATGATGACGCATATACTCTTCCACTGCAGTGGTCGTTTGCAGTTGTTTCTCAAAAAATCGTTCTTTTTGATTCAGGAAATTTGTATATGCCGTGTCAACCATAGTTCAATCCATAAAATGCGCAGTAAGCCGAATTTATAACTTATCATGGCTAAAGCCAAGAAACAAGACTTTCTGTATTTTATTTTTTCAATCTGCCGATAGAAAAACAATTGATATTTTACGGATTAACTCAGCTTGCTTCGAGAATTGCCGCAACCCCCATACCCCCAGCGGTACAGATTGAAATTAAACCGCGGCCACTGCCTTTTTGATGCAGCATCTTGGCAAGACTGGCTAATATCCGGGTTCCTGTTGCCGCAAATGGATGGCCTAAAGCAACGCTGCCCCCCTTAATATTCAACAGTGAGCGATCAATCGAACCCATTGGACTGTTTCTGGATAAAACCCGTTTGCAATACTCCGCAGATTCCCAGGCTTTCAAAGTACAAAGAACTTGCCCGGCGAATGCCTCATGTATTTCATAAAAGTCAAAGCTCTGAAGCGTTAAACGATTGCGTTTCAATAACTCACTCACCGCAATGGTAGGCGCCATGAGTAAGCCTTCACCGGCAACAAAATTGACCGCAGCAACCTCAGCATCCACAAATCGAGCCAGTATGGGTTGATGCTGCTCTTTGGCGCGGCTTTCAGAAAGCAGGTAAACAGCAGAAGATCCATCCGTAAGCGGGGTGCTGTTTCCGGCAGTGAGACTGCCCTTTCCACTGGTCGTATCAAAAACCGGCTTTAATCTGGCTAACGTTTCCAAAGACGCATTACTTCGTAAAATACCGTCTTTTTTTAATCCCATATATTCTAAAACCAAATCATCATAAAATCCTTCCTCATAAGCCTTTGCACCATGCTGATGACTTAACAGGGTCAACTCATCCTGCGCTTCCCTGCTAATCTGCCATTCCTTGACCATTTTTTCAGTGTGCTGTCCCATTGATAGCCCTGTTCTTGGTTCGACAACCCCCGGATATTGAGGACTTAAATCAGAAGGCCTGAACGTCAGCAAAGCTTTAAGCTTCGAAGAAAAATCCTTCGCCTGTTTAAGCTGCGTTAGTTTCAAACTAAATGAGCGCGGAAGCATCACCGGAAAATCGCTGTTGGTGTCGACACCGCCGGCAATTCCATCTTCTATCTGATAGTTGGCAATTTTGAGAGCAATCTGTAGACTGGCTTCCAGACTGGTACCGCAGGCGCGTTGCAAGGTATAGCCCGGTGTTGCCGGATTTAAACTGGTTCCGAGCACACATTCTCGTGATAAATTCCAGTTAAAAGGACTGGTAATCACCGCTCCAAGAGCTACATCACCAACCAGTTGATTTTCCAGTTTGAATTTTTTTACCAATGCCTGAAGAGAGGCAATCATAAGATCCTGAGTGCTTATGTCACTATAACTTCCCATTGATTTTACGAAAGGGGTACGAATACCCCCTGCAATATAGACCGGCCGAGTTTTCATTACGCATCCTTATTACTCTTTATTACTATAGTTTAGCCGGCTTAGGAGAAGTAAGAACAATCGTATTTTATTTGCCAATACAAAAACTGGAAAATATTTTTCCTAGCAAATCATCGGAACTGAACTCACCGGTAATTTCGCATAACTGCAGATGAGCCAGCCGCAAATCTTCTGCCAGCAGTTCACCTGCTTTGATATTGACTAATTGATCCAGGCCTTTGATTAGGAATTGATGAGCTTGTTCGAGCGCTTGCAAGTGTCTCCTGCGGGCGATGAATTGGCCTTCAGATGCCTGATAGCCGACAATAGTTTTTATTTTTGTTTTTAATGCCTCTATCCCTTGCCCTGATTTCGCTGAAATGTAGATTGCATCTTTGTCAGGTAAAGCGGAAGGATTGAGGTCAATTTTATTAAACACTTTTACCAGAGGAACCGCCTGCGGAAGATTAGCGCTGACTTCATCACTAATAGTACAGTCTGCATGATCAGTGGATATATCCATGATCATTAGTACACAATCAGCCTGTCTAACTGCCTGCCAGGCGCGCTTTATTCCTTCCTGCTCCACGATATCTTCACTTTCACGAAGACCGGCAGTATCGATAAAATGTACAGGCAAGTCATCCAGCAATACTTCTTCTCGCATGATGTCACGGGTGGTACCAGCAATATCAGTGACGATTGCCACTTCCCGTCCAGCTAAATGATTTATTAATGTTGACTTACCGGCGTTGGGCTTGCCAACTATAACGATTGAAAGGCCCTCTCTTAAAAGAGCCCCCTGATTGGCATTGGCACGCAGGGATTGTAATTCAGCAAGAATAGATTGCAATTTTTGTAAAATTTTTCCGTCACTGAGAAAATCCACTTCTTCTTCGGGAAAATCAATTGCAGCTTCGACATACATCCTTAAATGAATAATCTGCTCGTTTAATGCATGAATTTTTTTAGAAAACTCACCCTGAAGAGAGCGAACTGCCATCCTCGCAGCAGTTAGTGTACTGGCATGAATCAGATCAGCAATTGCTTCCGCCTGAGTCAAATCAATTTTATCATTTAAAAAAGCCCGTTCGGAAAATTCACCCGGGCGTGCAAGTCTTGCACCGCAGGCAAGGCATTCATTTACCAGATAATCCAGAATTACTGGAGAACCATGTCCCTGAAATTCAACGACTTCTTCACCGGTAAAAGAATGAGGGTTTTTAAAATAAAGAATCAGTCCCTGGTCGATTATTTCCTGATCTAGATTATAGAAGCTGGTGTAAATAGCCTGGCGCGGGATTAATTGTTTTTGACCGCTTAGCTTAAGTCCAATTTCATAAGCCAGAGGCCCAGAAACTCGAACAATACCCACTCCTCCGCGACCAGGAGGAGTGGCTATCGCAACTATGCTGTCATTATTCATTTACTTGACGGTAACCATTTTTTTATTGACCGGTTTATCATCACTGTACTTACGGGTGATATACCATTGCTGCAAAATTGACAGTGTATTATTCACAATCCAGTATAAAACCAGACCAGCAGGAAAACTCCAGAACAGCGCGGTAAATAATACTGGTAAAAACATCATCACTTTGGCCTGGGTCGGATCGGGAGGAGCAGGGTTGAGTCTTTGCTGAATCAGCATGGTAGCTCCCATAATTATGGGCAGCACATGGTAGGGATCAGCCGCTGACAAGTCCTTGATCCAGAACATAAAGGGAGCCTGGCGTAATTCAACGCTTTCAAGCAATACCCAGTATAGAGCGATAAAGACAGGAATCTGGACCAGGATAGGTAAGCAACCTCCTAAAGGATTCACCTGTTCCCCACGATAAAGCTCCATCGTAGCCTGGCTTAATTTGGCTTTATCATCGCCATATCGTTCACGCAAAGCCTGTAATTTAGGCTGAAGTTTGCGCATACCAGCCATCGATTTGTAACTGCTTGCTGACAATCGGTAAAAAGCCAGCTTGATTAGTACTGTAACCAGTACAATAGACCATCCCCAATTGCCTAGCACCGAATGAATAGCCTTCATTATGGAAAACAGGATAGAGGATAAAAACCATAACCAGCCATAGTCCACTGTCAGCTCAAGCCCAGGTGCTATTCCCTGGAGTACCTCAGTATTTTCGGGGCCAACGTATAAGCCCGCGGCTATATTCTCTGACTCACCAGGATTCACCTGTATTGCCGGACTTACTGAACCAATTGTGTAATCTCCCGCTGAAGCACGGGTGTAAATTGTATTTTTAGCTTCTTTAGCCGGAATCCAGGAGCTTAAAAAATAATGCTGCTGCATAGCAATCCAGCCGCCATCAGCCTGGGCATTTAAATTATTCTTGTCCATATCCTTGAAGCTGACTTTCTTATATTTCGACTGTCCGGGTATAGAATAGGAGGCGCCTGTGTATGAACCGACATGAAACATGCTGGATTTATCTTCTTCAGGAGTTGAGCGCAGCAACTGCGTGTTCATATAGCCTTTCCAGGGTTCATTCCCCTGATTGCTGATAACATAGGCAACGTTAATCAGATAACTACCCCGAGTGAAAGTAAATGTTTTTTTCACTTTCAAACCATTAGTGGTTTCACCTTCCAGTGTGACTACTAAACTGTTTTGCCCAGGTTCCATCTGATAATTATTACTGGCGGTCGTGTAATTCAAATCGAGAGTATCGATCTGTTTGCCGTCATGAATAAACAAGCTGCTGTTCGCAACATACTGCTGGTCGGGTTGCTCGTTCAGAATGGTGATCGGCTTATCCTGCTCGGAAACACTGACTGGGTAATTCAGCAAATTAGCACGGACGACATCTCCTTGCCGGGTATCAATCATCATGTTAAACACATCGGTTTTTACATGGATTACTTGCCCGGTTTTCTCATTAGCAGAGGAAACGCCTTGTTCTTTAATTGCTGAACCGGAAGTATTACTTTCAGTTCCCGGTATATTGGGCAGCAGTTTATTGCCGCTGGATGTGGATGTATTGGCAGCGCTTAGAGGTTGCGGTGCAGGATAGTCCATTTGCCAATTGGTCCATAAGGTATAAATTATCAGCGCTAGGGCTGCGTATAACACGACTCGTCGGGTATCCATTAAGGTTTCTCTTCTTTCGGTAATACAGGATCAAATCCTCCATCAGCCCAAGGATGGCAGCGTAACAAGCGGCCTATGGCGAACCATATTCCTTTGCAAATGCCAAATTGTTGAATTGCTGAGAGGGCATAGTCAGAACAGCTCGGATAAAACCGGCAGCATGGGCGCATAACAGGTCGAATGAGCAATTGATACAGCTTGATTGGTATTCCAGCTAACTGGCGTAAAATTTGGTTAGTTTTTCCCATGCTGAACCCAGTTTTGTACAAATTGACTCATTGCTTGAATTAATTACACCAGGACGCGCCAAAATTACAATATCCACAGCTGGCAGGCTGCTGTGCCTGAAACTTTCGCGTAACAGGCGCTTCAGGCGATTTCGATGGCAGGCTTGCGGTACTGCTTTTTTTGATAGGGCAAACCCAATCCGTGCAGACTGCTCAGAATTTTTGCAATGAAGTATTACAAAATCCGATGTTACAGTCTTGTTAGCCTGACTAAACACGCGATTAAACTCTTTTTTGTTGGTTAACCGGCGTGCTCTGGTGAATCGATACACTTAGGCAGATAAACGTTTACGTCCTTTGGCTCGACGGCGCTTTAATACCAGACGACCACCTCGAGTTGACATGCGTTGACGAAAACCGTGATCACGCTTGCGTTTCAAATTACTGGGTTGAAAAGTTCTTTTCATAATAAACCGGATCTTTAGGATTTAGAGGTGGGCAATGATAGTGGACTTTAATTATTCTGTCAAATCCCTGTTTTGCTTGTGGTCGGCTATAAATAATAAAAAAATTATATAGTTTATCTTTTGTGTTTATTATATAGAGACACTAGATCTGTTGATAACTTAATAAAATTAAATAAAATCATATGTTTAATTAAGGATCTATCTTGTTTATAAACCTTGATCTTCACAGGAATGCTTTGTTGGTATATTAGTGACATCAGTTTTCAGGCTCATTTCATTCAACTTTATACACAGATTTTATAGCCCCATATATACAAACTATTATTATTATCGTACAGTCATTCAAAGTTCGCTGTTTTATGTTCATTTATGAGTATTAAAATAAGAGATGCTGAGATAAACGACATTGATGCCATTTTGTCGCTTCTTAAAGAGTTAGCTGTTTTTGAAGAAAAACTACCCCAGAACAATGGTCTGACTCGTGAAAAGCTGGTAGCTCATGTCTTTGAAAAGCAGTATATTTCGCTATTGGTGGCTGAGGAAAACAATGCCGTCGCCGGTCTGGCCATATATCATTATACTTATTCCGTTTCGGTTGGGGCGCGGGCTCTATATCTAGAGGATCTGTTTATTTCAGAAGAGCATCGACATCATCGACTTGGCACCCTTCTTTTATCCAGGCTTGCTCAAATTGCGCTGGATAATGAATGTTGTCGCCTGGAATGGCACACCTTTTCCTGGAATGAACAGGCAGTAAATTTTTATACCAGCCTGAATTGTGTTTTTCGACCCGATTCAATTCCAGTACGATTACAAGGAGAGCCGCTTGTCGAATTAGCTAAATTTTTTGAGAACTGACTTGTTCTAACGGCGAATTATTGTGTGGAATATATTTAAGCTGTTCTCAATATGTACTGAGGAGCGAGGGTACCTGAATTGACTTGTTAGGTGGTATAAGAAGTACATGGCAGTACTGATTTTAGATTAAGCCGATTAGAATGCTATCTCTTGGCTTCAATAAAATTTGCTTAATTTTTGTGGATAAGCCTGTTTTTTTCATTATCTACAGGTATAATTGGTTCCCCAATATTTTTTTTACTATTCAACGCAAGCTATTTATAAGCTTTTTCGTTGGTATTTATATTTCTGATAAATGTCGTCCCCCTTTGGGTGATTGCCATTACGTTAAGAAAATGTCGTGATTCCCGCACAGGCGGGAAACCATTTCTCAGTTGGCATTATAGCGAGCTCAGAGATGGATCCCCGCCTGCGCGGGGAGGACTGTTATACAATTGAGCTTAACTTAATGGCAGTGAGCATTTGGGTGACTTGCCACAAGCAGGATGGATCTAATGGCAGTACTACGTTGATTCATTGCAAAGTGTTGCAATGTAATTTGTTATGAGGAGTGTTCTGTGTCCGTATCACTTTGGCAGAGATGCGCTAAGCTTTTAGAAGAAGAGTATCCGCCGCTGCTATTCAATACATGGCTACGTCCGTTACAAGCTAAATATCAGGACAACCATTTAGTTTTACTAGCCCCTAACAAATTTATCGTTGAATGGATTAAACAGAATTTTTTTACTCGTATTCGTGAACTGGTTATGCAGTTGGCTGGCGATCAGGTTTCTTCAGTGACTATTGCTATTGGAAGTAGTGAGCCTGTTATTACCCCCGCAACAGCTCAGGCAGCGCCAGGGATTGACTCCAATATTTCTTCCCCCAGCAGCAATGAAGAAAGCAAGCAGGTATATGTAAAAACTGCCACTAAAAAAACGGCTGATTATAAGAACAGCTATTTGAATAAAAAGTTTCATTTTGGAAGCTTTGTTGAAGGTAATTCCAACCAATTGGCAAGAGCGGCTTCATTGCAGGTCGCCGAGCGTCCGGGTGACGCTTATAATCCGCTGTTTATTTATGGCGGCGTTGGTTTGGGTAAAACGCATTTAATGCATGCTATTGGCAATATGATTCTGAAAAATAATCCTGAAGCCAAGGTGCTTTATCTGCATTCCGAACGCTTTGTGGCCGATATGGTTAAAGCCTTGCAGACTAATTCCATTAACGAGTTCAAACGATTTTATCGTTCCTTAAATGCATTGCTTATCGATGATATCCAGTTTTTTGCAGGTAAAGACCGTTCACAGGAAGAGTTTTTCCATACATTCAATGCCTTACTTGAAGGCCAGCAGCAAATTATCCTTACCAGTGATCGCTATCCCAAAGAAATCGAGGGAATGGAAGAGCGTTTAAAGTCTCGTTTTGGCTGGGGATTGACTGTGGCTGTTGAACCTCCGGAGCTAGAGACACGGGTTGCTATTTTAATGAGCAAAGCAGAGCAATCCAGTATTGAGCTTCCCTATGAGGTTGCTTTTTTTATTGCCAAGCGAATCCGCTCCAATGTCAGGGAGTTAGAAGGAGCCTTGCGGCGAGTTATCGCTAATGCTCATTTCACAGGCAAACCTATTACCATCGATTTTGTTCATGAAGCCTTGCGTGATCTGCTAGCCCTGCAGGATAAGCTCGTAACTATTGAGAATATCCAGAAAACAGTCGCTGAGTATTACAAAGTAAAAGTAGCGGATCTGCTTTCCAAGCGTCGAAGCCGCTCTATTGCACGACCTCGGCAAATGGCGATGGCATTAGCGAAAGAATTGACCAATCATAGCTTACCTGAAATTGGTGATCATTTTGGCGGTCGTGATCATACGACCGTACTGCATGCATGCCGAAAAGTGAAAGAACTTTTGCAAGATGAGAGCAGTTTTGCAGAGGATTATAAAAACCTTATGCGTATATTGTCTTCTTAAGGAAAAAAGGTGCTAAGTTTTAGTGTTGCAAAAAGTGATTTGTTACCACGTTTATTAGTAGTTTCCGGGGCTGTGGATAAACGACAAAGCCTTGCTATTTTGTCCAATATTTTACTAGGTGTTGACAATAATCAGTTAACTCTGACGGCAACTGATCTTGAAATGGAAATTGCCTCGACTCTTGACTGCACTTCAGAAGTTCCGGGCGGCAAACTGACCGTTCCCGCAAAAAAGTTTATTGATATAATCCGTTCTCTTGATGACGATGCCAGGCCTACTATCAGCCTTCAGACTAATGCGCTGTTGATTAAGTCGGGTCGCAGCCAGTTCAAGCTGGCTACTTTACCAGCTGAGCAATTTCCTGCTTGCAATCAGGAACAATCAGAATTTCAGTTTTCTATTGCACGAACAGCCTTAATCCATCTTTTTCAATCGACTCATTTTGCAATGTCTCAGCAAGATGTGCGGATTTTTCTGAATGGTCTATTATTCAATGTCGATCCTTCATTAATTACCAGCGTTGCTACCGATGGTCATCGCATGGCGATTTGCAAGTATGAGTGTGATACAGGTATTAGTGACCAGCGATTTTTGCTTCCAAGAAAGGGTATTCAGGAAATGCTGCGTCTGCTGAATTCGATTGAAGACGAGACCGTTACTGTAATGGCGGGCAAGTCACATTTTCGACTGAACACCTCTGTATATTCCTTTACTTCAAAATTAATAGAAGCGCGTTACCCTCCCTACATGAAAGCGATTCCTGTGGATAATGATAAATTCGTGCTTATAGAAAAAGATCCCTTGAAGCGAGCTTTGTCGCGCATAGTCATTCTTGCACATGAAAAGTCACGTGCGGTTTTGATGCATATTCAACCCGGCGCCGGTATAACCTTGATTGCTAATAATCAGGAACAGGAGGAGGCGCGTGAGCAATTGGAAGCCCAAGTCGATGGCAGTGAATTAAAAATCGGGATTAATGCGAGTTACTTACTTGATGTTTTAAATTTCATTTCAGATAGTCATGTTCGTTTATCCATGTCCAATACCGATAGAAGTATTTTGGTTGAATCACTGACTGACGAATATTATCAATACATCATTATGCCTATGAAGTTATGAAGCTAGCCGAATTATCAATTCATCACTTACGTAATTTCGATTCTTCACATTTTAATCTTCATCCTCATATCAATATTATTCGCGGTGTGAATGGCAGCGGTAAAACGAGCTTGCTCGAAGCCATTCACCTGTTATCAACTGGCCATTCATTTAGAACACGCGAAACCGCTAGCCTGGTTACATTAGGTCAGGGGGAAACCATCGTTTTTGCTAGAACTTCTGATGAACAAACTGTTAGTATCAAAAAGATTCTCCGTGGCACCAGTACTGCCCGAATTAACCACCAGCCCTGTTTGTCTGCCAGTCAATTAGCTAGTTTCCTCGCTTGTCAGATTTTCTATCAAACAATTTTCCAAATTATCGATGCTGGACCTTCTTATCGTCGTGAGCTTCTTGATTGGGGTGTGTTTCACGTGGAACATTCCTATTTTAATGTTTGGAGGGATTACCATCAGGCTTTAAAACAACGTAATGCCTTACTTAAGCAATCAGCCAAGCCTGAATTGCTTTATCCATGGAATAAGCTAATGAGTGATTTGGCTGAATTGATTCATCAGCATCGCTTACGTTATTTCGATAGGCTTCGTCTTCAATTCAATACGAGGCTTAGTGAGTTATCTCAAATCAATGCATCTGTTTCCTATTACAAAGGTTGGGATAAGAAGGCTGAGGGACGCTCCTTAGAGTCAGTACTGGATTCAAGCTATAGCAGTGATCTTTATCGTCAATTTACACAGTATGGAGTTCATAATGCAGACATTGTCATTCAGTCAGACGATACCAGCCTCAAGGCAAAATCTTATTTCTCACGCGGCCAGCAGAAGATTCTTTTACTGGCACTAAAATTTGCTCAAATCGATTTGTTAGATAAATCCTGCATACTTCTTATGGATGATCTAAGTTCTGAATTGGACCGTTTTCATCTCGATAATATAATGCAATATATTAGTGGCTCCCCTAATCAGTTTTTTATTACAGCTAAGCCCGATGATCTTCCGTCTGAGCAGTGGAAGAAACTGGACAGTAAAGAAATCATTCTAAGCTAGAACCTTGTCTAATGTTTCACGTGAAACAAAGAAGATAGACTTAAATATCAATAATATCCGGAACATTCTAATCCAGGCATGTAAAGAAGAACGATTTAATGCTATAATTTCATTTTTGCGACAACGGCATGTAGAGGAATCTTTTATGAGTGTTGATGCTAGTTATGACTCATCGAATATTAAAGTTTTGAAGGGATTAGATGCAGTCAGAAAACGTCCAGGCATGTACATCGGTGATACCGATGATGGCACGGGACTGCATCACATGGTTTTCGAGGTAGTTGACAATTCAATTGACGAAGCCTTGGCTGGCCATTGCAAGGAAATCCATGTGCGCATCCATGCAGACGAGTCGATCACTGTAAAAGATGATGGGCGAGGGATTCCCGTGGATATCCACAAAGAGGAAGGACGATCTGCCGCCGAAGTCATTATGACTGTACTTCATGCCGGTGGTAAATTCGATGACAACTCCTATAAAGTGTCAGGCGGTCTTCATGGCGTGGGTGTTTCGGTGGTTAACGCATTATCCGAAGAGCTGCATCTGCTGATACGTCGCCATGGTAAAGTACATGAACAGCATTATCGTAATGGCGTTCCCGATGCTCCGCTTACCGCAACAGGTGAAGCGAGTTCAACAGGAACTCAAGTGTGGTTTAAACCAAGTGCAAATACATTTTCCAATATTGAATTCCATTATGATATTTTGGCTAAACGTCTGCGAGAGCTGTCCTTTTTGAACTCTGGCGTTTGTATTCATCTTTTTGATGAACGAACACAAAAACAGGATACATTCCGCTATGAGGGGGGTATAAAAGCATTCGTTGAGCATTTGAATCGCAATAAAACTCCGATTATGCCAATCGTATTTTCTCTGACTGGAGAAAAAGACAATATTCAAATCGAATTGGCCATGCAATGGAATGATTCATTTCAGGAAACTATTTTTTGCTTTACAAATAATATACCGCAGCGGGATGGCGGCACTCATTTAGCAGGATTTCGTGCTGCATTAACCAGAACCTTGAATAACTACATTGAGAATGAAGGTTTTGCCAAAAAAGCTAAAATCACCACTACTGGTGATGACGCGCGAGAAGGATTAACCGCAGTATTGTCAGTAAAAGTTCCTGATCCCAAGTTTTCTTCACAGACTAAAGACAAGCTGGTTTCCTCAGAAGTCAAAGCGGCTGTTGAATCACTGGTTGCCGAAAAATTAAATGACTTTTTATTAGAGAATCCCGCAATTGCCAAGTCAATTGTCGGTAAAATCATTGATGCTGCCAGAGCAAGAGAAGCTGCGCGACGAGCACGTGAAATGACGCGTCGAAAAGGGGCGCTAGACATTGCCGGCCTTCCTGGAAAGCTGGCTGATTGCCAGGAAAAAGATCCAGCGCATTCCGAACTTTATATCGTTGAGGGAGATTCTGCGGGCGGCTCTGCAAAACAGGGAAGAGATCGAAAATTCCAGGCAATCCTGCCATTAAAAGGCAAGATTCTCAATGTGGAAAAGGCACGCTTTGATAAAATGCTTTCCTCTCAGGAAGTAGCTACTCTGATTACTGCCTTAGGCTGTGGAATTGGCCCTGATGAATATGATCCCGACAAAATTCGTTATCACCGTATTATCATCATGACCGACGCTGACGTCGATGGTTCGCATATCAGAACGCTGCTTTTGACGTTTTTTTATCGGCAAACACCAGAATTGATTGAAAGAGGTTATATTTATATTGCTCAGCCTCCTCTATACAAGGTTAAACGCGGCAAACAGGAACAATATGTAAAAGATGATGAAGCGCTTAATGATTATTTAACCCAAAGTGCCCTTGAAGGTGCATCATTTTCTCCAGGCACAGATGCACCAGCGATTACATCCAAGGCGCTAGAAGATCTGGTAATGCAATTTAGACGTGTTGAAAAAATTATCAAACGCCATTCTAGACGTTACAGTGCCGATATCCTTAAACGGATTGCCTATCTGCCTAGCCTGCATGCTGATGATTTTAATAATCATGAAGTCATCAATAATTGGGCTAATCAGTTGCATCAGAGTTTGCAGCAAATTGGCGCGAAAACTCATCACTATTCTGTCGATGTTATTCATAATACAGAAAGTGATCATCATTTACCTCGTGTTACTGTTACTCAGCACGGTATGGATTCTCATATTATTCTTAATGCCGAGTTCTTCTTCTCCAAGGATTATCGTGAAATCATTCAATTAGGTTCTAAACTGGCAAACCTGATTGAAGAAGGGGCTGAAATAAAGCGAGGGGAAAAATCCCTGGCTGTAGAGAGCTTTGAGCAAGCTCTGGCATGGATTTTGGAGGAAGCCAAGCGCGGTCAAACTATACAGCGATATAAAGGATTGGGTGAAATGAACCCTGAGCAATTGTGGGAAACCACAATGGATCCGGAAGTACGGCGTATGCTGCAAGTAAGTATCGAAGATGCAGTAGCGGCGGATGAAATATTTACTTGCTTAATGGGAGATCAGGTAGAGCCACGACGTGACTTTATTGAATCCAATGCATTGGAAGCTGAAAATATTGATGTTTGATAAATATGAGTAGGTTGATTTGAACCCTCTCTCTAACTCTCTCCCTAAGGGAGAGAGGACTTTAAGCTCCACTTCCCAAGTTGATTTTCTCTACACATTTTATTTCCAAATCCTGCACATAAAAACGTAAATCTACGATAAATCCCATCTCCCTAGATGGGAGAGGGCTAGGCTGCCATTAAGTTAAGGAAATTCTGCGATTGCATGTAGGTTGTGCCCTTGGCACAACATTGAGTTCTGGAGTGGTTCAACTCTTTGCGTGGGCCAAGAGTCCAACCTATGAGGATTCCTTAACTTAAAGGCAGTGAGGGCTAGGGTGAGGGTTGATCTTTACCCTTATTCTTACCTCTGAGTAATAAATATTTTGAGTGCTTCTCTTAAGTTGAATGCTGTATGCCTGCGATGAAATTTCAGGTGTTCTTTATAGTTCAACAAAAAGTAAATTGAATAATTAAGAATAGATAATTTTAGAAAAAAAAGAATACTTCAGTATAATATAAAAGAAAAAAGCCACATCCTTGCGGCGAAGCACATTCCATGTGCTGGTCCCTTCGCTGACTTCCTGTCAGACAATCCCTGTCATCCCTTTAATTTAAGTATACTTAAATCTGATTTTTACTCCTAAGGTTATATGATGACGCTGCTGTAAGAAATATCTCAAAACAGTGTCAGTAAAGAACCCGACTAGTAGCTACTGACCCCAGCTCCAGCAAGATCCCTTTTTCTCTTCTTCTGTATCGCTGTCCGAATAATAGTCGCCATTGTCTTCGGCTTTAGAAGTAGAACAACCTCCAAATATACCGCATTTGAGTTTTCCAGGGTTCACCAATTTAGGAGAGTCGGGCGCATCGGATTTAGAAGCCGCATCTTTGCCTTGACGAGAGGTTGCAAAATCGGCGTCTTCGCTATGATCATGAGCTGCTCGTACCTTGTTCTTCACCAGGTCGGCAATTTCAGTAAATATATTAGAGCCCTCCTTTGGACAAAGCGCAGTTAAGTGATTACAGGCTGCTGCACGATTTGCTAAATTCATGCCGGCGATGCGGTTTGCCAGATCTTCCTTCGCACTAGTAATAATAGGTCGAGTGCCGACATTGGGATAAGTTGCAAAATGCTTGGTCAGTTTCTCCAAATGCGTAACTAATTCGCTGTCTTCTTTACAAGTCGCTAAAGAATCAATGTGGTCAGCTGCCTGCAATGCACGTTTAACATGTTGAGCAAAGCTATGTTTACTAGTTCCTAAAGCGCCCCTTACTACCTGGGTTTCCGGGAAAGCAGCTTTTACATTTCTTATTAATGAGTACAAATTGTTACCGGGTGTTTTTTCAGCAAGTAACTGAGCTCTTTCCTGTTGAGATTTATTATCGCCCAATAGTTCATTGGCAAAATCAGCATTGGCGTGAAATGTTTCTGGCTTGAAGTTTTGTGCCCAGGCCTTATAAGCAATATGGGGTTTATCTGTAATAACATTGACCCGATCAAATACGTGATAAGCATCCTGTATTTTTGTGGCAAAGGGATTTGCTGCAGTTGCGCGCAACGCCTGAGTTCTTGGAGTGAGACTGCTCAATTGCTCCTTCGGGCAGTTACGAATGACGTTAATGGCAATTAAACGCTGTGTTTCATCGTCCAGCTCATTCATTACAGCGTGGTTTTCAGGTTGATCTATGGATCCATCATTAAAAAGTGCAGCATATGCATCCTGTGATTTATCTGCCAGACCGGCAAGCGCTTCTTTAGAAAATTGCATGTAAAACTCCTTCTATAGTTGGGTACTGCCCCGATTTGTTCATACTGTCATTCTGACGGGCGAATAAATAGTAACTTAATCAACAACAGATGTAATGAAAAAAATTAAAGTTTTTTTTTGAGGGGTCGACATCAGTATTGAGTGTTGTTGGCCTCAATAATAATAATAAGGAGAGGGCAATGTCTAAAAATTCCTTACTGCAAGATCCATTTCTGAATGAACTACGCAAAGAAAAAGTACCAGTGTCCGTGTTTCTGGTTAATGGGATTAAACTGCATGGGCTTGTGGATTCATTCGATCAATATGTTGTAATGTTGAAGAATTCGGTGACGCAAATGGTTTATAAGCATGCCATATCAACCGTTGTTCCTGCCCGGATGATTAAAATTCCTGCTGGTGAGGAAGATGAAAATATGGCAGACTGATAAAATAAAGACTTTGATTAATGGTAGTACTGAGTGTTTGAACGACCTAAAGCTGGCGAACGTGCCATTCTCGTGCAATTGGCTCTTCCTGAATTAAATGCAGAAAGAGCGCTACAGGAATTTAAAGAGCTGGCCACTTCAGCAAAAGCTGAGGTGGTTGCAGTTGTTACTGGCAGCAGAGCAGTACCTGAAGCGAAATATTATGTTGGCTTGGGTAAGGCAGAAGAAATTCAGCAACAAGTGGAAGAGCACAAGGCGGAACTGGTGCTGGTGAATCATGAGCTTTCTCCTTCTCAGGAGCGAAACCTTGAGCGATTGCTTCAATGCAGAGTCGTTGATCGCAGTGGTTTGATTCTTGATATTTTCGCCCAGCGCGCTCGAACATTTGAGGGAAAGTTGCAGGTTGAGCTCGCCCAATTGCAGCATTTGTCGACTCGGCTGGTTCGCGGATGGACCCATTTGGAGCGTCAGAAAGGGGGAATTGGTTTAAGGGGCCCTGGGGAAACCCAGCTCGAAACTGACCGACGGCTGCTGCGTGAACGAATCCGCTATATTAACAAACGTCTGGAAAAAGTAAGGCGAAGCCGTGATCAAAACCGACGTGCCAGACAAAAAGCAGCAATGCCGACCGTCTCGCTGGTGGGTTATACCAACGCTGGAAAATCAACATTATTCAATGCCTTAACGGGTGAACAAATCTATGCAGCCAATCAGCTGTTTGCAACGCTTGATCCCACAATGCGTAAGGTCGATCTGCCGGGCTCAGGGTCCATTATTCTGGCCGACACCGTAGGTTTCATTCGCGATCTGCCGCATCAGCTAGTGGAGGCTTTTCGCGCCACGCTGGAGGAAACACAGGAAGCAGATCTTTTACTGCATGTAGTTGACATCGCTGATCCTATCTGGCGGGAAAATGTCGCGGCTGTAGAACAGGTTTTGGCTGAGATAGAGGTAGATGATATTCCTATAATTCAGGTTTTTAACAAAATTGATCAGCAAGAGGGTTGGACACCCAGAGTCGACCAGCAAGCGGAAGGCAGCAAAGTATGGTTATCCGCTAAAACCGGGATTGGACTAGATGGATTGCGCGAGGCGATCGCAATTCATTTGCATGGCCAGGTCACTGATGAAATGCTTCGTCTTGCACCTGATCAGGCCAAACTTCGAGCCAGTTTATATCAGTTAAATGCGGTTAAATCGGAAAGCATCAATGAGGACGGCAGCTGGGAGCTAAATGTGCGCCTGACCAAAGCACAGAAGGCTGCGCTTTTTGATAAGCAATAATTGACTTGAAACCTGTATCTTTGCGAACGTTAGTGAAGCAATCCAGATCGAACCTTGAACAAAGTAAGGAGATTGCTTCGCTAACGCTCGCAAAGACGATTTTTTGTGCTTATCTTCATTTACGTAACACCCCTCGCAATGACCGCATAAAAAGCTGTTAGCTTTACAGAAACGGCTTAGCCTTTTACAATTCGGGATTATTTCCAGGTAAAGCAGGTTGGAATGCGCGTCCTTCATTTTTACAAGACCTATATTACTGACAGCAAGGGTGGGGTGGAGCAATTTATCTATCAGCTTATTAATAGCGTGAGCTCCCAAGGCGTTTCCAGTGAAGTATTATCCTTAAGCAAAGACAAGACGGCGGGCACTACCGAGTTTGCAGGTCATAGGGTTCATCGTGCCCCGCTGAACTTTCAACTGGCTTCGACCGGATTTTCATTTTCAGCTATCCAGCGTTTCCGGCTGCTAGCCAATGCAGCCGATGTTATCCATTATCATTTTCCATGGCCGTTTATGGATGTGGTGCATTTTGCCTCACGGATAAAAAAACCAACGGTGGTCACCTATCATTCAGATATCGTCCGGCAAAAAAATCTGTTAAAACTTTATCAGCCTTTAATGCATGCTTTTTTAGGACGAGTCGATCGAATAGTTGCTACCTCGCCAAATTATCTGGCAACAAGTGAGGTGCTTAATCGTTATAAAGAAAAAACCAGCATTATACCTATCGGACTCGATGAATCGATGTATCCTCTTCCTGCTAAGGAGAAACTGGACTTTTGGCGGCAACGGTTAGGCCAGCGCTTTTTTCTGTTTGTAGGAATGCTTCGCTATTATAAAGGTCTGCATACCTTATTGATGTCGTTGAAAGATCTGGATTATCCGGTTGTCATTGTGGGAAGCGGACCTGAAGAAGCCGCATTGAAACAGCAGGCAGAATCGCTTGGTTTAAAACAGCTTTATTTTGCGGGTGCCCTGGAAGACGAAGATAAAATGGCCTTGCTTAAGCTTTCTTACGCTTTCGTATTTCCCTCCCATTTACGCTCGGAAGCATTCGGGATTTCCCTTCTTGAGGCGGCGATGGCTGGCAAACCATTAATTTCCTGTGAAATCGGTTCAGGGACCAGCTTTATCAATCAGCATCAGGAAACTGGCCTCGTTATTCCGCCAGAAAACCCCTTGAAGTTAAAAGAGGCTTTAACTGAGTTGTGGAGTAACCCGGAAAGAGCTGCTGCAATGGGAGAAAATGCGCGAAGCCGCTATCTTAAACATTTCACAGCAGATAAAATGGCTGCTGATTATGCCAATATCTATCGAGAGCTCATCATTTAACCAAGGGGTTAAGGTTCCATTCTGCCAAGGACTAGGGTAAACTCCGAGAAAATCTTTATATGCAGCGTTTTACAAAGGCATGCCAACAGACTATTCGCCCCGAAGTTTTCAGGATTTCAGTGAGGATTTAATGCAAATAATACCAACAATTTTATGCGGAGGAGCTGGTTCCCGCTTATGGCCAGTTTCGCGTGAATTACATCCCAAGCCTTTTATTCAACTCAGTGACGGCCAAAGTTTATTACAAAAAGCATTTATACGCGGCGCTTTGATTCCTGGTGTTAAAGAAATAATGACGGTTACCAATCGTGAGTTATTTTTCAAAACTCAGGATGTTTATCGCGAAGTCAACAGTGAGTCGCTTTATACCTCATTTATTCTTGAGCCTTTTGGTAAAAATACCACCGCAGCGATTGCATCTTCTGCACTGACGATTGCTAAAAAATACGGGGATGATGCTGTTATGCTGGTTTTGGCAGCGGATCATCTGATTGATAATCAGGATGCTTTTCAGACAGCAGTTGCCCAGGCAAGCATGCTGGCAGCGGCAGGTCATCTGGTTACGTTTGGTATTGAGCCCAATCATCCGGAAACGGGCTATGGTTACATTGAAGCCAATATTACTGAGCCGATTAATCTTAAGACGCAGGAAGGCAAACCGGAAGGCTATTCAGTAAACCGTTTCGTTGAAAAACCATCAAAAGAAAATGCCCAGGCATTTATCGATTCTGGTAATTATTTGTGGAACTCGGGTATGTTTTGCTTCACAGCAGGCCGCATACTGGAAGCATTAGAACAGTTTTGTCCCGAAATATTACAGGCAACGGCCAGCTGCATTTCAGCTTCAAGGCATGATGTTAGCCAGGGTTCGGAGCAGGTTCATCTTGACTCTGCCTTATTCGCTGAAGTACCCGATAATTCCATAGACTATGCGGTAATGGAGCCAGCATCGCATAATTCAAAAGTCGCAGTAGTGCCTTGCAATATTGGCTGGAGCGATATCGGCTCCTGGCGGGCAATCGGCGATTTATCAACACCTGATGAAGCAGGAAACCGCGTTGAAGGCCAGGCGTTAATTCATGAAAGCAGTAATTGTTATATTCAGAGTAATGACCGTTTGGTAGGAGCTGTTGGTGTAGATGATTTAATTATCATTGATACACCGGATGCCCTGTTGGTCGCGAATAATCAACGTGCCCAGGATGTAAAGCATGTTTATGCTGAACTAAAGGCGCGAGGTCACGAAACGCATAAATTGCACCGTACGGTTCATCGGCCCTGGGGTACTTACACCGTATTGGAAGAAGGTACCAATTTCAAAATCAAGCGCATCGAAGTAAAACCGGGTGCCAGTTTAAGTTTACAAATGCACCACCATCGCAGCGAGCACTGGATTGTGGTCAGCGGTATGGCAAAAGTTGTTAATGGCGATCAGGAAATGCTGGTGGGAATGAACCAGTCCACTTACATCCCCGCAGGACATCGGCATCGTTTGGAAAATCCTGGGGTGCTGAATCTGGTCATGATTGAAGTTCAAAGTGGAGAATATCTCGGGGAAGATGATATTATCCGATTTGAAGATAATTATGGGCGAGTGTAATGACTGCTTTAACCTGTTTTAAAGCCTATGATATACGCGGGCAACTGGGTATTGACCTTGATGAGTCAATTGCTTATCGCATTGGCAGGGCCTTTGCGCAGTTTCTGAATGCCAAACGTCTGGTAGTTGGCGGTGATATCCGGCTGTCGACAGAATCTCTAAAGGCGGCACTCATCCGAGGAATTAATGATGCCGGTGCGGATGTTATTGATTTAGGCCTGACCGGCACCGAAGAAGTCTATTTCGCATCATTTCACTGGGATGTCGATGGCGGCATCGAGGTGACGGCCAGCCATAATCCTATGAATTATAACGGCATGAAAATGGTCGGACCCAAAGCGCTGCCAATTAGCGGCGATAGCGGGCTTAGAGAAATTCAACGCCTTGCTGAACAGAGTGAATTCACTACTCCTTCCAGAAAAGGAAGCTGCATACAGCAAAGTATATTGCAGGCCTATTGCGATCATTTGCTTGAATATATTGACCTACAGACGATAAGGCCTTGCCAATTGGTGGTCAATGCCGGAAATGGTGCAGCAGGTCATGTGATAGATGAATTGGAAAAGCGTTTTAAGCAACGCAGTATCCCCATTCAGTTTATCAAGATTAATCATGAGCCGGATGGACATTTTCCCAATGGTATTCCTAATCCCCTGCTGCCGGAAAATCGTTCCTCAACCGCTGATGCGGTAAAGCAACACCAGGCGGCAATGGGTATTGCCTGGGATGGTGATTTTGACCGCTGTTTTCTCTTTGACGAAGAAGGCCAGTTTATTGAGGGGTATTACATAGTGGGGTTATTGGCCGCCACCTTTCTTAAACAATATCCCGCTGAAAAAATCATTTATGATCCCAGACTCACCTGGAATACCATCGATGTGGTGAGCAATGCCGGTGGTCTGGCTATCCAAAGTAAAACGGGGCATGCCTTTATTAAAGAAAGAATGCGGCAGGAGAATGCCATTTACGGCGGCGAGATGAGCGCCCATCATTATTTTCGGAATTTTGCCTATTGTGATAGCGGGATGATCCCCTGGCTGCTCGTTCTTGAGTTATTATCGAGAACAGGTAAAACATTATCGCAACTGGTCAAGGAAAGAATGTCGCTTTATCCCTGCAGCGGCGAACTAAATTACAAGGTTACCGATGTGAAACCGGTTCTTGAAAGGGTGTTAAATTATTACTTAAATGCAAAGACCGGAGAAGAAACTCCTCATGTCGATAGAACCGATGGCTTAAGTCTTGAGTTCAGTCAGTGGCGAATGAATATTCGCGCCTCCAATACTGAGCCCTTATTACGTCTTAATATTGAATCGCGTGGTTGTCATTCTCTGGTTAACGAACGGGTACGTGAAGTGGAGTCATTAATCCACGCAGACTAGCTCACGTTTTTTAATTAGCAACAAATACGAAATGGTGGTTGAGGAAATAGCATGCAAAAGAAAGTCGCATTAATTACTGGTATCACTGGACAAGATGGAGCTTATCTTGCTGAATTACTATTGGCAAAAGGCTATGAAGTTCATGGTATCAAACGTCGATCTTCTTTGTTTAATACAGCGCGTATCGACCATCTGTACCATGATCCTCATTGCAAAGGTTATGATTTAACCTTGCATCATGGTGATTTAACGGATTCCTCAAGCCTTGTCCGTATTGTGCAGCAAGTACAGCCGGATGAAATTTATAACCTGGCAGCGCAAAGCCATGTCGCTGTCTCATTTGAAGAGCCTGAGTACACCGCCAATTCAGATGCTCTGGGCGCATTAAGACTGCTTGAAGCAATACGAATTACCGGCCTTGAGAAAAAAACCCGCTTTTACCAGGCGAGCACCTCTGAGCTGTACGGATTAGTGCAGGAAGTTCCTCAGCGTGAAACTACGCCCTTCTATCCACGAAGCCCCTATGCAGTTGCCAAACTTTATGCTTACTGGATGACTGTAAACTACCGAGAAGCGTATGGGATCTATGCTTGCAACGGGATTTTGTTCAATCACGAATCCCCTATTCGCGGAGAAACGTTTGTTACTCGTAAAATTACCCGCGCTCTGGCAAGAATAAAACTGGGTTTCCAGGATAAACTCTATCTGGGTAACTTAAACGCCTTGCGTGACTGGGGACATGCTCGTGATTACGTGGAAATGCAGTGGCTGATGCTACAGCAAGATCAAGCGGAAGACTTCGTGATTGCCACTGGAAAGCAGCATTCTGTACGCGAATTTGTTGAAATTGCAGCCAGAAAGATAGAGATTGACATTCAATGGGAAGGCGAGAACGAGCAGGAAAAGGGATACGATGCCAAAACCGGCCGCTGTATCGTTGAGGTGGACCCACGCTATTTCCGGCCTGCTGAAGTAGAAACTCTGCTTGGTGATGCCACTAAAGCAAAAGAGAAGTTAGGTTGGGAGCCTAAAACGACATTTGAAGAATTGGTCACTGAGATGATGAGTGAAGACTTGAAAGAAGCCCAACGCGATGATTTGATGCGCCAGCACGGTTTTAAATATACCAATTTCAATGAATAATGTTTAGCAGGTGAACACAGAATGATCCCAGTCTATCAACCGTATTTTAGTGGTCGTGAGAAAGAATATGTTAATCAATGTCTGGATTCCACCTGGATCTCCTCCAAGGGTGAATTCATTTCCAGATTTGAGAAGGCTTTTGCAGAGTATACCGGCTCGCCCTATGCAACCACTGTTTCCAATGGCACCGTAGCTATTCACCTGGCCCTGGAAGCGCTGGGCTTGGGTGAAGGTGACGAAGTAATCGTGCCTACACTGACTTATGTTGCCTCAGTGAATACCATTCTCCAGACTGGCGCCACACCGGTTTATGTCGATTCATTAGAGCCAAGCCTGCAAATTGATCCTGCGGATGTTATCCGTAAAATTACACCACGTACCAAAGCAGTGATGGCCGTGCATCTTTATGGCCTGCCCTGCGAAATGGATCAACTGACTGCTATCTGCAAAGAGCACCAGCTGTATTTAATTGAGGATTGTGCAGAAGCCTTTGGCACGCTTTATAAGGGTCAGCATGTGGGTACCTTTGGTGATGTGGCTACTTTTAGTTTTTTTGGTAATAAAACGATTACCACCGGCGAAGGCGGTATGGTCCTTTGCAAAACGAAAGCATTGCATGAGCGCGCCTGTCATCTTAAAAATCAGGGCGTTTCTCCGGAACGCGAGTACTGGCATAATATCGTGGCCTACAATTATCGGATGACCAATATTTGTGCTGCAATTGGCCTGGCCCAATTGGAACAAGCAGATGCAATTCTCGCTAAAAAACGCGAAATCGCTGCCTGGTATAAAGAAGGATTGGTCGATTTGCCTTTGTACTCACATGAAGAAATGGAAAATACGCGACATTCTTTCTGGATGTGTTCAATTATCGTTGATGATGCAAACCAACGCCAGCCGCTTCGCGATTTCATGAAAGCCAAAGGCATAGAAACACGGCCATTCTTCCATCCATCGCATCAGCTACCGCACTGTGCTGCAAAAGGAGAGTTTCCGGTCGCTCAATCGCTGTCTGAACGCGGGATAAATTTGCCTAGCTCCCCGATGCTTGAGTATAAGGATGTGGCTTATATCTGTGAAATCATAAGGTCTTTTTTTTGATATAAGCAGGGACTTGTATAATAACTGGTCATAATGAATTGCTTTATTTATCACCATAACTAGCGTATTATTCTGCACTAGTCATTTACATCAATTTATTGAACTGCTCTGCAGTCAGTTTTGATAAAAACTGGTTAAAAAAGATTGTTTATGAATAATTATTTAAAAGGCATTTGGTCATCCCGGTATTTTTGGTCACATCTTGCTCTTTCTGATTTAAGATCACGGTGGCGTCGTTCATCAATGGGTATTTTGTGGTCAATTATTCAACCATTGGGGATGACTATACTTTTGTCGTTGGTATTCAGCAGACTATTTCATATCGATATTACACGCTATGCGCCATATATTCTGTCAGGCTTGATTGTCTGGGAGTTTATTGGCTCCACCTTAACTGGCGGCTCCCTCGCTTTTGTACAGGCTGATGCCTATATTAAGCAATGCAGGCATCCTCTGGCCATATATACCCTGCGCCTGCTTTTATGCAACATCATTGTGTTGGCGCTGGCCAGTACAGTACTGTGGGTTTGGGCTGTTGTAGTGATGCCTGAAAATTTTGGCTTGAGTTGGCTGGCCATTTTCACATTTTTTCCAATACTCGCATTAATTGTCTGGCCATTAGCGAGCCTGCTGGCTTATCTGGGGCCAAGATTCAGAGACATTCCACATGCAATGGGATTAATTTTACAGATGATCTGGTTTATCTCACCTGTCTATTTTGAAGAAAAAATGTTTCGTAGCGGCGGGCTTGGAGGGCTGGTTGATTACAATCCGGTATACCATCTGCTGCAAATAATCCGTGCTCCTGTGCTGGAAGGCAAGTGGCCAACGCTTACTAACTATCTGGCTTGTCTGTGCGCAGCATTTATTTTCTTTTGCCTAGCGGTGCTGGTCGGTCGAAAATCAGAACGTCGAGTGATATTTTATTTATGAGAAAAAATTATATCAAACTGGAAAATGTGAACCTGGTGTATTCCTCTGTCGCCTATCAGGAGCGTTCGCTCAAGTCCTTACTGAGTAAACTCGCCAGACCAAAACAAAATAAACATTTGATGTCAGATATTCATGCATTGAAAAATGTGAGCCTGACTATCGAGCAGGGTGAGCGTGTTGGCTTACTTGGCCATAATGGTGCTGGCAAGAGCACCTTTTTAAAAACTGTAGCCGGACTTTACCCAATTTCATCTGGAAAGCTGGATGTCTGCGGTCAGATCCGCTCACTTTTCGATTTAAGTTTAGGATTTGAGCCTGATGCGACAGGCCGCGAAAATATTCTCTATCGTGGTCTGCTGTTAGGCTTGACGCCACGATTCATGAAAGAAAAAGAAGCGGAAATCGTTCAATTTTCTGGACTGGGCGAGTTTATAGACTATCCGATCAAAACCTATTCGGCAGGGATGCAGGTTCGCCTGGCATTCGCGATTTCGACAACGGTAGGTGGCGATATCTTATTGCTGGATGAGGTCATTGGTGCTGGGGATGCAAATTTTATGCTCAAAGCGAAAGACCGTATACACAGTCTGATTGAAAGAGCAGAAATTCTTGTTTTAGCGTCCCATGATTTTTCCGCATTAAAAAATCTATGTGAGAGAGGGCTTGTTTTCCATCATGGCGAGCTTGTTTTTGATGGTGAAATAACCAAGGCTATTGCCTTCTACCACCAAATAAATGAGCTTAGCGTTGCCTAAGTATGGATAAATCTAACATCCTGCTTGTGGTCATGGGATATGGCGGACATGCCAGAAGCGTTGCTGATGTGGCGTTTTCTGCTGGTTACAGGCAATTGGTATTTGTTGACTCAAACGCCCGGCCTCAAGAGCAGTTTATCAATTTCCCGGTATTCAATACTTATCCTGATCAAACTCGGGATTGCTGCTTAGCTTCAGGAGATAACAGCCGACGCGAGCAACAAATGAATCAGGCAATTAAGAAACAATGGCAGATTGCTTCGATAATCTCACCAAAAAGTAATCTGTCTCTGGGAGCCTCGATCGGTAGCGGTTGTTTTGTGGGCCATTTGGCAAGCATCGGACCACAGGCCACAATTGGACGAGGATGTATTATTAATACAGGCGCAATCGTCGAGCACGATTGCTCAGTGGGCGATTTTAGTCACATCTCGGTTAATACGGTTTTAGCCGGATATGTGTCAGTGGGTAAATTTGTATTTGTCGGTGCGGGTGCAGTTATCCGTGATCGGGTGAGTATCTCCGATAATGTGATTATTGGAGCTGGCAGCACAGTGATCAAAGACATCCACGAACCCGGTGTGTATGCAGGGTCGCCGGCAAAAAAAATACGCTCATCGCAGGAGCTCCCCGGAAGCCAGCTGTCGTAAATTGAATGATTATGAGTGATAGGTAAAATGCAAATAAATTGTGTAACGAGCCAGCATCAACCTGAGAGTCACAAACCAGTGAGAGTGATGTGGCTGATTCATGACGCCGACGCCAAAAAGTTTGAGATTGCCATGTTAAAAACACTAGGCATCCATGAAATTTACTTACCTAAAATCTCACCAGTTTCCTGCACGCACATTCCTGATGCTATTGATTATTCTGAAGATGCTGGTTTAAGCATACCTGAGGAAAAAATAAGCCTGTTAAATCACACAGACTGGTATTCAACTCCTGATGACGAAGCGATTGCGATTGCAAACGACTATTTTGATATTGCTTTCATTCATTGGGGGGGGGCCGGGATATCCCGATTTGTTAATCAATTCAAAGGGACCCTGATTTTACGCGCCTACGGAATCCCGAATGAACTTGCCTATTCCAGTATTATAAATCTTCATTTGCTGAACAGCTGCAGCAATCCAAGACTGGTAAGGTCTCTCGGCTCCCGATTCTGGTTCGGAGAAGCATTTGAAAATATCAAAGCTAATGAGCCCGAGTATATTAAAAAACGAGCAATCTACCTGCCAGTTGGTTTAACTGAACCTGCGATGGCAGAGTCATGGGAAGGTAGTGACAAGTCGATATTTTTTGTTTGTCCTGATCTGGCTCGTAATAGTTATAATAAGAAAACCCAGGAAAAATTTAGCAAGGATTTTGCTGGTTTCCCTTATGTGATAGCCGGGGAACAGCAATTTATGCCAAAAAATGCAAATAATATTCTAAGATTCCAGCCCAAAGCAGAACACAAAGTAAATTTACGTGAAATGCGGGTCATGTTCTATTATAACGAGGAGCAAAGATACCTTCACAAATATCCTCTGGAAGCAATCCAGTCAGGTATGCCATTGATCTTTATGGCTGGCGGAGTGCTTGACCAGCTCGGAGGTTCTTATCTCCCTGGAAGATGCCTGAACATTAGCGAAGCTCAGGAAAAAATAAAACGAATCCTGAATGATGACTGGGACTTTATCAATGAGATTCGCAAAACCCAGCTCAGTATTCTCGAACAGATTAGTTGGAAACATTGTGAATCCGCCTGGCGCAATTCATTTACCCAGGTTTTAAAAGAGTTAAGTAAGCCACAACAGCAAAGACCCGCTTTTACACTGGCTCCTCGCAAAAAAATTGCAGTCATACTGCCTATCGGGTACCGAGGCGGAACTCTTAAAGCAGCCAAATTGATTACACAAGCATTATATCAGGGCAGCAGGGAGTGGCAGGAGCCTGCTGAGGTTGTTTTTTTCCATCTTGATGAGCCAGGTATCTATTCTGAAGAAGACTGGGATACATTATTTCCCGGCGTGCAGCGGCGCAGCTACCAGTGGAAAATACTGTCGTCCCCTGAAGCCAGGCGTGCTATGCGCTATGCCGGTTATGACGACTGGGAACCTACCAGCCGAAGCTATTGTGTGCCGGATGATGGGATTAATGACTCGCTTGACTGTGATCTTTGGATTGTAGTTTCTGACAGAATGAACTTGCCTCTCCTGCCGATACGACCCAATCTTTACATTATTTATGACTGTATTCAGCGCTATATCCCTGCCATCCTGCCTTCTGATGACATTGGTTGCATAGAGGCGGTACGCCAGGCGAACGGGGTGCTGGTAACCACTCAATTTACGAAAGAAGATGTCCACCAGTATTTTGGAATAGAGCCTCAAAAAGTGAAACAGGTTCCAATGCTGATGGACTTCTTTAAGATAGAAGAATCCTGGTCTATCCCGGAACAACCCTATTTTCTTTGGACAACCAATAAGGCACTTCACAAGAACCTTGAGAATGCACTCACAGCATTATATATCTATTACACCCGCCTGGATGGAAAATTTGCCTGTCATGTAACCGGGGTAAACGCCCAGGATATTTTAGAAACAGTTTCTACTCAAACTCGTCAAAATATTTCAGCGCTTAAAAATTCACAGGAAAAAATTATATTCTGGGGTGAGTTATCTGAACTTGAGTATCAGAATAAATTGGCAGGCGCTAAATTCCTTTGGCATCCATGCCGGATTGACAATGGAACAGGAAGTGTTGTTGAGGCCGCCAGTTTAAACGTTCCCTCGCTAAGCAGTGATTATCCGGCAATGCGTGAAATGAACGAAACTTTCAGTTTAAATTTGACCTGGATGAATCCTGATAATCCAGGATTAATGGCTGCCGGGTTAAAAGAAATGGAGAACAATTATCAGCCAATGAAGAAATTGTTGCCAGCAGACGCGAAATTAGCTGAGCGGCAGGTTGAGAAACTAGCTAGTGAGTATTGGAGGGTGGTACGCGAATGTCTGTAAAATATTATGGAATATATTTAGCTTATCCTCCCACTGTTAATCTAAAACATGAGGGCCTGGGACGTTATCTGGCTTCTTTTTTAAAGGGCGCAGCCGATCGCCAGGACGTTTGTTTTATTATCGCCTGCCCGAGCTGGTCGCGACAATCGCTTATAGAATTGTTTAAAAGTGAGAATGTACCAGAGAATAACTTTAAAATTGTATCGCCCGCTTCAATACCCTACATTTTACGCTGTTATGAGTTTTATTCCTCTTTAAGAAAAAGAAAACAAAAATCGGGTCGCTTGAGCCGTATTTTTAAAACTGAAATCAAGCCCAGGTTCTTAAGGATTGTTCGCCGCAGTACAAAAAAATTAGTTCAGGCACGTACATTTTCTTCTTTGCTGAAATTGATTTTCGATCCAGGTGTTTTGCTATTGATGCTTTTAGGATTGTGCTTTCCTGCGTTGGTGGCTATCGCATTTGTAGTTGCACTGGGCGTCTACCTTTACAAGACATTTGATGGTAAGAAATTGAAGAAACTCGCTCTGTTCAAGTCCTTTGAAAGACGCACAGAGCAGGCGGTTTCAAGGCTGGATACTCCAAAAGATAGCCGGGTGCTCGTTAAGCTTTTCAAATTAATGGAGGAAATTGAAATACAGCAGCTGCATCAGGTAATCGACCAGCAAACCCAGGTTCGTGCATGGTATGCGCCCACCGCATTCTGGCCCTCTTTTAATCGAATACAGGGTCCAAAACTGATGTGTGTTCCAGATGTTGTATTATCAGAATTTCCTATCGGATTTTGTGATATTGGCGGCAATCGGTTCCTGGACAATTTTAAAGCTCTGGAATCTGCTATTTACGCTGGAAAATATTTTGCCGTATACAGTGAGACTATCAAGTGGAAGGTTTTGGTTGATCGTTATGGAATCGACCCAGAGAATATAGCCGTGATTGAGCATGCACCCTCTACACTGGAATCCTTCGTGTTGCCCATGCATGAGCAGGGAAAAAGAGCGGATAGTTTATCCAGAGCCTATTGTCATAATTTGATAGGGCAAGCATTATCGCGAAGTAAAAACAGCTACATTAGGAATTTCAGAAATGTCGAGTTCAAGTTTTTGTTTTATGCCAGCCAATTCAGACCGAACAAAAATATAATTACTCTGCTCAGGGCTTATGTGCATCTTCTCAGGAAGAATCTTAGGCCTCATAAGCTGATTCTCACCGGTGATACTAAAGCGTTCAAAGGCGTACAGGAGTTTATTATTAAGCATTCCCTGCAAAAAGAGGTGTTTTGCCTTCATGGCTTATCTGTAGAGGAGTTGGCTGCTTTTTACAAATCTGCTGATTTGGTTGTCAATCCAAGCCTGAGTGAGGGAGGGTGTCCATTTACATTTACAGAAGCCTTATCGGTAGGAACGCCTGTCGTAATGTCAAGAATTTCAGTTGCTGAGGAAGTGTTAACCGATCCAGTATTACAAAAGTTCAGTTTTTTTGATCCCTATAGCTGGGAAGATATGGCCAATAAAATGGAATGGGCAATACAACACCGTCAACAACTACTCGAAATCCAGTCAAAAACCTTTGAGCAATTACGACACCGGAACTGGACTCATGTGGTTAATGAACATATTAAAGTTTTGGAGCACATTTCTTCTGGACAGCAATTACCTAAGTCATCAACAGAGCAGGAATCTGCTCTGACAGAAATTTTGGTGGAATTAGTGGACTGACAAAATTACTGTTAATTTTCAAAAACCTTCCACCGGCGATATCTTGCAATCCCGGTGGATAGTTTATAAACCCTCAAGTTGTAATATCAAATCTTATTCTGTAAGATAAAACGCATTTTTTAGTGCTTCGGCTCTAACCTCAAAAGGCTGAAAATTGTCTCAAATAATTAATAACAATAGATTTCAACCGCTTTATTTATCGCATTTTTATAAAACCATTCTAGCAAAATTACCCTATTTATTTCTTAGTTTGTATTGCCTGGTTCTCATCTCCGGTATTTTTTTGCCCTTATACCCTGATGAAGTGGTTACTAAATGGACGACAGCTCGCTTTTTTGAGGAATCAGGAAAAACGCTTTCACTTTTCTCTCAATGTCAGAAGTCGACAGGTGTAGCAATATCCTGGGTGTTTTATCCCGCAGCACTGGTTTATTCAATAATGTATAAACAATTGCTACCTTTGGGTCTGCGCATCAGTGGTCTTGTCATCGGCTTTTTGTGGTTGTCGGGAATAGCCTACTGGTGTTTTAAATCCATTAAACCACGACTGAATGCAGCTTATTTCCTGGCCGCCCTGATTGCTGCGAGCCTGGCTCTGGGTGTTATGCCTTACAACTTCATAATGGCCCGATCTGAGCAACCGCTGATATTTATAATTCTACTTTGTTTTCTATATTGCCTTTTCTGGAAAAACAGTTTCTCAGCAAGAATGCAATGTCTGGCAGGTCTTATTTTTGTCGTGCTCGCATCATGCTTTTTCTATATTCATCCTAAATCGATATTCTTCTTACCGTTTATGATGACTGTTGCCTATTATATCAGCGACAAAGGGCCGCGCGCGCTGCAAGTACTTCTAGTGTTGATTCCTGTGGTTTTAGCGTATAAAACTTTCCAAATCGCTAATCTGATGGCAAATTGCGAAGAAACTCCTTTGTTGAATTCTATATTAGGGTCTAATACCCTCTCCCCAGCATTGCTTTGGGAGTCTCCTCTCGCGTTTTTTCAGGAGGGTTTGTTAAATTTGAAGGATGTGCCTTCCAAAATAGTTAATCATCTGGTCTTTCAACCCTACTACCAATCGTCCTGGCTTCCCAGTGCAGAAGTGTCAGGAGTTGCAGCGCAAGGGCTTAATTTGGGCATCAAAACCTTACTTTATCTGCTTATTATCGGCAGTCATTTAGGGGCGCTGGGCCTATTCATTTATTGTTTGCTGAAACGTCTCGTGACCATGCCAATCTTGTTAGGAGGAGTGCTGGCTTTAGGCTCGCTTGGAAGTTGGTTTTTTACCAGGATTTGGAACTTCTATGGGGCAAGTCAACTGCTACCCCTATCGTTGATGCTCATTTTAAGCTTGCCGCTAGCTGCTCTTCAGAAGCGATTTGTATCTCGTTTCAATTCAGTTTCAATAATACTAATACTTTTTGCATCGCTTTCAATGGCTATTCTCGTCAGGAATTATTTACCGGTTTTGATCCTCAATTCCAAATCAACGACAGCAGACATATCCGGACAATATTTATCTATTCCTGTATTTGGTGCCAGCCAACACATCAAAACCTTAAACGAGCTCGCTAAGGAATGTAAACTGCCTTCTGAGAATGTGAAAAATCTTGTTGTGGATCACATGACATATTTCGCATTTAAGAATGTACCGAATCCTATTCATGTTCTTTATGTTTCAGAATCCGTGTACGGTCAGGATTTGACTAACGGTCGGCTCAAGCCCTTTTTATCTAAAATAGATAGTCCAGGGCTTATTATCCGATGTTCTTATTTGCCTCCGCAATTGGGAGAATTGCCTCGCTCTGAGAAAAACGGTTATTGCTGCATTAATCTGCAGCAATTATCAAAAGTTGATAGTTAATGTTTAAGCCGGACGCTTTGTTTCACCTGCAGCAGCTAGCAGTAAGATTACTAATGCTGCATAACACAAAGCGCCTATGACTTATTGGCCCTGCCACTCCCCGTTTATCCAGTTGGCGGGTGGCAAACCTGCCAGCTTCCTTTCCCAGGCCTTGATGAGGAAGTTTTGTAACTCTTCAAACGCCGTTACGCTTTCTACATACAGGGAAGATTTTTCCTTGATTTCCTGAATTTTTTGCTCTCGCCATAGCTTATCTGCGGCAACACGCATCGCCAACTCAATATATTCTTTCTGATTACTGGCAACAAGCCCGGAAACACCGATGTAGTTATATATGGAGGCTGTCCATTTACCAAAGGGGATGTCAAAGGGAAGTGTAACTACAGGTACGCCTAGCATCATCGCATCAAAACTTGAAGACATGCCGCAAAGAGGAAACGAGTCTAAACAACAATCAACGCTCATTAACAGCGAATGAGCATCCTGTTTGGTTAAAGTAGTCAGGAAAATACATCGATTAATATCCTGCCCCAGCTTCTGAGTAAGTCTTGCTTTAAGAATTGTACCGGAAGGGAGATCGCTTCGGAGGATAGCAATTCTTGCATCAGGATCAGCCTTCAATAAGTCATGGAACATTTCATCCATTAGTGGATGAACCTTGGGAGGGGTGTTAGCGCACAAATAAATATGCTGCTCAGGGCCGCAATTCAACAGTCTTTTGCGGATTTCGTCTCGCTCCGTTTCCGAGAGGGTTGTACTGGCCGTATGTGCAGGTCTTTCGATCCAATAAGGCGGGTGCTCGAGATATGACACGGCAGTCTGATAGAATTCATCTGGCTTAACCGGTTCTGCTGGCCGCCATGAAATGTAATAATCCGAGTTGGTCAACCCATTGGTCCAGTTTGGTTCCAGTAAAATCATTTGGAGGTGTGCAAGCCGGGCCATCAGTGGGAAAAACATTGAAAGGGTGCTGGGCCCCGAAACGATGATGTCGAGCTTTTGAGCTGCAATAATTTTAATGGCGGGTTTGGTATCATCAGCAGGGAATTCAACTATGTTATCAGTACTGGCCAGCCAGCCTTTCGCAATGTTAGAGTTGCTCTCGTTACCTGGACGCAGGTAAACAGTTTCAAACAAATTCTTATCCAGGCGGCGCAACAAGCCAGACATCATGGGCATGAAATCGTAAACGATAAACCCAATTCTAATCTTTTTGGCGGGATTACGCGAAGTCGGCGGCTGCCCCACGACATGTGACGCTGTATAATTAAGTTCCGGCCATGTAGAAAACGAAAATCGTTCCAGTGCGCGCATTGCATGATGGTATTGCCTGGCGCCGGCATCAGGAGATGTGAATATGCATTGCCAGGAACCCCATTCGAATAACAAATCTTTGGATGGCGAATTAAGGGTTATTGATTCGGATGCCAATTGTTTACATGATTCGATAAATTCCGTGATTGCTTCTTCAGAGGGGATAAAGGGCAGAGACAATGAGGCAATCACTTTTAAATTATGGAGTATTTTTTGGGAATCCTTTTTTGAATGAAATGATTTGCATGCAGTTTCATACATATTCTGGAAAAATTCAGTTTCAATATCCAGATGTTTTCCCAGGTAAATGGCGCTTTTTGCAGTTTGGAAATCGAAGTGGTTTTTTGAAATATGTGAAATAAAGTATTGTTGCAGTGATTTGAATTCATCAGGGGTACAAGCTTGTTTAATTGTATGATAATTAATCAAGAAGCTTAATGGTATGCCCGCATTAATCACCTCTTTATAGAAATCCGCTGCCGAAGTTTTAGTAAGTTCTGCGCCTGAAATTTGCTGCATAAACCTGAAATAACGTTGGACGTAATTATGATGAGCACAAGTCTGGAGATAGTATATTCTTAACCAATTATCTTCAGGATAAATCCGCATGCCCTGCTCAAATATTTCGCAAGCACCTTCGGCATTTTTTAGCCGCAATGTGGCTAAAGCTGATAGAGTGTAATTCGTGAGGTTGGTTCGTTCCAGTCTGGATAGTCTTTGATAAATCTTTTCGGCTTTGCCGCTACGGTTCTGCTCCGCAAACTGCCAAAGCCTGATTAAACTTTCCGAACGATTACGCCTGATGCCGAGTGTTACTCTTGCAAAATTAATATATTTATTATCGTAAAGAGCGGCTTTAATATATCGTTTAGCCTTTGGAGGTGTAACTTTTTTTATTAGATTGTATAAAGTCATGGCTTTGATCATCCTAGATTGCAGGCAATAGCGTAACTGGATTATCCGTAAACTAATACCCAAGTCATTAAAGAAACCTTCCTGAAACACTACTCAGAAAGGCAGCTTTCAGCAAGAGGAATCAAAATATAGAAAGTATACTGATCCCAGATGCCCTATAGTTTAATATTAATATTTTTTCCATACTACACGATTCACATAGTCCACATAGCTATGGATTATCCGCAATACTTTGTCGGAGACATTGGGCATACTGTAGTCGCTTACAAGGCGCAGCTGCCGTTTCTCACCACGTGATTGGGATTCGAGAATGTCGAGTCCCTGAAGAATCCGCTCAGCTTCAAGGCCAACCATCATTGCACTAGTCTCCTCCATGCCTTCTGGTCTCTCGTGCGCCTCGCGTAGATTAAGCGCAGGGAAGTTGAGAATAGAGGATTCTTCATTGATTGTTCCGCTGTCAGACAAGACAGCCTTTGCCGACATTTGCAGCTTCACATAATCAAGAAAGCCAAGCGGTTTCAGCGGGCGTATTAACTCGTGCAGTTGTACTCCAGTCGTATCCAGTCGTTTTTGCGTACGCGGATGGGTTGACAAAATAACAGGTAACTCATACTTCTCGGCTACAGCGTTTAGAGCCGAGACCAGCTTGTGAAACGATTTGTCTGATTCGATGTTTTCTTCGCGGTGGGCACTCACCACAAAGTATTGCTCTTTGTATAATCCCAGTCGTTCCATCACCTCGGAAGCCTGGATTTTCGGAAGATAGTGATGAAGAACTTCATACATTGGGCTGCCTGTTTTGATGACCTGGTCCGGGGGCAGTCCCTCTCTAAGTAAATAGTCTCTTGCAATCGTGCTATACGTCAGATTGATGTCCGCTGTGTGGTCAACTATGCGGCGGTTGGTTTCTTCAGGGACCCGCTGATCAAAACAACGATTGCCCGCTTCCATATGAAAAATGGGGATCTGACGCCGCTTTGCGGGTATGACCGACAGACAACTGTTCGTATCACCCAGAACCAGCACCGCCTCAGGCCTGTACTCTGCCAGAACGCGATCAACTGCAATGATCAAATTTCCAATTGTATGTGCGGCGCCAGTACTGCCCGAAGCACTATCAAGAAAAACATCGGGTTTGCGAATGCCCAGATCATCAAAGAAGATCTGATTCAATTCATAGTCATAATTCTGGCCGGTGTGTACCAGTATGTGATCACAGTGCTCATCAAGTGCTGCCAATACGCGTGACAGTCTGATAATTTCGGGACGCGTACCAATGACGGTCATTACTTTCAATTTTTTCATTTTTACTCTCAAACCGGGCAAGCATAGGTATCGGGCCGCGAACGATCAAAAATTTCATTGGCCCATAGCATCACGATCATTTCATCATCGCCGATATTGGTAATGTCATGCGTCCATCCTGGAACTGTTTCCACAATTTCGGCAGATTCACCGTCAGTGACAATTTCATGGGTCTCGCCTGTTTGTATGTGACGAAACTTAAACCGCGCCTTGCCTTTAATCACAAGAAATTTTTCTGTTTTGCTATGATGATAGTGTCCGCCACGGGTTACTCCCGGATGAGCGGTGAAATAGGAAAATTGACCGCTATCCTGAGTCTTAAGCATTTCAACAAATGAGCCTCTTGCATCGCAGTGCTGCTGTAATGAGTAGTGAAATGACTCGACAGGCAGATAGCTGACATAAGTTGAATATAAGGCTCGTATTAAACCAGTACCAACGCGTTCGGTCGTCAGGGATTGCCGGCTCTCTCTGAAACGGTGAATCAGATCGACTACCTCGCCCACGGTGGTTGAATACTGGGGAGCTACGCTTGCAAAGCCATTGCGGTTAATGGCCGGTTTTGCTCCATCCATAATACTTATGAAGCAGTCAACCACATCATCGACATACACCAGCGATAACGGGGCGGAATTATCATGCACCTGAACAGGCAGCCCACGGGCAATATTGTGGCAAAATGTTGCGATCGCCGAATTGTAGTTCGGACGACACCATTTACCGAACACATTGGGCAGTCTGAAAACATAGGCCGAGACATTTTTGTCATTTGCCGCAGTAAAAACCGCATCTTCCGCGGCAAGTTTGCTGCGACCGTAGTCATTGTCTCTCTCTGCTTGAATGGATGATGCAAATACCAGTGAGATAGAGCGATTTTCAGCGGCACTGATAGAGCTGACGGCATCGCATAAGGCTTCTGTGAGATTTCGATTACCGGTGATAAATTCTTCGGTATCCTGTGGGCGATTGACGCCTGCGAGATGGAATACCAGATCGACGGCCGTGAGTTTAGACTTTAACTCGTTTATATTATTTGTCCTGTCGAAGCATACTATTTCTACATCTCTACGTTCGCTAAGCTGCTGGCTCAGATTTTTTGCAATAAATCCTTGCGATCCTGTGATTAATACTTTCACTAGATTAGCTCCGGGATGGCAGTTTCGCGTCGTACGATTTTCTGCATGTACTCAAGTTTCATCAGCAGTTTCTTCATTCCCTCGACATCTAATCGTCTGGTATTGTGTGAATTGTATTCTTCTTCATGGAGAGCCTGCGTGATTCTCTGTTCTCCTTTATCTACAAACTTGCCATAGTTAAGGTCACGGATATCGGGTGGAACCCGGAAATAATCACCAAGGTCTTCTGCGTATGCACGCTCCTCTCTGCTAAGCAGGGACTCATAAAGCTTTTCGCCATGACGCGAGCCAATGATCGATACAGGATGATCTTCCTTGTGCATTAGTTCAAGAATGGCTTTAGTGAGTGTTTCTACGGTCGCAGCAGGGGCTTTCTGCACGAAGATATCCCCATTCCTGCCGTGTTCAAAGGCGAATAGCACCAGATCAACCGAATCCGCCAGTGTCATCATGAACCGTGTCATTTGAGGATCGGTAATAGTAATTTTATTGCCATTGAGAACCTGGTCTGTAAATAAGGGAATTACCGACCCACGAGATCCCATCACATTTCCATAGCGTGTGCCACAGATTATCGTTTGTGCAGCATCAAGGTTGCGGCTTGCGGCAACCATCACTTTTTCCATCATGGCTTTGCTAATACCCATCGCATTGATTGGATAGACCGCTTTGTCCGTACTCAGGCAAACAACTCGATGTACCTTTGCTTCGATAGCTGCAGTTAACACGTTTTCCGTGCCCAGAACGTTAGTGCGGAATGCTTCCATTGGGTGAAATTCACAGGATGGTACCTGTTTCAGAGCTGCCGCATGGAAAATGAAGTCACTTCCACGTATGGCCGCGGCGACGCTTTGTTTGTTACGAACATCACCGAGGTAGAATTTAAGCCGGGGATCATTGTAGGCTTTACGCATGTCGTCCTGCTTTTTTTCATCACGGCTGAAAATGCGTATTTCCCGCAGATTGGTATTTAGCATTCGCTTAAGGACCGCATTACCAAACGAGCCAGTACCTCCAGTGATCATCAATACTTTTTGACTAAACATATATCCGTTCTCAATTTAAATAGATTGAATGACTCGATTTCCTCATAAAGATTCATTTAAATCAATAACTACTTTGAGGAAAAAAAAATCCGTCTTCTTCGGAGTTTATCACCACTGGATACTGCATTGTAGATATAACCATAAAAAAAATGAAAAATCGAATGAGGGGAGATCGGGTTGAGTTGTTCGCTGTAAATATAAAATGCTTGGGTAAATTACAAGTCTGATGTCAAATCCCATCAAGTTTATGAGCATGTTTTATATTATCTTGCAAAGATTGGACTACTATTTTTGAACGAAGTCTTATGAACAAGAGTCTCCCGTATTGAAACCTGGGAGACCCTTGTTGCACAGGTTTTACGCGTGCACTGTTTTCTTCAAAACGGCCAGGCGTTGAGGCTCAACATAGATCGTGCAGTGATGGTTAATTTTGTGAAATTCTACACTGTAATTTTTTTGAGTGTGGATAGTGGGTAACGGTTGGTAATAATAGTCTACTCTGTACTTTAACTTCTGCTTGTCGAGATGGTTTAAGTTTGTATCCAGCTTAATCAATTCACTTAATGAGTTAGTATCAAGTTCAGTTAAATCACAGTAATTATGCCCATCCAAATTAGAACGGCGCCATAGTAAGGAGTTGGCAAAGTACATACGATCCGATTGGTGCCATTTTAAACGTTCACCTTCTTTTCCGGTAAAAGGTAAGAGACTCCAGTGGCTTCCATCGTAGCGGCTAACAGTAAAAAAGCTATTATTTAAATGCAGATCATGATAATTAAACACATTTATCACATTCATGCCAAATTCATTCATGGCTTTTCTGATGGGTGCAGAGTAATTTGCAGGCTTATACCCGATTAGCTGTTGTACAATAGGCATACGAACAAAATATGAAAGAATACAGATAAGAAATACCGGAAGGAAAGCCTTGAGTAGCCACTGATTATCTCTTATCTCTGCTTTTGCCCTTAAGCCATCTCCTTCGTTGTTGGAGGTGCTTTTGACTGAGGGAACACTACAAGATCCAAAGACTCTGATTCGATTGTTTGCAATTAGTCGGTAAAGGAAGGGGCCAATGTAGAATTTTCCTAGATACAATATGGGAAATAAAGGATGTAAGAGCAATACTCGCTTTGTTAATTCAAGATACAAGGAGTAGCCCTTGAATATTCTTCCCTGAGGATCTATTCCATACAAATCCTGATAAGCGTTTTCTCTGGAAATACCATATTTGGACAATATCTCTTGATTAACTGAAAGAGGGGTTTCTTTAATCACTCCAAATAAATCCACCTTTTGAATGAAATACAAGGTCTTGTCACAGAGATTGCATTTATCATCATATATAAGTTTAAAGCAGGTATTTGCTTTCGGGTTTAGCCCATGACATTGCCAGAATAATAGACCCCACAATACAAACTCATAATATGACAGCCAACCCAATTGCAAGATAAAGGTCGATACCACAAAAAACACGAGGCCCCAGAAAATGGCAACATTACGAGTAATCCTATTCCATAGGAGTAAGGGGATTAAAAATAACTCCCAAACCATCATACCGTAAATTGAGAACTTCGATGCGATAACCGCGATTTCGGGAGAAGCCTGAGACCATTCGCGGAAAAAAGGATAATGCTTGCCTAGATAGCTGCTGGTAACAACCAATAGATTTGCATTCCCAGAGAGCCAGGCAATGTCGTCAAAATGCATTGTAACTGAATATATGCACAAGCTGCCATAAGTGAGGATAAGCAGCAGTTTAAGTATGGCTATCTTCTCCAGGGTAGGTACGCCAAAACATTGATAGAGCGACCTTATTACCGGTCCTATATATGCCCTCTTCCGCAGGCGTGAGTCCAGTGACAAATGGGTTCCTGCCGGGAGCAGACAAAAGACCATAATCATCATTTGCAAAACATCAGTTCCGAGCGTGACTGTCTTCATCATATTATCAATAGGGATATTAAAAAGAAGGAGAAAAGTCGTTGCCACGGGGGTCAGAAACCCTATAATTACACAACCTGCACATAGTAATACTGTTAGAGACAGATAAAAACTGGATGAGGTAGCATCAAGGTAGAATTGATAATAGGCAATATAAAATGTTCTATGGAAAAGAATCAGACCCAGCAAAATACGTAGTAAATTAATTTTTACAAGCTCGGAGTTTAAATTTTGATTTTCTGCCAAGCCTCTATTCTGAACAAACTGGTATATTTTACCAAATACAGGAGCAAAATTAGCTTTATAGAAAATTAGCGAGGAAGCGGCAATTAATCCGAGGAATGGAATGACATAATCGCTAAGGTTAGTATAAACTTGAAGCATGTAAACTCCTTATAACTATGATTTCTATCAGTGCGCGTATCAAATTTCAATAAGAAAACATAAATTTAGCAAAAATCAAAAGACAAATGCCTATATGTCCAGAATAACATCCGCGATATTATCGTATAACTCTATGCTGCACCAGTGTGTTTCTTGCAACTCGGATAATAAGCTGCAAGCTTCCCCTAATATAGATGTTTTTCATCTTATATTTCGTAATGCTAATCCATATTGCATCCAAGGGCAGTGAGTCATGAAGTCCAGGTGAATGACTGATTTTCCAAATTTTTGCTCAATAAGCTCAAAAAAAGACAATGGGAGTCAAAGCGCCCAGCGAGGTCCTCGCCTACTATGACAAGGTTGCGGGTAATGAGGAAATCTTTTCATATTCCTATGTGGATATCACTTGAATTGTGGAGCAAACAAAGAAAGATCAGATCGTATTATAAAATTGATGAAGCCCCTATTATCCACCACTAGTCTGGCGCGTCAAAACCAGAGCGGTGATAGTCATTTTCTGACGTTACCTTTATGATGAATAAACAGCAAGTTGTTGTAGAAAATATAGTAATAGTTCACTACAATCTTGGCTGACAAGATGGATAGGGGATTTTTATGCTGCTGGCGCCAGGAACAATTTTACAGAGAATGTATCTAAAGGAGAGGTTAGCATTATTAAAGCCTGGCTTTTTTGTTGAAATTGGGATTGGGGATGGCTCTTTATCCAGTTTGCTCTGCCAGCTCGGCTGGAAGGGGATTGGCTTTGAAATTAATGAAGACACAGCAGAAAAAGCCAGCCAGTCAATGAAATGTTATGTGGACAGTGGACAATACGAGGTGAGGCAGCAAAACTGGCTTTATAATCAGGATAACTTGAAGGCTGATCTTATTGTTTCCTCGATGGTAATAGAGCATTTAAATGAGAGTGAGGAGACACTTTATTTCAAGCGTTGTGAAAGTGCTTTGGCTCAGTCGGGCATCTGTATTTTACTGGTTCCTTCATCCATGAAGTACTGGGGTATAGAGGACGAAATTGCAGGGCATTACAAACGTTATTCAAAAGAAACGCTCTCTGCATTGATGGACAAATTAGGCTGGGAAGTTTCACATTACTCCAGTTTAACTTACCCCTTTTCAAATATTTTGTTTCCTGTTTCAGAATATCTTGTACGCAAAGCAGAAAAGAATAAATTGAGTTTATCGATGGATATTAAAACAAAACTTTCCGGGAATAGACAAGTGCCATATAAAACATCCTACCCTAAAGTCTTCAAACTGATATTAAATGAAAAAGTGCTGTTTCCCTTTCATTGGTTGCAAAAAAAATTTTCTAATCATCCCGATGCTCTGGTTGCTTATCTCGAATGCAAGCCACTATCCAAGGGGGGTGATGTAATCCTCTAATGGTTTATGAGAAAATTAGACCCAATCAAAAAAAGCCCATTTCATCGATCACTATAATCCAATTTGCGCGTTATTTCTTAATTGGTATGGCGAGTAATTTTGTGGGGTTTATTTTATATTTATTGCTAACCTATTTGGGATTAACCCCTAAAGTTACGGCATCGATATTGTATTGTATAGGGGTGATAATCAATTTTTTAGGCCATCGCAGCTTTACTTTTTCAAAAAATAAATTGAGCTGGCGCTTTGGTGGCAGGTATTTGTTATCTTACCTGCTAGGTTATTTTATAAATATGGCTATTATTACTATTTTTGTTGAGCAACTGGCTTTCCCTCACCAGTGGGTACAAGCCTGCGCAATTATATTGGTAGCTATTTTTTTATTTTTTGCCTTGAAGTATTTTGTTTTTATAGATTAGTCCATAAATATATTAATATCCTTTGATCCTGTCTACAGCCAGCCTCATCCTCCAGGGGGTATTGCTGCATCAATCTGCAGCAATAATTGGTAAAGCTAAATAGCTCGTAATCGAGTACTTGAAACCCTGGCCTTTTCCGTTGCATGCCCAATGTACACACTTTCGGGCTCTGCATCAGATAATAATAATGTACCTGCTCCTATTACACATTTTTCTCCCACACTGATGTGATCGCGCAGTGTGGCATTAACTCCTATGAAGCATGACTCAAAAATTTCTACTCCACCGGAAATTACAACATGCGAAGCAATAAATGAATGATCATGAATTATTGAGTGATGGCCGATATGGTTTCCACTCCATAAAGTCACATTATTACCAATCTGGACATAGGGTTGAATAGTATTATCTTCCAGTATAAAACAATTTTCTCCTATATTTTGTTCGTTTAACAAAGTAGCTTTTGAACTGATGTAACTTGCTAATCTATAGTTTAATGCCTTCGCTGCCAGATATTTTTCTTTACGTACGGCATTCAACTTGGAATAACTCAATGCGATAAACATGTCATATTGATTTGGCGGATAAAGGGTGCCTATCTCTTGGAAAGGAATAACTGGAAGAGCACAAAACTCGGTCTCGGTGATAAAAGTTGAATCGACAGTGAATGCCGCCACTGTGTAGTTAGAATCATGGGTAAAATAATAATGTGCTAATTGGGCTATATCACCCGTTCCAAAAATAACCAGCTCTTTTTTCATTATTGTTTCCTTACTAAAATAGTAAATTCATATAGACCATAATCATGTAACAAAGCAACATGTCTTGAATAATGCCGTTTGCATATATCAAATACGTCGCAAGGATTTGCGTAATATAAATAATCGCGCATTTTTTCATTGTCAGAATAAGAGGTGAGGCAGTTAAATGCAAAGCCTAGTTTGCTTTTGGAATTTATTGCGTCTAATGTGGATAACAAGTACTGACGCCAGCTATGATCATCATATCCCAGGCGAACGTTAAAAATTCCACTGGCGAGTATATAGTCGGCTTCGGATGGCTCAAAAGACACGACAAAGTTTGCTTGCTGATCATAATTAAAGCGTTCTTTGGCCGTTTTGATCATGGATTCAGAAATATCAATACCGGTATAGGTAAATTCATTATAATTACTTTTTAAGAAATCAAACAGCGCACCGTAACCGCAGCCCAGATCTATCAGTGAGAATTTATCCCTGGTGGTAATAATTTTGCTTAGCTGTTTAAATCGTAAAGTTTGACTATCTGCCCCATTCCAGTCTACTCCTAAGGGAGTGGCGCCATGTTCAGACAGTTTTAGGGAGTAATAATCAGCTATGTTGGTCAAAATAGGTGTCGTGTCCATTGTTTAGCCTAAAAGGGATGGTTCATTTTGAATGGCCTGTTTCATAAAGCCAGGAGCATGTGGGCCGCAATTGAAAAGCAAATCAATAATACTTACAGCATGATCAAAAGGAGGGAATAATTGCTTATATTCGGAATAGCCGCTGTAATCCATCCATTCAATATCAATTTTTTCATTAGCAAACAATGCCTGATCCAAATAATCCCTGGCTGCTGGGCCGCTTAAATAAGTAGTAGCATTCAGTTTTTTGCAAAGTTCAAGCAGACGCTCACTTTTACCTTCAGCCAAATCAAACTCACTGGAAGAGCGGATGGGCGTTTTTATATTTAATAACTTATTAATAGCTATAATAAATTTTGTATTAATTTCACTTAAATACTCTTCAGTTGTACTTAAATATAAATATTCAAAAAACTCTTTATAATCAGCGAAATACGGGGCTTTAGAGTAGGAGTGGACAATTGTTTGCCAGTGCTTTTTATTCCAGTCGGAGGTGGAGACTTTTGTGTCCCGAATAGATTGAAAATATTTTCCTTTTACCTGAACAGGAATTGACAACCAAAGGATGCCATTTGCTGTTTTAATCCGGTTACGATTGCGCCAATCTCGGCGGGTGTATTGCATATCATCATATAATATAAACTCATCAACACTACTTATGAGGTCAAAGTATCCCTTCCAGGGGATGTAGTTAGATTGTAGAATAGCGATTTTTTTTTGATTCATCCGATAATACTTGAGGGGGTATTTCGTCCCTAAGATAGATTTTTAGTGGCCTATTGTCAATCTATTGAATAGTTGGATAGTGTTGTTGCGAACTATCCTGGGGTGTGTGCCAGATAATAACCTGCCCTTTTGAATTATCGTTGAGAACTCAACAACCAGTTTTTTAAACAATTTGTCAAATAGCTCAATCGCTTGATATGATTCATCTTCTGGTACAAGGCATTGGCTTCGTTGTAATCAGGTAGTCATCCGTTTTAAAATATTTCAATTTGCACACTAAGGGAAGGTACATGAGCGAAACGAACCTGGAACCTCTGCGCTTACTAAGTATCGTAGTTCCAGTTTATGGCTGCGAAGCCTGCATTGCCGTGCTCTGTGATAGAGTTGACCGGGTCTTGAAACAACGCAATCAGAGCTATGAAATGATTCTTGTGGATGATCGAAGTACCGAACGTTCCTGGGAAATTCTGATGGAGCTTTGTAACTGCTATCCAAATATCAAAGCAATTAAATTGAGCCGTAATTTCGGCCAGCACTTGGCAATTACTGCCGGATTTGCCCAATCAAAGGGTGACTATGTGATTGTGATGGACTGCGATTTACAAGATCCTCCAGAAGTCATTCCTCAATTAATTGATGAGGCCATGAAAGGCTACGATATTGTCTTTGCAAAGCGTATCTCTCGAACCCATTCCTGGTTCCGCCAATGGGCATCCAAGTACTATTTCAAGCTGTTAAACCGGCTTACGGAAAAGAATGTCGATGGTGCTGACGGCTCTTTTTCCATCGTATCACGTAAGGTTGTCGAGAGTTTTTTGCGATTTGGGGAAAGAGAAAGGCATTATCTTTTTATTCTGCGCTGGTTGGGCTACAAGACAAGTAGTATAAATTATGAGCATGCGGACCGCTATGCGGGTAAAAGCAGTTACCCTTTAAAACTTCTAATCCGCCATGCTTTGGATGGTTTGTTTTTTCAGGCTACTGTGTTGCTCAAATGGATAATCAAAACGGGTTTGTTATTTGCTTTTTCTGGCGTTATCCTGGCAGCTTACTACATATGGCAATACCTTTTGTATGGAAGTCTGCATGGCTGGACGACTTTAGTCGTTTTGATTTTATTAAGTACCGGGACCATCCTGACAAGCCTTGGGGTTATAGGGCTGTATATTGGCAGAATTTTTGAACAGATAAAACAAAGGCCGCTTTTTATTATTGATACCATTTCTGGTGGAAGCCAAACACAGGATTAATTTAAACACATATGGATTTATTATGTATACCAAACAATTAAGTGATACACATTGGCTGAGCGACTGTAAAAAGCTGCTTGATACAGTAGGGTTTTGTATTGTGGAGAATATTCTTAGCCTTGCAGATTGTCAGGCAGGTACTCAAGCTCTGGACAAAATTTACCCTTTGATTACACAAGAAATCGGTCTGGAAAGACTAGAGGCAGCAGGAGAGGTTGGGATTTTAAGAGCCCCAATGAAATATTCGCCCTATTTTATGCGGCTTCTCGAAAACAAATTTATTCAGGCTTTAGTTGATGCCATGCTTTCTGACACCTCTATTTTGCATCTGCAAAACGGGTTTATTTTTCCTTCCCAGGAACGAGACAATGTCTTTGAGAATTTTCAATATACGTTCCATCCTGATTTTCCTCGCTATTTAAATGGTTACGTTGCCAGCCTGAATGCGTTAATTACCTTGACAGACATTCACTCTGAGGATGAGATTTTCTATGTAGTTCCTGGCACACACCAACAGGCGCAAAAATTTGATAATGATTTCTGCAAAAGAAATCAGATGTCAATTAGTGCCAAGGCAGGTTCCGTCCTATTTTTTGACTCAACGCTCTGGCACTGCGGGGGGGCAAATTACTCAGGTAAAAACTGGTATGGAATAAACCATCAGTATACTCGATCATACTTCAAACAACAGATGGACTATGTGAGAGTGTTGGGTGAAAACCTGGTAATTGAACAACAGCCTCGTGTTCAGCAATTATTAGGCTATTATACCCGAGTGGTAACCTGTCTGGATGAGTATTATCAGCCCGAAGAGAAGCGGTTGTATCGCAAGGGACAAGGTTAATATAATATTTGGAGCTAAATATGAAATGGTGTAAGTTAGGGCAAATATACCTTCCCAGCTCCACCCATCCCAAGTTGATAACTCATGCTGCCAATCCTCTTGCTGTGCCGCTAGGGGGGGATTTATACAGAGTATTTTTCAGTGCCAGAGACGAGGCAAATCGATCGTCTGTGGGCTTTGTTGATATCGATTTAGAAAAACGTTCTGTTGTTTATATTCACCCCGAACCAGCCTTCTTACATGGTTCTGAGGACTCTTTTTACTCTCACGGAGTGAGCATAGGCAATTATTTTTCCGTTGAGTCAAGATGTTATATATTATTTATGGGTTGGCAAAACAACCCAAACCAGCACTGGCGCGGAGACATAGGGCGATTAGAATTAAGTAAAGACAGCAAATTGTCTATCAACTCCGTAACCCCCTTGATGTCTAGCGACATAGAAGATCCTGTTAGTCTCTCCTATCCCTGGGTTATCAAAGAAGAACGGCTTTATAAAATGTGGTATGGCTCTACTATATGTTGGGAGGCTGGGAATAAAGAGATGTTGCATGTGATTAAATATGCCACTTCGCTGGACGGTAGCCACTGGGAAAAAAAAGGTCTTGCCATTCCATATGAGCTTGGGAAAGCCCAGGCTTTTTCGCGTCCAACAGTAATAAAAAATGATCGAGGCTATCATATGTGGTATAGCTTTCGTTCAGGCAGCGGTAGCCCTTACAGGATTGGATATGCTTCCAGCTGTGATGGAGAGCATTGGCTGAGGGATGAAAGTGATTCTGGTATAGACGTCTCTGATTCAGGCTGGGACAGTGAAATGATTTGCTATCCTTTTGTATTTAAGCATAAAAATAATTATTATATGCTTTATAATGGTAATGGTTATGGTAGAACAGGATTTGGTATGGCTGTCTGTGAAGAGCTGTAGGGACACATCAATTCGCAAATTTTGCGGTAAATCCTGGCAGATAGTTGGTGGACTTTAACAGTTTCCAGGTTTGAAATAGTCAATTACCTGCTCAATAATAAAATTAGCCTCAGACGGTTCTAAATTATACCATAGTGGCAATCGAACCAGTTTTTCGCTTTCATTAGTTGTAAAATCGTCTTCTCCATGAAAGTGTCCAAATTTTAAACCAGCCGGGCTTGAGTGTAGGGGAACGTAATGGAAAGCCGTCTGTACCCCCCGTCTTTTCATGAGCTCAATAAAATCGCACCTTGTTTCAAAGCTGGGCAGCTTAAGATAATACATATGTGCATTATGCTGGCATTTTTCAGGAATAAAGGGGCGGGAAATAAATTCGTTCAACTCATATGCTGCCAACGCGTCATGATAAATATTCCAGATACCTAGCCGTTGCTCGTTGATAGCCTTGGCTTCCAGCAGTTGCGAATACAGGTAGGCGGCCTGAAGTTCACCTGGCAAAAAACTTGAACCTAGGTCACGCCAGGTATATTTATCCACCTGACCTTTTAAAAATTGGGCACGATTGGTTCCTTTCTGACGGATTACTTCTGCCCTTTCAATAAAGCGTTCATCATTGATGAGCAGTGCTCCGCCTTCACCCCCTGAGGTATAGTTTTTGGTTTCGTGGAAGCTGTAACAGCCGAAATGCCCAATAGTGCCCAGGGGACGTCCTTCATAGAAAGCCATCACTGCCTGCGCGGCATCCTCCACAACATAGAGCTGATATTTTTCTGCAAGTGCCATAATCGCATTCATTTCACAGGCAACCCCTGCATAATGAACGGGAACGATGGCTTTGGTTTTATCTGTAATCGCGGCTTCTATCTTTGTTTCGTCAATATTCATAGTATCAGGACGGATATCGACAAAAACGATAGTCGCTCCTCTCAACACGAAGGCATTGGCAGTACTTACGAACGTATAGCTCGGCATAATCACTTCATCGCCAGGCTGAATATCAAGGAGTATTGCTGCCATTTCAAGCGCTGCGGTGCAGGAGGGGGTCAATAAGGCTTTTTTACAATGGAATTGTTGCTCAAACCACTGCTGACATAACTGCGTGTAATGTCCATCGCCACAAAGTTTGGTACTACGCATGGCTGCCAAAACATGCTGATCTTCGGAAGTGGTATAGGGCGGTTTGTTAAATAAAATCATGTAGATCGCCTTTAAATTGTGCTTAGCTCAAGACTGTCTGCGCTTTTTCGCTCTTCATAGAGCAATGACTGCAAATAGGCGCCATAACTGTTTTTATTCATGCTATGAACAAGTGCAGAGAGTTCTTCGGTGCTTAACCAGCCATTATGGTAGGCAATTTCTTCCAGGCATGCGATTTTAAGACCCTGTCGATTTTCAATCGCCTGCACGAAGGTTCCCGCTTCGAGAAGGCTTTCATGCGTACCGGCATCAAGCCAGGCAAAGCCGCGGCCTAATAGCTCAACATGCAAGTCATTACGCTCAAGATAGACTTGATTGACCTGAGTAATTTCAAGTTCACCGCGTTTAGAGGGTTTCATGTGTTTGGCTATGTCGACTACGTCATTATCATAAAAATAAAGCCCGGTTACTGCATAATTGGATTTGGGGTTTATCGGTTTTTCTTCAATTGACAGCGCGCGCAGATGCTCATCAAATTCAATCACACCAAAACGGTGGGGATCTTTGACACGATAAGCAAAAATAGTTGCACCTGATGGACGTGACAATGCCTCTTGTAGTTTTGGAGTCAGACCCTGGCCATAGTAAATATTGTCTCCAAGAATTAAGCAGACCTTTTCCTTGCCGATGAATTCTTCGCCGATGATAAAGGCCTGCGCCAAACCTTCAGGTTTTGGCTGAACCTCATAGCTTAGTTTGATGCCAAACTGCTCGCCATTACCCAGCAAATATTTAAAAGAAGCCTGTTCCTCGGGGGTGGTGATGATGAGAATGTCGCGAATACCTGCCAGCATGAGAACCGATAAGGGATAGTAAATCATCGGCTTATCGTAAATGGGGAGTAATTGCTTTGAAACGCCTTTGGTAATGGGATGAAGTCTGGTACCAGCCCCGCCTGAAAGAATGATGCCTTTTGTATTGGTGGGCTGGGGTTTGAAGATAAACGGGTTAACTTGACGGCTCATACTAATGCATTCCCATGTTCACGATGATTTAATACCAGTTGTTTTGATAAAAGCTGCTCACTCCAGGAGCGGTTTTCAACATACCATTGAATGGTTTTGCGCAGTCCTGTTTCAAAGTTTTCTTGCGGAGTCCAGCCAAGTTCCTTTTGCATCTTGCCCGCATCAATAGCATAACGTTGATCATGTCCCGGTCTATCTGTCACATAGGTAATGAGATCGGAATAATTATTGATTCCTTTGGGCTTAACTGGCGCAATTTCTTCAAGTAGTGAGCAGAGAGTTAACACCACCTCAAGATTTCTTTTTTCATTATGCCCGCCTATGTTATAGGTTTCTCCGGCAATACCGGCCGTCAGTACGCGATAAAGTGCGCGCACATGATCGTCAACATAAAGCCAGTCGCGGACCTGCTTGCCATCTCCATAAATTGGTAAAGGCTTGCCAGCCAGGGCGTTTGAAATCATCAAGGGAATCAGTTTTTCAGGAAATTGAAAGGGTCCGTAATTATTAGAGCAATTACTGATTAGTACGGGCAAACCATAGGTACGATGCCAGGCACGAACCAGATGATCGGAGCTTGCTTTACTGGCAGAATAAGGTGAATTGGGCGCATAACTGGTGGTTTCTGTGAAAAGCTCGTCATTATGCTCAAGCTCCCCATATACTTCGTCTGTTGAAACATGATGAAAACGAAAGCTTTTTTGCCGGGATACGGGTAATTGCTGCCAATACTCAAGCGCTGCCTGAAGTAAATTAAAAGTACCGACAATATTGGTATAAATAAAGCTGCCTGGACCTTCAATTGAGCGATCGACATGCGTCTCAGCGGCCAGGTGCATAACGGCGTCCGGACGATGGGTTTTAAAAAGTTCTCTGATTTTTTGCGCGGAACAAATATCGACTTGCTCAAAGAGATAATTGGGGCTTTCGCTGATGGTATTGAGAGATTCGAGATTCCCTGCATAAGTGAGGCAGTCGACATTAATCACTTGGTGATCGGTATGGGTTATCAAATGACGAACCAGTGCTGAGCCAATAAATCCTGCACCTCCAGTTACGAGAATTTTCATACTTAATCCTGTTAAATCCAAAAATTCGGGGATTAACCCAACCGGGGTATTTTCCCTTCTTCTCAAGGAGAATACAACTCTTAGACAATAATTTGCCTGATATTAGTGAAGCTTGAAGAAGAAAGGAACAACTTATTTTTTTTCTTTCAAATGAGTCGATTTTCGTTTGTTTGGCAATCCAATTACCAGTTTGTTTAAGAAATAGGTAAGTGGAACCATCGCTGCGATCACCAGCAAGGGGGCAAGCTGCTGAGAAATGTTAAACTGCTCGACTAAAGTCCCTAGCAGGGCCGCCGAGATCAGATATTGCAGAACGTAAATCAAAGGATAGGTAAATAAACCTTTCCAGTGCAACTCCGCTTTAAAAACAATTACCGTATTAAACCAGTAGGCCAGCAATACGCCTAAAAAATAGCCGATGAAATAAGCCCACTGATAGTCGATAAGATGATTCAGGCTAAGATATATGAGATAAGTAAAGCTGGTTGTAAGCCCGCCGCCCAGCCCGAAAAGCAGCCACCGTTTAATCATTATTCACTCTGAATTTGCAATGACGCAGGGAAGGTTAATATTTAAAATGATTATCAAGTCTACCATAATGCGTCAGAAAATGGGGATTTATCGGCAGCTAGCGCTCCATTCGCTTTGCCAGTCGTTTGCCAAAGCCGTTAGTTGGCAATTCAACCCAGCGATGCAGGAGCAACGCCAGTGAAATAGCGATAATTCCAGCGAGCAGAATGGCGAGTATGGCCGGAAATTTTTTTACATAAGTCAGCCAGTAAATCAACACATAACTAGGCAATAAATGAACCACGTAAAGAGGATAGCTTATGTTGCCAAGCCAGATAAACAGGGGTGGGGCTGAAATCTGTTGTCTGAAGCGATACGCGACTGCGAAAATAATCAATGCCAGGCCATAATTAAAAGTTCCAGGATACCATTGTGACTGATAATCGCTTCGCGACCAAAGCAACATGAACAGCAGGAAAAAGGCAATGACTAGTGTCGTCATTTGCCGGGTCGACAGGAAATTGCGGCAATGCCAGTTAAAACAGGTGCCTATTAGCATATACACAATGTAGACCGCCGAGTTTCCGCAGGCATGAGCTAATCCATACCAGGAAATGCTAAGCGTCCACTGATTAACCCGATTATCCATGCCTAACTGCGTTTCAGAAAGAATTAAGCCGATAAGGCCTGTGCAGACTACCAGAGCGATAAGGTCCATTTTTTTTCCCGAGGTCAGCAACCCGGAGAAAAGCGCGCAAAGAAGATAGAATTTAATTTCAATTTGTAATGTCCAGCTGATTGCATCGAGACTTGGAACCCAAAACAAATCCCGGGTAAGGCTGAGCTGGGCCAGAATATCAAATGTTCCTATCCATAGTTTTCCACGGTGAAATAATAGAAGGGCTACTAATGCGAAAAAGAAAGCGGCCCAATAAGTGGGATAAATTCTAAAGAAACGCGTTATCAAAAACTGGGTCTTTGAATATTTGGCCAGTGAAAAGGGTATGACAAAACCGCTGATTAGAAAAAACAAAGAGACGCCAAAATGGCTGTACCTGAACCAGCCCGTATCATTGATAATAGACACCAGTTCTGGCGGGTAGGGTGCCGCTTCACAGACTCGAAGACCCAATAACTGGCAGACTGCCAGGTGATTTAACCAGAAATGACCCAGCAGATGCGCTCCTAAAAAAACGATGGCAGAGGCCAATCCTCTGAGGAGATGGGCAAACAGATAATGATGTTCTGGTAAGGGATGCTGCGGTTTGTCAGTGCTGGAGGTCATATCTCAACCTGAAAACCAATGAAGATCGGCTTTAATATTGATTAATATGCCATTTTTAGGGATCTGTGAGAAGCTGTCAAGTGAGGGTAATGAGGTATTCCCATAAACTTTTCATTCAAATTATGCGCAAGTCGTGCCATTCCCGCGCAGGCGGGAATCTATTTCATCATAGGCACTGTGCCAAATCATCGATGGTTTTCCGCCTGCGCGGAAATGACAGAGGGTCGAAGCTGTCTTTCAGACTTGGCAGGCTTAACCAATTGCCTCGTTCAAAGAATCCCGTGTTTGCTCACCGTAAAGTATCTTAACCAGTTTACCCTGAGGATTCAGAACAAAGGTGGCAGGCACCGCGCGAGGCTGCTCAAAATTCAATGAATGACCCGGATCAACTGCCAGGCAGGGGTAAGTGATTCCGTGTTGTTTAATCAGTCTCCGTTGCTCGCGCAATGGCAGCTCATCATAATTGACGGCAAAAAGAGCTATTTTCTCTTTATTATTCTTATAAAAACTGTTGAGTTCATGGATCTCATTCAGACAGGGCTGGCACCAGCTTGCCCAGTAATTAATTAACACCCATTTGCCTCTCAGGCTGCTCAGATCAATTTGTTTGCCTTCCGTATCAGTGAGAACAGTCGCCTGAGCCAGGGAAAAAACAGAAGTGAATAGCAATGCTATAATCAATTTTGCAACAGTCACAATGTCCTCCTCGAGGTTGAAACAGCCGCTAGTTTATCATAGGCTGACAAAAACAGAACAATGTTCAGGTATAATTAACCAACGGGGCAGTCACGCAGCAGGAGCTTCTTATGAGTCAACGTAAAGTGGCAAAGTTATTGACCGGTCATTTAGTTCGCGAAGGGGGCGGCGTCAAGCTTCAGCGTTATATTGGGATGGAACGCGATAATCCCTATGAGCCAATGCTCTTGTTCGATTTTTTTGATAGCGGCAATCCGCTGGATTACATCGCCGGATTTCCCTCCCATCCGCATCGCGGTTTTGAAACCATCACTTACCTGCTGGAGGGACAGATAGAACATCAGGACAACCATGGTCACAAAGGCGTGATTGGTCCTGGTGATGTGCAATGGATGACCGCAGGCCGAGGGATTATTCACTCAGAAATGCCTAAAGAGTCTTCACGACTGACAGGTCTACAACTATGGCTAAATTTACCTGCGGATAAAAAAATGATTCCGCCGGCTTATCAGGAGTTTACTGCAGAGCAATTAGCTTATGAAGCGTTGCCAAATGGGGGGGAGCTTAAACTAATTGCCGGTGAACGAGAAGCTGCCTCATCTCCAGTGAAGGGTATCGCGACTGATCCCTTGTTTTTTGATATAAAATTACCCCCGGAAAGCGAGTTTCTGCAGAAGGTAGCGGAAAGCCATCAATGTTTAGTATTTGTTTTGAAAGGAGAGTTACGTATTGATTCGCAGCGAATAGCCAGTAAGGAAATGGCAATCCTTTCTTCCGGGGATGAAGTACACTTGGAAACGAGCACAGAGGCCTGTCATTGCATTTTGATTGCAGCGCGCAAACTCAATGAACCCATCGCTCGTCTCGGGCCTTTTGTCATGAATACACAAGAGGAAATATTTCAGGCAGTTGAAGATTTCAGAAATAACCAGTTTTAATCAGTACTGTGGGGCCATAAATTAAAGGAGAAGGAAATGGCGAAGGTTTTAGTGTTGTATTATTCAAGCTATGGGCATGTGGAAACGATGGCCGAGGAGGTTAGTAAGGGAGCAAAGGAAGTAGACGGCGTTGAAGTTACCCTCAAACGGGTTCCCGAAACCATGCCGGAAGACATTGCCAAAAAAGCAGGCGTCAAACTAAATCAGGAGGCGCCGGTTGCCAGTCCGCAGGAACTTGCCAATTATGACGCCATTATCTTTGGTACGCCAACGCGTTTCGGCAATATGGCGGCCCAAATGCGTAATTTTCTTGATCAGACAGGCGGCACATGGGTAAACGGTGGTCTCGTCGGTAAAATCGCTTCCGTGTTTGTATCAACTGGAACTGGAGGCGGTAATGAGTCCACCATCATTTCATTCTGGAATACCCTTATTCATCACGGAATGATTATCGTCGGAGTGCCTTATTCGGAAAAAGGTCTAACCGATCTTAGCGAAATGCGCGGCAGCTCCCCTTACGGCGCAGGAACTATTGCTGGTTCTGACGGAAAGCGAACGCCTTCAGAAATTGAGCGGCAGATTGCCCGTTTTCAGGGTAAGCATGTCGCATCAATTGCCAAGCGTTTGTTCGGTTAACTGGAGTAAAGATAGAGGACCCGCTGTCTGACGGGTCCTGATCGCAGAATCAATTGTGAATAGAAGAATCATGGCTGTCTCTCTTTTCTCTAACCCCTTCCTCTGTTTTTCCCTTATTGACACTACTTCTTTTGCTCTTTTCTCTCTTTATACCAAAAAACATAGCTGCTTTGCGTAGAATGCCTTTCTTCTCGTGGGGGGGCGAGTTTGGCGCCGCCAGATCATTCTCCGCTGATGTCAGCGACTCTTGTTTTTGGGGGACCAAATTGGGAGGAAGCTGCAGATCCCTTGCCTTTTTAAAATTATTAATGGCTTCATCAACAGAGATTCTGCTTTTGGGCTCAATAATGGTGAGCGCTTTCAGGGTATCAACAATAAGCTCTTTTACCTCAGGCTTCACATCAAGCGCATAAAACATATGGCTATAATCATTGGCTCTTGCCACGGCCAACACTTTACCCGCTGCTGCTTCATTATATAAAAAAGCAGAGTTCCTCCACACCAGGGCGACCAGGCGGCCAAGAGAGTAAAGATCGGCGCGATAATCGATCGTTTTATTTTGCGCGGCTTCGGGACTGACATACATTGGCGAGCCCACGTCGTCACGCATTTTTTCCGTAAATAATCTCGCTAAACCGAAATCGATGGTTTTAACGTTGAGTTCGTCGTCGATAATCACATTTTCAGGCTTCAAATCACGGTGGATAATCTGAGGATTAAATACCTGCTCTTTCCAGGCTTCAAGAAGGTTGATACTGATAGTAAAGCGTTCATGCATGGTCAGTGGTTTAACCGCTTTACTCCAGTCAATGGCACGATCATCATCAATAATATCGCCCAGACAGCGCCCCTCCATCAGACGCTCAACCATATAGGCCTTTCCGTCATACATTACTGGCTGTTTAGGATGGGTATGGGGTGTTTTACTTGCAATATCATATTCTCGTTTTAAACCGGTATATCCCTCGTAATTTGATCTCGGTGTATAGGGGTCGTGTTCAACTTGCTTGGCAAGGCGTTTTTCCCCCTGCTTTTTTTCCTTGAAGCTTAAATCCGTATTGCCATCGGTGAGCCGATAAGTGACTTTTACAGGAATTGCCAGACCAAAGGCCCCTTTACCCAGAGGTTTTTCGGCTAATACCCCATAACGATTATCCTCAAGCCGGTCCTGTTTGATGTTAGCCGGTGTCTTTTTACTTTTAAAACGTATAATTTTCTCCCCCAGTACAACTGTTTCAATCTGGTCTTTATAATAGACATTGTCGTAATAGAGATTGCGAAGCCTGACATCATAGGATTTTGCGGCCCGCCATCCATAGCGCGGCATCCATCCTTCGGCATTACTGGTTTGTGCGAAAAGTGCAGCCAGGATCTTTCGTTCTTCTTCGGTGGGTGAAGAGGGGGTTTTGATGGTAATGGTCATCGAACATCCTTGTGTCTTTTTTATTTTCTGTACCGTTATTATAGCAGCATGTCCAAAAATAAGTCATAAAGATTCCTGATTGCCCCAATTGTTATTTGCTGTGCAGGTTAATTGCTGTATAATTTCCTTTTTGCTTGTTGCGTGTGCAGATTCTTTTCGGTGAGTGTTATGGCGATTACCCTGATTATATATGTCATCCTGATGTTGAGTACGGTCTGTGTGATCGCAATGTTCTATCAAATGAACCATCAGCAAAAAAACCGCCTGGCGATTGGGGATTATCTAAAATTGGGCATCAGCGGAATTATTGCCTTTATTGCTGACACCCTGGGGGTTGGGAGTTTTGCCGTTAACGTCGCGCTGGCCAAGCTTCTGGGCACTTTTCCAGATGATGAATTGCCGGCGGTGAATAACGGCGCCCAGGTGATTCCGGGAACTATCGAGTCGCTTTTTTTCATGCAACTGGTTGATGTTGATTTAACCACCATGCTGACCCTGGTAATTGGAACCTGTGTCGGTGGTTTGATTGGCGGGGCTATAGTGAGCAGGCTGAGCAAGCAGGCAATCCGTTTAACGATGATCTGTTGTTTTGCAGGAATTATTCTTCTGTTGCTGGCTCATCAATTCCGATTAATGCCGGTGGGCGGTGATGTGGTTGAACTGCAGGGAGCCAAACTGGTGATTGGTTTTCTGGCCATGGTCATCTGCGGTGCTCTGACCTCAGCAGGGATTGGGCTGTTTGTAATGATACAGGGTGTTCTGTTTCTGATGAATGTTTCACCGATTGTCGCTTTCCCAATCATGACCACCGCTGGAGCCATGCAACAGCCGCTCACCACCCTGGTCTTTTTACAACAGGATAAAATACCCTTAAAGAAAACGATGATCTTAAGCCTTTCCGGTTGCCTGGGTGTTTTAATCACTCTGCCCTTATTTGCGCATCTGACCGTAACCTGGCTGCATACACTGCTGCTGTTAATAATTATTTACAATTTGTACGCAATAAGCAGAACCTATCTTAAAGTCCGCCGTTCACCCCGTCTGACCAGTGGATTTTCCGGGCTGGCTGTTAGTGATTAAGTTTTTTATACTCTTGGATCTCTGATTTTCACAAGGATGGCTTTATGAATTTAATCAAGAAGTTGCAAATAGTATTTTGCGGGCTGCTGATCTCGGCGGCCTCGTATGGATTTAATCCTGAGTTTGACACGATGGTGATTTTTGGCGACAGTTTATCAGACAATGGTAATTTATATCGTTATTTTCTCCATTTTCTACCGGTTTCACCTCCCTATCACGAAGGGCATTTTTCCAACGGGCCTTTATGGGCTGAATATGTTTACCAGAATTATTTCCCTTCTGATTATACCATCGGTTTTCAGAATTACGCGGTTGGGGGAGCAGGGGCGGTATTATCCTATAAAGAAAACCTGCCCTTCACACTAACGGTAGAGCTGGATGATTATTTTTACTGGAATACTTACGGGCACAAAGAAACCAGCCTGTATTCCATATGGATTGGTGCAAATAATTATATAAATGGTCCTACCAATGTAGAGCCGCTTACTGACGGGGTTGTCGATGCGATAGGAAATGTGACAGAGCGTTTGATTGGCAGGGGCGGGAATAAATTTCTGATTATTAATTTACCGGATTTAGCAAAACTGCCGCAATCAAAAAAGATGAGTGATCCTTCTCTATTGACACGCCTGACCCTCGCGCATAATCAAAAGTTACAGCAGCGGGTTGAAGCATTGCGCAATCAGTATCCCGATGTCCTGTTTTTGTATTTTGATGCCTATACTTTTTTTAATGAATCAAGCGCTCACCCCGCGGATTATAATATAACGAACATTGAAGATCCCTGCTATATGGGCAGTTACAGTGGCTGGCTTACAGCACTTCTCCCTTCACGGGCTGCCTTGCATGATTTTTTAAAACAGCAGAATCCCTCAATGAATGATACGCAATGGTCAATTATTGAATCCAACCCGGTACTGCATGAGGCTGCCGAAACAGCCTATGTGTATTCGCGATTGCCAGAGGCCGCCAAAGAAGAGCCGCTTTCCTGCGATAGTTATTTATTCTGGGATCACGTGCATCCCACCACTGTTGTGCACCGCCTGATTGCGGAGCAAGTTAGTAAACTGATTGAGGAAGCCGGTCTTAAGCCAGGCTGGCCAGAATCAATCTCTAAAAAGGTTAGTAATGGAAGAGATAAGCAAATCACAAAAAAAGCGTGATGCAGACGCTTTAAAGAAATTAGGGGTTAAATTGGTTGAGCTGCCCGCTGGTACTCTGGATCAGCTGCCCTTAACTGAAGTTTTGCGGCAGGCGATTGATGCCGCAAAAACGATTAAAAGCCATGGTGCAACCCGGCGTCAGGCGCAATTGATTGGAAAATTAATGCGAGGCGCTGATCATGAGGCCATTCTGGAGGCCTATGAATTATTGCAGGCTGAAAAAAGCGCGCAGACAGCCAGTTTCCATGAGGTGGAAGACTGGCGCGAGCGCTTGATGAGTGAAGGAAATGAGGCGCTTACTGAATTTATCAATGATTATCAGCCTCAGGATGTACAGCAATTACGGCAATTAATCAAAAAAGCAATTGATGAGCGTAAGGCCAATCGATCCTTAGGTGCTTACAAAGCGCTTTTCCGCATGATCCGCGACGCGGTTGAAGTACAGTAATTTTGGACAAACAATATTTGCTCGCCTAGAATACGGGCTAACTATTTATATTGAAGAGAAGGCATGAATTATTCCCTGTTTGTCAGTTGTGCCAAGGGATTGGAGTATTTGCTCGAGGCTGAGCTAAAAGTTTTGGGATTGCATATAACACGCGTAAGCCCGCAAGGCGTTTATGGCGAGGCTGGACTACAGGTTATTTACCAGATTTGCATCTGGTCGCGTCTGGCCAACCGGGTCCAATTGATATTGTTCAGCGGCCAGGCTCATAATGAGCAAAGTCTGTATCAGCTTTGTAATCAGTTCCCCTGGCAAACGGTATTCAAGGCCGATAAGACACTGGCGATTGAATTTCATGGCTCTTCAAGTCATATTCGTAACTCTATGTATGGCGCCCAGGTAGTTAAGGATGGCATCGTCGATCATTTCAGGAAACTGCATGGGCAGAGGCCATCGATTGATCGCGAAAAACCGCAGATAAGATTGCACGCGCACTTAAAACTGGATACGGTGACCGTAAGTCTGGATTTGACCGGTTATAGCCTGCATCAGCGAGGCTATCGCCAGCAGGCAGGTGATGCGCCCCTGAAAGAAACCCTGGCCGCAGCCATGCTCCTTCGAGCCAAATGGCCGGAACTGGCGGAAAAGGGATATAGCTTTCAGGATCCTTTCTGTGGTTCGGGCACGCTGGTAATTGAGGCGGCGATGATGGCTGCCAATATTGCCCCGGGGTTATTGCGAAATGATCAATCAGTCATTCATTGGGTTCAGCACCATGAGTCGCTCTGGGAGAAATTGCGAACCCTGGCACTGCAACAGGTCAGACCCTCGCATTGCCGGATTAAAGGCAGTGATAGTAATGGCAAACTGATTCGAATGGCACAAGCCAATGCAGAAAAGGCCGGTGTGGCTCGCCTGGTGGAGTTTGAGCAGCAAGCCCTGCAAGATACACGTCCGGTGGCGCCAAAAGGTTTGCTGCTGTGTAATCCGCCCTATGGTGAGAGGATGGGAGAGACTACCCAGCTGATTCCCCTGTATCAGCAGCTGGGAGCGACCTGTCATAAATACTTTCAAGGCTGGGAGGCCGCTTTTCTAACTACCAATCCCTTGCTGGCCAAGGCGGTAGGCCTTCGCTCCAGTAAGCAATATACCCTGTTCAATGGCCCGCTGGAATGCAAACTCTACTGCCTGACTATAAGCGCTTGCAATCAGTTGAAGAATAATGATAAAGAGTCGCTGTCTTCCGGGGCACAAATGCTGGCAAACCGCCTGCAAAAGAATGCGCAGCATTTACAGAAATGGGCGAAGAAAAACAATATCAGCTGCTATCGGGTTTATGATGCCGATTTACCAGAATATGCCTATGCAATTGATGTATATAAAGATTACGCAGTACTCCAGGAATATGCCGCTCCCGCTTCAATCGCTGCTCATAAAGCAGAAAAGCGAAGCCTGGAGGTTATGCAGGTTGTTCCCATAGCTTTGAATATTGATCCGGATAAGCTCGTTGTTAAAACGAGAAAGCCGCAAAAAGGAAGCGATCAGTACCAGAAGGTGAAGCAAACACAGCATACGATGATCGTCGAAGAAGGTCGGGCTAAACTTAAAGTAAATTTATATGATTATCTGGATACCGGTTTATTTCTTGATCATCGTCCCCTGCGTCTGCGTTTTGCCGCACTGCCTTCAGGAACCCGTTTTTTAAATTGTTTCTGTTATACCGCCAGTGCCAGCGTTCATGCCGCTTTGGCAGGAGCCTTCACTACCAATGTCGATTTGTCGAACACCTACCTTAATTGGGCTGAAGAAAACTTTCGCTTAAATCACATTGACTTATCCCGGCATCAGTTTGTTCATTTTGATTGCCTGGAATGGTTGAAAATTGCCAAAGATAAATATGATGTGATTTTTCTCGATCCCCCCAGTTTTTCCAATTCCAAGCGGATGAAAACAACCCTGGATATACAAAGAGATCAGAGCGTTTTAGTGGAAGAAGCCATGCGTCTTTTAAATAGGCAAGGCGTGCTTTACTTCTCAACTAATCTGCGCCAGTTTAAACTGGCTCCAGAGATTAGCGAGCGCTATCTGGTGAAAGATATCAGTGCGGAAACCATTGATCTGGATTTCAAGCGTAACAAGCGGATTCATCAGTGCTTTATGATTAGTCATCGTAGTGAGTAAATCAAAACGCTCAGGGGCGGGCAAAAAATAGGCATAATTTGTAGATTTTGACTACACTATAGTTATTACCAAGCTGTTTGAGTAATGATAATGGCTGCAAATCCGAAGGACAGCCCGCCCTCTGCCGTTAAAGCTGCTTTTGAAGCAGCGAAAGTGACTGATGTTGTTGATGCGCTCAAGAGTCTTTGTAACCAGACCGAAGACTATTTACCTGTTGCGGGACCTCTGCCAAAAAATACTTATACCTATCAACTGGAGTTAATTACTCAGAAATTGCTGGCATTGGAAGGCTTTTATATAAAAAACAGCGATGGAGAGTTTCAGATCATTTTTGATGATGGAACGCAGCTTGAGCTGACTAAAATCCTGACGCATGCCAATTTTGAACATTTGGAATTCAAGCCGCCTGATTATAAACAATATGAAGAATATATTTATAATCATTCGCAATATAAACCGGATATCGAGGGTGTTTTTCCAAGTGAAGAACTGTTTCGAGACAATGATAAAACCGGCGCGGTTCGCGAACTGAATTATGCCGAAATGATGGCTATTAATCTGTACACCTCTCCGGATTACTATAAAAATATCAATGCGCTGACTCGCGGTACCTATGAGTTTGAAGACAGGCCCGAATGGATACGAGATGTCATCCTGCATTCGGTGATGAGCGCCAGCGGCCTCTCCAAAGCGCAGGAAGTGACTATTCCCGGAACCTTCCGTTATGAAAGTGTGTATAGCGAGGATGCCCTGAAGCAGCGTATTGAACTAGCCGAGACTGGTGGAGTTAGTGTTGAGCGAAATTTTATCAGTTCGGCTGAAGTGCCTGCAGAACGATTCGTCGATAAGATTGCAATTACCTATACTGACGTCAAGGGAAAATGCATAGCTCCTTTATCTGCGTATCCCAATGAGCGTGAATTTCTGATTCCTCCAACCCAAATGCAATGGAAAGGTTATACACAAGAAGGGGATACGCATTATTTCCATGCCAGCCCTGTTGTTGATTTGCAGAAAGTCCATGAAGAAGCTTTGGAAATGACTTCACCTGAGATGCAAGCCACATATCAACTGATGTTCCTGAATAACCATGTGCAAATGATGCAAAAGCAATTTGAAACCTTTGATGCTGATGTGCAGGAAGCTTTTGCCCCCAGGCTTGCTGAACTGCAAAATTACATTAATGAGAACGGGCTTGCATTACAAGAGGGTTCTATTAGCAGCCAGGAGATATCCGAGTCACTGAATGGATTATGGGAGCAGCTCAGTAATTTGAGTGAAGAAGCGCAGGTCTTGCAGAATAAAGAATTAATAGTTCAGGAGAATGTTGCCGAAACTGGCTATAGTTCTGGTCATTACAAGCTAAGATTATCGGAGATGAAAGACGATCCGGAACCTGAACCTGAGCAGGATTATGGTTATAAATACTAGGGCGTGTTTTAAAAGTTATAGACAGGCAGTTTTTTGCTTATGAGGAATGGGATTTCTGAATCCCCCGCATGAAGCGGAGGACACAGAGGCCGGATGTTTAAATCTCCGGCGGGTTTTTTATATCCTTTACAATGACCTCTTCTTCCTGAGTATGAACAGAGGTTGGGGGTACGACTGATGCCGGCTCTGCGACTACTACAGGTTCGGGACCATGCAGTTCATCGCGCAATTTAGGCAGATAACCTGCCATAAAACAAAGCTCTGCTACCAGGAACAGAGGGGCCACCAGAGCCTGCTGTACACTGGTCATGAAAGCAGGTTTGCTTCCTTCCATAAAATGGCCTGCCAATTGCAGGATCCAGCCGATAACAAAGCAGAGTATGAAAATCCATAAATTAAGTCCATTGGGCCCGGGAGCACTTAAAACCGCGCTGATCCACAATAAAATCGCCAGCACAGGTAATAAAAGCAGGGTCAGTCGCCAGTTTAATCTGAAATAATAAATTAATAAGGCAACCGTTAGAATTTCTGCCAGCGTGATATCAAATATCCCAGGAACAATCACGTGAAAGTAGCCAAAAAAGATCATCAGGCTGAATATAATCAGCGGAACCCCCGCCAGATGCGTGTAAAGCGTGGTTTTTTCCTGATGGTATTGACGGTATAAATAGGCTTGCTCGAGAAACGTTTTCATCCTGAAGTCCTTAGTGTTTTCTCCTAAACTTAGCATAATTTGAACAAAATCACCAATCAGGCAGGCTTCCTGGGCAGGTTTCAGGGCCTTTATTGTTAAAGGATACCGATGAGCATTTGTCATTTAAAAATTTCTAGTCGCTCCTTGATTGTGGTTAAAATGTGTACTATCAGTATAATGATACAGCAATCTGTTTTCACGTAAGTTTGAGATTCGATGCAAGAAAATATACAAAAACTATTGAGGGATTCGAAGGAAAGTATAAAAAAGGCAATTATAACGTACAACAACAATACTGTTGGGGGAGAGCATTTTTTAAAGCTAATTGAAGAATACACTTCCCTCTTTGTTCAAAATATCTCATCAGTATACAAGCCAAGAGTTGTCCTGATAGGGGATTATTCAATCGAATGGATTGCTATTTACTTTTCTTTAATCAATACGGGCGCGATAATAATTCCAATTGATGAAAATATCAGCTCGATAGATTTTAATCAAAAAATATCCTTTATTTGCCCCCATATTATTCTCAGTTCGTCAAAAAGGCTAAGTACTATACCAGAAGCCTATTCTGAATTGGATATAAACGGTATTAATGGCTACAGATATCAAGCAAAAAATGATTTAGAATCGAGTCCGGAAAATGTGATGACAATGATATTTTCATCCGGAACTGGAGGTAAAGAAAAACTGATTATGTTATCAGAGTACACTGTTGCTGCTGTGGTGCAAATCTACATGGATGAAATCAAACAGTATCAATGCAAAAATGTTCTTAATATTCTTCCATTAACCGCCATATATCCATTGTCTATTGTTCTGGCAACCATTATGACTGGTGGACATATTGTGTTATCAAATCCTCAAGCTAATTTTGCTGCATTGATGAATAAAAACAAAATTGAATGCTTACCTGCCGTACCCATGTTGTTAGAAAAATTATATGAATCAATATTTACTTCTATAAAAAAACAAAATGCCATTAAACGTCTGGTTTTCAAAGGGGCTTATTCAATCAATCAATTATCTGTTCGTTGGTTCAATAAAAACCATGGCCGCAAGCTGTTTAACGCAATTCATCAGAAGGTGAATCCTGATTTAAAAATCATACTTTCAGGAGGTGCTGCATTAGATATAAACAAATTAATATTTTTAAATGCAATTGGATTTAACATATTAGAAGGATATGGACTTACCGAAATAGGCGGTATCGCTACTGTTCGCAAAGAGAAACCTGCTCAGTTTGGTTCCGTTGGTCTAAGAATGAATGATGTTGAGATTAAAATATCTGAGGCGAATAACGAGATTTTGATTAAAAGTAAACGTCTTTTTAAAGGATATTACAAAGATGATTCAGCAACAAAATCTGCGATTAATGATGGGTGGTTTCATAGCGGTGATGTGGGTTATTTTGATAGGTCTGGATGTTTGCATATCACCGGACGATTAAAAGATGTCATTGTAAGAGCAGATGAAACCAAACAGTTACCATCCTTATTGGAAAATCATTATATGAATGTCGTAGGTATGAATGATTTTGCCATATGTGGCGTACCCATTCCTGAGCACTCAGGCGATAAAGTAGTACTTTTTGTAGCGAATACTAATCCCACACAGCAACAGGAATTAATAGATAGAATCTTTAGAGCCAGTAAGGTGTCTGAGGCAAAGTACCGACTCGATCAATGTCTATTTGTAAATGAGTTACCTAGAAACAAGCTGGGAAAAATTTGCCGTCAACAATTGATTAAAACTCACTATTCATCGGTACTTAAAGATAGTGCTAACGAATAAATAAACTTGTATGGAGTCATTTGATGAACACCTCGCATGTAAAATTTATAAAAAAGAATTTTAAAAAAATTGTTACTCAGTCTGTATTCTGGTTTATCTATTCTCTTAAAAAACCGTACATGGAAAAAGTTGATGAACGGGCTACTATCAGCCAAAAGAAATTTTATAAACACAGTTTGGTGGATGGTTTTTCCGCATCCTCTCGAATTACAACCTACAATTTATTTCAAGGCGAGATTGATTCCAGGCTTTTTGAGGAAGCAGTTAATCATGTCTGTAATCAACACGATATCTTTCGAACAACTTTTTTCATGAAGAATAGTCAGCTCTATTTTACAGTGCATGACAAACAGTTTTTTGCGGTTGAGCAATATGATTTATCCAGTTCCCATAATTCTCAAAATATAGAAAAACTCTGCAATCAATTGGCTTTGGAGCCATTTAATCCTGAACAGCTGCCATTATTTAAGATATCAATAATTTTATTACCTAATCACTATTTCAAGATAGTAGCCTGTTTTCATCATATGATAGCGGATGGATGGACCTTATATCATTTGCAAACGCAAATCGCAAAAACATATGCTTCATTAATCGATAAAAAACCCTTGGCAGCATGCGACAAAAATATTCAGTTTGGTGATTACATCTTTATCGAAAATATGACGAATTCCTGGTTTGAAAAGTCTAGACTCAGCTTCTGGAAAAAATATTTGCAAAGAGCTACTCCATTAGCACTTCCTTTTTTAAATATGGACACTGCTCCGACCCAAAAAGCCGATAACACGAATATAATGATTTCTAAAAATGCTTTCAAAGCAATCAAAGATTTAAAAAAGAAAATGGGTGTGTCTAATAACACCATACTTTTAGGAGTGTTTATCACCCTTTTATATCGCTATTCCAGACAAGAAACAATAACTGTTATTATACCAAGATTTGCCAGATTTCATCCCAAACAACAATCCATCATGGGGCCAATGCTGGATGGCCTTCCATTGATTCTGGATATGAATGATAACTTATCCTTTTTTGATGTCATCACCCAATTGAAAAATGTGATGAATGAAATCATGAGTCACGATGATATTCCTTTTGATTATATTCTTGAAAAATTGCAATACGAGCATCAAATGAATTTGAATTTTTTTCAAAATGCAGTTGTATTTAACTATATTTCGGCTGAGTGGCGTAAACATTTTAATTTAAAAAATGCTGAATTTATAAAAGAAGCATTTATTTCAACCACTATTTCAAATTTAATGAATTTCTATATTATTGGTGAGTTTGTAAATGGACAGTCTCTTCTAAGCGGTCAACTCACGTTTCAAACCGAATGTATAGATAACCTCACAGCGCGTTTTTTTCTAGAGCAATATCAGGATTTAATAGAAAAAATTGCTGAAAATCCAGATATGGCAATTAATCAATATCAGCTGTTGACTTACTATAGGGACATAACATTACCAAATGTTAAGCAAAATTTAATCCAGGAGCAAATACCGTTAATTACTGCTCTTCTCCTGAAATCATTTGAAAAAAATAACAATCACACTGCAATTTCCTGTTTTAATCAGCAATATACTTATCAGGATCTATTTAATACAGTACTTTTAGTGTTTTCTGCCCTTAGAGATATGCCTAAGCCTCCAGCATATATCATAACAGGCAAGCGAAATTTGCTGTGGCATGCTGCCTTAGTGAGTGCTTTATTTTTGAATGTTCCGTTTTGTTTGATAGATGAGTCTGCTGAGGAACAGGTTTTAAATGACAGACTCCCACATTTAAATAATGCCCTTGTTTTGAAAAGTTCTCCTTTACATGAACGAACTCGCAACATTATAAATGACAATAATTTGACATTAATTGATTTGGATAAAATTAGTATTGAAAAAGTTCCGGCAACAATTCATGAATTAAGAAATTACTCTTCAAAAATCAGGCCCCATGATCTTTCATATATTATGTTCACCTCCGGCTCTACAAATAAACCTAAAGTTATTTATGGAAACCATCTTGGGCTTTCACAGTTTATTAATTGGCAAGTAAATGAATTTCATTTAAACAATACTGACATTTGTGGACAAATTACCAATGTCCATTTCGACGTATGTTTAAGGGAAATTTTTTCTCCTTTGGTAAGCGGTGCAAAATTAGTAGTTCCTGACAATTCATTAGCTGAAAACGCACTTATATTTTTTGACTGGATTGATAAGGAAGACATAACCTTTTTCCATGTGGTGCCAAGCCTGTTTCACATGATTATGCTAAACAGTACTCATTTTGGAGCACACAATTTGCGTTCCTTGCGGTATATCTTCTTTGCAGGTGAGGCTTTAACACTTAATCTAATAAGAACGCTCCAACGAAATTTTTATAATTATGGTGTACTGATCAATTTATATGGACCTTCTGAGACAACGCTTGCCAAAGTTTGTTATATGGTTCCTGAACATCCTCAGCATCAAATCATGCCTATTGGAAAACCAATACCTGGATGCCAGGTATTTATTATGAATAATAAAAAGATTTGCGGTATTTGTGAGTCTGGTGAAATTGTTATACGAACACCTTATATGACCAATTTAGCACCAGAGGACGATCGCTTATTGCTAAATGCAGAGTCTGATCAGCCCGACGATAGACTATATCGCACCGGTGATCTTGGTTTAATTAAACCTAACGGTGAGATTTATATTCTTGGACGGACTGATTCCGTTTCTAAAATCAATGGCATAAGAGTTGATTTAAGTAAAATACAACAGCAACTCATGGAGCTTTCTTATATTAAGGAATGTTGTGTCACGATTAACACCAACCAGTCTCAAGACACTCAGTTCCTGGTGGCGCATGTTGTGATTGCTCAAGACAATCAACTTGAACTAACCGAACTCATCATAAACAATCAATTAAAGAAGAATGGTGGCTCAGGTCCTGCTCCACATGTTTATAATGTGATGGACAAATTACCGCGATTATCCAGCCATAAATTTAATAAAATTAAATTGTCCAGCTTAAAAATTGAAGAGTTGAACCGATTAAACCAAGCAGCTTCTCAAAAGTTAATTGAGGCAAAGAACAGTACAGAACTAAAAATACAGTCTATTTTATCAGGTATTACCCAAAATCAGGAAATTTCATGTGATAAAATGTTTGATCAATTAGGGATCACTTCGCTGCAGATAGTCCAGTTTTTAATGAAATTGCAACATGATTTTGAACAACCCATCAGTCTGCAAGATATTTTCAAACACAATACCATTCAAAAACTATCCCGATTTTTAGATAAAAATCAAAATGAAGAAATAAAGTATTCACCGCTCACTGGTTTAACAGCCAATTATTTACGTCAGTATGCAGAGCTGCCCAAACTCAAGCATGATGGTGCATTTCTTAAACTAATAACTTCAGTAAAACAAAAGCCAGCAGCCAAACCAGCGATTAGAAAAATATTTTTAACAGGTGCATCCGGATTTTTAGGTAAGTATTTATTGGTAGAGTTATTAGCACAATTTCCAGAGGCCACTGTTTATTGTTTAGTACGAGGTAAAGATAATGAGCATGCATTAGCACGGCTCAAAGAGCAATTACTCTTACTTCCTATGGATGTATCGCTCTACGAGCACAGACTAAAATCAATTGTCGGAGATTTGGATAAGGAACGATTTTCTTTGCAATCAGACGAATTTAAATCTTTACAAAATGATATTGATTTAATTGTACATTGTGGTGCTTATGTCAATTTTATTAGTGATTTTCATACACTGTTCCCCTCCAATGTTAACGGAACAAAAACAATTATCGAACTAGCCGCCAGCAGAAAAATTCCTGTTCATTATGTATCTACTGCCGGAATTTTCCCCGGGCGTAAAGAATGGGAACATAAAAAAATAGAAGAAGATACGGATATATATTTTGAAGATGGATTCCCTTTAATTGGTGGTTATTCGCAAACAAAATGGGTCGCTGAGTCTTTAATGCAAAAAGCAAGAACTTTAGGAGTACCTGTAAGCATCTACCGCTTTGGTCGAATCAGCGGCGATACAGTTACAGGGAATTGGCCAGTTCATGACTTTGTCATGGCCTATTTGATTTCAATGGTCCAATTAGGAATTGCCCCAAATTTATCAACCAAAATTGAAATGATTCCAGTGGATACAGGCGCCAGGTTAATGATTGGTTCTTGTTCTATGAATACTCATGGTAACCAGACCTATCATATTATTAATCCAAATCAGATTTCTTTTTCGGACCTTAAAGTTTTGTTTGCTCAAATTGGATTCAGTTTAAAACTTGTTACCTATGAAGTATGGAAAGCACAATTAACTCAGGCGGTTTTAGATGGTAAAGATAACGCTTTGACTCGATTCTTACCCTTATTCCCTGAAAAACTGGATGACTTGCCTCGGTTAAAATTCAATAGACAATTTTCAAACCGGACTTTAGAGCCGATAATAAACCGTGTGGGGATTGAATTTCCTAAGCTAACATCTGAGTTATTAAAATTTTATCTGGAAAAAAATACTAACTTTCTGACCCATTAATTTAGCCTCAGGCTCATCTAAAAATTTAAAAAAGCGGCTCGCTTCAGTCGTTGATATAATTGTATTTGAATGATAGACATCAATGAGTCCCTATGGAAAACAAATAGCTTCTTGTGGCAATTATATCATAAGGTTTTTCAGCTAGTCATTGAAACTATTAAAACCATTGAGTGAAGGCATACAGGAAGTGAACATTTCGTATACCGTCTCCGCCAGGGTCTGTGGTTTGCTTGAAGCCTGCGGGAAAAACCTGTGCTTGCCAGTATGGTTGATGAGGCTGTCATTAGCCGCAGGGGATAGCACTTGATTAAAGAGACTGCGTATTTCGGTAATATCTTTCTTTTCAATAAGGCCTTTCCACTGATCTTTTGACCTATTTATATTGGCCTGAATGGCTGGGTGCCGGGCAATTAAATAGACCATGTCGTCAGTTGAGTCAAGTGCTTCCCTAATGATCAGATTGAAGGAAGGAGCAATGCTTTGGCTCATGTTAGGAAGACTAAGCAGACCATAAACTGCGTCATAGGCCTGCTCACGAATGGCCAGGCGAAGCGCATAATGCTGACCTTCTGGCAGATTTGATTGATAGTCGCTATTGGATAATAATGTATCCAGGGGTATGGCATTCGGATATTCTCCGGGATTTTTTGTCTTCAGAATAGCAATTTCGAGTGTACTTAAATCAAAACTAAGCATGGGTGTTTCGCTCAAGGGTTAAAAAAAGACGCCTGAAGCAAGGCACATCAGGCGGAGTTATTTAAATCAGACTATAAAGAATGGCTGAAATAGCGATTAGCCCCATCGCTATCACAAAGGTATTAGTAAAAGGTTGCTTATATTTTTGTAAGACAGGAATTTTGGCAATAGCATACATGGGCATTAAGAATAATATGATTGCAATGACTGGGCCGCCTAAAGTTTCTATCATGCCCAGAATACTGGGATTGACGGTCGCCACCAGCCAGCAAGTGATAATCATAAACACTTCGATGGCCAGTTGTATTTTGTTATGGGCTATATCCCTGTTTCGTTTTTGTAATCCCTTGACAATCAATCCCTGCAAGCCTTCGCTGGCGCCCAGGTAATGCCCGAGAAAGGATTTTGAAATCGCAATAAAGGCAATAAAAGGAGCGATGTAGGCTATCACCGGGGTTTTAAAATGATTGGCTAAATAGGACAGAATGGAAATATTCTGTTGTTTGGCGAGAATCAGGTCCTGGGGTGAAAGGCTAAGCACACAGCTGAATACAAAAAACATGACGGTCGCCACCATCATTAGATGGCTATATTTTAAAATGCTCGAGCTTTTTTGGTCAGCTCCAGTAGAATAGCGCTGTTTCTGAGCAACCGCGAATGAAGAGATAATCGGCGTGTGATTAAAAGAAAATACCATCACAGGAATCACCAGCCACAGTGTTTTCCAGAAGCTGCTGCTGGCGGCAACCTCACTTAAGCTGCTGCTCTCTGCAAAAATAGCACTATTCCAGTGCGGAATAAGATAAAGAGACAAAAGAATGAGAACGGTGACGAAAGGATAAACCAATAAACTCATCGAGCGTACGATCATTTGCTGACCAAAGCGAACGATGGCCATCAACGCCAGGACGAGCACCAGCGCTATTAGTGAGCGTGGCGGTGGAGTAACTCCCATCTGGTTCAATAAAAAGCTTTGCGTTGTATTGGTAATGGCCACACTATACATCAGCAGGATAGGGTAGATAGTAAAAAAATACAGCAGTGTCAGAATGCGCCCTGCCCGTGAGCCAAAATGCTCATCGACCACTTCGGTAATATCACTGCTTTTGCCCGAGCCTGACAAAACAAAACGGCAGAGTGCCTGATGGGAAAAATAAGTCATCGGGAAAGCCAGCAACGCCATGATAATCAGCGGCCAGATGCCATGTAAACCGGCGTTAATAGGAAGAAATAAGGTTCCTGCCCCAATGGCGGTGCCATAAAGACCCAACACCCATATGGTATCTTGCTTATTCCATTCAGAAACATGGCTTTTTTGTGAGGCTAAGGATCCAACTATTCCTTCTACAGACATAACATATCCTCGTTGAGTGATAAATTAGCATGATTCAGCTCATTTCCTGACTTTAACGCATTCTATTCCTTCAGAAAATCATACGGGCAGTTTGTACTATTTTTAGGCAAGGCATTTATCTTAGCGAATCTAATCTGACAAATCAAGTATCAGCTTGTTCAATAAGTTCATTATAACGATAACAAGAGCATATATGGTCATTAACCATGCCAACGGACTGCATAAACGCATAGCAGCTGGTAGGACCTAGAAAGGCAAACCCATCTTTACGCATTTGTCTGGCCATAGCACGAGACTCGCTGGATTCAGTGGGAATCTCAGATAAATCATGCCTTTTATTGACAATAACCTGTCCGTTGGTAAATTGCCAGAGGTAATCAGCAATAGATTGTGTTTCTTCGATACGCAGAAATGCCTGTGCATTTTTCCTGATCGAAAAAATTTTGAGCCGATTACGAATTAATTCCTCATTACTCAGAAATGTAATGAGCTCATCATCCCTTAAAGCCGCCAGGCGTTCGGGAGAAAAATTATAAAACGCCTTACGCATCACTTCGCGTCTTTTCAGAATAATATGCCAACTCAAACCTGCCTGCATACTTTCCAGGACAATCATTTCAAAAAGCTTGTCACGATTTCTGAGAGGAACACCCCATTCTTCATCATGGTAGCGTTGGTATAGCTCATCTTTCTGACACCAGGTGCAGCGAATTCGCTCAGAGTTTTTCAAAGGTCCATTTCCCAAATATAAACAAAACATTGCCGGCGCCCTGCGCGCCAGGGATGTAAGTAGCTCCAATGCTGGCATGGCGATAATTGATGGATAGCCAGGGGAGGACTCCCGGAAATGGGATGCCCTTGAAAATATCAGGCCGGGCAGTGACCAGTACGCTGTAACCCCCGCCAAGCCGCAGGTTTTCGCTCAAATGCGCCACTTTTAAAAATGCATAGCCCAGCGCGGGTTCAATGTTTTTATGCGAATCAAGAAATGCTATCGCGTACAGACCATGCCAATCATTGTCTTCATCATAGAACCCTTTCCCCAGACCACCGCCCCAGGCTTGTTCATTATAAGTTTTCAGGCGCTCCTTGTCGTAAGTGTAGCGGTTATGCCAGGCATAGCCTGTTCCATATAGCTCATTGCTGCCTTCAGTCCATATCTGATGCAAACGCTGGCATGTTTTATGTATCAAATAAGGAAGACCTTCACAGGATGAAGACGTTTCGCCGGCAAGAGCTGCCGTGGATAGGCCTGAAATTAGTAAAAATAGTAAACGATTCATTTGATATTGAAATGAAGGGGTTCAGCCAGCACTTGTTTAATGCTACAGTGAATTGAATTCGGGTGCGTAGCTTAATCACCATTAGTAAAATTGTTATTTATTAAGAGCATACTAACATGGACTTGTTTCGTAAAAAAGCGGTTAATTCCGAATTGGAAGATGAATCCTCACGTCTGGCCAGATGCCTGTCAGCACTGGATTTAGTATTTCTCGGTGTGGGCGCGATTATCGGCGCCGGGATTTTTGTTCTAACTGGTATTGTTGCCGCAACGCACGCCGGACCCGGTATTGTTTTCTCCTATATTCTTGCTGGCTTGGCCTGTGCTTTTTCAGCGTATTCCTATGCAGAGCTGGCAGCGGCAGTCGGCGGCTGCGGCAGTGCTTATGGTTATGCCTATACCGGTTTTGGTGAATTAATGGCATGGATTGTCGGCTGGGATCTCATTCTGGAGTATGCGATTTCTGTTCCTGCTGTTTCCGTCGGCTGGAGCGGGTATTTTAACGATTTGCTGAAAGCGATGCACATTATAGTTCCTGCGGATCTGCTGCATGCTCCGCAGAGCGGCGGAGTATTTAACGTTCTGTCAATGTCGATTATTTTATTTCTAATGTTGCTGCTGAGTATAGGAATCAAATCCAGCACCCGGGTCAATAATTTAATGGTTTTTGTGAAATTGATCGTTCTTTGTCTCTTTATCATTATCGCCAGTTCCAATGTCAATCCTGCCAACTGGACTCCTTTTCTACCTTTCGGCTGGGAAGGAGTGGTTCAGGGCGGCGCGCTGATATTTTTCGCCTACATTGGGTTTGACGCGGTTTCTACCGCGGCTGAGGAAGCAATCAATCCTCAACGCGATCTGCCGGTTGGTATTCTGGGCTCATTAATTCTTTGTACCTTATTTTACATTATTGTTTCAGGACTGCTGACGGGTATTGTTCCCTATCCAGACCTGAATGTTTCTTCACCCGTAACGCATGCAATGCTGCTGCTTGGCTATCGAGCTGCTGCCGGGTTTATCGGTATAGGTGCGGTTGCCGGGCTAACCACTGTAATGCTGGTTCTATTCTATGGTTTAACAAGAATTATTCTGGCGATGTCCAGAGACGGTTTATTACCGCGATTTTTTGCCAGGACTTCGCCAAAAACAAAGGCCCCGGTTCGAATCATTATTATCTGTGGTGTTTTAATGTCGCTCATTGCGGCTCTTCTGCCAATTAATGAACTGGCGGAGCTGGTGAATATTGGAACCTTATTTGCATTCATTACTGTTTGTATCGGGGTCATTGTGATGCGCTATACTCATCCGGATTTGCCAAGACCATTCAGAACGCCCTTTATGCCAGTCGTTCCAATTTTAGGGGTGATATCCTGTTTATATTTAATAATTAATCTTCCCACTCTGTCATTACTACGTTTTGTAATCTGGATGGCTATTGGACTGGTGATCTATTTTAGTTACAGTTACAAGCACAGCGCGCTTAATGGAGTCAGGTTTGGTAAAGGGTCAGAAAAAACCGGCAATTAAAAAAGCCAGAAAAAAAGAATCGGTTTCTCAATTATTGAGAAAAATTGTTTCAGCTCATAAAAAAGAGAAATCGATTAGTTATGGGGAATTGATTCAGTCAATGGGAGAACGCGCATTTGGCTTAATCACTATTCTGTTTGCTTTGCCCAGTGGCCTGCCAATCTCAATTATTCCAGGCTTTTCTTTTGTGTTTGGTTTGCCAATTGTCTTTATCGCTCTGCATTTAATTATTGGCAGAAAAAGCCTATGGTTGCCTGCGCGCCTGGCTCGCCAGACTGTTGATATTGATACTCTGGAAAAGGTGCTTAGCAGGACAAGGCCTTATTTATTATATATCGAACGGCTGCTAAAACCGCGGTTGTTATTTTGCTTCTCAGGCATTGCAGAGCACATCCACGGACTTTGCCTTCTTCTTCTAAGTTTATTATTACTGCTGCCGATTCCTCTTAGCAATTTTGTTTTCGCGGCCCTGATCATTTGTTTTGGCCTGGGTCTGATAGAAAAAGACGGATTGCTTATCCTGCTCGCCTATCTGGGATTTGCCGCCTATATTCTCTTTCTTAATCAGGTGATCCGACAGCTCTTAGGGCTGTTTGCCTAAGTTTTTTCTGGACTATAGCCATATTGTCATTTCCGCGAAGGCGGAAATCTATAGATGGTTTGGCACAGTGTCATGTTTGAAATGGGTTTCCGCCTTCGCGGAAATGACAAAGTCGGGTGTAGCCTGCGCATATTCACTAAGCTCCCTAAATTCTTGCGGATATATTTCCTAGCCAGGAAATCAGCCTCCATAGACCGCCGCAAGTGGATAATGCTTGCCAAAACTTGCAAAACTGTGTATAAAGGAGAAAGTCTGTAACATTATTAAACATTTTTTCTGGCTTTTGTATGATAAAACGGTATTTTGACAAGAAGTTTTCTTTCCTGATGACAAGTTCTGATGTTCTGTTTTCACAATTCGACTTTCGAGTCCTCCATGTGGTCTCTGTGGCCTGTTAACGGATAACCACAGCTGAACTTATCTCGCTCAAACCCGCATGAAGGAGAACTCAATGCAGAATTACAAATCAATTTTTATCTACGGATTTGCCATCTTTGTAATGTTTTTTGGCTCAGGAAATCTGGTTTTCCCCTTGCAAATCGGATATGCGGGCGAAAGTAACTGGTTAATGGGATTTGCCGGGCTTTTGCTGACCGGCATTTTTTTGCCGCTGATGGGCTTGTTTGTGATTAAGCTTTACCAGGGCAGCTATCAGCGGTTTTTCTCTGAGGCTGGGAAGACAGCAGGCATATTGCTTCCTTTAATTATGCTGGCTTTATTAGGATCTTTTGGTGTAGTTCCACGCTGCATTACAGTGGCTTATGGCAGTGTTAATTACCTGTTCCCCAAAATCTCTCTGATGCCCTTTAGTCTGGTCTTTTGCCTGATAACTTTCTTTTTCTGTTTAAATGATCGCATTATGGTCAAACTGCTTGGCAAATGGATGAGTCCGCTTTTATTATTGACGCTTGTGGTTCTGATTGGTGTGGCAATGTGGAAATCTCCTCAGGCGGGAGGTAATACGGCTGCGCTTGCTGCTTTTAATAACGGTTTTGTAACCGGCTACCAGACGATGGATTTGTTCGCTTCTTTCTTCTTTTCTGCTTTAATTTTTCAGCAGATTCAACAGCAATTTCCTAATGCCTCATCCAGAGAAATCATCGGTTTCGCCATTAAACCCAGTATCATTGGGGCCGGTCTTCTGGCAATCATTTACTTAGGGTTGGTCTATTTGGGTGCTCATTACTCCAGTCTGATTGGCGATGTTTCCCCGGAGTTGATGCTGCCGGCAATAGCGTCCTATGCAATGGGTGATAAAGCCACTTTATTTATGGCAATCACCATGTTTTTTTCATGCCTGACTACTGCAGTGGCTCTGAACAATTTGTTTGCGCGCTACCTTTGCTCACTGTTTAAGCAAGAGGATAAATTTCCGTTTTTTCTATGTTTGACCAGCTTAACGGCATTTGCCATTTCACTACTGGATTTTAAGGGGATTGCCGCTTTTCTTTCCCCGATTCTTCAGTTAACTTATCCGGCAGTGATTGTGCTTACTGCCTTATGCATTTTACTTCGCGGCCGTCAGCGTCTGAAAACGCTGGTATTCTATCTGATTACCGCGCTGGTTGGCGGACTGGTATCCTTTCACCTGGTTAATATTGGCTAATTCTTTTCCAAGAGCGAGCGGCCCGGTTTTTTTATTAAAGGCTGGGCGAGCCGAGTCAAAGATGCTACTATTTAAGCAGGCTTTAATGGCTTGTTCCTCATCAATGGCAGGCCCCTTATTCACAGCAAGGAAATTAATGAGATCGTGGTTTTTGAGTGTTTTGATGTTTACCTTAATGTCGGGTTCCCTCATGGCAGCTGAAAAAAAAATCGTGTATGGCTATGTTGAAAAAGCGCTGCTGGTTGATAAAAATCTGACGGTTTCCGCCAAGCTGGATACGGGAGCAAAATCAGCCTCTCTAAGCGCCATTAATATTCAGCCGATCGTCAAGGATGGTAAGCAATATCTGCAATTCACTGTACCCAGCAAGCAAGGCAATGTTGATTTTATCGCTGAATATCTGGGTAAAGTTAGAATCAAGGTCAGAGCCGGAGAGCATCTTGCAGGCAAACTCGAGCCCATCAGGAGGCCGGTGGTCTTAATGCGAATTCGGATGGGAAATGTTGAGCAGCAGATCCCGGTCAATCTGACTAATCGCAAACGGTTTATTTATCCGCTTCTGCTAGGTAGAGATGCCATCAATGCGTTTTCAGGTCTGGTAGACCCTTCCTCCGCATTTAGAATAAAAATGGGTAAGTAGGACAAGAATGAAGTCTAATCAACGTCATGTTTATGGTTTAATTCTCTGTTTGTTTTTATTGGGTACGGGTCTTTTTCTGTACCGGCATTTTATTCTGGATGTTCCGCTGACGGACACCGAAACGGTCAATAGCTGGATGGTCGAGTCCAATTTACGTTTCACCGCCGACAAAAATGCACCAGTAAAAGCCAGCTTCATAATTCCCTATCTGCCGCCTTATTATGCCATTCTGGATGAGTACTTCGTTTCTCATAACTATGGGGTAACGACCAATCTGAAGGGCTATAACCGTCAGACCGTCTGGTCGCTTCGCCGCGGGCATGGTGCGCAATCCTTATATTATCGTGCGATTTTTCGTGAGACGGATAACAATGAATCTGTTTTGCCCAAGCCGCCAATGGTCAAAGCGCAGGTGCTGGATGAAAATCAAAAATCTGCTGTTGATACAATTTCGAATATTGTTCGCCCAACATCTGCTGATATCCAGACCTTTGCTCAGGAAACAATAAAAGAACTGAATAAAAAAGATGGAAATGCAAAATTATTGGTGGGTCCTGAGTTTAACGAAGAGAATGTGATCAAAGCGGCTATTTTAATCCTCAATCAGGCAAAGATATATGCAATGCCGGTTAAAGGGATTTACCTCAATCAGCAAAGCCATGCCGAGTTTAAATTGTTCATGGCCGTATACAACGACAAGGAATGGTTTTACATTAACCCCCGCACTGGCGGTACAGGTTTGCCGAAGACTTTTCTGGTCTGGCAGTATGGTTCAGAACCTCTGTTTGAAGTCAACGGCGGCAAAAAAGCCAGTTTTAATCTGACCGTGTCGCCGACGCCTATCAATGCCTTATCGATTGCTAAAACCCGCGGTTTACAAACCGACTCGCAATTGCTGCGCTTTTCCCTGCTGCAGCTTCCGGTTAATGTACAGGAGACTTATAAGATTTTACTCACTGTACCAATTGGTGCTTTTATTATTTTACTTCTGCGCAATTTTATCGGGTTGAAAACTTTCGGTACTTTCATGCCTGTCCTGATTGCTCTGGCATTTCGTGAAACTCATGTCATATGGGGGATTGTACTCTTTGTATTCATCGTCTCCTTTGGATTACTGGCTCGCTTTTATCTCGATCAACTCAAACTGTTATTGGTGCCGCGTCTCGCGGCGATTCTAACGGTTGTCATTCTCCTGATGATCTTTGTCAGCGTCATGAGCCAGAATCTTGGTCTGGAGTCGGGCTTGTCGGTTGCCTTATTCCCAATGGTTATTCTCACAATGACTATTGAGCGGATGTGTATCACCTGGGATGAGCGCGGCGCCTCCGAAGCAATAAGAGCCGGCGTTGGCAGTCTTGTGGCGGCAGTAATTGCTTTCGGCGCTATGAATTATCCTCCACTCCAGTATCTTGTATTTGCTTTTCCAGAATTATTGCTGGTGCTGCTGGCTCTGATTTTACTTTTTGGTCAATATCGTGGTTACCGGCTTTTTGAGTTGTTTCGCTTCAAGGCTTTGGCTGGGGAACATTGATGTTTGGTATTTACCGGCGGCTCAAACAGGGACATGTTTTAAGTATTAATCAACGAAACAGCGATTTTGTTCTCAAATACAATGAAAGAAAGCGCTATCCTCTGGTTGATGACAAACTAAAAACCAAGCGTCTCGCGGTAGCTGCAGGAATTGCGGTGCCGCAGCTTTATGAAATTATAGAAACAGAACATCAGATAAGGCAGCTGGATTCCATTCTCGAACCCTATAAAGACTTTGTAATTAAACCGGCTCATGGCGCCGGCGGCGATGGCATTCTTGTGATTACTGATCGCGTTTTTGGACGCTATCGTCAGATTAATGGCAAGTTATTGACTAATCAGGAAATGGATTACCATTTGTCCTGCCTGCTTTCCGGAGCTTATAGCCTGGGAGGGCACGCTGATTATGCCATTGTCGAGCATCGCGTTGTGGTTGATCCCATCTTTAAAGAAGTTAGTTATGAAGGGATCCCCGATATTCGGATTATCACGCTATTGGGATATCCTGCAATGGCTATGGTACGATTGCCAACGCGTCAATCGGGAGGGAAGGCCAATCTGCATCAAGGGGCAATAGGTGCTGGGATCAATCTCGGTACTGGAAAAACTCTGGGAGGAGTTTTTCATAATGATGCTATCGATTTTCACCCTGATACCATGATGCCGATTGTAGGTATTGAAGTGCCTTACTGGCAAAAAATTCTGGAGATCGCGGCCAGTTGCTATGAACTTACCGGTTTGGGTTACCTGGGAGTTGATATTGTCCTCGACAAGGATCACGGTCCGTTAATGCTCGAGCTGAACGCCAGGCCCGGTTTAAATATTCAAATCGCCAATCGCGAGGGCGGATTACAACGCTATCGGGCCATTGAGGCCAGAGCTGCGGCCTGTAAAGAGCCAGTGGAAGAGCGAGTGAAGTTCAGCCGCGAGCAGTTTCTTCGCTAGGCAGGGATAATCCCTCCTTCATCAGAATGGGTTGATCCGATAATCAATCAACGCGAGGCTTCGCAAGCTGAGACTCTGAATGATATAAATCCTCAAATTTTCGTTTTCGATCTGCTTTCTGGCGCGTAAAAAAAGACATTTGCCGAGATTCCTGAGAATCTCTCCACCAAAGAGAGGAACTTTGGGTTATCAAGTGTCGATCCAGGTTCATTGTTGCTGCCAGAGATTTTGATTTCATTTCCCGAGCGGTTAAAGCAACAGGCACTCTGGCACTCCCATTCAGGCTCCATTGCCTTCCATTTGTATCTGGAACAGTCAGTATGCCGCCATATGAAACGATAGGGCATTCAAATAATTGAAGATTCTCATTCAACTCAGAGGCGATAACCGAATTTTTACTGCTTTCTCCACAGCAATAGACATGAATTGAACAAATTCGATGATGAATCAGTAAAAAATCGTAATTAAAACGCTGGGCAACTTCTTCCGCACTAATGCGCAAAGCCTGATTATAATTTTTATGGTTTCCCAGCTCCAGACTGGAATTAGCATAGCCATGAGCGCAGATATACACCTGAAGTGGTTCAGAAAGAAACGCCAGTTTAAGCGGCTCTTTATAGAAAAGAACTCCGATTGATTCTGCACTAATGGGTAGATGATTCCTTAACCATTCATCTGTACCTGCGACAAGATCACCTGCCTTTTCGCGTGTAAAGGGAACATACAGTACAATCATTTCTAAAATCCAGCATCTATGAACGTTCAAAAGGATTGATTTTAACAAAAGCAGCTTAAGGGTTTCTTAATTCGTTATCTTTGATTATTTTAAAAGTAAAGATCCTGCGCTTACCGGGTTTATTCGGACTACTCGAGTTTTGGCCTATATGTTTAAATGCTGCTTGCCTGAACAGCAAGATATCTTGGTAAGCACGGTTGATTTAACGGTTGGCTACCAGTTATGCCGATTATAAGGCGATTAAAGCAAATTTAGAGTCTGAAGCCGCCTTGGATTATGTTGTTAAAAAATTAAGACCCCTGATTGCTCATGCCTCCATTAAACGGTCGTTTTTTAAGTCCATGCATTTGTGGAGACCTGAGCCTTTCGAAATAAGGTCGCCAGTGTATTGAAAACGCATCCAATTAACCTAAAGTCAGAAACTTATTGAGTTGAACTTTTATGTAATGACTCTGGGGGACGGTTTGCACGGCTAAGCATGTAAATATGACTTCACAGAACTGAGGATGGAATACAGGTTAGTAAAAAATCAAGCAGGAAGGCCGCCTAATGCTGTACACCACATTTGACAATAACTCAAGTTATTTGAGGGTTTAATGAAAGATAAGGCGGAAGATAGTGATAAGAATATCGTTAAATTCATCTCATTTAGAGGTGTGGCTCCTAAAAGATTTAGATATATATTTAGGAAAAATAAATTAAATAGGAAAAAAGAAAACAAAATTCTGGAATGGAATCTTCAAAATTCAAAAGCAATAAATCTATCACATTCTACTCCATTAGCTTATTTTTGGGTAGAGACCTTATATATTAATAAAATTAGAAACTATAAAGACGAGCTTTCAGATGAGTTTTGCTTAGTACTTGATGAATTATTAAAAACGGACTTACAAGAACAATTTAATTTATTATTGGATATTTTCAAAGAGGATGAGATTACGATTAATTAAATAACTTTATACATTAAAGATAAAGATTATATTTTCTAAGAAAAGAAACTGTCTTTTCTAAGCCTTGTTTAGATAAAATTAATAAATATTCTTCAATGTTTTTTGGTGGATTTTTTAAACGACTTCGTACTGTTTTAGTTGCCAAACAAAGCTTTTCAAAATGTAAATCGGTTAGATGCATTAAGAAATCATCAGGGTGTTGGGCTTCTATTGAATATTTGTCTAGCTCTTGCTTTGGAAAATCTTTGGTGTTGAAGGTTACAATTACATTGCATCCAGAAACAATTGCAGCAGCAAGAACGTGATTGTCATTTGGGTCAGGGAGTTTGAGTGCAGCTTCAATGTCTTCATAATTCTCAACTAAACAATCTAATACTGACATATTCATTATATTTTTTGTTTTTTCCAATACATCTCGTGAGAGATCTGGTCGGTTTCTTAAAACATTTCGTATCCATTCCTCATGAATTCGATTTGTCCATTTTGCACGATACAACTCACTTACGGCTAATTGCATAAGTAAATCGCGAAGAGGGGCAGGGTAGAAGACGCAAGCATCATATAAGACAGTAAAATTTGACATTTATCAGTATCCCATCTCCAAATCTTGAGCTTGATTTGTCAATTCTTGCAATGCCTGTTCTCTTTCAACCACGGTTTTATTTTTAAATATCATGACATCACTGGCTAGAACTCTTCGTCTGTTTCCTACTCTACTAAAAGGTATTTTTCCTTCCTCCAGAAGTTTGACAAAATAAGGACGAGAAACATTTAGTAAGTCGGCTGCCTCCTGTGTAGTTAGATGGGCATGGCCAGGAGTTAAAGTTAAAGAGTGGCCTTCGGCTAACTCACCTAAGATTGCAATAACCAGCTCAACGGCTGCTCTAGGTAACTCTACTTTAACTCCATCCAAATCAAGAAATGATTTGGATGGTCGTTTTCCAATAGTTTTGACGCGCTGAAATGATTGTCTAGCAATTCCGCGATCGTGTGTGTTTGGGATCTTGATTTCCATACTTAGATTAGACATAAGTGATACCTTCTAAAATTTAATAAAAGTATAGCATGTAATCGAAATATTCAAAATAAACGAAATAAAAGAAATATATGGTTTGTGTCATAAATTGTGGCATAGCTGTGACAGTAATTGGCAGTATTAGACTGTTTTAAGCTGTTTTTCTTGCTTTCGATGCTTCGCAAGATATTGATTTTTAAATACTTTACGAGACAAGCATAAGGCTTCGAACCAAGGTGTCAGGGGTTCGAGTCCCTCCGAGCGCGCCATTTAAATCATTTCTGACTTTTACCTTTCCCAACTCTCTTCCTGCGGCAACATCTGCCCAGATAATTGTCTCCTATTACCCGGCCTTGCTGGATAGCGGCAAAGAACGCACTGCGTGGATTATTAAATATACTATGGCTATCTAACTATTAATTCAGATCCCATGTAGCCTGGTTGGCGCCTTGCGACAACCGGGTTGCCTAATCCCTAATATCCATAGAAGATCTCCTTTCGAAAGTAAGAAGGAAAAACACATTGCTCCGGAGAAAAATCACGCCAATGTTGTGCCACTTGTACTCCTTTATTCAGCGGAGTGCGTAGTTCGTCATATAATTTAGAAAAATATAGCTTTCAAAGAAAACCCGGTTGCCGCAAGGCGTCAACCAGGCTACGAGGCTAATGCTTTACGCACATTGGCTAAAGCAATCTCACGTGGCTCTAGAGGTAAATACGCTAGATCTATATCCACAGATAACCTCGGGAAATCTCGCACAAATAGATTAATAGCAGTACCTCCCTTTAAAGCAAAACACGTTTCCTTGTCGACGAGAGGAATTAAACGAATGAGCAGCAAAACCTGCTTATAATATGGTGACTGTTTATTCATATTTTAATCTCTACTTATAAATTGTTCTGGAACGGTGATTTGATATTGTTTTTCTAATTTTCCATCAGAGACTATTTGACGCTTACCTGCACCAAGATTAATTAAAGACTCATTTACCCGTCCGGCCCATGGATGCTTATAGAAATGACCAAAAAATAAAAAAAGTCGGTTCGTTTGAATAGATCCACTTCTTTTTAAAATATGTTCTACTTTTCTCGGACTTAAGTTTACTAATCCTTGAAAAAGTTCTGCTGCATGCTCAAATGACAAAGTTGAAGGTACAGCCTCCAGGACCTCAAATGCAGCTAACTCTTGATTGCTTGCTTTTAACTTAATTCCGTCTACTTCTACAGTAGTTAAGTCATTATCATCTTGAGTATTTAACTTGGATGTTTTAATGATTTCCCAATTTGGTATTAGTTTATCCGAAACAACTAATTCTGGAAAATTCTTAAACCACTTTGGCAAAATCGTTTTTGCTTGAACGTTTATCCAAATGGAATTTGCTGCAAACTGTAGGTAATGCGATTTGCCCTGCTGCGCCAAACTTGTTAAACCTGCAAGATGGATCATGTACCGACTCTGATTCTGAAGACAATAAACTGCATTTTGCCATTCAGGTTTACGCCCTGCACGATAATAAACACCTACCCCCAATTTCACCAACCATTGGCTTTGACAGTATTTTCTCGCTAATTGTGGGGTAATTCCATGGCTTGATAACCAAGATTGGAGCAAGATTTCACCTGAGGCAATATTATTCAGAAGCCAGTTTATTTTTGATGACATAAATACACTTATAGTTTAACTATATTAATAATATTAAACTACTCAAGAGGATTTTTGTCAATTTTGATCTACTCTAATAGTTATTAAACGTATTAGTTGACCACAGGCCTTCCAAAAAGTTTATCAAGTCTTGTTCATAGAAACGGGTGTTATACTATAATTTCCAATTTGGAAATCGGAAATTTGTGTTGTTCAAGTGGGTATTAAGAAAATCCTTTTACACTAATAAAGAATAACACCTTATATTTAATTTAAGACAAACTGATTAATTTTTTTTTCTGTGACCAAAACGTGTCTCAACTGTGACCGTATTACGCTGTAATAAGATACATTTTAGTCCCCAGTGCGACAGTCATTCTTATACTGCCTAGACCATTTTTCATAAATTAACCTGATTTTTAGTGAACAGTTCGGCGCTTGCGAATCACTGTCATTTAGAATTTCATTCATTTAAAACAAAGATTAAATTATTGGTCTAAAATTATACTAATAATTAATATGCGCTAAGCTAACCCGGGGGAGGCTATTGTGCCAGAAAAAACGGGATGGGATATTCGGCCACCGGATATCATCAAGTTCTTGGAAAATATACGTCTTGGAACCTATGATGAAGATAGTCTGGAGGCCACTACTACGTTTACTATGCTCCGAAATGCAAAAAGAGGTGAGACAGAGATAGCTGAACTTGTAGCGGCTATTGGAGCAGACGAATGGGCCGTAGGGAAGCTTATTGCATTTCCTTTGGAGCGTTTGATTTTATTCGAAACAGTAGCTGCTTTGGCGACAGAAGTTCAAATGAAGGAAGATGATCTTAGTTCGCTTGTTCAAGACCTGTATCGCCATCACATGACGCCTAAAAAGCCTATTATAAAACAAATGGAAGATTTGATTCTAAAAGAAGCAAAATGGAAATCATTAAAAATTATAGGTGAAATAGATGGAGCTACGAAAGATGTAAGCCGAAAAAAAGAAATAATATCCAAAGGTGGGGCAGAGGCTGACGCTCTCAATACCTTCGAGATAATAAAAAACAGACTTATTTCAGGTGTATATAAACCGGATGAAACGATATACGATTTAGCCGGTAAAAAAATTTACGATCCCTATACAGCGGTCACTGCAGCTAATGTGGATGATATAGCTCTCGCTCTGACAGAAAAAATTGTCAATGACAAATTCTACATGCAAATCGCACGAGATGCTGCAAAGAAATATGTTGATGATAAATTGAAAAGTGTTATAGATCAAGGCTTGGTTAAATATCCTGACAGTAATGAACCACTCAGGAGATTAAGTATTCATACAGGCGAGGAGCGTCGTACCTTTATGCTGACAGGCGCACCAGCATGTGGTAAAGGCACAATTGTTGCAGCAATGGAAATACAAGCAAGAGAGCAATTTGAGTTAGATTGGGATGATACTGTTAAAATTAATACAGACAATTATAGAGAAATTGTCTCTACTGCTCCAGGATTGGGTGATGATATAACAGTTCACTCAGACTTGAATACCTTTGAAGCGAGTTTTATTTCTGACCTGGCGAATAAGAGAGTTCAGGAACAGTTAAACAGAAATCAAGGGCATCATTTAGTAATCGATGGTGTATATCCATCAGCAAATAGATTGAGAATGGGTACTCAGAATGGGGGCTCATTACATATTGCATGTGTTTCTGTACCCGTAGATGTTTCTGTTGGAAGAGCATTTAAACGTGGACAAGAAATAGGGCGATTTGTTGGCTCAGAATATTTAATTAGTGCTCATAAGGCCGTTTCTAAAGACTTATTGAAAAATATTGTGACAACATGTAAAGATACTAATGCCGAATTGTCTGTTTTTAACACCAATGTGCCTCGGGGAGAGCAGCCAATTCAAGCAATGCAACTTAATTTAAGTACTAAAAAGGCTATAATTTACGATGCTGATGCTATGGCTGAAATTTATGGAAAAAAGAACATCGATCCTAAAGCGCTGGATAGTGATCATTTATATCCTCCAGGGGTTCAAGAACTGGATTATTCGTATCTCTCTGAACTAGAGTCCTTGGGTATAACAGTGGAGTTTGAAGATCCGGAAATGCAGCTGAAGGTAGAAGAGATAATTCGCCCAGCTTCATCAATGTCAATGTAAGTCGTCATTAGGTAATGAATGAGGTTATTATGAAAAAAAAACACTCTCTCTTTAATTCAGGAAATACAATGTTCAAACCTGACGAATGGGAAAAATACAAAAGAGAAATTGGAGGAAAAGCAGAAAAATATGATATTAAACATGATGTTAGTCTAAAAGATGAGCAGTTGATAAAAAACAGCCTCGAAAATGATAGTGAAGCAGTTAGCACTAATACATTTATTCAGAAATGATAGCATCAAGTTGTGGCAGGGTATTTGGATAATACTTTTCATTCGCTCAATCTATATAGAATTTAGCTGCTTCTAAGGGCGAAGTCTTCTTCTCTCTAAAACAATTCATCTAATCTGTGCGGAGAAAAGCTGAGTTTTAAATAAACGCATTGATGCATTTCTCTTAATAAGGCTGCCTTGGTGTCACTACCTGAATCGCGTTCAAAGCCTGAATTATGCTAATAAACAGGCTTTGGTATGAGGTACTTACTGCTAATTAAAATCATTTAGCGTTTCAGAATCCATCGGAAATATTGCTTTAGGTAAAGAAGGATTGCCAGCAACAGGTCGTTTAAAAAACAAATTGCCTCCCTGTTCTTGCGCATATGATGTTCTATTATATTTTGCCCGAGCTTCTTTAGAGGCTGCAAAGGAGTCGGTTTCCCATTCATAAGGGGAAAGGGGCTGGCCTGTTTTTCCAACCTGTTCCATACGTTTGGAATTTTCGAACAAATTAAATAAATCCTGGAATAAAGGCTGATTATCATTTTCTTTGCATTTATCCAGGACCAAATTAAGTTGCTTTGGAGAGATTAGCTCGCGACTTGTTATGGGATATTTTGAACGGTAGCTTTTCCCCTGGTTTATCATTTCTAATTCAAAGATCCAGAAATGAAGTATATAGCTGGTGCGTTCATCTATTTTAATTTTGTTAGTTTCAATGAAATTCAAAAATAATTGGGCTACGGAAGAGCGGCCAACGGGCCCCTTTAAGTTCCATAAACCAATATCAAATTCGGCGTGTTCCCTGATATTGGGTGGGTTTGAACGACAACTTTCAGTATAGCCAAATATCTGTGTCTCTTTATCAAGAATATTGTATAACTGCCTTACAAGATCTGTATCTCCTTTTATGTGAATTTCTTTTTCGTAATTATCAGTGAATTGTATTTCAAACATTTAATCCCTCCCTACGAGAAAATTGACAAAGAAGCTCTCTGTAAACTTGTTTGCACCCCCAAATTGCTCTGTGGATGCCACAGCAAAGTTTCTTAGACAGACAATCCGTTTACGTTCGGCGGTCGTAACGGAAGAATGTATTATACAGTATTGCTCAACAATTGGTCAAACTGATCAATTTATCAGGAGATTTCTTATGCGAAATCACGGATACCCTTCCCTGGTTCGCCCTGGCGCGTAACGCTCAAATGTTCTTGGCTCCTCAGGATCGGCAAGTGCCAGTTTCATTGCATGGACCGCTTTTCTTTTTGGAATACACTTTTCTGAAACAAACCGGCAAACCCGGATTGGTATGGGCGCGTATCTTTTGTTCGTTTTTTGAGATATCCAGCAAGAAGAAGATTCAACTCATTGATTGAGGAAGACGCTCTCAGTGATGCATTTAACTACTAAACCACTAAGAAATTATAATTGGTGAAGGCTAATTTTCTGTTATAGTTCCCCATAAGAATTTTCACAATAAAGTCTGCAATGAAAAAAATTATATTAACAGGCGATCGCCCCACAGGAAAATTACATCTTGGTCATTATGTTGGTTCTTTAGCCAATCGAATTAAGCTGCAAGATGAATATGAGCAGTATGTAATGATAGCTGATATACAGGCGTTAACTGATAATTTTGAGAACCCAGCTAAGATAGTAGATAATCTTTATGAGGTAGCTTTAGATTACTTATCAATTGGCATTGAACCCGAAAAAAGCACAATATTTATACAATCTCATATTCCTGAGCTTGCAGAACTTACTGTCTATTATCTGAATCTTGTCACTTTAGGGCGTCTCGAAAGAAATCCTACTGTTAAAACTGAAATTCAGCAGAAAGGATACGATTCCTCCATACCCGCAGGCTTTCTTTGCTATCCAGTCAGTCAGGCAGCAGATATTACCGCATTTAAGGCAGAGGCAGTTCCTGTAGGAGAAGATCAGGTTCCTATGATCGAGCAAACGAATGAAATAGTCAGACGGTTTAATAGAATTTATAATACCGATTGCCTAAAAGAAGCAAAACCCATTCTAAGTAAAACCTCGCGCCTGGTTGGGATAGATGGTCAATCCAAGGCAAGTAAATCTTTAGGAAATGCAATTTTTCTTTCTGACACTCCTGAAGAAATAAAGCGCAAGGTTTTTTTAATGTTTACTGACCCAGCTCATTTAAAAATAAGTGACCCCGGGAAAGTTGAAGGAAATGTTGTATTTGAATATCTTAATGCGTTTCATCCGGATCCAGAAGAAGTCAATGAACTAAAGGCACAATATAGGAAAGGTGGGCTGGGAGACTCTACAATCAAAAACCTGTTAAACACTAGTTTACAGGCAATGCTTGAACCAATAAGGGAAAAGAGAAATAGTTTTAAGCGTGGTGAAGTAATGGATATTATAATTTCTGGGACTGCCGCAGCTAAAAAAGTTGCAGAAGATACGCTTGAAGAGGTTCGGAGTGCTATTGGATTACGGTATTTTGATATTTGATACTCTTTACCCGGCTTCAATTTTTGAAGCGATTAATTTGAAGGATTGAGAGGCTTAAAAATTCTGGATCTATTAAAGCTCCTTTCAATCCAAAAACTATGCGCCGGCGGCATGCATCGTAAAATTGAGAGCACTGATAGAATCCATGTTCATAGTTATTGTCTTTGTGAGTTCCACCTCTTTTAAAAAAATGCAGTGATCAATTAATCTTCGAGACAGTGTACAACATCATCGGAAATAATGATGGGTAAGCCGAGGGACTCATCTGCGGATATGACTAAGATATATTTAATGTGTTTTATATTTTTGCATAAGGTATTTTTTTATGGTAGTGTGGCAATTGATGTCAATTCAATCCACAGGAGATTACCATGCGTTCACTCTCTGAAATAAATAAGCTCATTCACTTAAACCTTAGTTTGTCTACTCAATGTCGGGGGTATCTTTTTAAGCGCTAAACCCAAAAATTTAAATCTCTCCATCCATTCTAAAGCAACTGACGAATCCATCTTATCCACCACTCGTAAAATGGGAAAAAACTTCCTGGATTACCACAGACGTACATCACTTTCTCAACCCTTGACAAATATTGATCACGTTATCACTTATCACAATGGCATTTTGGAATTATGGGGTAAACGAAATGATCATAGTCTGCATATTCAGGACTCTGCTGAGACTGAAGCACTAAAACCAACTTATAATATCTTGAAATCACTGTCCCATAATTCAGTGATATTAGACTGTATTCTTCGATCGATATGTACTCATCATATCAGGACAGGTCAAGATGAGCTTGACTTATTGAATTTAGTTGAATTACTGACTGAGCTCAACTCCGGGGATCCCTACTACATTAAACCTCATCAGGCAGCAATTGAGCAATTAATACTCGTTGCCGATAAGGCTCGCTTGTCTGCTTGCATGAGTGAGATAAGTTGCTTACAGACCCGATATGCAAGGGAAATCAGTTCTGTAAATGAAGGGTATCTAAAGCAGGCAGCGGAACTTCAATTGACTGGAATGCATCAGATTATTTCTCGCTGGAATTTGGCTTTTAATAAAACACAGGTACTTATTGCAGTCGCTGAGGGGCCTAAAGAAGATCTGATAGAAGGGCAGTATTTTGATGCGCTATATAAAGAAAAAGGCGAGGATAAACCCTGCCTTGATTATGTAGTAATGCTGCCTAAACAATTAGGCACAATTACTGGTGCCTGTTTAATTGATAATTTAAGAGAACGATTGCTTAATCAAAGCATTGCAAAAAATATGCTGGGTTGTCCCAAAAAAATGGCAAGAGATGTCTTGGGACCCTATGCACCAGCAATTCTGGAAAGACTACTACCCTCGTACAGTCAATCCACTAAAATAATTAAGCCTGATCGATATTCATTCTTCCACCAGGCAGTGGAGAGGACTGGTAGCCTGCAAAATGCATCCTGTCCGAAAATGTGATGATATTTTTCCTTTGCCGAAACCGCCAGGAAAACTCTGGTTTTCAAGGTGGTTTCTCTTTAATTTAACATGCCCAATATTATCTGGAAAGATTCACCAGTAAATCGATGAATTGGTCATGATCGTTAATACAGGGGATTACTTTCAACTGCTGCCCAGTTAGTTGATGCCATTGCCTTTGCGCTTGTATTCCGATTTCCTCCAGGGTTTCCAGACAATCTGCAACAAACGAAGGACAAACAATAGCTAGATCAGTAATGCCATCACTGGCAAGCCTGGTTAGCATTTCATCGGTGTAAGGTCTAATCCAGGGCGTTTTACCAAGACGGGATTGAAAGCTTTGCGTGTACTGGGATTCATTAAGCCCCAGTTTTTCTGTAATCGATCGGGTTGTTTCATAGCATTGAGCGCGATAACAGAAATGATTTTCTTTATTAACAGGCTTGCAAACGGGGTTACAGATTTCCGTGCAACCGCCCTTAATCAGCTGGCGCTCAGGCAGACCATGATAGCTAAATAGATAATAGCTTGCCGGGGTTTGCCGGATTTGATCCGCATAGGCTTCAATAAATTCATTGTACTGATAAAAATCCCTGATAACGGTCAGCTCCGGTATAATCTGCCAGGACATGATGTGATTGAGGGCTGCTTCAATCGCACTGCCTGTTGCCGCAGAAGAGTATTCAGGAAACAATGGGATAATTGTTATTTCCCGCAAGTCTTTTAAAGGCTCTAATGCTGTTTTAAGACTAGGGTTCCCATAACGCATACCTAAGGAAACAACATAGTCTTCGCCCAGTTTTTGCTGTAATTTCTGGGCAATCCTCTCACTAATGCGCAACAAGGGAGATCCATCCTCTCCCCATATGGATTGATAGGCGTGCGCTGATTTTTTGGGCCGAAAAGGGAGGATGAAGCACTCCACTAAAATGGTTCTTAAAACGGCAGGCAGGTCAATAACGCGTTTATCGTGAAGGAATTCTCGCAAATACCGCCTGACATCGGAGATGCTATCGGATGCGGGAGTGCCTAAATTTGTCAGTAATACCCCTTTCTTCATGGGCCATCCTATCTTAGCTTGTTGAAAATAAAAAACTAAATTATGTACGGAAATTTGGTTAAAAATCCAGATGAATGCGAATCAAATGAGAGATTGTAGAATTATAACTCCCCAGGTTTTGGATAAGTTCGATTTTAATTCAATTCAAATCGTCTCAACGTCATCCTGAACGCAGTGAAGTATCTCCTGAATCTGGCTCAGTTCCAAGCAGTTTGAGATCCTTCGCTACCCTCAGGATGACGTACCTTGGTGTTACGTAGAATTAATTAAACTTAAGCAATTGATTTTAAATACTAGCTGAGAATATTTTATGTAAAACAACAAAGTCAACCATAGCGCTCTCAAAAAGTCGTTTATGGTCTAGTATTAACATAAAGATTAATTCCAATTCAGAAAGAGCTGTTAAGGAACAATAGGGGAATAAGGAGATACATTATGATGGCAGCTGATAGTCTCGTAAATCGCTTACACATTAATCCAAAGCATGAGTTAGCATCGAATACGCCGTTTATGCTCAGGATGTTGTTTAAAAAAGAAGATGATTTACCAGAAAAAACCGATATAGTTAATTTGTTTATTCAGTACATTCCACTTTATAAAGCGATGGAAACCCGATTGGAAGAGCTGACCAAACAGGGCACAGTCAATTATCTGGATATTTTTTGTAAGGAGCCCTGGCTTAATCGATCCTGTTTGGTTGAGCAAGACATTTCCGAAATGATTAACTATGTTTCTGATGAAGAGCAGCACAATTTATTGCCTGTAGATTACACATTTCCAGCAACCAAGGCTATGGCTAGCGCTGTAGAGCAGGCCGACCCAATGCATTTACTCACTTATCTGGCAGTTAGAAGTTTAGCCGATTGTTATGGTGGGCAGGCACTGGGCCGTTTAAACCAGAAAGCATTTGGCGAGGAGTATCCTCTTAGCGCCAGGTTTTATAAAAGCGCATCAAGACAGGCTAGAAATCTGGGGGAAGAAGTGAATAACCTCAGTCTATCTAAAGAAGAAGAGCAAAAGCTATTGCAAATTAGCGATGATTTTTTTCAAATGCACATTGATTTATTCGAGGAAATGGAAGCCAAAAGACATCATTGATGAGTGAAATAGTCAGGCAGGAGAGTACGTTCCTAATTTTTGAAAAGCCTGAATGATACTCCTGGCATTCGCATTTTGTTTGGAGCTATATAAATTCCCAGGCCCCATTCTCTTCTTAAACAAAAACCTCTTTATTATTAATAGGTAAAAAAGATATCCGTAACTCCCCAGGTACGTCATCCTGAGCGTAGCGAAGGATCTCAAACTGCTTAGAACTGAGCCAAATTCAGGAGATCCTTCACTGCGTTCAGGATGACGTACCTGGGAGTTACGTATTCAAATTTTGGAAATTAGCCTTTTGTTATGAAATTGAGGGAGTTACTATGAAAAAAACAATAAGAATTGCTACAAGACAATCAAAGCTTGCATTGGCTCAAGCTGATTTATGGATAAATTCCTTCATATAGATCGTTCTTTCCCTTATCCTGAATATAAAAATGAAGTCCATTCGTTGCTGATGAAGCGCCTGCATGGATATCGGAGCGAGCTGGCGATAACGGCTCGTCTCATTAACTTACAAAATCGTTGGTAGGCCTTATGCATAAACAATCTGAGATAGAATTTCAAAAGTCTTCTGCACTGATTCCAGGTGGTGTTAATTCCCCTGTCAGGGCATTTAAAGGAGTGGGCGGGCATCCTGTTTTTTTTAAGGACGCAAAAGGGGCTTATCTAACCGATGTGGATGATCAGCGTTACATCGATTACATTGGCTCATGGGGACCAATGATCCTGGGCCATGGTAACGAACAAGTTATTGATGCAGTCATACAGGCAGCCCAAAAAGCCTTCAGTTTTGGAGCGCCTTCGATCAGTGAGACTGAACTGGCACAGCAGATAATTGAGATGATGCCTTCGATTGAAAAAATTCGCATGCTAAACTCAGGCACAGAAGCCGCCATGACAGCTGTCAGGCTCGCTCGTGGCTATACCAGTAAAGACAAAATTATTAAATTTAATGGTTGTTACCATGGTCATAGTGATGGACTATTAGCCAAGGCTGGCTCAGGGATGCTGACCTTGGGTATTCCATCTACACCAGGCATACCCAAAAGTGTAACAGAACATACCCTGGTGGCTGAATATAACAGCATAGAAGAGGTTGAAGTTTACTTTGGTCAGTATAAAGATGATATTGCAGCAGTCATCATCGAGCCCATCGCTGGAAATATGGGATTTGTCCGGGCAGATAAAGAATTCCTGCTGCAATTAAGAGAGCTTTGTAATAAAAATCAGGCCTTGTTAATTTTTGATGAAGTCATGAGCGGCTTTCGAGTGGCTCGGGGAGGTGCCCAGTCGCTTTATGCTATTGAACCAGATTTGACGACGCTCGGAAAAGTGATTGGTGGAGGAATGCCCGTAGGTGCCCTGGGCGGCAGGAAAGAGATTATGGATTATCTGGCTCCGCTCGGTCCAGTCTATCAGGCGGGAACACTATCGGGGTCACCGGTCGCTATGGCGGCAGGATTGGCTACCCTGATGCAGCTTGATGAGCAGGTATACCAGTCACTCGCTGAACGCACAAAGGCACTGGTAAATGGCTTGATTGAGCGGGCTCAAGCCAGAAACATTCCTCTGATTGCTGACTATGAGGGAGGAATGTTTGGATTCTTCTTTACCGAAGAACCTGAAGTCCGTAATTTCAAGCAGGTACAGAAAAGCAATGAATCACGATTTAAAACATTTTATCATGGTATGTTGGAATCAGGCGTTTATCTTGCACCTTCTATGTATGAAGCAGGATTTGTATCCTGTTGTCACGGGGAAGAAGAGATTGCCAAAACCCTGAATGCGGCAGATGAAGTGTTTAAGACTTTATAAATTTTGAATTATGGGTATTTTATCAGGAAGAGGGATTAAAGATGTTATTTTTGTGGCTCAAAGCTTTTCATATCATTGCCATGGTCGCCTGGTTTGCTGGATTATTCTACTTGCCCAGGTTGTTTATCTATCACAATGAGGCCCGCGATAAAGTGAGTATCGAGCGCTTTAAGGTGATGGAATACCGGCTGTTTTATGCAATCACTTATCCCGCTGCAATTGTGACCACTATTCTGGGCATTGGTTTAATTTCAATGAACTGGCAATACTATTCGAGCGCCGTATGGATGTGGCTCAAACTGTTTTTGGTTATCCTTCTATGGGGATATCATATTCATTGCGGAATTTATTTAAAACGGTTCCGTGACGATAAAAATAAACAATCTACCCGTTTTTTCAGAATTTTTAATGAAATACCGACTCTATTTTTAATTTTGATCGTTATTCTGGTTGTCACCCGGCCGTTCTAGAAAATCAATTCTATACTTAAGTAAAGCAAGTGGATGAAATAATGCCATCTTTATCTACGAGGTATTTATGAGCAACGGATTTTCGAAAAACCAGAAAATGGATAATACTGACTATTACAAGAGCCGCAAAAAAACGGCTCTGACCAGGTCTCATGGAAAAAGAGGTAAGCACACCCCGGAAAATAAAGAATCCTGGATTATTGAATTCATGGCAAACACTATTTTTAATGGCTAAGTTCTGATTTTGGTCTGCGGGTTTATGTCTCTCTGCTGTTATGGCTTCGCCTGAATTCTCTTCTTAAAACGGAACGCGAAAATATAAATGCTGAATATGCAAAACAATCCCGATTCATTTGAGGGAAGATTATTGCCCTTACTGTATCGTGTTCCTGATTATCCTGTCGTGCTTGTCAATGAGTGAATGCACTTCCTGAAGCATAGTCGAATCATGGTTTTTGCAAGACTCTTTTAACAGTAATGTGCCCATGTGGAGTAATACACCAGAGAGATCTTTTATAACTATTGATAACTTTTTATCATCGCTGTCTTTTGGTAAACAGGTTTGAACATGTTCAATATATTCTTTTAAATGGGCTCTTTCCATTTGAATTACTTTTTGCATGAAGTTTGTATCTAATTCTTTACAGAGTTGAAAGATCGATGTTTCAATGAACAGATCAAGCTCTACTTCTATTGCTTTACTCAAAAGGTTACATTTTTGTTCTGAAAGGGCAGCCAGGTCATCAATATCGTAATAGGTAATATTTTCATATTTTCTAACCGTTGAACACACTGCGGGAGGCAAGGATGAGTCAGAAATGAAAATATTTTTATCTTTGTCAAACATATCTAAATGGGAAGAATTAATAATTGTCTCGCTCACATTAGTCGCTGTAAAACAGGCATCAACATGGGGAAAATTTTCGACAATTTCATCAATGATACCAATATGATGGGCTGTGTCCCGTAAAAAGCCGCAAACCCTGCCGGGGTTTCTGGAAACAATATAGAGTTTTTTGGGCTCGTGCTTTAGAATTTTCTTCACGATTTCTGTACTCAATTTGCCAGAACCGAAGGTGACAAAGACTTTTTGTCTTGGATCCGGGAAATGTTTTTCAAACGCTTTTTCAAAGCAATTTGCCAGGGAATTAACAGGTAGTGCCAAACTGCTGTGGATTTTCTTCGAGGCCTTATACACGTTCTGGTAGATAAAATTCAGCGTTTTACCCGCTAGTTGGTGGGTGGTGGCAATTTCCAGAGATTTCTTAACTTGACCGACAATATTTGTTTCACCAAATATTTTAGAATCCAAACCAGATATCACCCTGTAAATATGCTTTAACGCTTCCATGCTTTGCATCACTTTAAAACTTGCCCTAACCTCATCGTGATTAGTGCAGCATTTAAAAGCTATCCACGCTATCACTGCATCAAGATCGCTTCCTAAAAATATTATTTCAAGGCGATTACAGGTAGAAATAATCAAGCCTTCCTTCACAATTTCAGCACATTTTAACTCTTTAACACGTGACTCCAAATCCTGAAATACAACACCATATCGACTTCTGACTTCAACATTCATAAATCGATGTGACATGCTCAAACAATAAATACCTTTCATACTGGTCCTTAGCTTGAATCCCGCTTAGTATCTATCTTTAACTATTCTTTCATATCTAAAATTAGTCGCCTTTTGTGAAATATAGAAGAGATTGCCTGCTTAGGCAAAAAAAAGGACAGTCTGTTTATTTTTGTTTTCATCATGTTAATGATAATCGTTATCATTTCAAGTTTCTTTGCCAGGAGGAATTATCAGCCTTATGGATATCGTTAAAATAAAAAACTATACTCAAAACCATGCCTGTCCGGTTACCCCCAAGGCAATAACATCAACTCGATACGGCAATCTCATGAAACAATCATTACAGGGCTTACGCATTTTAAATACCCGACCACGAAAGCAGGCGCAAACCCTAAGCAAAGAGATTGAAGCAGCAGGCGGTATTGCTGTTGAATGTCCCACCCTGGAAATTGAAGCTTGTGAAACGGGCTGGCTCAGCTCATTACCTGATTTGGAGCAAGTACAGCATGCTATTTTTGTCAGCCCAAATGCCGCCCATATCAGTATGCAGCACCTGAGGGTACAACAACTGCACTGGCCATCTGATATTAATGTAATAGCCGTTGGCCATGGCACAGCCAAAACTTTAAAAGAATTCAATATACTGGTAAACGCGGTTCCAACTGTTCCGGACAGTGAGCATTTACTGGCGATTAAGTCATTACAAGCCTTAAAAGATCAGACCGTACTATTGTTCAAGGGCGAGGAAGGCAGGACTCTGATTGAAGAAAGCCTCGTCCAAAAAGGGGCGAATTTATTCAGTGTGCCCGTATATCGACGAGTGATGCCACAAATAGATGAGCAATTTATGAAGGCTTTATGGCATGATGATTTAGTTGACATCATATTGCTGACCAGCGAGCAGTCCATGCATAATCTATTCAAAATGCTTGGTATGGATGCACACCCCTGGCTACAACAAAAGCCTTGCCTGGTGATAAGTCAGCGGATCGCAGAAAAAGCAGCTTCCTTAGGCATAAAGAAAATCATCCTCAGCCATCCTGAAAGAATGCTGGAGACTTTGTACACTTATGTGGAATGAGCTCTAGTATATCCATTGATGAGTACTGCGGACAATCCGCAGCACTATGCAATGGACAAGCCTCAGTATGTGAACTATAAAAAATTATGGACTTTTTGGAGTCATACATGAGTATTGACGAGCTACTGCTTGCATCCAAACAGGCATCAATCCCGATTCACTTCCCTTATGAAACGGTTGAAAAAAAATTCAGAGAGCATGGGGTAGTGCTGACGAAAGCTGATTATGAAAATTTCACCAGTTTATTGGCAATTACTTATCAGGCAGTCTTGACGGAAACTCCTTATTATACCGCTGAGGAGCGTAGTGAATCAGCTTATGAAAATGCCATTAAATTGACAATTGCTTTCGAAACCGAAAAAAAAGCGATTCAATATTTGAAAAGTTTTGAAAAGCAAAAGTCGGGAGTGGGGTAATGAGCATCTGGTACACGATGCTTGTTTATTTGTACTGCCTGCAGGGCATTGGGATGTTGTGGTCTGGCGAGGGATTATTACGAACTTTCCTCCAGTATCCCCCAAGAGTGTCGTTTTAAACGCTCTTTCTTTAGCCTCTGAAATTACTCAATATGTTCATGATAATTCCCAGAAAATTAAAGAGCGAATTCAACAGGAAGTAATTGCCGAGTACAAAGAGAAATTTAAAAAAGCTTACGAAAATTATAAAGAAATTAATAATGAGCAAGAGCAATTATGGCTAGATAAGGGGCTTAAGGGAAAACAAAAGACAATTGCTCGTGAGGTTGAGTTTGAGTATGAAAAGGCCTTACGACAAGAATTAGGATTGCCCTCAAAAAAATTAGCGCCGCCAGAGGTAAACAAATTAAAAGAACGAAAGCAGAACCCAAGTGATAGGGACAAGGCTTTAAAAAACCATTTAACAAAAGAAATAACCGAAAAACACAAGGCCCAATTAAGGCAGGAACTTCAAAAGCAGCAAAAAGCCAGTCGTTTAACTTCTGCGCAATATATAGATGAACAGCTAGCCAAAGTGCGAAAAGAAACTGAAACGATTTCTGTCCAACGCTTTAAAGAGTATTTATCCAGTAAAACGACTCCCCAGCGGCTTGCTGAGTTAACCGTCTTTTTAACTTATCAACGCGTTCACGAACGGCCTGAAGCAGCAAAAGAATTTAAAGATAATGGCTTGAGTGAGTCAGTTTTTAACCGTTATTTAGAGTTAAATCCAATTGATGACCCCCAAAAAATCCCCCCTATACATATCTCGGGAAAAGATGTTTCCGCCGATTACACTCAATATCATGTGGATTCCGTAAGCGCCAGCGATCCCAGGGCTGCTTATTTGGGAGTATTATCGAGTTGTTGCCAAACTGTAGGCGATGCGGGCGGCATGTGTGCCGAGCATGGAATTACAAGCCCTAACGGGGGCTTTTATGCCAGTTTCGCAGATTCCCCGAATCAGGGAAAACCAACCTTGATGGCACAAAATTGGGTATGGCTTGGAACCAAAGATTCCGCGGTGATTGACTCCATTGAATCGCATATCAATTTCAAGCAGCTCAAAGAGTCCGTCATTTCTGATCTGCATTTCTATCTCGCTTATCAATTGATAGCTTATCCTCACATAGTACAGATTGTTTGTGGTATTGGAGATACACCCGATAATTTCGGTCTTTTTCAATTAATTGAGTTAGTATTGCCTTTAGATCATGAAGGTTATCGTGATTCAAGAAATAAAAAACTGGTTCTGCATCAGGATTGCATTCCATTGTTTATGGATGCTTACTTTATCAGGCATCCAGAGTCAAAACTGGATCGCGCGTTGGGACATGATAAGCCTGTCACTGCCAAAGGAATTAGATTATGGGTCGATTTGTGTATTTATAATAATCAGTTGGATTATTTGAAGCTAGCCAATCCCTATTTGCAAAGGGCAGGTATGAGTGAGAGTGCATTTGAAGAGTACATTGCATTAACGAAAGAATGGATTTTACATTTAAACACCAATGAAATCAGCGCCGAAAAATCGAGCTTTGAAACAGTAAAGGCTTTCATTGAAAAAGGTGCCAATCCAGCCTTTCCCATCAACTCTTATCTTAACCCCCTGCCGCTGATTCGGAATTATATAGATAATACAGAGCAACTTGAATGGCTCCTGCAGCAGGGCGCCAGTATTGATGTTTTGAACCCGCGGATCGACGGCACATTACATTATCTGGCGAGAATCGGGGAATATGAGGCATTACAAGTAATTTTGAATTCTGTTTCTTCCTTGAGCATCCAGTATGAAAATGAACATTCACTTTTAAATAAATTACTCGGGCAGGGCAGGGACGAGCTGGTGGAGCTTTGTTTAAAAAAAGGGGCGACGATTAATGAGCAGAGCTTTGAGCGTGCTATCGAAAGAGACAGTATCGATCTTTTTGCGCTTTTGGTGAAGTTCGATACAGCGAATGCACGTTCAAAGTACTGGTACAGTTTATTGGTCAAAGTGGTGCTTGAGGAGCGCCTGGACTGGATTACCCGGCTGATAAATTTTGGTTTAGACCTTAATGCTACCGATGAAAATAATCAAACAGTCCTGGGCTACCTGCTTTTTCAACCCATGGTTACCTTACAAGCTAAAAACAAACTTGTTGAGCTAGGGGCAAAGTTTAATCCAGGAGCATACCTGCCTGACTTTCAAAAAAGTATTTATGAGATTGCTGTAGAATCTGGATTAACTGAACAGGCTTTTAAAATGTTGGCATTCACAAATGATTTATCCGCTATCCGCATTAAAGGAAAAAGCCTGCGTGAAATAGCAACCGGATATCAACAGGAGGATATTGTTGCACATATTGATACACTTTTGAGAAGTGAGAATCCTCATCTGTCAGTAAGTTTTGAAAATGATGAGACGGTGCAAGCGGATGCTGAAAGCCTTGAGCAGTTGATAATTCCTTTTCGCCATTACAGGACTGATAGCAATTTAACCGAAGTACAAAAAAGCGTGTTAGGTTCATTGCTGACTTTATTAGAGTATTTTAACAAGGTTGAGGCAATACCTTCCCTTATTAATTTCTGGCTTAAACAACGCCCTGCGCGCTTTGGAACCACTAATGCCAGCATAATTTCCTATAATCGCGGCTTTTTTAACCAGCCTTCTGCGTTACAACAAGCAGTCATGGAATTAAAAACCCGCGCAGAAGAGGCGATTAGTCAGGGTAAAGAATGCATCAACAGGTGACGAGTTATCTGTTCTCTGTCTAAAGCCATAAGTTCTTTGTTAATTAGCGTAACACTAGCAATCTGGTTAATAAGGCAGACGAAATTATGCACTACCTGGAATGCTCTACAAAAAATAATCAAACATGACTAGCTTTTGGACTAATGGCACTTAAGATATTTACCTAAGTCCCTTGGACAAGCCGAGGGACGTTAGGAGTAGGGGTTAATGCCTTAAGTAAGTCTATTAGGCCGTTTATTTAGCTTCAAGCCCTGCAGTATTTGAATTGTTTATTTCATCTATCCACTGAAACTGATTATCCCTTTCCTGAAGAATGTTAATAGGTTCCGGTGCTTCTCTTCTATTCCTTTTTGTCTCAGAAAAAAAGCCGGCATTATATTTATGAGTTTCAAATTGCCCTCGCTGGTATAAGGCATGATAGAGTTTGATTAATCGCCAGCTAAACACTAATACTTGCCCAGGGTTGCTGTCAGCTTTCGCCTTATGAAAGAATAATTGCTCCCTGACCGCTTCCGATACCTCTCTTTCTTCAAACACATAGTGTTTTAATTTCCCATACATTTTCTTCTTTTCCTGGCTATCGAGAGCTCTGTTTGTTTCTACGATATCATTCGATAATGCAATATCTTCAAGACTCCTTAGAACTACGAAATTTAAAGGATGGGGGGTGTGCATTTTTGACTGCAAATCCTCGCAACAGAGTAGATGCGGTATGCCGTTAGGAAAAATTCGTCTTTTACTGACATTGTATTTTTCATGTGTAAGTCGATCATCGCTATGCAGGTTAAGAAAACGAAGACCCGAAGCATCATCCAGTTTTAAATTTTTTGGCAAGTTGCTCGTGGTTAAATCCAAATTGATCATCGCGTCAATGCCATGTTTCCAAATCAGAATACAATCATAATCGCTATGAGGTCCAAAAGCTTTGGCTGCCTTTTCATTTGCATAGGAAAGACCGGTCACACTACTTCCTTTGAAGCATAGATACTCGGGCGGCTCATAGTCCGTTACTTTATCTACGAAATGACCTTTATCAAAATTAGTTACCAGGTAATTGCAAAGTATGGCAAACTGATGATTGCTCATGCCTAATGGCAATTCATTCGAGCTAAGGGGTTTTTCTGTGCTCCCCAAGACCCCTTCAGTGGAAGAAACGAGGGTTCTTTTAGACCCAATTTGAGTGTTAGAGGATTTCCTTAATCTTCCGATACTTAAATTCGGGGCTTTTTTGTCAGTCTCAGTATGCCTTGGCGACTGGACATCTAGACCGCCTGTTTTGTTTCTGTTTAAATTGGTTTTTATTCCTTCCTCGACTTCCCGCATAAATTTTTCTGTCTGGGCTTCAGTAATCTCCTCGATTGTTAAATCAGTATGAAGTGATTCTCTTTCAATTGCTTTTTTCAATAGTTCAAGCTTCCCACACCAACGCTCGATACATTTATTGCGCCTTTGCTCATCTTCAAAATAATGATTGGCCAGAATTGTTATCTTTTTCTTAACGGAATACGCCAGGAAGTAGGGATTGAGTTCATGTTTACTTTGCATTACACACCTATGAGCTACTAGTTCGATGTGTAAATTATATACTTAATGGTTAAATATTATTAATAGCTAATTTGGAAAATAATTATTTCCTTTTCAAAAAAATTCCAAACGTAGACTCTTATAAGATGCTTCAATTCCATTGCTCTGACGTAACAAAGTCTTCATAATAAAAAAACAATAATGAATCCCATTAAATCAGAGTCCTGCTTTGTTCTCTGTTCTAAAATTAGTGTATGAAAATGATAAAATCCTGGCTAAATACCAAATTAAAAAAACTGACGGATGATTCGGTTCTCAGTGAGCAGCCGGTATCCTATGGGCCCAAAAAAACGCAGCCAAATGCTGATTTTTATAAAAACTATTTTTCTCTCATCGCAGATGGCGCACGTCTCAAACTGGTTGAAGCAATGTTCAACCTGAATCTCTTTGATTTATTTGAAGGCAGGGAATACGTTTTAGAAACTGAGATTATTGAAAAGCTGGGATTAATGCCGATTCGTGCCAAAAAATGGCTGCATCTTTTAAGCAGTGAGCATTTTTTAATAAAAGCGAAATCCAGAGACTATCGGGTGGCCTACCGACTGCCTGAAGAATTTATTCAAATAATCAATAGCGATAAATGGTGGGGGATGAAGTTCTTTTTTAACAGCTGGCAGGTCGCCGCTGAGGAAAATTTAAGTGATGTATTGCGTTATGGCAAGGTAAAAATCAGTGTCTCCTGGCCGCCAAAAACCGATGGCGAAGTTCAGTGGCTGGAAGACTGGATGAGAAATACCATACGCCGGCCAGCCGAACGTTTTCTGGAATCTATCGATTTTACTAAAGTGAAAAGCGTGCTTGATATTGGCGGCGGCGATGGATCATTGGCCTGTCAACTGGTGAATGCTCACCCTCATTTAAAAATGACAGTATATAATTTACCCAAGTCAGCGGTGCTGGCTCGAGAAAATATTGAGGCCCAGGGATTAAGTCAGAAGATTAGCGTAGTGGAAGGTGATTTTATTGCGGACGATGCATTTCCAACCGGTTTTGACCTGCTTCTTTTTTCCCGGGTTTTATATGACTGGGATGAAGGGGTAAACAGGAAACTATTACGAATGGCTTACCAGGCATTGCCTAAAAGTGGTTTAGTGGCAATTTGTGAGACATTTAAAGAAAATAATAATGATCTTTGCCTGTCTGCAGAATATCGCTACATGTTCCATGATGATTTCTCCCCCCATGTCATGAAAGCTGCTGCAGACTATTACCGGATGCTCGAGAAAATTGGATTTACTGTCGTTTTGCCCACAACAAATAAAACAGATGTTCTGTATTATTCGATCATTGTTGCGCGTAAATGATGCCTAAGTGCTTATAAAATGCCTACTACAAAAGAATTAAGAGTCAAACAGACAGAAGACATGCTAGGCCAGTTTGCGCGCTCTTATGAGGCCTTAAGCTGGTCTAAACAAAGAATAGGCGAGTATCGCAATTATCAGCTAAGAAAACTTCTGCAATATGCCAAAACGCATTCGCCCTGGTATCAAAAACAATTAGCTTCTATTAATCTTGAGCTGTTCACTGAAGAGCAGCTCCCAGAAATTCCTGTTATGGATAAAAAAACCTTGATGGAAAACTGGGATGAAATAGTGACTGATACGCGATTGTCACTAGAGATGGTTGAAGAGCATATTCATAAGATGAAAGACGATGGCGAGACCTTATATTTACTGGATGAGTATCATGTTCTGGCTACCAGCGGCTCCAGTGGTAAAAGAGCAATTTATGTTTATAACTGGAACGAATGGAATACCTACTATTTGCACAGCGTGCGTTATGCTCCGCGCCAGCCAATTCCGCATCGGGCCAACCAAGGGGCTACAAAATTAAAAGTGGCAATGATCCTGATACCAAACACCGTCTACGCCATGTATTCTCTGATAAAGACTTTTCAGCATGATCATATTGAACAGTTTCTCATTTCAATTACCCAGCCAACCGATCAAATCATTAGCGAACTAAACAAAATCCAACCGGATTATTTGCTGGGAACGCCTACCACTATTGCAAGAATATGCCATGAACCTTATGTGAGCCGCTTAAAGATTGACCCCGTGCTAGTCTCGCTTTCTGGTGAACCTTTATTCATGCCCATACGCCAGTTAATTGAAAAAGCATGGCCTAATGCCAGAATTAATAATGCTTACGGCTGCTCTGAAGGTTTGGCAGGGATTAACTGCGGAGTTAATAGCCGTGAAATGCATCTGAATGATGACGGTTGTATTCTGGAACCCGTTGATGCACAAGATAAGCCTGTTCCCCTGGGGGTAATTCCTCAGAAAATGTATTTAACTAATTTGTATTTTTATACCTTGCCGCTCATACGCTATGAATTTTTTGATCAATTGCTATTTTTAGATAAAACCTGTGTTTGCGGAGTCAATCATCAGTTGATTGCAGAGCCAGAGGGTCGTCCTGAATATGATTTTACCTACTCCGAAAATGTGTTTGTACATCACTTAGCCTTTGTGACGCCGCTGTTACTTGAAAAAAATATACAGGAATATCAGGTGGTGCAAACTGAAAAGGGGGCCCATATCCGGGTGATGACAACAGGTCTGATTAATCAACAGCAGATATCTCAATCTATAGGCAATTCTTTAAAACAGGCTGGCCTGGAAAACCCTGAAATTACCTTTGCGGAAGTTACTGAATTTGAATATTTGTCCTCAGGAAAACTGCGCCGATTTTTAAAATTGAGGTAAGGAGAGATTTATTTCTTTGCCAAATCGAGGATGAATTTAATATAAGTTGAGGAGTTATTGTAGGTTGGGCCCTTGGCCCAACAAAGGGTTTCACCACTCCAGAACTCAATGTTGGGCCAAGGGCCCAACCTACAGGCTTAACCCTTACTCCCTACGTGCCTCGGCCGAGGGGCATAGATAAATAATTATGCGAAAGTCCAGCCTTGTTACCACACAATGCTGCGTGTCATAATTTTCGTTTTCTCGTTAACAGACTCTCAATCTGACGTAAAAGATCGTCGCTGTCCTTGAAATGAATATCTGATCCAACATAAAACAAAGGCTGGTTTTTTAATCGAAACAGGTTTTGCGGATCATCGACAAGAATGGGAGTTGCTGCTTTGCCTTCCAGTAAGAGAACCGGATGGGTATAGAATTTAATCTTATTGGTGGTGGTCAGTTGACATACAGCACTGCCGTGCCATGGCTGAACCGGATCGCCCTGTCCTGCGGTGGTTAACAAGGCTAACTGACCCCGCTTGGCATGAATAGTCCAGCGGATAGTATTGGGAAAACAGGTCAGAACGGGATCAGCAGCTAAATCCCTGTCGCTTCTGATTTCAGCAATATAATAAATAGCTGCCAGCCAGGCTTCCTCCAGCATTTTCTGCCGTAAACATTCCAGGGTGTGCAGACTGGAATCTGCTGCTTCCAGAGGAGAATAAGGTTCAAAAATGCGGCGAATAATTTCTGCATAAAGCGAATCATACTCCATACCGTTTATCAACGCATGATGCTGTAAGCACTGATAAGAAATGGTATAGACCAGCGATTTGAAAAGAGGTACAAATCGTCCTTCTGAGTAATCCGTTTCGGGATCAGGATCTCGGGCTATGGCTTCATTTAACGTCTGGGTCATCGCAGAGGGGTTCAGAATGGGGAGCATTAATCCAGTGTATAATTGAACGACCTGATTTCTGATAGTATTTTTCTGTAAATACTGGGCTTTAGGCAAGGAGTTTTCAATACTTTGCTGATAGTCAGCAATCTCAACATACTCTCCAATTTTTAATTGATTAATCCACCAGTTTAATTGCTGCTGATAGTTATGAATATTCTCAAGCGGCTCATTTAGAAAGCGGTTAAATCGGCTGCCGTCTGAAATGACTGTAAATTTAGCTGGAATTTTGGGCGCTGAAGGATGTTCAGCATAAATATGAGCAATGGTTTGGGCTATTTCGGCTAAGCCAAGCAGAAAATTGACCTCCGATAAATCAGGAAGTATACCTCGGCTTTTTAGCGGTGAAGTGGACTTATAAGGAAGGGCGGGAATGACCATGCGTATAATCTGGTTTTTTCTAATCAGCTCTTTAATGTCACTGACTAAAGCAAGGCGCGAATAATTGCTTTTTCGTCCTTTAAGGAATTGGCGATCGAACATTACTTCGGCTATGAACTCTGCTGTTCCAATATCACTGGCTTCATTCAGACTATACTCTTTGAAGTTGAGAATGGCTCTCTTTTTTGCAGCAGAAACCCTTTCAAAAACAAACTGTCGGGACGCTTTTAGCAGATTGGGAATTAAACCTTTAAAAACCCAGTCAGGCGAAACATAAATGGCTCGTTCAAAAAATATTTCTGAATTGTATAATGTTAACTCATTATTACGATTAATTTTATCCATAAAATGGGCGCTGATTACGGCCTCATTTTTTTTATCAAGGCCCGCCTGATAGGCATTTGAGATATTCTTTTTCATCCGGGCCGACCCAGAAATGAAGTATAATTTTTGATTTCCTCAATTGTTCTGCATCCAGTCAATTTCATCGCCAGTGCAAATTCATCCTCTAGTAACTTTAGCATCGTCACCAACTCATTTTTACCGCCAACTGCCAATGCCCAAAGGACCGGTCTGCCAATCAGTACCGCATCTGCACCAAGAGCCAGCGCTTTAAAAAGATCAGTGCCGCGTTCCATCGCACCATCAATAAGAATCATAGCTCGACCTGCCACAGTGCTTGCTATATCCGGCAAAGCGATTATCGGGGATTCGGCGGTATCCAGTTGTCGGCCGCCATGATTGGAAACAATAATTCCTGCAATGTTACGTCGGCAGGCTTCTTCAGCGTCTAAAGGATTGAGAATACCTTTAAGAATAACGGGCAGTCTGGTTTGCGATTGCACCCATTCTACATCTTTCCAGGTTAAGGAGGGATCGAGGTGGGTGGCAGTAAAATCATAAATCGTTTGCTTATCAACTGCCGTTTTGAAATTACCAATGCTCAGCGTATCTGAAAGAGAGAACTGATTACGAAGATCACGCTCTCTTTTCCCGCCAACTGGTACTCCAACTGTTAGAACAATGGCTTTATAACCGGCTTTCTCTATCCGCTTGATTAATGACTGCGTTAAGGCTCTGTCTTTGAAAATATACAACTGCGACCACAGGTGATCGCTACCAGCAGAGCCTGCAATGTCCTCAAGAGAACGATTAGACATACAGCTGACTATCAGATTAATACCCGAAGCCTTAGCCGCAAGGCTGGTACTAAGCTCGCCTTTCGCCTCAACCAGCTGATGAAAAGCCATAGGAGCGATCAATAAAGGAAAGGCCAGCTTTGAACCCAGTACCGTCGTTGAGATATCTATATTCGATACATCGCGCAGACAATAAGGGCGTATGCTGATTTCATCCAGGGATTTTCTATTATTCGATTTGCTGATTTCATCGCAGGCACCGCCATCAATGTAGTCAAAGATATCCGCTTTAAGCCGGCTTTGAGCCAGGGTTCTGTAATCTGCTATTTTCACTGGATTCATTTGCCTGCCTGTTAAATCAAATCGCCTATCTTCGCTTTATTCGCCAGGATAATCAAATGATTGAATCCTGAGGGGGAATACTTATTCCGGTTTTACGAGTAATTGATTATGCAACCAGAAATGTAGTTTTTGCACGATGTAAGCTGCGGCATTTTCTTCTGTCATTTTATAAGAAATTTGATCGCAGATTTCCATAAATGTCGCCCCTGCCCGGATTGCATTTATCAAAAGTAATTCAAGATGATCAAGTTTATGATGGCATACTTCAAGCTGTCGCCGCCAAATAAGCACGAATTGTGGGTTTTTAAGTTTTTTGGGCTTAAGGATTGAACGACCCTGTCCTGCGGTTTCAGCCAGTATCAGGCTATTCCAGTGCATGCCAATAACTTCACAGGAAGGGTGAAGATAAAATTTCAGATTTAGCCATTCTTCGGGAGATAATTTCTGTAAATCAGCCTCATAAAGGAGGGTTGCATCATGGCTGGTTATCGCAGTAGATCGCGCCCATTCAAAAGCAGCAATTTCACTCAAATAAGGTTTTCTGCTAAAAGGCACTGTTTCCAATAGAAATTGGCGAAGCTGTTGACCGAATAAATCGAGCGAATAGTGAGAGGAAGGATACGCATTAATGTATTTTCGGCTCATATTATGAAAATTCGACTCTCCCATTACTGTAACCAGTGCAGGATAATCATCCATCAGTGCTTCTTCGAGACGATTGTAAAATCCATTCGCATAAATGGAAATGCGATCCTCAATAGAACCGCGCGGGGGCTGACAAAGATGAGGCTTAACAACAGGTTCCAAGGTCAGCATGGAGTTTTGCAGTAATTCTGAGAGTTCCTCAAATTTCATGCTCTAGGCTCGCTTTTATCGGGAATAAAGAGTTTTGTTTAATCGCCCTGGCGTAGTCTAATTCTTGCATCAATTCCTCGAGAGGTGGAATATTATCATCGCGCTCGATCATTGTAGGAATACCCCCAAAGCGTTTAACCGCCGCTCTATAAAGTTCCCATACTTCCGGGATAACGGGGTGATCATGCGTATCAATAATATAATCTTTACAATTCAAATGACCTGCCAGATGAAATTGTTGCACCCGGTTTACAGGAATGGAATCGATATAGGTCAGCGGGTCAAAGCCATGATTAAAAGCGCTGACATAAATATTATTGATATCCAGCAAAATCAGGCAATCCGCACGATTAGCAATTTCAGTCAGGAACTCCCACTCAGGCATTTCTGATGACTGGTAACTAATATAACTGGAAACATTTTCCAGTAATATTTGTCTCTGATAAAAATCCTGCACATATTTAACGCGTTCAACCACATGAGATATCATTTGTTCGGTATAGGGTAATGGTAACAAATCATGCATATTACGCTGATGCACTCCTGTCCAGCAGAGATGATCAGAAATCCAGCTCGCCTCAATACGATCAGCTAGCTGTTTAACCTTCTTTAAATAGTTGTCATTGAGAGGATCCAAATTCCCGATGGATAAAGAAACGCCATGCATACACATGGGATACTGTTCACGGATTTTGTCCAGGAAATAGAGCGGTCGTCCACCGTTTACCAGATAGTTTTCAGTCAGGATTTCAAACCAATCAATGTTTGGAAGCCGTTCCAGGATATATTGATAGTGATCGGGACGCAAACCTAAGCCCATACCGGAGGTATAGGCTGAGTCATGTTTTTCCATTAATTATTCATTCCCTTTATGCAATTTACTGCATTAGTAGCTCTTGCAGTTATTTTTATATTTACAAGAGTTTTTATATTTGCAGGAATTGTAACTTTTACAATTGTTATAGCTTTTGCAATTGTTATGACTCTTGCATTTGTTATAGCTCTTGCATTGGTTATAGCTCTTACAGTTGTTGTAGCTTTTGCAGTTATTATAGCTCTTGCACTTGTTATAGCTTTTGCAGTTGTTATAACTCTTGCACTTGTTATAGCTTTTGCAGTTGTTATAACTCTTACAATTGTTATGGCTTTTGCAGTTATTATAGCTCTTGCACTTGTCATAACTTTTGCATTTGTTTTGACTCTTGCAGCTATTCGAGCTCTTGCAGGAGTTTTTGCCTCCACCACCGTATCCCGAATCACCAGATCCACCATAACCGCCACTGGAACCGCTATTTTTTGAATCTCCCCCGTAACCTCCCTGACTGTTATTTGTTCCCCCGTATCCTGAGTTGCTTGGGCTAGCATATAGGCCAGATGCAAAAAGGGCTGCTGCTGCAGTGGCAATGATGAGACCTTTTTTATCCATGTCAATCTCCATTTGAGCAAATATTGCTCATTTAAGAATAGATGAGCGCCCCAATATCTTCAAGTGCATAATTTGAAAGGTAATGCTCAGGCTTTAAATTCTTGCCATGGGAGAAATGCTTGCTGATTAGTATCAGCAGTGAACCTGAGGAAGACTATGAAAACTCAATGTCTACCCCAAGTTAGAACCTGGTCGTTCTCAGGTATTCAGAGTAAATGCAGAGGTAACACCTTCTGTTTTCTCTGGTTGTTCTTTACGCGAAACTTTGACTTCATGCATAAAAAATCTGACTTTTGAAAACCAACCTTTGTCCCAGCCAGCGTTATTCTTTGCCGTAGTTTCCAGTGCTTCCCAGTTTCTTTCACTTGGTTCACTGGCATATTTTTGCATGGCCCTCATCACAGCCACTTTGGGCTTATGTATAACATCTGTCTTGTCACCGCGATCAAACTTTTGTAAATAGCTGTTAATAGCAGTATTTACTTTATTTTTTATAATGCCTGCGCCATTTTTCAAGTCACTAATTTTTTTATTGTTCTGGTCAAGTCTTCCTATCAGATTTTCCAGTTCTTTGCTTTTCTTTTCTGCAGGCTGGGTTGCAGAATAGATATTTTTCGCCTCATTCACTTGTTTCCAATCTGCTGCTGTTGGGTTTGGCTTGTCACAATAAGTCTCTAACTCAGCATATAATTTTTTGAGCGGGGTATCATGACTTTGCTCCTGAATCACTTTCTTATTAGTGCTTAAGATATTGCTAAATTTCATATGAGTTGATGTTTCGGTCAACTTGCCAGCTTCTGTATCTTTCTCTTGCTGACTTGTAATGAGAGCTATAATGTCTTCGCGTTCTGCTTTCGCATAAAGCATCTCAGTAGAATAATGTTTTAAACCGATGCGTAATTCGTTTATAAACTCTTCCGCCCCATAAATGCTCCGCCAGATTTTCTCGAAAAAGCTATCATTTTGAAGCATTCTGGCTAAATACTCTTCGTCTCCCTCGATTTTTTGTGCAAGGGATTCTGTTCTGGATGCAGGTTGAGACAGATTCATTGCCGCATTTTTAGCGTTTAGGAATCTGCTGAGCTCATTTTTAATTCCCTTTCTCCAGCTGGAGTTTACACCCTTCACTTTGGCATCCAATAAAGCCAGAATTGCTGCTTGCTTCTGTGAGGGATCATTCTCAATTTGCCTGATTAACTGAGCATAATATCCCACTTCGATTTTATGATTCTGAATTGCGTGCAGACGTTTTCTTGATCTTAAGAAATCCAGGGCAATTACTGCATCCAGGCTGGCTACTGCCTGCACGCCCCTATGAGTATAGCAATTTTGGGGAGCATCCAGATCCTCAATATTATTCAGGAGTTTGATAAGGCAGAAGTCGGCAGATTGTTCATTGAATTCGGTAAAATTATGATACTGGGCAGCAAGAGCACGCATTTGGCTTTCCTGCTGATTCGTCCGTCCACGAATACGTTTTAATTTATTCCATTCTAAGTAATCAGCGGTCTTCTGATTGCCGTACATGATCGCGGATACCATCCCATCCTCATTACCGGTCAGCATAGAGGTTCCCATCCGGGTAGTTACAGAAACGAAGCCGCCAATTTTACTTTCCTTAGGATGGGTAGCTGCTTTCACTACAACCTGTTTAAACCCTCGTTTATACAAGGCTTCTGCTACTTGCTGTGCCAAAGGCCGAGTTCCAAATCCTCCCTCGCAAGCCACTAATTTAATGGATTTAAGCCGTGACAAGTCTTTACCTTTAAATTGAGCGGCGAGTTTTTGTGATAGTTCTTCTGGTGTTAAATCGCCGATATATTGCCGTGTAACATCACTATGAGCCATCAAAATAATTTCGTCTGGTATCTCCCTGCTTCTGCTACTAAATTGAAGTAAGGCAATCTCATTTGTACTTCTATTACTATGTTTAGCCAGGTTTTCATGAAGCTTAAGCGCTGATTCTCGCTCTGATTCATCTCCAATATAGTAAATTTCTACTTTTGTTTTACTCATACTTCATTCTCAAAAAATTTAGGTGACCATTATAATTTAAAACCGGGGTTAAATGCTGGTTTTGTAACACTATGTATTCAGCTGCATCAAATAGCTTTTGAGAATTATACTACCACAGATATTATGAAATTATTAAGAATAAATATTTTGTGAGATTTAATTGGTTAATTTTAAAAAAATAAATTTTATGGTTAAATATATTTACAATTCATTGATGCGATTTTGTAGTTCGGCGAGTTTAATTTTGATTTTTTTATAAACTGAAATAACAAGGTCTGTGAATTTAGAATATTCGAGACACTCTGGTGAAAGGGCTGCAAAAAAGATTTTTTTAGTTGGGATTATTTTAAAACAGTTTATGTGGATATCCGAAACAACCCAGGGATTTATTATTTCTCCAGAGCTGATTTTAATAATTGATGTCTCCTGATTGTCCTTATCTACTAAAATCTGTGCCTCTCCCTCAATCATTATCAGCAAGAATTGATTAGTAATTGTTATAGGTAGATAGGAATTTTTATCATAATAGTAAAAGCTGATTTTTTTTAAATAATCTTGTTTATTAAGCTCGGGTAATAAAGAAAATATATCAAAAGACACAACGCGGGCTTTTTGTCTGCTGCTCAGATCATCAAATGCCTTTGGGCGCCCCGATTCCTTGTTTATTATGGGGGTGAAATTAAGTTTGTAGCAGGTTTGTTCAATGTGCTGTGCCACATAGTTGATGATTCTTTGGGTGAATATAAATGCTGAATAGTTGGAATGATTGAAAATCGCATCCAGGATATTTTTTTGAATAAAAAATACCTGGCTATCGGTTTTGGCAATGGCACTTGCCGTTCTTGGTATATTGGCTAAAATGCCAAGCTCTCCAAATAGTTCTCCCGCGCCAAGGGTTGCAACTACCTTCATACTGGATTGAGCTGCAATCGTAACTTCACCCGTAATAATGATGTACATTCCATCTGCTGGGGTATATTGCTTAAATATACAAGTGTTCGCTGGAAATGATTCAATCGTTGATATTAGACCAATATCATGAAATATAATCGGATCAAGACCAGAAAAGACAGTTAATTTTTCAATGAAATCGCTAAAATATAATGAATTATAGCTGGATTTATTTGTTAAGTCTGATGGGCTTTTTACGCTTTGCAAGAGCTTGTTAGCTACTTCAATTCCACTAATAAATGCAGACTCATGTACGTGGGGAGGTATGAGATAGGAACCACAATACCAGGTATTATTTTCACCTTGAATTTCATTTATATACTGCCTGCTGATTTGGCTGGAATGGATCATCGATGGGTGAATATAAAACTTCTGCTGATAGATTTTATCTGGATCAATTTGTTTGAATGGGTTAAGTGTCAGGAAAACATCTGGAATCTGTGCAGGGAGATTTTTAATTTTATTAATATAAAAAGTAATAGTGGGTCTTAAAAGAGTCGAGGACTCTGGAGCATACAGGCAATTATATCCTCCCCAATGCGCTTTTTCTTTTGGCATAATACTGCTATCGCTATGAATAGTGAATGTCGCCCGCTGCCAGGGAAAATTGACTAGTAAATTCTTTTCATATTTTTTCGCATCTTCAAAAAGACTGATGGCGTGGTATGGATTAATGCTGATGATTACATGATCAAAAGTCAGTGATATATTTTCTCCGGAGTTACTGCTTGCCCGAATAGAAATTTTATGACCATGACGAGCAATTCCGAGAACTCGTTTATTAAGCATGATCCGATTATTGCTGTTTTTTTTAATAAACCAGTCTTTGAATACTTCAGTATAACTAAACATCCCGTCATTTAAAGCCATTCGTTTCCCAGTGGAACCAATAATCCCATGAATTTTCCAAAACTGAAGTAATGGAATCAAACGATAATTTTCCGGATTACTATTGGGAACCTGAAAGCAGGCTGTTGCTCTTGGATAAATATATTCTTCACTAAAAATTTTGCTGTAAGATTGGTTCTTAAGATAATTACCCAGGGAAATTTCTGAATCTGGATTGCTCAATAGAAACTCCAGACTTTCCATGCGGAAACGATTGATTTCCTTTAAATAGACTTCCTGGTCAAGAGGGCAATCTTTTCGGATAAAGACCGTACCGTCGATATTGGCAAACACCAGGTTATTGCGTTCATCTATGATCGATAAGCTTTGATTGATAGGATGATAAGGGATCTTGAAAAAATCGATAAATTGTTTGAAATGATGAAATTGATCCTGGTTAAAATCAGTCACACCGGCATCCAGAACCCAGGACTGGCCCTGCTTATCAGATACTCTCACTCCAAAGCAATGCCCACCCAGATGCTCGAGTTCTTCAATGATAGTCACGTTGTGGTTTTCATTGGCTAAAGTGAAAGCAGCGGCAATACCGGATGCGCCGCCTCCAACAATAACTATATCCATATCATTCCCTTATATGAAACGATAATGCCTTTCAGTTTATTTAAATTAAAGCAGAGCCTGAACTAAAATGCTTCAAAAACAGCTTCTTATTAGTTACCTCATGTTCAAACTTAGTAAAGAATAAGAATCAGTCTTTTCTAAAGCCGCTAATAATTCATCCTCGAATTCTTTAACTCTTGTATCGTATAGTCTTGAGAAATTATTGCGATCGGTAATTGCTGGCCAAAACCGTTCACATAGGAACGCACCCTCTATCCTGTCTCCTCTAGCAATGCTAGCCCCCATGCCAAGAAAAGGCAGAGCTCGCTCCATTTCGGTAAAGCACTGTTCAAAGAAGCCTATATACTGAAGAGGAGGGCGCTCATTTTTTGTGATGCTAAAATCGTGATGCGCATTCCAAACAAAAGAGGGGGAAAAAATTATTGCAGCGTTATCCTCAACTGCGTCATCTTCTGGAAGTGTAGGGCGAAATATTTCTAATAACATATGACGAGGCATTTTCTTTTGCTCTTCGCCCACCTTGTTAAATGCACTATTCAATCTTTTGCAGAACTCTTCTTCTTCTGCTGCTTGCAGATTGCCGTTGCTGCATGCTTTAACGTATTCGCCAAAGAGAGCTAAGTAATTGTCATAAGCTGTTAATAAAGGCTGAATATTATAATGTTCCTGTTGTTCTTTTATTTGCTGGCTAAATTGCTCATGATTGTCTGTCAATGTCGAAAACATTGTCCACATATAACTATCATAGTTTTTAAAAGCTAATTTTAATGGGCTGATATATTCTGCCGTTGCAGGTCCATAAATGAATTTGGGATCAGATCCCTCAGGGATTTCTTCTATAATTTGCGTGTTGCTGTAATAAATAGCATGTTGTAAGATTAAATCAGGGTTTGCTTTGGCTAATTTTTCCGCTTCTGCGTAATCCGCATGCGCGACTCGATCCAGTAGTCGATAGATATCTAATGGTGGAAACTGCTTCTTGCAATTTTCAAATTTTTCCTTGGTTTCAGGCTTATCTTTTGTGTGGCTTTCAAAAATAGCCAGCATGCGCTCATGATTAATTTCCAGAGCATATTGCAAGGGGCTGGTATATTTAGAGCAGGACACGGATTTTTCCAAATCAGGAGCTTCTTTATTATCAGTTCGAAGCTTAAAATGAAAATTAACCTGCGTAAACATTGCATCAGGATTTTCTATTACAATTTTTTCTGCTCTATCATAATTTCCCTCAACAAAACAATTCATTAGAGCATAGGCATCCCTGTAAGAATTTTTTTGTCGAAAAATAGAAAATTTCTTACAGGTATGTGCAAGAGTCCGAACGGTTTCTAGATCGAAAGGAACATTTTGTACATAGAAAGAATTGGGTATTTTAAGAAGTTCAGGGGTATCGGATTGACCGGTCATTGTGTTTCCTGCGCAAGTTATAGTCAAAATAAGCGTTAAGCTCAATAGTATAAAATAGGAATGCGCGAGGTGGTAGCCTAATCCTGGTTTAAGAGAGTTGATCCCACGCGATGGAAGCTAATCAGAGCTCTAGCAAGCGATATCTCTCACGGTCCTCTTCATCGGTTTTTTCTGGAATAAAATTTAAATTTTTAATCGTTTTCCCTCCCAGGGAATACATGGTTTTAGGTGTGAAAAATAATTGCCGCTGAGCGTCTTTAATGCAAGAGGTGATTGTATTAACGTCATCGGAATAATCGATAACTTCTATGGCAGGTTTATTTTCTAAATCAGAGACTACTATTTTTTGTTCCTGCCTGAAGTTTGGATTAAATACAATTTCTCCATTAGTCGTGAAACTGCTTGTAACCAGCGTTGAAAACCCGAATGTTTCTTTTATTGGCTTATGCTGTGTGATTTCAACCCCGCAAACAATATTTGAAGCGGGCACATGCGTGGCGATACATTCATAAGCCGAAAGGGTTTGGCAGGAGGCCATTTTGTAATCAGGAGGTATTTCTGTATTTGTCGAATTATAAATAGCTAATTGCGTCTGAAAGGAATGTAGATCGAGTGCATTATTCACTATAGGATAACAAATGCTTTGGTTCGTAATGGGCATGCAATTCATAGCCAATTTCATCGGCTCTGGCATTACAATAGCGTATAAATAACTTTTTCTTTCCTTAGCATTTCCTAAAGGGAACATCGCGGCACTATTCATATTGAAACTCATGCACACACATTTTTGTTGAATTGCCTCAACAGAATAGGCATAAGGATAGGTATCTGCGTCAGACCTTGATCGTATGGATTTTAACCACCATCTGGAATGAAACTGCTCATCGATCGCTTCCCTGGGATAAAACCCATCAAAATTCTCAGCAAAAGGACGAGTATCTGAGCGCCATAATATTCTTGTCTGCACAACTTTACCTGAATGAATAAATTGGTATTGTAGAATTAAATGCTTAAGTTATTATTAAATTAATCAGGCTAGAGTTCAGTATCGAAAAAACGTTACTACCCAGGTACGTCATCCTGAGCGTAGCGAAGGATCTCAAACTGCTTAGAACTGAGCCAGATTCAGGAGATCCTTCACTTCGTTCAGGATGACGTGGGGACTTACGAGCGGGGTTTAAATATAAATGGTGCATTGGAATGTTAAATCACCATGATGTAGATATTTTGCTCTTTTTGGTGATATAATGGGTGCCTTTGTAATTTTGGAAAGATATCTATGTTTATAAAACCCGTTTCAGTATCCGATAAATGGCTGCAAGAAAATACAGCGCTTAGATTAACTTTGCCACAGGTGGAAACAAAAGCTCCCAAGGAGTCAATATTAGTAGCTGGGCCAAGTACCGCACTTCCTTTGGTAGTTGAAAAATCAGATAAATTTGACAGTATAAAATTGGCGGTTAGTGCAGAAATCAGGGCTGGAAAACACGGCCAATTCAAGTCATCCATCGGCGCTGAGGAATTCTCAGACCACCAAAAGAGCACATTCTGGCTGTGTACGGATGAAGAAACAGAGGGTCGCAAAGGGGTTTTATTTAAAACACAGGAAGAAGCAGAAGCTTTTAGTGCTCTCTATAAATCAGTAGAGAATTACTATCAGTCAGGTTTACATAAAGGGAAGCCGATTTCTCCTGACAATGTTAACTACTTATTGTTGAGCGGCAACACCCTGGATTTTTTTGAAGATGAATTACGTGCTTCCAAGAAAAAGCACATAGTTAAGGGTGAATATAATTTAACCGCCGCTGGTTCCCCCGATAAATTACGTTCCCCTGACGGCTCAAACTGGGTAATGGTATCGCTTAAGAGGGGAGTTAATTCACAGGAGCTATTTCCAAACTCTTACAAAATTCAGAATCTGTTACTGCAAAATTCAGATGCAAAAAAATTTGGCAAGCTGGATTTACCGCCTGAACTGAAAAAGGAAAAAACAGAGTTACCTGAAAAGAAAAAATCGAATCCTTTGTTAAGCTGCCTGCCATTCTTCAAAGCCAAATCGAAAGCAAGTGTAGAAGAAGTTCAGGATAAATCATCAGACAAGGATTTAATGCAAATACAAGTGGTTAAATAAACCAGATCCTTCACGCTTATCGAGACTACTCAATGTCTTGATAAGCGGCCTCCTCAAATTCAAATTTATCCCGCAGAAATCTTTGCTTGTTTCCACAAGTGTATCCAATATAATCCCAATCTGTTTTACCAATAAGGATATTTACAATGAAGAAATGGCTAATACTTGCTGCCAGCAGTCTAATGACCACTGCTCATGCTGGAGAACTGACCTGGTGTAACTATAAAGATTACTTTCGTTTAAGTGATATCAGTCATCCAGGCATTGCTATTGTAGAGACTCATCATGATGAAGAGGTGGTTTTAACTCCAGTTGGACCACGCAGTTTTGAAATACAGGATGGCTCACAATGTCAAAGCGGTTTCGCCCATGTCACGGTTGCATACGATAGTCATCATTGGTGTTTGTTAGACATCAAGGATGGGCCGTTTATTAATCATCCAACGGTTAAGGCGTCCTGTACGGGTATTCGCTATATCGATACGATTTATGATGGAACGGGTTCTCATTCCTATACAATTAATCTGGATTAGACAAAGCAGGAAGGATCTTCTGGTTTCTTTATTCTTTTTGTTCGGTTACTCTAGGATTTTTCTATGTTCTGCGGTTTATCCCCGCAGAACCAGGATCCTGTCTCAAGGAGGAAGTAATGCGTGGTCGTTTATTGTATTTTTTTATAAGCCTTTTTTTTATTAACTCGATATCTTTTGCTCAATTACCTACTAATTATCAGAGCTTATCTGCTGAAGAAAAACAGGAACTCTTGTGGAGCGAAGTGAGTAAAAGTCACACGAGTAATCCGTTACCCAAACTTACAGAGAATAGCTTTAAACAACTGCTTGTTACCATTAAAGGATTTTTCAATTTAAGACCCTCTTTTGATCACGAAAGTGATGAAGAGCCTGAAGGAAGGGCAAAAATTCTTCATTCAAATGGTTCGGTAGGAAAAATCCGATTTATTCCAACAAACGATCATCCATTCACAGGGATTTATAAAACAGGAGCCATTGGAATAGCACGCTTATCTATGGCGATGCCTGCGAGTGATACCAGTTTTGTTCCAGGAATGGCGGTTAAATTTTTAATTGATAAGCATGCATCCGTAAATATCCATGCCATTAATTCTTTGGAAGGCCAGGGCGGCGATTGGAACTTTTTTGCGAAGGATTTCTCAAATAAAATAGAGCATTCTAAAGGTAAAATCCTTCGGGCAATTGAGTTAATTTTTGAATGGACTCATGATCCTGCCAATGAATTGGGTCTATGGCGTTTAGCGGCATGGGATAGGGATGGTCAACCTGCGGGAATTCCGGTTTATCCCGAGAGAATTTATTTTAAACCGGCCACTGAGGTGCAAAATATCATTCCAGCTGATTCACGCGATGACTTCAGAGTTTCACTGTCACAAGTCTCTATCGGCCCTATCTACGAAGTTTATGGTCTATACCAGGGCAATGAATATCATGTAGGCAGCCTAATGTTAGAAAGCGAACTGTTGGCCTCTGAGTATGGCGACAATAATTTGTTTTTCCAACATCAGAGATAACACGCTTTAGCACTAGCCAGGCAATCTAATCCTGGCTCAGTGCCAAATCACGAATAGATTCCCGCCTGGCGCGGGAATGACAACATCCTAAATCGAATAAACGAAAATCACTTGTTTCATTTTCAATTTATTGCCTCTATACACACAGTTATCCACAGTTTTTGGGGGTAACTGGGCTAAGCCGATAGATATTAATGAGTAATAGAAGCCTTAAAATATAAGGGTTTTGAGAGCAGTTCGGGAGTTTGAACAACCAGATGGCAAATAGGGAGAATAAGTTATCCACAAAATTGTCATCCTGAATAGGGCTTTGCGGAAAGGCATTTTAACCTCTTTTTTTAGAGAGAACCAGTCTTGACATCCTAACGCTGCTTTATTTTGATTCATTTTTATCATATCTATATGAAATAATTATAAATTTATTTTTGGTCTGATGTGCTAAACAGATAATTCAGTTGCAAGCTTTCATTGATATGCGATATTAAAAACTTTTTATGATAATCTCCAAATTAAAGAGGAGATGCCAGCCGGTAATGTTTTTAACGTCTTGCATTCCTCTTAATCAATTGAAGATTTAATAGACAATTATCAGAGCGGGCTTAAGCAACTGGATATTGATAATTCTTCGGCTAATACGGCCCTCGTCCAATCACTTGGCTTGCATAAAAGTTCAGCGTTTACATTGAACAATTGATTTTTGAAATCGATTTTTTCCGATTCAATCTTAAGTCCTTCGATTCCTATATCCTTTGCCAGCTTAAATTGAGATTGAGTGTATGAGTAGTCAGGATTTTTGTTGTCCTTAAGATAAGCGTTTAAGCAATCCATTATTTTATTAGCTTCTGTCAATTTAATATTCGCATCAACAAACTTGAGATTGATAATCTCCAATATGGATTCAAATAACTCGGCTTTAGCTTTTTCAATGTCAGCCTTAACCTCTTCTGGGCAGTCTCCTGATATTTCCCTTGCCGATGTATACAGGTCTGCAGTCTGGCGATAATCGTCTACTGTAAAGTGGTTAGCTGGAGTTTTAAATCTCTCAAGACGATCTAATTCTTTTGCTGTGGCTGCAAAAAAAGCCATTGGATTTTTCATATTAATCTCTGTTAATGAAAATTGGATAATATTCAATCAAAAAGAACATGTCAATGCATCATATCAACAACATGTTCTTTTAATGTGTTATTTGTATAGGGAGATCGCTTTTGAAGCGGGTCGCTTACCAACAGTTATCATTGCGACGAACGCAGGACTGCAAGATTATCATCTGAGGCATAATGTTCTTCTGAGAACCATATAGCTGGCTTTATAGTATTGCCAGGAATAGCTTGCGATGCGGTATTTTCAATTATGGCGGGTTTGAAAAAGGGTATGGTAACCCGGCTATGACCAAATCCAGGGGCTCTTGTGTAAAATTGAACCATCGACTCGTCAGCAGTTTCATTGGCATAACGATGGACAGAAACCGAATCAAATGCAAATAAAACCTCATTTCGATAGCGCATCATTTCTAACTTAACGGCTTCCTGCTGACTGTGACCATAGACGGTTATAAGTTGTTCATAGTGTTTGAAAATGCGGCCTGCAGGGGTAAAAGCAGAATAGTGTTTATTCTTCTTTAATTCATTGCTTAACTCAGACAGATTAATGTTGTCAGTTGTTAAAATCCGATGCATTAATTCTGCTGCCATGCAGGACTGAATAAATGAAGCAGCGTGGCTTCGTTGCTCATTAATCATAATGAAATGCTTATCAATGAACCTCATTTCAATATTCTGGATAGGAAACATAAAAATATTGAGTTCAATATCATATCTGCTTTTAAGTTCTCTAATCACGTTGACCAAAAAACTAGAGCGCTGAAGCCCTTTGGAATTTAAATCCAGGAGACATAAATGAGCGTCTCCTTCTTCATTTTGCTTTCTTAATAAGTCACGGATCACTTCTTCAAAAAGCGCTGGCCAGTCTTTACGAACACTATTTGCTTTGTCAGTAAATTGTTTTCTCAGTTTCTGGTATTCCAAAGTCATTTTGGAGCTTGCCAGATTAGGATTATCGTCATTCAAAATGCCCTGCAAATGCAGTCTCCACCACAAGGCAGCCGCATCGATTTGAAATGGAGTCAGTTTTGTAATTAGTTGCATAAGTGGTTTATCTTAATAAAAACCGATCATTATATATGATATATGGTTAAAATTAAAACTTTAAATTTATTATTTGTGTAATTGGGATTTTGGTTGTTCGATATGAGACAAACGTGGCCTCTTTTAGCAATTCGATCATGCTGTTTACTAGGGTATTTGTTTTCATTTTTGCATGTAATCTTGAAATTAGCCGCTAGGGAGGGGGTGTTCCTGGTTATAGGAAGCGGGATGAGCGCCACAGAGATGCCGGCATGGTTATTACAATAATTTCAGTTTACAGGATAGAAGATTTAGACTACATTTGAATTATGTACAAAATTCAAAATGCCCATAAGGATTGGAGTTAACCATTAAAGAGGTGGCTCTGTGTTTGCACTCATCGATTGTAATAACTTTTATGCCAGCTGTGAGCGGCTGTTTCGCCCTGATTTACAAACCACTCCAATTGTTGTTCTGAGTAATAATGATGGCTGCGTGATTGCGCGTTCCAATGAAGCCAAGGCACTCGGCATTGCAATGGGGGCACCTTACTTTCAAGTCAAGGGTCTATGCAAGAAAATGGGGGTTCAGGTATTCTCCTCAAACTATGCCTTATACGGGGATTTATCCAATCGCGTAATGAGAGTCATCGAAGACCATTGGCCGGACACGGAAATTTATTCAATTGACGAAGCATTTTTAAATTTGAGCACGCTGCCTGCGTCTCAGGTTACAGAATTCTGTCAGAATTTACAAAAAACTATTTTTAAATGGGTTGGTATTCCTGTTTCGATTGGAATCGGGCCGACTAAAACCCTGGCAAAAGCAGCGAATCATGTAGGAAAAAAGATCCTCAAAACGCCGGTTTACTCAATTAATGGCAGTGCAGATTTATGGCTTAAACAAATGGATGCGCGAGAGATTTGGGGAGTAGGGCGCCAATTAGGGAAACGATTGAATCAGATAGGCATTTATACAGCCGAAGATCTGGCCAAGGCTGATCACTTTTTAATTAAAAAGAAATTTAGTGTCGTCCTCCAACGTACGGTTTTAGAATTGAATGGCGTTTCCTGCCTTGAATTGGAGGAGCCTGAACCCAGGCAGTCCATTATGACATCATGCTCTTTCGGGGGGCTTCAGTCCGATTATGAGCAAATCCAGGAGGCGATTAGCCATCACTCGGCGACTGCATCAGCCAAGCTTAGAAAGCAAGGCTTGAGGGCGCATTATTTATCGGTTTTCATTCGCTCAAGCCCATTTCGCGAAGATTTGAAACAGTATTCAAATTCGATCGGATTTCGTTTGATAAATCCCACAGATGATGTGCGTGTTATCACTAAATGGGCAAAACATTGTCTGAAAAAGATTTACCGTAAAGGAGTTTATTATCAGAAGTCAGGTGTTTTGCTTTCTGATTTAATAAGTAAAAGCCATTATCAGCCCGATTTGTTTAATCAACCCTCTGACCAGGAGCTGGAACGTTCTCATAGCTTGATGAAGTTGATGGATAGCATCAATGCCAAATACGGTTCACGAACTGTAAGGCTGGCTGCTGAAGGCTTTCGGAAAGATTGGGCGATGAAGCGGGAATTAATGTCCCCTTGCTACACAACTCGCTGGTCGGATCTCCCTGTGGTTTATGCCAGATAATGTAAAAGATGGCGGCTTGGGCTATTCTTTATAGAAAGAGCGGAGCCAGGGATGAGCGAGAAGCCGGAATCTTATTACCTTAAATTCAGGTTAGGGGAGCAGATTATTTTAGTCTCTCTGGATTTTGTTTATCTCATTTTGCCTATCGCACAGTTGCAACACATTCCTCAACAGCATTCCGCTCTGGCAGGTATTCTTAACTATCATGGACAAGCGGTTCCTGTGTATCATTTATACGAACTGCTTGAAGCATCAAAAGTCGCTTACGATTTGGACACCCCTATCATTCTGTGTTCTTTATCTTCTCAATGTGTCGGTTTATTTGTTTCTGAAGTGATGGAAGTCTGTGATATCAATGAACAGCTTATACAACAGCCGCCTAAAACCTGGTCTTATGTCAAAGGAATTATCAAGGATGAAACGTCATCAGCCTGGATTTTGGATTTGGAGCAATTATTGCACTGGCCTCAATCTTGCCTGGAACGTGCTCATGAATAAGTGGATTGTTATTCTGAAAGAATGGGTTGCTGCTCATTCTGGCCTTCTTTTATCTGAGCAGCAGATGGAGTCAGGTGTCCAGGAGATCAGACGCTTAATGGATTCATTAAATTTGAGTGAAACAGAATATCTTAATGCTTTACAAGCAGGAGATGACAAGCTCATTAAGTCAACCATTGATATTTTAACGGTGCAGGAAAGTTATTTTTTTCGTGACTCCCCCCTGTTTTCCTATTTAAAAAACGAATTGCTCCCACAATTAATTAATGAAAAAAGAATGAAGCAAACACTCAGCCTTCGTATCTGGAGTGCTGGATGTGCCAGAGGCGAAGAAATCTATTCAATTGCCATTTTATTGAATGAACTGCTTCCCGATATTAATCGCTGGACTATTGAACTTGCAGCTACGGATATAAGTTACAGCGCACTTGAAAAAGGGATATCTGGAGTATTTAATGAGTCCAGGCTGCGCGCTACCGAAGATAAGCTGCGAGAAAAATATTTTATCAAACGCGATTCATTATATTATTTGAATGAAGAAATTAAAAATCGGGTCAGTTTTTCATATTTCAATCTCCGTAAACCAGTTAAGTTATTTAAGAGCTTCGATTTAATTTTTTGCCGCAATGTATTTATTTATTTTTCAAAAAGCCATATGGAAAATATTCTCCAGTTTTTTTATGAGCATCTGGTTGAAGAAGGTATTTTGTTTCTTGGGCCTGCCGATTTAGTAACCCATTGCCAGCATCATTTTTCTGTACAAATGACTCAAGGAGTATACCGGTTAAAAAAAATAACCCAGATAAAAGAGCAGCCGAAGAAAGCTGGTTTAGCTGTGGCGAAAACAGAGAAAGAGACTCTCTCATACAAGGCCAGCTCCCAGGAAAGCACTCATTCGCTTCAACTTATTCAGGAGTTATTAACCAATACCCATTATAAAGAGGCATTAAATAAAATTGATAATTTGTTTCTTAAAGGAGAAACAGCACTGCTTTACCGTTGTCAGGCTCAGGCATTGATTGCTTTGGGTGATATCAATGCTGCTCAGGTTTCGCTTGAAAAATCCATTAGAATTGACCCCCTGGATGCCATGAGTCACTTTTTACTTGGCCTGGTGGAAGTCGATCAAAAAGAAAATAAAAATGCACTCATTTCGTTTCAGAAAGCGCTCTATATTAAACCCTTATTCCCGGAGGCCGCTTATCATCTTGGCTTGCTTCATTTGCAGATGAAACAAAATGAACAAGGAATAAAATGGTTAAATCAGGCATTGCGTTCTGCCAGCACACAAGATGATGATGAATTAATTTTTTATACGAATGAGCCCAAAACCCATTTAATTAACGCAATTCAGGCAAGCATTTCATATTATCGAGGACAACATGATGAATGAGCCTTTTCTGGATGAAAAAGCAAAAAAAATACTGGCAGATCGAGCTGCGCTGATGGCCAGGAAGGAGAGGGATCTTAATGCAAACGCTACAAGTAATTTATTAGTATTCTGTGTGGGCGAAGAACAACAATATGCCCTGGCTTACGAATCGATTGATAGAGTTATCCCAAGCCATAAAATTACACCTGTACCAGGAGTAAATCCTTTGTTTTCAGGTCTTTTATACCATAATACCGAGGCTTGGGTAGTAGTCAATTTACATCAGCTGTTAATTGGAAAGCCTGCAAAATCATTCAGTCACTTCATATTATTAAGCGAGGATCATTATCGCATTGCCTTGAGTGCGGATACTATCGTTGGGCAAATCAGTTATGATGAAACAGTTGAATTAGTTCAGCTGACATTGAGTGAAACCGGGCAGTCTTATGTACGTGGCATCTATAAAAATAACATAGCAATTTTAGATGAGAAATCGATTATTGATCTGCTTAATCTGGAAAAAGTGGAATGGAATTAACTTTAAGGAATAGCAATGGAAGAGCAAAATCAGTTTCAGTTTAGAAAACGTTTTTCGCTAATACTTATCATGATCTTCTTAATTTCGTTAATCAGTATGTTGTTGAATATATTTGTTCTGAGCAGGCTACATGACAGCTCTCCTGATTTAGAAAAAATTGAATCTTATATTCAACTATTAGAGGCCTTGTTAATTATCAGCTTGCTGATCAATGGCTTATCTCTATTATTGTGGCAGAGGAATAGTCAATATGAAAACCATATAAATCAGGCCTTGTTAGCGAAAATTGATGCCATTTCCAAATCACAGGCCATCATTGAGTTTAACATGGATGGAACGATTATTGATGCTAACCAGAAGTTCCTCGATCTCATGAATTATTCGCTGGATGAAATCAAAGGAAAGCATCATAGTCTATTTGTTGAGCCAGGAGATAGGGACAGCCTCGAATACAGAGAGTTCTGGAGGAAATTAAATCAGGGAGAGTATGATCAGTCCGAATACAAACGTTTAGGAAAAAATGGAAAAGAAGTCTGGTTACAATCCTCATACAATCCTGTTTTAAATGAAAAAGGAAAAGCAGTTAAAGTAATTAAGGTGGCAACTGATATAACGGAACGGAAAAACAAAGACAAACAATTGGCTGCATTAACCAGGAATCTGCAGGATGTCGGTCAGGAAATCCTGTCCAATAGCAATGAACTTTCTGTAGGGATCAATCAGCTTGAAGCCTCTGCCATCTCTCAAGCCGCCAGCGCCTCTGAGCAAGCCAGTTCGGTAACGCAAATTAGTGCGACACTGGAGGAAATAAAGGCAACCACCCAGCACACATTAGAGAAGGCAAAACAGCTGGGCGATTCTGCAACAGCAACCAGAAAGGAAGGTGAAAACGGGCGATCAGCGATTGAAGCAATGCATGCGTCAATGAAAATACTGCAAGAGAAAATGAAACAGATTTCCACCACTATTCTCAGTCTCAATGATAAATCACAGCAGATTAGTGAAATTACCGAGGTGGTAGCCGACATTGCCAAGCAGTCTAAAATGCTGGCGCTTAACGCGTCCATTGAAGCTGCCAAGGCAGGGGAAACCGGAAAGGGATTTGCCGTAGTGGCAGGGGAAGTGAAAGAGTTAGCTGAAAAATCAAAACTGTCGACCGAGCGCGTACAAAAGATACTGCTTGATATCAAGCAGACTGCTGAAAGAGCGGTAATGGTCACTGAAGAAGGTAATAAAAGCGTTGATGAAAATATTCGTCAAGTGCGAAGCACTGGCAATATTATCAATGCCCTCGGGAATGTGATTGAAGAAAGCTCTCTGGCTTCTTTACAGATTGTCTCGGCAGTACGTGAGGAATCGGTCGCTATCGAACAGGTCGATATCAGTGTTCGCGAAATCAATAAGGTGACTCATTCCTTCACTTCTGCGACCGAACAAACCAAACAAGCGATAATCGGGCTCAGTAAAGTGGCCAATTCACTTAACGATACAGCAAGAATTTATCAGAAAGACGATAAAGAATAGGGAGGCAGTGATGCCTATAGATCCCAAACTAGCCCAGATGTTACTGGAGACTTTTAAAACGGAGTTACAGGAACTTCATCAGTCGATGATCAATGACCTGCTTTCACTGGAAAAAGCGCACAGCGCCGAAGAAGTAGAGGAGATTTTAAAAAGACTGTTTCGCTATTCACATAATATGAAAGGGGCGGCTGCCTGTTCATCGGTAGATGCGATTGCTTCAATGGCGCATCGTCTGGAGGATTTATTCAGTAAATGGCGAGAAACTCATCATATCCCCGACATTAGCCAGATTAATGCCTGCCTTGAGGTCGCTGACAATACACTTCTGGCCCTTGAGGATCATTGTAATGCGAAAGCGATTGATATTGAGAATTATCTGAAACCCTTATCGGGTAAAAAAACCATTCATAGTCATACGGACACGGGGGAGAGTGAGTTAATCAAATTACCTCTGGCAAGGCTGGAACGGGTGAGTGCAAAAGCGAATGAATTTATAACCTACCGATTAAAACTGATGAACTGGTTTAAGAGTATTGATTATCATTTAAGTAAACTCAATGAAACCGATTTGGATCTGGCTCCCTTACTGAAGAAACTGGGCACCATTTCCAGAGACAGCGGGCAGTTTCTAGGGGAGTTTAGTCGGGCTGTTCAGTCTTTACAGGATGACTTAAGGGCGATGCGTATGTTGCCCATATCCAATCTGCTGGTTCCTTTAAATCGAACGGTAAGAGATGTGGCTGCCAGTCTGAATAAGACGGTTGAATTGCGGGTGCAGGGTGGAGATATCGAGCTGGATAAAACTATTATTGATGCCATCAGAGAGCCTTTGGTTCATTTGATCCGAAACGCGATTGATCATGGCATTGAATCGGATGAAAAGCGAAAAGAATTAAATAAGCCGTATCCTGCGATTTTATCAATTCAGGTTACTCAAAGTGCGGGAAAAATCAAGCTAAGCTGTTGTGATGATGGACAGGGAATTAATCTTGATAAGATTAGAAAACATGCGGTAGAGTCGGGCTTTTACAGTCAGAATGAAGTAAACAGTCTTGATGAAGAACAGCTTCTTGATTGTCTCTTTTTATCGGGATTTTCTTTACAAAAGCAAATAACAGAATTGTCCGGGCGCGGTGTGGGCCTGGATGTGGTTAAGAGTGCCATCGAAAAAATCAAGGGAACGATTCAGGTTAAAACTACACCAGGTCATGGAACCTGTTTTATATTTAATTTGCCGCTAACTCTGGCGACTACTCGTGGTGTATTTTTTAAAAGTAATGAGCAGACTTTCATGCTGCCTACGCTTTCGTTGGATGCGCTTTATGAAATTGAGCCGGATAAGCTTCAGCAGGTTGATAACAAATCCGTGCTGATAGTAAATAACAGGCCTATTCCGATCAAAGTATTGCAGGATCTCCTTTATGCTGAAAAGGCAGTGATTGACCGCAATAGCATATACTATGGTCTCTTGCTTAATTTTAATAATAAGCCGCTGATTTTATTAGTGGATGCCATTCTTGATGAACAGGATTGCGTAGTCAAACCCCTGCCTTACCCCCTAAGCAAATTGGAACAGTTCATCGGAGTGACTTTAACCGGAGAGAGCGAATTGGTTCTAGTGCTTGATCCGATAAAATTAATGCAGCGGGCTCAGGCCGATGAACAAAGCTGGTTTAAACATGCCCCACAAAGCAAAGAGTTGCGAGAGGTCTCAAAAAAGAGAGTCCTGATAGTTGATGATTCATTAACAACCCGTAGTTTGTGTACTAATGCTCTCGAAGCAGCAGGTTATGAAACTGTTAGTGCGGATAATGGGCAGAAAGCATGGCAACTTTTACAGAATAAATCCTTTGATGCAGTGATCACCGACATTGTCATGCCAAAAATGGATGGTTTTAAGCTGACAGAATTAATTAAAAAAAGTGAGAAGCTGTTTCATACCCCGGTAATTATTGTCTCATTACTTCATTCCGAGGAAGACAAGCGGCGTGGATTGGACGCAGGTGCTAATGCGTTTCTGGTTAAAAGTGAATTTGACACGCATTCACTGATTGACGTCATGGAATCACTCTTATGAAAAAGCCTGTCCGGGTTCTGATTGTGGATGATTGCAAAGTGACCACGCAATTATTGTATGCGATTCTCAGCGCTCAAACAGACATTGAGGTGGTTGGTTGCGCTCAAAATGGGCAAATGGCAATCAAACTCGTCAAAGAATTGAAGCCTGATTTAATCACTATGGATATTTATATGCCCGTTATGGATGGGGTTGAGGCAACTCGTGCCATCATGCAGCAATGTCCTACTCCAATCATCATCATCAGCTCTCATGCCAGTGAGCGGCAAACCGAATTAACATTTAGTGCTCTTCAGGCGGGTGCGCTTTCCATCATTGAAAAGCCGCAGCGGGTTCTCAATGAGGGCTTTGACAAGCTTCAAAAGCATATCGTCAATTCAGTGCGGGCATTATCTGAAGTAAAAGTGGTTTCTCGTCGTTCCCCACCACCTGCAGAGCCCAGAATTAAGTCAACAGATACCACTGTATCAGCTATCAGGATTATTGCGCTGGGTTCCTCGACGGGAGGCCCTGAGGCGCTCAATTATATTATTTCCGCGCTTCCTGCAAGTTTTCCTGTTCCATTGGTTATCACCCAGCATATTACTGAAGGATTTTTACCAGGTCTGGTTCATTGGCTGCAACATAAGACGTCATTGGTTTTGGAGATTGCTGAAAATAATCAAAAATTACTTCCAGGTCATGTCTATTTTGCACCGGATAATCATCATTTACTCATTAGGCGAGAAGTGGCACCCATCGCTATTTTAGAAAATTCGCCACCGATAGGGCATTTTCGACCATCCATTACACCCTTATTTTCGTCTTTGGCAAAGAATTATCCTGAAACTGCCGTTGGCGGACTATTAACCGGCATGGGAGGTGATGGTGCGCCAGGGCTTTTAGAAATGCGCCAGGCTAACTGTATTACATTTGCCCAATCAAAAGAAACATCCGTAGTATTTGGCATGCCTGCCGTAGCTCTTTCTATCAAGGCCACTGACCTATCTATCGATTTGGAGAAAATTCCGGAATTTTTAACTAAACTCTTATGAGGGAGGGAAAATGTCATGGGTCAAAAAATTCTGATTGTTGATGACAGTGCTACAGCCAGAGCACTGTTTAGAGCCTGTCTTTTTGGTGATCCTGATTATGAAGTGATTCAGGCCAGCCAATGGGAGGATGCAGTTGAAAAAGCGGAGTCCGAACAGCCGTTTTTGATTGTGCTGGATTATAATATGCCAGAAAAATCCGGTAGTGAAATCGCTAAAATTATGATGGATCGCGGTATCGATACCCATTATGTTTTGCTAAGCGCCAATACCCAACAGGCTATAATTAATGAAGTAAAGGCTTTGGGCTTTTTTGATGTACTGGAAAAGCCGGTTTCAACGGAAGAAGTGCATGCATTACTAGAGAGATTATCATGATAAGCCTGACAGCAGAGCAGGAAGACGCGCTGATTGAAATTGGTAATATTGGTATGAGTAAAGCCGCGAAACAATTGTCTCTGTTATTAAATTCAACGATTAAAATTTCCATTCCCAAAATTACGTTCATTAATATCAATGAATTAACAGAGGACAATGATTTTAATGATGAACAAGTACTTTCTTATGTTTATCAAAATATCTCACAGGATTTGGAAGGCTCTGCCGCTTTAGTATTCCAGCGCGAGCAGGCGAATGTATTGACTGTTACCGTTATAGGGGAAGCACCCCAACTCACCCAGGAAGAAGTTCGGGCTTGTGAGCAGGAAGCCATGCTGGAAATTGGCAATATTATTATTAGTTCCTGTTTAAGCGTCATTATGAATATGCTGTCACAAACGGTAAAATTAAGTCTGCCTGTTTACAATGAAAATAATCTTTATAATTTATTACAAAATCTTTGCAGGCAAATCTCAAAATCAACAAGCAATATCATTGCAATCTCTACCAAACTGGAAACATCCAATGATAAGTTATCCGGCAGCTTATTTATTATTTTAACTGAAGACTCAGTAATCAAGCTGTTAAGGAGCATCAAGGAGTTGATTAATGATTAGTGAGAACGCAAATCGACTACTATTCAGAGAGATTTTTGATGCCATTCCCATTGGATTAATTCTGTTTGGCCAGGATCGTCGGATTCATGCCTGGAATCAATGGATGGAACGCAAAACCAATATTGATTCTGAAAAAGCAATCGGCCAGACTCTGGAATCCTTCTATGAGGATCAAATCAGTGTTCGTTTCAATTGGGCCCTGGATCAAGTACTAAATTATGAACATCCGCAGGTTTTATCCAATATTCTTAATAAATTTATTATTCCGATCCCTTTAAATGAAGAAGCTTATCTTGATCTCGATATGATGCAGCAAAATGTTGAAATTTTACCGATTCATCAGGAAGAGGAACAAATGGCTCTGGTGGTGATTCAGGATGTTTCAGCCAAAGCGCATTTGAATGCAACGCTGATGTCAATGGCCAGTAAATTTGAAAAAAACAGTTTAATTGACCTGCTGACTGGTTGCTACAATCGCCGCTTTCTGTGGAAGCACCTGGCGAACGAACTGGCCAGCGCGCAGCGCGAAAAATACAATGTGATTTGCTGTATTTATGATATCGACCATTTCAAAAGCATTAATGACCGATTCGGCCATCATGGCGGAGATGAGGTATTACAGTCTTTTGCCAATATCGTTCGCTCCGAGCTGCGTGCCAATGACTCTTTTTTTCGCTATGGGGGAGAGGAATTCATTACCTTGTCAACGCATGTGTCGATTGATGATGCCGCACTCTTACCTAATCGAGTACGCAGCCGTCTGGCAGATACTCTCACGCATGGCTCGGTCAAGAATGTTGTGACCTGCAGCGGCGGCATTTCATACTGGCAGCCGGATAATCCAGCCATTTCTCCGGAGAAACTGGTCAAATTGGCGGACATTCAACTCTACCAGGCTAAAGAAAGCGGTCGTAATTGTGTGGTAATGAATAATGCAATTCAGAATGAACGGTTTTAACCAAGCTATTCACACAGTTATCCACAGATTTTGTGGATAAATCTATAAAAAACAAAGTTTCGGTTTAAATACGATAAGCCTTTAAATACAAGGGATTATCATCGGATTAATGATTAGTAAAGAGGGGGCTAATTAGAATAGGAAATAAACTTATCCACAAACTTTGCGGTGGATAGTTTTTTGCAGAAAACGCATTTTACCTTCTTTTTTCCTGAAGAAACAGTCTTGACATTTAAGCGTTGTTATTTTCAAATCTATTTTTTGTTCTATCTATCTGATAATTAATTGGTTTGGCTGTGTGCCGGGCAAAATACTTTTTGCCTGATCACATGATCAGGCATCTGGTAGCAGAGGGATCCTCACCTGTTAATTTAAATAAAGTCGCTTCGATTAACTCCTGAGCATCATCAAGATCGTTTTTTTTCAGTTCCTGCTGATAGTTAGAATCTTTCCTGACTGAATTTAAAAATTTTAGGGTTGTTTCCAGATAGGACTGAGCTTCTTTCAGAACCGGCGCTGTAATTGAGTTTATTGTCAGATCATTCACATCCAGCGCAGAGAGGGTGCGAACAATTTCCAGTGCAAAACTGACGCGTCGAATCCGATAATTAAAGCGCTCAGGATCTGGAGAGTGAAATCCTTTACTGTTAAATGTTCTTTGCCAATAAAGTTCATTTAATTGCCCGCCTTTTATTAAGCACTCCAGGCGTTCATTAGGCTGGTCCAGATTCTTATAATAGTATTCGGCAAGGTCAAACTGATTGCGCAGGCTCAAAAAATTAATATTTCCCTGGTTTAATTCAAAGGCTGAAAAATCAGCTTTTGACGACTGCAAAATTTCATCTGCAGTTTTCTTTAAGGCTTCGCTGTTATTTCCCGCTTTAAATTGATGAAGCACGGTTTCATTGTTTCGCAGCACGACAGCGCCAGGAATAAAAGGTTCAGCCAGGACCAGATCTGCCGAAGTCAATGCGATTTTCTCGGTCAATTGGCCAAAAACCGTTAAATGGGCTTGATAGGGTTTCCAGTCAATCATCCTGATTTCGTTATTACCATACTTCTGGCTTAATTCAGCAACTATGTCTTTTAGATGAATGTAAATGGCCTCGAGGGCCTCATTACTGGCCTTCCTAAGGGAGTATCCAAAATAAAAATTATTAAACAATGCAGGCGCCTGAAGCGTAATTCTCTCAGGAATTGCATTTTGCAAAACAGCTTCGGTTTTGCTGATAAATTCCGTAATTAATGCCTCATTCGCAGGATTATAATCGATACAGGCGATCGATATATGCAAATTTTTCTCGGTATATCCCTGCATCTGTTTTACCTGAGCGTGCACATCCGGGGAGATGTTTCCCATGACATATGCTGGAACTTTTATAGACAATAAGGGCATAATATTCTCAAATAAATATTAGTTTTAATTATAGCTTTTTCTTTGATGCATATTAAGCATTTATCTAATTTGAGCCGCTGGGCTGTTTTCTGTTTCAATCTGGGCAGGAGTATTGTTACTGCGCAAAGCTGGAAAGAAAAAATGGCAGTTGCCGCTTATAACTGCCTCTGTGTTGGTCAAGCTAGTGGTGATCACGGAGAAAAAGCCAGGCCTCTTAAAATAATCAGGGACGTTCATAATCTCTGCAATCACATCCGCAGGGCTTAAATCCTGTTTCTGGAGGAGTACTTTTTGCAGATGTTCGATTAAATGCATTACTGAGCCATTTCTTAATACTCCTAATAAGAATGAAGGGCAGGCCGTTAATGGCGAACTGCTGATTAAAAAGTATGCTGCGAAAAAGCCTGCATTAAATGCCATCACACAGCCTGACAAATATTTGAGAACTTCAAGAGTAATACTTTTTTTAAATGCCCTGGTACGCCGGCTATTACCCGGCAGCAGATACGCTCCCTTCAATGCGTTACATAGAAAAATAAAATCATGCTGGTCATCCCGCTGCTGATCCTGCATTAGCTTATAATAAAATTCGACATTTGCGCCCAACCCTCTCGTTCCAAGGAGAAGCCGAAGATTATCAGTAACTGCGGTTTTTACGGGTGATGGCATGGACAGCCTTAGGAATATGCTGATTAGTAAGGGCTTATTATATGGTCTTTTTTTGGCTTGATAAATCATTTTTTGCTTTAATAAGTTAGCTAATGATCATGATTTTGTTAGTGCTTAGCTGCTCATTGCTACGCGCGAAAAGTATTTAGCAACTCAGGATGCTTCTTTAATTTGGGAAGGGCATAAAGCAAGCCGGGAAATCAGTTATTGTCATTTGGAAAAATTACATAATCTGGAGGTTTTACCGGATCATGGTTTTCTAATTTCCTGTTTTCCAGTGAAAATCAAAAATGCTTCCGCAGGCTGGACCAGGGCTGTGGCTATATTGAATGAATGATGAGCTGGCTTTCCGTTTTCGCGAAAATGACACTTGGGTTATGCAGATGCAGTTAATTGGGTCATGCGTATACCAATGTGCTCTATACTTGTAATACAAAAGGACTTGCTATCTGGGGCATGTATGCTAGGCACTCTCTTAATTCAATCGGCAGCCAAATTTCCTGACAAGATCGCATTAATCACTGAACAGCAACAAGTTACTTATTCTGAATTACATCTATTATCAAATCGGCTAGCTAGCTCATTTATGGCAGAAAAGATCAAAAAACGGGATTGTATTGCCTTTTTACTACCCAATTGCCTGGAAATCGTATTGACTTATTACGCCTGTTTTACGATGGGCGCTATTGCGCTGCCTGTTAATATCAATTTCAATGATGCGATGATTAATCAAGTACTAGCCTTCTGCAAGGCAAGGGTTTTAATCACGAACGCAGAATTCTATCAACGACTGATAAAAAATAAGGAAGCACTTGAAGGTATTGAGCACTGTTTTCTGATTCAGGATGCGAGTGATTATCCAGAAACCAAAGATTTTAAAGATCTGATTCTTAAATCGCCATCCATTCAGTTTCCTCAGTTACTGGAGGACGATCCGGCGTTGATCTATTATACGTCTGGAACCACAGGTTTGCCCAAAGCAGTGCTGCACACGCATCGAGGGTTGATGCAGGGCACGAACAATCAGATTGAACAGATTCAGATTAATGTGAATGATAGTACTCTGGTCATGTTTCCCTTATGTTACCTGATTGGATTAGGTTCGCAGATTCTTCCATTTCATCAAGTGGGAGCGACAATAGTATTGCTGTCAGCCTTTGACCCGCAAAAGGCGTTGAAAAGTATTATAGAAAACAGAATTACTAAAGTGTATGGATTTCCAAAGTTGTATCTGGAATTGCTGTCTCAAGCTGATAGAGATTGTGTTGCGAATAATGTTCTTAATTTCTGTTTCTCGGGAGGAGAGGCGATAGCTCCTGCCCTACAGGAACGATTCAAAGATATTTTTAAGATAGAAATTACTGAAGGTTGCGGCATGTCTGAATTACAGATTTATTGCATGAATCCGCCGTATGGGAAGAAAAAGCTCGGTTCAATTGGTTTTCCGATTGTGAATGTTGAAATGCGGCTGATTGATGAAAAAGGGCTTGCCGTGGTTGAATCCCATAGCATTGGAGAGGTTATTGTTAAAACGGGTAGCATGACTGCTGGCTACTGGCATAATGAAGGACTCACTCAGCAAATTATTAAGCAGGGATGGTTTCACACCGGCGATCTGGCTTATCACGACGCCGAGGGTTGCTATTGGTTTGTTAGTCGAAAAGCAGACATCATCAAACGGAGCAGTTTACTGATATCTCCTCTGGAGATTGAAAATCTGTTTTATAAGGATCCTGAGATTAAAGAAGCGGCTGCAGTCGCTCTGAAAGGAGTCGAAAACGACAAAATTATTGTTTTCGTGTTGCTGAACGCCGGAGTTTCGGATCATGCTGCTGACTCATTACTTGATTTTGCCAATCAATCCTTACCCAGGGAAAAACAGGTTGACCATGTTGAGATTGTGAATCAGATGCCCTATGGAGTTACAGGTAAAATTAATCGCAAAGAGCTGAGGCAGTGGGCTGAGAAATACAACCAGATTAAACATGCGCAGGAATGATCGGTTTGTGTCTTTTTGCTCGTATAAATGTTATAATGACCATATTTTGATCTATTTGGGCAGAGTGAGTTAATGAAAGATCGCTATGGCAGACTATTTGAAGAGAATGAGATCCGGAATGCGGATTGTATCAGTTTTACAGACTTCAAAAGTTTACATGAGTTTGGTGAAGACGAGTTGGTTTTAATTACTGATGCTGATGGAGGTAAAAGGGTTTATCTTTTCTCCGATCTTCAGGAACAGCTTAAATCAGGTCATTATTGTCGTTTGACCGATCCAATGACAAGACAGGATATTCTGAATCAGATTCCCGAGTTTAAGGCAGCGATACATTTTGAAGAAAATGCCGTTCATTATAATGCCTATATTTTGGACCAATATCCTCACTTGATACAGTTGTTAAAAACTTATGTAGAAGAGGTGTTAAATATTCAGGATGAGAAGGCTGGAAAAGGTACTTTATTAAATATAATTCAAGCCAATCATAGCCCGAGGCTTGCAGAGTTTTACCAGGAAGTGGCTGATCTTCCAGTTGAAGAACGAGATGCGCTTTATTCTTTATTCATTACTAACAGAACAGTTTATAAAATGCGCAATCGCGATGGAAATTACTTGTATTTTCCAGCTAAATGGATACCCACAGTGGGCAATCTGAGGGAGCAGTTGGATTATAAGTCAATGATTGAGCGGGGTTATTATACCCCTTTCCCTCATAGAAATGTGCGGCTCTCTGATGTGATTAGTAATCCGGAAGATGCCTGCATGCATTCTTGGGGGATGGATATTCTGAATATGTTACTTGAATATCATGTGGGAAGTAACAAAGAATTCAGGATTTTTAATCCTGCAACCAATTGCATAGCGCATAGAATGGAACAGGATTTGCGGCATAGAGTAGAAAAATCTATCACCCAGCCTCTCCACCCCCAAAAAGGAAAATACGTTTTTGAGCAGGCTAAAAAAGTAACGGCTCCAGGTTTTTTCTTATCGTCGATGACTCCCGAGCACAATACCGCTGAATCAGTTGTGATGCTTACGAAACTGAACAAAGCATGCGAAAAATACATGCAGCATCTATTAAATAAGATGAATGTTAACGGCCTGTTTATTGATTATCCATTACCCGCTACTTTAGTTGCGCAAAACCGATGTTCGGATGATAAGCTGATCAATAAATACAAAGCGGTCTATGAGTTGTATGAGTCTTTGCACGTCTGTGGTCCTGGTATTGATAACAATAGCCGTATTAATCAATTTGCCGAACGCTATAATGAAGAAAACCGGCAGAATACAATTGCTGAGCACAGGGATGGGGCCGGTATACGATTTTTAAATGTTTTATTTTCAATATTGACAGTGGGGATAAAAAATCTTGTAACGCATTGGATTACAGGTGGATATTACGGATTCTGGGATTCCAGAGGCGCGTCTTTCAATAACGAAGCAGGCGATTGTTTGACGGCATATACTGCGGCTGTCTGACAAATCGGCTGCAAAATCTATCAGGCTGCAGCGGGAAGGAGAGAAAGCCAGTCCGCCAGATTCCTAAAATGGAGCTTTTGTTTCCTGCCACCATTTATCCATATAATAGGATTTACCATGTTCGTAGGAGAAGCCTGGATTTTCTATGAGGCCCCAGAAAAGAAATAAAATAATAAACAGCCAGGTAAAAAACACATAAAAAAAGGAGATCACTTTATCGGATAATGTGGCGTATTTAGGAAAGTTAATTGTACCCACTTTTTTACGATAGCGAGGTGCCAAAATGCCGGATTTTAAATTGCTTTTTAAAAGAATACAGAACATATACAAAGAGCAACGAAATATTCTTAAATTTCTGGTAGAAATGAAAGGACTTTGAATGGCCTCTTGCACCAGGATTTTATCAAAGCGGGTTCCTGCCGTTAATGAAAACAGAGCTTGCATAATAGCTACTAATAAAAAACTTTGATTTGCCGCACCCACTACCGACCACTGTTCTGTGACTGAATAATGAAAAATTTCTACAAGCGCATACCCAGCGGCGATAAAAATGATGCAGTCAATACAATCATCAATTAGTGGACGAAACACTGCTTTCTCCGGCTTTTATCACTAGAGCTTAGCATAGCCATTAAACTGTGTCCTTACTCACAGGGCATGGCATGGCATGACACAGTTTGATGAAGACTCTCGGGAATAGATTTACTTTGCTCGGAGTTCGGTGATTGACTAATCAAAATCTCTTATCACGTAATTGATTCTTTTCATTATTAGTAAGCGTTCTGATTTGCTTATTATTCTCGGGCGACATAAAAAACAATAAGGAGAATATAATGGACGCATTTGAAAACAATAGTAATTTAGAAACGATCACCGTTTATAAAACCCTGGATAAAGACTATGGACGGACAAAATTTGCGGGTCCTGGTTACGGCGAGTTTGATATGGAAAAGTATAAAGAGCTCGAGGAATTGTTAAATCCTGATACGGTTGATTGAAAGCTGCAAATTAAATTTTCCCGGGTGGTGCACTTGCGTGTAGGTTGGGCCCTTGGCCCAACATTGAGTTCTGGAGTGCGACCCGTTCGTTAGGCCAAGGGCCCAACCTACTAATTCTTAATTTAATGGGAGTTCGTCCGTAAGCCAGGCTCACGGGAAATAAGGAAGTTATTATGAATAATTTACAGGTTGAACAGCGCGCTTACAACCTCGATGATGCATTATTAATTGGCCTTGATGAAGCCGAGAAAAATCAGATTACGCCGGCTTTTCAATGTATAGGCAATTTGAAACATGAGAGGATTCATTTAAGCACTTATCTTTGTGCTGCCAATAACAATCAGTTGAAACTATCCTCTCTGGGCGGAGCAAGCGGCAGCGAGCCACAGGCTAAAGTAAAAGCCTTGTTTGAATCATTAGAAAAATCAATTGGCATCCGTCTGTATAAAAATAATTTACTCAACCAGTATTTATTTTCCACCGCGAATTCGCCATCCACGAGTTTTCTGACTAAGCATCAACTAATGCCCAAACTTTTACTGGAAGAAAGCTACCAGAAAAAACCTTATCCCTGGGTTAAATTGCACCATCTCAACAATAAAAGCAGCCTATATTACCCATTGGCTTTAATTTATACTTTTATTGATGAGCACATCGCTTCACTTAGTAATGATATCGGGCTTGCTATTGGTGCGACCCGCGAAGAGGCAATCATTCACGGTATTAATCAATGGGTAGAGCGGGATGCCTATTCTTTGTTTCTGTTAAAAACAGTGCTTCATCACAATCCAGTTCCAGCAAGGGTGATCCGAAAGAATACCTTGCCTCCATCCATCACCGAAATCATGGCGGCTATTGAGCAGCATTATGATGAGAATATATTGGTGATGGATATCACAAGCGATAATTCTATTCCAGCCTTCGTTGTCAGTTTTACCCGGCAGACAATGCTGCTGCAACCACAGGGGTTTGGCGCTTCACTTTCCAAAGAGGCGGCATTGAAACAAGCCCTGTATGAATCAGTACAGTATAAAGAGCGATTTAATGACAATGCCAGGGCTTATCGTGAGCAGAATGCCAGATTTTTTGAGAATAGTCCTTTGCTGTTAAAGGCGATGATCGGCGATCTGCAAGTGCTGGTGGATAATAAAATCAGTGTAGAGATGGATTGGGATGAGATTCCTTCCTATTGTTTGCCGAACAACTTGAGTCAGCAAATTCAATTGATGGTCGAACGTCTAGAGGCCTGTCATGCGAATATTTATATCGCTGATCTTTACCAGTCATCCACCGGTGTGGCGATTACTTATACCTTAATTCCCGAACTTGAAAATTTCAGTCTAATACGCGATGCAAAATGTGTGGCGATTAAGGAGCGGGCAAGGAGTATTTTAAATGAATTATGAAAGGCAAATGCCATCCCAAATGGCTTTGGAAAAAGCAAAGTCAACGCTTAATCTATTGAATTTACAGGCGGATTTCCAGCAATATGGCACTGAGATTAAAACCTCTCATTGCAAATTAATTGATGATCAATCCCATTCCATTTTTTATGGTTGCGGTAAAGGAATCGGGATTCAATCGATGGTAAGCGCCTGTTTTGAGGCACTTGAACATTATGCGGTGTTCGATTTTTGTCAAAAACATCAGAATAATTATTTTTCCTTAAGTGATCCTCTGATTGCAAATCCCTTGAAAACGCATCAACTGTTAGCTCCTCCAATATATCAGGAAACAGTCGAAATGCCCTTTGCCAGATTTGAGGAAATTTCAACTGGTGAAATACTGTATTACCCATTGTATTTAATCGATCCGCGCTATGCCAAAAGTCCGGCTGCCAAGGATACATTTAATTATGAGCCTTATTCCTGGCAGGCCTGTGATTCGGGCATCGCTTCGGGAACCAATGAGGAGGAGGCCAGTATTCATGCCCTGAATGAAGGGATAGAGCGTGACGCTTACTCTTTGTTCCTCATTCAGGCGTTTCTATTGCAGGGGGCTGTTTCTATCATCGACAAAAACTCAGTGCCTGAGTATTTAAAAGAAATGATCAATCAGATTGAGCAGGAATATAAGGAGGAACTTCTTCTCGTGGATATCACCAGCGACATAGGTATCCCAAGCGTTCTGGTCAGCCTGACTAAACAATCGATGCCTATTCAACCCATTGGTTGTGGTACTTCGCTTTATAAGGACTATGCTTTGGAGCGTGCGCTGTTGGAATCTTTACAGCCTTTGCATTTATTTAATGATCACTTGCTGGAAAATCAGCAGAAAACCCTAAGTAATCTCGCAGAAAAACCATTATTGGCCCAATGTGCGAAGGCGGATATTGCCAGTCTGTCAGCTCAATTTCAAATAAAGCATTTTGATTCGCTTCCTGATTATAAGGGAGCTTCTTCGCTAAACCAGCAATTAGAGACCATTATTCAAAGTATTCGCAAGCAGAATTTTTCTATTTATAAGACTAATCTTGCTGAACTTGATAGTGGATTTCATTGTGTGAAATATATTATTCCTGGCCTGGAGCAGTTTTATTTGGTAGAAATTGGAAAACATATTCTACCGAATACAAGAGGGATGAATTTTATTCGGGATAGCAGGCTTAAAGACATTATTTTCGAGAAAGGATAAATGAAGTTACTGGATCCTCAATTACAGGTATTCGTTGCTGTTGCCCAGCATAAAAGTATGCATGCGGCAGCCAAAGCGGTGCACTTAAGCCAGACCGCTGTTACTCAACGTATACGTGCTTTGGAAACCAGATTACGGACAACCCTGTTTATACGCAGCCATCATGGTGTGTTGCTGACCTCAGAAGGAGAGGCTTTGCTCCGTTATTGCCAGGCTTCGTCCGAACTCGAAGGCATTGCCTTATCGAATATTCATGGAGCCGGGGTGGAGTCGACTGTTCGACTGTGCATTAGCGGCCCCACCAGTATCATGTCCTCACGGATAATTCCTGCCTGTCGGCCTTTATTAAAAAAATATCCTCACTTACTTATTACCTTCCACATTAATGATTCTGAGCAGAGAATTGCCTCGCTGCAAACGGGCAGTAGTCATTTTGTAATTATTGAACCACAGCATCTTTTTAAAGAAATGCAAGTAAAAGCTATTCAGCCAGAGCGTTATGTCCTGGTGGCTACAGCGGCCTGGGCTGGACGTGATCTGAAAGATATTCTGCAAACAGAGCGAATTATCGACTTTGATGAGTCAGATCCTATGACGCTCAATTATCTGAAACACTATAATCTGCTTGAATATACTCAATCAGAACGTCATTTTGTGAATATTAACGAATCACTGCTCTGTTTATTTACTGAGGGCTATGGTTATGGCGTTTTATCAGCCGAACTTTGTCAGCCTTTTCTGGAGAAAGAACAATTAATCACTCTGAACTCAGGTCAGTATTATGAGAATAAACTCGTCCTTGCCTGGTATGCGAGGACAGAAGCACCGTCATATTTTGCGGATGTTATCGATTCCATAGTTTAAATTGACCGTAATTCTTTCTGGAAACTTTTTTGTCATTCCTGAGGGGTAGTTACGTAAATAAGATAGATGAACAAAAAAACGTCTTTGCGAGCGCTAGCGAAGCAGATCCTGGGTTTGTTCAAGTTCCGATCTTGCTTCACTTCGTTCGCAAAGACGACAGGCTAGGTGATTAATTCTATTGCGCAGCAACGCCCGCTTTCACGAGGATGACAGTTTAATATACAATTGAGCCTAACTTAGATTCGGCAAGCTATTCAGCACTGAATTATGAATGATTTGATTGAAAAACAAACAGAAGTGGTGGATGAAGCTATTTCCCCATTACTGCAGCTGCCTCTGGAGTCATTTTTAATCAATACACCTCTGGATTGGGATGCGGCGCATAGTTTAAGCAGAAGTTGTCAATGGTTTGGGTTCTTCAGAGCGAATAGTCAGGGTGAAAACTCTGTTGGCCATGTTTATGAACTGCTTCATTGTTTTGAGCTTGGTGATTATGTTCGCGCTGATAAAATTGTTCACTCCTGTCCCTCTGCGATATTTCGGTCTGTTAATTATCGGTTTACCCTTTCTCAAAAAGAGCATTGCGTTCTGTATACCAGTCCTCTCCGATATGCTCTGGAAACCAATAACCAACGTATGCTAGCGCTATTTAAGCAAGTAGTAGAACCCGATTTGACTGAACAATTTAAATGCTTTGAGAGACAATATAAGGCAACAGACAGTTATCGGCTGATCGAACTGGTTGCCGAATCGGATTACGACGGTGTTGAGAAGATAATTAAAGTCAATCCGGAGTTGATGTTTAAGCATGTGATTTATGACTCTGAGAATCAGCTAATTCTTCCGATAACTGGTGAGAAATACAAAGCAATTTATCAAGAGGTGTGTCCTGAGTATATCAGTCCATTAAAACTGGCGTTTAAAAATTATGACAGCCATATGTGGTCGATGTTTTATGAGCTGATAAAAGAGGATCCCAGGCGTCTGGAATTGTTTAAACGGCAAAACGAAGAGCAAAACGAATTATATGACATAGGACCGCTCCTGAATGCTTATGATCAGTATTTGCTCATTTGTGAAGAAATACATAAAAATCATTCCGAAACAGGGCAGATACAAGAGGATGTTTTAACGCAATCGTTTAATGAGGTGGGTCTGAAACAAAGAAACGCGCCGCGACATCTTTTATTAGAAATATTTCGCCAGGATCCTCTTTGGGGACAAGTGCCAGATTCAGGGATAAAGACAAGCACAAGGCCGCCTTTGCAATATCTCAGTTATTTTGAGGATGAAGGGGATATTAATATAAGCCGATTATTTGCCTTCCTTGGCCAGGATTTAAGTATTGTTCGCGGCGAGAGTGCTGTCGGTGCTTTGTTTATGCCCTGGACTCAAGCTTGTAATGCAAAAAAAGACCGCGACACCCTGGAGAATTTATTCCGTTTGCGACAACAGGAATTAGCGGGATTGCTGACCCTTCCTGAGCCAGAATTTAATCCTATTAATCCCTAGAAGAGGGTGCAGAAAAAACCGTCTTTGCGAGCGTTAGCGAAGCAATTGTAACTTTATTCAGGCTTCGATCTGGATCACTTCGTTCGCAAGGACTATAGATTGGGCGTCAGGATGAATTATCTATTAATTTTTGTAACTAAATGTTACAGCAGCAGGTAATTATCATTCTTCAATCTATACTTTAAAAGCAAATTGTCTTTTTGGAGATCGAGCAATGAGTATTTCTCTCTTGGAAGACAAGGATGTTGAAGTTATTTGTGGCGGAGCCCCAAGTCCTGGCATTAATTATCAACTAACCAATAATGGTGGAACGGTCGAGGTAACCGCTGCCTTGCAAACTGGTGCAGTTTTCGCAAAAGTAATCGGGCAAATTCCCGGTAATGACATTCCTGGCGTTAATATTGTTCCAGTGGGCATCAACCCCTAAGTATCGAGAAAGATAAGGCCGGTTGTCTTAACTGGCCTTTAACACCCTGAATTTGTTAAATGCCTGCGAGCTGCATAATTCCTCAAATCTTCCTGCATTATGAAGTTGTCCTTTCTCAAAAATATAAATTGTATCGGCTCCGCTTAAAAACTCGGGGCGATGGGTTATTACCAAACGGCTTATGCTCAGGGATTCAACACAGTGTTTGAGCAGGCTTAATGTTTCATCATCCATGCCGCTCATTGCTTCATCCAAAATCAAAACCCGTGGTTTTTTGGCTAAAGCGCGGGCAATTAAAATACGCTGCCGTTGGCCCAGGGATACAGCACCGCTGCGATCGGTAATTACGGTCCGCATCCCCATTGGCATTTTTTCTATATCGCTGGCAATATTTGCCAGCTGAGCTGCTCGCCAGGCATCTTCTTCTGTCAGGCTTGAATTAATGCCGATAATATTGCTGAGAATACTGCCAGGCATTAAGGCACTGGTTTGCAAAATTACCCCGAGCTGGCTGCGTAAATGCTGTAAATTCAAACGGCATAACTCCATATCATCAAATAAAACCTGGCCTTTTTGAGGTTTTTCAAATCCGAGAAGTAAACGCAGCAGGGTTGATTTGCCGACGCCTGATTTTCCCAGAATGCCGACGTATTCACCTTGCTCCATTTTAAAGGACAAATCGTCGCATATAACGCCCTCATTTTTACTGTATTTAAATTGAATATCACGTAATTCAAGAGAACCTTTAAGATTGAGCTTACAATTTTCTTTTCGATAGTTCTCGGTTTCAGTCTGAAAGACAGGCTTGGTTCGTTCAAATACAGGAATGATCCTCACCATTTGATTGATGCTATTCCAGAGGCCGATGAATGCAATGAACAGTTGTGAGAATGCCGCGTTATATAAAATAAAAAGGCCTAAATTTAGTGAGCTGTCCATGTTCACCACAAAAAGATAAAGAAAAAAAGTACTCAATAAACTGAAAGCCAGATTAATAATTTTATCAATTACAGTCAATTTACTGCTTTTAAAAAAAAGGGTCATTTTTTCAATGAATTTACGCAGCCAAAGATTGAGAATTAACTCTTCACGATGGGCACCGCGTATCTTATTGATGCTCGTAAAAATCTGTAACAATAAAGATTGATTTTCACCGCTGACATGAAAATAACCACGCAGAAAACGCAATTGCTTCAGGGTGATAAAGAAGGAAATAGAACTTGCTATCACCAGAAAAAGAATAAGCAAAAGGCTGAAAACTGGCAGAAGGTAACATAGAAGAATCAAACTGAAAACGAAAACCAAAGTATTTGAAAGCGAGACAAGCAGGCTAAGAGTTAATTCCTGCTGGATGATATCGATGGACGAAATACGATTGCTTAAATCACCAATCTGAAAGCGGCTAAAAAAATTCGCCGGAAATCGAAGGACGCGATCCCAGATAGCTGCCTGTATATTAGCATTGGCTTTTAATTTGATGCGAAATAAACTGATTATTTCTACGAGTTGTAAACTGGCAGTTATAAAGGCATTTATTATAAAAGCGATAATCACCTGGGTTATAGCCGAGATATCGGCAAAAGGAATCGCTACAGAAAATAAATAGCCCGTACCCAGCGGAATAATCAAGGCGAGGGCGGCTAATACAATCTGTACCAGCAACAAGCGTTTGAGATCGGAACCGCTTTGCTGATAGATATACTGAAGCACCTCTTTCACACCTATCTTGCCGCCGGCCAGCGGCTTATAAAAATAGAAGACCTGATTCAATACCATCGCTGCATTTTTTTCTTCAATCGCTAAAGCCTCCTGCCCCGGAATATGCAATTGATAACCCCTGCCTGTGGGTATTAGTGCACAGGCATTTCCTTCTACCGTAAACGCCAGCAATGGACCATTATCATATTTCCACCATTCTTCAGGTAACTGAATTTCACGAAAACGAAATTGTGAAAGATTGGCTATTTCAGACAGTAAATCAAACCTGGTTTTGCTTTCATCGCCAGTCTGTGCCGGAAACTTAAGTTTTATGTTGGCACTGTTGGCTACGATGGCGCAAACAGTCAAAAAATCGTGCTGAGCGGTTTCGGCTTCTTTGTTTTCCAGCAATACCAGAATTTCTGAAATATCCAGTCTATTATGATCAGTCATATCAACTCTTTATCAATAGGAATCAATGAGCCTTGTTCAAGTTTGTAAATTTGCCTGCAATATTCAAGAGCACTTTCCCGATGAGTAATAATTAAAGTAGTTAAGCCTTTTTCGTGAATATTCTTAAGAATACGTTTTTCAGTTTCCGCTTCAAGATTGGACGTTGCCTCGTCCAGAATAAGAATTTTACTGTTCTGGGCCAGTGCCCTTGCAATTTCAATTCGATGCCGCTGACCACCGCTAAAATTCACGCCATTTTCCGAAACCACATAATCCAGACCGCCGCGCTGCATAATTTCCTCATAGATACAGGCGTCATGGAGCGCTTTTTCGATGGCCAGATCACTAATCGCCGGGTTCCAGAACGAAATATTTTCTCTGATTGTTCCCGGGAAAAGGAAAACATCCTGCTCGACATAAGCGATTAATCGGGCGGAGATTTCCGGGCTTATCTGCGATAACACAGTGCCGCCAATATGAATGCTACCCCTTGTAGGCTGATATAAGCCGGTGATTAAGCGGGCGATGGTGGATTTTCCTTCGCCAGATTTACCTAGTATCGCAATCATTTCCCCGGCAGGAATAAAGAGTTTCAACTCCTTTAACATGGGTTTGTTCGCAGTATAAGCAAAGCATACCGAATCCAATCGAATGGACGCTTCCGGGCAGTGTTCGCCAGAGATTATATTAAAACGCGGATCGAGATCGTGATTCTGAATGTCATCCAGACGCGCCAAATCGCCCCTGATTTTTTGTAACTCTCCCCCCAAGCCAAGCAGGGTTTGCAGTGGTGCGAAAAACTGATACCAGAGCATCTGAAAGGCTATCAGACTGCCAATGGTTAATTGCCCATTAATAATCTGCCAACTGCCTAATCCGGTAATAATCGAATAAGCGATTAACTGGGTACAGGCAGGGATGACGGTTAATATTTGATTATAAATAGCCTGTTTTTGCTGTAATGAAATAATTTCCGCATGTGCCGACGCCCAGCGCTGAAAAAAATCATTCTCCCGGCCATTGGCTTTTAAATCCTCTATTAAACCAAGCCCCTGCATCTGCAAACCAAGCAACTTTCCATTTTTTTGTAAAAAATTACGGCTGACATCTGCGAATTGGCGGCGTACCTGACGATAGACAAGAAGGCTGAAGCCCATAGCGGTAAAAGCAAGCAGAGCCAGTGGCCAGCTTAGAATACACATGATCGTAGCATACAAAGCAATAGTTACCAGACTGACCAGAGAAGCCATTACTTCACTGGATAAGAGATTGGCAATTCGATCATTGGCAGAAACCCTCTCTGTGATATCGCCGGCAAAACGCTGTTGAAAAAACTGAATGGGAAGATACATAATCCGCCATAGAAAACCAATCGTACTAATCAGCGTTAATTTTAGTTTTATCAACAACAGGAAATAATTTTGCAGGCTGCTTAATAAAACGATTGATACAATCATAACCAGAAAAACGCTAAAAAAAGGCAGTATCCAGGAGTTTAATTTTTCGACCAGAATATTATCGATAAAAACCTTGGCCAATGCCGTAATCATCAGGTTAGGTACGACTAAAGCGAGACTGGCGATAAAGACAAAAAACAATTCTTTCTCCAGACCTTGCAGACGATTTCTTAAGGCCGAATAAAGGGAGGCAGGTCTGCCATGAGCCATGAAGTCAGTGCCTGGTGATAACAATAACAGTACACCGGTAAAGGCTTGATCAAATTGCTGATAGCTGACAGTTCTTGGGCCGCAGGCGGGATCGTTAATATAAATCTTTTCTTTGGAAATTCCTTCAAGAACTACGAAGTGATTAAATTCCCAGAATAAAATAACGGGGGCTTTCAGCTCCTGCAGGCTGGCTATAGAATCTACTTTAGCCGCCTGAGCAGTTAAGCCATGCTGGCGGGCTGCGGTTAGCATCATGCTTGCATTGCAACCGTCGCGTGATACGCCACAGTCAACCCGCATTTTTTCCAGAGGAATATGCCGTCCATAATAGGCGAGTATAATCGCCAAAGCTGCTGCTCCGCATTCGGTAGCTTCCATTTGCAATATGGTAGGGGTTTTTGCGCGCTTCATTCTAATCACTTCCGATTAATTGTTTCAAAGCGGGCAGAAACAAAGTCAGCGGCGCTTGCTTGCGAACAATAATATTGATTTCTACCATTGTTCCGGCGGTGATGATCTGCGGAGGGCCTGAGGCAGAGGTCCATTGAAAACCGCTAAGCGTCTCAGGGTCTTTTTCCAATAAAATTCTGATTTCAATGGGAAGGTTTTTTTCAGTGAGATGCTGCACCAGTTCAGTGTTTTTCAGAACAGCCTTCATGCTGTCTGAATTACTGGGATAGGGTGACACATACTGCACTTTACCGAGTATACTGCCGTATTCTTCTTTTTTAATCACCGTTGGGGTAATTAACGCCTTCATTCCGGTTGTAATTTTTTTACCCTGATCCGCAGGAACATAGGCAATGACCTCAAGCTGTTCTGGCGAGGGTGCGATACTCATAACCGGCATGCCGTCTTTGACCATATCGCCAAGCTGCACCTGGATATTAGTCACTGTTCCCTTCGTTGGACTGTATACATGCAGGCCTGTTTCATATTGAGATTTCAATACATCGAGTTCCTGCTTTTTGTCCTTGATTTTTAAATCCAGTGCACGGATTTTTTCCTGCCATTCTTCGAGATAGGCTTTCTCGTTCATATCATTTTGTAATAACTCTTTTTTAGTCGTTTCGATATTTTTCTTTGTATCATAAAACTGCTGCCAGCTGGCAACCACTTCCTGCTTGGTGATCAGGCCTTTTTTGAACGCAGCTTTGCGAATTTCCAATAATTCCTGGGCATAAATTAAATTTTCACTCTGCTGTTTAATGACATTTTGTAAATAGTCATTCTGTTTTATAACCTGCTGGTGCCGGTTTTTGGTAGCCGCTTGCGCCTCTTTCAACAGATTCTGATATTTTTGCTCGATAAGAGAGAGTGTTTGCTGCTGGGTTGCAATTTGCTCTTTTAAAGCGGGATTACTCAGTGTAGCCAGCAGCTGACCGCTTGTCACTGAATCTCCCAGTTTGACCAGTAAATCACTGACATAAGCTTCACCGGCAGGTGCGGCAGCATTGTAAAGTCCTTCATTATTAGGGAGGATAATGCCCTGGCCTTCAACCCGGGTGCTGATCGTTCCAAAAATGGACCAGAGTGCAATACCCAGTGCAAGCAGGCTCAAACTGCCTAATAAAATCCAGGATTTGCTGCCGGTTATTACAATTGCATGATTTAATTGCTCAGGAACTGAGAGATGGGAGAGGGCTTCTTTGCGAAATAAATTCCTGGGATTATCAGATGACACAGCTTGCAATCCTTTATCGATTGATAGACTCACAATTAACTATATCACAAATTTGTATAAAATTTGTTCGTTCTATTCCTTTCATTGCTTACTGATGTGAAATGCAATTCCAGGATAGAAAAAACTTCTTTCCAGATTGGTATATTCTCACAGCTGCTCAAAATAAGTACAATTGTTTTATTGATTGAACGATGAGGAGTGGTAAATGAAATCTAAGAACACTGTAAGCAATATTGATAACGAATCAAGAAACCTTGCAAGTATTCGTTTGGCCCAAAGTTTATGGAACCGAGGAACGCCAATCACAGGAACACCCGCTGAAAGCTATCTGGTATCAACCAGAAAAATTCCTGCTAGTGTTGCCAGCCGCTTACAGTTTAAGTATGTGCAAGGCAAACTGGGAATCCCAAAGCTGGATCAATACGGCTTTGATGATTACCTTATTGCGCCTGTTTTTAATCTGAAAGACGAACTCATTGGTCTGCAGATTGTTCAACTCGATGCCGAAGGCAACAAAGCGATGCCTGCTGATGCGGATAAAAGTTATTACTGCAAAATGTATTTGGGTCCGGTAAAGGCAGCTTTACCAGGCAAGGCAGCGGTAATTAATGAGGTTGAAAATCAGGATGCTGTGTTTATTGCCGAAGGAATTGAGACGGCCGCCAGTATTGCAGCAATTCCCGCTATTCGTGAGCAATACAGTATTTTGGCCTCGCTTGGAGTAACCGAATTACCTGCGACACTGAGCTATATCAGAACGCATTACTCCAGAGATACCACGATTATCCTGCTCAAAGATCATGACCAGCCTGGTTCGTCTGCAAGCAATGATTTTCAAAAAGCTCTGGAACTATTTGAAGGGGCAGGTTATCGCGTTATCGTCAAAGAACCTGTACAAATAGACCATGACTGGAATGATGTGCTTGCCCAGCACGGAACTGTGGAACTTGAGCGACAGTTGGCGGTTGATATTGATGCGCTGCAATCGCAAGGCCAGGCTATTATCCGCAACGAATTGAAAAATCTTTACGCCAGTTTATTGACCAGCGAAGCAAAAACCGACGAGCAAAATTTACTATTTTCCTTATCTTTGGTAATTAATCATAAGATAGACAGGATGACTGCAATAATTCCTTCTATTGAAAACAGCATAAAAAGGCTGGCTGAATCAGATCAGCTTGCTCTGCAAGTAGAAACTGCCCATTTTGAGAAAAATGACGCCGAGTTGAAATTAGCCATGAGAGCGCTGGATTCAATTCGTAAGCGAGTCGAGCCTGTTCTGCAATTGCCGCCCCTTCCCGAAGCAGTGAAGGAATACGGAGATCAATGCCTGAAATTAGAAACCAGCAAAAAAAATCTGCCAGCACATAATCAAAAAGCTGTCAGAGAGGAAATAACCGCTGCTTATGAAAAGGCAATGGACGATTATGTGAGTCTGAGCGCAGAGGCTGGTGCAGAACTTAAAAAGATAGCTTCAGACGATCACTACGCATTTTTCTTTAACCTGATTATTGAGAAGTCCAAAACACAGAGTTTTTCAGAAATGCGCCGTTCCCTTAGTCTCGAAATTAAAAATCGTGAGCAAGCGCAGAGAGAACAGTCTGAGAAAGCTCGGGCCGGAAAAGAGCAGGAGTATAAACACGAACTTCTTAACGCATCAATCAAACAAAACGAGCTGGCGATTGAGTTAGTTTCCTACATGAACAAGCTATCAGTTCTTATTGATTCAAGCAGGCTTAGTGTAGAGCGCGAAATTGAAGATATAGATTACCGCGCTTATCAGGATTTTTATGTCAAATTACATGAAGAAGCTCAGGCAAGCGATGAAGATTTAGAGAGCTTGCAGCACTGGCTTAATAATCTGGGTAATTTCAAAACGCTTTCACCCTTGAAATATGAGCCTCCTAAAGGTGAAGATGTACGTCCAGTGAAGTTTATATTTGAAGAGTATGATGAGCAGGAAACGCTTGAAAATATAACTGATGCGATGATGAATCATCTGCCACCGGCAACACCTGCTCTGGATCCCCGTGATAAAGGAAAGGAGATTGACGATCAGGAAGCCGCGCCACAACAGGATGATTTGCTCACACGCAGCATTTATGATTATGTGATTGAGTTGTCAGCAATCCTCTACAAATCATTTGAGGTGAGCTCTCCGGATGGCAAGTTTACCCAGGAGTTTGACGGCTTGGTAGTCCGTGATAGACAATTAACCATCATGGAAAGAAAAGCGAATGATGGAACGGGCGTTAGTGTATTGCAGCGTAATTTTTGTCAGCAAAAAATTGGTTCAAAAGAACAGTTTGTGGATAAAAACTGGCTTCCCTCAATACTGGGGCATGCACAGCCGGAATCATTTATCAAAATTGATGCTCCTGAATCTAAGGACTGGTATAGCCCGGCATTTGACGATGCAATGAAAAACCGGCTGATGACCGCTGCAAAGAAAACAGTTGTTGAGGCTTTAAGGGACCTTCGTCTGGAATTTAACATGAACTTACCCAAACATTTTTCAGATGGTTATCAGGGTGTATTTTTCAGCTCCAGGCTGAACGATGTTAAAGTTCGCTTCTCAAGACAGGGTCTGGGCAATGAAACTATCGCTCACCGTCGGATAGACGATATTAAATCCGATGTGGCCACTGAAGTAATGAAGCGGGTATAACAAGCTCCAGGTGCTTCTGGCTATTCTGCCGGGAGCACTGTGTCAAAGAAGGTTAAAAGGATATCTTCTCCCCCCTGACCACCGGCAATAGCAAATTCAATCACTTAAGTTGATCAATAATTTTACATTTAAAACCAAATATGATACATTTTGACCATTATTGTTAACTTATTGCAAGGTTAGTATTTTGAAATCAAAAGTACATCGTGTTCAACAAACAGGAAAAGTTTTTCTAAATGAGATATCTACAATTGTTGAAGTGTTTTCCGAGGAAACAAGTTTTGATCCAAAACACGAGTTTCAGTTTGAGAAGCTACCGAGACTTGTTTATCTCAAACAAAACTTGAGAAAAGTTAACTGGGAGGATTTTGTAATTGACGTCGATGAAGTTAAGTCCAATTCCAAATTATACCAGTTACTTTTTGGTATCTTGCATTTGGATAATTTTCAATTTTTTACTAATGAAACTATTATACCACATCACTACTTGGTAGAAAAATTGCGACTGCTTGAAACATACTTTAATGACAAATATGCTGATAAAGATAAAACATTCAGAACGTTAAAACTGGATTGTCTTGAATTTCTTATGTCGCAATGTATAGCGATTCGATTAGTTAAAGAAATACGGTATTCAAATATACCTTTTCCCTATGCCCCAATTACATTTGAAGAAGCGAAGATTGATTTTGAACAATTGATTGCCGAAGTAAAAAAAGACAATCGAAAACTGGATTTACACAACGCCTTCAGGATTAGGTTGCAGGGAGATATTGCATCTAATTACTTTATGCAAAACCAGCGATTGTCAACTAGTAATGGCGCACGTAAATCGCTTAAAAATAAACGCGAATACACATCTCCATCTAAAGCCTGGACAGAAGAATTCATGGTCTCCGTGTTTTCTGCCTTAATACGGCTTAAAACAATGAAGGCAAGGAAGAGAGAAGACCATTACAACTTTCAAATTAATTTAGCTGTTTCTGCCTCCAAAGTACGATTAAAATTGGTTCGTAATTGGGGGGCTAATCAATTTAACCCAAAAAAAGTTGGCGTTCTCGTACAGCTTTTAAAGAATAAGTACAATACATCGGTAACTTCTTTTCTTGATTTGTGTGGCGGATGGGGAGACCGGTTGATTGGGGCATTTGCAGCGAGTGCGATTGGATTGAAGCGTTATGTTGCTACTGATCCCAATCCTAATTTAAAGGAAGGGTACTCTAATATGGTTGATCAGTTTAGGCCAGCGGGCTTTGATGTATACATTCATGCCAAACCTATGGAGGATTGTACTCAGGAAGAGCTTTGTCCTCAAAATCAGCCGAATCAGCTCATGCTTACATCCCCCCCTTACTTCGATTTGGAGAAATATCCAGGTGAAAATCAATCGCATATCAGATATCCAGTTTATGAAAATTGGTTGAATAAATTCCTTTTTGTACTGGTGCAACAGGCAATCAAAGGGCTGAGTCCTGGTGGCTTTATCGCTATTAATATCAATAATCAAAAGCATCATAAACCCGGTGATGATTTGCTAAATTACCTTAAAGGATGTCCTTATCTCGAAGTGATTGGGCTACTTGAAAGTTCAAGTGTTAAACCGAATCCGACTTATCTTGCAAAGTTTATAGGGGATTGGGTCCTATTAATGAACCCTGTAACTAATAAAGACCCTGAGAATACTTCGATTAAGCAGGGTTTTAAACAGGAGCTACAAGTTTTTGATAATGCGTTACTCCTGCAGAATAAACGAAAAACCAATGATTTGGAGTCAACGGCCACTTTTAGTAGTGAGCTATCAACTCCAACGAGAGATTCGGCTAAAAATCTGTACTCATCGGAGGATAAAGAAAATAGTGATTCTCTGGGTAGTTTGCCTGACAAAAATTTCGATGATCTGCAAATAGTTCGGAAGAAATCCCGGACAGAATTACCAACAATTGCCCCATTCAGAAACCTTTTGTTTTTTATACCGTCTATGCAAACCTTAGCTGATCCGAATAATCTGACAAAATATAGCCAGATCGCTGATAATTCTTTCGCCAATTAGACTTCATTGAAAGACTTTGTGAAATAATGTCATGTAAGTGAACAGGTCCGGCCTGGGATGACATCAAAAGAATGTGGGATATAAATGATAAGTATTGTTGAAGTTCTGTTATTAGGTTTGATACTAAGTATTGATTCATTTTCGGCAGCTCTCGCAATGGGCCTCAAGCCCCATCAGACCCGAGATGCTATGAATTTTGCGTCATTGTCTGCTGGCGCAGAGTTAATCGCCGCCCTCATTGGCGCTATTGCCGGTGAACAAATTATCCTGGTACTGGGTCCTGTTGCTCGCTGGATTGGATTTATATTACTTTCAGCCGTTTCCCTGCACATGTTATATGAAGGATTTATTGAATATAAAAATAGAAATGAAGCAGTTTCTGCTGACAAGTTTCATGGATTTTTTAAATTATTGGTCGTTGCCGTTGCGACCAGCCTCGATGCGCTTGCAGTGGGCGTCAGTGTAGGACTCTCGGGAAAAGCCTTATGGCCTTATCTGCTTTCAATCTGCGCCTGGGCCTTCATTATGACTATAATCGGGATGGGAATTGCCAAAAAAGCACCACAGCGATTATCGGCGGTTTTTAACGTGCTTGGGGCGATTATTCTTTTTGTGATTGCGGTGGAGATGTTGTACTGAAAAGTTATGCAGATGTTATGACTTCGAGAACAGATTCTGTTTGCTGAAACACCTCATTATTCCAAAAACGAAATACCCTAAATCCTTGTGCTCGTAACCAATCAGTGCGCTTGATATCATAAATCTGACTGTCCATGTGCTGACCGCCATCAAGTTCGATAACCAATCGTTTTTCAAAGCAGAGAAAATCGACGATGTATGTACCTATTGGAGCTTGCCTCTTGAATTTAAATCCAAGTCTGTTCGCTCGGAGATAATACCAAAGATGCCTCTCGGCATCGGTGCTGTTTTTACGTAAATTGCAGCTCGTTGTTTTAGCCTGGATTTGTTCATTTCCCTCTCCCCAACCCTCTCCCGGAAGGCGTCAGCATACTATCAAAGTTCCTGGCGCGGGAGGGGGTTAATAATGTACCTAATTGCCCCCTCTCCCTCTGGGAGAGGGTTGGGGAGAGGGCGCTTTTTGAATAAGTGAAATCTCATGCTCATCCTAATGCGCACCCGCTGCTGCTGAAGCAGAGGCACCTCCACCAACAGGCCGGGTTAACCAGACTAATGGAATCAAACACAGGAAAATGATGGAAGAAATCCAGAACACATCATTCAGACCCAGCATATCAGCCTGTGTGGAAAGGATTCGATTAAAAAGGGCGTAGCGTTGTTCTTCATCAATAGGCAAAATGGTTTTCACCTGAGATAAAAACTCAATGAAGTTAGGGGTATAGGCCGTGGCATGCTCATTGAGCTGAGAATGGTGCAGGATAGATCTGTTGTTCCAAACCGTGGTTGCGATTGATGTACCGATTGCGCCGAAAAAAATCCGCACAAAATTGGATACTCCAGCCGCTGCCGGAATTCGTTCCTGCGGCAATCCGGAAAGAATAATGACCGTCAATGGAATAAAAAACATCGCCATTGGAATTCCCTGCAGCAGAGTAGGGATAACCAATGCCCAGGTATCTACATCCGTGGTATAGAAAGAACGCAGAAAAAAAACGAAGCTAAACAGAATAAAGGACATCGTTACTACCCTGCGCGGATCGATTTTGGGCAGAAACTTGCCTATCAGAGGGGCTAAAATCACTGCGAATACACCCAGTGGAGCCATTACCAGACCCGAATTCAATGAAGGATAGCCCAGGTCTTGCTGCATCCACTGCGGCAGTAAAACCAGGTTGCCAAAGAACACCCCATAAGCGACACTGATGGCGATAGTGCCATTGCTAAAATTTCGCAGCGTGAATAAACGTAAATCAATGACCGGATTGGGAATAGTTAGTTCCCAGACCAGAAAATAACAGAATGAAATGAAAGCAATTAACCCCAGACTTAAGATAACAGGCGAGTTAAACCAATCGAGATCCTTTCCTTTATCCAGCATAATTTGCAAGGCGCCTACCCATATAATCAGTAAAATCAGCCCTGTTTTGTCAATAGGACTCTTTGTGGTCGGCGTTTCACGCTTGCGGTAAATAAGCCAGGTAACGCCTGCAGCGAACAAGCCAATCGGAACATTAATATTAAAAATCCATGACCAGCTGTAACTGTCTGTAATCCAGCCGCCTAAACTGGGGCCGGCAATAGGGCCAACCGTCGCGGTCATACCCCAAAGGGCTAAGGCAAATGAGCTTTTTTCTTTCGGATAGGAGCTGAGCAAAATAGCCTGCGACAAAGGAATGAGCGGCCCCGCCACCAATCCTTGCAGTACGCGAGCGGCTAACAGCATAGGCAGGGTTTCAGCAAATCCGCATAAAAAGGAGGCGAATACGAATAGCAAAATGGCAACCACGAACAGGCGAATCTGACCAAAGCGCTGGGTTAGCCAGCCGGTGAGCGGAATGGAAATCGCATTGGCGGCCGCAAACAGGGTGATGACCCAGGTGCCTTCATCCACAGAAACACCGAGATCACCCGCTATAGTTGGAATAGCCACATTGGCAATCGAGGAGTCAAGAACAATCATAAAAGTAGCCAAAGCCACGGCAATGGTTGCCAAAACCAGACGACCGCCTGACAGGCACTTCATTCCTGATGGATTATTCATTGGATTGACTTAAGTGATTTACAGGCTTAGCTTGGTTTGGTTGAACGATGTTTTCCTGAATAATACGCTTGATTAATCGCTCAGCCCGTTTTTCCATATTATCGAAGATTGGGGTTCTATAACTGGCTTTGTAGACTTCCATGGGTTGCCCCTTTTGCTTATGAGTATCAACAGTCACTTCCATTGATAAGCCGATCATTAAAGGATGGGTTCTGACTTCATCCGGGTTAAGAACTATACGTACTGGCAAGCGCTGGACCACCTTAATCCAGTTTCCCGTGGCATTTTGTGCAGGCAAAAGAGCAAAAGCGCTTCCGGTTCCTGGTGAAAATCCAACCACGCGTCCATGATACACCACAGAGGAGCCGTAAATATCTGCTGTAACGGTTGCCGGTTGTCCAATGCGCACATCACGAAGCTGTTTTTCCTTAAAATTGGCATCCACCCAGATATCCTCAAGAGGTACTATTGCCATGAGCACCTGCCCCGGGGAAATACGCTCTCCAACCTGTACCGAGCGTTTTGAAATAATACCGGTTGCAGAAGCGCGAATACTGGTTCGCAGGTAGTCAAGATAGGCTTTTCTTAGTGTTGCTATCGCCTGCAGAACCTGTGGGTGTTTTATTAATGTGGTATTTTGAGTGAGGCTTCTGTTAGCTTCCCAATTGGCCTGAGCCGTTGTTAGTGCGGCCTGGGCGGCAATATAATCTTCACGTGCATGATTTAAATCTTCTTTTGAAACGCCGCCAAGCGAGATCACCGCTTCGCGCCGCTTCAAATCCTTTTCTGCTTTCTGCAAATCGGATTGCCGGGATTTAACGATCGCCTGCAGGCCATTGTCGCTAATATAAATCTGTTGTGTCTGGCGAAGAGTCAGGGCCAGATTGGCCTTTGCTGCCTGCAAAGCAAGCCAGGTGTCGGTGGGGTCCAGTACAATGATGGGCTGATTGACTTTCACGAGTTCAGTGTTATCAACATTCACGTCCATGACGTTACCCGCGATCTGTGAAGTGACGGGAATGATGTTACCACTGACGTAGGCATTATCGGTGTAAACAAAAAAGCGTAAATCGACCCACCAATAAATCAGGTAGGCGACTGCAAGCAGGACAAACAGGCTTGTCAGCGAAATGAGCAAGCGTTTCTGCCTGGTTTTTGAAGGAGGCACCGGATCAATATCAGATAACGGATTGTCGTTCTTATCCATGTAACACCTTATTTAAATGACAGTGAGGGGTAGCAGTGGTTCTTGGAGTGCTTAAATAACATTCATTGAATCCTCCCCCGAGGGCTTTGATCAGGGCAATTTGCAAATCGCGGCGCGTACGAGCCAATTGCAATCGCTGCTGTTGTTCCTGCAGATAACGGGTTTCCGTATCTAAAACAACCAGTTGCGAGGTTAAACCTACGCTATACTGTTTGCGGGAAAGAGTATAGGCTTTTTCTGCCGAAATTAATGCAAGCTGTTGTTCATGGAGTTGTTTTTCAATATAGTTTATGGAAGCCAATTGTTTGGCGACATCGCCAAACGCCTGATTTAAGGTATCATTATAATTAGCGATCGATTCATCGAGACTGGCATATTGTTCGCGCAACTCAGCGCGTAAAGCACCCGCATCAAAAACAGGCAGGCTGATTGCCGCTTGCACCAGAACCGCTTTACTGGCGTTACTGAATAACTTGTCTAATCCCAAAGACAGATAGCCATAATTGGCAAGCAAATTCACATCCGGATAAAATTTGGCTTTGACATGCTTTACACCGTATAAGGCGGCTTCTGCCTGCCAGCGTGCGGCTACAATATCCGGCCTCCTGCCGAGCAATCCCAGCGGTAAATTGCTGGGAAGCTTTGGAGCAACCGAGGCTTTTAATTGCGGACGCGTAATGCTTAAACCGCGATCCGGACCTGCTCCCAGCAGAATGCCTAATTGCTGTCTTGTAATCAATAATTGACCGTCAACATTCACCAGCAGCGTTCTGGCTGTTGCTTCCTGGGTTTGTGCCTGAAAGAGCTGCGTATCGGTATCAAGACCATTATCCACTCGCCTGCGGGTGACTGCAGTTAAGGATTTTCGTTGTTGTACGGTTCGAAGCAGCACATCTCTCAATGCAAATTCATAGGCGAGCTCATTATAAGTGGTTGCCACCGACGTAGCGATCATCAGACGAGAGGCTTGCAGGGCAGCCTCGCTGGCTTTTTCCTGAGATAAGGCTTGCGAGAGCAGTGAAAGATTTTTGCCCCAGAAATCCAAATCATAAGAGAAGTTGAATTGCACTTGCCCCTGACTAAACCATCTGCCTCCAAATGGTGGCGGAAAATAGCTGTTGGCGCTGAATCGCTCAAGGGCAGGGACTCCCAGAAAGTCCACATGCGGCAACAGGCTTGAGTTTTGGCCCGACGCCAAAGCACGTGCCTTATCCACCCGGGCGCCAGCCGCCTGAATCTGAGGGTTATCTCTTAAAGCTTCGGCAATTAGTAACGGCAGTTGTGGGTCGCCAAACTGCCTGGCCCAACATAAATCAGGCCATTGGCCATTTTTTTCAGGCAGTGATTTTTTTGTTTGAAATGTAGCTGGAGTGGCCAGTGTCTGTTTATTACGGATCCCTGAATAGTTGACGCAGCCTGGCATTACTAATGATATAAGAAGAAGCAATAACGACAGGGAAGTGTTAAACAAATTCTTTCTGGTGCACAGCATATTGTTTAATCACTCCTGTGAGGCGGCTGGTCAATTGCGATTAAGTTAAAAAGCACATTGTATTTAAATGCAAATTTATTTTAAAGTCTACTCAGTATTTACTTGAGATGGGAATACACATTGACGCTTAGCCTTTTGAATCGCGTCGCCCAAGCTGCAAAGAAGATTAACCCGGGCGATTATAATTGCCTAATTTACTCGTATCGGTATTGATTGCTTTAATTCAGTTATCGGTAAATTATCCTTCAGTTTTTCCAGCGCTATTAACGAGTTGGTTTTAATATCCTCTTTCCTGGCGAAGAAGGTTCCATAATAGCCGTTTTGTGATTTTGCTTTCACAATCAATGCCGGGATTACCGATATCGCTGCCAGAACACCTGCAATTCGCCGCCAGAAAAGAGAATTGGTATGCCAGCCGCGATGTTCGGCTAACAGGGTTTTTGAATTGCGAATCGCTGTATTACATTTAATTTGAAAATGTTCAAAAGATATGGTGCTAATCTCTCTTTGGGGATTAAGAAACTCTTGTTTCGCATCTCTCAAATCGCGCAACAGGTTCATGGTGCATCGGCTGTAAGAAATATCTTTCGATGTATTGCCCATATTTTGTTTAATTTCTGCCGCAAAATCTGCTAACAATCTATCAAAGGTAGAAAAGTGCGGTAGTATATTCCTTCGCAATACCATTTGCTGCTGCTGTCTTTCCAGCTCTTGTCTTCTCTGGGCTTCTTCTATTCTCGCTTGTTCTTCTCTTCTTTTTGCCTCTTGTTCCTGCCGTTCCCGCAGCTCAGCTTGTCGTCTTTCTTCTGCACGCTGCTCAATTGCATTTAGAATCGGCTGCTCCCAGTCAAGCTGTTGCTGACGTTCCTGATCAAGCTGTTGCTGGCGTTGAAGGGCAAGCTGTACCTGACGTTCACGAGCAAGTCGTTCCTGACGTTCGCGTTCCTCCTGCTCCAGACGTAGGCGTTCAAGCTCCGCCTGGCGCTCGCGCTCCAGCTGCTCCTGGCGTTCGCGCTCCAATCGTTCAAGGCGCTCTCTTTCCAATGCGTCGCGAAGCTCACTAATACCGGGAAAATTCGTTTCATCCAGGCTCGCATTTAAGTCTGGATGGTTATTCAAGATAAGATTAACTAATCGTAAATCCCTGTTTTCACTAGCCTGCCTGATATGATCAATAGTAAATTGGTCTTTATAGGAAGGATTGGTTCTGAAATTTTCTTCCAGGCGCGAGTAATAATTATCGAATAATGCCAATATGGCTACTGCGGATTCATGTAACTCTGTGAGCAGTTTAGCTTCTGCCCACTGTCTTGCGGTTCTATTTTGATGGGCGTGGAATGAATGGTTCTCTGGTAGACGTGTTTTCACATGGATATTGGCGCCAGCATCCATTAAGTATTTCACAATTTCTGGATGACCTGCAGCACAAGCCCAAAGAAAAGATGTCTGTTCATAATCTCCCTTATACTCAAGGAGATAAGGTCGATGGGAGACAATAAACTCGACGAGGTTTAAATTTCCTTTTTGAACCGATTTGATTAAAAGATTGCCATCTAAATGTTTAAGTACCTCTGGCTTGTGTAGTTTTGGTATTAGCAATGCTAAAAGCTCGGTATCGTTAGCATCTATTGCAGTTTGAAGTTGTCTTAGGATCATCGAGTCTATGTAGGGATCATTAATATCTAGAAATTGATTAATAACTTCTATCTTGCGAGGTCTTTGATTTAGTGCAAGCTGCAAGTGCGCTATGTTAAGAGGGGTATTTATAATTATATACTGGGCACATTGCAAAAAGCCTTTTTCAATCATTTTTGGGAAAAGGCTTGAGCGTTGATCAGGAGTCAAATTTTCCCAATTCTGATTAAGGCACTCAAATATTGAAGCCTCTTCAACACCAGGCTTTTTCAAAAGATCATTAATTGCGGATAGTATTGAGTCTTGTAGACGAAGTGTTTCGAGATTATTATAAAAAATCTCAAAATGTTCTTCTGAAGCCTGTTTCTGTCCCTGCAAAGTATTGATATTACCTGATTCAGTGATGGGACTTGTACTCCAGCAAAGGCGCCCACCCATGACGAAGTAATGCGAGTTTTCCGGTTGTTGCGGCATGCAGGCGGTGCGCAATTCATCATAATGGTCAGCATGAATATGATAGAGCGAAATCTTATAGGCCGCATCAACCACTGAGTCCCATTCAACTAGTGAAAGGGGGAGTTCAGGGATTTCGTCTGAGGTTTTGCCTTCACATAAGGCTTCAACCAATGCGCTCAGATTGTTTTGAGAGCGTATGAAATTGAGGAACTGTTTTGCCTGTTCTGTATCCTTCAAATGCAACTGAACGCTACACAAATAAAGAAAAGTTTGCAAAATGAATAATTGATAAGTAGAAGTTTTCCTTTGATATGTCTCATATCTAGGTTCTTCCTTGATATATTGCTCCATACAACGCTGAAAAAGATTTAAAAAATTAGTGACCGGCTGCTCTCCGATTTTAATAAAATCCTTTAATAGAGCATACGTCGGCGAGTCGATACCCTCAAGCTCCCATCCATCAGCAGGATAGTCCTCCTCCGGATACCCTAATTTAAAAGTTTCTGCCAAGGCTGCAAAGTCAATTTCCTCGTGTATTACCTCAGGATGTCTTTCAAGGATTGTTGAGTAAATGCCTTGGAAGAAAGCTTGGGTATTGCTAGTTATTTCTGAGAGGTTATGGGTAATTTCTGGGGGATTATGGGGAGCGGTATAAAGGCGAACAGCCTCTGAAACCAGCCCTTGCACAGGGTCACCCTTGGTAAAGGGAATAGTACCGAGGCGCTCTGAGATGGCATTAGAGGCTAAAATCTTCTCCAGGGTGCCGGCGGTTGGATTCGACAGGGCCATGATATTAGGGAGGTCAAAATATCTTACCGTGTCGGGATTTTGGTTAACAACAAATTCGCCCTTGGATGCAAAATGTTTTTGTCCGAGCAGCAGGTCTCTTCGTATGTTTTCGATGCCAGGATTAGAGGCTTGGAATTTCAGTGCTTTTTCTTTCGCTTCTTTAAGGCTGGCTTCTATGAGATTAAGATAAACAAGCTCATTCTTTTTCTCCTCTTCAATCGAACTAGGCTGTACTTCATCAAAGATTTGTCTGAGAAGCGTGGTAAGAACCTGGTGGGACTCGATCTCTTTCTGTATCTTTTCTTTGAGTGGCTGTAATTCATCAATCAGTTTTTTACACTGCTGTACAAACGAAAGCTCCTTAATGTGAGTACCTGTTCTTGCATCGATTGGCCCCCCAAAAAAGTTCTGGCGTTCTATATCGGATTGGCAGGTATTATCTCCAAACAGGTGGAGTGCAACTGGATTGTCGTTGTCTCCTGTGAAGTTTTCTGAAATTTGAGCCGAACCGGTTACTGGAACGATAATCGACAATTTTCCCATTAAATCAAAGTGAACAAAATTGTATTTTTTGACTATTTGAAGTAATTCAGCTTTCATAAAGTCTCACTGATAAACAAACTGTGAATATAATACCACTATTTGGTCACGGTGTGCAATAATTAATCTGTTTGTCGGGGGGAATTTATTGCATAAAGACTGTCATTTTTGAGCTGGAAGGCGTTGTTGCATACATATAGGTGCACAAAAAAGTCTTTGCGAGCGTCAGCGAAGCAATCCGCCTCCTAACTTTGCCTGAGGTTTGGTCTGGATTGCTTCACTTTGTTCGCAAAGACGTCGGTTTGGTCTATTTGTTTTCAGTTGTAACAAAGCCGCGAGAGAATGACATGAATAATCACATCACTCGAACTTTAATCACATCCTCAATCGCCTGAATTTTATTATGAAGATGGCCGTCCATGCCATTTTGACAGGACACATCGATGAGATTAACCGCGGTCTCCCCCATGGACGTATTGACCATCTGTTCGATGTTATAGCCATCGGTTGACAATACATTGGTGACTTCGGCAATAATCCCTTTGATATTTCGATTAATAATTAAGATGCGTTTAATCCCGGCTTGTCCCAGTGAAGGCATAACGGTGGGAGGAAAATTTACCGCATTTTCAATAATACCCTGTTCAAGATAATGTTTAACACTCTGAACCACCATGCTGGCAGAGTTTTCTTCTGCCTCCACGGTGCTTGCTCCCAGATGCGGGAAGCAAAGAACCCGCGGGTGATTTGCCAGCTCTACAGTAGGAAAATCAGTAACATAGCTCATTAATAAATCATTATTCAATTGTTTGAGAATCGCCTGTTCGCAAACCACTTTTTCGCGCGAAAAATTCATCAGCATCGCGCTTTTTTTGAATAGATGAATATTGCTTTCATTGATTAAATAAGTCGTATTACTCATTAAAGGAACATGTAAAGTCACAATATCGGCAGCGCCCAGCAATTCGGGCAAACTTCTGACGATAGCGACACCCGGCATTAAAGCAAGTGCATTATTCACGGTGATAAAGGGATCGTAGGCAATGACTTTCATCCCTAAAGCAAGTGCCGCATTAGCTACTTTGACACCGATATTGCCTAACCCTACTACGCCCAGTGCTTTTCCGTAGATTTCCCGGCCAACAAACTGCTTTTTGCGTGATTCAATTTCCTGGTGCATATCGCTTTGCCGATCATTTGCCAGGCTGCTTAGAAAGGAGTGGCTTTGTTCGAGATTTCGATAGCTGATTAAGAGGGCGGCAAGTACCAGTTCCTTGACTGCGTTTGAATTGGCACCAGGAGCAAAAAATACCGGGATCCCAAGTCTGGTGAGCTTATCTACAGGAATGTTATCGGTGCCTATTCCAGCCCGCCCGACCGCTTTTAACTGCCCGGAAAATTGATAATCATGCAATTTACTGGAACGTACCAGCATCGCATCCGGATTGTTAAAATCCTTCCCTAATTCATAGGTTTCCTGATCAAACAGTTCCAGACCCTTGGGGGAGATGTTATCGATAATTTGAATGCTGTACATATCAAAACTCCTTAATCGAAATCTCTCCTAGCGCTTGCTGGCAGAGGCTTTCCTGGTAATAGTTTTCATTGAAATGCTTAATTTGCTGATGTTCCTGCTCGGTTAAACAAAGAAGCAGTAGCGGCATTAAATTGGGAGAGGCGAGAAAGAAATCCGCATCCTCTCTGACTCGCTCTTTGATACTGAATCCACCATAGCCGATGAAGCGGTTAACGACCTGTTTTGCCTCGAGATCGCTCACCCCGTCACCAATAAGCGCACTGGTTCCCGGATGTAAACGATTCACCGCATTAATCTGGCGGCTTTTGCCGTCTGGATAGACCATGTAGGACTCTTCATCAAACCACTGATACTGTTCGTTCTCATCAAAAAATACGTCAACCGCTAAAATATTGGCGGTGGGAATTCCAAGATACTGAGCAAAGGGCTGGATGGCGGCTTTAATGCCTGCGGAAATGATATAAACTTCTTTGTTTAAAAAATTCAGACATTCAATAACTTCTCGGGCTCCAGGCGTAACATGCTCTATATACAGTGAGCCCAGATTGCGTATTTGTGCGGCGGTGGGTTTAACCAGATGCAAACGCTGTCGGTAAGCTTCTGGAAGCATACCGGATTCGGACATACATTTCAGGGTAATATCTCCGACCTCTTTGCCCACACCGTTGAGTTCAGCGATAACATTAATGCCCTCAATTAATGCCAATGTGCCGTCACAATCAAAAAAAATTTTTTGAATAGGCTGAGCTGGATGCATGGATAATCGTCCTCGCTTAAGCATGATCTTTGGCAAACTGTTTTAAAAACTGAATAAGCTCTTTGACTTCTTCTAAAGTCATGGCGTTATAAATACTTGCCCGTGCGCCTCCCACACTGCGATGACCCTGAAGATAGAGCAAGCCCTGCTCTTCTGCTGCTTTAAAAAAAGGTTTTTCCAGCTCGGCATTTTTTAAAATAAAAGGGACATTCATTCGGGAGCGGTAGCGTGGATCAATAAAATTAACATAAAAACCGCTGCTATCCAGGTAGTCGTATAATAATCTGGCCTTCTCGTGGTTTCGTTTCCCTGTTTCCTCAACGCCGCCTTCTTTTTCCAGCCATTCAAGTACCAGAACGGCGACATACCAGGCGAAAGTGGTGGGGGTGCAAAGCATTGAATTATTTTTTTGCTGCACAGCATAATTGAAAACATCCGGGGTGGCAGGGTGGGCGCGATCGAGCAAATCCTTGCGGACTATCACCACACTCATCCCGGCGATACCCAGATTTTTCTGAGCACAGGCATATATCACACCCATCCCTGTAAAATTCAGCGGCCGGGAAAAGAGATTGGAACTCATATCGCTAACCAAAGGCATGCCATCCACAACTGGAATTGCGTCGAACTCCAGACCGCCGATAGTTTCATTATCAGTAAAATGTAAATAAGCCCCTTCTGGATTAATCTCCCATGTTTCACGTGCAGGAATGGTACAGAACTGCTGTTCTCTGCTGGAGGCAACGATATTCACCTCGGCATATTTTTTGGCTTCTTTGATTGCAGTGGCCGACCAGTGACCCGTTTCGACATAATTCAGCGTTTTTGCGGAACCAATCAAATTCATAGCGGCGATGGCAAACTGAATTTGAGCCCCACCTGGTAAAAACAGGATGGAATACTCTGCAGGAACCCTTAATAATCGTCGTACCAGGGCTTCCAGCCTCTCGCCTAAGGTTGCAAATTCTACTGTACGATGCCCCAGTTCAAGAATGGATACGCCGGTGTTTTGCCAATTAAAAAAATTATTTTGAATCTGCTGAAGAACTGGCTGTGGAAGTTTGGCAGGACCCGCTCCGAAGTTTATCATCATAACGCCCTTATTCTATGAAACGCATATTGTCAAATCTTAGTACAAATATCTGTTTCAAGATGAACTTATGGAATATGTTTCAAAATAATGAAGGAAATTTACTTTAGAGGGAACTGCTTCCTGACAAAATCAGTTGCCTGTGATCGTTTAAAGAGCACCACTATTAAATATAGCCCAAAGCGCAGGGAATATTTGATAACAGGCTTGATTTTATAGGTCTCATAAACTAGCTTTTTATAAAAACGCTGTGGAATTTATATGTTTTACACACTTTATTTTTTAAGGCATACCTAGCATGGAAATAACAACTATAAAAATAATTCCTGACTATGCTCAAGAATATGAAACGCTTTTAAGCAATGATGTAAAAAAATTCCTTTTTCTTTTAGAAACGGAATTTGGCCAGCAAAGAAAAAATTTATTGGAAATACGGCATAAGAAGCAAGCCGCTTATGATCAAGGGGTACTTCCCAATTTTCTGGATGAAACCAAATCAATACGCGAAGGTACATGGACTGCTGCTCACATCCCTGAAGATTTACTGGATAGACGTGTGGAGATCACCGGACCTGTCGATCGTAAAATGATAATTAATGCACTCAATAGCGGTGCAAATGTATTCATGGCTGATTTTGAGGACTCCAATTCACCGACCTGGGTGAATTGCATTCAGGGGCAGTTGAATCTAATCGACGCGGTCAATGGAACAATCCACTATAGCGATGCGGTTTCGGGTAAGCAGTATCAACTTAAGGAAAAAACCGCGACCCTCATGGTCAGACCCCGTGGATGGCATTTGGATGAAGCCCATGTGCTGGTTAATAATCAACCCATTTCTGCCTCCTTATTTGATTTTGGCCTGTTTTTCTATCACAACGCCAAAACACTGCTTTCTAAAGGAAGCGGCCCCTATTTCTATTTGCCCAAAATGGAGTCTCATCTTGAGGCCAGGTTATGGAATCAAGTCTTTGTTTTTGCACAGAATTATATTGGTATTCCGCAAGGCAGCATCCGCGCTACGGTATTAATTGAAACCATTAGTGCGGCTTTTGAGATGGATGAAATCATTTATGAGCTTAAGGACCATTCAGCGGGTTTAAACTGTGGACGCTGGGATTATATTTTCAGTTTTATCAAAAAATTCAGAAATCGTCCTGATTTTGTATTGCCTGATCGACAGGAAGTCACCATGACCCAGCATTTCCTTAAATCCTATGTGGATTTGCTGATTGCTACCTGTCACAAGCGCGGGGTGCATGCAATGGGTGGGATGGCTGCGCAAATTCCTATCCGCAATAATGAAAAGGCCAATGAAGAGGCGATGAAAAAAGTGCTGGCGGACAAGCAGCGTGAAGTGCTGGCCGGGCATGATGGTACCTGGGTTGCGCATCCCGGTTTAATCCCGATTGCTTTGGAAGCATTCAATGCACATATGAAAACGCCCAATCAGATTGCCACTGCACAAAAAAAAGCAGACATAAGGCAAGAGGATCTGGTTACTATTCCCAAAGGCAATATTACTGAAAAAGGTATAAGAAATAACATCAGTGTGGGGATCCAATATATCACCGCCTGGTTGACTGGTAATGGCTGTGTGCCAATTAATAATTTAATGGAAGATGCGGCGACAGCGGAGATTTGCCGTGCGCAGTTATGGCAATGGCTGAAGTTTAATGCCTTGATTAATAATAATACTGTTTTTAAGAAAGACTTGTTTTTAAACATGGTTGATGAAGAATTTATCAGCTTGCAACAAACCGGTTTGCCCAGACATGCATTGGAAACGGCGACAAAATTGTTTACGGAAATGGTGTGCAAGCCTCATTTTGACGAGTTTCTAACCCTGCCAGCCTATAAAATCTTGACCGCACAGAAGGAATCCACTTATGAATAAGCATGATCAAATTATCGAACTCGAAACTGATTGGAAAAATAATTCTCGGTGGAAAGGAATTAAACGTCCCTATAGCGCCAAAGATGTCGTACAACTAAGACCATCGCTTCAGATTGAATATACTCTTGCCAGACATGGGGCGAATAAATTATGGGATTTATTGAATAGCAATAAACCAGTGACTGGTTTGGGCTGTCTTACAGGTAATCAGGCCGTGCAGGCCGTGCAGGCGGGGCTCCAGGTCATCTACTGTTCAGGCTGGCAAGTAGCCGGGGATAACAATAGTTCCGGCAGAATGTACCCTGATCAAAGCTTGTATCCTGTGGATTCTGTACCCCGTCTCGTTGAGACAATAAATAATGCCCTGAAACGCACCGACGAAATCCATTGTTTGAATGATGATCATTCTATCGACTGGTATGCCCCCATTATTGCCGATGCCGAGGCTGGCTTTGGCGGCAATCTGAATGCGTTTGAGCTGATGAAACATATGATCAGGGCAGGGGCCTCAGCCGTTCATTTTGAGGATCAGCTCTCTTCGGCTAAAAAATGCGGCCACATGGGCGGCAAGGTGCTGATTCCCAGCAGCGAAGCGGTTAATAAATTAATTGCCGCAAGACTTGCCACGGATGTAAAAGGGGTGCCGACTCTTATTATTGCGCGGACTGATGCCGATGCGGCCTCCTTATTGACCAGTGATCATGATGAGCGTGATATGGTGTTCTTGACGGGCAAGCGTTCAAGTGAGGGATTTTATTACGTTAAAAGCGGTATCGAACAAGCGATCAGCCGTGGTTTAACTTATGCACCCTATGCTGATGTGGTCTGGTGTGAAACCTCCAAACCCAATATTGCCGAAGCCAGAGAGTTTGCACAGGCGATTCATGAAAAATACCCTGGCAAGTTACTTTGCTACAATTGCTCTCCCTCATTTAACTGGAAAGCGAATTTAAGTGAACATGATTTACGCACATTCCGTGAGCAGCTCTTCGAAATGGGTTATAAATATCAGTTTATTACCCTTGCTGGCTGGCATAGCCTGAACCTGGGCATGTTTGAAATTGCCAGAGCCTATGCTAAAGAGGGCATGTATGCCTACTCTCAAATGCAGCAGCGAGAAATAGCTCAGGAAGAACATGGGTTTAGAGCAACTAAACATCAGTCTTTTGTCGGAACCGGTTATTTTGATGCGGTACAAAATACCATTATGCAAAATCAGACGTCTACCACAGCGTTGGATGGTAGTACCGAAAGGGATCAGTTCTAAGCGATAATGCCCGCTTTACCCAAGCGGGCAGCTCTTCACTAAACAATCAATACCTTTGCACCTGGATTAGCTTTCACCCACTTCGCCACATATTCGATATAGTTATTTTTGCCAACCGCAATGCATCCGCGCGTTGAGAAAGGTAAATTACCAAACCAACCTAATGCGCTGGCTGATTGAGCAGGTCCATGAATACCCACGTCACGGCCTGAGTAGCCGGCAGCCCGCTGTCTTGAAGTAGGATAAAGAATAGGGATAAATACATCGTATTTATTGGATTTTCTTGGATAAGCCAAGCTATATAAGCCCACCGGCGTTTTGTTATCTCCGGCTCGTTTTTTTCCCACCCCTTTGAAACCAAGCGCGACTTTAAAGGTTTTGACAACACTGCCATGTTCACAAATATTTAAAACGCGCTTGCTGGTGTTGACATTGATCCCGCTTGCTAAAGGGCAGGTTGAGCTGCCAGCAAATGAAGCAAAAGGAAGAGAGAGAAACATCATTAAAGAAAATGCTTTTATTTTCATATCCATAGACAAAAATTATTGAGTTTGGACAATAATTATTCCATAGTCTGCTTTTAATTCCTAGAGTCTTTCGGTTAAATTTTCACCAAAAGGCATTGCTGCGGGAATAAAGATACTTACAGGCCGCCGTCATCTCGAACGCAGTGAGAGATCTCCGAATGCTGGCACAAACCAAGGCTCGGGAGATCTCTCACGGCGTTCGAGATGACGTGGCATGACACAGCTTGGTAATAAAAAAAATCATTATTTTTCCATGTCAAGACTGTTGCTTCATAAAAAAATTGGTTAAAATGCTCGTCCGCTAAAAAATATCCGCTTATCTAGTTTGTGGATAACTTTATTCTAGTTTTACTCAGCAATTCGCTCAGCTTTTAATAAACAATTCCATACTCCTTGATATATATGGCTTTTTGTCTGTTTCTATTCGTCGTCGCGTCATTGATTTATTCACAAATTCTGTGGATAACTCTGTGTATAGCCTGTATTGGATGTGATAAATACACTGTTCTGTTCAGATGATTGAATACCTCACAGCCTGCGCTTTCTTATGCAAAATGATTTCAATGCTTTTTTATGTGCTAAATTTATACAAAGCTTGCAAAAGGATCCAATCATGTTAAAAAAGTTGCTTGTTGCTTCAAGTGGTGCTGCTCTGTTATTTGGAAGTGGTGCAGCACTGGCTGAAAATGGAATTATTGAATGTAAGGATTATGATGGAAAACCGCTGATGGTGAAGCCAAAAACGATTACCATATATAATAATACTGACAAAATTATCTACCCTGTACTGGCAACCAGCAAAAATGCAGTGAACGAATGGGTTCAAGGCTGTTTTCGGAGCAGCTCTCCTTATCCCACCAATTATGTTTATAAATTGTATGTCAATGAAAACAGTGGCATACCACCCGATTCCTCAGTCACTATTACTCTTCCTTTATACAGCGAATCCAAAGGAAGCTATATTACCTGGTGGAATGGCGGGCGTGTGGTTTTGGCGGATAGAAATGATCGCTTACACGAGGAGCAGGACAGCCCGATGACGGTTCCCTCAGAGGTAACCTGTGAAGGGAAGAATGTTCAATGTAATTTATATCTTTACTCCAGTAACGTTCAGTTTCCGGAAGATGTTTATGCTCAGTTATCAGAATATACATTTGGAGATTCAATTGTCCCTCCCAAACAGACGCTTCGCTTACTAAAGCCTGAAAACGTGGGCTATAACATTTCCTATGTCGATCATGTGTACATGCCTATTGCCATTGGACCTAAAAACAATCCTTACATCGGTTACAGCGGTTCTGTACAGTCTATCGAAACCTTTCGTGATCACCTGCAGGCTTTTTTGCAAAGCGCGATTGGCAAAGGCTGGCCAGTCTATAACTTAAGTGAATTGAAATTACCCGGAGGATATAATATTTTTGCCCAGCGTTCGGGAACGTTACCGCCTGATGATAATGTGCCGGTTAAACCTCAGGAGGGTTTTCCTCCCGTGCTAACGGTCATGAAATGTATTCAGGGGGGATGTACTGATGAGGAAAAGAGGTCACTGCATTTTGGTGAATCAGTGCAGAACATGCAGAATTTATGGGGATCATGTGTGGGCTGGGACGAAGATGTCAGTAAATATGTCACCGAAACTGTGAGCTGTCCTGATGATTTGAAAAAAGATCTGGAAACGGTACAGAAATTTTTCAAACAAAACCATGCCCAGTATCTGCAGATGTATTCCGCTGGAAAATGCACATTAACGCCCAAGTCAGACCCTGTACAGTTTAATTACTGGGAAGCGATTAAACATATTTATGGCTGGGTGCCTTTCAATGAAGGCTGTGGTGCTGCTGCGAATCCTTTGTCAGATACCAAAATTCCGGGATGGGATCATGCAAAAATACAATCCATGTACATTCATGATTTACAATATAACTATCAAAAACCCACAACCACAGCGTCTTTCATGTTCAATCCCTATGTCAAACTGATTCATGATGACAGTTATCTCTCAATGGATGCCTATGGTTTTTCAGTCGACGACGCTGTGGGCTTTATGAGTGAGCTTGGCGATGGTTTGATCTTTGCGGTAGGGGGAAGTAATGGTTTGGAAAATCAGCGGCAATTTAATTATCGGGATGGTTTTTCAGTCGCCATCGGTGTGCCGCAATCGATGCTGGATCAGATCAATACGCCCTTAATTAAAAAATACGGGGTTTGCGTGATGAATCAGGATCCTGATGATTTGGACTGTAAAAAAGACAAGCAGGATGTCACTATGCCTGATAACAGTCAGATAGCCGGATTCAGAGTAGGAACAGTCGCTGATTATCCAATCAAGGTTCGTTTTACGGATTTGAAAGATAATGTCTACACCTTCGTAGTCAACACCAAATTCGCGCCTTGCACCGATGATATGGATCCTTCTCAATGCCCAAGCAATAAATCAGACATTGTCAATAAACAATCCTGTGTGGTGACCGATAGCAAAGGGCAGAAACATCCTAAATCGAATGACTGGTGTCAGAATGCAAATCCTAATCAGCAAAAGGAAAAGCAATTGACAAAAAATTTCATCAGCTTTCCGCAACCGGTTGATTTTATGAATTAATCTTGGCATCTAGGTCCCTCGGCTTATCCGAGGGATCCCCTCATTATTTATATAGTCAGCGGATGACTTAACAATTGCTCAAACAGAGCTACTATCGTGTCGTTCCTGCGAAGGCGGGAATCTATTTCTCAAGGTAATTCCTAACTTTGTTTGCAAGATGGATTTCCGCCTACGCGGAAACGACACTATTTAAAGCCAAACAGATAATCCCGGGGTTTGATATTCGCATCAGAATTGCGATAGATTAAAAGGATAGGTATCAATCGCGAATAAATAAGGGAAGTGATGCGTTTTCTTTTTGGGCTAAGCGTTTCAATAGCTGTTCTGTTCAATCAGACACTGGCTGCATCGACCCTCACCTTCAAGCAGGCTTTGGCGATTGCCTGTCGCAATAATCCAGAGTTACAGGTCGAAATTGATAAAGCCCATGCCATGCGAGGCTATTTTATTCAAAGCGGTTTATATCCCAATCCACAATTAACCCTGACTGCAGAAAATTTTGGCGGTTCCGGCAGTTACAGCAGTTACGAGGCCGCGGAAACCACGGCTTCGATCACCCAGCCTATTCCCTTGGGCGGCAGACTGAGCTATCTCAAGCAGGCAAGTTATGCGGACTATCTGGCTTCACTGGCGCAGATCAAAGTTCAGCAGACTGTACTCTATGCTGCTGTCGGTGTGGCCTATGTGGATGCGCTCTATGCCAATCAATGGCATCAGGTAACCAAAAAACTGATTCGTCTGAATCAGAATATTGTCGATTCTATTGAACGGCGGGTAAAAGCAGGGGCAGGGGCGGAGCTTGACCTGCGTTTAGCGCAGATTCGCTTAGGGGAAACGGTTATCCAGGAAAAAAAAGCCGGGAGGGAAACTTTAATACAGCGGGCCAAACTGGCGCGTTTGCTGGGTGAGCAGTTAAGAGTTGATCAGACTTTGGTGGATAAAGGCTTGCCCGGGATTACCCTGAATTGGTCCGATTTAAAGAAAAAGATCCCCCAGAGTCCGCAAATGATTCAAGTGAGATTGCAGTTACAGGCCAAACGTGCCGGGATTACCGCGACTAAAAAATCGGTATGGCCTGATTTGAATGTTCAGTTAGGAGGACGTCATTTTTCTGATGACGGCAGCAATGCGGCAGTAATGTCTGTTTTTGCTGAAGCGCCGGTTTATAATCGTAATCAGGGAAAAATTGTTGCAGCGGAAGCGCAATATACTCAAGCGGCTCACCAGTATAAGGGAACGGGCCTGGACCTTCGTCAAAATGTGTACAACGCATTTCTGCTGGCAGAGCAAAATCAATATGAGGCTGATGTCGTCACTCGCTCTTTATTGCCTCTGGCGCGAAAATCGATCAAACTGGCTCAGGAAGGTTATCAGATGGGGCGGTATTCCTATACGGAATTATCCATTGCACTCAATAGCCTGTATGATGAAGAGCGCCATTACCAGCAGGCCCATGCTGAATACCATAAAGCCTTAATTCAACTCACTGGACTGTTGGGATTAAATCCGGTTAAGGAAAGCCAATGAGATTAATTAAAATCAGCCTGCTGATTATTTTTTTTGCATTCAATTCATTGCTATGGGCGAATACGCCACAAAAAGGGCCGCAGGGTGGACATTTGCTGAAGCAGGGAGCCATCACAGTGGAGCTTTTGATTTTTGAAAGAGCGATGCCTCCTCATTTTCGCGCCTATCTTTATGAAAATGGTAAGTTGATTTCCCCAAAGCAGGCGGTCCTTAGTGTGAAATTAACTCGTTTTAACGGCAGGAAAGAGAAAATCGGTTTTGTACCCATCGACAACTTTCTACAAAGCCAGGAAATCATTTCAGAGCCTCATTCATTTGATGTCGCAGTTCAACTGCAATGGCAGGATAAACAGTTCAGCTGGCATTATTCGACCTATGAAGGGCGTATAAAAATTATGCCCGAACTGCTTAAAGCTGCCGAGATTAAGCTTTCTACAGCCCAGGAAAAAACGATAAAAACACGCTTAAAAGTGTACGGGAAAATAGTTCCAAATCGAGATACCCTCGCGCCCATTTATGCGCGTTATTCCGGAATTATCAAGTCCTTGACTAAAAATCTGGGCCAGGAAGTGAAGAAAGACGATACACTGGCTGTTATTGAGAGCAATGAAAGTTTGCAGGAGTACACTATCAAGTCGCCTATTGCCGGAACTGTGGTGCAAAAATATGCAACCAATGGTGAACTGGCGCAGGATACCAAGCCTATCTATGAAATTGCCAATCTCGCCAATGTCTGGGCTGATTTTACCCTGTATCGAAAGGATGCTTCGCTGGTTAAGCCTGGAATGCAGGTTATTGTCAGCGGCGATGACGGCAATGCCAGTGCAGTTACCACTCTGACTTATATTTCACCTCTGGGGATTGAGGACAGCCAAACCACACTTGCCCGCGCCATACTGCCGAATGAAAATCGCTCCTGGTTACCTGGAATGTATGTGAATGGTGCAATTATTATTAAAGAAAAAAAAGTGCCTGTGGCGGTGGCGCTTTCCGCTATCCAGCAGATGAACGGCCAGGATGTGGTATTTGTGCAACAGGGAAATTATTTTGAAGCCGCCCCGATTACGCTGGGAGAAAAGGATGATCAATGGGTCGAAGTGCTTTCAGGCCTTGATGCGGGTCAGCATTATGTAAGTCAGAACAGCTACTTTCTGAAAGCTGAAATTGGCAAGGAAGGGGCGAGCCATGACCATTAGGCATTTTGAATAAAGGACAGGAATGCTTGAAAGAATTATACAGGGTTCTCTGAAACACCGCTGGTTTGTGTTGTTATTCACATTAACAATTGTGTTTCTTGGAGTTTACAATTTTCAGCGCCTCACTATTGATGCGGTGCCTGACATTACCAATGTTCAGGTGCAGATTAATACCCAGGCATCCGGCTATTCCCCCTACGAAGTTGAGCAGCGCATCACGTTTCCGGTTGAGCTGGCAATGAGCGGCTTGCCTAATCTCGATTATACCCGTTCTTTATCCCGTTATGGCTTATCCCAGGTTACTGTGGTTTTTAAAGAGGGAACCAATATTTATTTCGCGCGTCAATTGATCAATGAGCGGCTGCGCGAAGTTAAAGATAAATTACCGCCCGAGGCAGAAACCACGCTGGGTCCGATTTCCACTGGCCTTGGTGAAATTTTCATGTATACGGTGACGAATAAACCCAATACGTTGCAAAGCCAGCTTTATAATCCCACCGCACTTCGTACCATTCAGGACTGGATCATCAAACCACAGCTGCGTAATGTGGAAGGAGTTGCCGAAGTAAATACTGTCGGGGGCTATGAAAAGCAGTTTCATATCACTCCGGATCCAATGAAGCTGGTTCGTTATCGTCTGAGTTTAAGTGATGTGGTGGAGGCTCTGCAACGCAACAATGCCAATGTCGGTGCAGGCTACATTGAAACCAATGGCGAACAGAATTTAATTCGTGTGCCGGGGCAGGTGCAAAGCCTTGCCGATATTGAAAATATTGTAATTGCCAGTTTCGAGGGCACGCCTGTGCGTATTCGTGATGTGGCCGAAGTCGGGTTAGGGAAGGAGTTACGCACCGGCGCTGCGACTGAAAACAGCAAGGAAGTGGTCCTGGGAACTGTGTTTATGCTGATGGGTGAAAACAGCCGCAGTGTTTCCGAGCGAGTTGCTGCGAAGATGGCTGAGATTAACAAATCGCTGCCAGAAGGGGTAGAAGCAGTTACGGTCTATAATCGTACTCTGCTCGTCAATGCGACGATTGACACCGTCAGGAAAAATCTTCTGGAAGGGGCGTTGCTGGTTTGCGTCATTCTGTTTTTATTTTTAGGCAACATTCGAGCAGCGCTTATCACCGCGACAGTTATTCCCTTGTCGATGTTACTGACCATCACCGGAATGGTCAGTAACCAAATCAGCGCCAATTTAATGAGTCTTGGGGCTTTGGACTTTGGATTGATTGTGGATGGCGCAGTCATCATTGTTGAAAACTGCATGAAGCATTTGGGTGAAGAACAGCATGCGCTCAATCGCATTCTGACTCTCGAAGAGCGGCTTAAGGTCATTTCCGCTGCCACGACTGAGGTTATCAGACCCAGTATTTTTGGGGTATTCATTATCACCATTGTCTATTTGCCTATTTTAACCTTGACCGGCGTGGAAGGAAAAATGTTTTTGCCGATGGCGGAAACGGTCATTATTGCGCTCATGGCCTCCATGCTGTTTGCTTTAACCTTTGTTCCAGCCGCTGTAGCCATATTTCTTCGCGGGCGTATTCAGGAAAAAGAAAACTGGCTGGTCCGTCATCTCTCGGGTGCCTATGCTAAAGCGCTTGGCTATTGTTTTGAAGCGCGAAAACTGGTCATCGGCGCTGCGGCAATTCTGGTACTGATCAGTATTATTATTGCTTACAATTTAGGGGGCGAGTTTATTCCGAGCCTTGATGAGGGCGATATTGCGATGCATGCGATGCGAATCCCTGGAACCAGTTTAACCCAGGCTATTGCCATGCAGGATTTGGTTGAAAAGCGAATCAAACAGTTTCCTGAAGTGAAAAGAGTATTTTCCAAGCTGGGTACTGCCGAGGTAGCGACTGATCCAATGCCGCCCAGTGTTGCTGATACCTTCATTATGTTAAAACCCCGCAAGCAATGGCCTGATCCCAAGAAGCCCAAACAGGTTCTGGTAGGCGAAATGGAACGCGCCTTGAAAAAAATTCCCGGTAATAATTATGAATTTACGCAGCCCATACAAATGCGTTTCAATGAGTTAATCTCAGGCGTTCGAAGTGATGTCGCAGTGAAAGTGTTCGGCGACGATATGCCAACCTTGCTGAAAATTGGTGAGCAAATCAGTTCTGAACTCAAAAAAGTACCCGGTGCCGCAGATGTCAAAGTGGAGCAAGTGAGCGGTTTACCGCTGTTAACCGTAGAAATTAATCGTGATGCGCTCGCTCGGTATGGGTTGCAGATTGGAAGCGTACAGGATGCCATTGTCATAGCGACTGGTGGAAAAAAAGGCGGCGAGTTTTTTGATGGTGATAAACGCTTTGATATTGTCGTCCGTCTACCCGAGACTTTACGTTCAGATCCCGATGTATTGCGGCAAATATTCATCCCCTTACCGCTTGCCAAAGACAATGAGCGGCATTTTATTCCCTTAAGTGAAGTAGCTTCCATGAAACGCAGCGAAGGACCGAATCAGATTAGCCGCGAGAGTGGGAAGCGCCGCGTCGTCGTGACTGCCAATGTCAGGAATCGCGATCTGAGCTCCTTTGTCAATGAAGCAAGGTTACGTATTGATGAAAAAGTCAAAATACCCAGTGGATACTGGATTAGCTGGGGAGGCCAGTTTGAGCAGTTGCAATCTGCTTCAAGACGGCTTGAACTGGTTGTTCCAATCACTTTGCTCGGTATCTTTCTGTTACTATTTATGAGTTTTGGCCGAATCAGCGATGCCTTACTGGTATTTACCGGGATCCCTCTCGCTTTAACCGGCGGTGTGTTTGCCCTGTGGCTGCGCAATATTCCCTTGTCCATTTCAGCAGGTGTCGGATTTATTGCCTTATCCGGGGTTGCGGTGCTTAATGGTTTGGTTATGATTACGTTTATTAATAAACTGCGCGAGCAAAAACACTTCAGTTTAAAAGAAGCCATCCTGCAAGGATCCCTGGCGCGGCTCAGACCGGTTCTCATGACCGCTCTGGTCGCTTCTCTGGGGTTTGTGCCAATGGCTTTAGCAACCGGAACCGGTTCTGAGGTGCAAAGACCATTGGCGACAGTAGTTATCGGCGGCATTATCTCATCAACCTTTCTAACCTTACTGGTTCTACCCGGCTTGTATTCTATTTTTCACCGGTCGCGACAAACCACCAGCCAATAAATTTCAATGTTTGAAATATGAGATTACTCTTCCCTTCACACAATTTTCATCTAAAATAAGCCGCTTTGGTGCCACTTGTTTGTACAAGTAACCATTGTTCTTGTTTATTAAAAAAGGGTTAGAAGCTATGAGTTATTTAAAAATAGAGAAAAAATTTAATGAAAGTACAACTGTAGAAAGTAAAACTGAACAGGAAACACAAGAACAGCCACGTGTTAAACATAAACGGGTAATAGCAGAGCCCGTTGCTGGCAATGTACAGTTTTCCGTTGGTAATATCTCTGGAGTTTCCAAAAAAACTTCCCCCGAGCAAATGGAAAAAATGTTCACAAAAAGGAATGAACTTTTGCAGTCAATGAGCAGTGAAATCACGATTACTGCTCCTGTAGGCGGCAATATTACAGAGAGTTTTCTTTGCTTTGATTTTGCTGCTGACAGCGACTCTGATGAAGAAAAAGCTGGTTCCACGCTTTCAATGAAATAATTGATACAAATCTTAAGCGTAGGTCGGGCGCTTTCGCCCGACATTCAAACTCAGATGAGCGAAAAACCTTAAAGAGTGGGAGATTTTAATTTTCAATGAGTTGTTTGAGAAAGGGGCGCTTGTTTATATAATGCTGTAATCGATTTATGCCTGACATGCACTCTATGAGAAACTTTCAGATTTATCTCTATTTACTGCTTTACTCTTTGTCATTCACTTCAACTGCCAAAACAGAAACCTGTCCCTCTGCAGGTGCAAAAGATCGTTACGTTGTTACCAAGTTGCGTGCCGAACAGCGAAAGGATACTGCGGGTCTGATTCGGGTGTATTATAAGCTTCTTCATTCCTTTGACCCGCAAAAACCCACTCTTTTGGTTATCAATGGCGGGCCTGGCGGCGATCATAATCTGATTGAGCTTTTCTATAACACTAAACTCGACAAAAAAATGAATATTGTCGGTTTTGATCACCGGGGTCTGGGTTGTACTCGACCTCTTTCTGCCTGGAAGGCCTGGTATGAAGAAGGTATCTATTCAATGAGCAGAACTGCTGATGATATAGAGGCTATTCGCAAGGATCTTTTGGGAAAGGACGGTAAATGGTTTGTCTATGGAATTTCATATGGAACCTTCTTAGGGCAGCAGTATGCAATAAAATATCCACAATCCATTGAGGCGATGATATTAGATTCAGCATTTCATGACAGCCAGGCCATTGATATTGCCCGGCAGCAATTTATGCCTTTATATATCCGTAGTGATGAGGCTATCAGTAATTTATATGACCGGGTGATTCAAAAATACAGCGATCTGAGATCCGCTGTTCTTCGTACTATTTTTAGCTACAGTTATGGTTATGAAGGACGCACCAGAGCAACGCGCATTTTTCTGGAGCGACTTCTGAATACTGGCTCCAGGGAAGAAGCTGAGAAAATAATAGGGAGTCAGCATGATTTTCCGATGACGGGTATGTCGCGCCATATTATTTGCGAAGAAATATGGGATTACTCAGCTGACCAGGATGCCAATGCCTATTATTTTTCCTCTTTTGGCGACTGCGGAGCATTTGAAAAACACCGTAAACCGATGGCTTTTGCTGAGGAACTTAGAAAGCTGAATGTTCCTGTCTTTATTTGGGGCGGACGATTTGATCCGGTTACGCCAATTCAGGCGATGCGCGAAATGCATCAGCTTATTCCTCAATCATTATTCTGGGAACATCCCTATGCCGGGCACGGTTTGATAGTGGAAAGCTCGGCTTGTGCGTTTAAGCTGGCGGATATGTTTTTTAGTGGCGGTTTAAAATCAGATATAGACGCCTTGGCAAATAGTGCTGATTGCCAGCGTGAGCCCTCTGCGAATTTTGCGGACACTCAGAGCCTGCTAAAGAAAATGACTTTGCCAGGGATAAATTTTCCAGGATTTTAATTATCGATTTGAGCAATCTATGCCCTTCAGGGTGTCCAGCTTTGTCATTTCCGCGCAGGCGGAAATTCATTTTTACATGGCACTGTGCCGAATCAGGAATAGATTTCCGCCTGCGCGGAAATGACAGGTTTTAAAACCGTCTTTGCGAGCGTCGCAAAGACCAGGTAAATTGCCGCAGTACCTGAGAAAAGTCAACTCAGCATGTTAAAAAGCTACCATTGAGGGTAAATTTATTTGAGAATCAATGAGTAGCTTGATATAGTCTCACGCTCGAAATAATCTTAACAGGATGTAAGAGCAATGATACGGACATTAATTACTGCTTTTCTGGTATTATTTTCTGCGACTCTATTTGCGCAATCGACGATTCGCATCGGAGAAGATGTGGATTCTTCCTTAGCGTCTGCTGCGAACCCGGCTATTCATGCCAGACACTATCGTTTAGTTAAAATTGATATACAATCGCTTTACTCCGAATTGGCACCTGCTCCGCATCGCGATAATTTATCAAGTAGTAAAGCGCTCGTCATCGAACTCCCTCATCCCAATGGCCAGAACCGGCAGTATAAGCTGGTTGAAAATTCGACTATGGCACCTGATCTAGCTGCTAAATTTCCAGAAATTAAAACTTATGATGCTTATAGCCCTGATAATTCAGGCGAGCTGGTTAAACTGGATATTACCCCTAACGGTTTTCACGCCATGATCCTGACTCCTGGTAAGGACAGTATTTTTATTGATCCTTTGGAAAAAGATAATACGCAATATTACATGGTCTACTATAAGAGAGATTTTAGGACAAACAAGCGAACTAAATGCGGTGTGTCAGGGCAGGGTAAGCCACTGCAAACGACTAAGTCTTTTGCCAATTTTTCTACTTGTGAATTAAGGAAATATCGTCTGGCAATGGCAGCAACGGCGCAATACACTGCTTTTTACGGGGGTACAGTCGCTCAGGCACTGGCGGGTGAAGTCACAACGGTCAATCGTGTAAATGGAATTTATGAACGTGACGCTGCTATCACACTGCAATTAGTCGCAAATAATGCGGCCATTATTTATACGGATCCGGATAATCAGCCCTATACCAATGGCAATCCTTCTGCTTTGATTGAAGAAAACCAGACCAATGTGGATGCGGTGATTGGCTCGGCTAATTATGATATTGGCCATGTGGTCGATGCCTCTGGCAGTGGATTGGCAAGCCTTGGCAGTGTTTGTGATCCGGCTGAAAAGGCACAGGGTGCAACAGGCCAGGAAAATCCTATTGGTGATCCTTTCGATGTGGACTATGTTGCTCATGAAATAGGCCATCAGTTTGGAGCAAATCATGTGCAGAATAATAGTTGCGAACGCAATATTCCGACAGCAGTCGAGCCAGGAAGCGGCAGCACCATTATGGGTTATGCAGGGATTTGCGCTCCCAATGTGCAGGCGAATTCAAGCGCCTATTTTAATGGCATCAGCTTACAGGAAATCGGACAGTTCGTTTCACAGCCAACGCATACCTGCGCAGTTAAAATGCCAATTTTTCCAGCACCGCTCATAAGCAATACTAATGGAAATCACATCATTCCAGCCAATACGCCCTTTAGTTTAACTGCTTCAGCCACTAATCCAACGGGTAATTGGTTAACTTATACCTGGGAACAAATGAATAATGAGGTCTCGGTTCAGCCCCCTGTCAGTTCGGCAACCGGTGGTCCCAATTTCAGAAGCATTGATCCCTCAATATCGCCCACTCGATTTTTTCCTAATCTGGTGTCTTTAGCGAATAATGGGCCCTTCACCTGGGAGGTTATTCCCTCTGTATCAAGGATCTTGAAATTCAGAGTCACGGCTCGGGCAAATAATCCCTATGGTTCATGCAATGCCTACACCGATGTGAATGTGACAACCACGACAGCGGCAGGTCCCTTTGTAGTCACTCATCCCACAAACCCCGGTATAAGCTTCCTGGGGGATACGATTGAGCCGGTCATGTGGAGTGTCGCTAATACCAACTTGCCGCCCGTGAATGCTCAGTTTGTGGATATTTTTCTTTCTATTGATGGGGGCGTCACCTATCCCTATCTTTTGGCGCAAAGAACACTTAATATCGGTATAGCTAACGTGTTTGTTCCCAGTCTGGCGACCACGACCGCTCGTATTATGGTTAAGGCGTCCACTGGCAGTTTTTTTAATATTTCATTTAATAATTTTAGCATCGCGACTCATCTTAATTTGGTCCAGGCTGAACGCAATCCAATGAATCGCAGTGAAGCCTTCATTTATTATGCCGGTCTGGATCCACGTTTTATTACAGGCCTGGTTGCCAATGGGTTGCCTAATTCAATTGTTACACTGGATGGCCTGCATCGTCGCTTTATTGTCACAAATATTGTAACGCCGCGAAAAGTGAATGTTTCTATTACGGTGATAAGGCAAGGCGGGGGCATCAGCGAAACCTCCAATCTGATCACAATCCCTGGTATTTTATAAACGAGGTCATTATGAATAAGAAATTTATTTTAGTTGCGTTAAGTTTGGTAAGTTTAAATGCTTATGCTAATTGGTCCGCTGCTTTGAATTTAGGCGTTAACGCAGTCAATATCGACAAAGATTTAACGTATCCTTTGGGCGATCCCTTTACAACGTCTGAGAGCTATCGTCATGCCTATACCGGTTTTCATGGCCAGCTTGCAGTTGCCTATGATTTGTTATTCACTGAAAAGGTCCGTATAGCGATTGAAGGCGATGCGGATTTATTTACCGGGCGGGCAAGGCATGTCATTAATAACTGGTTCATTGATGAGTCAGTGCTGGCAAAGGAAAAGCTAAATTATGGATTTAGCCTCTTCGCCTTACCGGAATATCATTATAATGAAAGTTTCCGTATTTTTGCAGGCCCTGGCGTATCCCGCAGCCAGTTCAAAATCGATTCTACCAATACGGCTGGTAATGCAGGGGTTACCGGGAATTTTGAGCAATGGTTAACTGGTATAAGTGCCAAAGTGGGAGTGGCTAATAAACTCTCTGCTAATAAGGAACTTCTCTTTACCTATCAATTTACACAATACGATAGTGTGACCAAAAGCGCGGAAGAACCCTTATCTGGTGAATTTCTCCGGGGTCGTTATAAGCCTCAGGCCAATTTATTTATGGTCGGTTTGCGAGTCGCATTCGCTTAATCATTAGCCAGGGAGTGCTTTACCATAAGACACTTCCTGGCGCGGTGAGCCTTTTTTATCCAGAGCTTTAACCTGAGCCTGTTCGCTTTCCTCATCTGATTTATGTGTTTTGCATTTATTTAAACCTGCTAAATCACAGCCTACTGGATGTAAGGTTTTAAAATTATTTCGAATAAACTGGGCGTCAATAATATCAGCAATAACCGGGGCTTTGGTTCCTACTGATCCCGGGGTGTTCATCGCAGCAGCCTCCTGAATCATCATCGAGCTGTTCAATTCCGCCGCTTCATCGCAAAGTGCCTCGCGCTCAGCTCCAGTGGCATCATAAGCTGGAATTTCGCCATTTTGCGCTTCGGCTATCAAACTCAGTGCGTGCTGATAAGCAGCGCTTTGCCCGGTTCTGTCTTTGCCACTCTTGCAGTTATTGGTTTCAACACCCCCCATCGCTTCGACCATCATTTTTTTTAAGGCAATTTTATATTCTTCCTTATTACGTCGATCGGCGCCTAAGAGCTTGGTGGGGGCATTATTCAAGAGCCTGAATTTTTCCTCGACGGCAACCATAATAACCAGATTTTGTCTTTGATCCTGATTGAGTCCATAGCGATTACTATTGATCATAGAGATGAGCATTTCACGCTCTTCCCTGGTCAAGGGTTTTTTATTGTCGCAGAATTTTTGGATCAGGGCTTTACCGTTTTCAGACAGGGGAGTGCGTTTATCAATTATATCAAAAACATGGCGCACAAACTCTCTGGATTTCTGGCGTAGAATTTCCTGATCGGCAGATGATTCCTGTCCAAATTTCGGATGCCGTAATGAATTGGTCGCATTATTATGGTAAAGAATTTCAATGGACGAATCATTCGCATGTCGGGCAACGACTTTATCAATGGCTTCTCGCTGGGAATCAATCAAAAATTGGTCGGCTTGCCCGCTTAGATTTTTCTCACTTAATAAGGACTGAAATAGTATGACGGTAGGAGGCCTTGGTTCATCCTGGAAAAAGTCGCCCCATAAGGATTCAGAATTGAATTTAGCTAATTGAATCGATTTTTCCAGCAGTTGCTCCACATTTAAAAGTGATTGCGATTCCCGGTTATCTTTTTGCATCTCATAGGAAACCGGTGTGCCGGATTTTATGCTCGCTGAAATGGTTTTAATTGAAGAATCATTTTTTTGCAGGAGCAAATAATTGGCACGGGCGTTGGATAGTCCTGGCGTATGTTGCATTGCTGAAGATTTAAAAAACGTGCTGAATTTAATCCATTTTTCTTCCGCAGCAGAATCGGTGGGAGTAGGGATCCGCTGCAAATACCAGTCTTTTTCTTCAGGACGAAGTCGTTGGAACCAGTCGGGTTGCTTGTTTTTATTGTGAATTTTCATGTATTCATTTTTCTGTTCTGCGGTCAGTTCATGATTGAACTCATTATCGATTTGAATGACTTTTGTTCCATTTTTCTTATGGGTAACAACCATCAGAACGCGATTCTGATTATGCTCGGCTACAAAATAACGTTCCGCTTTGCGAATAGGACGTAAAATTTCTTTTTTTATTTGCTGCTCACTTTTAATGTTCGCTTTTTTAGCAATGTCTGCATTTAAATTGTTAATGAAAGTATTCATCGATGTTTTTCTTGGTGTTCCTAGCCTTGCCTCCTCAATGATGTCATTAGATAAGGCGACCAAGTGTTTACGAATCTGATCTTTGGCGGCGGGATCATTGGTGATAAAACCGGAAGAATCCAGCATGGTCAAAACTCCGCCAACAATACTGAGTTTGCGGGTGGCGAGTGAGACGATCTTCTTATGCTTGATATCCTTTTCTGTAATCTTATAGTTCGGATCGTAATCGATTTTAATTATCACTTTTTCATTTTTATTTTCAGGTTCAAGACGTTTGTAAGTCCAGGGAGGATTGGGATGTTTCATTTGCTCCAGAACCTGCATGCGCTGTTCCAGTTCGTTCAGCACTTGCTGTGTACCGATGTTTGAAGGAATCGGTTCAGCGGGTAATTCTTTTGTGACAAATTTGTCGGTATTCTCTCCATTTATAGCTTGTATGATCTGCTGTGTGCATTCCGATGTTGCAAAAACACCAATTGCCTTCGTGGTTCTAGTGGTTTGTGGATTGGGAACTGTATTTCCCTGATACTCGTCAAGAGCAGGTGCTTTCTTCTTCTCTCTGGCATTATTTTGTTTAAATTGATGAAACCAGTCGGTGCTTTGAGATACTACTGGTTCTGGGGAAGGTGCCGGGTTTTCCTGAACTTCTGCACTATTTAAGCGGGGGGCGTCCTCAACAACCTTCGAGTCATCTTCCATGACTAAAGAAGTATCTTGTGCTTCTTCTATGGGAAGCGCATCAGGGGCTGGGTAAAGCTTGGTTTCTGCATCATCATCGCTGCTTAAACTGACTTCTGATAAGTCATCGCTCAATGAATCAGTCGATTCACTGTAAGAAATCGACTCGGTCTGAGAGAGTGTTTCCGCCGGAGCAATTTCCTCCCCCTTGATTTCTTCTGGCTCTTCTGGTTCAAGTAAGGGATGTTCCTCAGCGCTTTTTAACTCCCTGACCTCAGGAGCTTGCTGGGATTTTCCGAATAAACTTTTAAATCCTTTAAAAATTGAAAAGGGGGTTGCCGCGAGTAGAAAACTGAAGGCGCCCAGAACAGTGGCTACAGCCGCAACAGTATAGACAAGCAAGGCAACCGGTGCCAACACCACCGATGCCATCAAACGATTGCCAAAGGAAAAAGCGCGGGTGCTATTGTTGTATATGAAGTTTAAGTAGGCTTTAAGCCAGGGGCTTTCTTCATAAAAAGCATAGAACTTCGACTTTTGAAAATTACCCGGCGGAGGAAGAGCTCCTTTATTTTCAACTTCAGCCATACTGCACCGAATTACAACAAACCAGTATGTTTAATTTTAATACAAATTATTGAATGTGCATGGATAAGCGTTTTCAAAAGAAGGCTCTGGAAGTTTTTCCTGCCACAACTTGTGGCTGCTTCTGGAATGCTATAGGCTAAATTTAACTGAAACGCTGTTTAGAATAGAGAACTCTGGATTTAAGGATAAGGAATGTTGTATTCACTTGGTATTGTAATAATATATCTGTTTATTCAAATGAGTCTGATGTGGGGATTGTATCGTATTTTAAAAAACCCCTCTGTTGTTGATGTTGCCTGGTCATTAGGACTAATGGTTTCAGGGCTGATTTATCTAAGCTTCAGGTCTTTCAGTTTTCGTACTTTCATTATTAGCTCTTTTCTCATTTTATGGGCATTACGTCTTGCATTTTACTTATGGTACACCCGCATAAGAATAGGTCATATAGACAAGCGTTATACTGAGCTCAGCAGTACCTGGAAAATAAACCCTTCATTTGGATTCTTTATTAACTTCCAACTTCAGGGACTTTTAATTCTTATCATTTCAAGTGTGTTTCTGCTGATAAGCGAATCAGAATTAACCCATTTAACCTGGATAGACAGCATTGCTATTTGCATAATTTCATTAGGAATCATGGGGGAAACTCTGGCAGATTTACAACTGCAGCGATTTAAAAACCAATACAAAGGGGAGGTCTGTAATGCAGGTTTATGGCGTTATTCTCGCCACCCTAATTATTTTTTTGACTGGTTGGTCTGGATGGGATTCGCATTATTTGCGATACAGTCCAACTTAGGGTACTTAGGCTTACTTTCTCCTTTAATGCTATACATTATTTTTACGCGTATAACGGGCCTGATGACAGAAAGAGGTTCCATACAATCACGGGGTCAAAAATACATTGATTACCAAAAACAAACGCCCATGTTTTTTCCCTGGTTCAAGAAAGAAATCGGTTCTGAATGAAGACTGCAAATAAACTACTCAGTCCGCACAGGACCATTCCCCAGATAAAATCGATTAGCGTTATTTTCCATGGCCAGCCTGCAAGGATTGAATAATTAGTAAAGTCGTAAATCCCATAAGTTACAAGACCAAGCATTACTCCGCCGAGCAAAGCTTGCGCGTAATTGCCCTGGGCGTTAGGAATAACAAAATAAAGGATACCCAGAGTGATGCACACATAAACTACAACTGCCGCCCACCAAACCGGCGCCATTTCCCCTCCCGATGTACGCAATAACATGCCGATATTTTTTGCATAAATCGATTTGGCGAGGAACGCCAGCCAAATCATATCCAATACGAAAATACAAAGCATCGTTAAGAAAAAAAGCACTATAAGTTTCATCGCAGTCCTTGAAACAAATTACTCATGAATACTTGAAGTCAAAAAGACTATCCTTCATAGTAGGTGCCTTCCTGGCACTAATGGCGCACAAATTCTATGGCCCGATATCTCATTATTGCAGCAAGCAGCGCGATTGGTCAATCAGTAACCGAGCTTTTACAAAAGCAGGGTGATGAGGTTTTTACAACAGCACAAAGCAAAGAAAAGATCACTCCTGACTTTATACTTGATGGCACTGACTTCGGTGCAGTCGATAAAGTGTTTGAGCAGGCAGGGCCTCTGGATGGGGTAGTTAATTGCGCAGGCTCCTTATTAATCAAAAGTGCTCATACGACCAGTTATGAGGAGTTCCAAAAAACAATCAACGCATCCTTGACCACATCATTTGCAGTTGTCCATGCTGCGGGAAAGAGAATGACGCATGGCGGCTCCGTAGTACTTATTGCCTCTGCAGCAGCGTTGACGGGACTGGCCAATCATGAGGCTATTGCAGCGGCCAAAGCAGGGGTTATTGGTCTCGCACAATCAGCAGCAGCGACCTATGCCTCTTCAAATCTCCGCATTAATGTTGTGGCACCCGGGATGGTCAAAACGCCATTGACGGAGTCATTACTGAGTAACCAATTGATTGCCAGGGCATCGACTGCCATGCATGCTTTAGGGCGAATTGGAGAGGCAGCGGACATAGCAAGCGCTATCTTGTTTTTTTTAAACCCCTCAAACAATTGGATCACCGGGCAGGTGCTCGCAGTAGATGGCGGCTTAAGTTCTGTTCGACCGAAGCTTAAAGTATAAGTTCAGGATGTGTCATGACGAGACTGTGTTTTCTTTTGGGCGATCAATTAAGTGAATCGCTTTCTTCTCTCACAGTAATCGACAAGCGCAATGATGTGGTTTTTCTTTGCGAAGTGATGGAAGAAGCAACTTATGTTGCTCACCATCCTAAAAAAATTGCTTTTCTGTTTTCAGCGATGCGCCATTTTTTAAAGCGTTTAAAAGCGCTTGGATACCGCGTTCGGTATACCCAATATGACGATGCTGGCAACACTGGCAATTTTGAGGATGAACTGTATCGAGCCATCAGAGAAGAAAAAATTTCCGAGGTGCATGTGACTTACCCTGGAGAATGGCGTGTTCTTCAAAAATTGGAAACATTAAAAAAGGAAATGCCGATACCCCTCGTCATTCATGAAGATACTCGGTTTCTATGCACACTGGATGAGTTCAAAATATGGGCAAAAGACAAAAAGCAACTGCGCATGGAATACTTCTACCGCATGATGCGTCAAAAGCATGAGATCCTCATTGAAAGTAAGAACAGGCCGGTGGGAGGGAGCTGGAACTACGATGAGCAAAATCGAAAAAATGCAAATCATGTTGAAACATTTCCCAGCAGAATGGTGCATCCTATAGATGAGATGACTTCAGAAGTTTTAAGCCTGGTGGAAAAAGAATTTTCCAATCATTTCGGCCAATTGCAGCCGTTTAATTTTGCCGTGACCCGTGAGCAGGCTCTGGAGGAGGCCAGCTACTTCTTAGAACATTGTTTAGCGTTTTTTGGTGATTACCAGGACGCCATGCGCTCTGATGAGGTCAATTTATACCATTCCAGATTATCCTTTTATCTGAATGCAGGGCTCCTGTTGCCCTTGGAATTATGCCGCATGGCAGAAGACGCTTTGAAAAATAAAACAGCTCCTTTGAATGCCGTTGAGGGTTTTATTCGTCAAATTCTGGGATGGCGTGAGTACGTCCGTGGCATCTATTGGCTCTTGATGCCTGACTATGCAGACAAAAATTATTTTAATGCATCCAGGCCGTTGCCCTCTCTATATTGGGGAGAGCGCACTCAAATGCTTTGTATGAAAGAAGTCGTTCGGCAGACAAGGGTCGAAGCCTACTCTCATCATATTCAGCGTTTGATGATTACCGGTAATTTTGCGCTCTTGGCAGGCATTAATCCGAAAGAAGTCTGTGAGTGGTATTTAGCCGTGTATGCGGATGCTTATGAATGGGTGGAGTTGCCAAACACTCTGGGGATGGCTCTGTATGCTGATGGCGGGGTGATGGCGAGCAAGCCTTATGCCGCCAGTGGCAAATACATTCAGAAAATGAGCAACTTTTGCAAATCATGTGCTTATAATCCTGCAGAGGTGATAGGTGAAAAAGCCTGTCCTTTTAATTCCCTTTACTGGAATTTTATAGCTACACACCAAAACGTACTTAAAAACAATCAGCGCCTTCATTATGCTTATCTCAATTGGGATAAAATGGAGCCAGAAAAGAAGAAGGGTATTTTAACTAAAGCAACTGAGGTATTGAGCGCATTAGCTAATGGGCGGTTATAAAGAAATACTCTGGTAGTAAAGAGATTCTAAAAGAAGTCCTGCTCTGGAATCACCACTTTGAGGAGGCTCTTCCACAGGCCCCCTCAATAAATAAATTTTTGATTTTTATTATTAATTTAATGATATACCATCAGGTGAATTCAGATTTGTTGCCCCTGAATCCATACAGTCAAAAAAGTTTCCTGTGACAGGGTCGATACGGCATTTTGACACACTTGTGTTATCACTGATGTAAATAAGACTATTAGCCTCATCTATCGCAATATTCTGAGGATTAGTAACTGCCCCTCCTGCGGTAAAGCAGCTAGTTAGCATTCCGGTATTGAGAACCACGCATCTGGCAACCGAATTCAAAGAGGTAACTGCTACATAGGCAAAGCTTTCATTGTTAAAAAATGCCATGCTGCCATTAGCAAAAGTAATTGCTGCAGATGGAGGGTTAACACAGCCGATTAATTGCCCGGTGCCATCAACATTACATATAGTCGTCTGGAACTGATTGACAAGATAAGCCCGTGTCCCTGCGGCATTGAAAGTAATTCCACTATGGACTTGCCCTGCCGGCGGTGTTGCTCCGGAATTGACACAGCCTGCAGTAACAATCATGCCCACTCCATCAATCGGGCATTTTATTAAGGGAGTAGCGCCGGATGAATTAAGAATGTAGAGGAAGGAGCCTGTTGGGTTCAGTGTTAGTCCTGATGAGTTGGTTAGCCCGCCTATAACCGAATCTGTACAATTAGTTAAAGTACCGGTTATGGGAGTTACAGAGCACTGAGTGACGGCGTTACTCGAGGAACTGCTAATGTAAGCCAGTGTGTCAGTTTGATTAAACACAATATTGCTGGGGTTATTGATGGCAGGAAATGGACCCATAACACTACAATTGCTTAATTCACCGGTTACAGAGTTCCTTAAACATTGGGTAATATTTCCGGATGGGACATTGTTGGTGACATAGGCAAAAGGGGAGGTGACAGAAATGACCGCATTTACCGCAAGGGTATTCGTTCCGAATATGGGAAAATTTGTAGGCGGCACGACGGTGTTAATGGCGGTATAGGTAATCATGCAGTTAGCCCCAGGCGCTACCACAGCACAGGTATTTCCTGATTCAACCACCTGTCCATCCAAAGCTGTGCCCGTGAAATCCGAATGAATGGCAAAGGCGTTAAAATTTGATGTATTAGTAATAGTTAACGAGCGGTTGTCACCTTTAGGTATGACAAGCGGTGAGCCTGCTACGGCGATACTCAACGTAGTGGGTGGCAGCACCTCCATCGTAACATAAGTTGTGGCAGCATTTGTGCCTATAATGGGTACAGAAACCTGCGGGTAGCTATTCATGCCTGGAAGAAAGCGTAAAGTGCAGCTTGCTAAAGGCGGCAAAATTGCACAACTTGAAGCATCCTGGGTGACACCCATATTTACAGGCAAGACAGCTTGAATCCCATAAGCGGTAACTCGTGTCGAGCGATTAGCTATAGTTAAAACCACTGGAGTATTCGAGCCGGCAATCAGATTCAGGCAAGCGTGATAATTATACTTACCATAGCAGTAAGCGTTTTCCAGTTTAACGGCTAAAAGGGCCTCAGCTTGATCCTCTGCTTCCAGTGTGAGCGAATTTTCTTTATCAGCATACGATGTGTGTATGAAAATCAAAAAAACGAGTGACAGCTTTAATAGCTGGCTAAAGTAAGATCTTTTTATTTGCATCATATCGTTCAAATCCATTTAAGAATACTGCTCGGAGATTACACAAAGCGAGTTACTGCACGCTAAAAAGTTGCATGCTAGATTTTTACTTAGGGAATACCGAATATAACACCAGGCGCTGGTTACAGACAATCTCATTGAGTCTCTTTGATAGCGATTGCCGGCATTATAATTTGAATCAATCCTGGACTCTTTTTTCAGATGCGTATTACCTTTAGGTAAAAATTTCTATATTCTTTATTTTGAGCCACTGCATAACGCCGGGATGCCATGCCAGTAGAAGAAGAGAGACTTCGATTTGGATATCAGCTGAACATGCTTAAAGCAGATCAAGATCATAGTTCCAGTGTTAATGTTCCATTAATACTCTAAAACAACAGCTTCTAATTCATTGACTGACCTACGTCTTGGCCAAAAGCTAAGATTTTAACCCCTCTTAGCAAAAAAGATATAAAATCACCTTGTTTATGCATATCGCTTCAGTTTAAAAAATATTAAATTTTGAGAATCTGTATGAAGAATAAAATTACAATCAGACAATATAAAGAAAATGATGCGCAGGATTTGGCAGGTATTTATTACAATACAATTCATAACATCAACATCCGCGATTATTCGCCGGAGCAAATCAATGCCTGGGCCCCTTCTACATCCTTGGAATTAAATGGATGGAAGCAGAAATGGGAGAAAATTACTCCTGTCGTTGCCTTGTTAGAAAACACAATAGTCGGATTTGCTGAGTTTGAGCCTGATGGGCATATCGATTGTTTTTATGTTCATCATGAATTCCAAAATCAAGGGGTTGCCTCTGCATTAATGACTGCAATAGAAAAAAAGGCAAAAGAAAATAACGTACCCCGGATATATGCTGAGGTCAGTATTACCGCCAAACCCTTTTTTGAAAAAAGAGGGTTTCAAGTAATTAAGAAGCAAAGTGTTACTATCAGAGGCTGTCAACTCACCAATTTTGTTATGGAGAAAGCTCTAAGGCATCGCTCCTTGTCATTAAGGCTGCTAACACCATCTGATATTCCTGTTATCGTTGAGGGCTTTACTCAATCCAATTGGACAGGAAAGCCAGCCTCTATATTTGAGCAATATCTGAATGAGCAACAGAAACAAAAGCGTATAATTTTGGTGGCCTATCTGGAAGATCATTTTGCAGGTTATGTGACTTTAAAATGGGAGTCACAATATAGTGGTTTTAAAGAAAATAATATTCCTGAAATAATGGACTTAAATGTATTACCGGCTTTCAGAAAATTGGGTATTGGCACAGCTCTGATGGAAAAAGCAGAGAAGGAAGCCGCGTTAAAATATAAAATGGTAGGAATTGGTGTAGGTCTCTATGCAGATTATGGTTCTGCACAAAAACTGTATATTAATCGTGGCTACATTCCCGATGGTAAAGGCATAACCTATAATTATCAACCAACTATCCCTGGAAAAAGTTACCCGCTTGATGATGATTTAGTTCTTTGGTTTACAAAAAAATGTAACTCCCCAGGTACGTCATCCTGAGCGTAGCGAAGGATCTCAAACAGCTTAGAACTGAGCCAGATTCAGGAGATCCTTCACTGCGTTCAGGATGACGTTGAAAAGATAATTTATTTGCAATATTAGCAGCGTAGCCTTGGTTGGCGCGCATTGCGACAACCGGGTTTGCTACAAGTGCGCGATATCGACGTGATTTTTCTCATCGAAGCAATTCATTTTTACTCTTATTTAGAAAGTCGAAATTCCTGTGCCTGTTCTGGCGTTCATCAATCCATCAGGAACGGGAGTCTTCTGCGAAATTGGGGATTAGGTTATCAGGATTGAAAACCTGGTTGTCGCAATGCGCCAACCAGGCTACATAGCTGATCTTTACAAGAGGGGTATTGGCTTGTAAATTCTTCAAGCTCTTCTTGCGACAGGGGGCTGTTTTCAAGAAAACGCAGACGGAGCTCATCATCAGCCTCTATGAGTGCCAAAGCTTCATTCAAGTACGCGGAAGCACCTGTTGCAAACCGTTTGAAGTCATGAATGCTGGCAATGCATGCTTCCACAACTTGAGGAAGGCACTTTTTAAATAATGGCTCTAATTTCGCAAGACAATTTTTCACAATCATTTTATAGATTAAGTCATCGAGAAGAAGGCCTCCAGGAATGAAGGGGTGTTGGGCTAAAATATTCATTAATGCTTGTGGGTTTCTGTCAAGCAGAATTATTACCTGATTTATACCAATC